>UCKU01000045.1 GCA_900473185.1 Hyphomicrobiales bacterium | reverse complement strand
CGATTTGGTTTTTGAGATTTTCGGATTCAAGACCAAGGCCAGAAAAAATTCTTGCCTTTTTTCTCTGCCAGCGCCACTCAATCGAGCGCGTAAATCGTGGCATTATCCTGGACTTCGCGGAGCCCATTATACGATGCGTGCCGCTGTCCTGAGCATACGTCTGCGACGAACATAATCTACGCGCTCGTGATCATGCTCCGTTGACGCGAAATATATTGAGCGGATCACATTCATCCCAGCAAGAGTATCAATTCCATGCCCTAGATCGCGGGTAGCGTATTGCCGACAGCGTGGGTAGTGTAGTCGCGAGGGAGAATTTGGCTTTCGCCCAGTCGTTTATCATACCCAGAGCAGCACAGGATCAGAACCTCGTCATGTTTGCCGCAGGTGGATTGGGAGATCGTTGGAGGGTCATCTTGTATTCCTCCACTATCTTCAATATCGGTCCGAGAACCCAGTTGTACATCTCGCCGATATTGTGCTCCTCCTGCGGGTCGGCCTCGATGTTGAACACCTGCGGATAGCCGTTCATGGGCGCAGCACTCGCGCCGACGCCACCCATCAGTACCGCGCCGCCCGCGCCGCTCCGGCCGGGGGCTACGTCGGCAAAATAGGCCCGGAATTGCTTCCAGCGGACTGCGACCAGTTCCGATCCGACGAAGGTCAGCAGATGCTCGCGCGCGCCGTCGTCATCTTCGCCGAGCAGAAGCTTGCTCTGGTCCACTCCATCAATCGACCGGTCGTCCGGCACTTTGCCACCCGTAATGTGCGCGAAGGTCGGGAAGAAATCCATGATCGAGAACATCGCGTACGAGGATCGTGGCGTGATCCGTTGCGGCCAGCGGATGATGGCAGCGGTGCGGATTGCGCCTTCGCTAATTTCGCCCAACGCGCCGCGGTAAGGTCCGGAGGCTCCGATGTCTGGCATGTCGGCGCCGAACCGGCTCGCGCCGGGACCGTCCGGTCCATTGTCAGACGCGAAGACGACAACAGTGTCCTTCTCTGCTTCAAGCTCCTTCAATGTGTCGAGCAGCGTACCGACAATAGCATCACCTTCCATTAGTGAATCGCCGAACTGCCCGATGCGGGACGCGCCTTCGAACCGTTTTGAGGGCAGGTTAGGAAAGTGGGTCCGGGAAATCGGCAAGTACAGGAAGAAGGGCCTGCCCGCGGCCTTCTGACGCTTTATGAAATCGACGCCGTGATCCACCAGCTCCCAGTCGATCCCGCGACGCACCTCCTCTGTGTAGGGCTTCACGGACTTAAGCGGCTCGCCTCGGTTCGCGGTGACTATTTGCGGCCCCTTGTCGAGAGCGATATCGACAGTCTTGGTCTGCCTGCCCTGGCGGATCATTCCAAACGCGTCCCAGGTGTCGCCGGGCGGAATTCCGTAATATTCATCGAAGCCCTGGTTTTGCGGTTGACTGTAGGTTTGCGCGCCGAGGTGCCACTTGCCGAAGATGGCAGTAGCATAGCCGGCGTCGTGCAGCATCTCCGCCATGGTGATCTCGTTCTCCGGCAGTGAGAATTGCGTGCCAGGAACCGCAACCAGCGACAGTCCGGAACGGATGGAATAACGCCCTGTCATCAAGGCGGCCCGTGAGGGCGTACAGGAAGGCTCGACCAGAAACTGCGTCAACCGCAGTCCTTCCGAGGAAAGCTGGTCGATGCGCGGCGTTGGCGATCCGCGCAACTCCCCGCCTCCGTAGGCTCCGATGTCGCCATAGCCGATATTGTCCGCCAGAATGAACAGGATGTTCGGCTTCGCCTGCTGCGCAGACGCCGTTCCGACAGTCAACGGATGCACACTAAGGCATGATGCCATTGCCAGCGCTTCGGCCATCGGCCGCCAGTGTCTGAGCCATTCCATGTTCAGCCTCCCTGCCAAAGGTGAATAACTGGTCCGCCTTTTGACCTGCCGTCGTGGCGGTCTCTCCTCGATCAAGAACTCACAATCCGAGCGCCTTCTTGATTGCGTCGATGAGTACGGATCCCGCGAAGGGCTTCCGCAAATATGCGATACATCCAGCCCGCTCCGCCTCGGTCTGCAGGCGCATGTCTTCCAGGGCGGTGATGAAGATGATCGGCAGCTTCGCTCCAGCCCCTTTCAGCCTGCGCTGCAGTTCGATGCCGGACATGCCTCCGAGGTCGATGTCCAGCACGAGACAGTCGATCGGCGTCTTCGGGTCGCGAACGAGAAAAGCTTCCGCCGATGCATATTCGACAG
The DNA here is from genome assembly GCA_900473185.1 of Hyphomicrobiales bacterium. Lineage (GTDB taxonomy): Bacteria > Pseudomonadota > Alphaproteobacteria > Rhizobiales > Rhizobiaceae > Rhizobium. Next base: position 97,918 of record UCKU01000045.1, on the reverse strand, counting down.
CCGAAAATCCGTAGGCATTGAGGAGCCGCCCGACGCTTCGACGTAGACTCGCATCATCGTCGACGACAGCGACAGTGCGGCGCAGCTTTCCCACCTCATGCCCCCATGCGTGACAGTGCGCGAATACGCAATTGTCTGTCATTGTAGGCGTGTCGGCGGCTGCTTGATATTGCCCTAAGGGGAAGATTGTCCGATCACCCCGGGGTCGCAGTACGACCGATATCGGCGGCGATCGATACGACCTCCGCCAGCGAGCGTGCTCCGAGCTTCTCCATGACCTGATGGCGATGCACCTTCACCGTTCGCTCCGATATGCCAAGGGCATACGCAATCTGCTTGTTGAGATGGCCACGGATGATCAGCCCAAAGACTTCGGCTTCACGCGCGCTCAAGCTCGCAATCAAGGCTCTCAGTTTCCGCAGACGGTCGTGCTCGGCCCGTCGCCTCTCATATTGCGCTAGCGCTCGCTCGATCGCCTCCATCAGCACCGCCGCCGAGCTGGTCTTTTCCAAGAAGTCCTGTGCGCCTGCTTTCATCGCGTCGACGCCTGCCTTTATGTCACCTTCGCCCGTCAGGAATACGACCGGGATAAGAGGTGCAAGCGCGGAGAGTCGATGTTGAACTTGCGGTCCGGATAAGCCGGGCATCTGCAAGTCAAGGAGAACGCAGCCGGGCTCGCAAGTTGGGAGGCGGTCAAGAAACTGATCTCCGGACTCATAGGCTTCAACCTTGAGACCAAAGGCTGAGAGGAGCCGTGCAGTCGCCGTTCGATAGGATTCGTCGTCATCGACGATATGGACGACCGGTTTCATCAGCCTCGTTCCACTCGTCGAGAAAGAGGCAGGACCACGCGGAAGATGGCCCCGCCTTCAGGCCGGTTGTTAGCAGAGATTGTGCCGCCATAGGTCTCGACAATGGCGCGCGCTATGGAAAGACCCAGCCCCGTGCCCGCCTGCTTGGTCGTGTAGAACGGCTCGAAGATGCTGGACAACCTGTCTTCGGGAATGCCGTTGCCTGTGTCCGCGACACAAAGCTCCGCCTTCTCGTTCGCCACTCCTGTCGCAAAGGTGAGCATTCTTTTGGCTGGAGCGTCCGACATGGCGTCCATCGCATTGGTGGCTAGATTGAGAACGACCTGCTGCACATGGACCTTGTCCGCCCGCACCGGCAGCTCCGTCGTCGGTCGATTCGTATTGAGCGTGATCCCCCTGCGTTCGGCCTCGCCATGAATGATATGGATTGCACTCGAAGCCACGTCGTTCAGGTCGAACTCCTGCCAATCGATCTCGCTTCTCTTCTTGAGCAATCCTCTCATCCGGCCAATGATGTCGCCCGCACGCTGATCGTCGGCCTGGATGTCGAGAAGTATCTGCTGGATCAACTCCAGATCGGGGCTACCATTTCGCAGCAGCACCGACGCAGCCTCAGCATTGTTTCGGATGGCCGCCAGAGGCTGGTTCAGTTCGTGGGCGACCGACGAGGACAAGGCGCCGGCCGTTGCGGACTGGTTGAGATGGACAGCTTCGAGCAGGTGAAGGCGTGACCGGCTCTCCGCATCGTGGCGACGGCGTCGCTCGAACAGCAGCGCGGCGATGATGCCCGCCTGCATCAAAACGACGACAAGCACCCCCATCGCAGCCAGCCAGTGCTCCTCCCAAAGACTCGGCTCCTTATGCATCTGGACGGTGCCCGCAGGCAGGTTCCCCTCTGAAAGCCTCCAACGCCGGAGCTGCCGGGCATCGACAATGTATGTCTGCGGCGCTTGAATATCCGAGACTGCACGCCCGGCCATGAGATCGAGGACAAGATTTCCGACGGTGACGCCCAAAGTGTCGAATGTGACGGTATTGCCGCCGACGACGCCGTAGCCGATGTAGGTCTGATAGGGGCCATAGACCGGAGCGCTGGCCGTTGTTGCGATCTGCCTGATCGCCTCGCGCGGGATGAAATTCCGCCCTGCTCGATCTTTGAACACCGTCAGCGCCAGGATGATACTGTCGGAGGGGACATGGGCTGCACGATCGACGAATTCATCGATCGTCAAATCTTCGAGGTATGTCGTTTCGTACGACTTGGAGAACTCGTCAAGATCGGCGCGCGCCGTCGCCAGCCATCCTCGGTCGAACTCCGACGATCCGCCGATGATGTAGAGATGACGGGCGCTGGGCTGCAGGCTGCGGGCCATTTCAGCCGTCTTCAGAATGTCGAATGTCGTGAACGCCCCGATCACGTCATCGGGTAGGTCGATGTTCTCCGCAGTGGAGTTGCCGAAGCCTGCCGCCACTATCTTCGCATCGGGAGCGATCGTTTCGCGGTTGGTCGATATGAAGCTGGCAGATTCCTTGCCGAGCGCGACGACCACATCCGGGCGGTAGTTGGCGTACTTCTCCGAAAGGTATCGCGCCATGCGCGCGACGTGATCGGATTCCGGGAATCTCGACAGATCGAGGAACTCCGAAAACAGGTCGATCCTACTGTCTGTGGCTTGCAGCAAGCGGCTTCGCAACGCCTCTCCGGCAACGGTCGTAGCCACGAGCCTCTCGTCGTATGGGTAGAGAACAAGAACCCGTGGAACCCGATCAGCGGTTGGGTACGCCATGTCCGAGGCGATGACGCAGCTGTTCGAAACAATCAACAAGACCGCCGCCAGCAAGAGGCCAGCGCACCGCAATCGACCTGCCCCCTCGCCCAAGGCCATTGATCCACCCCCCAAGCGGGCCAAAGATAACATCTTGTTGGTGTGGTGTCATCCGCTACCAACACCACTATTGATTGCCATCGGCTTTCATCGATTCCCCAAAGGGCAATATCGCCGGAGGAATGCATTCGTTAGAGTTAGAAAGCGCCGGGGTCGCAATGCGCCCGGGCGCACGCTCTCACTTTGGGGGTAAATTCAATGTTTACGGTCCGTCACCTCGTGAGTTCTGCACGGGTTCCGATCTCGGTTGTTATCGGAGCCTTTTTCCTCGCGGCATCCGCTTACGCACAGAGCGATCCCTTGCCATCGTGGAACGATACCGCCCCCAAGGCAGCTATCGTCGCCTTCGTCGAGAAGGTGACCAAGCAGGGATCGCCCGATTTCGTCCCCGAACCCGAACGGATCGCTGTGTTCGACAACGACGGTACGCTGTGGATCGAGCATCCCATGTACACCCAGCTTGCCTTCGCCATTGACCGCGTGAGGACGCTCGCCCCGCAACATCCTGAATGGAAGAACGTACAACCGTTCAAGGCGGTGCTCGAAGGCGATATGAAGACGCTCGCTGCTTCAGGCGAAAAAGGCCTCCTGGACCTCGTCATGGTTACCCATGCGGGAATGACGACGGAGGATTTCCAGAAGGTCGTGACCGACTGGCTTTCCACGGCACGCGATCCGCGGTTCAAGCGACCCTACACGGAGCTCGTGTACCAGCCGATGGTCGAGCTGCTTTCCTACCTGCGCGCCAACGGCTTCAAGACGTTCATCGTGTCGGGTGGCGGCGTTGAGTTCATGCGGCCATGGACGGAGAAGGTCTATGGCGTTCCTCCGGAGCAGGTTATCGGTTCTTCGATCAAGACCGAGTTCAAGATGCAGGACGACACGCCGACCTTGCACCGACTGCCGGAAGTCAACTTCATCGATGACAAGGCGGGCAAGCCTGTCGGGATCAACCAAGAGATTGGCCGTCGACCGATTGCGGCGTTCGGCAATTCCGACGGCGATCTCGAAATGCTGCAGTGGACGACGATGGCGGGCGCGCCTGCGCGGCTGGGCATGCTCGTCCACCACACGGATGCGGGGCGCGAATACGCCTACGACCGCAAGACCGAGTTCGGCCGCCTCGACAAGGCGCTCGATGCGGCCGCGATCACCGGCTGGACCGTCATCGACATGAAAGCCGACTGGAAACAGATCTTCAAGAACTAGGACTACGCGCCCCGCGACTGGGCGGCGTGCCAAGGCTTGTGATGAATTCATCAGACGACGGACATTCCGCCTGTCTCCATTGGGAGGATATTTGCCATGACAATCGACCGTTTCACCACGCTGATCTTTGCTGGAAGTTTTGCACTGACCTCCGCGGTCTTTGCGCAGGACGCGCCAAAGACGCCGCACGCACCGCTCGAAAAGACAATTGGCAAAGTCACGCCGACAGGTCCGGTGCCCTCATTGGCAGTGATCAATTCCGCTGGGGCCAAAATCGAGAACGGGAAGCTCGTTTTGACCGGCGTCTCGGCCAACTCGATCGTCTTTGCCGACCGGCCGGTGCGCGCCGCCGGCCATGTGATGACTGAACAGTTCATCATGCAATGGGACGATGGCAAGGACAACTTCGCCATCGATCCCCCGAATGCGACTGTGTCGGTGCTAGGCGGCGACGGATCGGACGTCAGTGACGCGGTCGTCACGTTGAAGACTCCGAAACTCGACGGCACGACACTGACATTCGATATCGCCATTCTGGAGGGAAGCCTAAGCGGTGCGACCGGACCCGCGTCCCTCTTCATCGATCACTTCGGCGGTAGTTTCGGCGGAGGTGGTTTCGGCGGGGGCGGCTTCCGTGGCGGCGACTTTGGGGGCGGCTTCCGAGGCGGAGACTTCGCGGGAGGTGATTTCCGTGGCGGCTTCCGTGGAGACGACGTGCACATCGGCGACACGAACATCAACCGTGTCGGAGGCACCTACTGGCATGCGCCCGTCTACCATGGGGCCTGGTATCGCGGCGCTCCCGTCGCCGCGGGCGTGGTCGCTGGCGCAGCCATCGGAGCAGCGGCCGCCCGCCCCTATCCCTACTACAACAATTCCTACTACAACGGTCCGCAATGCGGCTACTATCCCTACCCGCCTTGCTATTGATCTCAGCAAGGGACGCGTCCCCTTCGTGGCGTGTCGCTCCCAGCAGGAAGACAGGCGAAACTGAGACCGACGAGCCACAGATTCAGGCATTCTGCCTCGCCAGCAACCTCCAATAGGTGTTTCATGTTGCGAGAATCCATTTCCCGCCACACAGTCTCACTCGGAAGCAGTGCTGTGTTCAAACGAGATCGGGGGATTCTCATGAAGACCATTCACTTGCATGCGATAGTCTTGCTGGCCGGTGTCTCTGCCGCATCGATCGGCAATGCCGCGGATCTCACACCGCTTACGCCCGAAGCGAAAACGGTCGAGACCCGAAGCGGCTGGGAGTTCACGGTGGCACCTTACTTCTGGGCTGCCGGGATTTCAGGGGACGTAAGTCAATTCGGGCTTCCAGAGGTCGACATCGATGCCGATTTCGGTGACATTCTCGACAATCTCGACTTCGCCTTCATGGCCACAGCCGAAGCAAGATATGAGCGCTACAGCATCGTCGGCGACGTGATCTACGTCAAGCTGGGTGCCGATGCGCACACGCCGCGCGGCATCTTCGCCGACAGCGTCGGCGTAACATCGGAAACCTTTGCAGGACTTCTCGGCGTGGGTTACGCGGTGCTCGAAGATCAGAATGGCCACCTTGACGTGTTCGGCGGCATGAAAGTCTGGTCGGTCGAGACGGACATCTCCTTCAACGGCGGACTTCTCGCCGGCGTGGAGCGGGATGACAGCGCCACGTGGGTGGATGCCGTCGTCGGCCTGCGTGGAAACTACTTCTTCACCCAGGAAATCTATCTCACGGGATGGGGTCTAGTGGGCGGTGGCGGCGCCGACATCGACTGGGACGTGGGCCTCGGTCTCGGTTATAAATTCAACGATACCATCTCGGCAGTCGCCGGATACCGGGCGTTGGGCGTCAATTACGAGAACGACGGGTTTGTCTTCGACGTCGTCCAGCAAGGCCCGATCATAGGGGTATCCTTCCACTTCTAGCGCCGCCGCAGGCAGCAGTGGCACTGGTTTGTCACGTTGCCGGTGATCGTCGCGCTCGCTCTGTGAAAGCCTGATGTCCCGCAGGAGCTGGAAGAGCGACGCCTCCAAAGTAACAGAGAACCACCCGTGAACAGCACGACGGCCCCGGTTCGTGGCGGTATCCCAGGAATGCGACACCGATGCCAACAGCAGCAGAACCGATACGCCAGTTCCGGCCAGAACAGACAGTTGCAACGCACTTTTAAGAGAAGTTCTCGTTTCGTCAGTTCGCCCGAGCCAGGCTCGGGGGACATCGTTTTCATCAATCTCGCGGAGGCGCCTAATCCTTTGCGTACCTACGGCATAGAAACTATCGGGGAAGCCAAGGACCTGACAGGTGAAGCGCGGAGCGGGCTCCTAAGGGTGTCCGCTCCGACGTCGTTACGCTACCGCCAGCGTCAATCGTGACCTGTCTTCATCTCCCGGACCTGCTGCATGACCTGCTCCAGATTGTAACTTGCAGGGCTCTGAAGCGGCGGGAAGGCGATGTAGGTCTCGAGATGCTTCAGCCACAACTGTTGGCCGATGGGCAGGATGTTCCAATCATAGACATAGGCGGTGGACGGTGATGCAATGGCGCCGGCCATGCCGAAGAGTGTCTTGATCTGCTGTCCGACCGAGGTCTCAAACGGATCGCGCTTGATGTTTACGACCTGCGTCCACGAGTACGGCTGCACGCCGTGTATGAAGCCAGCCGGATCGTCGGACACCATTGCGAAATACATTTTCCAGTTCTTGTAGCGGACCGCAGACGGCTCCTTGCCGGAATAGTACAGGAACGAGTCGCGCTTGGATGGCGACTTGCCTTCCAGGAAATCGCGCTGGTCGATGCCGTCGAGCGTCGTCTTGACGATCCCCGGATACTTGCCCGCCTCGATCTCTTTTTTCAGGCCGTCGCCCTTGGGTCCACCGGCGATGTTTACAAACGTCGGCAGCCAGTCGAGCGCCGAAAACATCTCGTTCTTGACTGTGCCGGGCTCGATGTGCCCCGGCCAGCGAACTACAAGCGGGGCACGCATGCCGCCTTCCCAAGTGCTGAGCTTTCCGCCTTTGAACGGGGTCGTGCCGCCGTCCGGGAATGTGATCGTCTCGGCGCCGTTGTCGGTGGTGAAGACAACGATCGTGTTATCGAGTTCTCCCATCTCCTCGAGCTTCTTTAAAACGTAGCCGATGTTGTCGTCCATCTGCTTCATGCCAGCTTCGTTGACGCCCCAGTCCTTGCCGCCGGCTTCGCCGACCATGTTCAGATATTTGTCGGGCAACACCGTCGTGATGTGCATGCGGGCCGGGTTGTACCAGACGAAGAAGGGCTTGTTGGACTTCTTCGGATCATTCCTGTCCAGGAAATCGATGACCTTGGCAGAAATCTCCTCGTCAATGGTTTTTGAGCGCTCCAGCGTCAGCGGCCCCTCGTCCTTACAGGATTGATTTGCCGGGGATCCGTCGGAGGATGCGCATGCGAGCATTGGGCGCGGCGGCGTGAGACAGGTCGTGGTCTTCGGGTCCACGGCCGCTGGGTCTTCCCTTAGGCCAGGGATCGGCGTGTTCTTGCAGGGTGGTGCGATCCCCTGCTCGGTTGCGGTCTTGTTGATGTCGGGGAAGCTCACCCCCTGCATGGCATCGAGGTGATAGAGGTAACCCCAAAATTCCTGGAATCCGTGTGCCGTCGGCAGGGATTCGGTTGTATCTCCGAGGTGGTTCTTGCCGAACTCACCTGTCGAGTAGCCGAGATCATTTAGGAACTTGGCGAGGTGAGGCGTGCCGGCCCGCAGGTAGGACGGGCTTCCGGGAATCTCCGGCAGAACCATACCCACGCGCACCGGCTGCATACCGGTGATGAACGCGGTCCGCCCTGCCGTGCAGCTCTGCTCGGCATAGTAGGTCATGAACTTCGCCCCTTCCCGGCCGATGCGGTCGATATTGGGTGTTTCACCGACCGCGAGACCTTGGTGATAGATGCTCGGCTGCATCCAGCCGATGTCATCACCCATGATGAACAGGATGTTCGGCTTTCTGGTCTCCTGCGCGTGCATCGTAGCGGTACTCGATAGCAGGCTGCCGGCGACCGCCATTGCGGCTGTGAAGAACTTTGTAGTCCGTCTCATTTCTAATGCCTCCCTCACGGGGCCGCATTGGCGGCCAAGGTTAGTTGAAAGACAAGTCAGAGCAAAAAAGGGCTTATCGTCGACGTCCAAGTTTACTGACCAGCAAATTGGACCAGATCTTTTCGGTAAAGACGCGGCTCCTCGGCCCGCACGGTGACCCTCGACTTGCGGAAGAGGGATTTCCACTCTTCCGTCCATTTTCTACATTGTATTGGCGTGAGCAGATATTGCCCTTTGGGGAATCCGTCGGGGCTAAGATTTGTCAGTTGTTGGAGCCGTCCGCGCCGCATTTCCCGCGCCCCGCATCGAGACCTCCCTAAAGGACAATAGGCAGCAACCGCGGCCGCATGTCATAAGATGCTCGCAGGGGGAGGTTCTAGCGATGGGCAGGACCATGAGTGCAGTGGACGTACATGAAACGGAATTTGAAAGCTTCGCCTGGGTGCCTGCCCGAACGTTCACCATGGGATCGAACAGGCACTATCCTGAGGAGGCCCCCGCCCATCCGGTAAAGGTTGACGGCTTCTGGATCGACGTGACGCCTGTGACCAACCGTCAGTTCGCCGCGTTCGTCAAAGCCACCGGTCATGTCACAGCGGCAGAAAAGGCTCCAAAGGCTTCCGACTATCCCGGCGCGATTCCCAGGATGCTGCGCGCCGGATCGCTCGTATTCACTCAGCCGAAAACCGCCGTCGGCCCTGACATCACACAATGGTGGTCGTTCAAGTTCGGCGCCGACTGGCGGCATCCTTATGGCGGCCGCAGCGATATCCGCGGGAAGCTCGACCATCCGGTCGTCCACGTTGCCTTTAGCGACGCCCTAGCCTATGCCCACTGGGCCGGGAAGGACCTGCCGACCGAGGCCGAATGGGAGCTGGCCGCTCGCGGAGGTCTCGAGGACGCCGAATTCGCATGGGGCGACGAATTGATCCCCGACGGAAAGCTCATGGCCAACATCTGGCAGGGTGCGTTTCCCACAGTGAGCACAAAGCCCACAGGAGCGGATAGAACATCACCTGTCGGATCGTTCCCGGCGAACGGCTACGGCATCCACGACCTGATCGGCAACGTCTGGGAATGGACGTCGGATTTCTGGTCGCCTCGCCATTTGGAGCCTGCGGCGAAATCATGCTGCATCCCCCGGAATCCCCGAGGCGGCGATCGAGAGGCGAGCTTCGATCCCCGCGAGCCGGAAATACGAATTCCAAGGCGGGTGCTGAAAGGCGGATCGCATCTTTGCGCGCCGAACTACTGCCGGCGCTACCGTCCCGCCGCCCGCCATGCGGAACCAGAAGACACGTCCACCAGCCACGTTGGCTTCAGATGCGTCAACCGAAGCCTGAAGAACTAGGGCGAGGTCGGGCAGCCAAAAGAGCTTAAACACGTTGAGTTGGGAATAGGGGCAGCCCATTCTGGCTGTAGTTCGGCTACTCCTGACGAAGCGCCTGCGGAGATTGTTCGTAAGAGGCATCGCGGCCGCGCTGACGCAGAAGTGAGCGGGAGACCAGGCACCGGCTTTGGCCGCAACAGGTTGAAGGGCTCGATCAAGCCGCTTGCGGACGTCGCAGGTCGACTAGCGCAATTCGGGGTCAATCGCCGAGGCGCGTTTAGTGGAAGCAGAGTATATTGGGATGGTGGCGTCGCCGCGTAGTGACGGCGCCTCTCCGATACGGCTGTCTGCGTGAAACTTCACGGTACGCTTTGGGGGCTTTCTTTCGCCAAGCTGTTTAATAGGGATCGGATAGCTTTCCGCACCGCCGGGGGCGCCTGCAGATAGTCCCGTAAAATATCGAAGTTCTCGCGATACATAGTCATCGCCTCCACAGCCTCCGCATCGGTTACAGCGCCGGTGCCGGGCGGCCCCGCCTCGGTTTCGATCCCCTCAAAAAAATAGGACGCGGAAACATGCAACACGTTCATCATCTCGTAAAGAACCGAAGCACTGACGCGGTTGCGGCCCTTCTCATATTTCTGCACCTGCTGAAAGCTCATTCGCAACCGCTCGGCGAGCCCCTGCTGCGACATCCCCTTGGCCCGGCGCGCAAAGAAGATACGTTGCCCCACATGGAGGTCGACAGGATGCGGGTTGTCGGTTGACCAATCGTCTATACGTACAGTTCGAGTTGCGTCCATGGCGTGCTCCGACCGCCGCACGGCGGTGATGACTCCCCCAAGACGAATCTTGCAAGAGAGCCATTCGAAATACAAGAGGACACGGTTCCAGATCGTTCAAAAGACGGTTCTGCTCTCAGATAGCACGCCCCTGCGGAGGTCGCCGACGCTCGGCTGCTTTGCACTCGGTTGCCACCGTCTGGCAGACCTCAGATGTGCGGCAGAAGCCGGTGAAACTGTGGGGGCGTTATCGATTGAATTTATTGATCAAGTTTCGTCCCAGAAGCGCGCGCTCACAGAACCAATTCGCAAGTTCAAGAAGCCAGCGCATAATCATCCAGGCCTCGATATAGCTTGATTCCAATCACTGCGGTCGAGTTGGTCTTTCTAAGTCCAGCACATCGGCCTGTGAAGCAAGTTGCTGGCTCAGCGCGCGACATTGCTCGCCCGTTAGCGCAAGTTGAACTGAGACCGATTTTCCGTCAGTGTCCGTGTAATCGAATTTGACGACGACAGTCATCCCCAGAATATTCATCGTTCTAAAGCGCTCCAACGGCAGACTATAAACCCCACCGTCCTTCTCGAATATGTCCATCTCAAACTCCATTAAATTCACCGGCAATCGCCTTGACTCACCGCCGATTGTGACCTTTTGGAAGATGTCGGCGATGAGGACGTCAAGTTAATACGTGAGGTAACCGAAATTCTATGTTCGAAGTGACCTGAGACCCATTTCCTCCAGATTTCGGAGAGTTTTGTGTTTTCAATCTGGCTTTATGCAGCCTGTTTTTCCATAGCAGTTTTCGTGGCGAATTCGATCGGTGTTCGACCATGGGCATTACATCCCGCTTTGCCGGTCCATATGCGCAATTCGTTGGTGATGACTCGCTTCGGCGATGCCTTGCTTCTCCAACAGCCTTACCAGCAATCGCTTTGCACCCTCTGCGTCGCGACGGATCTGTACGATTTCGTCGAGAACGTAGCCCTCCTGGTCGACGGTGCGCCTCCAGATGCCAGATATCCTTTCAAGAAGGTTTTTGGTGCAACCGTCTCACATATGCTGGGACAGCAGGCTCAATGGAAACCGAAAATGGGCGATGATCTGCGGCGAAAAGCGTTGGTTCTTGTCGCACGCCCGACTTTTGAAGTCCTCATTCTTTCAAAAATGGGCGGAAAGCGGCCCTTTTCTTTTATTCATCCTCCCGGTGTGACGGTCGACGACCGCGGCGCGCTTCTCGGCCTTTCATTGCGGGACCGCCGTTCCGAGAGGTAGAACAGCAAGAAATGCTGACTTTGCGGCATCTCGGAACCGGCATTGAGTTCGTTGCTGCCATTCGCTGACGGCAAAACCGATCCATGTGCATCTGATGTCGAGGTCGAGATTGTCGAGGAGCAGACACGCCAGTTCATCGAGGCGGCGCCGATCTCGTTAGCGTTCATGCCGAGAACGGTGAAGCTGGCTTGCGCGCAGTGGCACTCGCAAAAGAGCTTGGTGCCGAAGCCGGCGTCGTTCTACGGCTGGAAACTCCGGTCGCCGAGGCAGAACCGTTCCTTACCGAGGTCGCCTTCTTCACGCTGCTTGGGACCTCAATCGGCGTCAAGGGACAAAGCCTTTCGGACAAAGCCTGCGACCGGCTGCTCGAAGCGCGCTCGCTGATGAAGCGTGCCGGACGTGAAAAGGAGATCGTTCTTGGACGAAATCGGCCATATGACCATCACAAGCGAGAGCGAACGATGCCTTTGCGGGGCGGTGGGCTGCTTCGAGGCGGTGGCGTCGGGCACGGCACTCGGCCGGTGTGCGACGGCGCTGACAAAACCGGGCGATGGTTCGGTGCTACGAACGCTGTCCCACGACGGCGAGGTGACAGGCCGACACGTTGTCGAGGCTGCGCGCGGTGGTGACGAGGCAGCCCTTGCGCTGATTGACAGGGAAGCCCGCTGGCTCGGCATCGGCTTTACCAATCTGCTCCATCTCTACTTGCCCGACATGATCGTCATGGGCGGTGGAATTTCCCACGGCTACGATCTCCTTCGCAAATCGATTGAGGCCACCATTCAGGAGCGGGTGATGCCTGCTTATCGCGATGTGCCGGTCGTGCCGGCGCAACTCGGAAAACATGCCGGCTTGATCGGGGCCGCAAGCCCGATCTTGTCCGCTTGAAAGGCGCATTAGAACTCGGCTGTACCGCTCGAGATCCTGCAGATCGCGTCCACGGCGCATCGCCTAAGTACTGTTGGAGAACAATCACATCGCAGGATTGCTTGATGGGATAGACACGATATAGTTGCATTTAGTTTGGAGAGAGGACTTATACTGTAACGGCACTAAACATCTTAGCATGTTGTAAACTATTTTATCCGAATATTCGGAATAGCAGAGAACCACGCCAGGACGCCATGATGGCGCAACCTTCTCTGGAGTTGAAATCTCCGCAATATCGTTGCGATTTTTTAGAGTTCACTTGATACGCGCTGTCAGTTGTGACCTCTCTAAAATTCCGGTGCAGTCCCGGCTCAATACGCCATCCAGGTTTCTGGACGATGGCGGCTGCCCATTCCCAACTGTTTTGACGCTCAGCTGACGCTTGCGCCTCAGAGAGCCTATTCCATGGAGCATGCTTTGTCCGCATTCAACAACCTAAAGATACTGACGAAGATCGCGTTGGCGTTCGGATTACTTATCGTCCTCAGTATCGCGGCCTGCGCGATCAACATAGCAGGCCTTAACAATCAGAACAGAGCAGTCGCTATCTCCGAACACACCTATCTTGTGCTATCGACCCTCGATATGATCATGGCGTCAATGGTCGACCAAGAAACCGGCCTGCGCGGCTATCTGATTTCAGGTGACGAGTCTTTCCTCGCACCGCAAAAGGCCGGTCTGGAAACCTACCGGAAGTCGCTTGCCAGCGTGAGATCACTTACATCGGACAACCCGGCTCAGCAAAAAAGGCTTGATGAGCTCGACGGTTTCGCATCGACCTGGAATGGCGTGCTTCAAAAGGAAAAAGATCTCATGCAAAACCCGGCGACGCGAGAGCAAGCCCGGACGATGGAGGCATCAGGGGCCGGAAAGGCATCGATGGATGCCATCCGCGGCAAGATCACTGAAATGGCTGGCGAAGAGCGCGGTCTGTTGGAAAAGCGCAATGATGAAGCCAAAGCTGCCGCGTCGGCCACGGAGATCAGCAACTATTTTACCAGCGGCCTGACGGTTGCGCTGTCCCTGCTCGCTCTTTGGGGCATATTCGTCGCTGTGATTAAACCGATCCGCAATATCAATATGTCGATGATGAAGCTTGCCGATGGTGACCGCGACAGCAATATTCCGCACGCGGGCCGACGCGACGAGATCGGCGAGATGGCAGGGGCTGTCGAAATCTTCCGTCAGGGCGCCATCGAACGGGTCCGCCTTGAGCAGGAGACGGAAGCGAACCGGAGCTTGTCGGAAAAAGAACGCATCGAACGCGAGAAGCAGAAGGCAAAGGAGGCGGCCGATGTTCAACATGCCGTCGACAGTCTGGCGAACGGCCTATCGGCACTCTCAGATGGCGATGTTTCCTACCGCATCAGCCAGCCCTTTACCGCAGCACTCGATGGCGTGCGCAACGATTTCAACGGGTCGGCAGAAAAGCTTCAGTCGGCGCTAAGCCGGGTCTCACAGAATGCACAAGGAATTGGCGCCGGGGCCAATGAGATCAGATCCGCGGCCGACGACCTGGCGAAGCGAACAGAACAGCAGGCCGCAGCACTCGAAGAAACAGCGGCCGCCCTCGAGCAAATCACAACGACGGTTGTCGACTCAACCAAGCGGGCCCAGGAAGCCGGAGCTCTTGTCGCTCGCACCAAGACCGGCGCCGAGCATTCCGGGGAGGTCGTGCGCAAGGCCGTGATTGCCATGGAGCGTATCGAGAAGTCGTCGGGAGAAATTTCCAACATCATCGGCGTTATCGACGAAATCGCCTTCCAGACCAACCTGCTTGCGCTCAATGCAGGTGTCGAAGCCGCTCGCGCAGGCGAAGCTGGCAAGGGATTCGCGGTAGTCGCTCAGGAAGTGAGAGAGCTTGCTCAGCGGTCTGCAAGTGCCGCCAAAGAGATCAAGGCACTGATCAACACATCCAATGAGCAGGTGGAAGAAGGCGTCCAGCTCGTCGGCGACACGGGTAAGGCGTTACAGACGATCGTCGCGGAAGTTCAAGAAATCAATCGCCATGTCTCGGCGATCGTCGAGTCAGCACAGGAACAGTCCTCCGGACTGCAGCAAATCAACACCGCCGTGAACCAGATGGACCAGGACACTCAGAAAAACGCGGCGATGGTCGAGGAGACGACAGCCGCGAGCCACAGTCTTGCTAAGGAAGTCACGTCGCTCAACGACTTGCTGGCACAGTTCAAGCTTGGTGATGTGGTCCAGCGACAGGCAGCACCACGCCTCGCCGCGATTAGCGACAAGCCCACCACGTCCCGTGTGCGCACTCTTGGCCGGCAGATAGCATCGGCCTTCACAGGTGGTAGTGCGGCTGCCGGCTCCAACACGGCAGGATGGGAGGATTTTTGATGAACGCTTCTTTCAAGACCAGTGATAGTGGGCTCGAGATCATCGCGTTCATGCTCCATAGTCAGCAATTCTGTGTGCGGACCACTTCCATCCGCGAAATTCGCGGATGGGCGCCCGTCACCCCCCTCCCCCATACGCCGCCCGAAGTCCTGGGCGTCATGAACTTGCGCGGCACGGTCATTCCAATTGTCGACCTATCCGTAAAGCTCGGCCTGCCACAAACAGCGGCAAGTGAGCGTAGCGCGATTGTCGTCACGCATGTAAGCGCGAAGACGATCGGCCTGATGGTGGATCGGGTTTCGGATATCTTGACAGTGGCGATAGAAGATCTGCAACCAGTCCCGGTTGCTGCGGGTATCACTTCCGCCGGTTATGCCGAGGGCATCTTCGCCCGGGATAAGGACATGATCTGCTTCCTTAATCTGGATGCGATATTCTCAGCGGACACTCCAGGCGACTTGGAGGAGGCTGCTTGAAGCAGCCATCCTCTCTGAGAGGAGTTGCCGCGGTGATGTCACGTTGTTTGCCTGAAGTTAGGCGAAGGGCTTTCGGTTGAAATCAAGCCGCCGCGCCGGTCACAGCCTTCCACTGCGCCATTGCGCGGATTCGAAGAATGTGAGTGGTGAGGGCGGAGGGCTTCCTGTTGGACGGGACGAAGTGATTTCTGATTGCCGAAAAGACCGAGATGAACTGTTGCAATCCGCCGGCGGATCGAAAGCCTTGCATCACCCGTTCTCGTTTCCGCAGTGGGAGGTGGGAATTTTCCGCGCGATTGTTCAGCCCTTTGTACGATCGGTGTTCGACGGTAGGCATGAGATCCCGCTTTGCCGCTCCATATGAGCGAAGTTTGTCGGTGACGATCCGCTTCGGCGTGAGGCCTTGCTTCTTCAGCAGCCTGACCAGCAATCGCTTGGCCGCCTTCGTGTCACGACGAGCCTGAACGATTTCGTCGAGAACGTATCCGTCCTGGTCGACCGCTCGCCACAGCCAGTGCTTTCGGCCCGCGATGGAGATCACCACCTCGTCCAGATGCCAGATATCCTTTCGGGACGGCTTCTTTCTGCGTAACCGCTTCACATATGCCGAGCCAAATTTTCGGCCCCAGCGCCGGATCGTTTCATAGGACACGATGATGCCACGCTCCAGCAGCAATTCTTCGACCAGCCGCAGGCTCAGAGGAAACCGGAAATAAAGCCACACAGCATGGGCGATGATCTGCGGTGGAAACGGTGGTTCTTGTCGCTAATGGCCGACGTGTTCATAGCCCCGGATTAGCCACCAACCGTTAAGCCGCCAATAACGTGACATCACCCCACCCCTCATCGTCCTTGGCGACAAAGGTTCTGTTGGCAAGCCACCGGCTTTTGACGGGAACGTGCGTCTGACCGTCGGCACCAATCAGCAACGGATAGGACACCATGGCATTGGTCGCTCCCTGAAAAGCCATTTGCCATGATTGGGCGCTCAGGTCTTTGATATTCGCAAAGCCCTCGTCGGCCACGAAGGCTCCCGCCTTGGCGTGGCCCCGCGATGAAGCCCGGTTAAAACCCCACTGTCGCCAGCAACGCCAACAAACCAACTCGCTACCGTTCGGTGACCGCCTCCTCAGCGTATTGCCGCAAAGGCGACAAAAGGTATTGGATGACACGCCGTGATCCGGTCTTGATCTGTGCGGTAACTGCCATCCCAGGTTTCAAGAGCTCCATGCGACCCTCTACGGTCAGAAGCCAGCTTCGCTGCGCTCTGCGGCGTCAGTCCTGTTCCCGCATCATCAGGCAAAACCATCAGACATCGACTGAACCGGGGTGGTGACCGACTTGCCAACAGCGCCCTTCATGCAATTGGCCGTCTCAGGACCGATGAGAAAACCAAACAGTCTGTCGCCCGGCGTGTTGCCGCGGGGGATTCCAAGCTCGACGCAATCCGGGCACTGAAGCGATACGTCGCTCGGGAAGTCTTCGGCATCATCATGCGCCGCCAGAAGGAGGTCAATCAGACAAGGATCGTCGCTTGACAAACAGAAGGGCGTCCAGGGACGCAGTTCACCTCCGTTGATTTCACGGCCGTGCTGATGAAGAAGGCTGAAATCGCCATCTCGATGGACGGCAAGGGCGCCTGGCGGGACAATGTCTTCGTCGAGTGGCTTTGGCGGTCGATCAAATACGAGGAAATCTATCTCCACGCCTACAAAACCGTGTCCGAGGCTCGCGCAGGCATCGGTCGTTATCTAACCTTTTACAATACCCGACGTCCACATTCATCCCTTGACCGGCAGACACCGGATCAGGCCTATTTCAACGCGCTGACACCGATGATGGTGGCGGCATAATCGAGGCGGAAATCCACTTACCAAAACGCTCGAAACTGTTCAGACAAACCGAGCCCTCTGAGATTATGGGGCGGCCGTTGGTGGACGCCTACGTGGATGTTTCGCGGCGAAGCATGCCCATTCGCCGCCGATAGGTCTGGCTACCATCAAGATCGGCCGACCGCGTAATCCGGCACGCTCGAAACCTGCTGTATGACCTGCCGCAGGTTTTCGACGAAAAGGCTTGCGAGCGCACTCGGTCGTCTTTCACTGCCGATCATCATCAGTTGCTGCGTATGATGGGCCAGTTCGTGGATCGGGATGTAGATCAGCCGGCCCAGCCTCAGTTCGTATTCGATGTCGAACGGCGTCAGGAAGGTGATGCCTTCGTCAGACAGCGCCGTGTGTCGCATGACCTCGATCGAATTCGTCTCGACGGCAAATTGCGGCTCCAGCGTCATCTTGGCAAACAGCCTGTCGAGATGCGGCCGAATGGCCATAGTCATGTCCGCGACTATCAGCCGGTAGCCGATGCAGTCGCCGATCCTGATGCTAGAGCGCGATGCAAGCGGGTGACCCGGCGCCATGACCGCGCCGAGACGGCCAATGGCCACGTCCAGAACACGAATATTCGGCCGCGACGGAAAATCGAAACCAAGGCCGATATGCGCCTCGCCGTTTTCGACATCATCCATGATATCGTCACCCGTCGGCAGCAGCCGTAGTTGCAGTTTGACGCGCGGGTTGCGCTTCTGGAAATGCGAAACGGCGCGCGGCACGAGATTGGCGGCCAGACCGCTCATCACCGCGACGGTAATCTCACCCCGCCTCAGCCCCTTGAGCTCCTGTATCTGCGACTGGACACGCTCCATGTCCTTGAGCGTGGTGCGGATGTGGCGAATGAGGATTTCTCCCGCCGCAGTCAACATTAGCTTGCGCGTGGTGCGCTGGAAGATCGGTGTTCCCAGCTGTTCCTCGAACGCCAGAATCTGCCGGCTGACCGCGGAGGGTGCGACATTCAGCTTCTCCGCTGCCTTTCGGATCGATCCCGCACGCGCGACCTCATCGAAATAGCTGAGCAACCTGGCATGAAGCATGACGCACCTCTTCTGTTGCCCAAAAGGCAACATGCAGAACACAATTAAGCGCTTTTAATCGACCCCATCCTTGCTAACAATGCCTCGACGCCTGAAAAAACGCCACCGCCTAAAAGGCGGGCAAATGCTTTAAAGGAAGCGAATATGAAGACCTTTTCGTTCAAAAATGCGAAAAATGCCGAGGCGTTCAGGATTTCGCCGACCGATACCAACTACTTCGCCATCCTCTTCGATCCGAAATCCGCATCCACCGACAACATCTTCGTCGTCGAGATTTTCAATGTCGATGGCGCGACGCCGCCGAACAGCCATTCCGAGGCGCATGAATTTTTCTACGTGCTGCATGGCGAAGGTACGGCCTCCAGCGACGGCGACGAAATGCCGATCAAGAAGGGCGACGCCCTGCTTCTCAACCCCGGCAGCGTCCACATCATCAAGAACACCGGAAAATCCAAGCTTTATACCCTGACTGTGATGACGCCGAACCAGGATTTTTCGGAACTTATCCGCAGTGGCGAACGAGTCAGCCTCGATGAAGAAGACTTTCGTGTCCTGCAGGGCCTCTGATTGATGGACGCGATGGCAAACCAGCCGAAACTCAACCCGCTCGGCCCCTCCCCGCGTAACGAATGGCGAGTCTCGGCCGATACGGTCAACATGGTCCGCACCCCGGCCACTGCCCGCCCGGTATCGGTGGTGGATCGTGGCCGCACGATAACGTTCGATGCAACCCGCACGGCGATCGTCGTTGTCGACATGCAGAACGACTTTTGCCATCCGGACGGCTGGCTTGCCCATATTGGCGTGGATGTGACGCCCGCCCGCGCGCCGATCGGGCCCTTGCAGGCGCTGTTGCCCGTGCTGCGCAAGTGCGGACTGCCGGTCGTGTGGGTGAACTGGGGTAACCGCGCCGATCGCGCCAACCTTTCGCCCGGCATACTGCATGTCTACAACCCGGATGGCGCCGGTATCGGCATCGGCGACAAACTGCCGTTGCGGGACGCGGAAGTGCTGCAGGCGGGGAGCTGGGCGGCGCAGGTCGTCGACGAACTCACGATCGAGCCGGAAGATATCGCGATCGCCAAATACAGCATGTCGGGTTTCCACGACACGGTGCTTGAAAGGGTGCTGCGCAATCTGGGCGTAACGACGCTGCTGTTTGCCGGCGTGAATGCGGACCAGTGCGTTCTGTGCACGCTGCAGGACGGAAATTTCCGCGGTTTCGACTGCATCATGCTGGAGGATTGCTCCGCCACGACCTCGCCGGGTTTCTGCATGGAGGCGACACTCTACAATGTCCGCCAGTGCTTCGGTTTCGTCTGTCATTCGAAGGAAATACGGGAGCAGCTGGCATGAACGTGGATCAATCGAATGTTACGACCCTGCCGGTCAACCTGCCGGCCGTGATCGCCGAAGTCACAGTGCTCTGCGACGCCTATGAAACGGCTCTAATGGCGAACGATCTGGACACGCTCGATGCGCTCTTCTGGTCGTCCGGCGAGACGCTGCGCTACGGCGTCGCGGAAAATCTGTATGGAATTGCGGAAATCCGTGCATTCCGCCTCGGTCGCAGCGGAGGCTCGCCGCAGCGGGACGTCCTTCGCCGCGTCATCACCACGCATGGAACGGATGTCGCGACCTGCAATCTGGAATTCATAAGGCCCGCGACCGGCACCAGGGGCCGCCAGAGCCAGACCTGGATACGCACCGCCGGCGGCTGGAAGATCGCCGCCGCCCATGTCTCGCTGATGAACGCAGACCGCTGAACCGACAGCTACCCCGGAGCGTTGCGCTGCACCGCTCTCCCTCACAAACTCAATCATGACCTGGAAAACGACAATGAAGCTGAAATCGCACTGGTGGTGGGATCTGACGGCGCGAGACTTCGCAACGCTGGACATGAGCAAGATCGTGGCGGTTCTGCCCGTCGGCGCCGTGGAGCAGCATGGGCCGCATCTGCCCGTCCGCGTCGATGCCGCCATCAACAACGGCATCATGGAACATGCGGCGGCCAAGATGGAAGCCGACTTTCCGGCCCTCATCCTGCCGACCATGAGCGTCGGCAAGTCGAACGAGCATACCGCTTTTCCGGGCACCCTGACCCTGTCTGCCGAAACGCTCGGCCGCCTCTGGTACGAGGTCTGCGAAAGCGTCTTCCGCGCCGGTGTCCGCAAGGTCCTGTTCGTCAATTCCCATGGCGGCCAGCCGCAGGTCATGGAAATCGTCTGCCGGCAGCTGCGGATCAACCTCGGCATGTTCGCCGTGTCCTCGCAGTGGTCGCACTTCACCGATCTCAGCGACATGTTCGGCGGCGAGGAACGCAAGCACGGCATCCATGCCGGCGAAGTCGAGACCAGCGTCCTGCAATACCTGCATCCCGAACTCGTCGACATGCAATATGCCGAGGATTTCGTGCCGCTCTCCAAGCAACTCGAAAAGGAATACGACATGCTGATGACCGAAGGCGGCGCCGTCGGTTTCGGCTGGCAGGCGCAGGACCTTCATCCATCCGGCGCCTGCGGCAATGCCGCCGCCGCCGATGCCGAACGCGGCCGCACCACCGTTGAAAGGGCGGCCGATCGCCTGATCAAGCTGATCGAGGAAGTCGCCGACTATCCGCTCGACCGTATCAAGACCGAGACCATCTACAGCAAGGGGGAATGATCCATGCCGTCATGCCCGCCGCTCATCGAGTTCGCCGCCGTAGCCGTCAAAGATGTCGAGTGCGTCTCGTCCCTGCCGAAAGGCAGGGGGCCGAACGGCGGGCTGGTCCGGCAATTCCCCATCAGGTTCTCAACAAGCAGACGGGGTCGGCGTCCGGCATGAGCGACGTATCATCCAGACAGAATAGAAGCGGCAGGCTTGCCGTTCTGCAACCCGAGACGCGCTCGATGCATCTGCGCGACGGGACGCGACTCGATGCGGATATCTACCGCCCCGCAGGTCCTGGCCCCTACCCCGTGCTATTGCAGCGGCAGGCTTATGGTCGGCGGATAGCCTGCACCATCTGCTACGCGCATCCCGCCTGGTATGCCTCACATGGCTATATCGTCGTTATGCAGGACATTCGCGGTCGCGGCACGTCCGAAGGCACGTTCCGGCCCGGTGAGAACGACGTCGAGGACGGTGCGGAAACGATCGAATGGGCAGCGAAGCTCGAGGGCGCGACCGGCGCCGTCGGCATGTACGGCTTTTCCTACCAGGCTTATAACCAGCTGGTTGCCGTCGCCGGAAACAGCCCTTCCTTGAAAGCCATCGCGCCGGCGATGGGCCCCTGGGACGTGGGTGCCAACTGGGCCTTCGACAATGGCGCGCTGCGTATGCGGCAGATGGTCGGCTGGGGCATGCAGATCGCGGCCGAGGCCGCCCGGCGCGCCGGAGACGACGAAGCCTATGGCGCCCTAATGGACGCATGCGCCAACCTGCCGTTCAATGGACCGATCGCCGCAAAGCCAGCATTGCTTGAGAAGTACCGCACATATACGCATGCCATGGACTGGATCGAGACAGCGGCCGCCTCACCTTTCTGGGCAGGCATTTCGCCCTCGGCCCATGTCGCAAAGATCCGGGCGCGCAAACTGCCGATGCTCTTTATCGGCGGCTGGTTCGATACGTTTCTGTCCGCCACCGTTCAGGCATGGAAGGCGCTTTCGCGCGAGGATGACAAGATATCGCGGCTGATCGTCGGCCCGTGGACGCATTTCCCCTGGGTCGGCAAGGTCGGCGCGGTCGATTTCGGCCAGGCTGCCGCGCGCGATACCGACATGGAGCATATCCGCTTCTTTGACCAGGCGCTCAAGGGTACGCACACGGACACCCGCCGCAAGCCGGTCTCCCTCTTCGATATGGGCGCCAAGGCGTGGCGGGATTTCCCGGTATGGCCCGCAGGCAATCAAACGCTTTATCTTTCCAGCACCGGCCGCGCCTCCATCCGCGTCGACGACGGTGTCCTCTCGGATCAGCCGGGCGCATTCGAAGAGAGCGACTATATCGTTCACGACCCCTGGCGGCCCGCGCCAGTCACAGGTGGCTGTGACGGTGCACCCGCAGGCCCAGTGGATCGCCGCGTCACCGATGAACGGGGCGACGTCCTGACCTTCACGACTGCGCCGTTGAAAGACAGCCTGACGCTGGCCGGGGAACCGATGGTGGAGATCTTCGCCACCTGCGATCGCCCGAGCTTCGATCTATCCTGCGTGCTCTCCACCGTCACCGAAGATGGCAAAGTGCTTCAGATCGCAAGCGGCTATGCGCATCATCGCCACGCCGCGGGCGGGTGCTTCAGGCTGGAGCTGACTGCCACCTGCTCGACAATTCTGGTCGGCGAGCGGCTACGGTTGTCCATCGCCGCCTCGGACTATCCCGCCCATCCGGTCAATCCCGGTACAGGCGAGGACCCGGTTTCCACACCCAAGACGAAGGCCGTGGTGACGACGATTGCCGTCCTGCACGGCCCCTCCCTCTGCTCCCTGCTTCGCCTGCCAGTCGTCCAGCAACCATCGGGGGCGCCCCTTGAGCACTGATATCCCTGCATCGCCCACAACATACGAGATCTGCGACGCCTTTGTGCGCCGGTTCGTGGCGCCCCTTGGCCGCACCCCGGCAAGGGCGGGCGGACTGCTCGAAAATCTGACGGTTGCCGTCAAGGACAATTTCGACATAGCCGGTTGGGTCACAGGAGCCGGCAATCCGGAATATGAGCAGGATCAGGTGCCCGCAACACGAAACGCGGCCGTGGTGGACGCGCTGCTGAAGCATGGCGCTGTCGTTACCGGCAAGACCCATATGGACGAACTGGCATACAGCCTGATGGGATTGAATGCGCGCTATGGTGTGCCGCTGAACGCGGCCGCCCCAGAACGTGTGCCCGGTGGTTCCTCATCCGGTTCCGCCTCCGCTGTCGTCGCAGGCCTTGCCGATATCGGCCTTGGAACCGACACGGGCGGGTCCGTGCGACTTCCCGCCTCCTTCTGCGGCCTTTACGGTTGGCGTTCGACCCACGGGTTGATCCCGTCCGACGGCATGGTGCCGCTTGCCGCAAGTTATGACGTATCGGGTTTTTTCACCCGGGATCTTAGGGTGATGGAGCGGATCGTTTCCATTTTCGCGGGCTCCGCGGCCCATGACGGCTCCATCCGCTACTGGGCACCCGCCGACCTCTGGACCTTGCCGATGGCGGAAACCGCCGCGCATCTGCGTGCGGCCCTTCCCGATCTCGACTACCGCCTCGATCCGATCCTTCCAGAAGGCGGTGCGAAAGCCTGTCTCAGCGCGTTCCGCCTCTATCAGGGTTATGAGATATGGCGGCATTTCGGCGCGTGGATCGAAAAGCGTCAACCGGCTTTCGGACCGGGCATCAAGGACCGCTTTGCGATGACGAGCAGGATCACGAAAGCCGAGTTCGATGACGCCGGCGCCTCTCGTGACCGTCTCCGTGCGCATCTGGATGCGCTTCTGCCGGAAGGCACGATCCTTGTCTATCCGACGGCACCCGGCCCGGCACCGTTGCTGACCACGGCGCCATCCGAACTGGAGCCTTATCGCAACCGCGCGCTCAGCCTCATGTCTGTCGCGGG
The DNA here is from genome assembly GCA_900473185.1 of Hyphomicrobiales bacterium. GTDB lineage: Bacteria > Pseudomonadota > Alphaproteobacteria > Rhizobiales > Rhizobiaceae > Rhizobium. The sequence continues at coordinate 74,296 of UCKU01000045.1, read as the reverse complement.
CCATGCGGGCTTGCCGCAGCTCAGCATTCCTTTCGGCAAGGTCGATGGCGCTCCGGTCGGGCTTTCCCTGGTCGGCAGGCCGGGCAGCGATCTGCTGCTAGTCAAGGCAGCCGCCGCCTTCCAAACCTACTGAAGCGAGACAATCGAATGCTCCAGACCGCACTCGCCTTCAATGGTACCTTCACTGCTCCGCATCGCGAGGCAGCCTATGCCGGGCGCCGCATTCTCGATGAAGGCGGCACCGCGATGGAGGCGATGATCGCAGCGGCCGCGATGATCGCCGTCGTCTACCCGCATATGAACGGCATCGGCGGTGACGGCTTCTGGCTGATACACAAACCCGGCAAACCGCCGGTAGGTATTGCCGCCTGCGGACAGGCTGCCGGTCTCGCGACGCTGCAATGGTATGCGGAACGCGGCCATAACACAGCCATACCGACACGGCACGGCGAAGCGGCGCTGACCGTGCCCGGCACGATCGGTGGCTGGGATATGGCGCTGTCCATGGTGGAGAGCAACAACCGCTTTACAGTTGCCGAACTTCTGTCAGGCGCCGTCGCAAAGGCGCGCGACGGTATTGCGGTCACGGCCAATCAATCGATCTGCACGGCGGACAAGCTGGACGATCTCGCGGACGTCCACGGTTTTGCCGAAGCATTTCTGATCGACGGAAAGGTGCCCCCGGCCGGCGCGCGGATGCGGCAGGCCCGGCTGGCGGATACGCTGGAAGAACTCGGCCACAACGGGCTGCGCAGCTACTACGAGGGCGATGTGGCGAAAGTCCATTCGACCTTTCTGGAGCAGAACGGCAGCCCCTTGCGCATGGAGGATTTCAGCCGATATGAGCCACGCGAAGTCACGCCTTTGGCCGTAAGAACCCGAGAAGGCGCGCTTTACAACATGGTCGCGCCGACCCAAGGCGTCGCCTCGCTCATGATCCTGGGCCTCTTCGACAGGCTGAAGGTCGAGGCTGGCGAAAGCTACGAGCATATCCACGGCCTGATCGAGGCGACCAAGCGCGCCTTCATAAAACGTAACGGAGATCTCGGTGATCCGGCCTCCATGGCATCCGATGCGCAGACCTGGCTACAGGATCAGGCGCTCGACGCTTTGGCGACGAAGATCGACATGGAACGGGCGCTCGAATGGCCCTACAGGCCGGCAGAGGGCGACACGATCTGGATGGGCGCCGCCGACCGCTACGGCAATGTCGTGAGCTTCATCCAGAGCGTCTACTGGGAATTCGGCTCCGGTCTGACCTGTCCGCAGACGGGTGTCTTCTTCCAGAACCGCGGGGCCGGCTTCTCGCTTATCGAAGGTCCGAACCAGTTGCAGCCGGGCAAGCGCCCCTTCCACACCCTCAATCCGGCCCTGGCCGAGCTCTCCGACGGCAGGGTCATGGCTTACGGCACCATGGGCGGAGAAGGCCAGCCGCAGACGCAGGCGGCGATCTTCACCCGCCACGCGCGCTTCGGCATGCCCCTTCAGGAAGCCATCACCGCGCCGCGCTGGCTGCTGGGCCGCACGTGGGGCGCTAGCAGCACCAATCTCAAGCTGGAAAGCCGCTTCGACCCTCTGCTTGTCGATAAGTTGAAGGCGGCGGGTCACGATATCGAAATTATCGCGCCCTTCTCCGATCTGTGCGGCCATGCCGGTGCGGTCGTCCTTCATGAAAACGGTCTCTGCGAAGCAGCGTCCGATCCGAGGTCGGACGGAGCAGCGTTATGATGCTGCTGGCACGCACCTTGCATTTCCTGAAGCACAAAACGGGGAATGACCATGTTTTCTAATATCAACCCTTCGATAGACGTTCGCCTGCTGCGCACCACCTACCTCCTGCTGAGGGAACGCAACGTCTCGCGTGTTGCGGTATTGCTCGGACAAAGCCAGCCAACCGTGAGCGCCTGCCTGAAGAAGGCGCGCGAAATCTTCGCCGATCCGCTTCTTGTCCGGGCCGGACAGCGGCTCGTCCTGACAGAAAGGGGCGAGGAGATCAAGACGCTGATCGGCAGCTTGCTCATCGGCCTCTCCGACGCGCTGAACGGCCAGGATCATTTCGAGCCGCAACTCTCCAGCCAGAATATCAGGGTGGCCGCGCTCAATTGCTTCGGTGAGTTTCTGGTACCTGCCATAGCAATCCGTATTCGCCAGGAGGCGCCAAACATCACGCTCGACTTTTTTCCGCCGGGCGACAACCCGGATCTGATCGACGAACTTGGCGCGGGACGCGTCGACGTGGTCATAGGCAACTGGCCAGCACCACAGCAGAGTCTGAAATCTACCGCATTGTTTCAGTGCGACATCGCATGCGTCGTGCATCGCGATCACCCGATGGCCGATGGTGACGGGCCGATCTCGCTCGACACCTACCTCGCCGCGAACCATATCTCGCCGACCTCGGTTGCAAGCGCGGGCTACAGCCCCATTGACGGACGGCTGTCTCAGATCGGCGTCAAACGCAATATCGCGATCTCGGTACCCGAATATGCGATGATTCCGGCCATCGTCGGCGGAACCGACCTCGTGTTTACCACTGCGCGCGCCTATGCCGAGCACATGGTCACCGGTGCGGCAGGACGAAACCTGCGGGTCGTCAATGGTCCGCCAGAGTTCGACCGCATGCGGCTTTACCTGCTCTGGCACGAACGCAACCATACAAGCAGCGCCCACAAATGGCTGAGAAATCTCATCCGCGAGGCCGCGAAGGAATTCGAGTTCAGCCTGCACGATGCAGCCTTTCTCAACGCAAAGCCGGACGCGTTCAACCGGCTACCGATCTGACCGCCGATATAATGGTTCTTCTATACCGGATATCCGCTTTGACGGAATTCACCCTCGACCAGATTGCCCATATGATAAGCAGATAAGAGTTCAGCCTACAATTTGATCAATCGCTGCTCTCTTGATCAAGACCGAGCCGCGCCATTGGCCATTTTCTACCGAGGAATACGACGTTGTCGACTAAACACTATCTCACCTTGGACAACGTAACAGCCAGTTACGGAGACCAGACTGCCGTCGACAGCCTGACGATCGAGGTACCTAAGGGTGAACTCCTGTCCCTTCTCGGCCCGTCCGGCTGCGGCAAGACGACAACGCTGCGAATGATCGCTGGCTTCGTCAAGCCAACCATGGGGCGGGTCATCCTCAACAACGACGACATTACCAGAAAGCCCGTTCATGCCCGCAATATAGGCGTGGTCTTTCAATCCTATGCGCTGTTTCCGCATCTGACGGCACTGGACAATGTCGGCTTCGGCCTGCGCATGCGCCATGTCGACAAGTTCAAGTGCCGCGAACGTGCCGCAGCCGCCCTGGAGACCGTGGGCCTCGGCCCTTATAAGGACCGTTATCCGACGCACATGTCCGGCGGCCAGCAACAGCGCGTGGCGCTCGCCCGCGCCCTCGTCATCGAGCCGGACGTGCTGCTTCTTGACGAGCCGCTTTCCAATCTCGATGCCCATCTGCGCGCCGATATGCGCAGCGAAATCCGTTCCCTGCAGCAGCGCCTCGGCATAACGACCGTCTTCGTCACTCATGATCAGCAGGAAGCGCTGGCCATGTCCGATCGTGTCGCCGTGATGAGCAAGGGGGTCATGGAAGAGATCGGCAAACCGCAACAGCTCTGCGACAGCCCGCGCTCTGCTTTCACCGCCTCCTTCCTCGGCGCACGCACCGTCATCGAAGGCCGCAGCGAGAACGGAGTTTTTCGCGCGCCGGGCATTTCCTGCTCCGGCGCCCCCCATGGCGCGACACGCCTCGTTCTGCGCGCGTCGCGGCTCAGAATTACAGACGAACCGGGTCCGCTCACGCTGCCCGGCACGCTCGTCAACTCGGCCTATCTCGGTGATACCTGGGAAGCCGATATCCAATCCGCAGCCGGCACGATCCGCGTGATCGTACCGTCGGATCTGCCACCGCCGCCTCTCGGCACGCCATGCAGTCTTCAAGCCCAGCCAGGTGGCGCCACTTTCATCTGAACGACACAGGAGTGTTCGCAATGACCATATCGCGTCGCAATTTCAGCAGGCTTATGCTCGGCGCCGGTGCTGGTGCCGCCCTTGCAGCGCCATTTCACATCATCCGCCCGGCCGCGGCGCAGGAACCCAAGAAGGGCGATGAACTCGTCGTCGGCATCTGGGGCGGCGCGCAGGAAAAGATCGTCAAGGAATATGTCGAGAAGCCGCTGGTCGAGAAGTACGGCTGCAAGGTGAGTTATGTTCTTGGCGGCACCGGTGACCGCCGCGCCCGCGCCTATGCCGAGCGCGGCCGCCCGAGTTTCGACGTTCTCTATCTGAACATCTACGAAAGCCGCCAGGCTGTTAAGGACGGTGTCACGCAGGAAGCGAGCCCCGCTGTGAAGAACTTCGAGGCACTGTACCCCAGCGCTCGCAAGGGTGGGTATGGTGTTGCCTTCAACCCGTGCACGATCGTTTACGACAAGCGCAAGGCCTCCAAGCCGATCACGTCCTGGAAGGATATCTGGAATCCCGAATGGAAGGGTCGCATCGCCTGGCCGGACGGCCTGGGTGCCGAAGGCATTTCCGCGCTGATGATGACCGCCCGTGCCTGGGGCGGCACCGAGAAGGATTTCGATCTGGTCGTCGAAAAGGTCAAGCAACTCAAGCCGTTTGCCGCCATCCAGGCCAGCCAGGCCCAGCTGTTTGAAATGTTTGACCAGGGTATCTGCGATCTTTCGGTGGAGTTCGGCAGCTTTACCCGCTCGTATGTGGAAAGCCGCAATCCGAACATAGAGATCGCGGCGCCGGTCGAAGGGCAGGCGCTGGCCATGAACGTCGCCTGCATCACGCAGGGCACAAAGAACCAGAAGCTTGCCGAGGAATGGATCAACCTGCATCTCTCCGAGCCTTGCATGCTGGCCTACGCACGCCAGATTTATTACTCGCCGACCGTCAACAACATCATCATCCCTGACGACCTCAAGAGCAAGCTCATCGTTGGTGACGAGCAGGTCGCCAAGCTGGTGGATTTCGACTGGGATCTCATCAACTCCAGCCGCGCCAAGTGGCAGGCCCGTTACGACCGGGAGATTGCCGGATGACGCGGTGGATCGGACCGGCGCTTTCGGCGCCGGTCACCCTATGGCTACTCTTGTCTTTCGCGGCCCCCATGGCCGCGATCTTCCTGCTGTCGCTGCATGAATTTCCCGATCCGTTCGGGCCGCTGGTCGATACGCCCTCTCTGGCGCAATATATCGGCATCTTTACCGACAGCTTCTATTTCCGGGTTGTTGGCGAAACGATCGCGCTCGGCCTCAGCGTCACTTTGCTGACGGCCCTTCTCGGCTATCCGCTTGCTTATTGGCTGGCGCGTATCCCGGCCAAGTACCGCGCTGCTGCCTTCGCCATTATCCTCATTCCGCTTCTGACGAATGTGGTGGTGCGCTCGCTCGGGATCATCCTGCTGCTGGCACCGGATGGCCTGATCAATTCTGTGACTGGTCTTGTGGGTATTCCCAAGGCCGCAAACATGCTGTTCAACCACGGGGCAGTTGCGGTGGCGCTGGGGCAGGTTTTCCTGCCGTTCATGGTGCTTGCGCTTTACGACAGCATGCAGAGCACCTCGCCGCGCGTCCACGAAGCTGCCGAAAGTCTCGGCGCTTCGCCCGCCATGCGTTTTCTAACAGTCGATCTCCCACTTTCCCTGCCCGGCTTGCGTTCCGGCCTTGTCATCGTATTCCTGATGGCGAGTACAGCTTACGTCTCGGCCACTCTTCTTGGCGGCAAGAAGGTCTGGACGACGGGAATGCTGGTCATGCAGGAGGCGATCAAGAATCTCAACGCCCCGCTTGCCTCGGCGCTCGCGGTCATTATGACCGTGACCAGCCTCGCTTTTGCCGCCCTTTGCGGCATTGGCATGAAACGGCTCATGCCATGGCTGAACGCTCGTACCAGCAATCCGGTCTTCCTGCCGCCTATCGTGGTCAGGCTGGCCGATACGGTCGGCCTTGTCATCGCGCGGCTTTTGCTGCTCGCGTCGCTCGCACTTCTCCTGCTACCGCTCGTGCTTGTCTGCATCCAGAGCTTCAACGACGTACCGCAGGCGACAGCCGCAGGCTTCAAGGGTTTTACGCTGAAATGGTACAATGCCGTACTGTTCAATGGGGCCTATGCTGATGCGTTCTGGGTTTCCGTTCAGCTCGCCACGGTATCGGTTTTGGTTGCGATTTCACTCTCGCTTCCGGCGGCGTTCGCCCTTGCACGCTTTCCTTTCAAGGGACGCTCGGCTTTGTTGACCTTCTGGATGCTGCCGCTATCCCTGCCGCATGTGGCTATCGGTGTCGGCATGCTGAAGCTCCTGCAGATGTACTTGATCGTCCCACCCTTCCTGGGTTTGGTCGCGATCCATGTCATCGTGATCCTGCCCTTCGCCATTACCCTGCTAACGACGTCGGTCATGCAGCTCGACCGGGCGCAGGAAGAGGCTGCGGCCAGTCTCGGAGCTGATCCTTTCAGGATGTTTATGCTGATCACGCTGCCGGGGCTTGCACCGGGACTGTTCGCGGCAAGTCTCGTCGGGTTCCTGCTGAGTTTCGGTGAAGTGACCGTCACGAGCTTCCTGACGACCGCCCGCCTGACCACCCTGCCGGTGCGCATCTATGCGGAATCGACTTTCAGTCTCGAGCCGACAGCCCATGCGATTTCCGCCGTGCTGATTGTATTCACGGTCCTCGCCCTCATCCTGATCGGCCGACTGGTACGGCTGGACAAGCTCTATGCGCGGTGAGCGGTAACATGCACAGGGTCTTCAATCCACCTTCCGTCCGCAAACCCTTCGGAGCTTACAATCACGGTGTTCTGGTGCCTCCGGGTGCCAGCTTCCTCGTCACGTCAGGGCAGCTCGGCATCGATGTGGAAGATAAAGTTCCACCCGATGTCACGCGACAGGCAGAACTTTGCTTTGCTGCGATCGGTGCTATTCTGGAAGAAGCGGGAATGAGCTATGCGGATGTAATCCGTATTTCCGGGTTCGTGACACGGCGAGAAGACTTTCCAGCGTATATGGCGGTACGTGACCGTTTCACATCCGATCCCAGACCAGCCTCGACACTGATCGTGGTCGGAGGCTTCACGCGGCCGGAATTCCTCGTGGAGGTGGAAGTCACGGCCGCAAAGATTTTTTAGACTCGGCGGGAATAGAACTCGTCGCACCGATTGCCTACGAGTTTGCCGATCGGCCCGCACCTTGCTAGGGACAGGATTCGTTAAATCAAAGCCAGAAGATAACGGCTGCAGCGATGCATATGCTTGAGAAGAATGTGGGTGCGCATCGGTCGTATCGTGTGTGAATTCGCATCCAGTCTTTGCGCTTGCCGAACATGTTTTCGATTTTGTGGCGCTTTTTATAGAGCGCCGGGTCATACGGGATGGCGACCTTTCGGTTTGCCCGAGATGGAATGCACGCGGTGATCTTGCGCGCGGTAATCTTGCGCGCGGCCAGGGCATCTCGAAACCGGTCGGCGTCATAGCCTTTGTCGGCCAGCAGGGACTTGGCCTTGGGAAAAGCGGGAAGCATCTTTGCCGCCCCTTTATAATCGCTCATCTGCCCTTCGCTCAAAAGCAGGATGACTGGTCGACCGTGATCGTCGCAGACGGCATGCAGCTTGGAGTTCAGTCCGCCTTTAGTCCGCCCGATACGTCTGGGAACATCCCCTTTTTTAGCAGATTGGCTGCGGTACGGTGAGCCTCAAGTGAGTGGCGTCGATCATCAGTTGTTTCGGGCTTACCGCGCTTGGCAGTCAATTCGGCAGGAATCCGGTTGAATACGCCCAGCCTGCTTCAGCGGATGAGCCTAAAGCGCGGTAGTTTAAGACAGCGATTGTTTGGTCAACCGCACATCACGATCCAGAACAATGCGCCGAAGGCGAAGGCGGACCAACTCTATCATGAAATGGGGCAAAGCTTTCGGGCTTATGATATTGAGATTACGGGCCTCGACCTCTGGGAGTATCTCGGTGGACCATGGCGGCACGCGACGTTCGCGTTGTTCCTACGGCAAAAATAGGGCGAGCCGTGGTGATGTGGTCAAGCCCTGAACCGGTCGAAGGCCGTCAGATGCCTGGTCGGTGGATCGGCTTCCGGATACTGATAAATTTCGGTTCGAAGGTAGCGTAGCTCAGCCTCAAGGTATGGCTCGTCTACCTCGATCCACCAGGACTTCGGCCGACCTTCGCTTCCGTCGGACCAACGATAGCCGCGTGCTTTCAGATGATCCTTAAAATCGTAGGGACTGTTCTCCGCATAAATGCGAACACGGGACTGCTGGCTCGCCCTATGAAGTTCGGCGAACGCCGTCGTAGGATGAGCAGCGTCCTGGCGCGCAAGGACCTCAAGCAATGCGAAGCAGTCGTCGACGGCCCGATGACCATCATGGAAAAACCCGGCCTGTCCCACCAGATAGCCAAGCTTCGTCCCTTCGGAGCCGCGTGACGACCAGTCGATCTCGGAATTCGAGCAGGCCCAGGCTTTTCCGGCAAATGCCGGCAAGAACGCCTCGCAGAAAGGCCGGTCGAAGCCGGCATTATGGGCGATGATCAGATCGGCCGGGTCGATTAGCAACCGCAGCGCCCGCACGTCGATAATCTGACCCGCCACCATTTCGTCGGTGATGCCGGTCAGCTTGATGATCTCGTTTGGAATGGAAACACTCGGTTGCTGTAGGCCACTGTAAATTCCAGTAACATCGCCAACGGTGCCATCTTCGTCGAAGGTGAAGGCGACAACGCCGATTTCGATGATCTCGTCAGTGCGGTGATTGAGACCTGTCGTTTCTGTGTCCAGAATGATTCCCTTGAACGGAAACTCAGCGCGTATGGAGGTTGCGATGGGGCGCGGCTCAAGCTTTTGCAGGATGCGATATCGGCCGGTCCCGGTAAGATGCGCCACCATTTCATCTTCAGTCATCGGTACGCTGGCCGGCCGCTCTACGCGCAACTCGGTAAGGGGGCGCAGCGCTAACATGCCGGATCCATCGGCGAACATGTCGAATTGTGTGGCCGTTCCGGCGGTTTCCTGTCGCGTCATCTTCCAAGAACTATCATGCACTGCCATCGCGGTCATCTCGGCAGACCCGCATTTTCCACAGGCAGCGCCATCGAAAAACGTCTTAAGAAGGTGCCGCAACTCGGGCGATTGCGACGAACCAACGGCCGGGTTAGGTTCGGTAACCCAATGGAGATAGAACATGTTCGGGTCAGAACAAGATTAGTGCGTAATCGTACGTTTAGCCGAGGAAGTGATGTTCGAGATCGATATTCGTTCCCAAAACTGGATCCTAAAAGCATTTCACCCTAAAACTTCATATTCAGTACAGGCGACAAACTACGGAAAATATAGACGAATTTGATTGGCGTACGATTTCGCACTAATCTTGTTCTGCCCCCAAGGAACCGAGGACGTCCCATCGCCTCAATCTCCCTATTGTGAAACCTCGAAATCAGCATGCCTCTTAGCCCCCCTGTGGACAGCCCTCCTCTGCCTTACCGGGCTTTTTAACTAAGCATCCCGAATGGCTCCGCCAACTATTCCCAAGCGAACGAGACTTTCGGCCGTCGCGATGATCGCCTCCTCCCGCGAGCGCGGCTTCCAGCCGAGCAGGCGCTTCGCTTTTTCTCCGCTGGCGTTCATGTCAGCGCCGAGTTGCCAGACGATCCCCCGCATAGCCGGGTTGAACAGGGTTACGAGACGGACAAACCAGTTGGGCAGCACGCGGGTGTTCACTTTGCTCGCGGCCGAGCCTATGCGCGCTTTCAACAATTTGGCAATGTCGACCAACCACAGGCTATTGCCGGCCGTGGCGAGGAAACGCTCGCCCTTGGCGGCGGGGTCGACCATCGCGCGCATATGCAAATCGGCGACGTCGCGGACGTCGACCACGCAGGTGTTGATCTCGGGGCAACCCGGTTGGCCGTCAAGCATGTTCTTGATCAGCCGGATTGAATGTGAATAGTCGGGGCCGAGCGCCGGTCCCAGTACGGTTGTCGGATTGACGGTTGCAAGCTCAAGACCGTTTCCTTCCCGGGCGACAAAGTCCCACGCCGCGCGCTCGGCGAGCGTCTTCGACTTCTGGTAGGGAGCGATGTTGCCATCCAGATCGCTCCAGTCAGTCTCGTCGAAGGGGCGGCTCCGTGGCTCAGAACGCCCGCCGGCGATTGCCCCAAATGCCGAAGTGAGCACCACCCGCTTGACACCTGCATCGCGCGCAGCCCGCAACACGCGCAGATTGCCCTCGACCGCGGGCCTCACCCAGTCCTTCTCGCGGACCTGATCGCCAGATGGCGTTGGCGACGCGCCATGGATGACGTATCTGCATCCGCTTACGGCCTCAGGCCAGCCAGCGTCCGACATGAGGTCCGCCTGGATGAATGACAGGCGGTCGCCCGGTTCAACACCGCCGGTCTTCAGATTGTCGAGCACTTCCTGACTGCGCGACATCGACCGTAGAGTGGTTCTCACGCGATAGCCGGCGCCAAGAAGCGCGAGCATGCAATATTGCGCGATGAACCCACTGCCGCCGGTTACCAGCACCAAATCGTCGTTCATTTCGTTCTCCGAGTTCGCGGCGCTCAACGGTCGATCCCGGCCATGATCCAGGCCGGGTAGCGGTTGCCGGCCACGGTGCCCGTCGCCAGCGTCTCATCAAGCGTCCGCATGTCCTCATCGGATAGACGGATCCCGTCCGCAGCGACGTTCTCCTCCAGGAAGGTGCGGCGCTTGGTGCCGGGGATCGGGACGATATCGTCGCCCTTGCGCAGTAGCCAGGCCAGCGCGACCTGTCCGGGCTTAGCACCCTTGGCATTCGCTATGGCGAACACGGCTTCTGCCGCCCGAAGGTTGGCGTCGTAGTTTGCACCCTGGTAGCGCTCGTCGTTGTGACGGGTGTCGTTGGCAGGGTATTCTTCCGCCCGCTTGACCGCACCGGTAAGAAAGCCACGGCCGAGCGGTGCGAACGGCACCAGGCCGATGCCAAGCTCCCGCAATGCCGGGATCACATCGACCTCCATATTGCGTTCCCAGAGGGAGTATTCGCTTTGCAGCACGGATACTGGATGGACGGCATGGGCGCGTTGCAGTGTGGAGGCCCCCACTTCGGAGAGGCCGAAGAAGCGCACCTTGCCTTCCTGCACCAGTTCGCCGACCGTGCCGGCAACGTCCTCGATTGGCACCGCCCGATCAATGCGATGTTGGTACAGCAGATCGATGTGATCGGTCTGGAGCCGACGCAGCGATCCCTCGACAGCGCGGCGGATAGCCTCTGGGCGGCTGTCGGTCTGCGCACCGAGTTGGCGGCCGTTCGCGAACTTGAAACCGAACTTGGTCGCGATAACCACCTTTTCGCGCCGATCGCGAAAGGCGCGTCCCAGTAATTCTTCGTTGGTGTAGGGGCCGTAGCCCTCGGCGGTGTCAAAGAAATCGCAACCGATCTCTATCGCCCGGTGCAATGTGGCAATAGATTCCGCCTCATCCGCAGGGCCATAAGACTGGCTCATGCCCATGCAGCCAAGGCCGACAGCGCCAACCTCCAGTCCTTGTGTACCTAGCCGACGCTTGCTCAAAGTCATGATCACAACCTCCGTGGAGGTTCCGTATTATCTCGCGCGTCCTGTACTTAGAATGCTTGCAAGTCCGTAATACTTGCGCAACAGTCCGGCGATGACCAATGAACCTTTTTCCGAGATACTGAAACTGACCCGTGCGGAAACGCTCGTGACAGGTGGCTTCACTGCTGGGGGACCATGGGCGATCCGCTTTCCAATTCCCAAGACAATCAAGTTCTTTGCAGTGCTCAAGGGAAGTTGCTGGGTCACGCTCGATGGGCAGGAAGCGATCCATTTCTGCGCGGGCGATGTCGGATTGTTGTCCGCGCCATTGGCCTTCGAGCTCTCCAGCGACCCATCCCTTCCTCCGGTCGATGCGATGAGCCTGTTTTCTGGGGCCGGAAAGACCGATGTGCAGATTGGTGACGGGAGTGACTTCGCGCATATCGGCGGGCATGTGCTGCTCGACCCGACGAGTGGACGGGTCCTCGCGGACGTGTTGCCGCCCTGGATCCATGTTCAGGCCGATCGGCCTGAGGCGGCGACCTTCCGTTGGCTGCTGGACCGCTTGGCGAAGGAGCGCGCCAATCATCTGCCGGGTGCCGAACTCGCGGTGGCTCAACTCGCTCAACTGCTGTTCATCGAGATCCTGCGAGCCCATCTGTCGCAGAACGGCGTCGAGCAGATTGGGTGGCTGCGAGCGCTAGCCGATCCAGGCATTGCGCCTGCTATCCGGCTGATGCATGCCGACCCGGCACGATCCTGGCACCTTGAGGATCTGTCCGCAGCATGCGCAATGTCGCGAACGACGTTCGCTGAGCGTTTCCGGACCGTGGCTGGGGTTGCGCCGCTCGCCTATCTCACAAACTGGCGCATGCGATTGGCGGAACGGGCCCTACGGGAAGAGGCAAGACAACCCGTCGCTTCGATAGCAACCACGGTCGGTTATGCCTCCGAGAGCAGCTTCAGCAACGCGTTCAAACGCATAACCGGCGCTTCACCACGAGAGTTCCGAAACGCGAACCATAGGCCAATCGTCGCGGTCGCGACGCCGGAGGCTGCGGATATCGATGGCTGACAGTATAACGGCCAAAGAGACATCGTCACAGCCCGGGCGGCGTTCGCGTCGCTCCCTTGCTCATCGTGAACTTTTGACCTTAATCGAGAACGCGACGACTCGCGGGCACCGTGCGTGGTGTGGTGCCTGGAGTCAGTCTCTCATGGCTGACGGCGCCCGTGGGGCCCATGAGCCACCTTCACGGCCCAAGCCTATGTGTGTGCTTGCGTGGCAGCAAGCAGATGGCGTTGGGCGATAGGGACATCTGACCGCGATCCAGGTGCCAATCGCGGTCTCGATCGCGGATGCAGCGCCGGACGCACCTTATGTCGGGCTTGAACTCGACCTCGATCTGGACCTTGCTAGACGGGTCATTGCCGAGGTCGACCTCCATCAGCTCGAGAGCCCCACTGCCGACCCGTGCCTGGCCATCGGCGAGTTAAACGCGACGCTCTTGGATGCCGTGCTTCGTCTTGTGAGATTGATCGAGACTCCCAGCGACATGCCCATCCTGGGGCAACTGATACAGCGTGAGATTCTGTATAGGCTTGCAATCGGCCCAAAGGGTAGTCGGCTCCGCCAGATCGTTCGTCTCGGTTCAAAAAGTCATGGTGTCGCAAAGCTCATCGCATGGCTTCGCGAACACTTCGCCGAGAAGCTCCAAATCGCGCAGCTTGAGGGATTAGCAAAAACGCCAAAGTTCTCCAGCACGTGGGTCTTGCCGTCATCGTAGGAATAGAGCCGGTATGAGGCCGGACTCGCGGCAAGGCGCGCAGGCTTGACGAGAAAATCGACGGCAAGATTTGCCTGGCGTAGATGGTAGGCCGTCATCACCCCCATCGCACCTGCTCCGACAATTGCAATCCGCTCGCTCTCACATGCCATGGCTTCGACTCGCGATTGGCTTTTCATGAAGCAATTTCAGGAATAGCGCCGGGGGGGTGAGCCCAGAAATCGCAAAATAATTGCCTTATCCTCTCGGCTGGTGTCTGGCTCCGCGCCTACCCTTGGCGCCACCGTTCTGGCGCATACGAAGAACATCAAGATCGTCGTCGCGCTGTGGCCCAATACCGTCTACCCGACGGTTGCGGCCAAATCGCTTGCCACCCTCGATCAGTTGAGCGGCGGCCGCGTCGTCGTCCACTTCATTGCCGGCGGCAATGATGACGAACAGGCGCGCGAGGGAGAGAGTGGCATCAAGCCCGGTCAGCAATCGACCTGGCAAAGTTTTACTCGCGGCACTTCAAGCGAAGTCGATTATCTGAACGGCGCTCCAACACAAAGGCGCTTGCAAGCAAAGGTATCGGCAATCTGCCGCCGGCGTGGTTACGAGGCGCGCCGATTAATTTGCGAAAATAGGGGCTTTCGAAGGATTCTGATCTCAACGCGTGCCTGAAAACGAAACACGAGCATGTTGATCGATTTGGTCGAGATTAATACCCTCGACTGATCTCACGCACCTCTTCCGGGGGAATGCGTGAAGAGCTGTGCGCATGCATGGCTATTCGACACCGTAACGCCTGATACAGGAGCACGCATGCCGCAGCGTCAAAATTCAGAAAGCCGCCGCCATCTCAATTGGCCTAACGCGTTATTCTCAGTTGCGACTTCTCTCGGTCTCATCGCCATGCTGGTGCCCGGGCAAGCTGCGGCCGAGGGCAAGATCCGCATCGCGCAGCAGTTTGGGATTTCCTACTTGACGCTCGATGTCATCCGCGATCAGAAGCTCATCGAGAAACATGGCAAGGAAGCCGGTCTCGACATAACGGTCGAATGGGCAACGGTGTCCGGCGCGACGGCAATGAACGAAGCGCTTCTTTCCGACAATCTCGATATCGCAGCCGCCGGCGTACCGCCGGCGCTCACAACCTGGGACCGAACCAAGGGACATCAGGACGTCAAAATGGTCGCAGCACTTGGCGCCCAACCCAACTACCTGCTGACGACCAATCCAAATATCCATTCGTTGAAAGACTTTGGGCCGGACGACCGGATCGCGGTGCCTGCGGCCGGCGTGGGTTTCCAGTCCCGCACGCTTCAGATCGAAGCTGCAAAGGTCTTTGGCAAGGACAAGTTCCAGAAGCTCGACGATATCACCATCAGCTTGCCGCATCCCGACGCAACCGCGGCACTGATTTCAGGCGGAACGGAAGTGAACTCGCACTTCTCCTCGGCACCCTTCTATTATCAGGCGCTGCAGGGCAACAAGGCAGTTCACAAGGTCATCAGTTCCTATGATATTCTTGGAGGGCCGGCGACCTTCAATGTCCTTTATGCCACCAGCGCTTTCCATGACAAAAATCCCAAGACCTATGCTGCCTTCTATGCAGCGTTGCGTGATGCCGCGGATTGGATCAGCACGCACAAGACAGAAGCCGCCGATACCTTTATCCGCGAGCAGAAATCGAAGCTCTCGCCCAAACTCGTCCTCGATATCATCAACGATCCGGAAAACGACTTTTCGATCGTGCCCAAAAACACCTTCATATACGCTTCGGAACTGTACAAGATCGGCGTCCTGAAAAATGAGGCCGGGTCCTGGAAGGACTACTTCTTCCCGGAAGCGCAGGGCGACAACGGCAGCTGACATTCATCGGATTAACCTGATCCTGCACTAGCGCGGCCCTAAAGGCCGCGCAGAACATTTGCGAGATAGAATGGACGGCACATCCACCGAAGCCTTGAGCCGCGCGGCTCCCTCAACGCAAACACCGCTTCTTTCGGTGAAGGGTGTTACATTGGAATATGCTGCGCCCGGACGGATCGTGCGCGCGACGCAGAATGTCAGCTTCGATGTTTGGGAAGCGGATCGCTTTATTCTACTCGGCGCTTCCGGCTGCGGCAAATCCACCCTGTTAAAGGCGGTCGGCGGCTTCATTGCGCCCACTCAAGGACAGGTCCTTTTGGACGGTCGTCCGGTCAATGGGCCGGGACCGGACCGTGTGGTGGTCTTTCAGGAATTCGACCAGTTACCGCCCTGGAAGACCATTCGAGAGAACGTAGCCTTTCCTGTTCGGGTCTCCGGTCGCCTTGGCCGAAAAGAGGCTCTCGAAAGAGCTGACTATTATCTGGAAAAGGTGGGGTTATCTCGTTTTGCCGGGGCCCATCCGAACGCTTTGTCGGGAGGCATGAAGCAGCGTGTCGCAATCGCACGGGCCCTTGCGATGGAGCCACGTGTCCTGCTGATGGATGAGCCCTTTGCTGCGCTTGATGCGCTGACCCGGCGCAAGATGCAGGAAGAACTCCTGGCACTGTGGGAAGAAGTGCGCTTCACCCTGCTTTTCGTCACCCATTCCATCGAAGAGGCGTTGGTCGTCGGAAATCGGATCGCACTGTTGTCTCCGCATCCGGGCCGCATGCGTGCCGAGATCAACAGCCATGAATGGGACCTGCAAAGCGGCGGAAGTCCTAAATTTCAGGCAGCCGCAACCCGCATTCATCGCCTTCTGTTCGACGAGGCGCAAATTGCAACGGAAAGCGATCATGCGTGAGACTGCTACCGCTGGCCATGGTACAATACGGCCGACGCCGCCGATCCGACCTGAATACGAGCTAATGCCTGAGCCAATCGCCGGTTGCTCCATCGAACGGCGCGCGTCGCTGCCGCGGCGACTCTGGCAGCAGGCATTGGTGCGAAAAGGTCTTATCCTGATCTTTCTCGCAATCTTATGGGAGATTGTCGCAAGAATTCAGGGCAATGACCTTCTCCTGCCGTCATTCACGCAGACACTTCAAGCCTTCTTCGACGATATCGCCAATGGGGTTTTGCCTGGCCGGGCAGCGAACTCGATCGATATTTTGCTGAAAGGTTATGTCGCGGGGGTCGTTTTGGCATTCGTCTTGACGTCGCTCGCCGTATCCAGCCAACTCGGTCGCGATTTCCTGTCGACCTTGACCTCCATGCTCAATCCTTTGCCTCCGATCGCACTTCTGCCGCTCGGGCTTCTGTGGTTCGGGCTCGGCCAGGGAAGTCTGATTTTCGTGCTGATCCATTCGGTGCTTTGGCCGCTTGCTCTCAACATGTATACGGGTTTCACCAGTGTGCCGGAGACCCTGCGCATGACGGGCCGCAATTATGGCCTGCGCGGATTGCGCTACGTCTTCCTTATTCTTGTGCCGGCAGCCCTGCCGTCGATCATCGCGGGCCTCAAGATCGGCTGGGCCTTCGCGTGGCGGACATTGATTGCCGCGGAACTCGTCTTCGGCGCATCGTCGGGCCGTGGCGGGCTCGGCTGGTACATCTTCCAGAACCGCAACGAGCTCTACACCGACCGGGTGTTCGCCGGCCTGATGACGGTCATCCTGCTGGGTCTCCTCGTCGAGAATGTCCTGTTCCGGCAGTTGGAACGGCACACGATCCTGAAATGGGGCATGACGCGATAGAATGGCTGGCAAACGACAATGACACAGGAAAAATATATCGTCGGCATCACCGATCACATGATCGGTCATCCCGACCTG
The DNA here is from genome assembly GCA_900473185.1 of Hyphomicrobiales bacterium. Classification (GTDB taxonomy): domain Bacteria; phylum Pseudomonadota; class Alphaproteobacteria; order Rhizobiales; family Rhizobiaceae; genus Rhizobium. Next base: position 57,221 of record UCKU01000045.1, on the reverse strand, counting down.
GAAGCCGAAGTGCTGGGTCGTGATATCGAAATCGATTTTTTCGCGACCACAGACGAGATGCTATTTGACGCCGATCGCCTGGCAAGACTTGACGCGCTGATGGTCTGGGGCGCACGCCTGACTTCGCGCAGTATCTCCCACCTTCATCGCTGTCGCGGCGTCGTCCGCTATGGCGTCGGCTACGAGAAGATCGATCTTGCGGCATTGGCAAATGCCGGCATCCCCTTTGCCAACAATCCCGATTACGGCACCGAAGAAGTTGCCGATCACGCGATAGCAATGATCCTCTCGCTCCATCGCCGCCTCTGGGAACATGATGCCCGTGCTCGCGGCTATACGTCCGGTTGGCAGGTCCACAGCCTCAAACCGCTTTCCCGGTCGAACCGCGCAACCGTCGGCATCATCGGCGTCGGCCGGATTGGCACCGCGGTCGTCAACCGTCTGAAGCCGTTCGGTTTCCGTATCCTCGGCTACGATCCAGGCCAGCCGCCCGGCCATGAGAAGGCTGTCGGTTATGAGCGTGTGGACCGCCTTGACGACATTCTCGCCCAGTCAGATGTTGTCACACTGCATTGTCCGGCAACGGCCGATACCCGCGGCATGCTGGACGCCGACGGTCTTGCAAGGCTGAAACCAGGGGCAATCCTCGTTAATACCGCTCGCGGAGAACTTCTCAGCAATTTCGACGCGCTCGAAGCGGCTTTGCGCAGCGGTCATCTTGCGGCAGCGGCGATCGACACGCTGACACAGGAGCCGCCGGGCCACCATCCCCTCTTGTCTGCGTGGCGAGACCATGAGGACTGGCTTGCCGGGCGACTTGTCATCACGCCCCACAACGCTTTCTATTCCGACCACGCTGCCGTCGAAATGCGCACCAATGCGGCGCGGACGGTCAAAATCCTGCTTGATGAAGGCCGGTTGCGAAACCGCGTTACGGCCTGATCATTTTGCGACTTTCCACGATCCGATCCGAACGATCCAGGCACAACCATGACCAATAGCTCCGAATTCCTGTGGTACATTCCAAACGACGTGAAGGCGGGCCATAGAGGCGATGCTGCCGCCGAAAATCATAACAGTCTGGAAGCGTTCACCGCACAGGCCATTGCACTGGAAGAGCATGGGTGGAAAGGGGCTCTCATTGGCACCGGATGGGGCCGCCCCGACACCTTTACGATCGCAGCAGCACTTGCTGCACGCACCTCCACATTCGAACCCTTGATCGCTGCCCGGCCCGGTTACTGGCGGCCGGCGAACTTCGCTTCCGCTGCCGCAACGCTTGACCAACTGACTGGCGGCCGGGTTCGGGTCAACATCGTCTCCGGACAGGACGACCTCGCCGCCTATGGCGACGAGGAAGGCGATCAGACTCAGCGCTATGCACGCACGAAGGAATTCATGCGGGTGGTCCGCCGACTATGGACCGAGGAGAATGTGACATTCCACGGACAGCATTTCCAGGTGACCGGCTCCACCGCTGCGCCACGGCTTGATGTGCGCAGTGGGCGCCGTCATCCCAAGATCTATTTTGGCGGCGCATCAGAGGCGGCCGAACAAGTGTCGGCGACAGAAGCCGACGTGCAGCTGTTCTGGGGAGAGCCTCTCGATGGCGTACGGGAGCGGATCGAACGCTTGAAGACACTCAGCAAGGACTTGGACCGCGATCTCCCACCCCTGGAGTTTGGACTTAGGATAACAACCCTGGTGCGCGACACGAGGGAAAAGGCATGGTCCGATGCGGAAGCGCGCGTTGCCAAGATGGCCGAAGGCAAAAGCGGTAGCTGGAACGATCACAAAGCAGGTGCAGTCGGCCAGCAGCGGTTGCTCGATCTGCACAAGCGAGGCGATGTGCTGGACGACAACCTTTACACCGCTCCGGGCAAGTTCGGTGGCGGTGGTGCCGGCACGACTTGGCTGGTCGGTTCGGCTGAAGACGTCGCCGGCTCGCTGAGAAGATACAGGGAGCTCGGCATCACGCATTTCATTCTGTCTGACACTCCGTATTTACAGGAGATCAAGCGGCAGGGTGAGCAATTGCTGCCGTTGCTGCGATAGAATTCAGGACACGCCCTCTTTTAGTGATCTTCTGCTATGGCAGCGGAATACCAGCATGGTTTGCTCTTGAGGAGATTCGAACCGACGCGAAGCCATTGCGAAGGCCTTTCGTCTGAACGCGCCAACACGCACGTCAGTTTGTTCAATCCGCGTGGCGCGCGTCCGCGACAGCCGCAGTGATTCCTAGAACGGCTGGCTCGGGATCTTTGCTTTCACGCATAAACGTATGCGATTCTGATTTCTCTGAGGAGAGGCGACGCTTTCTCCGCGAGCATGACGGCGGTCCCTCCCCTTCCGAGAACTCGGTGACTGCTTTGCGGGGGTAGGTCGAGTTTGTGCTGGCGAGATGTCCGTAGAACGCTAGGATCGTGACGCATCCGACCCCGACTGAGTTTCCGTTCAGGTTTTGATTTCAAGGCGAAGACCGAAATGAGGTTTGTTTTGTTTAATTCGGCGGGTGCGTTCAGAACGTGTTGGAGGAGCGCTTCATGAATTCGATTGACTTGAGAGACAGAGTGACCGTCATCACCGGCGGCGCACAGGGGATTGGTTATGCCATCGCCGAAAGGGTGATCCAGTCCGGCGGAAAAGTTGCTCTCTGGGATTCAAATGGCAGTCGCTCGGACGATAGTGCCAGGACACTCGGACCGAATGCCCGCGCATTCGAGGTCGACGTGACGGATTTCGATCTCGTCGGCAGGGCGGCTTCGGCGACAGAGGAGGTTTTCGGGAGGATCGATTGCCTAGTGAATTCGGCAGGGATTACGGGAAAGGTCAAACCGACGATCGAGTACGATGTCTCGGAGTGGCGGAGTGTCGTAGACGTCTGCCTGACGGGCACGTTCAACTGTTGCCGCCATGTCGTACCGGTCATGTTGAAACGAGATTATGGTCGGATCGTCAATATCTCATCGGTTGCGGGAAAAGAAGGCAACCCGAATATCGCGGCCTATAGTGCTGCCAAAGCAGGCGTACTTGGCTTTACCAAGTCTTTGGGCAAAGAGCTCGCGAAGACCGGGATCGCCGTCAACGCCATTACGCCCGCCACGGCGAAGACGCCGATACTTGACGGCCTGACACCCGAATTCATTGAATATATGCTGGTCAGGATTCCGCGAGATCGCTTCGCCGAACTTACCGAGATCGCGGCGATGACGGTATGGCTCCTGTCGGAGGAAAACTCGTTTACGACGGCATCCACATTCGATCTTAGCGGCGGAAGAACGACTTATTAAGTGTATCATTTGCCGCCTTCGCGGCACCGCAATCGACTGAAAGCGCTTGCCCTCTCCTCACCTGCCCGGCCGCGCCAGCGATCTGGCGATTTCGATGATGTCGTCGCGAGCGGCCGTCGGATCTTCGCGGTTCCAGGCCACACCGAGACCGATCTTGACATCGATCCCCTTCACCTTCTTCAGCTCAAAACCGCGGTTCGGCAGATCCTGCGTCCATTCCGGCACGAAGCCGATGCCAAGACCGGCCGAGACGAGTGATACCAGCGAAAAGGTGTCGTCGCATGTATAGGCGATATTGCCGGTCAGATCGTGCTCCTCGAATTTTTCCGCGAAATACCTCTCGCTGTAGGAGAGGTTCTGCCGGGAAAACGAGATGATCTTCTCAGAGCGCAGATCCGCGATATCGATCTCGCTCTTCAAGGACAACGGGCTCTCCTTGGCCACCGCCAACAAATAACGTTCATGGGCAATCGAGAAGAAGCGTAAATCGCGGAGCCACAGAGGAGCGATTTTAGCTCCGTCCGTATGGCGCCGCTCTACGATGCGGTCACAACGCGGGTGTTCCCGAACCTGCAGAGTGACCATATGGCGCTCAAAATCGGCGGCAAGGATGAACGGCTCAAGAGAGCAGATTTCAGGCGTTTTGCGGCGACGGCAGGTATTCCGGCGGCGGCTGCGGATACCGCCATGGATGAACTGGCAGCAGCGCTTGCGCGTGGCCTGGACGCTCTCGCTCTGCCGCCGCCGCTGACAGACGCGTCTATCGGCGCCGAACGGGCGGCGCAGATGCGGGAGATTGTGCGCGAGCGCCTGGCCAGTTTTGATGGGCCTTAAACGAGGAGGCGGGTACCGATCGCAGCGAATGAACCCCGGCTGAATGGTGCCTTCAGCATCGGTTCCAACGACGGCTTCTAAAAGGAAGACGTTCAACCGCGGTCCTATCCGCCTGAGGAGACACAGTCATGATCCGCACGCCTTTCATTGCAACAGCACTCGTCGCTCTCGTTGGCCTCACCGCCGCAGCCCCCGCCGTGGCAAACGATGTGCGCATTGAACAATATGGCTGGTCGAACTCCGCCGGTGGCGCGCAGGAAGGGTACGGAAACCGGATCAGAACCTACCAGAACGGTGGCTACAACCGGATTGTCGGCCGTCAATATGGTCGTCATAACCTTTCGGCTGTCGGTCAGGAAGGCAATGACAATTATGGCGCCACCTACCAGAACGGCGACCGCAACGTAGCCGGCATCGGCCAATTTGGCTCCAACCACACGACGATCCTTACCCAGGACGGCAATGGCAACATCGCGGCTGGCGTCCAGGTCGGCCACGGCTGCAACGCCAATGTGAGCCAGGGCGGCAACGGCAATGTCGCGGCCTTCGTCCAGGCCTGTCCGTAAGCAGCTGCGGGATGACGTGAAAAAGGTCAAGATCGCAACGGCAGACCATTTGGGGGAGACGACCCATGCCAAATAGCATCAAACATCCACGCCGCCTGATGTCCATTCTTGCGCTGGTCCTGCTTCCCGTCGGCGCCGTTGCGGCCATGACGACTGCCAACCAATCTGACGAGGCGCAACTTTGCGAAATCAAAGCAACGCCTGGAGCAGGTATGGTCAGACTGGATGCGCTCGTCCACGCCGACAAGCATGCCGCCGGAACTTACACCTTCCATGTCGAGAAATCAGGAGAAAGTGGAAGCTCCACGATCAATCAAAGTGGCGATTTTGATGCCATAGCGGGACATGCGGCAATCCTCAGCTCCGTCTCGCTCGACTCCAAAGGGACCGACTACAAAGCCACTCTGGATGTCATGATCGGAGACAAGAGTTTCAGCTGCACGAAGCAGATCGGCGGCAACTAATCGGCCTCCCCAGTCTGTAAGTCCCCTAAAAAGGGCGCCGGCTTCCGGCGCCCTTTTGCTTTCGATCAGGCTGAAACGACTGAACGACAACTGAACGGGCAATTCCGAATGGGTTCAGCTGCGAGATGCGAAAGTTGATCATCGGCTAAGGCAGCCGCAAATGGAGATCAGGATGACCCGCAATGTATTTAAGATCCTTACCGTCACTCTTCTTGCCGGGAGCCTAGGGCAAGTAGCCTTGTCTGTGCCGGCCTACGCCGGCGGCCGGATCTCGTTCAACCTTGCGCCGGACAATGCTAAGGATGCGGGTCTTTTCTCAACCGGGTTGCGCGTCTATTCGCTCTATCGCGGTCTGAAAGACGCCGACATCCGGCAGCTGGGGCGGGGTAACGTGGCTGGCATCGCCCAGGCTGGCCGAGGCAATCTCGGCTTAATCCAGCAGCGGGGCGATGGTCATTCCGCGACCTTGCGGCAGAACGGCAACAACAATGCCTACGGCATTTTTCAGTATGGGCGAAATACGGAAACCGACGTGGTGCAAGATGGGGATAACGGCAGTGGCGCTACCTTCAGCTATGGCTGGTAAGGCCGTTCACATGCGAAGAGGCGCCATATGAGGATCCGACTGGCACTTATTGGACACCGCCAGAAGCTTTGAACTTTGACCAGATCCATAGCGACATTCGCACGGTACTAGTCGGGGCTTTCGGCCGCCGCGGTCCCGCATTCCTGGTAACGACACAAGAGCGTCGCCGACGGCATCCTTTCGATTCGCCTCGCCCAAGACGACGGCTCAATCCACTATGTGGCGGAGCTCGGCGAGGCGAAAGACCTTCGTCTGTTTCATGACTTCGGCATCGTCGAGATCTTCGCCGACGGCGGAGCGGTTAGTGGAACGCGCCGCGGCTACGTGAAATCGACCCCGATCGCCTGGAAATCTCAACCACGGCATCAACGCGGTTGCTTGAAAGGTATTAGATTGCGGCTTCACTGGCCGCGCAAGGACCGACCTGGCTCGACGCACCCGTCTCGCAAAGCTCGTCCTGGACAAGGGAGAGGGCGGAAATGCCGGCCTCGTTCGCGGCCCGCAGAAGCGCTTGCCGAAGCTCCTCTGGGCTTGTCTCCCCAATGAGAGCATCAGCGCAGGCCTTGACGGCGATGACGTAGTCCTCGCCATCGTCGAGCGGCCAATCCTGGATGAGAACGCGCGCCGCGTCGGTGACATTGCGGATGACCGTTCGCGGCTGTTTGTTATGGAAATTGAGGCCGATCGGCGCAAAGGCCGAATATCTATTCGTCGCCATGCCTTCACCCATTCCATTGACAATAGATTCATACACGACGATGCCGCGGCTGTATTTCACATAGTTAAAATAGCGTTAACGTACTGAGAGCCCTCTATTGTTGATAGCCTCGGCCGAAGAGAAGGCTGCATAGCCGTATTGCAAAAACGGCAGTTGTCATTGAAGCAGAGAGGGAGTAGCTCACACGCCATGTTGATGGCCTGCCGATCGTTCGGCTTTTGCCGTCAGTCGCAACACGCGGGCGCTCCCTAAATCAGGTCGAGCGCCCGTTGTGTTTCAGCCCACGCTTTTGAATCCCTGGAAGCTCGAATTGCGTTTTCCCTGGGCGCCAAGAATAGTCCCGATTGAAATGATTTCAATCACTAACTCGGGTAGAACGAAATACCCGCGCAGCAGCTTTTGCAGCAATGGGAATCCTACCATCGAGAACATGTAGTATACTATTCTTTTGACGGTTTGCCGACGCTGCTTGTACCGTTGAAACGCTTCAATGGAAAGTAGCTGGTATGCGGAATGGTCGCCCTACGATAAGTGATGTTGCTCGTGCCGCGGGCGTATCTGTCGGCACCGTCTCGAATTTTCTCAATGGCAACGTCCCCGTCCGACCGGAAACCGGTGAGAAGATCCAGCAAGCAATTCAAAAGCTAGCTTACAGACCAAGTCTTTTCGCGAGAGCCTTACCTCTTCGTGTTGCCGAGAGGATGGAGTCAACGCGCTCATTGCCAAGGCTTTTGGTCGTCGGACACATATGTGTAGACTATCTATGCAGGGTGCCTGTTCTACCGCATCGCGACGACCGGGTGGCCGCCCGCCATATCGAGAAGGCTCTCGGCGGCCCGGCTGCCAATCTTGCGGTGGCCGCCGCCGGTGTCGGCGACGATTATTCCCTGCAGGTCGATCTCGCGACCGCTGTCGGCGACGATGGTGACAGCGAATGGGCATTGGCCGAACTGATGGCGCGTGGTGTCAACGTGCTGCCGATCCGCCGACCGATCAACAACCGCCTGCCGCGCGCGATCGTCATCATCGAGGGCAACGGCAGCCGCACGATCATTCACGAGACCTTCGAACTCAGCGAAATCGACCTGACCGCCAATATGGATGTCGAGACGCCGCAAGTTGCCTCCTGCCTTCATATCGAAGGATTTCACTACGAGCGCATGATCCCGTCGATCCAGCGTTTCCGTGACGCCGGTTGGCGTGTCAGCCTGCATACAGCCGGACTGCCCGAGGGGTCGCGCACCCCTGAGGCGTTTGCCGACCTCGTCGGGCGCATCGACCTGACCTTCGTCAACGACGAGACGCTACGCGAGATCTTCAACATCCGCACCCCGCTCGCTTCGATGATCGAGGAAGCCCGACGAGTCTTTTCGCGCATCAAGCCACGCGGCGACATCGTGCTGACGCTCGGCGAATTCGGCGCCGTTGTCTTTCGAAAGGGTAGCGGTACCCAGATCGAAGTGCCTGCGCTGCCGGTCGATCGCGTCGACGCAACCGGTGCGGGCGACGCCTTTGCTGGTGTCTTCCTGAGCCTCTGGCTGCATGGCGCTTCTCTGGAGGACGCCGCGCGGCATGCAGCCATCGGCGCCAGCCTGACGACGACTGCTGAAGGCGCGCAGGGCCACACGGCCAATGCCGCTCAATTGAGAGAATTGCTGTCCGCCGTCGAAGTGCGCCGGGCGATCTGAGTCGGGGTTTACCCCGGACTACTGAAGGACAAGGAGAGGTTCATGACGAAGAAAGTGCTGCTGGTTGGCGAGAGTTGGGTGAGTTCCGCGACCCATTACAAGGGTTTCGACCAGTTCGGCAGCGTCACCTTCCATCTCGGTGCCGAGCCGCTCGTCGCGGCTCTAAAGGGAAGCGAATTCGAAATAGACTATATGCCAGCGCATGAGGCTGTCGAGAAATTTCCCTACACAATGGATGGCCTGACATCCTATGACGCGATCATCCTTTCGGATATCGGCGCCAATTCGCTGCTGCTGCCGCCGGATGTCTGGCTGAACGGCAAGCCGGTCCCCAATCGACTGAAGCTCATCCGCGAATGGACGAAGAATGGCGGCGGTCTGATCATGGCGGGCGGTTATTTCTCCTTCCAGGGAATCGACGGCAAGGCGCGCTGGCGCCGTACGCCGGTCGAAGAGGCGCTTCCCGTCACCTGCCTTTCCTATGACGATCGGCTGGAAGTGCCCGAAGGCTTCAAGGCCGTCGTGACGGCCAAGTCGCATCCCATCCTTTCCGGCGTTGATGGCGAATGGCCGCTATTGCTGGGCGCGAACGAGGTCGTCGCCAAGGACAACGCCGACGTCGAGGTGCTGGCAACCTTGCCGCAGGACGAAGGTTCGCACCCGCTGCTGGTCACGGGTTCTCACGGCGCAGGCCGCACGGTCGCATGGACATCCGACATCGGGCCGCATTGGCTGCCGAACAGCTTCGTCGGTTGGCCGGGATACGCGACGCTTTGGCTCAATATCCTGCGCTGGGCCGTGAAGTCGATCTAGCTGATCAAAGGAGCACCCCGACATGACAGATCCTCTCCTCAGAGCCGCCGGTATAGGCAAGCGCTTCGGCGGACTGACTGCTCTGGCTGATGTCAACGTGGATATCCACGCGGGCGAGGTGCTGGCACTGCTCGGCGACAACGGCGCCGGCAAGTCGACCTTCGTCAAGGTGCTGGCCGGTGCCCATGCGCCGACCAGCGGCGAACTGCTGATCGAGGGAAACCCCGTCAGCTTCTCCTCGCCGAAGGACGCCGCCACGGCTGGCATCGCAACGATTTTCCAGGAGCTCGCCCTTTCGGAAAATCTTTCGATTGCCGAGAACGTCTTTCTGGGACGGGAGCTGAAGCGGTCCGTGCTCGGCATTCCCTTTCTGCGTCGCCGGGAGATGCGCCAGCGCGTCGACAATCTGATCGATGAATTGGATGCGCATATTTCCGATCCGAATGCTGCCGTCGGTAGTCTGTCGGGCGGGCAGCGCCAGGCGGTTGCCATCTGCCGGGCGCTGAACCTCAACGCCAAGCTGGTCATCATGGACGAGCCGACGGCTGCACTTGCCGTGGCCGAAACCCGAAAGGTGCTGTCGCTGACGCGCAAGCTCGCCGAACGCGGCTGCGCCGTTGTCATCATTAGCCACAATATTTCCGATGTCTTCGAAGTCGCTGACCGCATGGTGGTCTTCCGTAGAGGCCGCAAGGTCGCGGAACGCCGACGCGATGCCACCCATCCCGAAGAGATCGTCTCCCTCATAACAGGCGCCCATCCCGACGTGCGGGCGCTTGAAAAAACAAACTAAAAAATGCGCGTCACTTCCAGAGGATCAGAAACCATGTTCAATCGTATCACCAAGGCGCTGACGATTTCAGCCTTCACGCTCGTCACCGCAACTGCCGCCTTTGCCGCGGACAAGCCAAAGGTCGCATTCGTGCCCCAGCTTGTCGGCATTCCCTATTTCAACGCCATGCAGGATGGCGGAAATCGCGCCGCCAAGGATCTCGGCGTCGACTTCGTCTATACCGGCCCTGTCGACACCAATCCGGTCGATCAGCTGCAGATCGTCCAGAGCCTGATCGACAAGGGCGTCAATGCCATTTCCGTCAGCGTGCTCGATGCCTCGAGCATCGCCCCTGTCGTCACGGCGGCCGAAGCGAAGAAGATCAAGCTCTTCACCAGCGACAGCGACGCACCCGATAGCGGCCGTGCCGTCTATGTCGCCCAGGCAACCGACGAGGGTCTTGGTGACACGATCATCGACGAGCTGGTGAAGCGGGTCGGGCCGGATGCCAAGATCGGCATCGTTTCCGGCGAGGCGACGGCATCGAACCTGAATGCATGGATCGGCTTCATGCAGGAGGAAGCCAAGACCAAATATCCGAAGCTGACGCTTCTGGCGCCGCAATATGCCGGCGGAACCGCCGAACGTGCTGCCCAGATCGCCGGCGACATGATGACGGCAAATCCCGATCTGAAGGCGATCATCGGCGTTGCCTCTTCGACCTGCCCCGGCGTTGCCCAGGCAATCGAGACGGCCGGCAAGATCGGTTCCGTCATCGGCACCGGATATTGCAGCCCGAATACCGCCCGCAGCTACCTGAAGAGCGGTGCATTCGGCTTTACCGTCCTCTGGGATCCGGAAAAGCTCGGCTATCTGACGGTCTGGGCCGGCAAGCAGCTTGTCGACGGCAAGCCTTTCGAGGCTGAGAACATGGTCCCGAGCTTCGATCAGCCGGTCTCCTACGACGCCAAGAAGGGTATTCTGCTGCTGGGACCGCCGGCCGTCTTTACTGCTGACAACGTCGACAGGTTCAACTTCTGAGCAAAGCGATGCGACGTCTGATCGATAGCAATTCGTCCATGAGTGCCCGGGAGTGGTGCTTGCTCGCCGCGATCCTCGTGGCGGTGGCCATCTTCTCTCTCGCATCGCCCTATTTCGCATCCTTCGCGAACGCCGGCACGATTCTACGCAATAGCGTGGAATTGCTGCTGTCGGGACTGGGGATGACGTTGATCCTTGCCATCGGCGGCATCGATGTTTCCATCGGTGTCGTCATGGGCCTCGCCGCGATTGCGATCGGTCGGGGGCTCGGCGCCGGATTTCCGCCAGCGCTCGTCGCCCTGTCCGGGCCTGTTGTCGGCGCCCTGCTGGGGCTGGTCACGGCCTCGGTTGTCGTGCTTGGTCGTATTCCGGCGATCGTCGGCACGCTCGGCCTGCTCGGCGTCTACCGCACCGGCATATTCGTGCTCTTGGGCGGTCAGTGGCTCTCCGGTCTGCCGAAATCTCTGACGGATTTCCTATCCGTTTCGTTTGCCGGCATACCGCTGAACGTGATCGTCATCGTGCTTGCCTACCTTGTCATCTGGCTCGTGCTGCGCCGAACACCCTTCGGGCTGCATCTGTTGGCGATCGGCAATTCGGAAGAAAAGGCCCGGCTTTCCGGCATTGCAGTCGTCAAGGTCCGCTGCGCCGTATTTGTTACCGCCGGCGCTCTGACAGGGCTGGCGGCTACTTTCTATGTCGGCACCTACCGCAATGTCGAAATGTCGATCGGTAGCAACTTGGCACTCGATGCGGTCGCCGCCGTCGTGCTCGGCGGCACCAGCATTCTTGGCGGCAAATGCAGTCTCGTCGGCACGGTGTTCGGTGTGCTCCTGCTGCGCATATTGCAGAACGGGCTGCTGCTGATTGGCGTGCCCTCACTGTGGCAGCCGGTCGTGACCGGCGCTCTCCTCATCGGGACGCTTGCCTTCGAGGTCATGGCCCATCGATTGAAATTCTCCGATATCAAGTGGGCGAAGTGATGAAGAAGCGACGCGCCTTGCAAGGTACCCATCTCATCCTCGCCATCCTTGTGGCTCTGTGGATCGTCCTCGTGGCCGGGGTCGCCATCTTGCAGCCATCGACGTTCAATACGTCGACGGTCACCACCGTGCTGCAATTCTCGACCATACTGGCGCTAGCATCGCTTGGTCAGGCGTTAGTCGTGCTTGCCGGAGGCGCTGGCATCGATCTCTCGGTCGGCGGTATCGTGTCATTGACGGCGGTCGCCGGCTTGATGCTCGTCCGGCTCGGTGCGCCGCCGGCGCTGCTGCCCATCCTCTGCCTCCTGTTCGGGACGCTTCTCGGCTTGGTCAATGGCTGGCTCGTCACCCGCCTTGCCATCCTGCCGCTGATTGCGACGCTTGGAACCTTCTTCATCTATTCCGGCCTGGCGCTGGCCGTAACGGGCGGTGCCGCGCAGTCGGGCGTGCCGGACTGGCTGCTGGTTTGGGGACGCGGTGTCGTTGGCGGCTTCCCTTTGCCGTTTTTGACCATCGCGCTGCCGGCCTTCATCGTAACGGTGATCCTTCTCAATGCGACTGCCTGGGGCCGATGGATCTATGCGATGGGCTTCAACGAACGGTCCGCGCGCCTGACCGGCATTGCGGTCGATCGCGCCCGCATGATCATCTACGCGACGAGCGGACTGCTGTCCGGCGCTGCCGGCCTCGTCTCGATCGCCTGGCTCGGCAGCGGCCGTCCAAACATCGGCCAGAATCTCGAACTGGAATCGCTGACCGCGGCCATGCTCGGCGGTATCCTCATCACGGGAGGACGCGGTGGCGTTGGCGGCGTCCTCGCGGCTGTGATCCTACTCGTTACCCTGAAGACAAGCCTTTTGCAGCTTGGCGTCAACACCGTCTGGCAGGTCGGCATCGTCGGCTGCCTGCTGATCTTCGTCCTGCTCGCCGAACGCCTTTCCCAACGCTGGAGATAAAACATGACCTCATTGCAACAGACCATCGCCGAGCTCGTCGAAGCGCGCTCGGACCAGATCGTCGCCACCTTGAGCGACCTTGTCCGCTTCCCCTCGGTCGTCAAATCGAACCCGAAAAACGCCGGCCCCGGCGAGCGCGACTGCCAGCTGTACTTGCAGAAGCGGTTGGAAAAGCTCGGCTTCACGACCGATCTGTGGGATCCGGACGGTCCGGCGCTCTATGCCAAGTATGAAGGCCGGCCGGGCGCAAACAAGGGCCGTACCTTCGATGGTCGCCCCAATCTCGGCGGTACGCTTGCCGGCACCGGGGGGGGCCGCTCGATCATGCTGACCGGACATATCGACGTCGTCCCGCCAGGCGCCATCGATCATTGGGCGACGGATCCCTTCGAACCCGTCCTGAAAGATGGTCTCCTCCATGGTCGCGGCACCGTCGACATGAAGGGTGGCGTTGCCTGCATGCTGATGGCGGTCGAGATCCTGAAGGAGCTGAAAGTGCCGCTCGCTGGCGACATCGTCTTTACAACGGTTGTCGACGAGGAAATCGGCGGCATGGGTTCGCTTGCCATGGTCGATCGCGGCTTCAAGGCAGACGCCGGCATCATGACCGAGCCTACTGCCAACAAGATCGCGCCGCTGTGCCATGGCATCTTGTGGGGCAGGATCATCATAGACGGCATCGGAGGCCACGCTGAGCTGACGCCGAATGCCTGGTATTCCAGCGGTCCTGTTGACGCCGTGCAACTTTGCCGCCAGATGCTCGATGGGATCGACATTCTCAATCGCCGCTGGATGTTTGATCCGAAGAAAAACCATCCGCTGATGGACTTGCCGAACCAGATCATCGTCACGCAGATGTCTGCCGGCGAGCATCCGTCATCGATGGCCGGCCGCGCTGAGATCATCATCGACGCGCAGTATCTACCAAGCGAGAAGGACGAGTTCGGTCTCGGCGGCAAGGTCAAGCGCGAGATCGAGGAGCATGTCCGGAATGTTTGCCAGGCAGATCCCTATCTTCGCGAACATCCGGCGCGGGTGGAATGGATTCTCGACGCCGATTGCGCCGAAATACCGGCCGACAGTCCCTTCGTCGGCGTCTTCCAGAATGCGGTCAAAGCAGCCGCTCTGGATCCGGTTCTTTCCGGCTTCGGTGCGCATAGCGATATCGGTCTGCCCACGGGGCTCGGCAACACGCCGACCGTGAACTTCGGACCGGGCGACCCGGCACTGTCGCATCAGCCGAATGAACGCGTCTCGGTCCGCGATCTCATCAATTGCACCAAGGCGATTGCTTTGGCGATAGAGGAATGGTGCCGCTGAACAGCTAAAGCTCGCGAGACCGTCGGGATAACCATCCTGGACGTTAAATTAGAAACCGCTAGCGGTGGGTTCATCCCCCCGGCCGCTAGCCCGTTTCAGCGTCAACACAACCCTCGGGATTGCAAGGTGACCCGACGTTAGATTGACGATCTTTCCGTCGATACTAACCGATGAACACACAGGTGGCGATTTGCGACTTCAACACCCATTGCCGCCATCACCACCACCTACAGCTTCCAATTGCCCCTGACGATCGCCTTACCTTTGACGGTGATTTCCATGGAGTCAGTAACCATTCCGTCAATGCGACTAGCAGGAACGCAACAACCCCGAGAACCGCAAGAAAAACTATCGCGGAAAATGTGCCAGCAGAATTAAGGCGGGAGTTAGCCTGCAGCAGGTAAGCGCCAACGCCTCCGCTCGTCGAGGCCGTCCATTCTGCGATTACCGCACCGGACACGGGAGCAGCTTCGACGCATGACCCGCATGCAGCTGGTTCGATTACTTGCCGCCTGGCGTCCCGACCTGACAGCCTACCGCGATGTGGAAGCCGCGTATCGGATCACCCTGGAGTCACTTGGTCGCCGGTATCTGGAACTGCATGATGAGATCGCCGATCTCGACATGATGATAGCTGCAATTGTCGAGGACTTGGCACCGGACCCTATCGAACGGAATTCAATTGGCCACAACAGCGCCGCCCAGCTCTTACTCACTGCCGGCGACAATCCGGAGCGGTTACGGTCAGAAGCCAGCCGGGGGCGTCGGCTATCGCTTGAGGCACAAGCAGCTAGCTCACTGCCATCCCAAACTCGGACGGCTTGGCTTCCTCCACCTTCAGCGAGCCCCGCGGCAGCGGTTGCAATAACTCGGCCGAGGACCTTTCAAGATCAAGCCATGCCTTCCAATCACTCGGTCGCAGGACTACGACTTGTCGATTATGGAAAGGCTCAACATCAAACCCGGGGTATGTAGTTAACATCGCGAACGCCGAAGGCTGGCTTTTCCGGCCGTGCCGCCAGATCGCGGCGATCGCCATAAATGGCGCGTCAACGAGCTCAAAGCGATATTTGCACTTCGAATGCCTTCTTCCGTTGCAATCCAAGAATGCGCTAGCCGGAACCAGACACCGGTGACCATCGCTAAAACTTTTTCCTTGCGATCGAATGTTGAATACCGGACCGCGCTTCCTGACCGGCGGAAAGCCGAACTTCATCTGTGCTAGCTCGACAGTATTGTCGCCCACACAGCGTATTACGGGAGCCATATCGCCGATCTTAATTAAGGCATGCGGTGCCAAATCCAGTTCCGATTGTTGTGTCGGGATCCCAAGCGCCAGATCTTGCATCACATTGCTGTATTCGGCGTAGCAGATGAGTTGTTCGTATTCGCTGCACATCGTCAAACCTGATCATTTAGGATTCTTCACAGCGTATCTCCGTGAGAACCGGGTAAAACTGTGCTGACGCTCAGTCATGCTTGGTAACTTCGACGTTCGCCGTCAGCGAGCGACGCTGCATCTCCGCACGGTGAACACTCGATCAAGGGCAGCCGATGCCCTAGGGTCGGCCCAAGAGCCGCTAAGAATCACGCAGAGCACGCCCGGTCCCTGCAGGGTGTTTTCGACAAGGCACGACTGATCAACACATGTCGCGACACGTCCTGCCGGGTTGCCGTTTCGGGCAGGACCGGGAAAGAGACCTTCACACACTATCGCCACAACGTGAAGACCATGAGCCTTGTTGCGTACCACAGAAATTCAGAGCTGCACTGACGTCCGTCAGCAGTAGGAAGCGGAGTGTCGGCAGCGAAAATCGTTGTGGAACTCTGACGGTCAGATTCAAGGCATGACCCTTGCACTGGAGAAGAACAGCTGATGGGCAAGGATGCGAGATGATTTTGTCCACCGGCCCACACCGGTGACTTGATACAGCTTGCTAAGCAGCTGATTGCCTACGCAAAGCAGATTGGGAGGCAGACCTCGCCTACCTGACAAGGGCGTGTACCCCACCTGCGCTCACCATATGCGACCGAGAAACGGGAGACGACGATGTTTCCTTGGAGGTGTCACTGCGGCCAGTGGCGATCTGTATTATCGACGAGGCTGGGAAAGTCAGGCTTGAGCGGTCGGTTCCATCGGACGCGCGGGCAGGCCGGGTTTGTCGGCGAAGCCGCAGAGAGACAGGTCGTTCCAGAAGTTGGTCTTGGGGTTCAGGGCGATCCGACGACCGCCCATTCGAACCGTCGCCGGTGAGCTATTTGGCCACGTGCCACACTCCTCCAACGCCATCGCCGTTGGCTTCACCGGCTTTCTTATCCTCGACATAGGTGTAAAGCGGCTTACCCTCATAGGCCCACATCTCTTTGCCATCCGCAGCTTTGACTAGAGACCATTCGCCCTCCGCCTTCGCCTTGGCTCCGGCGTGGAATGCCGGCCACTTCTTCAGGCAATCGCTATCGCAGTTGGATTTGCCTTTTGTATCTTTGTCGAATGTGTAAAGCACCATGCCTTTTTCAGTGGCCAGGACCTTGCCCATTTTCGTCTCGACCATCTTGGCCGGCTCGGCCGCAAAAGCAGACCCGGTTAAAGCAGTTAACGCACCTATCGCGATCAATATCGTTCTCATGATTCTTCTCCCATTCGGCAGTGCCGGCGGAATGTCGGCAGTACCCGATCTAACTGACAAAAACGCCCAACTATGAAAGCGGTTCCGCCCATGGGGACGAACACGACAGGCCAGCAATAATTAGAAGATCCACGAAGCGCCAACTCCGGACCCTTGCCAATCATGGCAGAAGGGTCGCGTCTCGACCCCAAAGCATGTGTAATCGGGCGGCCCCACAAGGGGCGGGCTCCCATTACATTGCCAATATCGTATCAAAACCACTTGGCGGCGTGGAACGCCTACGCGTCTCCATGCCGATGCAAATTGCTCGATGCGTCAGTAAAGCAATCTCGTTCTGATCGTTCCCAGTATCTCGCGTAGCGCCTGAAGAATATCGTCGGCTGTCTGGGACATGTCCTCGACTTCGATGACCACGTAACCCGTGTCGCCATGCGTCTGCAGGAATTCGGCGACGATATTTAGCCCGCGCGACGAGAAGATCTCGTTCAACTGGATGAGCATGCCGGGACGGTTTTCGTGAACATGGATGAAGCGCGTACCGTTCGGGCGCTCGGGCAACTGGACCTGCGGAAAGTTGACGGCGCCCATCGTCGAGCCGATGTCGGAATATTCGACCAGCTTTCTGGAGACTTCCCAGCCGATGCGCTCCTGAGCTTCTTCTGTCGATCCGCCGATATGCGGTGTCAGAATGACATTGCTCAAGCCCTGCAGCGGCGTTTCGAAACGCTCCTTGTTCGATGCCGGCTCCTTGGGAAACACATCGACCGCAGCACCTGCCAGATGGCCCTCTTTCAAGACTTTCGCAAGCGCGTCGAGATCGACCACCGTGCCGCGGGAGTTGTTGATGAAGATGGCGCCTCTTTTCATGCGACGCAGTTCGGCTTCGGTGATCATATTGTGCGTCGATGGCGTTTCCGGAACGTGCATCGTCACATAATCCGATATTTCCAGAAGCTCACCGAGCGAAGCCATCGATTCCGAATTGCCGCGGCGCAGCCTATCTGAGAGATCGAAATAGCGCACCGACATGCCCATGCTTTCCGCAAGAGCACTCAGCTGCGAGCCGATATTGCCGTAGCCGACGATGCCGAGGGTTTTTCCGCGGACTTCGCGGCTGCCGACAGCAGATTTCTCCCATCCACCCTGATGTGCAGACGCCGAGCGTGGGAAGATCTGCCGCGTCAGCATGATGATCTCGCCGATCACAAGCTCAGCCACAGAGCGCGTGTTCGAATAAGGCGCGTTGAATACCGGAATCCCGCGGCGCCGTGCCGCTTCCAGATCGACCTGGTTCGTGCCGACGGAGAAACAGCCGACGGCAATCAGCTTCCTGGCAGATTCGAAAATCTCTTCTGTCAGCTGCGTTCGGGAACGAATGCCGACGATATGCGCGTCGGCGATATGGCTCTTGAGATCCTTGTCATCAAGTGCTTTCGGCAGATGCACGAGGTTGGTGTATCCGCAAGACGAAAAATACTCCACGGCGCTCTGACTGATACCTTCAAGGAGAAGCACGGAAATTCGGTCGCGAGGGAGGGAAAGCTGGAGAGGCATAGTGAGACTTTCGTTTTCCGAATTTAAACAAGTCGATGTCATTCGCGGCCTACGGCGCATTACAACATGGCTTTGCGACCATCCGACAAGCAGTGCAAGCACAAATCCCAATATACTCTGCTTCCACTGAACGCGCTTCGCGCGATTGATCCCGGATTGCGCTCGCCAACCCCGCGACGTCTGCAAGCGACGTGCTCGCGCGCTTCAAAATGTTGCGGCTGAAACTGGTGCTTGTTCCCCCCCCCTCACATTATACGGGTGGAACGACAGCAATTGGCCGCGAAGCAGTAATTGTAGGCTTGGGGGATTCACCCGCGAATCCCGCAAGCCCGAAGGCCGCCCGCCCGCTTTAATCGGGCTTTCTCCCCCCGCATGGAATTTCAAGATGGCATTTTAGCACTTGCGAAACGCCGTCCTTGACTCCTCCCAAAATTAGAACATAATGAGAACATCACCCCCAAGAGGGAGGATGACGGCAATGAGCAATCTGCCGAAGGATAACCTGTGCGAAGAGGAACCCTATGAGGATCCGATTGGCACTTATTGGACACCGCCAGAAGCTTTGAACATTGACCAGATCCATCGCGACATTCGCACGGTCCTAGTTGGGGCTTTGGGTCGCCGCGGTCCCGCATTCCTGGTGACGACAGAAGGCAATGGAAGATTTGACTTCTATGGGGCGGGCACCGTCGACATGGCGTCGTGCATCCCTGTCGGTGCCTTCACCATCGCGATCGACAGAGAGAACAATCGTGCTTGCGGTGTCTGCCATTGCGACGGCGAACTCGGTGTGACCGAACCGATGAAGTTTCCATTCAAGGGTGACATCGATGTCGCTTTTGCGGACTTCTATTGCCTCGCCAGAGATGAAGGCTATGTGCTTTGACGGTCCCGACTTGCCGGAAACGCGTGCTGCGTGAGAATGCAGCTCGGGCAACCTTGCTTACCACGCTGGAAATGAACCAATCCAAGAAACTCTCGCGCAGATCCTCAGGACGCGCGGGAGGTCGAGTATGTCCTCGTGGTCCGATGCGATCTTTGCAACATCACGTGGCGGTTCATGCCTGGCAACATCCTTAAATTCTGCTAGGACATGCCCATCGGCCGCCCGAAGTTCGTCTGCCGGGAATGCAATAAGCGCGACTCGTCAAGCGAAGTGAAGATTTGACCCTGTAGGCGAAACGAAGAACTGACCCCCTTCATTGATTTGCTGTTTCGTTTGTCTCGAGCGCCGTTCCGGCCTTCTGNNCAGAAGGCCGGAACGGCGCTTTTCGCGAAGCCTGTAGCTATCGCCTCGAATGGTGATCACGGTCGAATGGTGCAAAAGGCGGTCCAATATCGCGGTGGCGACAACAGGGTCTCCGAAGACGCTCCCCCACTCTCCGACTGATCGATTTGAGGTAATCAGGATCGATCCTTTCTCGTAGCGGCGAGAGACCAGTTGGAAGAACAGGTGTGAGCCGCGTTCGCTTCGAAAGGCAGATATCCGAGCTCATCGATGATGAGTAGTTTCGGTCGTGACAGGATCGTCAGAACTCCTGCGTCGCCTATCTGGGCGCGTCCGTCCCAAATTCATCGATCAGCGCTTCTACGAAGCTCTGCACCTTGGCGGTAGGCCGGCGCCCAACAGGGTAGACGACGTGCATTGGACGAAACGGGCCCTCATGATCGGGCAAAACTTGAACTAGGCGCCCGGCGGAGATTTCCCCATTCAGGACACTTTCCGGTCCTAAGGTGATGCCATAGCCAGCGATCGCCGCATACAACAACGCCTTCCAGTCGTTACTGCGGATTCTGCCGGCAGCCCTTACCTCCTCGGTCTTGCCCCAGCGGGTGAACTGCCAGCTACATGGAATTGAAGAAGGGCCTTCGCCATAAACAAGACAATCGTGTTGCTCTAAATCCGACGGTGTTCGGGGGCTGCCCCGCCGGAGAATATAGTCCGGAGATGCACAGACAATAAGCCGATAAGGAGTCAGAGGAAGCGCGATCAGCGACGGGTCGTCGACCTCCCCGATCCTGACCATGACCTCGAACCCCTCCTCCAACGGATCGACGAAACGGTCGTTGAGCGTCAGGTCGATTTGCATGCCGGGGTAGCGATCCAGATACCGCGTCACGAATGGCGCCAAGCTGTAAGAGCCGAACGTCACCGGAGCATTGACCCGCAGCACGCCTTTTGGCTGGGAACGCATGTCGTGGGCAATGGATTCAGCCGCTTCGACATCCGAAAGCAACTGTTTGCAGCGGTCGTAAAAGGCCCTTCCCACGTCGGTCAAACTTTGCCGCCGGGTGGTGCGGTGAAGCAGGGCCGTCCCAAGCCTGTCTTCCAGGAACACAACATGTTTGGCAACCATCTGGGGCGACATTCCCATGGCTTCTGCGGTTGCGGCAAAAGATCCGAGGTCGGAGGCTTTAACGAAAACAGCCATGCTCGAAAGCCTGTCCAAGATTGCCCCCTTTTGGTTGGGAATGTCTGTGTGTTTTAGCGATTTATCCGAACTTAGCGTTCAATTAAACCCGTGTTTGCAACCTTAGTCGGAGAAACGCCGTGAAAATTGGAATTATAGGGGCCGGTATGGTCGGTCGCGCAATCGGAAAGCTAGCCGTCGCTTTGGGCCATTCTGTCATGCTGAGCAATTCGCGCGGCCCTCAGACCCTGTTCAGCCTGAGCCGGAGCATTGGGTGCCAAGTAGGAACCGTCGAGGAGGCCGCCGCTTTTGGCGAGCTCGTCGTCATTGCCATTCCACTCGCAGCCTATCGGTCTATCCCAGTTGAACCACTTGAGGGCAAACTGGTGATCGACACGAACAACTACTACTTCGAACGAGATGGCCACATTCCAGAACTGGACGCAGGCGAGACGACGACAAGCGAAATGCTCGCACGCCACCTGCCGCGATCGCGGATCGTCAAGGCATTCAATGCCATCATCATGGACGATCTTGAAAAGGATGGACAGCCGGCCGGATCGTCGGGACGTCGAGGTCTCCCTCTGGCTGGCGACAATTCTACCGACAAGGCGGTCGTTTCAGGTCTCTATGACCAGTTCGGCTTTGACGCTGTGGATGCCGGTCCTCTCGCCGAGGGATGGCGATTCGAGCGCGGCAGGCCGGTTTATTGTGTGCCGATGAATGCCGACCGCCTAAAAGATGAGCTTGCGAAAACGACCCGCTAGATCGTTCACGGAAGCGGCAAGACCGTTGTCGTCATCGCGGCCATGGCCGGAAAAGATCTGCGGTGTTCGATATGATCAGGTTCAGGTTAGTTCAAGCGAAGGCGTCAGCTTTACATAGTCGAAGAGCAGAACCAGCTGCGGAGCCGACTGCGCGCGTACCCGCAGTTTCAATAACGAGCAGCCGGCCTTCGCAGACCTTTCATCGGAAGATCACACCGCCACGAAACCGCCGTCGACGAACAGCTCCTCGCCGCCGACATAGCTGCTTTCGTGCGATGCAAGGAACAGCACTGCCTTGGCGACGTCTTTTGTTTTGCCGATTTGGCCAAACGGAATCGTTTGCTTCATCCAATCCTCGATGCCTGCATTGCTCTCCAGATATGTCTGCATCGCCGGGGTAAGGATCATGCCTGGCGAAACCACGTTGACACGGATGCCCCGGCTCTGCAGATCGGCCGTCCATGTCCGCGCGAACGAGCGAATCGCAGCCTTCGTCGCGCTGTAGATCGAGAGGTTTGGAAAGCCCTTGCTGCCGGCTCCCGAACCAGCCAGGATGATCGAAGCCCCGGCGGACATCAGCGGCAGCGCCTTCTGCACCGTGAATACTGTGCCCTTTACGTTGATGTCGAATACCCGTGCGAAATGATCTTCCTCGATCCCGCCGATGGGTGCAGATTCCGACACGCCGGCATTGGCAAACACAACATCGACCCGTCCGCGATCCTTCTCGATCCGTGCGTAGAGCCGGTCGAGGTCGGCCAGATTGCTGACGTCCCCTTGAACGCCGACAACACCGTCGCCGATCTCCTTGAGCGCCTCGTCCAGTCGCTCTTGCCTGCGGCCTGTGATGTATATGTGAGCGCCTTCGGCTGCGAAAGCCTGGGCCGTCGTCAACCCAATACCGTCGGTCCCGCCCGTGACCACCACGACCTTGTTCTCGAACCTCTTCGCCATGACAGCAACTCGCTTTCTTGCTAAGTGGAGGATTGCTCCACTTGTTATATGGAGATATCCTCCACTTAGCAAGACGGATGGGACACATTTTGGCTGACGAGATCTCCTTGCGTGCTGACGCGCTAAGAAACCGGGAACGCATCCTGGCTGCGGCTGAAGATGTGTTTCTTGAAAAGGGTGCCGGTGTGTCCCTCGACGACGTCGCCAAGCGCGCCGGGGTCGGCATCGGAACGCTCTATCGGCGCTTTCCGACGCGCGAAGACTTGCTGGCCGCCGCCTTTAGCGCAAGGTTTCTGGTTCTGGCTGAAAGCAGCCTGGCCAGAGACGCCGAACTTGATCCGCTTGATGCCATCCGCGCTTATCTGGAAGAACTCGTCCGGCACACGAATGTCTACCGCGGACTGGCAGCATCGCTGGGTACGGTACTCGAAACCGGAACGCCGGGATGTCTCGCAACCACCGCAGAAGGTACAAGGCTATTGAAACAGGCCCAGGCCGCCCGCGTCGTTCGTGATGACATCACTTTCAACGACATCGTGTGCATCGCGGTCGCGATTTCACTGGCGACGGAGAAGGCAAGCTCTCAGCAGGCGCAAATTGCCCATCTTGTAGACGTTTTCATAGACGGCATCGGGACGGGCTGAGGCTGGCATTGTCAGCGAGGATAACGCAAAATAGGCTTCGACCATCTTCCAATCCGCTGGTTCGGTGCAGAGCTTTTTTAAAGAGAGTTACTGTCATGCAAGAAAGTAAGGTCGCGAAGTTTGAGGTCTTCCATGAGAAGACACGAGAAGATTACCAGTCTGTGCTTGTCCTTTTGAAGTTTGGTTCGCAGCTTGTGCTTGCTTGGAATGGTGAGCGCCATGGATGGGAGTTCCCGGGCGGGCATCGAGAAGCGAAGGAAAGTATTGAGGAAACAGCACGCAGGGAAGCTCTCGAAGAGACGGGTCTACCGATTGAAAGTATTCGGCCACGTGGTCATTACGTGTTGTCAGGTGGGCACGTCACAATTTATGTCACGGCGACCTGTCAAAACTTTACGCCCGTAAAGTTGTCTCACGAAACTACCGAGGTAGCGCTCTTCGACCACCTCCCTGACAACCTCACGTTCCGCGATGGGCTCTACAGCAATTTGATTCAGTTGTGCGGAGATTGGTAAGATGCTGAAACAAATGAAGTCGCCTGATACCTCTACTGCTGCTGACTGGGATCGCGTCTGGGACGCAGATCACGGGTAGAGGCCGCATCGATCGCCATGCCGCGTCGACATCGTCGAGCGAAGACTGATCGTATCGACGGCGAAACGCTGATCCGCGCTTTGATTGTATGGAAACGCGGCGAGCCGCGTGCATGCTCAGTGGTCAAGCTTCTGACACCCGAGGAAGACGACAACCGACGGATCGGGCGGGAGCGGAAAACTCTGATTGCCGAGCGCGTCTTCCACGTCAATCGCATAAAGGGACTGCTCTTCACGCAAGGAATAAGGGAGTACGAACCCGTCAATCGAGATCGACGGCAGCGTCTGGACGAGCTCCGAACTGGAGATGGCCGTCCGCGATCAAAGCACCTGAAGGCCGAAGTCTGCAGAGAACTCGATCGCCTCGAATTGTTGCTCACACAAATCAAGGCTGTAGAAGCAGAGCGAGATGCCTTGATCGTCAACGAGACGTCGGAGACACCCAAGGAAGCGACCGCTCTTTTGGGCATCAAAGGAATAGGGCCGGAATTCGCTACGATACTTTACACGGAAGGGCTGTTCTGACACTTCGACAACCGACGCCAAATCGCATCGTACGCAGGCCTTGCCCCCTCCCCTTGGCAAAGCGGTAACGTCAACCGCGAACAGGGCGTGTCCAAGGCGGGAAATCCGCGTTTGCGAGCCACCATGGTCGAGCTCGCGTGGCTATGGTTGCGACATCAACCGAAATCGACATTAACGTTATGGTTCAAAGAACGCATTGCTCGGAACACAGGCCGCTTAAAGACGCCAATGATCGTGGCGCTCGCGCGTAAGCTGCTCGTTGCACTTTGGAGGTAAGTGAGCTCCGGCGTCGTGATCGAAGGTGCAATCATGAAAACCGCCTGAAGCCGGAAGTGCCTGTGAAACAATACTTCGAATCCCCAGGGCCTGATCAGTCCGGACGGATCCACGTGGACGGACCGGGAATCCTTTTGGCCTTTAAACACCGATCTTGAGTTTTGGTCCCGTTCTCCTGAGCCCGTGCCCGTCGAATGCGGAATAATGGTGCTGCCGCCACGAGCGGCGACCCGATGTGAGGTTATAATAGGCCGGAGGACGGGCCGGTAATTGCTATGGGCTCAGACCGCGGATCCGCTCACCAAGGAGAAATTCAATGCCACTCGGATGAACAATTGACAAAAGACCTGATGTGAAAGGATTCTAACCGCCGATCACAGCCAAGCCGCGATGTTTGCATCAGGTTGCTAGGTCTGTATGCGATCCGCTGGACTTCAACGCAAGGCAAACCACCACCGGGGTATCCACGCCGTGCGATAAGAACGCCCGTGGTGCTTAGCCGAATACGAAAAGCCCCGCGGGGGCCAATCTAGTCTCCGGAGGCATTGTGTTGCCTGCCTAGCCGTTTTACTTGCTCAAACGCTTCGGCGAAGATTCACAACGCCTCCTGCGGTGACGGGACACCGACGCGAATGGCCCGCGAGAAATTCGGCGAAACACCGTCGTCGTGCGCCCTTGCAGCGATGTGTGCGGCCGACCGCAGTTGCGACAGGGGAACCGAGGTATCCAGCGCGCCCCGGTCATAGGCGTATTCCGGCAGGTATCCGTTGACGACGAGGCGCCAGTCCGTCGGCACGGCGTCGCCTGCGACGCGCATCATCTTGACGATGGTCGTCGTGCAGTTGGTCGTCAGTGAATTGTAGAAGACGGGCGTGGCCGCGAGTGCGTTTGCGTCGGAGACATACTCGCGCAGAAGAAGTCTGGCAGCCGCCGGCGTCGCCCTCAGACGGTAGATCTGGACGTCCTCGCCGCGAAAATTGGAGCGGAGGCCGATAACATCCCTTTCGTCTGCGGCGAGGATGACCAGAGGACTGTTTTTGAAGAGGTCTGCCAGCGGTGAGAACGAACCCCCAGAAAGGCGACGCACTTCGATAGACCACGCCAGATAGCGGCCGTCGTCGAAGCCGAAGCTCATGATGACATGCGCGATGGTCGGACCTGACCAATACGACATGAACATGTCGACGCTCTTCAGCTTATTCAGGTCGTAACTGCGCGTCGTCCATCGTTCCGTAAAGTTGGTGGCGCTGCGCCACTCGAAATCGCGGACATTTGTCAGCGTCAACAGATCACCGTCGAATTCGCCGGTGACTTGACGAGCGACGTCCGGAGCCCACGCGCCATTTGCCGGCGGTTTGATCGCGCTCCACCAGACGAGGACAAGGACGAACGCGGACGCAAACGCGAGGACTGCACGAAAGCGCCTTCTGCCAAAGAGAGCCATGATGATCCAGACGCCAAATAGCCCGAACAAGATGGCGCTGGCTTGCCTGCCGAGCTCGGGCAACGGCAAGCGGTACCAAAGCGCGAGCGACGACCAGGCCGATGCAAAGGCGACAAACAACACGAGCATTACAATGATGATTGCACGGACCGGTCGAACCATTTTTGATTTTCCAAACGAGTTTGAAGCATCCGTCCTGATCATTGAACCCTATCGGTTTCCGGACTCGAAGCCCAGAACCTATCCGAAGCGACGGGACCCGGAATCCTCCATTTTGGTATGGCTTGAATTCCGCTGGCGTGACCGACGTTGCCAACAGGCGCGACAACACCAGGAATTCCTCCGCGACATCGCACCGTTTTCGTCGGCAACTTATGTTTTGACAAAGCGGCCGCGCTGCTCAGGCTGTAGGTTGACATTATGAACCAAATTATCATATTACAGTCTGAATCAAGGATCTTGATAACCAGTCTCTATACTGATAATAACTGTCCAAATATCAGCCTGTAGCCTGAGAAAGATAGATGAAGAGCGATAGTCGAAAAAGGGGGCGCCCTCGGCTCGACGAAAGACTTCGGACGCTCCAGCCGATTGACCGGTTTAAGGCGCCGCCGAAGGGATGGGTGCGCGCACTACGCGATGCGCTCGGGATGACGGGCGCGCAACTCGGAACACGCATTGGCGTGCGACCTCAAACTGTCGAAGCCATCGAGAAGTCGGAAGCCGCAGGCACGATCCAACTTAACACCTTACGTCGCGCAGCTGAGGCGCTGGATTGCACACTCGTCTACGCACTTGTTCCCAACAGTTCACTCGAGGCTGTTATCGAGGCGCGTGCAAGGAAAATCGCAACACGCGAGCTTCACCGCGTCGCGCATACGATGCGGCTCGAAGCTCAGGGCACAGATGAAGTGGACTTCGAATCTCGCGTCCAGGCATACATTCGCGACAGGCTCTCCGAGCGCGACCTCTGGAATGAGGCATGACGGACCTGTTTCACGAGCCTGAGGACGCAACACCCCTTGAACCGCAAGAGCGAGAGGGTCTGCTTCAGACGTGGATCACGCACCGCCGTGATCTCAATGAGGCGGAACAGGAAAACATCGTCGAGGGTGCCGCTTGGGCGCGCGGGCGCCGACGCGTATCGCTTGAGCGAATGCTCAGCGAGGCCTTCATGCGAACACTGCACAAGCGGATGTTTGGCGACGTCTGGGAATGGGCCGGCACCTTCCGAACGACGGAGCGCAACATCGGCGTCCAAGCCTACCGCATCGGAGTGGAGCTCGCGAGCCTGTTAGGCGACGTCCGCTATTGGGTTGAGCATGAGACATTTCCGCCGGATGGAATTGCGATCAGATTCCATCATCGCCTGGTCGCGATCCACCCGTTTCCAAAAGGAAACGGTCGTCACGCTCGTTTGGCGGCCGATCTTCTGATCGAACGCCTTGGCGGCGAGCGTTTCAGTTGGGGCGGCGGGACTCTGGCTGATGTCGGTGAACTGCGCGCTCGCTACGTCGCGGCCCTGCGCGCAGCGGACGACCATGATATCGCGCCGCTGCTGGAATTTGCCCGCACTTGAGCGGCGCAGCCTCTGTGCGCATCGTTCGCCTTGACCGGATTCGAACTTAAATACCCTCGAGTCCTTCGGACCAACTTTCCCGCCGGTTCCAGCCTGAAAGCAGACATCTGTCCTTTGAGTAAGCGCATCGACGAACTTGGTCTGGTGTTGACCAACTTAGCAAGTCTGCGTTGCGATGGGCTGTCTGTCGAATGGAAGCCTACCTGTGGCCCCACGGCGGCGTATCGGCAGGAGTTTTATCATGACCGTCAAAGTCAAGGTCGGCGAGGCCAAGACGCATCTTTCCGAACTGCTGGCCAAGGTCGAGGCAGGCGAAGACGTGATCATCTCACGGGGGAACACGCCGATCGCAAAACTGTCGCGCGTCCGGCGCGAGAATGATATCGATGCCGTCATTGCCGAGATCAAGGCCCTGCGTTCGACCCTTCAGTCCACCACGCAGGCTGAAATTCGCGAGTGGCGCGATGAGGGCCGACGGTAACAATGCCCATACTTCCATCGCCGCGGCCTGGTTTCTGCCGGACGAACAAAATGACGCTGCCGACCGCTTGATGGCTGAACTCCGTTCAGGCCCGGGCCTCGTCCCGTCGCTATTCTGGTTCGAGATCCGAAACATTTTCCTGATTGCCGAGCGGCGCGGTAGGCTTCGGCCTGGAGACGCTCCTTTGCTGATGGGCCACTTGCGCAGGCTATCTTTGGAGGACGCCGGATCGGGAAGTGACGCTGCCGTGTTTGACCTTGCCAGCCGTCATATGCTGAGCGCCTATGATGCCAGTTATCTGAATCTTGCGAGGGTGGCGGATCTACCGTTGGCGACGGGCGATCGAAAAATGGCAGCAGCGGCCCGCAACGAAGGCGTCATTGTCGTCGGGCCGCTTGAATAGCTAAACAGGCTAGCCAACTCGGAGCAGAACAATGGAATGGCAGCAGCGCATGTTGCCGCACCGTCGTTGCGTTGGATCCGCAGTCGATCGGCAGCACATCCGCCAACAACTCTGCTGCCGCAGCGTAGGGCACCAGCGAGGCCCAGCGCGTTTCGAGATAAAGACGCTCGGGCGCGACATGATCGGGGATCAGTTGCCTCAGAGGCGATACTGTCACCGGGCCGTTGCTTCCCTCGCTGCGCGGCAGGCAGTATCGCGGGCTCTTCAGGCGAACATCGCCGAACAGTGTGTGGGATGTGACAGGGTAGTATCCCTCGTGCCGCAAGGCACGCCCATCACCATTACGATACTGCCGAAGCCACACATCGACCTGCGTCTCCACCATCTTCTGCTGGAGCTTCGCAAGCAGCGCTTTGCTCTCCGATAATGAGAGGCCAAGATCTTCAATACCTCTTGCATCCTTCACCAGGTCGGCGACCGTTTCTGTCGCAATCGGTCTGCCGTCGTCACCCACCATTTCCAGTACCAGCCGTGCCCGCATACCATTTTCCCGTGATGAGTTTTCCATAATGACCGGAGTGCAAAACCGATTACGCCTGCAACATGCTTTGCCGCTCTCAAGTCTTGTCGGGGACGGTGGTATTCCGCATGAGTTAGCAATCCGAAAATTCTTTGGTAAACCGCCGTGACTTCGATTGACCGCGCAGCAAGTGCTATCGCAACCATCCTGATCAGGGAGGGGATCGATTACCCGCTAGGCAAGGCGGTGATCAAACGCGCCCGTGCGCAGGCACGTGACAACGCGGCGCTTCTGGCTGCCGATCTTCTCTCTGAAAATCGCGGCATAAGGCGGCTCACATCTGCTGATGCACAAGTACAAGATGGTCGCCCTGCCGCAGGCGCTCATTCACTTTCCGGCGTTCGAATGGCTGGACTTGCCAAGAGACGCGCTGGTCGATCCGTTCAAGCGTTTCACGGAACTCTTCCCAACGATCCGGATCATCCATCATTGCAAAGGAGTTCGTGTCGCTGATTTCCTGGAAAAGCGCCACCGTCGTAGCCAGATCATCGACCATTTCGTACCCGAAGGCCTTTCCTGTCGCCACATGCAGCCCTCCGGGCCACCGCAATCCTCCCGCGGGCAATTGCCGTCCCCTCCGGGGCAATTCGGATAGCGAGTTTCCGGCTTGACGCTCCCGCGCTCTTCCAGTCGGATTTCATGCTCCCATGGGATGTTGAGGTCGTACTCATACAGAAAGCGGCTACCCTTGCGCAGTTTCAGATCGTCAAGCGCAACCTTCGGAGAGTTAGCGGCCGTTTCCCAGGAGCCGTAACGCACCGTACGAATGACAAACTGATAAAGGTGAATGCTCTCCCAGCCCATCACGACCTGAAGCACACCGTGAAACTCGCGTAGCGTCATGGTCGAGGGCACCTGAACCCGCCGCCAGACCATGGGGCTCACGTCTTTCAGAAAGATCCGGAATTGCAGGATCGTGGGAGACCCATCCGGCGTGGATGGACTTTTCGTCGTCGCCGACCGACGTCTCTTGATTTCAAAACCATGGGGCCTCCACGAAAATCATCGCCACCCCCATAGCCCATTCAAGCCAGATCAGGCACTGCCACACAATTCCTCATGCTCTCCTGATACGGTCGTCGATTTCCCGGGTCTGTCGCATTGTCGGGCCGAATTCGCAAAGACCGACTGCTTCGCTTGGGAGGAAGCTGTTGGTACCTACGCTTCGCCGGTAACGTCTTGGATACAAAGAAGCGTGAAACCAATTTGTTCGACGTTCGGATTAAGGGCGGGCATCCATGACGAGGCGGATGAGACCCGCGCGGCGGCTGACACCCATCTTCGCGAAGATCGCAGACAGATGCTTCTTGATGGTGTTCGGAGAAACCCCCAGCGCGCTCGCCATCTCCGCGACGGTATGAATGTCCAGCGCGGCCTGGAGGACACGCATCTCGGAGGGCGTCAGGCCATAAAGAATTGCGCAGGCCTCAATGCCGGATTTCGGCACGGTCTCCGCGCGGCGCACGAACAATGCTGCACGCGCCGACCGACCGACCCGCTCGAAGGCAGCTTGCGTTTGCGAATGCGGCGCCAGTTGCATGAGAGAGGCGATCCATTCGCCGCCCTGACTGTCGACCAACTTGATCAGCGCAGGACGATCTAGAAGAAGCTGCTCCTGCTGGCCGCGACCGCCCGACAACACCTCGCGGAGCAGGCGATGGGCGTTTTGGGTCAGAGAGCGTTAGGCCGAACGCGTCGTCGCGGACGATGTCGCCCCTGCTTAGAAGCGATTGCGCACTCTGGTTCGTCCAGGTCACTCGGCCGGTCGGATCGAGAATGAACACGCCGGCCTCAACCCGGTTCAACGCCGCTTCCAGTGAGAGAATACGTTTTTCGTGTCTGCCAAATTCGCGGCGAATTAGGGCGGAGCGTTGCAGATGCGGCGCCAGCCTCTTCAGCCTCACCCGCAAGTTCTCGTCCACGAGACCATAGCCATCGCCAGTAATGACCGTGAAAGCCGCGGCGCTGGCCTCGTAGCGTTGAATGTTGAAGATGGCCGCGTCCAGAAAGCCTTGCGGAGCTGCCCATTCACGAAAGAAACGGCTGGCCTGAAATTCCTCTGAGGGAACGAGATCACGGCTCGAAAACACGTCTCCCGGTTTGATGAAGATTGACGCCGGGTAGGTGGGATTGAGGGTGACGAATTTCTCACGATACAAGCGGAGGAAATCTGGCGCGATCCCCCAGGAATAGACGGTCTCGCCCATCCCGTTGGTCGCATCACGCCAATAGATGCGAGAAGCACTGCCGCCAGTATAGTCACAGATCTGCTGTAGCGTCTCCGGCCAAATCGTCTCATCGAGAATAGTATCGTAGATCAGGCCGATGACCTCCGATAACCTTTCCAGCTCCGATGTTGAAGGTTTCATCAAAACGCCCTGACGCGTGACCGACGCTAATCTTGCCGTGGGACGATAACGTGGCGCTGAAATTTTAACAAGCACTACTCGTTCAGGTGATGCAGAGCCGAAGTCAGGATGATCTTCTTCTGATTGTGACATGTCGATCGTTAAAACAACAATGCCAAGGAGGGTGCCATCTAAAGGAGCGCCTTCTCAGGGAACACCGAGAGGGGTGGGTGTGGATCATTTTATCTCAAGCTTCGTCTTCGGGCTGTCGATCGCTATGCCGTTCGGGCCGGTCAGCATGATGTGTCTGGAGCAGAGTCTCGTGCGAGGGGTGGGACCTGGGTTGGCAAGTGGTGCAGGCGCAGCAATGACCCATGGTCTCTATGCGACCTTGGCGGTATTTGGTGCCCATGTCTCGGCAGCACCCTTCGCCGGCTTTCAAACGCAATCTCATTTTTTCTCGGGGATGGTCTTTGTGCTGATAGGTATATGGACGCTATTCCGACATCCTAGTGCACTGGACAACAAGACACCAACCAAGGGTGAACTTGGTTCATTTTTTGCCGGCGCGGGGTTGGCACTGGCGAACCCTATGACGCTGCTGCCCTATCTCGCCTTCGCCGGCTCTCTCGCGCTGACCGATAAGATCGGCGGACTCTTCCACATCCTGATCGTCTGCGGTGTGGGCCTCGGCACGCTCTCCTGGTATTGGACGATGAGCGGATCAGCGTGGCTCTTGCGCCAGCGCCTCCCGAGCCAGCTTCTCACGCACCTCCACCTCGTAGCGGGGCCGGCCTTAATCGCGATGGGCATCGTGACGGCACTGCGGTAGCTCTCTTGCCGTCTCAATGCATGGCATACCGTCCTGCCAGGCATCGCCTTCGGGCTTAAAGAATCCGAACGAATGCCAGCATAGTCAACACGTTCCGGAACTGCGGTGGCGGCGGGTCATCCTAACTACCTTGGCATCGTCAGACCGATCTGGAAAACCTAGCCCGCCTCGGGGAACCGGGCGGGCTGAAAATCTGCGCTCTGTCGCGCTAACGGGTTCACGAGCCTATGTTGCTATCATGCGAGCGCTTAGCGACAATTGGCACTTCTTCGATGTTCGCCAGCATATGCCGCTTTATCAGAAACCGACGAAGGTTCTCCCGGATCGCGGGCAAAGGGAAGATCCCCTGAGCCGCCATGCGACAAGCCTTTTCAAGCACCTCGAATGTAGTATCTCGTTCGTTTTCCGGCCAGTCGTCAAGGACATCGAAGACGTCTTCGAGGCTAGCGAGTTCCTGAATGTAGTGCCGTTTTTTCAGGAACAATGGAGCGTCAAACAGGGTGTTCGCCATCGCCATCTCCTTTCTTATGCGCGTTTGACGGCGCAAAATTTAGGAGCAGAAGCCG
This sequence comes from Hyphomicrobiales bacterium, assembly GCA_900473185.1. Classification (GTDB taxonomy): domain Bacteria; phylum Pseudomonadota; class Alphaproteobacteria; order Rhizobiales; family Rhizobiaceae; genus Rhizobium. The sequence continues at coordinate 24,606 of UCKU01000045.1, read as the reverse complement.
AAATTTCAAGGCGGGTTTCAACGCACCAACATGAAGGGTGGGCCAAAGGGTTCTCGCTGGTCACGAGCCGTCCCGTTGGCCATCAGACTGTGCTTCGCCAGACCGTATCGTTTCAACGGGAAGCCGTCCGACCTAAGAAATTGAGTGGCTGCGTCGGACTTTTCTTTCGACGCTACCGCACTACTTAAAACTGATGACTCAGAAAGCACGCGAAGACAAAGCCGATATCACCACCAAGGAATCTCAAGCACTTATCTCAGCCCAAAACGCCGCCCGCGTTGAAAAGACAGCTCGCCTCCGCGAGTTGCGTCTTGCGAGGGAGGCTGAATCAGCGGCCAGCAAGAGCGAGCTCAAGGCAATGGCACCGCGGAAGCGGAAGAAGTCCGCCGCGAAAAGCCCGGAGATCGACGCATGAAAATGGAAAGCCGCCCGGAGGCGGCTGATTCGGCGACCGCTGTGCGCAAATCACCACACTAATCACTAGATACTGCGCAAGGTTTAGCTTGACAACACTACAGATGGCGAATTTTGCGGTGTTTTTCGCTTTTGGAAGCCCCAATGCACAGCCAGATCGTTCCAGAGCGTCGCGAAGGTAGTCCGCGAGGGTGTGCCGGGCACGCTTCGATGTACCTAGCTCGGCGATGGTGCATCCCTCCCCGGGCTACTCTGCTGACGATGTCGTAGTGCCGGCGGCCGAGCAGTTCGCGGCACTCCTGAAGCTTGAACCCAGCGTCAATCTGACGATCGGTGATCGGCTCCCGCGCGCCGCCGCCGTCGACAGGCTCGCGGGAGTAATCAAACGACCCCGAACCAGATCCACCAAGGGATTCCCACAGTCGGCGAAATTTGATCGCGGCCCCTACCTGGTGGGCTCAAGATGGCCCTTTGCCGCCATCATGGCGATCGGGCTTTCCCGTAGACCTTCCGCGTCGTATCCGTCGATCGAGCCTCGAGCCGCAGCTTGGGAAGCGCGGTCCATCAGTGCCCATGCAACGGCAACCGCGATGCCAGGCGCCACACCGGAGCGCTTTGAAATCCCTAACCACTTTGGATCTGTCGGCGCACCATGCCATGAGCGGAACCACTCGGTCATGCCGGCCTCCGGCAATACTGGGCGCGCTTCTCGTACCGGCGGTCCATCAGCTCGTTGACGAGGCGATCTGCTTCTGGCGGCGTGATCTTAAGGGCTTGAGCGATACGCTCGACGTCAGGCCCGTACTTGGTGAAGGCTTCGAGGAAGGTCATAGGCGACCCCCCCCCGCCTTTAGTCGCATACGCACCAGGGACCTCAGTCCGATAGCCGGAACGAGTGGGCAGGCTGCGAATTTCATCCGCGGTGAACACTCCTGAGGTGACAACATGAGCGACGATCTGTGGGACAAGCCAATCGAATTGATGATCGAAAACTCCGATCATTTCCGGAGCGTCACCAGCACGCGGGATGCAATGGCGTGCCTCATGAACTCTTGGCCCACAAAAGGAGGCAAATCCTTTTCCGCTGCTCGGCGAGCCTGTCTCGCGGCGATCGACGGGAAGGTTGCCAGCAAAAAAGCACAGCTCGCCTTCATTCGCGCGGCTGAGGAAGCCGGCATCCTCAGGCGTTGATCGAACTTGAGCGTCGATTGATGCGGCGCTCTCTGCAAAATCATTATTTCTCACTTGATCTGGAACGATGCGAGGCAGCTGGGAATTAACCTTCTTTGAGGCGCAAACAGTTGGAGAGCAGCCATGATGGTACATCGCTGGAACATTCCCCTCGTCCTGGGAGACAGCCGCATGCGCATTGTAGTCGGCTCCCCTGAGGAGGCTATCAACTGGCTCATCCACGAGCCCAACCAGGACACTCCGAAATGGAAGCGCGCATGGAATGCCTGCCGAGACGTCATCGACGGTCGAATCCGGTCTGAAGACGCAAGAAAGGCAGTCGAGTTGGCGGCTGCTCGCGGATAAAGAGCCGTTCATGCCGCCTGCTCCCTCTTGGCTAGCGTCACATACGCCGCCTTGATCTCCTCAAAGCGGGCGATGTCGTATTCCTTGGTTTCGATTTCGTGATCAGGGCGGGGCTTCTTGGAGCCCTTACCGTGGTCGTCTAGCCAGGTCATGGCGGAGGCGAGCCGAAGATCATCATGACAGACTGAAGGAGTGTCACGGCCGCAGTGACAGAGGGAAGGCAATGTAGTGAGCTACGGGGGCCACTCAAGCGCGCCAGGCGCCAATGTGATTGTTGAGCACTATTGCGACCACGAAGGGCCGGACGGGTCGAGGTGCCCGAAATGGGGTTGCTACGGTTTTGAGGAGAGCAAGGCGATCACCCTCTGGTATTGTAGCGAGCACCAGCCGCTGAATTACCGGGGCTTGTCGCCGCATGGGGATCAGCGTGCTAATTGAACTTCAGCCCGCCGGATGGCAGCTACCACCCCGTCGTAGGCCGCATCCGCTTAGACGCCACCCGGCCGAGACACCATGACCATGCCCGACATGCCCACCCGTCTCGAAGATGCCGCCGATCGGATCGCCGACATTTACAGGGCTGATCTGCAGATCATGCTGCGCCGCGCCGCGTCGCGCCGCGTTGCTATTGCGCAACTCCGGGTCGATCGCCTTCGACGACGACATGGAAGAGGCTCTTCGGGATCTATCTGACGAGTTCGGCAAGACGCACAATGATACCGTTCGGCTCATCGTCCGGGAGTGGATGGAGAAGAACACCTATCTGCCGGTGCATGAGTTTGACGAAGATAGCGATGTTGATGGGGAAGCGTGATTGAACCAAGACCGATTTGATCTCTGGATTGGCCTGTGCTTCGCGGGCGGCTTTTGCGCCTACTTCTGGTACTGGTACATAAGGTCCATTATTTTCTAACGCAGGAACGGTTTCGCTTTCAGCAAAGATTTCGGACCCAATATCTATTCCTCACGGTACCCTGATGAGCGCTCCCTGGAGTCGTCGAAAGCAAAGTTCTTCTTCGGCATGCCTTTCATGCTGCTGGTAACGTCCTTCTTGACGATGTTCACGATTCTGGGTCTGTTTGGGATTATCGAGTTGCATGAGCTGCGGAGGTAGGATTGTCAATTGTGTCCAGCTCATGGGCCGCGGCGCCTTGACAGTAGGTGCAGGTGGACCGCACAGCCGACTTTAGTGGGGTCAAGGCTTCAATCCCCCGGATGCACGGTCCGCACGACGTAACTCGCGACGAAAACTTAAGTTCCAGCGCGCCTAAAGACATGTCTGAGAATGCCAGGCGGGAGGCGTGCTCCGTGATGATCCCTTCAAAGCCCTGCGGTTCGCTTGCGCGGTCCACCTCGTCGGGAACTTCTCGCCCTTTTTTCCGTTACAGCAACTCGGCACGCTTTTTGAAGGACACTGGACATGCCGGTTTTTTACTTCCATGTTCGAGATGGCGAAAGCATCGAGGAAGATCCAGAGGGGATTGATCTCCCTACAATTGAGAAGGCGGAAGAGGAAGCTATTCTCGGTGCGAGGGAAATTCTGGCGGAAAGGCTGCTGTCTGGCGATGTCATCGACGGTCAGTCTTTCCTCATTACATCTGAAGATGGTCGCGTTGTTCGCGAGGTCCCGTTCAAATCGGTGTTGAAGTTCGACTAGCGCCGATCGAATTGACCAGCGGCTTATTTTAGGCGCCTCGCCGAGAGATTTGCGGCGATGTTGAGACATTTCCGCAACGAACACGGCCGGCAGCTGGTATTTTTAGGTTGCGAAACGCCGTTTGCCAGCGCGGATTCAGAAACCCGGAGATCGGATCGCACGCGAAGTGCATCAAGGAACGGAAACTGGCGCTGATCGCCAAGGGAAGGCTGAAAGAGCTTTGGAAGAACGCGGCCTGCGGATCGAGATCAAGGGCTATGACAAGACGCCAAAGCATAGGCCACTCATCGACGTCTACCGAACGAATGGGGAAGAGATCGGGGCCAAACTGCTCAAGGACGGATTTGCCAGGACCTGGACTCCGCACCATAAAAACGATTGGTGCACTGGCTAGCGGGATAGAGTCGGGAGCGAGGGGTCCAACCGTTTGTAGAGTATACTCCGTAGTTGAATACTCTACAAGCTGCTTGGCTCAGCTTATGGATATACGTGAAGCGTTTGCTCGGAATCTTAGGCTGCTTCGACAGGCCAAAGGCCTGTCCCAGGAAGAGCTTGCGCATCGAGCAGACCTCGACCGAACCTACATCAGTTCGTTGGAGCGCAGCATTTACAGCCCGACGATCGAAGTAGTGGATCGCCTGGCCGCCGTCTTGGAAGTTGATGCGGCGGAGCTGCTGAAAAAATCCTAAGAATTGAATCGACGCGCATGCGCCCGACAGCCCAATGGTCGCCTTGATAGGATTCGAACCTGCAACCCATTGAATTATGTCAGGCAATAACTCCATCGTGGCTGAGAGCCGCCACGCTCATTGTTTTTCCCAGGCTAACGGCCATCCCCGCGACGCGTGCATCTCCACTGCCGCAGTGCACTTACGGCGCGGCCTGCGCCAGGCAACCCGAGCCATCTCCGGAGACAGAAGTCAACCGTGAGCAAGGGGTCTCGAAGGCAGGGAATCCGCGGATGCGAGCAACAATGGTCGAACTCGCCTGGCTATGGTTGCGGCACCAACCGAAATCAGCACTAACTTGTTGGTTTAAGGAGCGCATCGCTCACAACAGCGGCCGTCTGAAAAAACCGATGATTGTGGCGCTGGCCCGCAAGCTGCTCGTTGCACTTTGGAAATACGTGAGCTCCGGCGTCGTGATCGAAGGTGCAATCATGAAAACCGCCTGAAGCGGGAAGCGCCCGTGAAAAACAAATTCCAATCCTCAGGGCCTGATCAGCCCTGACGGATCCAGGTGAACGGACCGGGATTCCTTTTGGCTTCAACCGCCGATCTTGAGATTGGTCCCGTTCTCCTGAGCCCGCGCTCGCGAAAGCGGGAAATTGGTGTCTGCCGCCAAAGAGCGGCGACCGCCTGTGAGGTTGTACAGGCTCGAGAGGCGGGCCGGTAATCGCTATGGGCTCAGACCGTGGATCCGTGAACAAAGGAGGCTTTGCGATGCCACCCAAATGAACTATTGACAAAAAACCTGATGTGAAGGGAATCGAACCAAAGTCCACCGCCTCCGATACACTAAGCTGCTGTAACTTTTATGCTCAGCGTGGAAAGGTTCGTTCGCGACACATGGGTTCCATCATCGCTTTACGGCAACACATTTCACCTCAGCGAGGAGTCCCTGGTGCGCGAGCTCAGAGACACCTATCCGGGTCCACGCATAGGTTCCCTTCGGAAACACCTCGTTTTTGACAGTCCGGAACACGTCCATGTGCTTGGACATTTCGACGTGATAGCTTGTCAATTCCACGATGTCATCGAACGTGCATTGAGCGGCTTCGAGGACAATCCGTAAATTGTCCCACATAGCTCTGAATTGCTCTGAAGGATCGTGAATAATCTTGAGATCCTTGGTCCGCCCGACTTGGCCGACGACGTAAATTGTGTCTCCAACTTTAACCGCGGGAGCATAGCCTGCTCGGCTGACGATCTCCTGCATCTCGTCGGGTATAATGATCTCCCGATCCATAGTGGTCCTCGCAATCTTTGCTGGTTGCTAGCGGCACTGATACAAGCGTCGCGAATTTTCAAGCGCCGTTGGATGAAAAAGTACAAACGGCCAGCGATGTCGGGCAGTCCATCACTTCGTCCGCCGGCACGCTCTTTCCCGGGCGCAGGTACCTGTCTCAAAATAGCTGCGTCACGTCCCCGGACGTGACGCAGCTAGCAAGTTCATCAAGACAAGCGACTTTTGCAGAATGCATGCCGCCGCTACTTCGCAGCTTTGGCTGCTTCCTCGATAACCTTTGCGACCGCAGCCGCCTGCGAGATGTAGATAGCGTGGCTGCCCTCTACCTCTGTCACCGTTGAACCGGCACGCTTGTACATCCAGCGCTCAAGGTCCGGATTGATCGTCATGTCGTCTTTCGCAACAATCCCGTAGCTAGGCTTGTCGTGCCAGGCGGCAACAGGCACCAGCGCACCAGTGGCAGCAACGGCAACAGGCATCTGAGACCGGGCCATGAACTCGCCCAGATCCTTGGGCAGATCCGCCCCGAAATCAGCCGCGAACTTTGCCGGGTCGATAAGCAGGAAGCCATCCTTTGTCGGCTTGATATCGTTGGTGGGTGACGGCATCGATTGGAGCAGTCGCGCGGTGCTTTCGCCCTTTTCTGGCTGGAGCGCAGCGACATAAACAAGTGCCTTGACCTTGGGATCATTACCTGCTGCCGTGATGATCGTGCCCCCGTAGCTGTGACCTACGAGGACGACATCTCCGTCCTGCTGATCGACCACGCTCATCGCGGCTGCAATGTCCTGGTCCAGGCTTGTCAGTGGCTGCTGGACAATGCTGACATTGTAGCCGTCTCGGGCCAGGATGTCATAGACGCCGCGCCAGCCCGAACCATCCACGAGCGCGCCATGGACAAGCACGATGTTGCGCGCGTCCGCTAAGGCTGGGGCTGTTAGGGCAGCAGAGGACAAAAGCGCGGCAATAAGGCCAACGGCCGCTTTGCTGAAGTTCGACATGGTCGGTTGTTCCTTGAGTTTTGTGCGTGGAATAACTGAGGCTTTGAAATCGCCTGAAGGACATGTCTCTCCCCCTATCCGAGGAGAGACGAACGTGATCGCTTGCGCTTACTGCTTGACGACAATTGGCGCCTTGATCGGCACGCGTTCATAGAGGTCGATAATGTCTTGGTTGAGCAGCCGCACACAGCCGGACGAAACGGCCTTGCCAATCGAGCGCCATTGCGGATTACCGTGCAGACGATAGAGTGTGTCCTGGCCACCGGAGAAGATGTAGAGCGCTCGCGCACCGAGCGGATTTTTCAGGCCCGGCTCCATTCCTCCGTTCGCGATCGAATATTTGGCTAGCTCCGGCTGACGCGCGACCATCTCGTTCGGCGGTTTCCAACGCGGCCATTTCTGACACCACTGAATGACACCGTTGCCCTGCCAGGCAAAGCCGTCGCGCCCAATGCTGACCCCATAGCGCATTGCGGTTCCTCCCGGCTGAATCAGATAGAGGAAGCGCGAGGGCGTATCGACAACGATCGTGCCGGGCGCCTCGCCAGTCGGGTCGAGGACCTGCTGGCGATAGTAGCGCGGATCGATCTGCTTGTAGGGAACCGCCAGGATCAGAAAGCCGGCATCCTCGATAGGACCGTACATGACGGCCAATTCGGAATCGGTCGGCGCAGGAGCGATGTGGACAGGCCCGATCGGATCCTGGAGAGGCGCCGACCGTCGCCCCATCATCCGGCCCGTGCCGGCGGTGGAAACGCACCCTGCCAGGGCCGAGGCCGCAGCCATCGCCGAAAGCGACAGGAGGCTGCGGCGGCATAACGAGGTATCAAAGCTCACGCTCATTCCTCGTCCTGCCATCTGCGCAGATCCGTCTGGTCATGATAGGCCATGCGGTCAGGCGTGGTGATAAACTCAATCATCGTGCCCCACGGCGTGCGGCAATAGCAGACCTTGTTTCCAGGACCTTGTTCGGTTGCGTAGGGAATAGCGCGTGGCGCCGTAAGGGCTGTTCCGCCGGCCTTCTCAAAGCGCTCAACCGATGCGTCGATGTCGTGGGTATAGACACCGAAATGCGTAATGCCGAAGTCGCTCGGTGTAACCGGCTGCGCTTGTTCGGGGCCGTGCATTTCGAAGAGCTCAATATCTGGGCCGGTTCCGATCTTAACCATCGCCTGTGCACGGATAACCGTTCCAGGGAATGCGCCCGTGGCCCGTTCGAATTCGGGTCCCTGCCGCGGAGGATCCTGAGGTCCGAAGGACTGATAGATCACCTGGCCACCAAAAGCTTCCACAAGGAACGATTTTGCCGCTTCGATGTCGGGCACCGTGATGCCGATATGGTTGACGCCGCGAATTTGAGGTGCGGTCATTACAGTTTTCCTTTCTTGTTGAATCGATGAACGCGATCGGGCTCAATTTGCCCGGATCGCAGAGTTCACTTGGCCTTGAGGAAATCGATGAGAGCAGCGGCCACTTCATCCGGGCGCTCGTCCGCCACATAGTGACTGCAGCGGGCAATCGAGCCGCCCGTAACATCTGTGGCGAACTCCTTGAGCATCGGGACCATATGAGCACCGAAACGCTGCTCCCCGCCGAGACCTAAAACGGGTATCTCAAGCGGTCGCTTCTTGTACTCGAGCGCGGCCGCATGGTCGGCGGTCAGTGTGCGGTACCATTCCATGCCACCGCGCGTACGGCCAGGGAGGGCCATGGCTTTCGCATAGATGTCGATGTCTTCAGGAATAAAGGTGCTGTGATCGTAAAACCGCTCCGCCATGAAGGCCGAAACATAGTCATATTCGCGGCCATAAATCAGGCGTTCCGGCAGATCCCGATTAGCATGGAACGCGAAGTGCCAGATCTTTGCCGTCGTCGCCTCCCACTGGCTCCAGCCAGGAAGCGGAACATCGAGGATAGCAAGGTGAGTAACCGAATCTCGATAGATAGCGGCCTGCGGCAATGCGACCATTCCGCCAATGTCATGGCCACACACGGCATAGCGATTATGCCCAAGGGCGAGCATTACTTCGTGCGCGTCGCGCGCCATCGTCGCCTTGTCATAGCCGTCGAGCGGGCAGTCGGAAAAACCCGCACCGCGCAGATCAATCGCCACCACGCTAAAATGTTCGGCCAGCAGCGGCATGACGTGGTGCCATTCCCACCAGGTTTCCGGCCAACCGTGAAGCAGAAGGATCGGCGGGCCGGAGCCCCCCGTGATGGCATTGATCTTGATGCCATTGACCGGCACCAGCTGCTGGGCAAACCCTTCCAATGTTGGGATCATAACTCTTTCCCATCGATGTTGATATTAAACAGAGCTAACGACCAGCTCAGGGCTGATCGAAATCGGTCGCGATCGAGATGTCGCGCCAGGTGTCGATATCACGGCGAAACGAAGCCAACTTCCGCTCAGCGATCGAATGCGCAGCGGGACCGAGCGGCAGATGAAGCGGAGCGTCATCCGTATCGACTGCCTGCACGATCACCGCGATCGCCTTATCGGGATCGCCCGCCTGATTGCCGTCGTTGGTTTCGCGATAGTGCCTGCGCGAACTCGCGGCGTATTCCGGCATCTCCTTGGCCGCCATCGTGATCGAACGTCCAAGGAAGTCGGTCCGAAATGGCCCAGGCTCGACGATCAGCACGCGGATGCCGAACGGCTTCAGCTCGCCGGAGAGTGCTTCGGAAACCCCTTCAACCGCAAACTTGGCTGCATTGTAATATGCTGCGCCGCCGCTGCCCGCGATCCCTGCGCCAGAAGACATGTTGACGATCACTCCGCCCGAACGTCGCAGTGCAGGCAAGGCTGCCCTGGTGGTTTCGATAAGACCGAAAACGTTCACCTCGAACATCGGTCGATATTCTTCGGGCGTGCCCTCCTCGAGCGCCCCAAACAGTCCGTAGCCGGCATTGTTCACCAGCACGTCAAAACCCCCAAATGTCTCGACGGCCTTTGCGACCGCGGTATTGGCCGCCGCCGCATCTGTCACGTCGAGCGGCAAGGTGATCATACGGCCGTCGAATGGCCGAGCCATTTCTTCGATCGAGTTGACGTTGCGGGCAGTAGCGACAACCTGATCGCCCCGCTGTGCTGCAGCGATCGCGAGCCGTTGTCCGAAGCCGCTCGAGCAGCCTGTGATGAACCAAGTTCTCATGACGTTTCTCCGCTTGTTTTCGAAATATGACTTGAATCTAGATGTTTAGATTTGTACTTGAAGTGACAGTTTTGTATTTTCAATGTTCATTTTTGTAAGGGCTTGGCCGTGGAATGGAGTGACGTAAAAATCTTCCTTGCGATTGCGCGATCCGGCACGCTCGGCGGCGCTGCGCGTGCTCTTCATACAAGCCATCCGACCGTCGGCAGACGGCTGCGTGCCCTTGAGGAGGCGATCGGCCACACGCTCTTCCAGCGGACCGCGGACGGTCTCGTGCTTACCGAGGAGGGCCATGGGATCATCACTCTGGCAGAGCAGATGGAAGAAGGCGCGCTGGCCATGGAGCGCCGGCTCGCCGGGCAGGAGCAAAACCTCAAAGGCAATCTGCGCATCTCATCAGCAGACTGGTTCGGGGCCTATGTCCTGCCTCCCATCCTGGCAGATTTCTCGAAAGCCTACCCCAATGTAGACGTCGAAATCCTGACCGGCACTCGCCTGTTCAACCTCGCCCAAAGGGAGGCCGACGTCGCCTTTCGCATCGTTCCGTTCGACACTGCAGATGTCATTCAACGGCGGCTCTTCAGGCTCGAGTACGGCGTCTACATCGCCGAGGAGTCGCCTGACCCTAAATATGGCGACGGGACAGGTTTCCGGCTGATCACCCACGATACTTCGACAGGGCAATTCCCCGACATAGCCTGGCTCGCCGAGAGTTTCCCGAACGCGAGACACGTGCTGCGATCAAACAACCGAAACGTCCAGGCACGAATGTGCAAGCAGGGCGTTGGGATCGCCGTCCTGCCCCGCGTCGTGGGCAATCAGATCCCGGGTATCCGCAGACTGGAACTACCTAAGCCCCCGCCGGCGCGAGACATCTGGATGGGATATCACCGGGACCTGCGACGTCTTCAGCGTCTTCGGGCGTTTATCGCGACCGTCTCGGACCACCTCACAAATACCGCTGCATGGTAAGCCGCCCGAAGAAGATCGATTTTCCCCGCCGATCCACGGCTGCGGTAGCACACGCGCGACAGACAACTTACTTCTTGGCCGCAATCTCCCTATGCCGCTCCACCACAGCACCCACGATCATTGTCATCAGCCCTTCGACAAAGTGCCCACTGAGGCCAACATCACTGGCGATGCTCATCAGTCGATCCAATTGGCGTCGCTCTCGCTCATTATCGATCGCCGGCAACGCCTGCTTAGCTTTCGAGTGGCCGACTTGCTCGGTACAGCGAAAGCGTTCGGCCAGGATATAGAGGAGAGCTGAATCCAGGTTGTCGATGGTCCTCCGATAGGAAGCAAGTTGCCCTGCCGCATCATCTGTCATCATTTGAATATCTTCCAAGCGGTTTCATTGGCGCGAGGTAGCGCTTATGAGATGGGATGCATACTGCGACGCGACAGGGCGACCGTCAGCCAAATTGCCGAAACCAGGAAGTAGAATGCCCCGACGCCAGCGTAGCCCGCAACCGTGGAGATGGAAGGCTCCTGCGGCATTTGCGCTTGAAAGATGAAGAGAGCACCGGCCACAGAGGATGGGGGCGTTTGCGGGAGAGGGCGAAATCCTACGCTAAGGCGTGACGGAGGATCACAGTGCCAATGGCAATTCGAAACTTCGCTTGAGAGTCTCCATCGGAACATCCGTTTTGACGTTCAGCACGCTGGCGATACGAGTCAGATGGTCCGCTTGGAAACGCCAATAACTGTGAAGGTCGGCGGTGACAATGCGCAGGATAGCGTCGCATTCTCCGGTGGTCAGGTAGCATTCCATGACTTCCGGTAGGCGTCTGACGGCTTCTGCAAATTGGAGAGTGACCTGAGCATCCTGCGTTTTGAACCAGACGCGGGCAAACACCGTAAGACCTGCACCCACTTTGGTTGGATCAAGAACGGCCACGTAGCGATCAATGATACCCGCCTCTTCCAGGAGCCGGACGCGGCGCAAGCATGGCGAAGGAGACAGCCCCACTTCTTTCGCCAAGTCGATGTTGGAAATGCGTCCGTCCCGCTGAAGTACCATTAGGATACGCCGATCAATCTCGTCTAGGTTGAATGACACAATATAGCTCCACAGCAATAATTTACGGCATAATATGCCAAACTATCTCGCATCCGTGAACTCTTTGCAATCACATTGCGCGCGGATTGGCCTATCGTTCCGCCCTGTTCAATAAGGAGGCGAAGGTGATGATGAAAAAGATCGACAAGATCGTGCTGTCCTACTCGGGAGGTCTGGACACCTCCATCATTCTCAAGTGGCTGCAGGAGACATATCGTTGCGAGGTGGTTACCTTCACGGCCGATCTCGGCCAGGGCGAGGAGTTGGAACCAGTGCGCGAAAAGGCCGCGAGGCGTGGCGTTAAAGATATTCGTATTGTCGACGTTCGTGAGGAATTCGTTCGTGATTTCGTCTTTCCGATGTTCCGGGCCAACACGCTCTATGAGGGGCAATACCTTCTTGGTTCCTCTATTGCCCGGCCGCTGATCGCCAAACATCTCGTCAGCATAGCAAGAGAGGTTGGCGCCGACGCCATCGCCCACGGCGCCACCGGCAAGGGCAATGATCAGGTGCGCTTCGAGTTGGCAGCCAATGCGCTCGATCCGTCGATCAAAATTATCGCTCCCTGGCGCGAGTGGGATATTCAGTCGCGCACGCAGCTGATCGCGTATGCCGAAAAGCACCAGATCGCCATTCCGAAGGACAAGCGCGGAGAAGCTCCTTTCTCGATCGATGCGAACCTCCTGCACACCTCGACGGAAGGAAAGATCCTGGAGGACCCGTCGGAGATTGCGCCTGCCTATGTCTATCAGCGAACAGTGGACCCTCTGAATGCGCCGAACGAGCCGGAGACCGTTATTATCGGCTTTGAGAAAGGTGATGCAATTTCCGTGAATGGCATCGCCCTGACGCCTGCTTCACTTCTGACAGAACTCAACAGGTTAGGCGGCAAGCATGGGATCGGTCGGATTGATCTGGTTGAGAACCGGTTCGTCGGGATGAAATCCCGTGGGGTCTATGAGACGCCCGGCGGCACGATCTTGCTTGCTGCTCATCGTGGGATTGAATCGATCACACTTGATCGCGCTGCGGCTCATCGAAAGGACGAGCTCATGCCGCGCTACGCCGCGCTGATCTATAGCGGCTTCTGGTTTTCCCCGGAGCGGGAGATGCTGCAGGCCTTAATCGATCAGAGCCAAACTTATGTCAGCGGCGAGGTCACGCTCAGGCTCTACAAGGGCTCAGCAAACGTGGTAGCCCGCGCCTCGCCCGGATCGCTCTATTCAATGGATCTCGTCACCTTCGAAGAGGGTTCGGGTGCATACGACCATCATGATGCCGAAGGCTTCATCAAGCTCAACGGTGTGCGTCTGAAAAGCTGGGCTGCCCGCAACGTTAAAGCGCGACCGGTCCTCTGCGGATCGGAGATAATGTAGGGTTTCTGTTCTGGTGCTGTTCAGACCCCTAAGCCAAGCCGAGGACACGCTTTCCATAATCTCTGAGTTCGCCCTTGGGGCCGACATACCGGTAGAGGGTGACGCGCTCGATGCCGAGCTCCTTGCACAGATCAGAAACGGAAGTGTCGCGTAGCGCCATGGCGGCCTGTGCGAGACGCACTTGCGCTTTTGTAAGGGCGAACTTGCGGCCACCTTTTCTGCCTCGTGCTCTTGCGGCGGCGAGCCCCGCCATGGTGCGCTCGCGGATCAGGTCGCGCTCGAACTCGGCCAAGGTCGCGAAGATGCCGAACACCATGCGGCCTGATGCAGTCGTGGTGTCGATCTGGGCACCTTTTCCGGTCAGCACACGCAGGCCGATATTCCGATCCGATAGATCCTTCACGGTGTTGATCAGATGGGCGAGCGACCGTCCGAGGCGATCGAGCTTCCAGACCACCAGCACGTCGCCGCCCCGTAGTGATTTTAGGCAGGCGGCCAACCCAGGCCGATCATCACGACTTCCGGAAGCGCGATCCTCATAGATGTTGTTCTGCTCAACGCCAGCAGTATGCAGGGCGTCGTGCTGCAGGTCGAGGGACTGAGAACCGTCGGCTTTGGAGACGCGGGCATATCCAATCAGCATGTTTCGGCACGAATGTTTTGGTCGCCGTAAATGTATCTCAACCAGCTTCATAAACAAAGCATCTTGAACATCATGCAACTTTGAAAAAGGAACATAAATGCGTCACTCTAACCGATCGGCAAAGGGATGCGCTGTTGCGCCTGCCGACCTCGCAAGCGGATTTGCTGAAGCACTATACGCTGAGCGATGAGGATCTCGGCCACATCAGGCAGCGTCGGCGCGCTCACAACAGATTCGGCTTCGCCCTTCAATTGTGCGTCCTCCGCCATCCCGGCCGGGTGCTGGCTCCGGGCGAACTGATACCGGCAGAGGTCATCGACTTTATCGGAGCGCGCAGCTCGGCCTCCTTGCCGACGATCTTGTTGACTATGCCACCCGTGAGGAAACGCGGCACGAGCATCTTTCCGAACTGCGGGCGCTCTATGGATTCCGCGCCTTCTCCGGGCGTGGTGCGCGCGAGCTAAAAGACTGGCTGTTCCGGGAGGCCGAAATGGCGGTGTCGAACGAGGATGTTGCCATTCGCTTCGTGGCCGAGTGCCGTCGCACGTGCACGGTTCTTCCCGCGACATCGACGATCGAGCGGCTTTGCGCCACGGCTCTGGTCGATGCTGAGCGACGGATAGAGACAAGAATTGCCAGCCGCTTGTCGCAACAGACCCAGGAGCAGTTGTTGGCGTTGCTGGAAGATACTGCTGACGATCGGGTGACCCGGTTCGTCTGGCTGCGGCAATTCGAGCCGGGCTCGAACTCCTCGTCTGTCAACCGATTGCTCGACCGGATAGAGCATTCAGCACCGGGGACGATATCTACACGGGAATATCCTCATCCCGCGTCTCTCCATTGGAAACTCAACAGCTCCGCCTAAGCTGAAGGCGCAGGCCCGCTGATCGTGTCGGCGGCACGGGTTCTGTGCGAAACGCTGGGGTTCAGGGGGCATGAAAAGATTCAACGGTGACGCAAGCGATCATCGATCGATACGGTGCTCATCGGCGTTAGCCACGATCCGCCGCCTTGGTGAATTGGCTGGGCTGTGGTCACCGCGTCAGGACTCAATGATTGGGATTGCGGTCAAGAAGAAGACCCTGGAAGCGGGCGCTCCCGCATGTAAGGGATATGTCTTTGAACAACCGCGATATGAGGCGCGGCCGCAATCCTTGCCTCTCATCGATGAGGAGAAATGACATCCTCTTTATCTCGATCGTGATCACGCCTGCATTGTCATGGCGACGATAACTCCGCGAATCGATCGCATGGAATCCGTTTTCCACCGCCCAGGCGGCTATCATATCCGCGTTCATCAAGGTCCTGCTTTAGGAGATGCGGACTTGCTTTCTCTAGCTGTCCCGCTCGTGCAAATCGCTTTGCAGTCCTACGGATACCGTAACTGAAACACTCTAATCCAGCCAAATCCGTCCAAGATTACAGTTCCCGCTTAGGTGTTGCGAGAAAGACTCGTAGCAATCGGTACGGCTTAGCCGTGGCCGCGCCCATTTGGTAGCTCTTGAAAGGAGTCGAACCGCCGACTCCGTCATTCAAGCAGCATATATTTGTGCTAATTTTTGTAAGCTCGGCAATAGGTTACCCTTCAGGATCGCCGATCTGTAGCCAAGAGCGGACTTATAGGTGTGCTTCTTCAGGATGGATTAACCGCCACCGTTGGCATACCTATTTGAATGACTACCTCGAACCCATACTCCCGTCGCGATTGGTTCGAGCTTATCTCTAAAATGGACGGGATGGTCACCGCCGCCCGGATTTGGATTCTAAGAGCCGGTGATAGCCCATCGATCGTCAGACCTGGAACCCGACGACTACAATGACTGACGAAATGAATCAGCTCACAAGTATTCTCGCGGCCGCCGCCGCGGCGAGGATGCGCGAAAGCCGCAATCACGGCGACCGGGGCCGGGTTAGGCCGCACCTGGAACTTACCAAGGTTAGGTGAAGCATCTGAATGGTGAGTAAATGGCGGCGGTCATCTGCCCTAGCGGCTGGCATCGGTGGCGACTGCGCTAATGATTCATATTGAATTTTCCGCGATAAGGGCGGATTTTCGAGAATGATTCGATGATGACTGCGGGGCTTAACCGCGGCAGCGTCGAGGCACGTCATCGATTGAAGCTGATCGAAGATCAGCTTGTTCAGGTGCGCACAACCGGATTCTGTCTCTGCCGCGATATCATGTGGCCGGGGGTCTCTGGCATCGCCGCGCCGATTCCATCAAGGGCCGGGCGCCCTTACCTCGCTGTTGCATTAACCGCAGTCAATGAGAGGTTGCCGGACGAACGGGCCAAAAGCCTTGCTCCGCTTTTGACCGCGGCCGCACACGAGATATCCCACTATTGTGTCTGATCCGACCGCGACAAGGTTTCGCTGAGATATCGGCGCGTTCAGGCGCCTATCGACCCGCTTCTCTCTAGGCGTCAGGCGCCAACTTTCTTCAGGAGCGTCGATATGAGATCGGAAACCTCACGCTGCCGGAGAATACGGGTGTCGCGATCGGTGTCTTCTCCCAATTCGAATTTCGCCACCGCGACAGCACCATCCTTGGTGAAGCCTTCGGTCCGCTCGTCATCAACGAAGTGCTGAGCCAACAAAGTCAGGCTCTCAGCGATAACCTCCTTGTGTTTACCACCAAGCGCTTTCACGAATTCGTCTGCGGCCGCATCGACGCCACCATCATAATGCTCGATGCAGTAGACGAGGTCGTGGGCGTCTTTTCGCTCGGCTCGTTGGTTGAAGGCATAAGCTTTCAGGCAAACGAACGCCACCAGGTCAGCATAGTGGAGGTCGACCGTTGCAACGCCGTCGTCCCCGAGAAGCTCGGCGGAGATCTTTCGCGTTTTATGATGATCGAAGACAATTGCCGAATGCGGGATGTTCATGGCCGATACGCTGCCTTCGGTGGGCAACTCAACGACCTTGCCGCCTGATTTGTCAGGGTCATCGGCGAGGAGTTCGATTGCAACCTTCGTACCACCCGTGCTGATCTCCCAGCGCCAAGAGACAAACTGCCCCTTCGTGTTTGTGCCGCGCGTTAATCCGAGTTTTTTGAAATTGTCTTCGAGACTATGGTACGCCTCCGTTTCGTTGAGCATCTGGAGCTGGATGACCACGTCGACATCACCCGTTCCGGCGTGTGCAGGGATTTCGGGAGGCTTCTTCTCGATAAGATAGCGAGGCGTCAAACCACCCACCAGGAAGATGGAGTCACGCCATGGCCCCAACCCTCGAAGAAGCGTGACCAGGACCCGTTCGCAGTTCTCAGTGACCTGATTGCTGTATCCCTCGGCGGTCGACGGTTTCGTCATCTCAGACTCCTAAAACTTCTTTTCTAAGGTGTTCGGCCATATCCCTTGATCGCCCCTCGCCTCGCAAGAGGTCCAGATAGACCTGCAGGGGGCTCGCAAGCCAAAGTCCTGCCCGCTTCTCTTTGAAAAGAAACTCAGTTCGGGAGGGCGTCTCGATCACGTCGAGATTTGCACCCTCCGTCACAGCTCGGACATCAAGATGCTCCAGAACGATGTCTGTCTTTTCACCAGGCGCCATACGGCAAGCTATGCGATTGATAGATGAAAGGTAGGGCGAATATTCTTGTGCAGCCCTGTCTTGGGTAAGCACGTACTCGGCGCCACGAGCCTCGCATTCGGCTTCAAGCTTTGTTGCAATGGCGTCGGCACCTTTGCCAGGAACGTAGAAGCGCCGGCGCTTAATCCGCGGCCCCTCTTCCACATGGCGAGCCCAACTGTCGAGTAATGAGGTGGTGTCCGACAGGCGCCGTTCTTTATTTGGGCCATGGCCGCGAGCAGACACCCATTCCAGGCGCTCCAGCGCGCTTAGTGTTTCTGAAGCGGTTCCGAACGATACCTTCGCCCGCTCCGCCAGGTCGCTGACGCCGAACCAGTCTCCGTGATCCAGAACCAGGGCATGCAAAATCTGGGAGCGCTTCCCTGTAAACAGGGATCCAATCGTTCGTTCCCCAGACTTCGGGACGGGCCGCTCGATGTCGAGATAGGCGCCTGGTGCTGGCACAAAGAGGCTTCCGCCATCATCGAAGTATCCAACCCCCTCCTCTCGAAGCAGCTGGCGAGCGCCAACCGATATGGAGCTTGCTGCGAGAACGGGCACGACAGTCTCCACGCGCTTTGCTTCGGCGTCTTTCTTGGCTGCGAGGAGGCGCCATATCGCCTCGCGGACATCACGAGGATATACGACGGACTTGCACTCGACGATCAAGACAATGCCTTTGCCGGCTACATCGGCCTCCACTGCAGCGTCTAGGTATAGGTGACGGCCGAAACCGGGCTCGGCTTCAACATGGAAAACCGTGACATGCGGCAGTCCCTCAAGCGTTTCAACGAGCGCATTGATTGCCTTTGTCGCACGGTTCCGCTCGCTTAACTCCATTGTTTTGCCTTTTTCACTGCGCAGTGAAAATTCAATAAATCATCCCATATTCAATGTCACGCCAATTTTCACTGCGCAGTGAAAATAGGTTTTATACGAACGTTAGACTGCTTGCCATGAAGGAGGAGAATGGCAAGGCAGCCGAAGTTATTTGACTTCCGGCATCGCAACACGTCCAAAAACGGCCGTTTCAGATCCATCATGATGGCGACCGATTGACTGTTCTGCCGCAACGGCCGCGCGGGGGGAAATGCGATGGAAAGGTGGCGAAATGATTGGTGATCTTCTTGCAAGGAACAGGGCTTGGTCGGACGCGCGAAAGATTGAGCGCCCCGATTATTTTCAACGTCTCGCGAATTTGCAGCGGCCGGAATATTTATGGATCGGCTGCTCGGACAGCCGTGTCCCGGCCAACGTGATCACCGGTCTGGAGCCAGGGGAAGTGTTCGTGCATCGGAACGTCGCCAACCTGATCCATCCGACTGACCTCAACATGCTTTCTGTGGTGGAATTTGCGGTTCACCAGCTTGGGGTAAAGCATATTATTATCTGCGGACACTACGGGTGCGGCGGCGTCAGGGCTGCAGTCAGCGGGAGTCGACTGGGCCTGATCGACAACTGGCTGCAGCCTATTCGCGACATATCGCGGACGACATTCAACTGCCAGGAATGCGACCGTTGGACCGATGCCGATTTGGACCGCCTTTGCGAAGAATCGGTCAAGGCGCAGGTTACGCGCCTCGCGAGCACGCCGACAATGCAAGACGCCTGGCGAGACAAGAAAGATGTCGCGATCCACGGATGGATTTACGGTCTCCACGACGGCTTGTTATCCGACCTGACCTGCACCGTGCAGGCGCGATGAGCCTTTCGTCTTCGGCAGCCTGGAGGCTCATCGTGCCCACTTGCAGCCGGGAGTGAGCAGGCTGTCAGGCTCGCGAAAGAGGTTTACACCTTCTAATGAAGTGAGGCGGTTCGAGTAGCAAAGCCAACTGGACCGCCAAACGTTCGGGATTGGCGTTTCTAAGTGCGATCGCCGGTCAGTCATCCCGAGAGGCTTTCCCGGCGATCCGCTTCGTGAGCTCTTGGGCGGGTGGCGTCGCCTTAACTGCCTGTTCGAAATGACTTGATATCGGGTTTTCATGACCGAAGCCCCTCTCGCCCACTTCAGACGCCACCGATTTCCCGCTGAGATCATTGCCCATGCCGTATGGCTCTATTATCGGTTCCCGCTCAGCTTCCGTGACATCGAAGATCTGCTCGCTGAGCGCGGCATCAACGTCTCATTCCAGACCGTCTCGGAATGGGCGGCGAAATTCGGCCTGAAATTTGCTCATCTGCTCCGGCACCGTTCACGAGGCCACTTTTCCGACAAGTGGCAGCTCGACGAGATGGTGGTGACCATCAAGGGAAAGAAATATTGGTTGTGGCGCGCCGTCGACGCGAACGGTTACGTGCTCGACGCCCTGCTGCAAAGCCGACGGAACAAGGCGGCCGCCTTAAAGCTGATGAGAAAGCTGCTCAAGCACCAGGGGACCCCCCGCGCGTGATGGTGACCGACAAGCTGCGTTCCTATTCGGCCGCAAAATCCCAGTTGATGCCGCGCGTCGAACATCGCTCGCATAAGGGATTGAACAACCGAGCTGAGAACTCTCATCTTGTTGTGCGACGGCGAGAGCAACGCAGGATGCGCTTCAAGTCCGCGCGACAATGTCAGCGTTTCGTCTCAACTCACGGCCCGATCGCCAATCTTTTCCTTCTTCACCGGAAATGGTTGTCCGCCGCAAACCATCGCCAGCTTCGCACTCACGCCATCTCGATCTGGCGTGAAATCGCTGGCTCAATCGCTGCCTGAAGTACGCAAAACACGTCCTCACCGCGCGCTCGAAACCGTTAAGGCGACGCCACCCAACTGAACCCCTCCGTTATCCAATCGGGCGACCAAAGCCGACTGCAGTCGTGGCAGCGAGTGACGACATGGCGATTTCCTTTATGAGCAAGGTTCAGAAGATGGGTTGGCGCGTGCCCGAAGACTTGTCGATCGTATCGTTCGACGGGTCGCCTGTCTGTGAATATTGCGCACCCTCGCTCTCGACGATTGAGCAGCCGATAGAGGCGCTTGGTGAGACCGCAACAGAATACCTGATTGCGCGGATGGAAAACGCCGATGACGAACGGGAGCTGCGCGTCGTTATCCCAAGCCGGTTCGTCCGTCGCGACAGCATAGGCGAAAACGCCAGGCCCGAGACGACGTAAAGTCCCGAAAGGACTGTATGCCACTCGACCCTCCCACCCAATAGCCGCAGCGCCGAACCCTGAACGAAGGGAAACAACATGTTCGATCTCGTCTCGGACATGACCAAAACGACAGGATCGATCGCTCAGATCTTTCAGCCGATCGGCGAAAGGCGCTAAGAGGACTGCAACGGCGCACGGATCGACGTGGTGACCGCAGCCCCTGAGATTTTCTCATCCTCGCACTTCGAAATCGTCGCTTGGAAATATCACGAGGTCGGTGGACTCTTGTTTCTATCGAAATAAACAAGGGGAACCAAACCTATGACAAAGATCGGTGTCTTCATCCCAATCGGAAGCCGTGGATGGCTGATTTCCACGACATCTCCGATGACCATGCCCAGCTTCGACTTGAACAAGGCGGTCGTGCAGCGCGCCGAATTCTACGGCCTCGACTTCGCGCTCTCGATGATCAAGTTGCGCGGTTACAATGGACCCAGCGAATATTGGGTTCACAATCTCGAATCATTCACCCTGATGGCCGGCATCGCCGCTGTGACCAAAAAAATCCAGCTCTTTGCTTCCGTTGCGATGCTGACGATGCCGCCGGCGCTTGTTGCCCGGATGGCGTCGACGATCGACTCGATTGCCCCTGGACGTTTCGGGATCAACATGGTCACCGGTTGGCAACCCAAGGAATACCAGCAAATGGGCCTTGAATTGACGCCTGAGCACTTCTCCCGCCGCTATGACTATGCGTCGGAATATGTGCAGATCATGCGCGATCTATGGGAACGAGGCGTCTCGGATTTCAAAGGTGACTTTTTCCAGATGGACGATTGCAGGCTGTCGCCGCGCCCCTCGGCCCACATTCCGATCGTCGGCGCCGGCCAGTCCGAGCGTGGCATGCAGTTTGTGGCTGAATACGGCGACTACAATTTCATCGGCGCGGGCGGCGATCTCAACCAGACAAACGGTGCGCGCGACATGGTCGCCAAGGTAGAGGCCGCGGCTAGAAAGACGGGACGCGATACAGGTGCCTTCCTGCTCTTGATGGTGATCGCCGATAGAACCGATGAGATGGCTTTTGCCAAATGGGAGCATTACAAGGCGGGCACCGATATCGAAGCGCTGGAATGGCAGGCAAGCCAGGCCGGGCAGGACACTGTCGCCAAGGAAGGCTCGACCGCTTCAGCACTCGTTCGCCAGATCAAGAACCCGCAACCGACAGGCATGCTGAAGCTGATCGGCTCGTACGCCAACGTGGCCCGCATGCTCGATGAGATCGCCTCGACCCCCGGGCTCAAAGGCATCATGTTGACCTTCGACGATTTCATCGTCGGGATCGAGCAGTTCGGGGAGCACATCCAGCCGCTGATGAAGACACGTAATTCTGAACTTCTGGCCGAAAAGTCGGCCGCCTGAAGGGCGGCCACAGACGATCGTCAATATTAAGGGAACGTCACATGGTAAAGATGGGTGTGTTCATCCCGATCGGCAGCCGCGGCTGGCTGATTTCAACGACATCGCCGGAGACCTATCCGACGTTCGATTTGAACAAGACGGTGGTGCAACAGGCCGAACATTACGGCCTTGATTTTGCCCTGGCGATGATCAAGCTGCGTGGCTTCAGCGGTCCCAGCGAATATTGGCAGCACAATCTTGAAGCCTTCACGCTGATGGCGGGCATTGCCGCCGTGACGCAAAAGATCAAGCTTTATGCCTCGATCGCGCTTCTGACGCTGCCGCCGGCACTCGCCGCACGCATGACCGCGACGATCGATTCCATCGCGCCGGGCCGCTTTGGCGTCAATATCGTCACCGGTTGGCAGCCCAAGGAATACCAGCAGATGGGCCTTTGGCCAGGGGACGAGCATTTCCGCCGCCGCTATGAATATGCCGGCGAATATGTGCAGGTCATGAAGGATCTCTGGGAAACGGGCGTTTCCAATCTCCAGGGCGAATATTTCAAGATGGACGACTGCAAGCTCAGCCCTCGCCCGTCCGGCCATATCGACATCGTCGCGGCCTGCGCCAGCGATGCCGGCATGCGCTTCGTCGGCGAGCATTGCGACTACAATTTCGTCGGCGCCGGCGGCGGCATCAACAATGTTCAGAATTCTGGTGCGAATGCGCAGCGGCTGCTCGACGTCACGGCGCCCTATAACCGTGAGGTCGGCGCCTATACGCTGCTGATGATCATCGCCGACCGCACGGACGAGATGGCCTATGCCAAATGGGAGCACTACAAGAAGGGCACCGACCTGCAGGCGATCGAATGGCAGCGCGACCAGTCGGCGGCCGACAAGAATGCGACCGCCAATTCCACGGCCGGGATGATGGCCAAGCGCGCCGGCGACATGCTGGCGAAGCCTGAGACCGCCGAACCGACCGGCATGCTGAAACTCATCGGCTCCTACGAGAAAGTCGCGGCCATGCTGGACGAGATTGCCGAAAAGCCGGGCATCGAGGGCATCATGATGACCTTCGACGACTTCATCGTCGGCATGGAGCAGTTCGGCCAGCATATCCAGCCGCTGATGAAATCCCGCAATCCCGACCTTGCGATGAAGAAGGACGCGGCCTGAGCCGCATCCTCCCTGATTTGTCCAAAAAAGAACCCGCCGGGAGCGATTCCGGCGGGTGATTTGTGAGGTGTCGAGCCGCGGGCGTCAGGCCGCCTGGCGTTCGGCGGCATTGAAGGCAGCGCCGGCGAGCCTGGCATAGGCAATGACCTTGCGATCGTCGTAGCGACGCCCCGTCAGCGACAGGCCGACGGGATAGCCGTTCGGCCCGACCATGCCGGGGACGTTGACGACGGGAACCTGCAACAGCGTCCACATCGAATTGAAGGAGGCGTCACCGGTCAGCTCGATGCCGAGCGGCGCTTCGCCGGTCGCGCTCGGCGTCAGGATCAGGTCGTAGCCTGCGGCGATGTCGTCGAAGATGGCGCGGCATTCGTCGGCAAGCCGATAGGCCCGGCGGGTCTCTTCGACGCCGTAATTGTCGCGGTTTTCGACGATCGCCTTGAAATCCTCGTGAATTTCAGGCGTGGCGGCGTATTCGCTCAGGAAGGCTGAGCGGCCTTCCCTGCGCAGGATCTTGCGATGCGCATCGTGGATCGCCTCGAAGGGTGCGGGCAGATCGAGCTCGACCGGTACCGCGCCCGCCCGTTTCAGCGCCTCGACACCGGCTTTGAGCGCGGCCTGCGTGGCGGGCTGCGCCTTTTCCCAGACCGGCGAACGGCATATGCCGATACGAGCGCCGGCAAGGGTTTCCGGCGCCTTTTCAGCCGGCTCGAGCCGGAAAATCTCGGCCAGCAGATCGAGATCATTGGCCGACCGCGCATAGAGCCCCAGCGTATCGCAGGTCGCCGAATACATCTTCAACCCTTCGCGGCTGATGGAATTCCAGGTGGGTTTCCAGCCATAGATGCCGCAGAAGGAAGCGGGCCGGATCGTCGAGCCGCCGGTCTGGGTTCCGAGCGCAAGCGTCGCCTGGAAATCCGCAACGGCCGCCCCTGAACCGCTGGACGAGCCGCCCGGTGTGCGCTCCGGCGAATGGGGATTGCGGGTCTTGCCGCCGCGATTGGTGGTGGCGAATTCGGTCGTGACCGTCTTGCCGACGATCAGCGCGCCGGCCGAACGCAGCATGTCGACGCAGGCCGCATCCACGCCGGGCCGGCTATCGGCGTAGCGCGACGTATTGTGCGCGGTCGGCATGTCCCTGGTATTGATGACGTCCTTGACGCCGACAGGAACGCCGTGCAGCGGCCCTTTGTCCGTTACCCTGTCCAGGCGGCGCGCCTCGGCCATGATCTGGTCGCGGTCGAAATAGGCCCAGGCCTCCACGTCGGCATCGCGTTCGTCCACGCGCGCGATGATCCATCGCGCCACCTCCTCGACGGTGAGCCTGCCGGATCGCGTCAGCGACGCGAGCGATGCGGCATCGAGTTCATTCGGCTTTGTCATGATCGGCCTCCGGCAATCTCAATAGGTGGAAAAGATCCGCATGATCTCGTCTGGATCACGCGTGACGGTCAGTGCCAGCGCCAGGAGCAGCCTGGCCTTCTGCGGGTTCAGATTGTCAGCCGTCAGGAAGCCGAGTTCGGAAAGCCGCTTGCCGCGATGGACCAGACCGCTGCCGACG
>UCKU01000006.1 GCA_900473185.1 Hyphomicrobiales bacterium | reverse complement strand
GACTTCCGCGTCACCGACAACTGGTCGACCTTCGTGGAATACAAGGGCACCTATTCGCGCGTCGACGTTCCGATCGACAGCGGCGACCGCCTGAAGACGAACATCGTCACAAACGCCGTCAACGTCGGTATTTCCTACCACTGGTAATACAGGAGGAAGCGACCAGCGCTGACCTCCAGACGCTGGTCGCTTGTCCGCCCAACCATCTAGAATCAAGGGGACGGACGGGTTCTCGATAGCCACAACGAGGCCCGAGACTGCTACTTTGGCACTGGTCTGGTATGACTCCACCATCGAGCGCTCTCCAAGGCGTAAGGCTGGAAGGAATAGATCGTGCGCATTCTCTTGATCGAGGACGACGACATCATCGGCGATGCGGTCCGGGACCATACGAACACGGCGGGTTACGCGACGGACTGGGTCCGTACGATCGTCGATGCAGAAGCGGCGAGCAAGTCCATCGACTACGGCCTGGTCCTCCTTGACCTGCAGCTTCCCGATGGCGACGGCCTGGTCTTCCTTGAATATTTTCGGGCAAGAGGAGGTGATGCTCCGGTCATCGTCCTGAGCGCTCGAGATCAGATATCCGACCGCATCGCCGGGCTTAACGCCGGCGCGGACGATTATCTGATCAAGCCCTTCAATCTCGATGAACTCGAAGCTCGGATCCTTGCCGTCCGTCGTCGTTACGAAGGACGTCGGCAAAACACCATTCAGATAGCAGATATCGTGATCGAGCGATCCACGCACTCTATCAGCGTGGGCGGACAGGACGTTCAGTTGACACCGCGCGAATGGGCATTGCTCGATCTGCTCGTCGAGCGACCGGGAAAGCTTGTTGCACTGAAACGGATCGAGGATGCCCTCTATGCTTTTGGCGAGGAGGTCGAGAGCAATACGGTGCAGGTGTACATCAGCAGGCTTCGCAAGAAAATCGGGATGGAGAAGATCAGGACAGCCCGCGGCATCGGCTATATGCTGTCAGTCGAATGACGAGGAACCGCAGCATCATCCGACCCCTTATGACCGCGCTCACGGGCGCGCTGGTCGCGTTCTGGCTTGGTGCGATCGGGCTTGGCATCTTCGTGATGCGGAGTGAGTTCGACGAGATCTTCGACAACGCGCTTGAGGAAACCACCGAACGGCTGCTGGCGATCGTGGAGGAGGGGCACCTGCCGAACGTTCAGGGCGGTGAGCAGCCCAAGCGGGCGCCGCCCACGCCGTCCAAACATGAATATCTCGTCTACCAAGTTCGCACCGCCGACGGAGTGGTTGTCTTCCGTTCGAAAGACGCCCCCATCGAGCCATTCGACGCCCCACTCGCTATCGGCTTTCACGATTCCGAAAAATATCGCTTTTACACCGCGATGAGCTCGGACGGCGCTCTCTTCCTTCAGACGGCCGACCGGTTGAGCCACCGACGTGAGGCCGTGCGGGAAAGCGCGGTCACGATGCTTATCCCGCTTGCCATTCTGCTGCCTGTCAGCGTCCTCTTGATGATCTGGATTGCGAGACGAGCAGTAGATCCCATCGATAAGCTGCGCACAGCGATCTCCGAGAAGGACGGTGGCAACCTTTCACCTGTCGAGACGGAGACGATTCCACGCGAATTGCGGCCGATCGCTCAGTCAGTGAATCTGCTGCTGCAGCGCGTGAAGGCGACCATCGATGCGGAACGGGAATTCGCCACCAACAGTGCTCATGAGCTTCGGACACCTGTAGCCGGGGCCTTGGCGCAAACACAGAGACTTCTTGCCGAGTTGCCGGACGAAGCGTCGAAAGCTCGCGCACGGAACATCGAGACCGCGCTCACCAAGCTTGGGCGCACATCGGAAAAACTTCTGCAGCTTGCTCGAGCCGACGCCGGTCTTGGGCAGACGGCCACGGTCACCGATCTCAGCAAGGTGCTCAACCTGATCGTCCGCGATTATCAGCGCAATCCCGCAACGGGCAAGAGGGTTACCTACTCCGCTTCGGCAGATCCCCTGATGCGTGCCGTCGATGTGGACGCTTTCGGGATCGTCGCAAGCAATCTCATCGAGAACGCGATCCTGCACGGAAGTCCGGGAGGCACGATCAGCGTTTCGGTCGGTGATGATGGTAGTATCAGTATTGCCAATGACGGCCCTTTGCTTTCTGCGGCTGAACTGGAAAGCCTGAAAATTCGGTTTCGCAGAGGTGCGACCGTTGCCAAGGGCGCTGGCCTGGGACTTGCCATTGTCGATACTATCGTGCGCCAGATGGGTGGAGTATTAGAACTCCGCTCGCCGGCGAGCAGCGGTGGAGATGGTTTCGAGGCCCGGATTGTTCTGCCGCGATGAGCTTCAGGTCCGGACGGGGTCGGCGCGGCAGGGCATGAGCTGCCTTTCGAGGGCTTTGCCGTCTTCACCTATCTGCCTGGCGGCGACCACGAGAAGATGATGAAATACGGCGTCGATGTCGAAGCCCAGATCGTCCACTGGGTTCGCGAGGGCCAGCTGGACCAGCTTATGGGCGACGACGTCGCGCAGATGGCACGGATCAGGGCTCGTGCCCGTGGCTGACAGGCATCCTTGCGCCTCGCCGGTGCGCCCGGTCGAGGTGATTATCGAAGATATCGCAAGGGAGGCCGGGACACTCGCCCTCACTCACTTCCGCTCGCTGGCAGGCCTGCCGGTCGAGAAGAAGGGGCACCTCCACCTCGTGACAGAGGCGGACCGGCAGGTCGAGGCGCTGCTGATCGCCCGGCTCAATCAAGCCTACCCGGACGAAGGCGTGTTCGGCGAGGAAGGTGGCGAAATCCCCGGCACGTCGGGCCGTATCTGGGTCATCGAACCGATCGACGGTACTTCAATTTCGTGCGCGGCGGCCAGAACTGGGCGATCTCGATCGAGCTTTACGAGAGCCGGCGACCCGTCTTCGGGGTGATCCATGCACCGTCCGCGACCTGACCATAATGGGAAGGGCGACGGTCCCGGCGCGGCTCAACGGCCGCCCGATCAAGCCGCTTCCGGCTCGAAGCCATCCGCTTCATCTCGGATGATCTCGGTATCAGCCTCCGGCTTTGCTGGGCTGCAACGATCTCGCTGATCGAGGTCGTGCTCGGCGAGACCGATGGCTACCTCTCCATTGGAGATTCAACCTGGGACGTGATGGCAGCACTTCCAATCCTCGCACGTCTCGGTGTCTCAAGCACTATCGACTGGAAACGAACCGAGCTTCCTCAGAAGCTTCGCTTCGCCCGCGGAAGCGAGCAGTTCGTCGACAGGCTAAGGCCGCTGCTACAGACCTGTCGGTAGCGGCCTCTTAGGCGCTGGTCTGCCGACCGTATGTGAGCCCGCGTGCAAGACACATTGAAGACATCGCCTGGGCTCGCGTCATCCTGGCAATTCGTGGCATTTTGTATTAGCATCCAACCTTCGGTTGGCTTGTCCTAAAATGCCGCGCTATCTGGAACTAATTCCGAACTGGACGTCCGACGAGCGGCCGCGAATGGCAGGTTCGCCGTCGACGCCGTACCATTCGCCAGCGATGCGATTGGCCTACGCGTTCGTGGGGGTGCTTGTTGGCATAACCGGCGGCCTCGGCAATGCCATGGTGTTGGCGAACCTGCCGCAGATTCAAGGCGAACTGGGGCTTACGCCGATCGAAGGCGCGTGGCTCCCTGCCGCCTGGGTGATGGTCAATGTTTCTTCCAACCTGATCCTGTTCAAGTGCCGTCAGCAATTCGGGATACGTCGGTTCGCCGAACTCGGATTGATGGCTTATGTCTTGGCGACTATTCTTCAGCTTGCCGCCCACAACTACCCGATGACCTTGTTTGTCCGCGCAGTGACAGGGTTCGCGTCGGCGCCCATCAGCGCAGTTGCCAATTTCTACATGATGCAAGCGTTCCCAAAAGCCAGGCTTGGCGCGGGCATGTGTATAGCTCTTGGCGTCGGTCAGCTTGCGACGCCGCTCGCGTGGATACTGTCTGTGCCGCTACTCGATATCGGTGAGTGGCATGTGCTTTATGTTTTTGAGCTCGGCCTCGGTCTCTGTTCGCTTGCCGCCGTCGTCGTTCTGAAGTTGCCGCCCGGTATTCGCATAAAGGCTTTCGAGCCTCTGGATGTGTTGAGTTTCCTGCTGATTTCCCCGGCCTTGGCGCTCATTGTCGCCGTGTTGGCGCAAGGTCGTGTTCAATGGTGGCCGGACCAGCCCTGGATGGCGCATGCATTGATAGCTGCTCTGCTTCTTCTTTTGTGCGCATTCTGTCTCGAGCATCACAGGGAGCGGCCGCTTGTTCGCACGCGCTGGCTGGGGACATCCGGTACGATACGCTTCACCTTGGGAGCGCTGAGCATCCGGCTGCTTCTCTCCGAGCAGACCTATGCCGCAACGGGATTGATGCGGACATTGGGAATGGGACCCGATCAACTGCAATCGCTTTATTCGGTGATATTCATCGGAATGCTGACAGGCACCATCGTCTCGGCTCTGCTTTTCGCACCTAAGACGGTGCTGCCCCTGATCTCCGCTTCGGTCGTCCTGATCATCATCGCGGGGCTGATGGACCGGCACGCCACGAACCTGACCCGACCCCAAGACCTCTATGTCAGCCAGTTCTTTGTTTCCTGCGCGGCAGGAATGTTCATCGGACCGTTGCTTCTCTTCGGCGTAAACCGCGCCCTGGCAGAGGGCGCAGATCATATGGTTACCTTTATCGTGCTATTTTCGATTACTCAGGGGATCGGCGGATTGGCGGGGCCGGCGCTATTTGCGACTTTTCAGCAATATCGCGAGCACGAATACTCGGCGCTTATAACTGCCAATACCCAAAAGACGGATCCGGGTGTTGCATTGCGGCTTGCACTCCAGTCGCAGATCTACAAACCCGTTGTCACGGACCCTGCGCTTCGAAACGCGCTGGGGGTGGCCGCGCTCTCGCAGATTGCCACGCGCGAGTCGAACGTTCGCGCGTACAACGACGTCGTTGTCTTGAACACGATGCTTGCGGTCATTTTTCTCGCTTGGACGATGACGCGCACTTTTCTCCTCGCACGCGTGGCGGCAGGGTCCAGCCCGGCCTGAATCGAAGGAGGGCACTCGAGATGAAAGATCGCGAACCTGATGCATTCGAAGAGCGGCCGTCTGTCGAGCCCTTGCGCGGCGCCCCGGCGGGCCTGGATCCGTCGCCTGATGGCGGCAAGACGCCAAACCGGTCCGGAAGCGCGGAGGGTTCCGCAACTGTGCCGGAAGCAGCCGTCGCTTTTCGGCCGAAGAAGTTGACTCCCAGGCCCCTGACGGTTGCCGCGATGCTTGTGGTGGCGGTCGTCGGCGTTGCCCTCATCCTTTTCGCGTGGGGGCTGTGGCCCTTCGCATCGAGCATTGTGACGACCGACAACAGTTTTATTCGCGGCAAGATCACCGTCCTGTCTTCGCAGGTGAGTGGCTATGTGGTCGAGGTGCCGGCACGTGACTTTCAAAGGGTTCGTGCTGGCGATATGCTGGTCAGGATTGATGACAGAACCTACAAGCAGCAACTCGAGCAGGCTCAGGCCCAGCGCGATCAGGCGATCGCAAACCTGGCCAACGTGGAACAGACGACGGCGCAAAACCACGCGGAGATCGTTGCGCGCAGGGCGGATCTTCTGCAGGCTCAGGCTGAGCTGCAGCGAGCAACGGCGGATACCACTCGCGTCGAAGCACTTGGTCGCCAGGGAGTTACCCCGCAAGCGCAGGCCGAGCAATCGCAGGCGACCCTAAGCGCCGCCGAAGCGGGCGTTAAGCGCGCCGAGGCCGCCATCGCCATCGCGGAGCAGACGCTGACGTCCACGGAGGTTTCCAAACAGGGACTTCAGGCGGCCTTGCGGATGGCCGACGCGCAGGTCAACGTCGCGAGCATCAACCTGTCGAATACGGTGATCACCGCTCCGAGAGATGGCCAAATCAGCG
The DNA here is from genome assembly GCA_900473185.1 of Hyphomicrobiales bacterium. Taxonomy (GTDB): domain Bacteria; phylum Pseudomonadota; class Alphaproteobacteria; order Rhizobiales; family Rhizobiaceae; genus Rhizobium. The sequence continues at coordinate 398,544 of UCKU01000006.1, read as the reverse complement.
AGGCCTCGGTGCGTCTCGGGCAATTTGTGACGTCCGGATCGCAGTTGATGTTTCTGGTACCATCGGACCTTTGGGTGGTTGCGAACTTCAAGGAGACCCAGACGAACGACATTCGCGTCGGCCAGGCGGTCTGGTTCACTGTCGACGCGCTCAATCGGGCGCGACTGACAGGCAAAGTGGAAGAACTGTCGCCCGCAACCGGTTCCGAATTCAGCATATTGCGGCCGGACAACGCGACGGGAAACTTCACGAAAATCGTCCAGAGACTGCCGATTCGCATATCCATCGATCGCGGTCAGCCCTTGGCCGAAAGGCTGCGGCCTGGAATGTCGGTCGTCACGCGCGTGGACACGTCGGAACGGTAGACGCAGGCCCGGACTGCATCTACCCACTCCACCGGGTGACTAGGTCGAGGCATTCCGCATCGTCCCGGCCTTCCCCATAAGCCCGACGGAGTTACCTCCAGACGGGATTGGGAAGGCCCACTTCGCCGTGTACGGCCGCCATCCCGCTCGAGAGCGAGGTCGACGTGCCCGCCGGCTGGCCAACGAGCGTAGCGCTCCCGACGTCCATAGTAATACCTATCGGCGCATCGTATTTTTAAAATACTGCCCTAGTTGCATTCTGGGCTAAAGCACAGGAGAAATACCATGAAGAAAGTTTTACTAGTTGGTGTTGTTGTGACCGCCCTGGCATCCTGTACAGCAACTGAACAAGGGACAGCTATTGGAGCGGGAACCGGCGCAGTAATTGGCGGCGCGGTCTCGAATAGTTGGGGCGGCGCCGCGGTAGGAGCCGTCGCCGGTGGGGTCGCCGGAGCTCTTATTGGTCGATCGACTGAACGCCCAGGCTATTGTGTTTATCGCGATCGCTCGGGTCGCACATTCGAAGCGAGATGCCGGTAGGATATGAGGGAGCGCTGGAATGAGTAGTCTCGGATGAATCCGCCGGCAATGGCCGCATCGCTGATCTGAATAAGATGGCTAGGGACAACTTCATCCGAGCTTCGGTATCGGCAGTCCATCATGCGACATTCCAGCAATGGCGATGCCGTCTTGCCGGCCGACCCCGAGCACCTATTTGATGAGATCAGGCTTGTGGAGCAACAAGAAGAGGTTTCGGCTATTTTTCCGACGAAACGACCGAAATCATCCCCTCGGAAGATGACAGGGAGTAGCCGGATGATCGCATCTGCCTCTGCTGCCGATGTGCGCGTCGATGGATGGACGGCTGTGGCATCTGCGAAGAATGCCTTGAACCATGCTTAAGGAGGGGCGATATGGCCATTCGTAGCGCCGGGCTCCTTCTGTTTCGGCGCCGTTCTGACGAAGTCGAGGTCCTCCTCGTCCACCCCGGAGGGCCTTTCTGGGCGAAGAAGGACGAGGGCGCGTGGTCCATTCCCAAAGGGCTGGCCGAGCCCGGGGAGAACGAACTCGCGGCTGCGAAGCGCGAAACCCTCGAGGAGTTGGGGGTCGCGGTCGATGGCGACTTCAATCCGTTGGGCGAATACCGGCAGCCGGGTGGCAAGGTCGTTGTCGCCTGGTACATGGAAGCCGATCCCACGCTGGACCTGAATGACATTCGAAGCTCGGAGTTTCAGATGGAATGGCCTCCGAGGTCCGGTCGGATCCGGAGGTTTCCAGAAGTCGATCGTGCGGATTGGTTTTCGTTGAAGGACGCAGCGGTAAGGATGCTCAAGGGGCAGCGGCCCATGCTCGACGACCTTCTCGCGCATCTTGCTGAAACCGACGTCTGACAGCGGCCTAACCGTGTGACTGTCGTGGCGACTGCATACCGGATGGAGGCGGAAACATCAGGCACGTCGGGCGTCTTCCGTCTTCCCGCAATCACTTGGTTGATCGACAAGGACAAGTCGAGTTTCGAATTTGAATTGGTAGATCGCCTGCCCCTGCGGTGAAGAAACTTCTGCCTTATCTTTTGGTAAATCTGGCGTATATTTGAGTGTATGAATATTGATCGGGTGACCGTGCGGCCCCGGAGGTATTGCCGAGAGGCAATCCGTATTTTCGCTTTGGCATTGATCTGGGGTTCTGCATTCCTGTTTTCCGTCGCCTCGACAGCGGGCTCGGAACGCATCGCTTTACTGCTGCAATTGAATGGCGCCGTCAGCCCCGCGTCCGCCGACTACGTGATACATGGCATCCAGCTTGCCAACGATCGTAAAGTGGCGTTGGTCGTCCTGCAGATGGATACGCCCGGCGGTCTCGATACGTCGATGCGGGACATCGTTCGGGCAATCCTTGCCTCGTCTGTGCCGGTCGCGAGTTACGTGGCTCCGAGCGGCGCCCGCGCGGCCAGTGCCGGCACTTACATCCTCTATGCCAGTCATATCGCCGCCATGGCGCCGGGTACTAATCTGGGCGCTGCAACGCCCATTGCTCTCGGTGGGAGCGGACAAGACAACGGCCAGAACGGCGACAGCAAGGAGCGACAGTCGCCCAACGCTGTAGAGGCAAAGGCAGTGAACGACGCTGCTGCCTATCTTCGGGGGCTGGCCGAGTTGCGCAATCGCAACGCCGACTGGGCGGAGAAGGCGGTACGCGACGCAGCCAGCCTCTCATCGACTGCGGCCGAACGCGAAAAAGTCATCGACTTCGTCGCGTTCACCGTCGACGAGCTGATGGCGAAAGCCAACGGTCGCACGGTACGGGCAGGAGGAACGGACATCCGGCTTGAGACGTCGGGCCTCGCTGTCCAGAGCATCGAGCCTGACTGGAGAACACGCCTGCTTTCGGTCATCGCCGACCCGAATGTCGCACTCATTCTGATGGTTATCGGCATTTACGGCCTGATATTCGAGTTTCTCACGCCCGGAGCGGTTATCCCGGGAACAGTCGGCGGCATATGCCTGCTGCTCGGTCTCTACGCCTTGGCAATGCTACCGGTCAGCTACGCCGGCCTCGGCCTCATCGTGCTTGCGGTTGCTCTCTTTGTCGCGGAGGCGCATGCACCGACATTCGGCGTCCTCGGCCTTAGCGGTGTGGTCGCCCTCGTCCTGGGCGCAACCATTCTCTTCGATACGGATGTGCCCGATCTGAAAGTGAGCCGGCAGGTCCTGGTTGGTATCAGTGTTTCTGCCCTTGCCTTCAGCCTCATTGTCGTTCGCCTTGCATTCGGCGCGCGCCGGCGTGCCGTGGTGACCGGTGCGGAGCAGATGATCGGCATTTCAGGGAAAGTCTCCAGTTGGACGGGCACGACCGGCTACATTGTCGCGCATGGAGAGCGCTGGAGTGCGGCCTCCGCCGAACCGCTCACGGACGGAGACGACGTGACGGTCATTGCCAGAAATGGGCTAACCCTCGAGGTCGCCCGTGGTCCCCGCAAGAAAGAAAGCAAGGAGGAGCGCACATGACCATGATTGGGGGTTTCATCTTCTATATCGTCGCAGTCGTCCTGTTGCTGATCGTCCTGGCGAACGCGATCAAAATCTTGCGCGAGTATCAGCGGGCCGTCGTCTTCACACTTGGTCGATTTACCGGCGTGAAAGGCCCCGGATTGATCCTACTTGTTCCCTACGTACAGCAAATGGTACGGGTCGACCTGCGCACGCGCGTGCTCGACGTCCCCAGCCAGGACGTCATCTCCCATGACAACGTTTCGGTTCGAGTTAGCGCGGTGATTTACTTCAGGGTCATCGATCCGGAGAAGTCAGTGATTCAGGTCGAGGATTTCATGGCAGCCACGAGCCAGCTTGCCCAAACAACGTTGCGCTCGGTGCTCGGCAAGCACGATCTCGACGAGATGCTCGCGGAACGCGACAGGCTCAACGAAGATATCCAGAGAATGCTCGACGCCCAAACAGACGCGTGGGGCATCAAAGTGGCCAATGTTGAGATCAAGCATGTCGACATCAACGAGTCGATGATCCGTGCGATTGCCAGGCAAGCCGAGGCAGAACGCGAGCGGCGTGCGAAAATCATAAATGCCGAGGGCGAGCAGCAGGCCGCGGCAAAGCTGGTGGAAGCGGCTGAAATGCTGGCCAGACAACCGTTGTCAATGCAGCTCCGCTACTTGAGCACACTGAACGTTATTGCCGGGGAAAACAGCTCGACGATCATATTCCCGTTCCCCATGGAACTCATTCATCTCCTGAACGGCAAGGCAGACAAACCAGCTGAATGAGCAATGGCCCTGATCCCGACGTGCTGGTCGTCGCCAGATGTTGATTGCGCGACGTCGTCATGAGGCACAAGCATCTCGCAACCTGACAATATCAATCCGGTCTTACGATGCGCACTTCTGACCGCAATGATGTGCATGGATTGGCACATCGTGCTCAAGCGGATCCCTCAGCGTCAGGTGAAGCTCGCGGTTCTCCCGTTCCAGTGCCTTGATCTTGGGTGCATGTGAAGAGTGTTGAAAGTCATTATATCCGCGCACTCTTGGATCTCCAGCCTGAAAACGCATTGTCATCTATTCGGGGCGGGAAAGCTATCCGCTCAATCGTCGGAGTCCGATGACGACGATGCCGAGGACGCACCGCTTGAGCTGGAGGTCGATCCCGTGGATGTCTTTGTGGAATCGAGGGTGAAATCATCACCGTCGTCCTGCAGCGACGACAGCAGGTAGGGATAGCGATAGGACGAAGAAGAAGTGACAGAAATGCTCGTCAATGGGACCTCCTAAGGCGAGCGCTGGAAGGGGACGCTGCTGCCACGCTACGCAATAGGCACGCACTCGAACGCACGACAGGATGCACCGGCTCCTGCTCAGCTTCCCAGGTGGGCACGCTGCCTGACACGCTGGACGACCCAGACGATCGGCGGCCACTCGTGAAATGGCGACGCATCATGCGACTTGAGGGAAAGAGGTCGCGAAGTGCCATGCGTGAGCAGCACGCACAGGCAAAACAAACGCAGAGGTGCTCCAACTGATCCGTCGATGACCTGGCGGACGAGATGTCTTATCGCGGAACGAAGAGGCGAAATTGCGCTCTGAATATGTCCGAAGGTTTCTGACGGTTTCCAGTTGTTCGGCAGAGCCAGCACAAATGCCAGAATGGTGCATTGGAGGTTCTCACGACGAGGAAGTCTGGACGTGAGGTTCACGGGCGGCGCGGCGGTCACGCATTCAGTCGCTTCGTCGGTCGGTTTCGATTTCGATGCTGAGGAAGTCAATCGCGACAGCGACCCGATCGATGATCGGCCGGTTGTCGAGACCAGTCGCGTAAACCCGACGCTTCGACGGGATCACCAAGCCGGCGAAATTCCGGTGGTCGCTTGCATAGTTGGCGCTCCTGGTGCCACCCATGATGTCGACGCTGTAGTCATGGCGCCGCAACAGGCCGCTCGCGTTGAAATAGAAGGTCTGCACCGTGGAATGGCTCGGCACGGTCGTGGGGAAGCTTACCTTCAACCCGCGCCAGATTTCATCCTCTTCTTGCCACGGCTCAACCTCCTCCGTCTTGAAACCGGGAAGCTTGAAGAGGAACGGTGTGGTCAAATAAGTCCACATGGCATAGCCGGTGAAATAAATCAGGTGCTGCCGGTCCCAGGGCGTGGTGATCTTATGTCCTTCAAAGAAGGAACGCGGTGCGACACGCTGATCAGTGACTCCGCCACTGTCCGCAACGATAGCCGTTCGCTCCGGCTCCCAAACGCAATGCTGCCCTGCCTTAAAGAAGGGAGTGAATTCAGTGCGCGGCTGGCGCGTGGAAACCGAGGTGTGGATGTCGGCATAGACATCCGGCCAGCCCTTCACATGCCAGATCGCGCCCCCGACTTTAATGTGCGCATGCAACTGCTCGATCTGCTGCCAGCGTTCCAAGCCTCCATGCGCTTCAATTGCGAGATCCAATAGGTCGGTCACTCTCACACCCTCCAAGTTCGCGGCGACGGAAAAGGTTTAATTTTGAAACTTATCGACATCTATCGTTATATAGTTTAACTTTGCAACCATTATTTTGAGGAAGGTGAGGAAAATGAAGGGCAAGCGAACTGACATGGGGGACGTCCAGTGCGGGATCGCGCGCGCTCTCCAGGTCGTCGGTGATTGGTGGTCACTCCTTATTGTCCGAGAGGCTTTCAAGGGGCGACGACGATTTTCCGAATTTCAGAGGAGTCTCGGTCTCGCAAGAAACATTTTGTCGGCTCGACTGCGCAAGCTCGTAGAGGAAGGCATCTTCACGGTAGAGCCGGACCCCGACTCCGCGCTTAGCCGTCTCTATCTTTTGACACCGAAAGGGCATCAACTGAGTGTGGCCCTTGTAGCTCTTTGGCAATGGGGGGAAGAGCATTGCTTTGTGCCCGGGGAACTGAACTACGCAATTGTGGACAGTCGGAAGGGGCAACCATTGCCGAAGCTTCAGCTTGCAGCCCAAGACGGTCAGCTTCTCGACCCCCGAGAGTTTCGTATTGTGGCAAAGGATCGTTGATGAAACCTGGGCCTCAGGCGGCTACTTCGATCGGCAGGTCCACCGTGAAGCGACGCGCGCTTGGATAGAGGCATCAACCGGCTGCATCGGAAGCGGCGATAGACCTGGGTTCGGAGCTTGTTTTGGATGCGGGCATTGCGGCGCTGCACCCACGTGATCGTGGCTTGGAGTGCAGTTCAGTACGGCAAAGAGAGCTGACATTCAGGAAAGCTTTCGCACGCGGCCATTTTCTGAAGATCTTGCGCACTCCTGCGCCCGAACAACCAGGACATGAATGGTGGACGGCTTCGAATTGCCGATTGCGCCTGAAGATGGACCCGCATCCCTCGACAGGAGGAAGGACGGATATCTCGTTCGAGCAATGGAACTAAGAGAAACCCTGGCCATCCGTCTCGATTTCCATTTTCTCAGGTTTCAACTAGGCTTGGTTGCGTTTTGTCTTCTTCCCTCGCATCAGGAATTCATCTTGGCCAGTCCCCAGCCGCCTCTCATCGCCCAAATTCGATCGCACGCTCCGACAATGACGCGGGCGCTTGAACGCGTTGCGATTTTTGTCCTCAACGATCCGCAGGCGGTGCTTTACAAGAGCATTACGGAACTGGCGGACGAGGCGAAATCCTCCGAGGCGAGCGTGATGCGATTTTGCCGAGAACTCGGTTTTACAGGGTTTCAGACCTTCAAGCTCGCTCTGGCTCAGGAAGTGGCAACGCAGCAGCAAGCTTCGAATAGCACTTCCGGAGATGTCGTCCATGATCTTGTCGAGACGGCGCGCATCGCTCTTGACGAAACCGATCGGTTGCTTGACCGCAGTGTCATCAATGATGTGTCTGCAGCCCTTTTGAAGGCTCGGCATATCGAGATTTTCGGGGTCGCGGCGTCGGCGATTACCGCGCAATACCTGGAATACAAACTCGCTCGCCTCGGCCTTCAGGCGCATTGCCCGCGTGATCCGCACCTGGCAACCATGGCGGCCGCCACCGCTGGTCCGACGGACGTGTTCGTGCTGGTCTCAAGTTCGGGCTCGACGCTCGACACGTTGCGCGTTGCCCAGTCAGCGCATGCAAGCGGCGCTCATGTCGTCGGGATAACAAACCGCACGAAGAGCCCGCTTGCGGCGGTATGTAAGTCGGTCCTGCTGGCTTCATGGCCGGAGACGCCGCTGACGGGTGGCGCTTTTCCCTCGAAAATCAGTCAGTTGCTCATCGTCGACGCATTGGCGTCTGCGATCACACTTATCGATCCATCGCGCCTCGAACTCATCGCGCAGACGGCGCTTAGCGTTACTGACAGGAATGTTTAGAAGATGAAATAAAAAAAATTTTCATCTAAAAAAATTATTTGACGAATTTTATTATTTTTTTTAACGTGCCCCCATCATGGAGGTGCGTCCGTAATGAATGTTCTTGAAAAATTGCTCGGCCGACTGGTCGTCTCGTGCCAAGCGTCGGAAGACAGTCCGCTCCACGATACGTCCCACATCGTCGCCTTGGCGCTCGCCGTCGTCAAAGGCGGTGCGCAGGGCGTCAGGATCGAGGGAATCCAGAACGTTCGCGCTGTGCGTCAGGCCGTCAGTGTGCCGATTATCGGGATTACCAAGATCGCCCAGGAAGGCTCTGACGTTTACATCACCCCCACACGCGAGGATGTCCGTCAACTCTGCGAGGCCGGCGCAGACATCGTTGCATTCGACGCAACCAATCGACCGCGGCCCGTCTCTGTCGGTGATCTGGTCGCAGAGGCGAAAGCGCATGGCCGTATGACCATGGCAGATATCAGCACCGCGCAGGAAGGTCGGGACGCAATCGCCTCGGGCGCTGACTTCGTAGGCACGACGCTTTCCGGATACACCGACTACACAAAGGGTCGGGCAGCCCCCGACTTCGATCTCATGGACAGCCTGTCGGCTGCTGCCGTCCCCTTCGTGGCGGAGGGAAGAATCTGGGAGCCCGCCGAAGCACAACGAGCCATCCGCAATGGAGCGGCATTCGTCGTGATCGGTTCAGCAATCACCCGGCCTGACGAGATCACGCGTCGCTTTGTCGACGCCGTCGAACGGGCCCCCGAGAATTGAAGCGTTGGAGAAATCAATGAGCAATAAGTCCAAAGTTGCGGTCATCGGCGCCGGTTTCATGGGTTCGATGCATGCATCGATTTTCGCAGGCGACCCACGTGCAGAGCTTGTGGCTGTCGTCGACAGCGATTTCGCCCGTGCGACGGCGCTTGCCGCACAGCTCGGCGGTGGAGTGAAGGCCCACGCGTCTCATCAGGAACTTCTGGCGGCAGAAGAGCTCGATCTCGTCAGCATTTGCACGCCCGATCACCTGCACCTGCAGCCGGCGCTCGATATAGCGGCGAAAGGCGTCAATCTGTTCATCGAGAAGCCGATCGCCTCGACCATCGAAGACGGTCAGAAGATCGTCGATGCCTGCAAGGCCGCCAACGTCAAACTGGCAGTCGGTTATCTCCTGCGATTCGACCCGCGCTATTACAAGGCCCGTGAACTCATCACGAACGGTCAGATCGGCACACCGATCCACATCTACGCCCGTCGCAACAGCGCGCGCACCGAAGGCCCGAAGCGTTACGCCGGCACCTTGCCGCTGGCGCTCCACGTCACCGTTCACGACGTCGACATGGTCCTTTGGATGCTTGAAGGACAGACGCCCGTCAGCGTCTACGCGCAGCAGACCGACATCCTCCTCGGATCAATCGGCACACAAGACACGATCGCCGGCATCGTCCGCTTTTCTGGCGGCACGCTGGTCACTTTCGAAAGCGCCTGGTCGCTGCCGGCCGGTGCCCGCCACATGATCGATGCCCGTCTCGAGATGATCGGCACCGAAGGGTCTTTCGAGGTCCAGTGCGGCGACAGCGGGCTTTATTTTGCCGACAATCAGGCATCTCGCGAGATCGACACCCAGCACTGGCCGACAATTGGCGGGCAGGTGGGCGGTGATCTGAGGGCACAGCTTTCTTCTGTTCTTGCCTGGCTCGACGGTGCGCCGTGCCAGGTTGCCAGCGGGGAAGAAGCGATCCGTTCGCTCGAATTGACCCGCGCGCTTGTCCGCTCGGCGGAAACCGGAGAGGTGGTGCGTCTTCCTTCCGCACATCAGAACTTCGCAACGAGAAAAGGGGAATGACATGAAAAAACAACAGTTTCTTGCTTTGACGATAGCGCTTTCGGCCTCAATCACCTTGCCAGCCTTGGCGCAGGATGCGGCTCAGCCTTACGCGGGAACGCAGCTCGCGGTCCTGATGGAAGGACATCCGACGACCGACGGCATTCAGGCACTCATTCCGGAATTCACCAAGGAGACGGGCATCGAGGTCCAGCTCGAAGTCGTGCCGGAATCTGACATCACCGCCAAGATGCTCCTGGAATTCTCGTCCGGTTCCGGCCGCTATGACGTCGTCCAGAACAACATCATCTACATTCCCGGCTTCGTGAAGGCGGGTTACATCGATCCTCTCGACGAGCTGGCGCAGAAGCTTCCGAAGTATCTCGACAAGGCGGACTTCGTCCCGGGCTATCTCAACACCAACATTGTCGACGGCAAGCTCTACGGTCTCCCGGTCTATGGCGAGAGCACCTTCCTGATGTACCGGAAGGATCTCTTTGATCAGTATGGCCTGACGCCGCCCAAGACCTTCGACGACGTGACGGCCGCCGCAAAGACGATCAAGGAGAAGTCGAACGGCGAGATTACCGGCATTACGATGCGTGGCGCGCAGGGCATCCAGAACGTCTATGTCTGGGCCGGTTGGCTCTGGGGTTATGGCGGTGAGTTTATCTCAAGTGACGGTAAGTCGGCGCTCGGTTCGGACGAGGCCGCAAAGTCGCTCGATGCCTTCGCCAATGTGCTTCGCAACTACGGTCCGGTCGGTGTCGCCAACTTCGGCTGGGAGGAGAACCGTGTTCTCTTCCAGCAGGGTAAGGCCGGCATGACAATGGATGCGACCGTTAACGGCGCTTTCAACGAAGACCCGTCGGTCTCCTCGGTCGTCGGCAAGGTCGGCTATGTGCCGGTACCCTCTCAGTCCGACAAGCTGAAGGGCGGCTCCTCCTCGCTTGCCGTTCACAGCCTCTATGTGGCCTCGGCCTCCAAGCAGAAGGAAGCGGCTTTCCTCTTCGCCTCATGGGCGACCGCCAAGGAACAGCAGATCAAGTCCTTCGGCATCGCGCCCAATTCAGGCGTGACCTCCCAGGCAGCCCTGAACTCCGAAGAGTTCAACAAGCGCTATGGCGCCTTCAAGGAGGCCATGCTGACATCTATTGCCAAGGGCAACCCGCAATATCTGCCGACGGTCGAAGCGGCCAATGAGATCATCAACAATGCGGGTATCGCGGTGTCAAAGGCATTGGCCGGCACGGCGTCCGCCAAGGATGCTCTCGCCGAAGCCAATTCCGCCAACGATGCGGCCCTCGGCCGTTGATGACATATCGGCCATGCCCGGTTCGCCCGGGCATGGCCGACCCGTCGGAGAGCCGGACAGTGAAAGACCCAACGACATATTTCTATCGACCCGTCGTCTTGTTCTTCGGCGCGGTATCGGCAGTCGTGACGCTCTATGTGTTATGGCTGACGCTTCACAACATCAGTCTTCTGAGGCCTGGTCAGGAAAAGTTCATCGGTGTCGATAACTACCTTCGGCTGGTTTTCGACAGCCGCGCTCTCAACGCTCTCGGCCGCACCGCACTGTTTACGGTTGCCGCGACGATTGTCGAAGTCATCCTCGGGCTCCTGATTTCCCTGTTGATGGATCGCGAGTTCTTCGGAAAGAAAATCGCCCGGGCGATCCTGCTCGTGCCGATCGTCATGACGCCGATCGTCGTCGGCCTGACCTGGCGCTTTCTGCTCGATCCATCGAGCGGCATGATGAACTATCTGCTGTCGCGTGTCGGTATAGGTCCAGTCGATTGGCTGGGAAACCCGAATGTGGCGCTCTTCTCGCTGTTGCTTGCCGATGTCTGGCAATGGACGCCCTTCGTTGTGCTCCTGACCATGGCATCGCTCGAAGCACTGCCCGGCGATCCGCAAAATGCGGCCCGCGTCGACGGCGCGCGCGAATGGCAGGTGCTTTGGTACATTACTCTGCCTGCCCTCAAGCGGGCGCTAATGGTGGTGGCTCTCATTCGGGCGATCGATAGCGTCAAGGCCTTCGACATCTTCTATATCATGACGCGCGGCGGACCGGCGCTTTCGACCGAAACGCTGAACCTCTACGGCTACATCAGCGCCTTCACCAATTTCGATATTTCCTATTCGCTGACGATCGCCATGGTTCTCACGATCTTCACCAATGTCGCGCTGCTTCTGCTCTACAATCTTGCCTTCAAGGCACCGGCCAAGGGAGAGGCACAATGAAAAAGGCGCTCTTCGTCATCGCGCTGATTGCATTGCTTCTGTTCGTCCTCTTCCCGCTCTACTGGGTCGTGGCGACCTCTCTGAAGACGTCACGAGACGCGTTTGCCATGCCGCCGGTCTGGCTCTTCGAGCCGACCTTTGAAAACTATGCCAGGGTGCTGAACAACGGTGTCTTCGTCAGGGCGTTCTTCAACAGCGTCATCATCTCGTTTTCGGCGAGCCTGATCGCCGTTGGGGTGGGAGCGCTGGTCGCCTACGGCCTCGTCGCCCAGGACGAACCGACAAAACGTTCGAACGAGAAGTTCATCCTCAGCCTGCGCATCGCACCGCCTTTGATCTTCATCATTCCGACCTATTTCCTGGCGGCACAGCTGAAGCTCTTGAACAATCATTGGGTAGTGATCGGCGTTTATGCCTTCGTCAACATCCCCTTTGCGATCTCGCTTCTGGTGACGTTCTTCGAAGACATTCCGCGCGAGTTGCGAGATGCGGCAAAGGTGGATGGCGCGCGCGAATTCACGATCTTCCGAGAAATTTTCTTTCCTGTCGCACGGGGCGGGCTGATTGCAACGCTGATTCTCTGCGTGCTGTTCACCTGGAACGAGTTCTTCATCGCGCTCGTGCTGACGGGCCGGGACACGCAGACCCTGCCGGTCAGCATCACATCGTTCCTCACCTTCCAGGGCGTGCAATGGGGTCCGCTCACCGCGGCTGCGACCCTCGTCATGCTGCCCATGCTGGTTCTTGGGATGCTTGTGCAGGGACAGGTCGTGCGCGGCATGTCGCTTGGCAGTATCAAGGGATAATACGATGACAACCAAAACCCAAAATACCCATTCCCTTCTGTTGCAGGGCATCCGGAAGTCCTACGGACCGGTCTCCGTCCTCAAGGGTATCGATCTTGATGTCGACGAGGGGGATTTCGTTGTCCTGCTCGGCCCTTCGGGTTGTGGGAAATCGACCTTGTTGCATGCGATCGCCGGACTCCAGCCGATTGACGAGGGGACGATCGAAATCGAAGGGACGAATGTCACGTCCGTCCCGACACGGGAGCGGGACATCGCCATGGTCTTCCAATCCTATGCGCTCTATCCCAACATGACGGTCCGCCAGAACATCGCCTTTCCACTGCGTATGCGTGGAACCCCAGTTTTGGAAATCGGCCGGAAGGTCGACGATGTCGCGAAGCTACTGCAGATCGAGCAGCTGCTTTCGCGCCGGCCGCGCGAACTCTCGGGTGGCCAGCGGCAACGCGTTGCAATCGGGCGTGCCCTTGTTCGCGATCCGAAGGTTTTTCTATTCGACGAACCGCTCTCCAATCTCGATGCGACCTTGCGCGTGGAGACGCGTGCCGAAATCAAGAGGCTGCACGAGCGCATCCGCAAGACGATGATCTATGTCACGCACGACCAGATCGAGGCGATGACGCTCGCCACGAAGATCGTCGTCATGAACAAGGGTGACGTGCAGCAGGTCGGCACCCCCTTCGAGATCTATCACCGTCCCGCAAATCTGTTTGTCGCAAAATTCGTCGGTTCGCCCTCGATGCAATTTGTTTCTGGTACTCTGCAAACTGTTTCTGGCCAAACCCTGTTCGACGATGGCAGGGGATGGACGATCCCTGTCAGTTCAGTGTCGGTGGCCGCCGCCGGCAAGCGCGTCCAGCTTGGTATCAGGCCCGAGCATGTCCGTATCGCAAAACCAGGTGAGCAGGGTGTCGAAGCAGTCGTTGACCTGGTCGAGCCGACCGGTCCGGAAGATAACGTTACGTTGGCGCTTCACGGCTATCCGATCGTCGCGCGCATGGAGACAAGCTCCGTCCGGGCTGGCGAGACGGTCGCCATTACCCTTGCCGCCGAGCGCCTGTCGCTGTTCGACGCGGAAAGCCAGAAGCTGCTCAACTGAGGAAGGACATGTTCGATGCATAGCGACACTTCCGATCATCGGCTGCGTCCGGTTCTTGCGGTCGATCTCGGCGGCACCAAGACCCTTGTGGCTCTAGTAGCAGGCAACGCGGTTCAGGCTGAAGTCACTGTGCCGACGGCACATCACGACGGGCCTGATCGCTGGCTTGATGCGATCAAGCGGGCTGCTCACAAATTGCCGGGCAATTTCATCGCAGTCGGCATGGCCGTCACCGGCTTCGTCCGGGATGGCTGCTGGTCGGCTATGAACCCGTCAACTCTTGGGATTCCGCAGGACTATCCGCTTGTGGCCAGAATGTCCGAGCTTCTCCAGGTGCCGGTCACAGCCATCAACGATGCGCAGGCAGCGGCGTGGGGGGAATTTCGTTTTGGCGCTGGCGAAGGGGAAGATCTGGTCTTCCTGACCGTTTCGACCGGCGTCGGTGGCGGTATCGTCGCGAACGGCCGCCTGATGACCGGGCTGGCAGGACATTTCGGGCTGACGGCGCGATCCGTGGAGGATACGCAGTTCTTCGAAAACGAAGTGTCCGGTCGCTGGATGTTTGCGGAAGCTGCCCGTCTTGGCCATGCTGCGGACGCGCGCCAGATCTTCCTTCAAGCTGAAGCCGGTCAGCCGTGGGCGGATGCTATTGTCGAGGCCTCCGCATCCCGGATGGCGCGGCTGTGCAGCAATATTCAACTCATGCTCGATCCTCCGAGGATCATCATCGGCGGGGGCATCGGCCTGGCGAACGGTTACCTTGACCGCGTCCAAAAAGGCATGAGCGCTGTCGGACCGGTGCAGCCGACAAAATTGCTTCCAGCCAGGCTTGGAGCAAAGGCCGGCATCCTCGGGATTGGCGACCTCGCAGCCCGTATTCAACACGCTCCTTGCTGAGGATTTCATGATGATTACCCGATCTGCATCGCAAGACGACCTTCCATACATTTTCGATGCCTATCGACTGGCTTTTGCCTTCGACGAAGCGCGCACCACGAACTATGTTTCCATGGTCGGTCTGGAGCATTTTCGCGTTCTTGAGGTCGATGGACTGCAGGCCGCGGTCTGGGCTCTGCTTCCCTCCGGCCACTGGCTTGGTGGCAAGGCGGTTCCCGCGGCCAATATCGCCCATGTCGCAATCAGCCCCGAACACAGAGGAACCGGGCTTGCGGGCGTGCTTCTGGAAGCGGCATGCAAAGATGCGATGCGGGCCGGCGCGCTCATCGCGAGCCTGTTTGCATCGTCACGCCCGGTCTACCGGAAGGCCGGCTTCAACCTCGCTGGCTCGGAAATCATCTACGAGGCGGAAACTGCACAGCTCTACCGTGTCCGAGAGGAGGCGGCATCGACGCGGCTGGATCTGGAAGAGGTCGGCGTGCTCCGCGACATTTACGACCGTTCCTGCCGGATCGATGCCGGGCGGCTCGACCGTAGCGATGCGCACTGGAATTGCCTCCTTGATCGCTCCAGTTCAATACCTTCCGCATTCGTCTTTGGGCAGAACGACGGATATGTCCTGTTGGATACCGCTGACCCGGATTGTCTCGTTCTGAGGGATTATGCCAGCTTGAACGGCAGTGCATCCCGTCAGATTCTCAAGTTCCTCGGGTCGTTTTCGACGGTCTATCCGCGCGTGCGCTGGCACGGCGCTCCCCATGATCCACTGATTTTCGCGTTGCCTGACAAGGGCTGGCATCTGACCCATCAGGAAGAATTTCTGCTCAAATTGCTGGATCCTGCCAAGGCATTGTCGCGCAGAGGATACGCCTGCGCCGATATGCATTTCAGCTTGGAAATCCACGGTCAGGATATAGAGCACCTATCCGTTTCAATCGTCGATGGTATCGCTTCCGTGAATCAGGATCGCCACGCGGCGATGACCGTCAGCATCGACGCCATACAGCTTCCGAGCCTGTACACTGGCTTTCGATCAGCCGCTTTCCTTCGCCATGCCGGCGGGCTCGATGGTTCCGACGAGGCAATCATGATGCTCGACCGCGCGTTCGCGGGGCCTGCACCTTGGGTCGGCGAGCATTTCTAACTAGATGCGCTTTAGAAAGTCAAAACGGCTGCCGGAGAAGGCCACGATTCTTGCCGACTGCCGGTGATAGGTGACCGGGCAGCACCCGTTGTCATGCAAGAACGAGATCGACATCGAGGATCTGAGGAGCGAAAAGATCATCTCGTTTTTCCGCCAGAACCTCTCCTACGGCGAGAGGTATTTCGCGGAAAAGTTCGAGGAGCACGATCTGACCGACAATGTCGCCTATACCTGCGACGACACCTTCTCACCGGTATCTCTGATTTCTGCCGGCCTTGGCATCGGCTTCGTGCCGGAATGGACGCAGGATCTGCCGAACCTCGGTTTCGAGCTGAAGAAGGTGAGGGGCCGGCGGTGCATTCCCGGGTTGGCGAGTGAGGCGAGATCGTAGCACTCGATGTTGTCCGACGGTCGCGAGTGAACGCTCCGACTTCGCGCGAGTCCATCAATTTGCGCGTCACGATGGCCAACCTGCCATTGGAGTAACGCCGACGCCGGGAAGGGCCATACCTAAGAGGTATAAAAATAAACAAGTCGATGACTGGCGCGTTCAACCTAGGTTCATTGCCACAGATCTATTTTCAGAGAAACGAGGGCATGAATGTCACACCTTAAGTGGCAGAACGCGCTACGTTTTTTCCACCTGACCGCAATGTGGAGCTGCCCGCTCTCGATCGAGACGGCGGCGCGGCCCCAATGGAGTTGAATGTGAGAGATACACTTCTCAGAATCTGCGCAACTGGCCTTCTCTTGCTCTCGCCTGCGATAGCCTCTGCCGCCGAAGGCTATTCGACGGCGAACGTCAATATGCGTGCAGGTCCGAGCACGAGCTACCCCGCAGTTGCCGTTATCCCGCTTGGCGAATCTGTCGAGATCCATGGTTGCCTTGCTGACGTGCCATGGTGTGATGTCGAATTCTACGGTGGTCGCGGTTGGGTCGCCGGACGATATGTTCAGGCGGTGTATCAAAGCCGGCGTGTTTACGTCGGACCCGAATATTATCGCCCGCTTGGAATCCCGACCGTTGTCTTCAGCGTAGGCAATTATTGGGATCGCTATTACCGCAACCGTGATTTTTATCGGGACCGTGACCGGTGGCGTCGAGGCCCCGATTTTTACCGCCCGCCGCCTCGTGACGTCAACCGTCCAGACTTCGATAGGCGGCCAGACTTCGATCGACGACAAGACACTGACGGACGTCGCGGATTTGATCGAAGCCCTGATCTAGGCCGCACTCCGGACGCTGATCGCCGGAAGGACTTTGATCGCGATCAGCGCCGACAGTTTGATTTCAATCGCGACCGAGACAACCGCAGGCCGGAAGCCAACGGTGACGAAAATCGCGGCCCCCAATTCGATCGCAGGCCGGATTTCCGCCGCGGCGGCGATGACAACGGCTACCGCGATCGCCGGGACTTTCAACGTCGGGGAGGCGACGACAGCAACAACGGTGACATCCGTCGCAGAGGCGATAATGGCGGCGCGGGTAATGATCGAAGAAGAGCGCGCGGTGCGTGTGATCCGGGCGACCCCAACTGCAACAACTAGTCACAGGGGCGGCACTATGCCGCCCTTTTCATTTGTGGAAATTAAAGTGCAAGACAAACGCTCATCAGCAAGGTGAAAGGTGTGCCGCGACATGTAATGACATCATCTTTACGACCTTGTAGGGATGAGAGCCTGAACTGACACCTCACAATATTGCTGGGCGTGTTCCGGCTCAGCAATCATTGCATTCATCGTCGCCACGACCTTTGCGACGGTCTCTTGGTGTTGTCTCGACCAGACCTAGTGGCCCGATTCCGAAATGCCTTTCGGCTCGGCAAGTGGCAGCATGCCGCGATAGATGCCTGGTTCCGAGCCTTCGATCGGAACTGCCCCGACGCTTCGACGGTAGAACTCCATTGGACCGGCGCCCCCGATTACCCCGTAGGCATACCCCTGCGCGTACATATCGAGAAGCGTGGTCAGCAGCAGAGCGTGGCCAACGCCTTTGCCGCGGGCGACCGTATCGACGCCGGTAGGCCCGAAGAAGCCCTTCGCGGTTGCCTCGTGGCAGGCAAAGCCGATGAGCTCGTCGTTCTGGATTGCGATGAAGCAAGTGGGCGGCTGGCGCATGGTGGCAACCGTCGCTTCCGCGACCCAGCCGGATCCGAAGCGCGGCTCGATCCAGGTCGTCAGAGCGTTCAACTCTGGCGCAAGGACGCGCCGGATGGTGATACCCTGCTCGGCGATGCGCGCATCGAGTTCAGGATCGGCCTTCAGCTCGTAGAGTTTTACCAGCATGTCCATGGTTTATTCCTTTGTCAGCCTTTGATGGCGCCCGCCGTCAGGCCGGCAACGATACGTCTCTGGAAGATCAACACGATGATGATCAGCGGCAGCGTTACGGTAACGGATGCGGCCATGATCTGACCGAACGGATATTCGTATCGGCTATTGCCTGCGATCAGGCCGATCGCAACCGGCACGGTCCGGTTTTCGTCCGTCAGGGTGAAGGTCAGCGCGAAGAGAAACTCGTTCCACGCCAGAATGAAGGCAAGAATGCCCGTGCTGGCGAGCGAAGGTCCCATCAGCGGCAGCAGGATCTTCGTCAGAATTCTAAAATGTGAGCAGCCGTCGATGATCGCAGCCTCTTCCAGCTCCCTTGGAAACTCGCGGATGAAGGTGGTCAGGATCCAGGTCGTGAAGGGCACGGTCGACAGAAGATAGGTGAGGACGAGCGCGCTTGGCCGGTTGAACAGACCCATCCAGTTGATCAGCTCGAACATGCCGGAGAGAACGACGACCTGCGGGAAGATCGAGATCATCAGCACGATCATCAGAATAGTGCGCCGTTGCGGAAAGTCGATGCGCCCCAGTGCATAAGCGGCGCTGAGCCCGATGACGAGCGACAGGAAAGTGGTTGAGACCGCGACATAGGCCGAGTTCAGAAGCGAGCCCATGAAAACAGGATTGTCGATCAGCTGGCGATAGTAGGTGAAGTCGAACGCCGGCATCAGCGCGGATTGATAGAGCGCCGAACCCTGCTTCGTCGAGGAAACGAAGGCCCAGTAATAGGGAAACAGCGTGTAGAACAGGACGAGCAGAAGGGCCAGGAACTGGAGGCTTCGCACGGCGCGGCGCCGCATCCGGAAGTAGGAGGCAGGCTTGCGCACGGTCTTCGGGATGATTGCATCGGCCATGTCGCTCAGGTCCCCGCGGCTCTGTCGAGGCGAAGGACCCCGATGATGATGATGGCGACAAGCGCGACGAGCAGGAAGACCCAGGTCGATGCCGCCGAGCCGATGCCGAGCTCCTGGAAGCTGATCAGCCGGTCGCGCGCGTAAATGGAGACGGTCATGACGCTCTCGTTGCTCGCAGCCATCACATAGGCGAGGTCGAACATCCTGAGCGCATCGAGGGCGCGGAAGAGGACCGCCACACCGATCGCTGGGCGCAGCATCGGCAGGGTGATCGACCAGAAGCGCTTCCATGCCGGAATGCCATCGACCTCCGCTGCCTCGAATATCTCCGAGGATATCAGTTGCAGGCCCGCCAGGATGAGCAGAACCATGAACGGGGTCGTCATCCACACGTCGACGAAGATCACGACGCCCATCAGCAGCGATCCGCTCGCCGTCCAGGGGATGCCATGATCGACGAGGCCGAGCCCGATGATGACCTTATTGATAACGCCGAACTGGTCGTTCAGCATCCATTCCCAGATCTTCGTCGAGACGACGACCGGGATGGCCCAGGGCACGAGGATGGCGGCGCGCGCCAGCCCGCGGCCGGGAATGGCTTCATTGACGAGAAGCGCTATCGCCAGCCCGAGAACTGTCTCGATCGCCACCGAGATGACCGTGAAGATCAGCGTGTTCTTGACGGCAATCCACCAGCTGCGGTCGTTGATGACCTCAAGGAAGTTGTCGACCCCTGTCATTGAATAGACGGAGGGATCGTCAAGATAGGCATCGGTGAAAGCGAAGAAGAAGGTGCGGCCGAGCGGCCAGAGGGCGACGACCAGCATGACCACGATGACCGGCAGCAGAAACAGCCAGGCCGCACGATGGTCGCGGCGGGCGAGCCGGGCACTCATTGCCGCGCTCCTTTGATCACGCCGGCCTGGCGGTTGAGAATGAGCCGCCTTCCGTCGGCGGCGAAGGCAAAGATCGAGGCATCCTGGAAATTCAGGCCGACCTCCTTGCCGATCAGTTCCCTCGGCGGCTCGACATTGACGCGGACGACCCAGATGACGTCGCCGTTGATGCGGCAATAGGCGAAATGCTCGTGGCCAAGATCCTCGATACGTTCGAGCATGCAGGTCATTCGTCCGTCCCCTGCCGCCACCAGCTGGATCGCTTCCGACCGTATGCCGATTTCGGTGATGGTTTGACCCTCGCTGCCCGCTTCGATGACGAGGCCGCCCGGTCCGGTCACTTTGGCTGATGTTGTCTGCACGGGCAGGAAGTTCATGCGGGGACTGCCGATGAAGCCTGCGACAAACCGGTTGTCAGGAGTGTGGTAGAGTTCCTTCGGCGTGCCGACCTGCTCAATGCGTCCGTGATTGAGGACGACGATCCGGTCGGCAAGCGTCATCGCTTCCGATTGGTCATGGGTCACATAGATCATTGTCGTCTTCAGATCGTCGTGGAGCTTGGCGATCTCCATGCGCATTTCCATTCGCAGATCCGAGTCGAGATTGGACAGCGGCTCATCGAAGAGGAAGATTTCGGGCTGGCGCACCAAGGCACGACCGATCGCCACGCGCTGGCGCTGTCCGCCGGACAGCTCGCGGGGCCGGCGTTCGAGCAGATGATCGACCTTCAGCATGCGTGCGACCGACCTCACCTTCTCGCTGATAGCGGCCCTGTTCATGCCGAGGGTCTCAAGCGCGAAGCCGATATTGCGCGCAACGTTCATATGCGGATAGAGCGCGTAAGACTGGAAGACGAAGGCGACACCTCTCCTGGACGCAGGCACATCAGTCACGTCGTCGCCGCCGATCTTCACCACACCCTTCGATGCGGAGATCAGGCCGGCGACGATGCGCAAAAGCGTTGACTTGCCGCAACCGGAGGGACCGACAAAAACGACAAACTCGCCGTCGACGATCTGCAGGTCAACATTCTGGATAACAGCATGCGTACCAAAATTCTTCGAAACGGATTCGAGCGAAACCGATGCCATTTTTCACCTGAGGGTATGAGACGGCAGAGGGCTCGCCACCGTGATTGGTGGCGAGGCAGTGACGCGTTCCGGTCGCGGACCGTTGCCGCCGCCGGAAATCCGAAGAGCGTCAGCGGCTTTCCTTCAGTTTCTCAAGCCGACCGGCCAGCGACGTCAGGCTGGACTTGACCTCGGCACCGCCGGAAAGCATGTCATGAACCGAACGGTAGAAAGCCTGCGAAACGCGGTTGTAGCTGGTGCCAGTGTAGCCGGACGGGCGCACGGCGCTATCGGCAAAGGCCTGCTGGTTATCCTTGAGGAAGGGTATCTTCTCAAGAACTTCCGGATCGCTGTAGAGCGCCTGGATCGACGGGTTGAGGGCCGCCTTCAGCGCACGCATCTTCTGCATATCGGGGCCGGTGATGAAGTTCACAAAGTCGGCCGCCACCTCGGGCTTGGCGCTGTATTTGTTGACGCCATAATACATCGGGCCAAGGCATCCGCTCGACTTTTCGCCTTCCTTGCCGACCGGTAGAGGCATCACGCCGACCTTGTCGACGATATTGCTCCCCTTCTCATGCGAGGTGCCCCAGACATAAGGCCAATTGCGGTGGAAGACCGCGTTGCCGGATTCGAAGACGGCGCGCGACTGCTCCTCATCATAGTTGAGGACGCCCTCGGGGCTGATCGAGCCGATCCAGCCCTTCGCCTTTTCGAGCGCCGCGGCAGCCTGCGGGTTGTCGATGGTCACCTTTCCGTCGTCAGAAATGATGGTGCCGCCACCGTTGGAAGCAACAAGCTCGATCGCGTCGCAGGTCAGCCCTTCATAGCTCTTGGCCTGCCAGGCATAACCCCACATGTCGGCCGAGCCTGCAGCCCGTTCCTTGTCCTGAATTTCCTTGGCGGTGGCAGCAAGCTCGTCCCAGGTCTTGGGCGCCGGCTTGCCGTATTTTTCGAGCAGGTCTTTGCGGTAGAACATGAGCCCGACATCCATATAGGCAGGCATGGCAATAAGATTGCCGTCGAGCTTGGCCGCATTGAGTGTCGAGGCGAAATGCTTGTCCTGGTCTGCCTGAGGGATCATTGCCTTGAGGTCGAGCAGGTTGCTCTTGAACATGCCGAGCCAGATCACATCGAGGAAAAGGACGTCGACGTCCTTGGATTTGGCGGCGAGCAACTGCTGATAGATCGGGATGGCATCGTCCAGAAGCGCCGGCATCTTGTTGATCTTGGCCTCGTTGCCCGTCTTTTCCTTCCAGGCGTTGGCAACGTTCGTGCAGAGCTCGAATTCCGTCGGTGAGCAAAATACGGAAATTGTTTCGGCATGCGCACTGCCGCCCCAGAGGGCTGCAGATATCGCCAATGCGGCAAGGCTTTTCTTCAGCATCGATTGTTCCCTTCGTTGATAACGCTTCGGCATCACGCGGAGCTCTCTGTCTCCTTGTTTGCAATAGGACTGGTTATGACCAGTCATGTCAACATGGACTTTGCCGGCGTTTGCGTCGAAGATGCAAAACGGCAAGAGTGCTCCGCACAGGATCGGATTTCGAAGATGCAGCAAACTCCCGCATCATTCATCGCGCCACAGGGCGGTATCGACCGGAACGACCCTCGCCCCTTGCACAAGCAGGTCTACGAAGCTCTCTTGGCGTCTATCCGCGATGGCAAGCTGCCGTTGCGCGGCAAGCTGCCATCAGAGCGGGAACTCGTTGATCTCTACAATGTCAGCCGGATCACCGTGCGCCACGCCGTGCGCGAATTGGTCCAGCAGGGCGTCATACACAGCCAGCCGGGAAAAGGACTTTACGTCGCCGAGCGTGGTGGCGGCTTCGAGCTCCAGGTTCTGAAAAGCTTTACCAGCATCGCCATAGCGAACGGGCGGAGTCCTGGCCACAGGCTGATTGGGGCCAGTATCGTGCATGCGCCGCTTGAGGTAAGCCGCCCGCTTTTCCTCGCACCCGGTGCCGAGGTGGTTCTGTTGTCGAGGCTTCGTCTCCTCGACAACATACCTGTTGTCGTCCAGATCGATTGGATACCGGCGGCCCGCGTTCCGGGCCTGCTTGATCTCGACTGGGCCGTTGCCAACCGGTCGCTCTATGCCGAGCTTCGCGAGCGTTATCGCATTCATCCGAAACGTGGGCAGACAACGCTGAGCGCGCGCCTTGCGACGGATGAGGAGGCCGCTATGCTCGAGCTGCCTCCGCCAGCCGCGGTTCTCACCGTGGATCAGATCGCTTTCGACGATCGCAACCGCCCGGTCAATCTGACGGCGCTGGTCCATCATCCTGCACGTTATCCGCTGACGCTGCTTCAGTCGGAATCGGGCGATTTCACGCAGTATTGAGCCACTCTGTCCTGCTCATCCGGCGATTGCGGCTCGGGATAATTCCGCAGCATGCAGTACCTGACGTGTTCGGCTCCGATATGCTTCTTTCTCGTTGCGCAATCTCCACGTCTTGGTCGCATTCATGCCACCCGGTTCAGGGCATCGCCGATCTTGGAGACAATCGCTTCGATTTCGCTCTTCTCTGCGATAAGCGGCGGTGAAAGGGCGATGATGTCGCCGGTGACGCGGATTAGCAGTCCTTTGTTGAAGCAATCGACGAAGACGTCATAGGCGCGTGTGCCCGGCGCTCCCTCGCGAGGCGTAAGCTCTACGGCGCCAACAAGACCAAGGTTGCGGATGTCGACAACATGGGGATTGCCTTTCAGCGAATGCAGGGCTTCCTGCCAGTGATCGGCAAGGCCGGCGGCACGGGTCAGCAACCCCTCTTCCTCGTAGATTTCCAGAGTAGCGATACCGGCGGCACAGGCGACCGGATGGCCCGAATAAGTATAGCCGTGAAACAGCTCGATGGCGTTTTCCGGACCGATCATCAGTCCGTCATGGACCTTCCGGCTGGCGAAGACCGCCCCCATCGGGATCGTGCCGTTCGTCAGCCCCTTCGCCGTCGTGACCAAATCTGGAACGACGCCAAAATAGTCTGTTGCGAACGGCGTTCCGAGCCGACCGAAGCCGGTGATCACCTCATCGAAAATCAGGAGAATGCCGTACTTGTCGGCGATGGCGCGCAATCTTTGCAGATATCCCTTCGGCGGAAGGATAACGCCTGCCGAGCCGGACATCGGTTCGACGATGACGGCGGCGATGGTCTCGGCCCCGTGCAGCTGAACGAGACGTTCGAGATCGTCGGCGAGCTCGACACCATGGTCCGGCAGGCCCTTGGTGAAGGCATTGCGCTCCACATCGAGCGTGTGGCGCATGTGGTCGGCGGGAATCTGCGGAAACATGCGGCGATTGTTGACGAGGCCGCCAACCGAAATGCCGCCGAAACCGACGCCATGATAGCCCTTCTCCCGGCCGATGATCCGGGTGCGGGTTCCCTGGCCGATCGCTCGCTGATAGGCGATCGCAATCTTCAGCGCGGTATCGACCGATTCCGAGCCGGAACCGGTGAAGAAAATCCGGTCTAGCTTCGCATCGGCGCCGCCAGGCGCGATTTCTGCCAGCTTGGCCGCAAAGTCGAAGGCGATCGGATGTCCCATCTGGAAGGTGGGCGCAAAATCCATTGTCGATAGCTGGCGCTCAACGGCCTGGGAAATTTTCTTGCGGCCATGGCCGGCATTGCAGCACCAGAGGCCGGCCGTTCCATCGAGAACGCGGTTGCCGTCGACATCGGTATAGTACATGCCTTCAGCGGAAGCGAGGAGGCGGGGTGCCGCCTTGAACTGCCGGTTTGCCGTGAACGGCATCCAGAAGTTATCGAGCCCCGGCGCGTTCGTCTTGTTGATCTGATCCATCTTGCCCTCCATCGGCTGCAAGAGACCTCCGGCATTTTCATCGATCGAACAAGTCCTTTTCTTTATGTCCGTAACCTATTGAATATACGTGGACGCTGACCTACAGATTTCGATATTCTGGACAACACAAACGGTGATGCATGTCGTTCGATCTCGGAAATCGCCTGCGCTATGTGCGAACGGCTCACAAGCTCTCCCAGCGTGAACTCGCGAAGCGGACCGGCGTGCCGAACTCGACGATCTCGCTGATTGAATCGAACACCTCGAATCCGTCGGTCGGCGCGTTGAAGCGGATTCTGGATGGCATTCCGATTGGGCTCGCGGAATTCTTTGCCCTAGAGCCGGAAAAGCCAAGGAAGGCATTCTATGCCGCGGACGAACTGGTGGAGATCGGCAAGGGCGGCATCTCCTTCAGGCAGGTGGGTGAGAGTATGTTGGGCCGAAGCCTGCAGATCCTCAAGGAATGCTATCAGCCCGGCGCCGACACGGGAAAGGTGCCCCTTGTGCATGAGGGGGAGGAGGGCGGCATCGTCCTGTCGGGAAGACTCGAGGTCACAGTCGACAATGAGCGACGAATCCTAGGTCCGGGTGACGCCTATTATTTCGAGAGCCGCCGCCCGCATCGTTTTCGATGCGTTGGCCCCATTGCCTGCGAAGTCGTCAGCGCCTGCACGCCCCCGACGTTCTAGGACGGCCCTCGATGCGGGCAAACACCCGGTCAAGTGCGTCAAGGCCGGTCGTCTGTTGCGAGGGTTGTGACTGTGGCGAGGTCGGCCCGGAAGCGGAACACTCAGGCATGGGGCAGTCGGTCCCGCTTGTGGGCGCCAGAAAAACCGGCAAGGAATAGAATGGGGGAAGTCCATTTCAATGAAGGAGTAGCAGTCCACATTGACGCCGAGCCGTGCACTGGCGATCGCGAGGTCATTGGCTGCTCGCAGCCTGGCCTGGAGAGGCCCCGCATACTCGCATTCATTGAACAGAATGCTCAGCGTCTGCCGATCGACGGGCTGAACACCATCAGGCTCAGGATCTCGAAGAGCACCTGCGCTGCGGCATGCGCGGTGTTGCTCGTCGCGTCATATTGCGGCGCAACCTCGACGACGTCGCCGCCCACCAGGTTTATCCCTTTCAGCCCGCGTATCAGCTCGAGGACTTCGCGTGTGGTTAGCCCACCGACCTCGGGCGTGCCCGTGCCGGGTGCAAAGCTCGGGTCGAGGCTGTCAATGTCGAAGGAAAGATAGGCCGGGCCGTCACCGACAATGGATTTTGCCTTGGCCGTGACCGCCGCGATCCCCATTCCGCTGATCTCCTCGGCATGGATCACGCTCATTCCCGACGCATAGGAGAATTCCCACAAATATTCCGCCGAACCGCGGATGCCAATCTGGATTGTCCTTGTCGGATCAAGCACACCGTCCAGCACCGCATTCCGGAACGGCCCGCCGTGATGAAACTTCGTCTGATCGAAGGACCCGCTCGTGTCGCAATGGGCATCGATATGAATGAGGCCGACCGGCTGCTGCCGACCGATGGCCTTTAAAATCGGGTGGGTGATGGAATGATCGCCCCCAACGGAAAGCGGGGCAACGCCGGCATCGACGATCTGGCCGATGCGTTTTTCGATGTCGTCGTGGCTGAGCTCCAGCCGGTAGCGGCTCTGGAACGGTACGTCGCCGATGTCGGCGACCCGAAGATCGAAGACCGGCGCCGTGCCGAGAACGTGATTGTACGGGCCGATCCTTTCGATGGCGCGAAGTGCACGCGGTCCGAAACGGGAACCTGGGCGATTGGTGACACCGAGATCCATCGGGATTCCGGTGATTGCGACCTGGAGATTGCCGAAGTCCGGCTCTTCGGCAGCGACCTGCATATAGGGTGCGCTGAGGAACGTTGGCACTCCAGAATATGGCGCCAGTCGCGTGCCATTTTTGGAGATGATCTTCTCCGCCACTTTCCGGAACTTCTCATCGAATATCTCGCCGCCATTGGTGTCCGCAAACTCCGCGCGCAGCTGCTCAAGCCGCATTTTGTCCCACACCATCGGCATGCGTCTCCGCTTCAGTTTCGTCTCGCCCAACAAAGAGGTTGAGAAAGCCATTGGTATCGTTGTAGCAATCGGGATCAAAGAGAAATCGCTATGACCGCCGCAAAATTCAATTCGCTCGTTTCCCGCCTTTCTGCCCCGCCCATTCCGTCCGTCGTTGCATGGGGCCGTGAATACAAAGGGCTGAAGGGTCCACTCATCGATCTGTCGCAAGCCGTGCCCGGCTATCCCGCACATCCGGAGATGCTGCGGCTTCTCGGCGAGACGGCCGGACAACAGGCGATGACGGGATACGGGCCGATCGAGGGCGAGCCTTTATTGCGCAAGACCTACGCTGCCCATGTTGCCGAGCTTTACGGCGCCGCCATTTCCGCCGGCAATATCCACATTACGGCCGGCTGCAATCAGGCGTTCATGTGTGCCGCGATCGCGCTTGCTGGCGCGGGCGATACCGTAGCGCTCACCAATCCCTTCTATTTCAATCATGACACGACGCTGTCGATGCTGGGGATCGGGCGGCGATTGGTCGACTGCGATCCCGCCAACAGGTTCTTTCCCGATCCGCGTTCGGCCGAGGCGGCACTTGCGGCCGGCGCGAAGATGCTGGCGGTCGTTACACCCAACAATCCGACCGGGGCAGTGTATCCGCCGGAGCTGCTTCATGAGCTTTTCGTTCTCTGCCGGAAATATGGCGCCTGGCTGATCCTCGATGAGACCTATCGCGATTTCCTCGGCGCCGATTACGGACGGCCGCACTCTCTGCTGTCCGAGCCGGGTTGGGAGGATACGCTCGTTCTTCTCTACAGCTTCTCGAAATCCTTCTGCATTCCTGGCCACCGGCTGGGTGCGATCACGGCAGGACCCAAACTCGTCGCCGAGATCGCGAAAGTGATGGACAACATGCAGATCTGCGCACCGCGTTCGGCTCAGATCGCCGTTGCATCGGCCATCCCGTTGCTCGCCGACTGGCGGGCCGGCAACCGTGCCGAGATCGCTCGCCGGGCGGATGCGCTGAGGCTGGTCGTGTCCAAGCTGCCAGGCTGGGAGATTGGAGCGATCGGCGCCTACTTCGCCTTTGTTCGCCACCCTTTCGCCGATCGATCGTCTTCCGAGGTGGCCGAAAAACTCGCCAGGGAATCCGGAATCGTTTGTTTACCTGGCGCCTATTTCGGCGAGGGACAAGAGCGTTACCTCAGGCTTGCTTTTGCCAATGCGGATGTCGCGTCGATAGGCCTATTGTCCGAGCGTCTTTTCTAGACCGCGGCGCTCAGCCTCTGCCGGAAGTTGATGATAACTGCCGCGCCAATAGAGAAGCGGCCCTATGTGCTTTCGGA
The DNA here is from genome assembly GCA_900473185.1 of Hyphomicrobiales bacterium. GTDB lineage: Bacteria > Pseudomonadota > Alphaproteobacteria > Rhizobiales > Rhizobiaceae > Rhizobium. The sequence goes on along the minus strand of UCKU01000006.1, from coordinate 370,508 downwards.
TTTTGATCGCGCAGATATGCCCGATCAAAATTGCATGGGAATGATGGTGGAATGCGGTTTCAAGCCTGCAATCCAGCACTGCAAGAGCCTTTTCAAGGACGGCCGCGCCGGTCTTCAGGCGATACCATCCCGCATCGCCATAGCGTTCGGCGCCTTTGCGTCCATCAAGGCCGGCAAAGGATTGCGCCACATTCTGCTGATCAGCGGCGAGCACGTTGACACAGAAGCAGCCGTACCGTTGCAGCACCGGCCACGAGGAAGAGGCACGATTGACGCTGACGATGACGGAGGGCCGCTCCGCCGAAAATGAAGAGACCGACGTCGCGGTGAAGCCGGTGCGATTTTTCCCGTCCCCGACGGTGATCACGCTGACGGCACCTGCCAGATGACGCATTGAAAGCTTGAAGTCCGCTTCGCTGATCAAGGTCTCGGCACTCATTGGGTTGGCGCTTGCGTTTTGGCAAAGCGGTTGGCCGGCATTGAGAGGCCGAGGTTCTCGCGCAAGGTTCTGCCCTCGTATTCCTCCCGGAACAGCCCGCGGCGGCGAAGCTCCGGCAGAACGAGCCGCACGAAGTCGTCGAGACTGGACGGCAGGGTCGGAAACATCAGGATGAAGCCGTCGGCGGCGCGTGTCTCGAACCATTCCTCCATGTAGTCGGCAATCTGGACTGGCGTGCCCGTCATGCCATTTCCAGTATGCTTCTCGGCATAGTGCCGGATGAGTTCGCCGACGGTGCGGCCGCTTCTGACGAAATCGACCAGTTCGTCGAACAGGGCGCGCGATCCCTTCGGCGCCCCCGGCAGCCGCTCCATGGGGAAAGGCTTGTCGAGAGCCACGTCGCGCAGGTCCGCTTCCAGGAATTCGGAGAGCATCAGCCGGCCAACGTCCGGATGCATCTTATCGATCAGATAATCCACCTTTGCCTTGGCCTCGGCTTTGGTCTCACCGACGTTGATAACGATGCCCGGCATGATTTTCAGATCGTCCGGATTGCGTCCATAGGCCGGCATCCGGCCCTTGACGTTTTCGTAGAAGGCCCGGTTGCGCTCGATATTCGACGCGAGGCTGAAGACGATCTCGGCTGTGCGTGCCGCCATGTCCATTCCGGGTTCCGAACCGCCTGCCTGGGCGATGACGGGGCGGCCCTGGGGCGTTCGCGCGATGTTGAGGGGGCCGCGAACCTGGAAGTGCTTGCCCTTGTGATTGAGCGTATGGTGTTTGCTCTTGTCATAGTAGACGCCGTTTTCACGGTCGAGAAGCAACGCGCCTTCTTCGAAGCTGTCCCAAAGACCGAACACGACATCGACGAATTCGTTGCCGCGCTCATAGCGCAACGCATGCGGGTCGAGCCCCTCGCGGTTGAAGTTGTAGCCGGTTTCGTCGTGGTCGGAGGTGACGACGTTCCAGCAGGCGCGTCCCCTGCTCAGATGGTCGATTGAAGAGAACAGACGCGCGACATTGTACGGCTCGTAATAACTCGTCGAGACCGTCGCCACGAGGCCGAGATTACCGGTTGTGACCGCCAGAGCCGAAAGCAGCGAGAGGGGTTCGAAACGGTTCATCTTGGTCGGAATGCGTGCAAGCGCATTCGCATCACCGACGGCAGCGGCGGGAGAATCCGCCATGAACATGAAATCGAATTTGGCCGCCTCGGATCGTTTGGCGACATCGAGCAGATGAGTGAAGTCGTTGGCGCCATTGACGTTACTTGCCGGATGCAGCCAGGAGGCCGGATGAAAGCCGAACGTATAGACGAAAGTTCCGAGTTTCATCTTGTCGGTTCGCGCCATCGAGCTCTCCTGCCATGTCGGTCACGCCACCGCGGGAAACCGCCTGCGCAAATTATCGTCAGGCACAAATTTTCATCAATATTGCGCAGCTGAGTTCTGTTTTAGTTTTTCTAAAGTGTTGGCCTGGGTGCGGACGCCACGGCCTGCTGACGGGAAACCGCCACGAGCCAATCGCGGAATTCGCGCCCATGGGGCTTCTGCAACGCCGCGCGATCCCAGGCGAGATAATAGCTTTCGCGCAGTGCTATGCGTGTGTCGACGGGAATGACGAGCGTCTGTGCCTCGAGCTCATCGGCAATCATAGACATCTGCGCGAGGACGACGCCGCGCTTGTTGACGGCTGCGTCAATCGCACTGCTCGACAGAGTGAAGGAAAGACCGGCTGTGCTCTCCTCGAACGTGGCGCCCGTCGTAGCAGCAAATTCGCGCCAGCTTGGATAGGGTGTGAAATGCCGCTCCCATTCGACATGCAGGAGTGGATATTCGAGAAGCCGCGCGACGGAGGGCGCCTTGCCCTTGATCAGCGCCGGCGAGCAGGCCGGCACGACCCAATCGCGGAACAGTTCGGTATAGTGTTCATGCTGCAGCACATCCGATCCATAGCTGATGCGGAAATCGACGTCGTCGAAGCCCATGCGGGGTTCCTTGTCGCGGCCGACAATCCTGACATGAGCATTCGGATGAAGGGCCTGCCAGTCGAAGATCCGGCGCCCTATCCATTTGTTGACGACGGAAGACAGGGCGCTGAGAACCAGGCCATTCTCATTGCGTGCCCGTTCCAAAATCTGTTCCGCAAGCGCGAATTGCTCGAAGCCCTTCGATATTTCGTGGTGATAGAGCCGCCCCCATTGGGTGAGTTCCACAGTGCGGCCGTTGCGCTCCAGCAAGGTGACGCCGAGAAAGCTCTCGATCTTGCGGATCTGCTGACTGATCGCGCCGGGGGAAACCTTCAGCTCGAGGGCCGCAGCACTTACGCCGCCACAGCGGCCGACAGCTTCGAACGCCTGCAAGCCCTTGAGCGGCACTGTCCGGATAACCTGTTTTACCGTCAAGAGAAGCCACTCCGCGGCGGTTGATCTGGGATGCCTCTCTCCGTTGGATGGAAATCGCCGGCGAATTGGAAACGGTCGCCGGGATGGATGATTTCGACGTGAGTGACCGTGCGGCTACTCTGCCATGTCTGGCGGATCAGGGTCAGGCAGGCCTTGCCACGCTCGGTCTCAAGCAGTCGTGCGGTGGCGGCATCGGCCGATACGGCGCGAATGACATGCCTTGCCTTCGACCAAGGCACCATGTCCAACAACCATTTGCCGGGCGGAACCAAAGCAAAGCTTTCGGTTCTGGCAGACGGTACCATGGCGAGCATGATGATGCGCCGCTCCAGCGCATTTGGCTTCCCGTCCACTGTGTGCAGGCAGTGAAGCCGCAGGATGTCCGCTCCCGTCGGTTCGCCGAGCCGTGCGGCAGTGGCAGCATCCAGTCTCTCGATCTTTCGCCGCAGGATCCTGTAGCTGTGGTCATGCCCCGCCAATTCGGCTTCCGTGGAGATATCTTGGATATCCATCACGGTGCGGTCAATCTGCCGGGAGGCGACGAAGGAGCCAACCTTGCGGCGGCGTGTGATCATGCCGCGTTCCGCCAGGGCCGAAAGAGCCTTGTTCACGGTCATTCGGGAACATTGATACTCTTGTACCAGCTCGTGTTCGAAGGGGATGCGGTGACCAGGTTGCCAGATGCCGGCCATGATCCTGGTTTCGATGTCTTCGAAAATTCTCTGATGAATTGAGACCAAAACTCACCTCGATCCAGCGATGACATTCAATTTCCACCAAAGTCGCCGCTACCAGGTCTACCGGCACCATGCGGCACAAATCTTGCGTCCGCCGAGTTTAGCGTTTGACAGTGTAGGCCGGCCTGTATCTATTTGTATAGACAAAAGCGGATCAGAGAAATCCGCTCGGCGGGACAACGATTGGGGAACTTGGACCTTCCACAGGAAGGGTAAAAACTGGAGAGAAAAACATGAGGAAGAATTCGCTTCTGAAGGGGCTGGTCGGCGCTGCATTTCTGTTCGGCGCGACGATTTCCGCCCATGCGGCCGATACGCTTGCCGCCGCGAAGGCCGCTGGCACCATGAAGGTCGGTACCGAGACGGCCTTCGCACCGTTCGATTTTATCGACGCTGGCGAACATGTCGGCTTGAACGTCGATCTTTTTAACGAGATCGGCAAGGAACTCGGCGTGAAAATCGAATGGGTCACGCTCCCCTGGGATGGGGTCTTCCCCGCACTCGAGGCCGGCAAGTTCGACGTCGTCGCAGGCCCAGCGACGATCACCAAGAAGCGCATGGAGCGCTATCGTTTCACACCGCCGCTTGCCGAGGCGACCATCGCGATCCTGAAAAAGGCCGGCGACCAAACGATCAACAAGCCGGAGGATATCGCTGGCAAGAAGATTGGCGTCGGCAAGGCGACCGCCCAGCTCGATCAGCTCAAGGAGTTTTCCGAAGCTCTGCCGACAAAGGTCGATATCCGCGAATACCCGGCCTTCACCGAGTCCTATGCGGATCTCGCGGCCGGCCGTATCGCCGGTGTTGCCAACTCACTGCCGAATATTGCTTTCGTCGCGAAGCAGCGCGAAGGCACGTTCGAAGTCGTGCTGCCGCCCTTTGGCAAGAAATCCTATTTCGGCTTTATCGGCCTGAAGGATGCAGATCATGCGCCACTGATGGACGCAATCGACGCCGCCATGTTGAAGATCAAAGCTGACGGCCGGATGGCGACGCTGCAGAAGAAGTGGTTCGGCGCGAGCTTCGACACACCGGATTCCGTTAAGGACCCGGCATTCTGATCAGCCATCGGAAATCGGCCATGCCCGCGGGATGCCGGGGCATGGCCGAGGAACGCGACCGGATCTTCCTCACCGCCAAGCGAGCGAAATCTGAACAATGTCCGTTAAACTCTTCGAGTTGCTTCTGCAGGCATCGATCTACACGGTGACAATCAGTGTAGTGTCGATCCTCATCGGTTTTGCGATTGCGATCCTTCTTTCGGGAATGCTGCTGTCGGGGCGAGGGCTTTTCGTGCGACCTGCCCAGATTTTCATCAGCTTCTTTCGCGGCGTGCCGCTGCTGGTGCAACTGCTGCTGATCTACAATCTGCTGCCGGTCATCGGCATCAATGTGCCGAGCATCGTGGCCGCGATCATCGGCCTATCTCTCTGCACGGCAGCCTACCAGGCCGAGAACCTGCGCGGCGGCTTTGCCAGCGTGCCTCTGGGCCTGGTGGAGTCGGCGGAAATGGTCGGTCTGACACCGCGCCAGATCTTCCGACGCGTCAAGGTTCCGATCGCCCTGCGCCTCACCTTTCCAGCTCTCGTCAACGAGGCGATCCTCATTCTGAAGGCGTCGTCATTGGTCTCAGTCGTCGGCATCGTCGAACTGACGCGCATGGCTCAGGACCTTGCCGGCAGCACCTTCCTGCCGCTGCAGCTCTTCGCATCCGCCGGTCTCATCTATCTGGTGATCAACTGGTTGATGGCGCTTGCCGGGGGCCTGATCGAAAATAGACTCCCGGGGGCGCCGCGGTGACATTCGACATCAATGTCCTCATCGGGCAGTGGCCCGCCATCGTCAGCGGCGCCGGCGTGACAATCATGATATGGATCCTCGGCACCATCGCTGCAGCCGTCATCGGCTTTCTGATGGCAGTCGCCAGACGATATGGCGGCGCGCTGATCGACAAGGCGCTGGGTGCCGTCGTAGCCGTACTGCGCGGCACGCCGTTTCTCATCCAGATATTCCTGGTCTATTACGGCGGCCCCTTTGTCGGCCTTGATCTCGATCCCTTGCCTGCCGGATTGATCGGCATTTCGATCTATGGCGCGGCCTATTTCAGCGAGATCTTCCGCTCCGGCTTCCAGGCCGTGCCAAAGGGCCATATCGAGGCTGGCGAATGTGTCGGCCTGACAAAGGGGCAGATCGTCAGGCGCATTCTATTGCCGGAAATGACGATGCTGGTGCTGCCGCCATCCGTGAATATGGTGGTCATCCTGATGAAGGAGACGGCGGTCTTGTCCATTATCACCGTGCCGGAGCTGACGGCCACGCTGAGTGCAATCGGGTCGCAGCAATATGCCTTCGTCGAAGCACTCTCCGCATTGGCGCTGTTCTATTGGGTGCTCGTCGAAGTCACCGGCTGGCTTGGCAACCTTGCCGAAACGAAACTTTCCAGATTCAGGTTTTTCAACGCATGAGCGTCCCCGCAATAGCAGTTAGGAATCTCATCAAGACTTTCGGAGAGACCACGGTCCTTCATGGTATCGATCTCGCCATCGAGCCCGGACGGGTTTCCTGCATCATCGGCCCTTCCGGTTCCGGCAAGAGCACTCTTTTGCGCTGCATGGCTTTTCTTGAGGAGGCAACGCACGGGACGATCTCCATCAACGGCGAGATGCTTGGCTTTACCGAGGATTCGAAAGGACGGCGCGAGCGGGTCTCGGCCGCCAACAACCGGGCGATCCGCGCCCAACTCGGCATGGTGTTCCAGCAGTTCAATCTCTGGCCGCACATGACGGCCCTCGGCAATGTCAGTGAAGCATTGAAGACGGTTCACAAGATGGGCCGCAAGGATGCGGAGGAGCGGGCAATGGCCCAACTCGTCAAGGTCGGCCTCGAGGGCCGGGCCGGGCACTATCCCTCCCAGCTGTCAGGCGGACAGCAGCAGCGCGTGGCGATCGCCCGTGCCCTGGCGCTGAAGCCCAAGATCATGCTGTTTGACGAGCCGACCTCGTCGCTTGATCCGGAGCTGACTGGCGAAGTCTTGAACGTCATGCGCGATCTGGCCGCCGAGGGCATGACCATGATTGTCGTCTCGCACGAGATAGGTTTTGCTGCGACCGTCGGCCAGCAGATCATCTTTCTCGACCAGGGCAAGGTGCTCTTCAGCGGATCCCCCCAGGAGGTCTTTAAGAAGCCGAGAAATCCCCGCCTTGAACAATTCCTCGATACTTATCTCGACCGCGGTGCCTCGATGTTGCTTTAATGTGCATGTCCTTCCAGACCGTCAGGCAGATTAAGTCGAGCACCTAGAATCTCCTCCAAATCTTCCGGTATATCGATACCCCGGACGTCGACGCCTCACGGTTTCCATTGTCGACGGCATTGCCTCGGTCGATCGGGGGAGCCAAACGCCGGTAACCGTGAGTATAGATGCCGCGCAGCTTCCGAGCCTGTACACCGGCTTTCGATTGGCGGCGTTCCTTTGTCGTGCAGGCGGTCTCGATGAGTCCGACGAGGTTACGGTGGTCGGGGCGGCTAGCGCCAGCCCCGTCGCGGCCGCACCCACCGTCCCGAGAAAACCGCGCCGATTGATCTTCGACTGGTCCATGAGATGCCTCCTGTTTCGCGGTTGCCGTCGGTTTCAGAACTGCCAGCCGGCGGGAACCCAGGCGTAGCCGCCATCGGTCTTGAGCATTCGGCCGAGGCCAGGAAACGGGAAATGGAAACCAAGCACTGGAATGCGATCGGCAGCCGCCCTGTCGAAGATGCGCCGGCGAGAGGCAAGTGCCGTTTCCTTGTCGCGATCGGGCCCGGGACGCCAAGGATTGTCGACGTTGACGACCGGGTGATAGGCAAGGTCCGCTGTCAGCAGCAACTGGTCAGTTCCGGAATGGACGAGGAAGGTCGCCATGCCGGGCGTGTGGCCGGATGCAACGATCGTCGTGAGGCCCGGTACGATTTCGGAGCCGGCTTCGTACAGCTCGACATCCTTCGTGACGGGTTCAAGGCTGCGCTTGATGGCTGCGCCGAAACGCACGCGAAAATCCTCTGGAACGGGCATATAGGAAAGATCCGGATCGTTGCGAACGAAGAAGTCCCAATCCGCCTTTGGCAAGAAAACGGCGGCGCGGGGGAAAGCCTTGCTTCCCTCTGCGGTTCGAAGATTGCCGACATGGTCGGGATGGGTGTGCGAGATCACCACGGCATCGATGTCTGCGGGACCGAGGCCGATCGCAGCCAGATTCTCGAAGATCCGACCGGCGTTCGGACCCATCGTGGAGCCGGCGCCAGCTTCGATGAGAATCCGCCGACTTCCGGTTTCGATCAGAAGGGTGTTCAGGTTGAGCGTCATGTGGTCGCTCGGTAGGAATGCCCGTCGCAGCACCGCCTGAAGTTCCGCTTCGGGCGCATCGCTTGCATAGACCCGGGGCGGGCCGCCGATGACACCATCGCTCAGGATCGTTGCATTGATCTCGCCGACCCGAAAACGGTAATGGCCGGCATTGCCGCTCATAGGTGTTGCCACCTGCGCATGTGCGACACCGCGACTGCCTGCAACAAACATGCTTGATGCGCCGATGACAGCGGAGAGCACGACAGCGCGTCTCTTTAGAGTGAACGCGTTCATTGGAATTCCCTTCTAATGGCTAGTCGCCGGTCCACCACGTCCCGGACGCTCAGCATCTGAGGACAACCGGCAATAGGGCGCCGATCAGCGCGCTGCAGTTGACGACATATTGAACATGACACGGGGTCGTCGCGCTGATAAGGCACATAAATCCGATCAGCTTGATTAGGTAAACTTCGCAATGAGCCATCTCCGTCTCGATAGCTTTGATGTTTTCGCGGCCATCGTGCGCTGTGGTGGTTTTCGTGCTGCAGCGATTGAGCGTGGCGTCTCGTCGTCCGCTTTAAGTCAAACGATCAATGCACTGGAAGAGTCACTGGGCATTCGCCTCCTCAATCGAACGACGAGGAGCGTATCTCCGACGGAGGCGGGGCAGCGACTCCTGGATCGCCTCGCTCCAGCTTTGGGCGATATCCGGCTGGCAATCACCGAGGTCGATGAGCTGAGGGACAGCCCGTCGGGAACTTTGCGGATCAATGCGCCGGCTCCCGCGGTCGACCACCTTCTGTGTCCCCTCCTGTTCGACTTTATGCAGACATACCCTGCGGTCAAAATCGAAGTCATGAGTGACGCCGCGGTGATCGACATCGTGGAACACGGTTTCGATGCCGGCGTCCGTTTCGGCAAGCAGTTGGCGCAAGACATGATTGCAGTTCCATTGGGTCTGCCGCTCAAATATGCGATCGTCGCCTCACCGGACTATATCGAGAGACATGGGCGACCGGTCACGCCGCATGATCTCATTCAACACGACTGCATACGGCGCCGGTTTCCGGGGGGCACGCTGGTGTCGTGGAGGTTCAGCAACGGAAACGATGAGATGGACATCACACCGGAAGGGCGTCTTACACTCAGTACAGCTCATAATGAGCTTCAGGCGGCGCTGGCGGGCAGGGGAATCGCGCATGTTTTTGAAGACTATGCGAAGCCTCATATCAGCGCGGGACGGCTGATAGAGGTTCTTCCCGATTGGAGCCCCACATTGCCAAGCTGGTTCTTATATTATCCCAGTCGCCGCCTTCCAAGCGCCGCCATGCGAGCGTTCCTGGATTGTGTAAGGACCTATAATTGGCACGCCAACACGGACGCGATATGACTGGCTGAAGCTCAGCATTTGAAGACCTGAGTTCATAAATCGCTGTTGTCCCACGCGATCGGGATACAGCCCAAGATTCGTATCTCTTCAAGGCGGCCACCACTCACTCAGAGCTTTTTCAATTGAGCGAGTACACCGACAGGACACCTGTTCCGGAAGTCCTGCGAAGACTGCCTGATGCGCGCCGTCGATCCGAATGCGTTGACGGCGAGAGGTGACCCATCCGCCGTCGAACGTGTCTGAGATGGCCAGTCGCATTCAGGTCGGAAGCCAACCCTCGTCACTTAACGCGTTCCTGGATGAAGCTTCGGCAATTGCTTCCCAATTCTAGTCCCGGTAGTTCCGAGTTACTTCGCTGCCGGGACGCTCGGCTCCCACGAGAAGTGATCGCCGTCGGCTGCGATGCGACCCACGCCGGGGAAGGGGAAGTGCGGGGTGAATACGAGTTCGTTGTCCTTCGCTAGTTTCTTCAAGGTGTCGATGCGGTTCTTCTCGCCGCCTTTTTCGTCATTGTCGAACCCGACTAGCCATTCCGGTTTCACAAGCGAGATGATCGAGCTGTGCACCGTGTCTCCGATGTCCAGTAACTTCCCCTTGCCGGATACGATTTCATACCCGACATGGCCTGGTGTATGGCCCTTCAAGCTGACCGAGGTTATTTGTGGCACGACCGTCGCGCCCGGCTTGAAGGTCTTCACGTTTCCGTCGATCACCTTGACGATGTTCGCAAGCTGGGCGTTCTTCCTGGCGAATGCCCATTCCGCCGAGGACATGCGGATCGTTGCCTTGGGGAAGGCCAGCTTCCCGTCCTTAACGAGGCCGCCCATGTGGTCGGGATGCGAATGGGTTATCAGAATGTCGGTAACTTCTTCCGGCTTCGTGCCTGCCTGAGCGAGGGACTGTTGCAGCGCTCCGCCAACCCCAGTATCGATCAGGATCACGCGCTTTGGCGCTTTCACCAACAACGCGTCGACGCTCAGCGTGACCGCATCGGTGGGCGCACCTGCTGCCTTCAGCACTTCACCAATTTCCTCTGGGGAGTGTCCGACACCGAAGATCTTGCCGTCGTTCGGCAGCACGAACTGGGCGTCGTGCAACGAAACCAGATCGAGGGAACCAATCTTGAAGGCTTTTGAGTCCGGCTGCTGCGGAGGCATTTGCGCGAAGGCGGAGGCTGCGATAGCCAACGCCAGAAACGAAGCCACGAACAATGTTTTGGAATTCGGCATGACGAGATCCTCTCACTTCGGGCGCGATGAAGTCGTTTAGGCTCCATAACCAAGCCAGGTCTCCTCGCAATCTCGCGAAGATACCACGCTGCGATTCTAGCGGATATAATTCAAGGAGCTAGGGTAGGAGTAGGATACCCTACTGCCCACCCAGCTTCCAACTGTCCCCAGACCGGCAAGCTACGCCGTTGAAGCGCGTCATGCCGTCGAGCGATTGCCGACTGGTTACAAAACCGCGACATCCGCCCGGTCCATCGTTACTGGCATCGATCTGTTCGATAACGCCCGCGCTGCCTGTCGATGGGTTGGCCCAAGCGAGCGCAGTTGCACCGACAGCACTGCGACCGACTGTATCTGCGATCACCGCTTGATCGGTCAAGGGCGCCTGGTGCGGGATTGCTGACTGGGCGAGCGGCGTCTCAAGCGGCTCGATATGTGAACATGCCGTCAAAGCCGCGATGCTCATTGCCGAGATGAAGTGCTTCGGATTCATCGCCCGGATAAAGCGCTTTGCATTTTGTATTTCAAGTTACTAATGGTTCACATTTTGGCGATGGCGAAATAACCCTGTCGCGTGGAAACGGCTCGAACGTATTCGCCAAAGTGTGGTCAAGAGGCCTTCAATGAGCGGGGCCGGACAACGATCTCGACGCGTTTCAACTGTTCGCTTAACAAGAGCAAAGTAATTACGGAGAGCGTTTCGAAGCGGTATCGCATGTCAAACCACGCTGCGCTTCGACGTTTGTTGGTGCGACTTATACGTGGCTTAATTGACGGATTGCTGAGATGACAACGACTTCAAGAGATGTGCTGGGTGGAGCGGTGATATTGTGTCAGCCTCGACGACCAGGACGCAGATTTGCTGGAAGTTCTTCTCCTTCAGCGGGCTCCGCCGATCATCTCGTTTTCCCGTCAGAACCTCTCCTACAGCGAGCGCTATTTTGCGGAGAAGTTCGAGGAGCATGATCTGACCGATAATGTCACTTACACCTGTGACGACACCTTCTCGCTGGTGTCTCTCGTCTCCGCCGGTCTTGGCATCGGCTTCGTGCCGGAATGGACGCAGGATCTGCCGAACCGCGGCTTTGAGCTCAAGAAGGTGAGGGGCGTCGACTTCAAGGTCGGGCTCGGTGTCGCCTGGAACAGGGAGGATCCGACCGCTTCGCGCGACGACATCATCGATATCGCCCGGTCTCTGGTGCGGCCGGGCAGGTGAAGCGAACCTTACTTGAGGCGGCCGCGAGATTGGCAAATCCGCAAACGTGGGAAATCGCAACGTTCCCGGACGCTTCGCTGATGTGGCGCAGGCGGTGTATGCAGCTTGGAGGTACTCGCCGCAGTTTCTTGGAGCCGCTGCTTACGATCACCGGTGCGCCTGTCATGACGAGAAGTCGCGGGAAGAAAGTTGAGTGCCAGTAAGCGGTTAAACAGGCGGGGCAGATCTTCTCTTGCGACCAGCACACAAAGCCCCGCCACAGCCACTATGGCGCTTGCTGAAACGAACACAGCCCGGGCATCACCGCCCGGGCTGGCGGTATCTTGGTTCTGATCAGAATTCCGACCATTCCTGCTGCAATTTGTTGAGCGCGGTATTACCGCGTGCGGCAGGCACCGGGCGAGAGACTGGCGCTGACGCTCTGACGGGGGCTGGCGCCAATGTCCTGGAAGGACCCGCCGCACGGTGTCCGGCGGCGGCTGTTCCTCCATCGCCGGTCTGGAAAGTGCCAAGCAATTCGCCCAGACGGCTGCTTTCCTGCGCGAGACCTGTGCCGGCGGCGTTCATCTGTTCGACCATTGCGGCGTTCTGCTGCGTCGCCTGGTCCATGTGGTTGACCGCGCTGTTGATCTCCGACAACCCCATAGACTGCTCTTGGGCGGCGGTAGCGATAGCGTCCATGTGCTGGTTGATCTGCTGCACAAGTTCGGCAATCGCAGAAAGGCCTTCGCCGGTGTCGTTGACCAGGCGTACGCCTTCGCTGACAGCGACCTCTGAATTGCCGATCAGGCTTTTAATCTCCTTCGCGGCACTGGCGGAGCGCTGCGCCAACTCGCGCACTTCCTGAGCGACAACGGCAAAGCCCTTACCGGCGTCACCGGCACGTGCAGCTTCCACCCCCGCATTCAATGCCAGCAGATTGGTCTGAAAAGCGATCTCGTCGATGACCCCGATAATCTGGCTGATCTGCCTGGACGAGTGCTCGATCTTGCCCATGGCGCTGACTGCGTTGTTAACGACCTGGCTTGAGTTTTCCGCGCGAGAGCGGGCACCGCGCACGAGATCGCGGGCGTCTCCGGCACGCTGGGAGGTCGATCGCACATTGGCGGTGACCTCTTCCAGTGCAGCGGCGGTTTCCTCGAGCGAAGCGGCTTGCTGTTCAGTACGCTTGGAGAGGTTGTCGGACGCTTGCGAAATCTCGACGCTGCCGCTGCTGACCAATGACGCAGCCTGACCGACGCCCCGCATGGCGTCGCGAAGCTGCTTGACCGATGTATTGAAGTCGTGACGGAGTGCCTCGAACTGCGGCGCTAGAGCCGTATCGATTTCACAGACGAGGTCGCCGGCTGCGAGACGGCGCAGGCCTCCAGCGAGCGAGCCTGTTGCCTGTATCAAACGTTCTTCGGCTTCGGCCTCGGCGCGCCGCTGCACCTCGATACGCTCGCGCTCTGCGGAAACCCGTGCCTCTGCCGTTTGCTCTTCAAGTGCCTTATTGCGGATAGCAGCCTGCTGGAAGACCTCGACGGAGCGAGCCATTTCGCCAATTTCGTCACGGCGAGCGACACCGGCCACCTCGATCTTCAGATCGCCCTGCGCCAAGGCCGCCATCGACTGCGTGATGACGCCGATCGGCTTGGTGACGCGGAAGATGATGACGCAGATGCCGACAACACTGACGATAGCAGCGATGAGGAAGATCAACGTATAGAGAATGAACTGGGCGAATGCCTGAGACTGACTGGCAGCGGCTGCAGCCACCATGCCGTCCGCTGCAGCGGCCGCAGTATTGGTGATGAAGAGAAGGGCGTCGTTGCCCATCGGCCGCCATACATCGAGGGACATCGGCGCCTTTTGGCCTGCAGAAAATGTTTCGAGAAGTGCCGCGCGCTTGGGAGCAAAATCGCCCCCGAAATAGCCGGTCTGTGTAGCCTGGTAGGCGTCCTTTATGATTTGAAGCGTGTCCTTGTGGTTCACGAGGACGCCAACCTGCTTCCAGGCAAAGGCTACGGCATAATCGTTGAGTTGGATCTTGCCGAGCTCTGCAGCTGTCATCGTCGCGCCTGCGCCAAGCGTGATATTGAGCTGGAGGTTCGATGCCCCCGCAAGCGCACGCGTTGACCACGCCAATGAGCGAATCTGGATCATTGCCGTCATCGACGGATCGCTTTCGCGAATTCGGGCTTCGATTGCTGTCGAGCCGGTTTCAAGCGCCGTCAGCAGATCCTGTCCGAGGTTAAGGGCGTTGTCCTGCAGCCCAGCGTCGCGGTCTGCCAGCTTTTTCGTCAACTGATCATCAAGCTTTGTCCGAAACGCCAGCACCCGGTCAAACGTGTTCATGACGTCGGCAATCGGCGCTTTGATCGCGTTGTCGTCGATATCGGCATAGATCGCCTTGGCGCTAGCCATGGCGCTGTCCACCAGCCCGCGATCCTTTTTCAGCGAAGCCAGCGTGCCGGCGAGTGCGTCGATTTCCATGTTTGCTGCGGATGAACCATCACCGCGCTCGTTGCGAAAGGTCGCAAGTGTCTGGAAAAGTGCGCGGTCAAGAGCGGTAAGCTTCGACACATCGCTGAAAACCTGCTTTTTGTTATATGCGTCCATCGCGGATGACGCGGTGAGCACACATATCACCGCGCTCAGAAGAAGAAATATTCCAACCAGGATATTGCGGATAGATAAAGTCATAGTCGCCCCACTTGCGTTGCGGCTGACGTCTCGCTGGTGCGTGCACGACAGCTGAATTTGCTGGAACCGCTCGCGTCGATGCTTCAAAAAAAGACAATCCGCTGGCCGCCGAGTTCTTACTCGTTCGCAGGCTCATCATGGCCAGGTCCAATAGTGTCGCAGGATAGATCTGGTTTCATTGAAACAGCATTAAGAAAATTAGAAATGTGAGCGCAATTGCGCGCAATAGATCAGGGGCGGCCTTTCACGATCGCGCGGTCAGGATTTTGAGTGAGGTGGACCTACCGGCCAAGATCGCCCGTTGGATTGCCGGCAAGACGGCGCGCAGGATTGCGATCGTACCGATTGCTGCGAGTCTTTCCAGCAACACCTATGTGAGAACTGGAATCTTGGACGGATTTGGCTGGCTTAGAGCGTTCCAGTTGCGGTACCCATAGGACTGCAAAAGCGATTTGCACGACCGGGACAGCTGGAGAAACCGCGTCCGCATCTCCTAGAACAGGATCCTGATGAACGCGGATATGATAGCCGCCTGGGCGGTGGAAAACGGATTCCATGCGATCGATTCGCGGAGTTATCGTCGCCATGACAATGCAGGCGTGATCACGATCGAAATAAAGAGGATGTCATTCCTCCTCATCGATGAGAGGCAAGGATTGCGACCGCGCCTCATATCACGGTTGTTCAAAGACATTCCCCTTAATAGCGGGCGTGGCCGCTTGCACGGTCTTCTTCTTGACCGTTATCCCAATCGTTGAGTCCTGACGCGATCACCACAGCCCGGCCAATTTACCAAGGCGGCGGACCGGCGGCATCAAGTTTCCATTCCAATCAGCAAGGCGATAGTGATCCTTCGGGGGATTTGCACGATCCGGCCTGTATCGAAGCTCTGGAGCGAGCACTTGCCAGGACGACGTTGCAGCGGGTTGCATAGCTCGTTGGCCGCTCAGCAAACAAAGGCTGTGATCGGCGTCGCAATACTGAACCGAATACCCGCCTGCGGACGACCGAAATCCGTTCGCTGCAAGGTATCGACCGCGGCGACGAAATAAAAGATGTCAAAGACCGAATTCCGCACAAATGCAGATCCACGCACCAATGCCACTCTGGAATATTCGGCATTCGCCGTCGAAACTCGGTTTCCTGCACATCTCTGACAACGTCATCGTATTGGGATTTTTCGCAATTGGTCGGCGCCATTCTGGTCGCCGGCATCGATCCAACTACTGACCGTCAATCACGCTTTGCCGCATCCCTCCAGGCGCGCTCGAACGGTAGGCGCCAAGCGTGTGGGGCAATGAGTTGGTGGATCGACTTCGGGCCCCAGCCGCCCTGGTCGTAGAGGCGTACGGGCGGCGGGTTATCGAGGAGAGGTTGGGAAACCTCCCAGAGCCGCTCAATACCCTCGGCCGTAGTGAACAGCGTGTGGTCACCGCGCATGGCGTCGAGGATCAGACGCTCATAGGCCTCCAGAACTTCGCCAATCAGGCCGGTTTCGCTCATGGCGAATTGCAGCGAGAGCTTGTCGAGCCGGAAGCCCGGTCCAGGGCGCTTGCCATAGAAGGAAAGCGAGACCTTGGAGGCATCAGCAAGGTCGAAGGTGAGGTGGTCAGGGCCCTGTGCCCCCACGCCAGAGCCGGCAGGGAACATCGATTTCGGGGGCTCGCGGAATGCGATCGAAATAATGCGCTGTCCCTCGGCCATGCGCTTGCCGGTACGCAGGTAGAAGGGCACGCCAGCCCAGCGCCAGTTGTCGATGGCGCATTTTAGGGCGATGAATGTGTCAGTGTCGCTTTCGGGATCGACGCCAGGCTCCTTGCGGTAGCCAATGTATTGACCGCGCACCACGTCGCGCGGCTCAATCGGCAACATGGAGCGGAACACCTTGTTCTTCTCTTCCGAGATTGGCGCAGGCTCTAGGGCAGTGGGCGGCTCCATCGCCATGAAGCCGAGGATCTGGAAGAGGTGGGTCACCACCATGTCACGATAGGCGCCGGTGGTCTCGTAAAAGGCGGCACGGGTGGAAAGTCCGAGCGTCTCCGGAACGTCGATCTGCACATGGTCGATGAAGTTGCGGTTCCAGATCGGTTCGAACAGGCCATTGGCAAATCGGAAGGCCAGGATGTTTTGCGCCGGCTCCTTGCCGAGGAAATGGTCGATGCGGAAGATCTGCTTCTCGTCGAACACTTCGTGCAACTTCTTGTTCAGTGCGACGGCACTGGCAAGGTCCGTGCCGAAGGGCTTTTCCATGATGATACGGGAGCGTTCAGTCAGCTTAGCCTGGGCGAGGAGTTGCACGGCCGGAAGGGCGGCACTTGGTGGCACGGATAGATAATGCACGCGCCGCGTCTCGGCGCCCAGTGCTTCCTCGGCCCTGTCGACCGCTTCCTTGAGAGCATTGGCGCCGGCAGCGAGCGGGACGTAGTCGAGCGATGCGGCAAACGCTTCCCATTCGGACTGCGAGAACTTGCGAGTCAAGAACTTGTCCAGCGAGTCACGGGCGATGGTGCGGAAGGCATCGGCATCGATGTCGTCGAGCGAGACGCCGATAATACGGCACCCTGGGATGAAGCCCGCATTGGTGAGGTGGAATAGCCCGGTCAGTAGCTTGCGCCTTGAGAGATCGCCCGTTGCGCCGACGAGCACAACGACCTGTGGATAGCCGGGGCCAACCCGAGTTGAATTCTTGCGCAAAACACTCATCCTCAAGTCTTCCGTTGTCCCTTGGGGATGGAGGTCGACCCCAGCTCCGCGCTGCCGCGAAGCGGCTATCTTCGTGCGTGATGCCATGACGTTGAAGCTCACCCCTCTAAGGTTAAATAGAGGCATGGATTGAGGAGCGGAGCAAGGGGGCGGTAATACCGTCCCGCGACTTCGGTCGCTCCTTGTCGACTTTCTTGATAGCAATGTCTTGAGCACCTCAGTCAGTAAGATGACCCAACTCAGAGGCGCAGGGCGGTCATTGACAGCAAATCCAAAACTGACAGCACTCGGGGCTCCGATATCAGTCGCCTTTGAATGCCGGTAGTCAAAGATCGAGTTTTGTAGTCAGGGCAGCGTGCCATCCGAAGGTGACGCCACGGCCAGCCAGCCATTGAAACCGTCGAACCTTGCTGCGTACTAAGGCCAACAGGATGGTCACGAGTTCGAAGCCTATCAAGGCGGCCATTTTGATCGCTGGCAGAGCTTGGCTACGATCGAGCAGCGGCCAATGCATCCAACATGATAGCGATCCTCGCGAGATCGTCTTCGTTTAGCACTTCGACTGAGGAAGCGATGCGCTCCTGAAGATTGCGTTTGGAGCTCCAGCAGTTCTGAACTAGGTCCTTGAAAGGCAAGCCAGTCGACATCACTTCAGGTACGATTGGATCGTTGCACCGATAGCTCCATTCCGAGGGCTTTATAGGAACTGTGGTCGCCGACGACGCGATGTCGTTAGGTTGCTCGATGGCGCCAGACCGGCGGAAACGGAGTTCCCTATCATTCAAGTTCGAGGCAAACTGAAGCGGAAAGTGCTGATTCCGTCTGTGCGTGCCTCTTCGCAACTCACATCTTCTATTCAACGAGGTGACTATTGACGCAGTTCTTCGAAACCACTCAAGGGATCATGGTAATGGGAGCGTTCATCGGCGCTGGCGGTCTAGTTGCTGGCTCCTTGCTTCCGATCGTCATTGGTTTTGCGAAGTCTGGTATCAACCGGCGCCCGAAAGCCGAAGCTAGAAACCTTGCGATGATGACGGTACTGGCCCTGGATGACTTTGTCGGAGCCAGCTATGCGGCCGTTCACGACATGCCCGAATTCAATCCCATGGATGAAGGCGAATTCGCATTTCACGTTCCAGATCCAACCCTCGCACTTCCACAGGGCGCAAACTGGGACCTTCTTGGTCCCGAGCTTTCAGATGAAATTTTGTGGTTATCGAACCGGGTGAAGACGCTTTCGTATGCGTTGGATAGTCTCGACCTTTCCAGGCCCGGATACAATGGTTTCTTCGAACGGCGCCAAGAAGGTTACGCTGGTCTGGCGGCTGAAGCGATGGACATCATTGAGCGTATGCTCGAAGAGTTTGACCTCACGCTGCCTGCCAAGCCAGACTATTATCGCCAGCGTGAAGGTCTCGTGTCAGCTATTCAAAAGGCTGGAGAAAACAACTCGCTGCGCCGAAAGGCCGGCGCTGTCGCGCCCTCGAACGGGTCGAATGTGCTGCAACTGTTCCCAAAGGCGAACGACGACGCCGAGTAAACCTAGCGAATTCGTCGAACCAGTGTACAGGTATGCCTCTGCATGCACGGCCCCTTGGCGAACATCTTTGGGGTATTCCGGCATGGTCAAAATCCCCCTCCGGTCAGCGAGTAGCAATTGAACCCCGTTGAGCGAGGCAGGTTACTTCGGCTGGATGGTCCGCCACTGCATAGCTGCATTGCACAAAAAATGTTTTCCAACTGGTCAAAAAAAGAGCATAACGATCGCAGCTGATGCAACACGACGGCTTTCCTCCCAGTTCCGTCGTTTCAGCTGTTCCCCTCTGGAGGTTTATACCTTCACAATTAATGGGCCACGGTTCTCCGTCGGCCCTCTTTTTTTGCCTGCGAAGATCGTGTGTCGACGCCGGATAAGCCCCGAAGTCTTCGACCTTAGGTGTCCGATCGCTTCCGAGGGCATCGTGCTAGGTTGACGAAAGCAGTTTTCACTACAATAGGGCCTGGCCGAACCACGTGGTAACGCCAGGGAACATGAACCGGAGAACAATGGTGACCGAACCGACCGTAGCAGATGCAATAGATCGCGTTTATGTATCGATCCAGGCTGACAATGCTGACATCGACGCGCATATCGCGACCCTCAAGGCAGCGTTGGCCCGGGAGGGTTTGAAAGAGGCCGTATTCGACCCGGCAAGGCTCGTCCAGAACAATCGTTCTGGTAGAAAGCTCATGCAGGCTTACTTTCGGCAGCGCGGCGTGACGGTAAAATTCTCGGCCTAATAAAGCCTCCCGGTGACGCCAGAGGTGCACGGCACTTTTTGTAATGTTCGATCAGGGTGTCTCGGGACCGCGACACGGCGGAAGCTGGACTCCATGAACAGAACGTCGACCCGACCAGGGCGAGGGGACGAAGAACGTCATCCCTTCACCAAATCGATCGCTAGGGTAGTTCCGGGCCGCGACGTGTTCCGTAGAAAAGTTATGGGGCGCTCAACCCGTTTCCGGGGAGCGCCCTTTTTGTTGCTCAAAGCGCAAAAACCGACAGACTCGGCAGGCGATTTGACGTGCGGCGGAGATATCGGAGGGACGGCTTTGCGTAAAGCGTTTTTCACTGCAGATCTGCTATGCTTGCGGCCTCGCAACCATCGAATAGAGCACCATTTTGCGTGGATAAGTGTAGCCCCTTATGGGAGGTGATAATGACGCAAAGGCTTCGGAATATAGCGATCGGCTGCTTGCTGGTCGGGATAGCCGCGTTGGTTTCGGCGTGCACGACAGCCCACAATTCAAATCGCGGCGATTTTCAATATCAACCAGGGCATTCCAGGAACCCCGCCTGCAGCCAGGGCTTCAGGCCCACCAATGCGCTTTCTTGCGCTTATTGACTATTCCGACCACGCTCTACCAACTGATCGAAGAGCTTACGAGATGCCTGCTCAATATCCCTTCAATATCGATGTCACAAAACGCGACGGACGGGATGAAATCCTGTCACTCTGGAGTGCTCTTGAACCCCGCGAGGACTAAGCTGCACCGAACGGGGGCATTGCGTAGTTCGCGCCGTTCGACGATTTCGATCGTGACGATCGAATTTTTCGCCATTTCATTTCCGAGCCCGGCACATCACTTAATTCCCAAAATCCACGTGAGAGGGCGTCGGCAAACATGGCCGACCTGGCCCGAGGGAAAAAAAGATGATGACAAACTCCGATGTCGAGTTCGGATTGGACACGTTTGGTGACGTAACGCACGCTCCAAACGGCCAACCTGAAAGCTATGCCCAGGTCATTCGCAACGTCATCAAAGAGGCCGTCCTTGCTGATGAGGTCGGTATCGATTTCTTTGGTATTGGCGAACATCACCGCGAAGACTTTGCGATCTCCACTCCTGAAACCGTCCTGGCTGCAATCGCAACAGTGACTGATCGGATCAAACTTGGCTCGGCGGTGACCGTATTGAGTTCCGACGACCCTGTGCGAGTGTTTCAGCGCTTCGCGACTGTCGATGCTGCCTCGAATGGCCGTGCAGAAGTCATCCTGGGGAGGGGGTCTTTCACAGAGTCCTTCCCGCTGTTCGGGTATTCGCTCGACGACTATGAGACGCTTTTTGAGGAGAAGGTTGAGCTATTTGCCCAGCTTCTGGACCAGCAGCCTGTGACCTGGTCCGGCACGACCAGGGCGCCATTAACCGGACAACGGGTGTTTCCTCTCGTGGAGAAGGGGCCATTGAAGACCTGGCTTGGCGTTGGTGGCAGTCCGAACTCCGTAATCCGGGCCGCCCAATACGGTCTACCCCTGATGTTGGCTATTATCGGCGGAAGTCCCTATCGCTTTGCACCCTACGTCGACCTGTATCGCCAGGCGTTGGAAAAGCTGAACCAACCGACGCTTCCTGTTGGCGTTCATTCGCCAGGCTACATCGGGCAGACTGATGCCGAGGCAAAGGCCGAGTTCTGGCCTCATTATCGGGCAATGCGGGATCGCATCGGTCGTGAACGAGGTTGGGGGCCTGTCACGGAAAGAGAATTCGAAGCGGAGATCGATCAGGGTTCGCTTTACGTGGGCTCGCCGGACACCGTGGCCGAAAAGCTCGCTCCGGTCATCGAGACGCTCGGTATTCAGCGCTTTCAGTTGAAGTACAGCATCGGCACGATGCCACATGAGTCCCTTAAGCGGGGCATCAAGCTGTATGGGCAGGAGGTCGTTCCGGCCGTGAAAGCGAAAATCGCAACGCTTGTTGCAGCGTGATTGCGGCGGGCAATCTGGAACGAATTCTTCCGGACCGGCGAGACGACCGCCGGTCCACTTCTGCGATTTGGAGTTGCCAAATAGATCGCGGTGCTGATCCGCTGCTCAGAACATTCTCTAGAATGGAGTAGCGACAGTGGTGGAGCAGGCCTCTTTTAGCAATGTCGCGAGGGTTCAGGATATCGACGATACGGTTGGCTTCATCCGATTCCAAGGTGACTAGGATCACGCCATGAAAATCGGACGGCCATCCAGTGAAAACCTAGATTGCGGACCAATATTGCTCAGCCCAATTCTTAGATGCTGAAATCTTAACTGGGCCATGGCCATAACGTTAGGGTTGGGAAAATAGTTGGCAAGCCTGTCGACCGCCGACGGATCGGTCTCTGGACTTTTCCGCGAGAGCGCCGAAATATCCAGGTATGTTGATTGATAGCGGCGGGATCGCATTAACTCCTGCAAATCAAGAATCTCGCATCCGGGTCATAGACCTCGAAACAGGTGGGAACGGCCCGAATGATGTTTGCGAGATCGGATGGCAGGACGTCGTTCTTGGGAATGACGGCGTTTGGCGGGTTGATGATGAGCGCGGCTCGCTGCTCATAAATCCAGGGAGACCAATCTCTCCTGATACGATGGCAATCCATCACATCTTGGATGTCGAGGTGGCGACAGCACCTTTCTGGAAAGAGGTCGCGTCCAGCATCTTACGGCCGCAGGGTGGGGCAATCGCACTGGCTGCGCATCGGGCAGCTTTCGAGCAGCGCTATTGTACGCCCAGATTTACCGGTGAGCGGCCTGGATATGTACGTGGAAATGCGCACTTCGTCTGTGGCCTCAACTGCCCAGGTTTTCCAACCAGATGCTCCGTTATCTGCGCATGCCCGAGGGATTGGTGCACGCGATCGGCCTTCCCGCCCATCGCGCGATGCCCGACGCGTACGTGACCGCACACCATCTGCGAGACATGCTGAATGAGTCCACCTTCGAGCAGTTGGTGGAATGGAGCGGAGAGCCGGGACTGTTGCCACGAGTGCCTTCTGGCACCGAGCGCGGCAAGAGCTGGGATCAACTGGATATTGCGACATTGCAAGTGTTCGCTCGCGATCGGGATACCGACGTCCGTTTCAGCGCGGAGACCGAACTTCGCCGTCGTGGCGACGCGGAAGTAACAGTGACTGACAAAGACGAGCAGGGAACGTTGCTTTAAATGTGGTGCGCCACGCAGGGGTGAGGTTTGGATGTCAGAACGAATGTCGGAACGCGCCAAGGGCGACATCGAAGCCATTTTGGAGCGGCTCTATAAGGTTTCCCCGGAGCTGGATAAAATTGCCGCCGATTGCGAGAGAGCTTTGCGGCTCAACGCCGAAGCCAGAGGCGACTACATCTCGCCGCGAACGGTGCAGGCGTTTTCCGAAATGCGCGATGCGGTGGGCAAGCTGTATGGCTCCGCCCGGAATGCGATGAACGAAGCCAATAGATTCTTTAAGCCGAAGTCGTAGGTAGTTTCGCTGCGAGTGCGCAATGTGGGCACAGCGCGGACGTAAACCGCAAAGTTTTCGACAACCATTGTGAAGCGCGATAACCCAGCGATCACAGAGGAATGCAATGCCAGCAATCCTAGCGCAGCAGGCCGTCGTTCCCGAATTCCTCCCATCCGCTCAATCCGCGCAGAGGTTCGTCAGCGTTCTGTTCAGTTCGCCCGGCTTTCTCTTGCTTTTTCAGCAAACGCGTCAGCTTCGCCTGGTACGCGGCGCGTCTGCGATTTTCTGCCTTCGCCGCCGCGTCTTCCTCTCGCCATTCGTCCACGGCGGCGCGGTCGAGCAAATCTTCAACGACACGGGGATCGAATACGTGGAACGTAATTTTCCTGGCCCGCCCCTGCAATCTGACCGTTCGCGTTCCGGCGCTCGGCAGGCGACCGTCATCCACCCAACGCTTTCGTTCTGAAGCCGTTATCGTGAGGATATCCTCGATCTCCCGAGGGATGATCGGAAGGTTGGCGATGTCCGTCAGTGCCGTGGCGACGGCCGTCGAGGTGGCTCGGAACGCCGTCTTGGAAGTCTCCGGCATGATGAGGGTGAGTGCACTCGCCTGCATGTCCAACGACTTCCTGACCGCCGACGGCAGCCGGGAGCGGATTTCCTGCAGGATTCCCTTGACCCGGATCGCGGATCCAAGCGTCGCGGTTACCGGAAGCGGCCATTCCCTGATCAGCTCGGGATCGTCGCATTCTTTCTTTTTCGTCTTCGTTTTGGGCATATCGGAGCAAATGGGATTGGAAGGGTCGAGCGTCAACGGAACTCGCGCTCAATTCCCACGTTTTGCCAGCGAGGAGCAACCCCAATGTCTGTGCCGAACGAACCTATCGTACCGCCGATATTACCCCCGCCAGTCGATACGCCGCCACGCGATCCCGACCGCATCCGCGGCGAAGAGCCGTCCCCCGATCCCGAACCGGAAGAGGGTGCCGCTTCGAGGCCCCGCACTTCGACACATTGCCCGACCTAGAACCTTACGTGCCGGAACGTCCGTCTTCAGCAGGAGGAACGGTGATGAGCGTCGATTGGCGGGAAGACCTGCGGCTGAAACTTGAAGGCTTCGTGGACACACTGGTCGTGAAGGGCGCCAAGCAGGCGGACGTGTATGACGCGATCGTTGCGGAGATCGCAAATCTTCGCAAGGCATACGAGCTTGATCCTTTCGCTCAAGCTCCTGCGGCTGCCCTTCCTCACGCCCTCGTGTGACGCGAATTCCCGCTTTCCGGCGCTCGGGCGCGCAGCCGCTATGCTGAAAGCTCCGATACGCTTCCTTGTCTCAGGACCGATCTTGGCGGATCGGGTGACGAGCGCTGAACCGGTCCCGTGTGGGGCGGACTGTCGGGTTCATGAAACCGGGGGAGGGCCGAATAGCAAGGTATCCTGCGAGTGATCCTGTCGACGTGTTGCCCACTCAAGGGTTTGGGTATTTCAGTCTTTGATTGAGAATGAGGCTTTCCGTTATTCTGGTGATCGCCCTGGAAAGCATTTCGCGTGGAATTGGGTGTTCAGTCATGCGCTGAAAGCGCGTGTTTCACGCGCAGTATGGAGATTGCAACGGCTCCGATAACGAGTGGGATCGACACAAGCATCGCCAACGGGCTGATGTGAAGGCCAGCGTGATCGGCTGTCTCGAAGGCGACTTTGAGTAGGCTCAGAAGATAGTAGCTGATGGCAATGATGGAAAATCCTTCCACTGCCCTCTGGATCTTGACCTGTGTGGCGGCCCGGTCCGCCATCGCCTGGATCTGGATGGCATTCTGATATTCGATCTCGACTTGTATGCGTGTCTGCAGAAGGTCGATCAGGTGCATGGTTGCGTGGGAGAGCTGATCTAGGCGCAACGCTGTCGCTTCGCAGGTTCGAACGGCAGGTCGGAAGCGCCGCGCGACAAAAACGCCAAACCGCTGAAAGCCCGGAACATGGGATTCGCGTAGCTCACCAATTCGTTCCTCGACGATTTTTGCATAGGCGGCAGTGGCGCCGAAACGATTGCGTGTTTCTGCTGCCGCCGAAATGATCTGGGCGGACAGGCCGGAGATTTCGTCGAGCAGTTTCTTGTGCTCAGTAGTCGGCGTCGACTGGTTTCGGTTCGTCAATTGCACGAGCTTCTTGTCATAATCCCCGAGCAGAGGAGCCAGCCGGCGGGCCTCGGGCAGACCGAGCAGAGCCATGGATCGATAGGTTTCGATCTCATAGATCCTGCGCACCATCCTGCCGAGGCGGTAGGCGTTCAACTCGTTGTTGAAGAGAAGGATGCGGCTCGTCTTGTCGTCTTGAACCCGAAAATCCGAACATACCTGCGCCGCCCCTCCGCCAATCGAAGACGCAGCGGTATCGCGAAATCCGAGCTTTGAAAGGGTTGGTCCGAGCTCCGCAGGTGCGGGCCCAAGCACCAGGATACCGACACGGGATATGCGACGCGGCGCATCCAATCCTACCAGCGCGGCAATATCATCGACTGAAAGGCTGGATGCCGGCCAAGCGTTAACGTCTGTGTCGAATTGGGTGACACGCGTGATGGTCACAAATTCGGTGTGGTGCTCTACCTGTGTTCGCGGATCGTCATTGTTGTCTTCGTCGGGTAGATAACGGCTGCCGTGCAAGGCGGGGAGGGCGGACGGCATAAGCGCGATGTGTTCAACGAAGGCGGGGCCGGTAAAGTAGATGGAGGGCCGGGCATGGAGTTCTGCGTTGAAATCCGACGTCATACAATCTCACCGTAGCAAGGGGCCGAAACCGCTAAGAATTCGACCTCAACGAAAAATCATTGCTCTATCGAAGTGCAGCTTTCCAAAGCAGCCAGACCTTCAGAGGTCAACCGTTCCGGCTATTGCTAATCGATTTTACTTTGCTGTGGCCGAGCGGATTTTTCCCGGATTGCCCAAGTCGTCACGTGGAGATCTCAAATGGCGTTGGGTTTATGCGACGTTTCGAGGCCAGTGCTGTTCGTGATTCGACAGTTGGGTCAGTTGGAGATGTGACAGTCTCGCCTCTCCACACGATGGTCAGTGCCAACGTTGGCAGCAAGGATGATGACTTTCGAAGACGAGCGGCCTGGAGATCTATTGTTGGGAGGAAGACGACCCGGTCGTGAGCCGGCTGAACGAACAAAAGGGTGATCGCGATGCTGCCGTCAGCAATGCGACCATCGGCGCACAGCTGGCCGCCATTCATGCTTGGGGACAGGGAGATCCGTCCAAGCTGAGTGAGAGTCATCACCCTGTTCTTGTTGCCAACGGCGATGCTGACGTGATGGCGCCGACGATCAATTCGTTCGAGCTGCGCATTCGGGAAGCAGGCTCTCAACTTTCTTCGCTGACAGCTTTGACCGAGGCGGCATGGTATTCCACCGCCTCGGTCGATAGTTGCGTCGTTTGAACGACAGCAGCATTGGCAAACGCGCGAATCACGACAGGTTCCAAAGGTTTCCTACGCCTGTCGCAACGGTCGTCGAACACTCGTTCTTGGGCAGCCCGTTTGGCTCGATGAGGTCGAAAGGTCACGGAGCTCGACGAGCGCACCCTTTCAAGCAAGTCGAGTCGTCTGCGAACGGCTTTGCGATCTGTACCGAAGGAGAAAAGGCCATAACTGGTCGAGCGTCTGCATTACCCGTCTTCTCATCGAGCCATAACGAAGCCCAGACCAATGCGCCGCATGCAACTACCAAAAAGCAAGCCAAACCGGCCTCCGACCAATGGGGTCTCGTTTTGATCAAACGTTTGTCTGTGTTGGGCGTAGTGGTCATCGAATGTCGGTCTTCTTGGAGAAGCATCAACGTGGCTTCCTCCGGGGTGAGCGTGAGCTTTTTGCCCGCAGCCGCCAAATCCGATTGGCGGTGCAAGGAACCGCAGGATGGACCCCGATTGGGATAGCCATCTCGACGACCAGGTCGCCGGCTGGGCAGGCGACCTGCCGACGGACCGAATTCGTCGGTCTCGGCGGCGGGTAGCCGAGTTGCCAGAGCGAAATCGGATCCAGTGTCTCCTTGTTGGGAGGATCCGAGGAGCCAGGCCAATTTAGATCGTTGTACCGGATGTCGGAACTACACTTAGGTGTGGGCCTACTAAACTTGCTTTCGCGTCTCAACGCCCGGTTCAACCCTAAGTCCAATCTTCGACGGACCTGCGTATGATTTCTCGCAAGCCTTCCCGCCAGTAAGCGTCTCGGGTCGCCGAAAGTCCGGCGATGAACGAGAAACAAGATCAATCCGTTCGGTTCGCAATGGGCCAGTAACTGGCGCGTGCATCCCGGCGATCGTCGGCGCCCTTCGGGTGAGACTGATGTCGGTCTGATTTTTCTAGCGCGCCCCTTCGCGCCATCTCCGGGCTTCTTTCGCCTCTGGGCGCCGTCCTTAGTCGATTTGGAATGGCTGCGCTCGCGACGCCTGGTGCACATTTCGGGTTATCCGGCAGACAAGCCGACGGGCACGCAATGGGAGCACTCGGAGCGCCTCGACCGGGTAGCTCAGCGCCAATTGTTCTACAGCGTCGATACTTGTCCAGGACACAGCGGCGCGCCGGTTTGGGTACAACGGCGCTACAGTGAGCCGCCGCAGGTTATTGCCGTCCACACTGCCGGTCCGCAGCCGCATGCGAGCGGCGCCTGGGGCTGCCGGCCGGGCGTGCCGATGGCGCCGGCGGGGTTGTTCAACCGCGGTGTTAGGCTGACGCCTGACCTTCGCCAAAATATTGATGCCGGCTTCGGCGCTCGTGTGTCAAAGCGGATTGATACGGTACCGACTTTTTTTGAAGTGCTGCAACCTAATTGATGCTAAAGTTCGCAATAAAACAACCATCAGTTGATCGATAAGTCGCGCTTGGTTTTGGCTTGGCTTGCCAGGCAGTCTTCTTAAATTCCTGAGCGCAGGAGCGCCTTGATATGGCCATGCAAGCAGAACGGTTGTCGGCTGATCCCGACATTGTGGCAAAGGTCGATGACGAGGACTTCCCGCGCGCAGCCTTCTTCGCTGTAGATGGACATCCCTTCGTCGCGGTCGCCTATACCGAATGCGGACAAAGCTTCGACGACAATGGCAGCGACGCTGGGGAAGTGGCGGTCATCGGCTGGCTGCAATGCGCAGGCGCGCAGTATCTGATCTTTGATGCCGATTACCCCACAAACAACAACGCCCTCACGACACCGGCCGCCGCCGAGATCCTCACCCGCCGCGAATTGCAGATCGCCTCGCTGATCGGAGAAGGCAATTCCGACAAGGAAATCGCGCGACGACTGGGTATCAGCGGCTATACCGTGCGCGAGCATATCCGGCGAATCTTCGCTAAGCTCAATATCGGGCGCAGGGCCGCCATAGTCTCATACGTGTTGCACCAGCCGCCGAACGCACTGTCTTGAGCTCGCCTGCGTTGGGGGGAGCGCCAATTGTCAGCGTGCCCAGGAGTTGATCCGGCGTTTCTCGGGGCCATCGGCACCTTAGTCTGACATTGCCCGCTTAGTCGGCGCCCACTCGACGGCACGGCATCCCGCGAATGGCCAGGGGACAGTTTCGTCGTCAGGCCACGCTTTCGGAAGCTCGTCTCATCCTAGAAGCTCCAACCCTGTGCGACACCGTCAAGTTGATGTCGGCGGCTTGCGAAGGGTCCGAGCTTGGCGTGCAACTGTTCATCTGCATCACACGTCGGGTGGAACTGACGCGGGCAGGGGCGGCGTTCTACGAACGCTCTGTCAGGATCCTAGGCGAAGTGGATCTGTCGGCCGAGATCGTCCGGTCGGGTGCCGACAAGACGACGCGCAAGATTGCGATCGGCACTGTCTATACCGCCACGATCGGCGTGCTGCCGGCGCGTCGGTTCGTATCAGTTCAAGAGCTCAGCTTCTCTGATCGCGCGTGTTTGACGGCACCATCGATCATTGGATTCGCATCATCCCTCGGCTTCTGCGAGAGTGTTGATTTGGTTCGGTTACGCCCGGAAAGTTTGGCGTCGTAAAGCAGCTTGTCGGCTTGTTTATAAAGCTCTGCAAACCTCACATCCGCATTTGGCGGTGCGTCTGAAATACCCATGCTGGCAGTAACGGGATGGCCGAGGCCTGGAACTGCGTTTGCGACGGCGGAGGGGATCGCCTGTCGGCTGCGTTCGGCCCGCAACTGGGCATCCTCTCCGCGCACGAGCAGTACGAATTCCTCGCCACCGAGGCGGAATGCACGAACTTGCGGGTCTGTTTGGAGGACCTCTCCCACGGCCTTCAGTACCGCGTCACCGGTCCCGTGGCCGTGGGCATCATTGATTGCCTTGAAGTGGTCCAGGTCGAGCACGGCAAGCGCGCGGTAGCCTTCATCGCGGTATTTTTCGAAATTCTGTTCGATCGCCCGGCGATTGAGCAGTCCCGTCAGCGCGTCACGTTCAGAAATACTCTTCAGAGCATCAGCTTCAAAGCGTGCCTTGTCGCGCTGGCGCCGGATCGTCATGAAACGGTCGGCAACGCCAAGTGTGGTGAACAGGACTTCGCATGCACAACCCAGATAGAACAGGAGCATCGCGTCATTGCTCTCCAGCCATGGAACCACGCCCGTGATCAAGCGCACCAGTCCGGACATGATCATTGGTATATAGCCGATCGCCTGAAACTTTGCGGCTCGACTGCCGCGCCGAAGCGCGTCAGCAACTGACAAGAAGAAAATGACCAGCACCGGCGCAAAAGCTGCAGTGTACGCAGTTGACTGAATGGGTCGTGCAACAAAGGGGAAAGTTGCGTGAAATGCACTTAGGAGCACCGCCCAGACGGCGCAATAGATGAGCGCCCGTCGAAGCAAGGGATGCATATGACTTGGTTCGATGAAGCTGTGGGTAAATAACGCCCCGGAAGCAACGGTGAGTCCGAAGATCATGGTCGTCATCCAACTTAGCGTCATCGCCGGTGGATCGACGAGAACGACTGCAAGTTCCGATGAGGTCAGGATCGTGGCCAGCAACGAGAGCGTGAGCGCGGAATGCCAAAGCACGAAAGGCTCGCGCAGGACCCGATAAAAGGCAGCATTGAAAATGAGCGGCATGGACAGCATGCCGGAAAGGACGGAGAGAAATACCAGTGAACGCAAAAAATCGGGGCCGGCAGCTGCCTCTGGTGGTGACAGATAAGCTCTTTCCAGCGTCATCCGGTGGCTCGGCAAATCGAAAGCAACGACGACTTGTTGCGTGTCGCGGGTTATGCCCGGTAGAGGAACTTTGAAATATCCGCCACGCAGAGAGCTAGATAGGTCGCCCGCAGGGAAGGAGGATTGGCGCACTTCGCCGTTCCGGTCGATCGCCAGCAGATGCACTTTCGCGAGTGCGCTTCTTCTGGAAAAGACATATTGTGGAAGGGCATCATCGGGGCCGATTTCAAAACGTAGCAGCGCCCGTTCGCCGTCAAGCGAGTAGGTCCAGTCTTGGCAATTCCAACGTGCAGGCGAGTTGGCAATGGTAAGTAGGTCCTCCGACAAAATGCCGGAGGCCCAGCAAGAGCTTCGAATCTCCATAGATTCAGCAGCCCCAACCTGTGTCGCATGCAATGATGCCAACACCACGAGGCTGAGCACAATTTTCGAAATCGCTTTTCGGACGACGTGCCAGAACATTGCCCGACGCTACACGTCAAACGTTGCGATGCAGTTACACAAAGACGGCATTGTGAGGGCCACAGCGTCTTCCACTTTGAATGGGAGTCGTGCGGGAGGCGCCCAAGGATATTTTCAGTTTAGCGGTTCTATTGGAGCCGGCAAGGTCAAGGGTTTTCCATCAAGCTGTGGCGGCAGCGACGTGCTTCAACGAGGATCTGAAGGTCTGGCAGCCGGCGGGGTCATCTGCATGCCAAGGCAGAAGAGGCTGCATGGTTTGCTGGCGGCAGCCTTATTTACTGGTCCCATCCACCAGGCTAATCCTGATTGGCAACCACCGGCAATGTGCCTTCGTCCGGAACACGGGCCTCGGTCTGCCTGGCTGCTGATACGAGGCGCCGCTGCGCGCGGATTGCGTGCCATTGTTGGTCGATGAGGACGCCAACGAGGATTACACCACCCATGACGGCGAAATTTAGCGACGATGGGATGCCAAGCAGATTAACAAGGTTCTGCAACTCCTGGAGCAGGACCGTCCCGAGCACGACGCCAACGATCGATCCCTCGCCGCCGCGGAGCGAAAAGCCGCCGAGTACGGCAGCGGCAATCGCGTAGAGTTCATAGAACTGGCCATGGCTTGCCGGCGAGATCGAGCGTGTATACATGGCGAAATAGATCGCCGAAAGCGCCGTAAGCAGTCCGCAGATGACATAGGCCGACATCACCATCCGGCCGGTACGTATACCGGAATAGCGGGCCGCTTCCTCGTTCTTGCCGATCGCGTAGAGATAACGCCCAAAGACAGAGCGATGCAGTACCACCCACATGACCACGGAAATGATGACGAGCGCAATGAAGGTGTTGGGAACGCCGTAAAACCGTCCGGCGGTCAGAAACTCGAGGTCCGGGAAGTTCTGACCGAACGCAAAGCCCGCCGTTCCGTCGGCCGTATAGAAGCGCGCCGCCCCGCGATAGATGAGGAGGCCGCAGAGTGTGACGACGAAGGGTTGCAGGTTCAGCCGGGTGATCAGCAAGCCGTGAATAGCACCTATCGCCGCGCCGAGCACCAGAATGAGCGGTAGGGCCAGCATCCATGAGATATCCTGGACCGCGACGAAATCGACAAATAGCACGCCAAGAAGGGCTACGAGCGAGCCCACGGAAAGTTCGATACCGCCAGTAATGATGACATAGGCCTGGCCGATCGACAGGATGCCAAACAGGCCGATCAGGTTGGCGGTATTCGCCAGGTTGATCGGCAGCAGGAAGCGCGGATTGATGATGGCGACGACGATACCGACGACGACGATCAGAAGCAGCAGTCCAAGATCTTTTTTGACCATGCGAGATCCATTCCCGATACCCGATTATATTGCCGCAGCTGCTATTTTACGCCTTTACCGACAGCAAGCAAAAGGACGCTTTCCTGACTGAACTCATCCTCATCGAGGATGCCGGCGATCTGGCCTTCATGCATGACGGCAATGCGGTCGGAAACGCCGATCACCTCTTCCATGTCGCTGGAGATCATCAGGATCGCAACTCCGGCATCGGCAAGCGCCCGCATAAGTCCGTAGATCTCGTTCTTCGCGCCGATGTCGATGCCGCGTGTCGGCTCGTCGAAGATCATCACCTTCGGGTTCATCGACAGCCACTTGGCAAGCACCACCTTTTGCTGGTTGCCGCCCGACAGAGTGCCGGTTCGGGTCGAAACGGAGGGCGCCTTGATGCCGAGGCGAACGCGCTGCTTTTCGGCCGCCGCAATCTCCCGCTCGGCGGAAAGCATGAAGCGGCTGGCAAGCGCGGGAAGGTCGGCAAGGGTTATGTTCTGGGCGATCGGGAAATCAAGAAGTATGCCGTTACGCTTGCGATCCTCCGGGACCAGGAAAATACCGCGAGCAACGGCATCCCGCGCGGAACGAAGCACAATTTCCCGGTGGTCCTGCAGAACAGTCCCGCCGTAACTCCGGTCTATGCCGAAGAGTACCCTTGCGAGTTCGGTGCGGCCCGACCCGACGAGGCCGGCAAGCCCCAGGATTTCTCCATACCGCATTTCAAGATCAACGGGGCGACTGGGATAGGCCGCGGTGCGCACGCCGCTTGCTTTCAGCGCCACTGATCCCGGTGAGCGCTGCGGTTTTGCGGTACGGGCCGCAAGCTCCCGGCCGATCATCAGCTTGACCATCTGATCGTGACCAATGTCCTTTTTGGCGAGTGTGCCGACAAGGGCACCGTCGCGTAGGACTACGACCCGGTCGGCGACGCGCTCAACCTCGTGGAGGCGATGCGAGATGAAAATCACACTGATGCCATCCGCCTTCAGCAATTTGATGATATTGAGCAGCCGTTCGGTTTCCGCCAACGGAAGGCTGGATGTTGGTTCGTCGAAGATGACCAGCCTTGCGTTGATGGATAGCGCCTTGGCAATTTCCACCATCTGCTGCTCGGCAAGCGAGAGCGATGCCACTGGTGTGTCGGCCGAAAAATGCGCGCCCACGCGCTTCAGAAGCGGCTTCACCATGTCCCTTAGTCGATCGCGATCGACGAGCTTGAAAGGTCCCGCCTTCAGCGGTTCGCGCCCAAGGAAGATATTGGCGGCGACATCGAGATTCTCAAAGAGATTGAGTTCCTGATGCACGAAGGCGATGCCGGACGAGATGCTCGATTCCACAGTGAGGTGACGAAGCTCTGTCCCGTCGAGCAGGATCTTTCCCCGGTCGGGGGCAATCACGCCGCCGAGGATCTTCATCAATGTCGATTTTCCGGCCCCGTTTTCGCCGACAAGGCCGATGACCTCGCCTGGCACGATGTCCATTGAAAGACCCTCGAGTGCAACCACGCCTGGATAGGTCTTGCCAACTCCGGAAAGAGAAAGGAACGGCGTTGAGGGCACGCCCGGTGAGGGGATGTCGCTGCTATGATTCATCGCCTGCCCGTGACTGCTGGTAAGTGTCGAGGTGATCCGCGGCAGCGGCGAGGGCCGCCGCCGCCGTGAAGCCGGTTTATTTTCCGGCCATGGCCTTTAGGTTGGCGGCATATTTGTCCACGTCATCCTTGCCGATGATGACCGTGGGGATAATGATCAAACCGTCGGCAGGAACGCCGGACTTGTCGCCCTTGAGGTAGGCGGCCATCAGTTTCATGCCCTGATAGGCCCATTCGAACGGCTGCTGGACGACGGTCGCGGCGATTGTGCCTTCCTTGACGCCCCCGAGTGTAATCGGGTCGTCATCAAAGCCGACGACGGTGATCTGGCCAAGCTTGCCTGCGTCACGAAGCGCCTCATAGATGCGCGGCGTGTTGTAAGAATAGAAGCCTACCATGCAGGTCAGATCGGGGCTGGCGACCAGCGCATCCTCAACGTTCTTCTTGGCACGGGTCTGGTCGATGTCGTCCCCGCGAACGTCGACAAGCTCGATCTTGGTGCCCTTGAGCCCCTCCTTCATGCCTTCGATACGTTCGCGAGCATTATCGGCACCCAGCAAGCCGACGAAGCCCATGCACTTGCCGCCGTCCGGCATCGCCTTCTTGGCGATTTCGGCGGCCTGCTTGCCGGCATCGACGTTCGAGGAGCCGATATAGGCGACGCGATTGGTCTTCGGTGCGTCGCTATCGGTGGTGAAGAGAGCCGTCTGCGAGCCGATCTTATTGAGGCCGTCCGTCTGGGTCTTGGGATCGACGGCGGAAACCATGATCCCCTTGACGCCGGCACTGACGAGATCTTCCATCAGCCGCTGCTGAATGGCGACGGCCGCCTGTTCAGGATATTTGAGCTCCATGGTGTAATCCGGCATTTCGGCCTGCGCCTTCTTCACCCCCGCTTCGGCGGCTTTCCAGAAGTCGGAAGCTCCGTTGACGACGAATGCGAGCGTCGGCTTGTCGGCAGCGTGGGATGCAGCCATAGGTGCCACGCCCAGCATCAACGCGGCGAAAAACAAGGCAGCATTCTTGCGTTTCATTTGTTTCATAATACTCCTCCCGAAGGCCGCAATTGCGAGGGCCCGTTCGCGACTTACGGTCGGCCGAATGCGCGCGCCCCTCCAAGGGCCTGTCGCAAGGCGACGTCTGGCATGGGTGCCGATCGCTCTCCGACGGTATACTAGAATATTGATTAGTAAATAGTAATATGAGTGAGGAGCCGCAGGAGCTTCGGCTTGCCCTAAGCGGTCATTGCACGGACACTGTCTACATATGCGCCGATCTCAGCCCTGTTCCTGAGAATTATTTTGGAACCTGCATATGCATCGAATAGCTTCTGATGCCCTGAATAGGAGGTCGAAGAGTTCTCGCGCTGGCGATATTCTTTTATCCACTCGATCAATTCTTTGAAACTTTCCTCGCTGCCGCCACCTTGAGTGCCCCTAGCTGTTGCATTTGCGACGCATTCATCTTCGGGAAGGTCGATCCACACCAAGGTCGTCACTCGTCCCAGTACACCCTCCGCCAGCCAGCCATAGACCCCTTCCATCAACCAGGCCTCTGCTTTTGCAGCTTCAACGACCTCGTCGAACACGAGCCGATTGTTTCGCGCTACGCCAAACTGACCGGGAACCCAACGCAAATCATCGAGATGGATCGCTGGACGGCCGATCAAGATACCAATCTGGCGAGCGAGCCAGCTCTTACCGGTCCCGCCATTCCCGAAGATCAATATCCGCTGAAGTTGTTCTTGCTGGATTGGACACATGGTTCTCCCCCGGCCCGGCGCAGTTGGCGCGAAAAGATCATGAAAACAATATGAGCACAATTGGCGCTTTGAGACCGAAGTATCCCATAGCAGCGGAGTCATCGGTTCTGCTCCCATCAAGGGCGGTCATCGGTGGAACTTGCCGTCTCGAAGAAACGAAAGGGCTTGCGCCCACATGACTTTGTTCGATGGAAGGAATGTGTGGTTGGCCGCGATTGCGATATGGTCGGCAGCTCCGGCAAGTCGCGTGCTTTCTACCGTTACCTTACCGTCGTTGGTGATTTGATAGCCAATGATCCATGATGAGACGGGATCGATGGTTCGGGTTCCGGCGATGATGCCCAGTTCGAAATCCACCGGACTGAAAATATGGGCGAACGTGCTCTGATCGGTGACGAGCTGCTGGCCGGCGGGGCCGAAAGCTGCTTTATACAGCGGCACCTTCTTCAAGAAATCTGCGACCTGACTGCCATTATTTGGAGTGCCGATCATCACCACCCGCCCGAGATTTGATGGCCGATAGTTCTTCAACATGGCCCTGATGACCAACCCCCCCATGGAATGTCCGACGAGGTGAAGACGGCCTTCTCCGTCGCTCTCAGCCGCATCTTCTACCTCCTCAGCAACGATCTCCGCCATCCGTTCGATGGGGTAGCGGGTCGAAGGGTAGTCAATGTTGCGCGTCATGTAGCCTTGGGCCTGCAGGTACTTTTCAAATTTGCGCATGGAAGCGCTGGTCCTCCTGATGCCGTGGAGAAGAACAACGGTATCGGTCATGTCAAATGCCGTCTCTCGGTCAAAAGGAAATCAGGGATTCCGGGAAGCCGGATCTGCTTCGTGGCTGGCGTGAACTCGTGGTTGGCCGCCAATGGACGGTTCCAGGAAAGCAAACTCTATGGCCGAATGATCACACTCAGCGCTACCTCGGTTGACGGCCTGGCGGTGACGATAAGCGTTCCAAGAACACTACCGCTATCTGCCGGGCAGCATGGTCTCGAGGACCCCATCGCGACGGACGAGCCCGTGGAAAAGCGCCGCCGCAAGATGCATCAACACAAGAGCGAAGAACGCGAAGGCGAGATAGTAATGCGCGCTCCACAGGAGTGCGTGCAGGGCGTCGCTCTGCGGCAGTATCGGGGGGAGCCTTATGCCGCCATAGAGCACGACTGGATAGGCGGCGGCGGACAACATCGCCCACCCGATCAAGGGCATCCCTATCATCAGCACGTACAAACCTACGTGGGACAGATGGGCGGCAAGCTTCATCGGTTCCGGAAGGTCTGCGGGCAACGGTGGAGCGCCGGATATGAAGCGAATAACGAGGCGAACCAGGGCAAGGACAAGAATGGCGATCCCTAGCGTCTTGTGCGTCAGCAAGAGCGGCACATACTGACGTCCGATGGTCGAAACCATTCCGACGCCGATGAATAGCATTGCCAGGATACCTATCGCCATCAGCCAGTGCAACAAGCGCTGGATCGTGGAGAATCGTGTCTTGATGCCGTCCGTCATGGCTTCGCGCTCGCTCCTGTTCGAGGATAACTGCTCGCTTCCGATGTCCGCAGATCATAGGATTTGGCATAGGCTGCCGAGCGGGCCGCGGGGAACGGATCATCGGAAACCTTGATTCCATCAGGCAGGATGGTCGGATCGAAATTGATGTCACGGCACGGGCCGTCCGCCTCCGGCTCTATTTTCTGCACCACCAGAGTTCCAGCTTCGACGGTACGCCGCCCCGGCGGCCAGGCCTTGGTAGGATCTGATATTGGATCGGAGGGATCGGCCACCGTCAGCACGAGCGTCCAACGCTGAGGCGACCTCGCAACGCGCTCGGTTATATCTTGCTCAAGATGATTGGCGCCGAGCTTGGCGAAGTCTTCCGCCGTGATCGGCGCGGCCTGCGCCTCCGGACGCAAAGACCAACGAACGGCGTGCTCTGCGCCCGACCCATCCTTGAACATGAATGCGTTGAGGCTGTTGAAAGCCACCTCGGCGTAGCTGGCCGTCCAGGGAGCCGTGGTCGCCCACTCGCCGAACGCAGCGAATTCTGGATGCGCTGCCACAAACCCTTTCATCGCTTCCGGATTCTTGCTCGCAGACGCATTAAGCAAATCGTAGAAGCCTTGCGGCGTAGAGACCGCGAAAACAGGAGGATCGATCAGAGCCATCCGCCAGACGTTGCCGTCAGGCGCCGAGATCTGCACGCCAATGCCCCGAACTCGAACTGTCGGATCGGCAGCATTCGGGTCCGGCGTTGCGAGGTTGAAGCGGCCAAGGACAGGGTACTGTCCGGCGCCAAGCATTGACGCGCGTGAAATCGCACTACCGTTCCCGTTCGCTTCGAATGTGCCAGTGAAGCAGACGCCCTTTGCGTGGTTTCTCCGATGTCCGAGAGCGGGTCCGCCAGGAGGCGCCAAAGCATTTACGAGCTTCGTCGACGTAAGACGGTCAGGGCTGAGCCATCCGGCAGTGTAGGCAAACGCGCCGACGCCGAAACCTATGACGGCCGCTATCAATACGAGGGATCCTAGGGCGGAACGCTGCGGGCCAGGCATCCAAGACTCTCCCTTCGTGCCAGTTCAACGCGGTGCGGGGGCTTCGATTTCAGTACACAATGAGAAGTAGCCGGGTTCTATGCGCGGGGCGCACAGGGAAGATGCCACCGTAGAGCTGCCAGGTCAAACCCTCGCCGCGAACAGTCCAGGAGCTCGGCCGGCGTGCCGAGGCTTTGCATTCTATGCGGATTTGGATAGTGCTCTCGCCAGAAGACGCCCCGGAGTACGAATTGAACAGACCGCATTCGGGGGCATTGCTGACGTGCAATGAAAAAATGGCTTGAGCAGTTGAAGCAATGAGCGGGGGCCGTTAGACGCGACGTCATTGCACACTGAAACTGCCGCGCAGCTTGTGCAAGTGCAATCCAAAGGACACGATCTGCGCGTTAGGGGCATTTTTTTATGAAGTATATCGCTACGTCGGTATCGGTTGTAAGTGCGTTTCTCTTTGCCTACGACTGGTTCAATATCAACATCAAATATCTGGTTTATATGCTGGTCCTGATTGTTGCGTCTATTTTTGGCGCCCTCGTCGCTCACGCCTGGCGAGAAGACGAGTAGGACCCATAAAGGGCTTGTATCATCTAGGAAATCTCGGTCGTGGACAAAGCGTAAGGGCGCTTATCTTAAAGCTCTGCACATAAAAAAGAGCGCCGCGTGTTTTCACCTGAAGAGCATGCTTACACAAATGACCGGCTGCAGGCTTCCCAGTACCCATCCTCCAAAGGAATAGGCGCTTATTTTGGCCGTCTGATGAAATTCAATGTCTTATAATCTTATGTCGCCTTGGCATGTGCAGGCTCTTCTCTCGATGCACCGGCATCCGCCATTGGGCCAAAACTGTCGGCGTCGTAGCGCCTTTCGGTTGGTGGCATTTGCGACAACATTCGGGGAGGTGCGGCAGAAGGGGTGGAAGGGCACACGTCTCACATTCCACATACCATCCTCAAACCCTGCGCGCCCGTTTTCGCGATTGTCGTGGTTCGAGCCCGCCGCATCGGACCAGATGCGAGGAACAGGCGGGCGTCTCGATTAATTCTCGCGGGCGATCGACGGACTGGACGGTTAGCCTACGATTTATCCGGCATAATCATTGATCTGATGCTGCACGGATTCGTTCGTGCTCCGCCTGTAACGAGACTGACCCAATCGCGGACCGATTTTACGATCCTACACATTCTTGAAAATTGAATTCCCTTGGCGGCGGTTCGGCGCGCCCACGGTGCTTGCATAGTTCGGGGAATGAGTTAAATTTCTAATGTCGCATCATTGCGGCACATCTATGTCAATTGCACATAATAAAGTAACCTGATGCGAACCCGCGACCAAAATCGGCCAACGAACTTAGAGGCGCTCGAACGGCGCCTCGAACTCGACCTTTTGTGGCTGAATCAACCACCGAAGGGCTGGATGCCGCGGACCGAAGTCGACGGCACCGAAGTGCTGGACGTTGCGGTGATCGGCGCGGGCCTTTGCGGCCTGGTCACTCTAACGGCTCTCAAGAGAGTCGGTATCTCCAACGTTCGGGCTTATGACTGCGCGCCCCAGGGGTTTGAAGGCCCATGGATCACCTACGCGCGGATGGAGACACTGCGAACCCGCAAGGACGCAACGGGCCCGGCACTCGGCATTCCGTCGCTGACGTTTCGCGCGTGGTTCGAAGCGCAATACGGCGAGCAGGCCTATATCGACATGGACCTGATCCCACGTCCGATGTGGATGGAATACCTCGTCTGGTACCGACGCGTGCTCGAGCTCGACGTCGTCAACGAAACCGCGCTTTCCGGCCTCGGATTCCGCCAGGACGGCCTGGTGGCGCTCGACCTGAGCAATGACGGGGCGGTGCGGAAGGTGTTGGCCCGCCGTGTCGTCCTGGCGACCGGCCTCGATGGACTGGGCGCACCGACGCTGCCGGATGTCGCAAGCCGCGTTCCGTCGCGTTTCGTGAAGCATGGCGCCGATCTCATCGACATGTCCTCTTTGAAGGGCAGGCGGGTTGCCGTCGTGGGGGCGGGCGCCTCGGCCATGGACAATGCCGCCGCGGCCCTGGAGGCAGGTGCTGC
The DNA here is from genome assembly GCA_900473185.1 of Hyphomicrobiales bacterium. Lineage (GTDB taxonomy): Bacteria > Pseudomonadota > Alphaproteobacteria > Rhizobiales > Rhizobiaceae > Rhizobium. Next base: position 330,736 of record UCKU01000006.1, on the reverse strand, counting down.
CCGCGTCGATATCTTCGTCCGCCGCCCGGATATCCCGCGCATCGACAAGTTCACCGGTGTCGGCAGCCAGGGCATGACGCATGGTTATCTCGGTCTGCCGGATGCCGACAAATGGACCTATATGGTCGCCGGCGAGCGGGCTCAGATTCCGCCGCCGCGTCACAGCGTTTTACGGGTGTCGCGCCATTCGAATGCATTCTTCCATGTTGCAAGCCCAGTCGACGATCTGGTCGAGGCCGATGGTGCAGTGGAGGTGGTGACGCCGAAAGGGCGCTATGCGGCCGATCTGGCGATCTTCGCCACGGGCTTTTCCGTCGATTTCGCCAGGCGGCCGGAATTTGCGGCGCTGCAGGACAAAATCCTGCTCTGGCGGGACGTCTACACGCCGCCGGCGGGATGGGAGCACGCGGGGATCGGATCTACACCGTATCTGGGGCCGGCCTTCGAGTTTCAGGCGAAACCGGGCCTCGATCCGGCGACGTCGGCCGCCATTTCGTGGATCTCCTGCTTTGCCTTTCCGGCAGTTCCGTCGCACGGCAAGATCACAAGCGGAATTCCTTCGATCAGCGAAGGAGCGACGCGCCTTGTGACGGGACTGGCGCGGTCGCTGTTCGTCGAGGATCGCGCTTACCACCTCAATCGCTTCCTGGGCTTCGATACGCCCGAACTTCTCGGCGACGAGTGGACCGATGCAGACATTTATGAGGAAATGACCCGTGCCAATGGATGAGCAAACCCTGGAGCTGCAGATCTTCTACGGCATTTCGTCGCCCTGGGCCTATTTCGGGGCGCAGAAGGCGATCGCGATTGCCCGCAACAACGGCGCGCCAGTGCGCCTGCGGCCGATCCGCATCATCGAGGCGAACGGGGGCATTCCGCTGCGCAAGCGGCCGGACGCGCGGCAGCTCTATCACGAGGTGGAGCTGCGGCGCTGGCGGGAACATCTCGGCATGCCGCTGAACCTGAAACCGAAATTCTATCCCTGCCGGACGATCGAGCCGGCGGCGCAGGCCGTCATCGCGCTCCAGAATGCCGGGCTCGACGCCATATCCTTTTCCTTCGCCGTCCAGCGCGCCCTCTGGGTCGAAGAGCGCGACATCGCCGATCTCACTACGCTGCGCACCATCGCGCTTGCGACCGCGGGCGAGGCGGCTGCCGCGCTGGTCGTCGATCCGCAGCCCGAAGCGGTGGTCGCCGAATGGCATGGAAACCTCGCCGAGGCCGAGCGGCTCGGCATTTTCGGTACGCCGACCTATGTCATCGGCGAAGAGCTGTTCTGGGGCCAGGACCGCCTGGATTTCGTCGACCGGGCGCTCAAGGCCGGACGAAAGATGATTGATGCATTGAAGGAATCCGCGTGATGCCCGCCACCGATAAACCGGACGCCAAGAAACTGCACGACGATGCCATCATCGTGGATGGCCTGCAGACCTGCCAGTGGAGCCGCCCGATATTCGAGGAAATGCGCGCCGGCGGCTTAACCGCAGTCAACGTCTCGTCGCTCCTGTGGGAGAATTTCCGGGAAGGCATCGGTTATGTGTCGGAATGGAAGCGGTTCCTGCGCGAGAACGACGATATCCTGCGCCCGGTCCGCACTGTCGCCGACATCCACGCGGCGAAGGCCGAAAACAAGACCGGCATCATCATCGGCTGGCAGAATACCTCTCCGCTGGAAGATAAGCTCGATTACGTGGAGATCTTCAAGGATCTCGGCGTCGGCATCATGCAGCTCACCTACAATACCCAGAACTATTCCGGCGCCGGTTACCTGGAGGAGGTTGACAGCGGTCTTACCGGCTTCGGCAAAGAAGTCCTGGCGGAAATGAACCGCGTCGGTGTGCTCTGCGACCTCAGCCATGTAGGCGACAAGACCAGCGCAGACGTCATCGCACAGTCGAAGAGCCCGGTCTGCATTTCCCACATCCTCCCTCGGGCGCTGAAAGACGTGAAACGCAACAAGCCGGACGAACTCTTCGTCGCTTGCGCCGAAAAAGGCGGCCTGATCGGGGTCAGCCTGTTTGCGCCGGGCCTTGCCGCCGGCAATGGCGCTACCGTTGAGGACTACCTCGATGCCATGGCCTACATCATCGCTCTGGTCGGCGAAGACCATGTCGGCATCGGCACCGACTTCTCGCTCGATCGTCCACGTCCCGGTCCCTGGCTGCTATGGGCCAACAAGGACAAAGGCACGGCGCGCAAACTTACGGAGTTCGGGTCAGTCAAGATTTCCAAGCCGAAGGGCATCGAGCGGATGACCGAAATGCCGAACCTGACGACCCGCATGCTGGCGCGCGGCTGGAGCGAGGATCTCATCCTGAAGCTCTTGGGCAGGAACTGGCTGCGGCTGCTCGATAGGGCCTGGACACCGACCGCATGATCCTTGCCGGCGCTTGCCGCCGGCAGGAAGGAAATTGCCGAACTACGGGAAAGAAGGGCTCGTATTTGCGAGCCTGGGAACTGCGCGGCGGTAGAAGATGGCCCCGCTCAAAACTGGAGAGACAGACATGACGACATTCATGCAGAACGGAATTTCGCGGATGCTGGTCGGCGCCGGCGTCGTTGCGGCCAGCTTGTTCGCATTCATGGGCGGCGCCCAGGCTCAGGACGCCTCGGTCAAGGGAACGGTCAATATCGTCGGCTTTTCCGGCGTGTTCGCCGACAACTACCAAAAATTCATCATCGACCCCTTCAAGGCCAAGTATCCCGATATCAGCGTGACCTATCAGCAGAGCAAAAACTCTGCCGAAACGCTTGCACTGCTCACCCTGCAGCGGGCGGAACCGAAAGTCGATATTGCCTTGATCGACGTCGCAGTCGCCATCAAGGCGGCGAAGGACGGCATCTTCACCAAGCTCGATCCGGCCAAGGTGAAGGTGCTCGACGAGATGCCTGCCTGGGCTCGCCTCGACGGTGACAAGGCTGTCGCGTTTTCGCAGGACAACCTGGCAATCCTCTACAACACCGACACGGTCAAGCAGCCGCCGACCAGCTGGAACGACCTGACCGATCCGAAATACAGGGGCAAGATTGCTGCGAAGCTCGGCGATACCCGCGGCGTCATCCTGCTGCCGATCCTCGATAAGCTGAAGGGCACCGACTACAAGCAGAGCATCGATCCGGCCCTTGATATGCTCAAGCAGATCGCCCCGAACGTTTCCACCTGGGAGCCAGCGCCGGATTGCTATGCCGTGATCCAGAGCGGAGAAGTCGATCTGTCGATTTGCTGGAACGGACGCGCTCAATACCTGCATGATACGCAGGGCGGCAAGATCGGCGTTGCGGCCCCGAAGGAGGGCTCGATCGGCCAGACCAACACCATCGGCCTCGTGGAGAACTCCAAAAATGCCGAGGCGGCCCAGCTCTTCATCAACTATGCGCTCGGCACGGAAGCCCAGGCGGCCTTCGCCGAGAAGAGCTTCTATGGTCCAGTCAACAGCAAGGTGAAGCTGCCGGATGCCGTTGCCGCACGCATCTACGGCTCGAAGGAAGCCCAGGCCGCTCAAATGTCGCTCGACTGGAACTTCGTCGCCGAAAAATACTCGGCCTGGATCCAGCGCATCAACCGCGAAGTCATCGCACTCAACTGATCCATCTGAAGGAAACTGGCAGTCATGGCAGATCATCACGTCATCATCGACAATCTCGTGAAGACCTATCCAGGCGCCCAGAAGCCTTCCGTGGACCACGTCAGTTTCTCGCTGCCGCGCGGCGAGATGCTGGCCCTGCTCGGTCCTTCCGGCTGCGGCAAGACCACGATCCTGCGCATGATTGCCGGTCTCGTCGCCCCGACGTCCGGCGCGATCAGGCTCGACGGCAGGGACGTCTCGTCTATCGCCGTCTACAAGCGCAACATGGGCATGGTCTTTCAGGCCTATGCCCTGTTTCCCCACATGACGATTGCCGAGAACATTTCGTTTGGGCTCGAAATGCGCAAGATCGGCCGGACCGAACGAGAGGAGCGCGTCAAGAAGGCGCTTGATCTCGTCAAGCTTACCGGGCTCGGCGAGCGCAAGGTCGGCCAGCTCTCCGGCGGCCAGCAGCAGCGGGCGGCGATCGCCCGCTCACTGGTGATCGAGCCGGATCTGCTGCTGCTCGACGAGCCGCTTTCCAATCTCGATGCCAAGCTTCGTGACGAGATGCGCGACGAAATCCGCGATATCCAGGCGCGCACAGGCGTAACCGCCATCTTCGTCACCCACGACCAGGACGAGGCACTGTCGATGGCTGACCGCCTGGCGGTCATGTCCGCCGGTCGTCTGGAGCAGATCGGCACGCCGCTCGAGATCTTCGACCGGCCACAGACCGAATTCGTCGCCTCCTTCATCGGTGCGGGAACCTTCTTCGAAGGCAAGGTCGCCGAGGCCGGTCTTGCCGTTGTCGAAGGCCTCAAGGCGTTGCGCTTCGTTGGAGATGCCGCGCTCGGATCGACGGTCAAATTGATGATCCGACCCCACAGATTGCTGCTCGCCGGCAATGCCGGCCAGCCGAACAGCTTCACCGGCACCGTCGAGCACATCGTCTATCGTGGCCAGATGCTGACGCTCAACGTTCGCTGTGGCGGCAGGTTGCTTCAGGCCGACCTTCCGACCCATGCCGGCATGTTGCCCGAGAAGGGCAGCGAAGTGACGCTCGCCGTCGCTCCGGAAGACGTGACGCTGGTCGGGCAGGTTTCGTCATGAGCGCCGCTGCCGTCCCAGCCGCTGCGCCTCCCACGGCCAATGTACCGCGCGGCGTCCTGCTGATGTTGCTTCTGCCGGGACTGGCCGCTCTGGTCATCACTTTTCTCCTGCCGTTGATATGGCTGTTCAGAGCCTCGTTCGCGTCTTCTACGATGAGCGCATTCGGCGGCGGCGACTGGACGGTTCAATCTTATTCCGCCGTGCTGTTCGACCCGTTCTACTGGCGTGTGGCCTGGAACACGCTCTTGCTCGGCTTCAACGTGGCAATCTTCGCGGTGGTTCTGTCCTACCCAATCGCCCTCTTTCTGGTACGCACGGAAAGCCGTTTGCGCGGCGTCCTGACCGCACTTGCCGTCGCGCCGCTTCTGACGTCTTCAGTCGTTAGGACCTATGGCTGGATGGTCATCCTCGGAGACCGGGGCGTCATCAACAGCACCCTCCAGACGCTGTCGCTGACGAGCGGTGTCGTCAAGCTGACCAACAACAGTTTCGGCGCCACCGTCGCGCTGATCGAAATCCTGATGCCCTATGCCATTCTCGCCATGCTGAGCGGATTCGGGCGGCTGAATGCGCAGCTTGAGGAAGCAGCGGCGATGCTCGGGGCGAACCGCTTCAGGGTGTTCACGCGCATCATCCTGCCGCTTAGCCTGCCGGGCGTGCTGACCGCGGCGCTGCTCGTCTTTGTCCTGGCGATTTCGTCCTTCGTGACGCCGCGGCTGATGGGCGGCGGACGCGTCTTCGTGCTCGGCACGGAGGTCTTCAACGAGGCGACCGTGACGCTCAACTGGCCGCTGGCGGCCGCCCTGTCGGTTGTGCTGCTGGTGCTCTTCAGCAGCGTCATCCTGCTCTATCAGCGCGCCCTGCGCGCCCTCGAAATGTGAGGCCGGCCATGCAGCAAAACGCACTCTTTGGCCGTATCGCCTGGAACACGCTGATCACGCTGCTCTATCTCTTTTTGCTGGCGCCGATCATCATCGTCTTCATCATCTCGTTCGATACGCGCCAATTTCTGGCATTCCCGCCGGAGAGCTTCTCCTTCGGCTCCTATGTGAAGGTCTTCTACAACATCAAGTTCATTTCGGCCTTCTGGCGAAGCCTCATCATCGGGGCGATCGTCGGCATCGTCGCGGTTTCGGCCGGCATGCTTCTGTCGCTCTCGCTGGCGCGCCACAAGTTCCGCGGCAAGGCGGCGGTGAATTTCCTCATCCTTGCTCCGTTCCTCGTGCCGCATATCGTGCTTGCGGTCGGCATCATGCTGGTCATCGCACCGCTCGGGCTGCTCGATAGCTATCCCGGCATCGTGCTCGCCCATCTCGGGATCACCATCCCTTATACGGTGCGGACGATCACCATGAGTTTGATGTCGGTCGATATCCGCATCGAGGAGGCAGCGCTCGTGCATGGCGCCTCACCGCGCATGGTATTCTGGCGCATCACCTTGCCATTGGTGCGTCCGGGCCTGATCGCCGGCGGCGTCATCGCTTTCCTCATCTCCTTCGACGAGGCAACGATCTCGCTCTTCATCGTATCGATCAAGGCCTCGACCCTGCCGACCGAAATCTATCACTATCTCGAATATTCCACCGATCCACAGATCGCGGCGCTCTCCGTCATCCTGATCCTGATTTCGGTCGGGGTGGTGGTCGCGGTCGAGAAGCTGATCGGCCTGCGCAGGGCGCTCTGACATGCTGGTTGAAACGAGTGCCGGTACTGTTGAGGGCTTCGAAGAGAACGGCTATGCCGCCTTTCTCGGAGTTCCCTACGCGGCCCCCATCACCCCTGAGTGGCGTTTTGCGGCGCCGCAGCCCGTCCCGTCTTGGTCCGGCATTCGCTCCGCCAAGACGCTCAGTGCGGTGTGCCCGCAGATTCCGACCTATGGTCCTGTCGGCAAGGCTGCCGCCTCGACGCTGGAATTCGGCACGGACTTCCTGACGGTCAATATCCGCACGCCGTCCGTCACCGGCTTCGCACCAGTCCTGGTCTGGATACACGGTGGCGGTTACGCGGTCGGCTCCGCAAACGAGGCGGTGCTGCAGAGCGGTGCTTTCGCCGCCAGCGGCATCGTGGAGGTGACAGTCAACTATCGGCTCGGTGCGCTCGGCTTCCTGCACCTGAACGATGGCTCGCCCGACAATCGCGGCCTTCTGGACCAGATCGCCGCGCTGGAGTGGGTACGCGACAACATTGCGGCTTTCGGTGGCGATCCGAAGCGGGTGACGTTTGCGGGACGCTCTGCCGGCGGGTTTTCGATCGCGGCGGTCATGGCGATGCCCGCCGCCCACGGGCTTTTCGCCCGTGCGATACCGCAGAGCGGCGCAAGCACGGGCGTTTCCACGATGGGCGATGCGCAGAAACTCACCAGGCGCATGCTCGACTATCTGCAGGTCACCGAAGCCGAACTTCGGCACGTTTCCTTCGAGAAGCTTCTCGTCGCGCAACGGGATCTCTGCAACGAATCCTACGAACAGCACGATTTCGCGCGGGATGGTTCCGCTTCGATGCTCGGCGTGCCTTTCGTTCCGGTGATCGACGGCGTCTCGCTTCCGCACCATCCCGAAGACGCGGCCGCCCGCGGCGAGAGCGCGTCCGTGCCGATGATGATCGGCTGCACGACCGGCGAATACGTCACGCATGCGACGGCACAGCCGGAGATGGATTTCAAACTCACGGCCCGCCTGCTGCACGAACGCGTGCTGCCCATGGATCTGACGGGCGCTGAAATCGTCCGGCGCTACCGCGAGGTCCTGCTGGATCATTCTCCGCGCGGCATCTGGAGGGCGGTCGGCGGCGATCTCGTCTTCCAGAATCCAGCCACGCGCTTCGCCCGGTTGCATGCCGCGCGTCAGCCGGTCTACAAATATCTCTATGGCCCTATCGAGGCCGACGAACTCGGCGCGCCGCATGGCGCGGAAGTCGGCGAGGTTTGGTATCGCAGCGGCATGGAGGTAGGCCACCTGCCGTCCCGTCAGGCCGTCAGCGACCCGACTTTCGCAGAAGCGGTTCATGACGTCTGGGTTTCATTCATCCGAGATGCGGTGCCTGAAACGCTTTCTGGGAAGTGGCCCGAATATTCCGCCGCCATGCCACATGTCCTGCGCATGGAAAGAGGTGTTTTCTACGCCCAGATTGATCCTTTTGATGACCGAACGGCGATCTGGGAAAGGCCTCCTTGCTGACCTGTTGATCGAACCGCCGCTTCGCAGGCGTCGGATCATAATGCTGGAGAGTGCCAGTGTTGTTTGATCCGGCTCTAGCATCCAAGGAGCAGATCCGTTTATGGGTACAATCGGGCACCTGGAGGGCGTCCGGGGATCCATCTCGGATAACTGCTTTGCCTCATGGTCTTGCCAATCCAAGGTTCTCTCAGATGCCCGTTGACTATCTGGATACAAAACAGCTTGAGGCCTTTGTCGCTGTGATTTCGATCGGCAGCATGACCGGTGCGGCCAAGGCGCTCGGCAAGTCACAACCGGTAATCACCCGGCTCATTCAAGATCTCGAGCAGGAACTTGGATTTCCAATCCTGCATCGAAACGGCCCTCGGATTGGGCCGACCGAGCAAGGGGTCGCCTTTTTTGCGCAAGCGGAGCTTTTTTTAAGCGGTTTGCGTACGATCAGCGAACGCGCAAGGGCAATCGAGGCAACACGGGTGACCTCTGTCGAGGTTGCCTCGATCCCTGCTCTCGCGGCGAGCATCGTCCCGCTCGCCCTGAAAGAACTTCCGGCGGACCAATTCCCAGAGCATATTCACCTTCAGAGCACGTCCGCTGAAAATGTCGTGCAGGCGGTTGTGGCCCGTACTGCCGATGTCGGCATCGCAAGTCTCCCGCTGGATAACCCAGGGGTGGATGTGCATTGGGTCGGTGAAGTGCCCTGCGTTGCCGTTGTCGCCGCAAGCGATCCGTTGGCCGGTCTTGAGCTCCTTCGCGCTGAGGACCTGAAAGGTCGGCGCCTGATCGCATCTGCCAACCCCTATCGGCTTAGGATGAGAATCGATAAAGCACTCGCGGAGCATTCAGTCGAAATCGGCGGCTTGATTGATAGCAACGCGACCTATGTTTCGTTGGCCCTGGCCCGATCGGGGCTCGGGGTTGGGATAGTCGAATCCGTGACGCTTACGGGCCTTCCCCTCAAAGACATCGCCATCCTGCCGCTTGCGTTTCACATCCCATTCTACTGGGGCGTCATCACAGCAACCGGCGTACCCCTGCCGATCACAGTTGAGAGACTTATCTCCTTGATCGAGCAGAAGGCGACCGACTTGCCGCAGTTCCGCAAGCACGACCGGATACCCCACCTCTAGACAGAGAATTCCTTCAGCTTGCGGAAACCCGACATTCTTTCCACCGGGCTCGTTCGCATGTGCTCGACCTGAGAGATAGGTGACAACGATGGCCCGGGCGGAATTGAACGGACGTTTGCGGAGGCGGTCACAGATTTCACCGGTTTAGCGATTCGCTGTCGAACCTCCAATAAGGGCGCCTAAGTTTCGTATCCACTCAAGGCGAACAGATCAAAAGGCGCTCCACCCAAGCTGTCTGCTAGAAAGCTTTTGCCGCAGCAACTTCAATCCAAATTGGATCGGCTGGTGGCAATCATTGTATTTCTGGACGAGCATCTGCGATCAAGTTCCAGAATGCATTGTCGTCAGCTAGGTTCTCAAAATCCGTTAGGTCTCGAAGGCGGGGATAAAAAGCGCCGGAATTGTCCCTATTTCCCCAGCGCAAGCAATCCGTGAACTTGGCTTCGCGCTCGTAATCACTCAACGGCGCTTCGAGTGAACCCCTGGCGTGCAAGCGGGACTTCCTGTAAATGCGGCCGCCGCGCGTTGTGATGGTGACGATGTGCGGTAGGCGTTCAACGCCTCTTTCCTCTTCAGCCGAATAGGGTTGCATTTCGATGCGCGGCATGAATTCCCGGACTTCCGGCCGTTCGATCTCGTGCCGTGTAAAGTCTGAAAGGCTAAGGGAGCCTTTGAGGAAAGCTGTCGCCAGGCAATATTGCATCGAGAAGCGGGCCTGCATCTCGTCGGTGGGGTCGGGATAAGCGAGGTTGCGGGCAGCGGATATGCCGACTTTCGTCTCGATCCTGGTAATATCGCCCGCCAAAAGCCCATGTTCCTGCTTCAGATCCAGAAGCGCGTCGATCGCGCGATGGGTCGAGGCGCAGCAGGGATGGCGCTTGGTCACCACGCCCCGGCTTTCGATGATATGCTCCTCCTCGAATGTCAGGCCCTCCCAGCCCTTGGCATCATCGCCCCCGAAGAGATCGAGGAAGCCTTGCGGCCGTTCGAGGATATCCGGCCGTCCGCCTATGCCCGCAAGCGCCATGCGCGCCGCATCCACGGCATTGCGCGCGGCAATGCCGGCATGAAGCGGTTTGGCGGTCGTGCCGAATTGCCCTTTTGGGCCACAGGCGAAGCTCGTCGCAAGGCTCATCGCCGCGACTAAGCCGTTCTCGCCGGCGCCGAGAAGCCGTGCCACGCCAGCCGCGGCTCCGATACTGCCGACCGTCGCCGTTGCGTGCCAGCCCCTGTTGTAGTGAGAGGGATTGACACCGAAGCCGACCGCCGCCTGCGCTTCTAGCCCGGCCAGATAGGCCTCAAGAAACCGTCTTCCGCTCGTGACCTTGCCGCTCGTCAGAACCGCCAGCAGCGCTGGCACCAGCACTGCGGAAGCATGCGCCCGCGCGGGATGGAAATTGTCATCGAAATCGAGCGCATGCGCCGCGGTCGCGCTGATGAGCGCGGCGAGCGAGGGCGAGGCGGAGCCGCCCGTGATGAGCCGCGCTTTGCCGCCTTGGGCGATTTCTCCATCGAAGGCGCGGGCGAGCGCGGCAACGCTTTCATCGCTCCTGCCTGCGATCATGCAGCCGATGGTGTCGACCACAGCATCTCTAGCCCGGTCCATAGCAAGGTTCGAAAACGTCCTTCGCGACAGGATCTGTTCCGCGATCTTCCGGAGAATGGTGGCCATTGACGAAAGTCTTTCCGTGAGTTTGGTTCTGCGCGCAAAATGTTCAACTTTCCGCAGGTCCGCAATCTTATGCGGTTTGCGGGTAGGGCTATCGGTGTTGGAGATAGAATGGCGCGAGACACGAGTGCGGCGATCAGCCTGAAGCATATCGAGGCCTATGACGCCATCGCCGCGACGGGCTCGACGATCGCCGCTTCCGTCGAGCTTGGGATCTCGCAATCGAACGCCAGCCGCTTGTTGCAGCAGCTGGAAGACTATCTCGGCGTCCGGCTTTTCGAACGGGAAAAGAACCGGCTTCAACCGACCCGCGAGGGGCTGCAGCTCGGCCCGGAAATCCGCGCCATTTCCGACCGGCTACGCGCCTTGAAAACGGCGGCGATGGAGCTCGAGAGCGGCCGATCGCGCGAGATCATGCTGCGGCTCGCCTTTCCCGCCAGCCTTTCCTCGACGCTCATTCCGAAGCTGGTGAAGAATTTTTTTGCAGCGAATGGTCCGATGCGCGTCGAAGTCGCATCCGGCAGCTATCTCGCAATAGAACGGATGGTGGCCGACGGCGAGGCCGATCTCGGTTTCGCGCGTCTGCCGCTGATGAGCCCGGGCTTGAAACAGGAGAAGATCCTGTCGTCGCGGATCATTTGCGTCCTGCACAACGATCATCCCAAGGCCGGCAGCGGCCTATTGTCGATCGGTGACCTGAAAGGACAGGATCTGATCATGCTGAATAGGGAACGACCGGTTCGCCATGAGCTGGAAGCGTTGTTCTACAAGGCCGGCATCCGTCAACGTCCTCTGCTCGAAGCACATTCGGTGGCGAGTGCCTGCGCGCTGGCCGCACAGGGGCTCGGCATTGCGCTGGTCGGCGGGATCATCGCCCGTGAATATGCGGCGCTGCCGCTGCAGTTCATTCCGCTTGAACCGGAACTGGCGGTTGCCTACGCGCTGATCAGCGGAGAGAAATTTCCGATGCCAAAGGCCGCCAGCCTTTTCCTTCAAAGCATTTCGGACTGGGCATGATGACGGTGCTTGGACCGTCCCGGGGGATCGCAAACGCATGAATATCAAGCAACTGGAAGTCCTGCGCACGCTTCTCGCGACGGGGTCGACGATTGCAACGGCTAAAACGATGGGTCTCAGCCAGTCCGGCGTCAGCCGCCTCCTCCAGCAGCTCGAGGCGGACCTTTCGATGTCGCTTTTCGTCCGCGACAAAGGCCGTCTCGTTCCCACCCCCGAGGCCCTGCTTCTTGCCCGCGATGCCGAGAACATCTTGCTCGCGGTCGATCGGATGTCGGGCCACGCGGAGGATCTGAGAAGCGGCGCCGCCGGCCCGGAGATCGTCCGCATCGGCCTGCCGAGCAGCATGTGGGAACATTTCGCGCCGGCTATGCTGGTCGATTACATAAGGGATTTCCCGGGCGTGCGGATCGAAACCTTCTTCGAGACGACGACCGCGATCAACAAGCTCGTCGAGCAGAGGGTGATCGATTTCGGCTTTCTGCGCATGGAGGGCGAGAGCGGACCGGGCATTGAGGTCGAGCGCGTTGCGACCGGCGAAAGCGTCTGCGTCGTTCCGAAGGATCATCCCCTTGCGAAACTGGAGGAAATCACGGTCAGGAATTTGCGCGACGTTCCTCTCATTCTGATCGGCCGCCAACGGCCGAACCGCATGGCGCTCGACCAGACCTTCCAGCGGGCCGGCGTCAAGCAGATCGTCAAGATCGAGACGCATACCAACAGTTCTGCCTGTTCCTATGTCGCGCATGGACTCGGGGTAACCATCATCAGCAGCTTTTATGCGAATCTCTATCGCCACCTGCCGGTGGTTCACCGTCCTTTCGTGCCACGCGCGACCCAGGAATTCGGATTGGCGAGGGCGGTCGGGACGCCGCTCTCGATTGCCGCCCACGCTCTGAGCGATGCCTTGAAGCAACAGATCCAGATTTCCCAAAAAGACGTTTGAAATCAAATTTTTAGCCTGAAGTTCGCCTCGAACGCAACCGCCTGGGTTGCGGCCGCATTCCGCATAGACTTATGACGAAATCGCATAATATTGCGGATATTTCTTCATTCGATCATAGTCTTTGGCAACGAAACCGATGGCGCCGGGCACTGTCCGTCACCCATCGCGGGGAACAAAAATGCTGAAATTCCTTCTGAACCGCCTGCTGATGGCATTGCCGACGATCGTCCTCGTTTCGGTGACTGTCTTCACGCTGATCCGCTTCATACCCGGCGATCCAGCGGCACTGATGCTGGGGGACATGGCTGAGCCGGATCAGATCGCGGCGATGCGCTCGGAACTCGGCCTCGATAAATCGCTGCCAGAACAGTTCCTGATCTGGACCGCCAATGTCATACAGGGTGACTTCGGCCGCTCGATCGTCAATGACGAGGCGGTTCTGCCACTCGTCGCATCACGTTTTCTGGTCAGCGCCGAAATCGTCGTTATCGCCGTCCTTCTGGCGAGTCTCGTCGCCGTGCCGGCCGGCGTCATCGCCGCCTGGCGGCAGAACAGTCTGACGGACCTGGCACTCGTTGGCACGGCCACGATCCTGCTGTCGATCCCGACATTCTGGCTCGGACTCCTCCTCCTGCTTTTCTTCGGCTTGAAACTCGGCTGGTTACCGGTCCTGGGCTATGTCTCGATCGGCAGCAACGTCACCGGCGGCCTGCTCTATCTCGTGCTGCCGATCATGACCCTGGTCATTCATGAGATGGGTGTGTTGATCCGCATGGCACGCGCCTCGACGCTGGAAGTGCTGCGTCTCGACTATATTACCCACGCCCGGGCCAAGGGGCTTTCCGAAAGCGCCGTTCTTTGGCGGCACGCCTTCAAGAACGCCTTCGGCCCGACCTGGACAGTCATCGGCCTGATCCTTGGCAATCTGCTCGGCGGCATTGCCGTCATCGAGACGGTCTTCACCATTCCGGGGCTCGGGCGACTGATGGTCGACAGCATTTTTGCCCGCGATTACCCCGTTATCCAGGGTTGCCTCCTGTTCGTCTCGCTTTCCTATGTGCTGGTCAATTTGGTCGTCGACCTGCTCTATCCCCTGTTCGATCCGCGGGTAGTCGCCGAATGAAAAACGTCACGTTCAACGGCTTCATTGGCAGCATTCTGATTGCCGCATTGCTCATCTCCGCTGCGATCGGCCTTTTCTGGACCCCCTATGATCCGATGAAGCTCGGCTTCACGGCACGGTTGGCGGCGCCAAGCAGCGCCCACTGGCTCGGAACCGACGAATTCGGCCGCGACGTGCTCAGCCGCCTGATCGTCGGCGCCCGGGCGAGCGTCTGGATCGGCACCTTGACGGTCACATTCGCGACGGTCTGCGGCACGCTGATCGGTCTCGTCAGCGGTTATGCCCGCGGTTGGATCGATGCAGTCATCATGGCCGTCAACAACGCGCTTCTCGCATTTCCCGGCATCCTTCTGGCGCTTGGATTGCTCGCCGTCTTCGGCGCCAACCAATATGGCATCATCTTCGCGCTGGGCATTGCCTATTCTCCCTCGATGGCCCGCGTTGTCCGCGGCGCCGTCCTGTCGCTGCGCGAGCGGGAATTCATCGAGGCCTCCAGGGTGATGGGCAATGGCGAGCTCTACACCATGTTCCGCCATATCCTTCCCAATTGCGTCGCCCCGATCACCGTGCTTGCGACCTCGATGTTCGGCTGGGCGATCCTTTCGGAAAGCGCACTCAGCTTCCTCGGTCTCGGCGTTCCGCCGCCGGCGCCGACTTGGGGCAACATGCTGGCCGCCGGGCGGCCATTCATCGAGCAGGCGGTCTGGCTGGGTCTCTTCCCGGGCCTGGCGATCGCCCTGACGCTCCTCGGCATCAATCTTCTGGGTGACGCTCTCCGGGATAAGCTTGATCCGCGCATGAGGGGACTGAAATGACCAATGAAACGCTTTTGAATGTCCGCAACCTGTCGCTTCATGTCGTCGGAACCGGTGTGCAGGTCGTCAAGGACGTTAGTTTTGACATCGCGCCAGGCGAGATATTCGGCATTGTCGGGGAGAGCGGATCGGGCAAGACGCTGGCAACACGCGCCCTGATTTCGCTGCTGCCGGCACCCATCAGAGTGATCGGCGGCTCCGTTGCCTACAAGGGGCGCGACGTGCTTTCCATGAACGGCGCTCAATTGCGCCAATTGCGTGGTGCAGAAATCGGCGTCGTCTTCCAGGAGCCGATGACCTCGCTCAATCCCTCGATGACGATCGGTCGCCAACTCGAAGAAGGGTTGCAGCTACATACGAAACTTTCGCAGGAAGAACGGCGCAGCCGGATCCTCGACATGCTGAACCGGGTGGGGATCCGCGATCCAGCCGGGGCGCTCACTTCCTATCCGCATGAATTCTCGGGCGGCATGCGCCAGCGCATCATGCTGGCATCGGTCATGCTGCTGAAACCGGCACTCTTGATCGCCGACGAGCCGACGACCGCGCTCGATGCCGTGATCCAGCGCGACGTCATGGAATTGATGGTGGAACTGACGCAGGCGGAAGGCACTGCCGTGCTGCTGATCAGTCACGATCTGCCGATGGTTGCCCGCTACACAAACCGCATCGTCGTCATGGAAAAGGGCGTGATCGTCGAAGAAGGGCGCACCGCCGATCTGCTCGACGCACCGCAGCGTGCCTATACGAAGAAACTGCTTTCCTCCCTGCCGTTCCGTGGAGAGACGCGGACGATCGACAAGAGCAAGGCGCCGATGGTCTCGGCGCGGGATATCGTCGTCGACTATGGGGGCCGGCGGTCGCTGATGAAGAAGGCAGTGCCAAAACGGGCGCTGCATGGCGTCAGCATCGATATCCACGAGGGCGAAGTCGTTGCCCTGGTCGGCGGTTCGGGCTCCGGCAAGACCACGCTTGGCCGCACCATTGCCGGACTGGTCCGGGAGAGCGAAGGCGATATCCGCTTCAAGGGACGCAGCCGCGACGACGACTGGATGGACTATCGGCTGAATTGCCAGATGGTGTTTCAGGATCCTTATTCCTCTCTCAATCCGCGCATGACCATCATCGCGCTTGTGCAGGAGGCGCTGCGGCTCGTTCCTGATCTCGACGCCGCGGCAAAGCGCAAGCGCGCCCTGGAGACGCTGGAGGAAGTCGGGCTTGGGGCCGACTATGCCGAGCGCTACCCGCATGAGCTTTCGGGCGGCCAGCGTCAGCGCGTGGCGATTGCCCGCGCCATTGCGCGCCGGCCGAAATTCCTGATCGCCGACGAACCGGTATCGGCCCTCGACGTGACGGTGAGGGCGCAAGTGCTCGAACTCCTGTCCGATCTGCAAAAACGCTACG
Source organism: Hyphomicrobiales bacterium (assembly GCA_900473185.1). Classification (GTDB taxonomy): domain Bacteria; phylum Pseudomonadota; class Alphaproteobacteria; order Rhizobiales; family Rhizobiaceae; genus Rhizobium. Next base: position 314,783 of record UCKU01000006.1, on the reverse strand, counting down.
GCTTTTCCTGCCTGTTCATCAGCCACGATCTCGGCGTGGTCGAACAGGTGGCCGATCGCGTCGTCGTCATGCAGGACGGCCGGATCATCGAGGAGGGCGACCGCGATACCGTTTTCGACAGCCCGAAGGAGGCCTATACGCAACGGCTTCTCTCGGCCATCCCCGCTCTGGACCACAATAGTCAGGGCGGCGTGACCCTCAAATGGCGCCTGGAGAACTGACATGACGACGATGATTGAATCCGAAAAGCTTGCGGAGCGATTGAACGCGATCTGCGATGCCCAGCCTTTCGTGACGCGCTTTATGGTGCGTGCGCTTTCAAGCGGTGAAACGATCGGCAGGGGCGCGGACGAGGAAACTCCCTCCGCCAGCACCCGAAAGACCTCGATCATGATGGCGGCCTTGAAGGCCGCGCATGAAGGCCGCCTGGATCTGGACGAACGGATCACCTACGAAAAGCGTTTCGCCGAGGAAGTGGCGAGCGGGATGTTTCGCTATCTGACGCCCGGTATCGTCATATCGCTGCGCGATGCCATCACCGGCATGATGGTACTGAGCGACAATGTCTGCACCAAGATGGTCTTCGAAAGGCTGACGCTCGAAGAGGTCGACGGTTATTGCAAATCGATCGGCTTGACGGGCACCAACCATCGCTTCCTCATCCCTCCCTTGGCGCTGTCGCCCGATCATTCATTGAAGGCCGTCACCACGACGACGGCGCGCGATCAGGCCTATCTGCTGCAGACCATCCTGGATGCGCAGAATTCGCAGGAAGCCGCGGACCGGCTCGGCTGCTCGCAGGCGCTGTGCGCCTATGCGCTTCAAACCCTGAAGAACCAGATCCTGCGCTATGCCATTCCCTCCCGGCTGCCGTTGGGTGTGCTCGTCGCCCACAAGGGTGGCACGGGAAAGCGTGGCCGCATGAATGCCGGTATCGTGTATCGCGACGGTTCCCCCTTCTACATCATCGCCGCCTATACCGACGACGTACCGCAGGAAATGCCGGACGGCACACCTGGCTATACGGTCGCGCTTGAAACTATCGGCAGGCTTTCACGCGCCTGCTGGGATGAACTCCGATCCTAACGATCCATAAAAAGAGGGTAGAACAATGCATAAGCTTCTTCTTGCAGGCACCATGTTGATGGCGATGACCAGCATGGTCGACGCTCGCGACATCGTCGTGGCTCAAAGTTCCGATCTGCGCAGCAACAATCCGGGCGTCAATCGCGACGGCAATACCGATGGCGTCATCCTGCATATCGTCGAAGGGCTCGTCGGCTATGCCAACAATGGCGAGGTCAAGCCGCTGCTGGCAAAGAGTTTTGAAGTCTCGGCCGATGGGCTGACCTACAGCTTCAAACTGCGTGACGACGTCAAATTCCACAACGGTAAGAAATTGACCGCCGATGACGTCGTGTGGAACTGGAACCGCTATCTCAAGCCCGAAACGAAATGGACCTGCCTTGCTGATTTCGACGGTAGCGGCAATGTGCATATTACCGGGGTCAAGGCCGTCGATGCTTCGACCGTCACCATCACGCTGGAAAAGCCATCGGCGGTTTTCCTTGGCCTGATGTCGCGCCCCGAATGCGGTTACACCGGGATGATCTCGCCGGAATCGGTCGGCGCGGACGGAAGCTTCGTCAAGCCGATCGGCACCGGCCCCTTCAAATGGGATGAATGGAAGAAGGGCGAGTATATCCATCTCGCCAAGTTCGACGATTATGTCTCGCCCCAGAACGACGGCAAGCCCGACGGTATGGTCGGCTCCAAGCGCCCTCTCGTCGACGGCATCAAATTCATGGTCATTCCCGATGCTTCAACCGTAAAGGCCGGTCTTCAGTCCGGCGTGCTCGACACCGCGGAGATCTCGCCGGATCTCATTCCCGAATTCAAGACGAGCGACACGATGCAGCTGATCGTGGCTCGCAATAACGGCAAAAACCTCTTCTACATCCAGACGCGCGACAAGGTTCTGAGCAATCCTGGCGTGCGCCGGGCTATGGCGATGGCTCTCGATCTCGACCAGCTCGTCGAGGCCGCCTCCAATGGCTCCGGCACGGCCAATGGTTCGATGGTTTCGCAAGATTCGCTCTATTTCGACGATGTCCAGAAGAAGCGTCTGCCCTACGACCTCGAGGCCGCCAAGAAGGAGCTTGCGGCGGCCGGCTATAAGGGCGAACCGATTACCATCATCGCCAACAAGCGCAGCAACGTGCCAAGCTTCCCGGCTGCGGTGATGGCGCAGGCCATGATGCAGCAGGCAGGCCTTAACGTGCAGATCGAGGTGCTCGACTATGCGACGCAGGTCGATCGCCGCCGATCAGGCAACTATCAGGTCATCTCGCAATCGGTCGCGCCGCGGCTCGATCCGGCGCTGATGTACGGCTTCTATGTCGGCAACAAGGACAAGAACGCTTCCTTGATGTGGGATGACCCGAAGGCAGTCGAGCTGATGAAGGCCGCCTATGCGGAGTCCGACCAGACGAAGCGTCAGGCGATCTTCGACGAGTTTCACACGCTGATGCTCAAGGAAATGCCGGGCATCTTCCTCTATGACATGGTGGATGTCTGGGGCGCGACCAAAAAGCTGAAGGGCCAGCCCGTCTGGCAGTCGAATGCCCGTCTTTGGGAAGTTTCGCTCGACAATTGAGCCTGAACTGGCGCACCCGGGCGCGGCGATCCCCATTTCGACAGCCAACAGGAGATCCGGCAGGCAGCCCTGCCGGGTCCGGTGCAACACGTCCCTGTGGCGGCAGGACAGACAGCGAGGAAATACCATGAATCTTGACGCGTTCAACTCCATTGTCGCGACGATCGAAAAGATGAAATCGGATTATATCGCCCTCAGCGACAGTATCTGGGATTTCGCGGAGCTGAAATTCGAGGAGCGGCGTTCCTCGCAATTGCTGGCAAGGACGCTCGAGGAAAACGGCTTTGCCGTGCGCCGCGGCGTCGCGGGCATGGAAACGGCCTTCATCGGCGAATCCGGCACCGGCCAGCCAGTGATCGCTTTCCTCGGCGAATTCGACGCCCTGGCAGGAATGAGCCAGGCCGCCAATCTGGCCGAGCCTCGTCCTGCGGCAGCGGGAGCGACCGGCCACGGCTGCGGGCACAATCTGCTTGGCGTCGGGTCGCTGATGGCGGCGGTTGCGCTTGCCCGCCACCTCAAGGAGAAGAACCTGCCCGGAACAGTGCGCTATTACGGCTGCCCGGGAGAGGAGGGCGGTTCCGGCAAGACCTTCATGGTTCGTGACGGCGCATTCGATGACGTCGATGCCGCCCTGACCTGGCATCCGGCTCCGTTCAACGGTGTTCGTTCGACGAACAATCTTGCCGTTCTCGAATATTACTATCGCTTCAAAGGCGTCGCGGCACATGCTGCCAACGGCGCCCATCTCGGCCGTTCGGCGCTCGATGCGGTCGAACTCATGAATGTCGGCGTCAATTTCCTGCGTGAACACATGCCGCAGGATTGTCGCGTTCACTACGCGATCACCGATGCCGGCGGCAGGGCGGCCAATGTCGTGCAGGCCAGCGCCGAGGTTTTCTATCTGATCAGGGCGCCCGACATGCCGCAGGCGCTTGAGCTTGCCGGACGCGTCGAGAAAGTTGCGCGAGGCGCGGCGATGATGACCGAAACCGAGGTCGAGATCGTGTTCGACACCGCCTCGACAAACCTCCTTCCCAACATCACGCTTGAAACGGCGATGCACGAGAACATGGTCGCGCTCGGGCCGATAGCCTTCGACGAGGCCGACATCGCGTTTGCCAGGAAAATCCAGGACACGTTCACGCAGGAGGCGATCAGGAGCAGCATTCGCCTCTATCAGATCAAGGGCGATGTGTTCTCCAACGCCAAGGTCGATGGCTCGACGCCCTTGCACACCGGTCTGCGCGATTTCGAAGGACAATCGCATTTCCGGGCCGGATCGACCGATGTCGGCGACGTCAGCTGGGTGACGCCGACGGCGCAATGCTGGGCGCCAGCCTGGGCGATCGGCACCCATCCCCATACCTGGCAGGTCGTCGCGCAGGGAAAAAGCCCGGCTGCGCACAAAGCCATGGCGCATGCGGCCAAGACGCTTGCGACAACGGGTCTCGCATTGATGTTGTCATCCGACCTCCTGGCCGCCGCAAAGGCCGAGTGGCAAGAAAAGACCAGCGGCAAAGCCTATCTGTGCCCGATCCCCGACAATGTGATGCCCGCGGCGGTTCACAGCCGGCTTTGAATAGCGACGACCTATCTTAAAACTCACGCCATTCTTCGGCTGCCGCGCCACCGCCAAAGGTGGATGCCACCTTGCGAACAATTGCGACCGGCGCGTTTCGCTGTGGCGTTCGATGGGAAGCTACCAGTCCGCCGGAGCCTTGGAAGCGGAACTTGGACAGCTGGCCCGTCAGTGAGCTGGCTTCATCGGCAAGCTTGTGGCTGGCAGCGGATGTCTCTTCCACCATTGCCGCATTCTTCTGCGTCGACTGATCGAGCGAATTCACAGCCGCATTGATTTCTTTCAATGCGGTCGACTGTTCCTTCGCGGCCTCGACGATCGAGCTGACATGTCGATTGATCTCCTGCACTTCGCTGACGATCTCGCTGAGAGCCGTTCCTGTTTCGCCGACGAGTGTCACGCCGGAGCGCACCTGATCGCCGGAATTGCTGATCAACTGCTTGATCTCCTTGGCCGCGTTGGCAGAGCGCTGCGCCAGTTCGCGAACTTCTTGCGCGACAACCGCAAAACCCTTGCCGGCCTCTCCTGCACGGGCAGCTTCAACACCGGCATTCAGCGCGAGCAAGTTAGTCTGGAAGGCGATATCGTCGATAACGCTGATGATGTTGTTGATCTCGTTGGAAGAGCCCTCGATTTGGCTCATCGCCGAGACCGCGCGCTTGACGACTTCGCCCGAACGCTCGGCATTGGCCCGTGTTCTGGCAACAAGGCTGCCGGCCTCTTCGGCACGACGAGTGGAGTCCTGGACAGTCGTCGAGATTTCGTCAAGTGCCGCAGCGGTCTGCTCGATCGATGCCGCCTGCTGCTCTGTCCGCCGCGCAAGATCGTTGGAACCATCGCTGATTTCTCGGGCGCCCGCATCGATCGAAAGCGCATTTTCGCTGATGGTTTGCAAGGCCTTCTGAAGCTGCTGGACGGAATTGTTGAAGTTGACGCGCAGCATGTCCAGCGACGCCGCAAAAGGCCTGTCGAGACGGACGTCGAGATTGCCGGCCGCCATCTCTTCGAGAGCATGCCCCAGCTGGCGCACTGCATCGTTGGTTTGCGACGACAACGCCTCTCGCTCTGCCGCTGTTGCCTCGAGCTGCGCATTCTCGTTGGCAGCACGTCGGGCATCGGCTTCGGCACGCGCCTCTGCCTCTGCGGTCACCGCGTCACGCACGGCTCCGACAGCCTTTGCCAGATCGCCAACTTCGTCGCCGCGTGCTTCGAGATCGCTGGTGCTCTCGGTATTGCCTTTAGCCATGCGTGTGAGGGCAAGCTGGAGTTTCGCCATAGGCAAGGTAATCGACCGGGTCGCCAGGAATGCGGCCATAACGGCAAGAAGCACCGCGCAACCCAACGAACCGAGCGCCAGCGCCTGGAAGCCTGCGACGACGCTGCTGACGTTACCACCGACCGACTTGTTCAGGTTCTCCTGATAGTCGATGAATTTGTTGATGGCCCTGAGCCAGCTGACGAAGAGCGGCGCCGCCTGATCGAGCAGGATCTTCTTGGCCTGAACGCCATCGTTGGCCATTTGCCGGGCAATGATATCAGCGACAACCGGATTGGTCTTCGCCTGGATATCGGCGATTTCCGCAACGATCGCCTTTTCAGGCTCGGTGGCTGCGCCCGGCACCGAGATCATGGCATTCATCTTCTGCTCGTTTTCCGCGTAAACCGCCGCAAGCTTGGCGATCAGATCGATTGCCGCCTGGCGCCCAGCCGGGTCTTCGCGCAACACGACATCGCGGATCGCAATCGAGCGATCGTGCACGCTGCCGCGGAAGTTGATGGCGAAGCGTTGCTTGACGCTGTTCACCTCGTTGATCTGCATCAGATCGTGGTTGACGTCATTCATCTTCGAGACCGAAAAGAGCGTCAGTCCAATCATCAACAGAAGCAGAAAACCGAAACCCGCATACAGGCGAGCACCGATACCAAATCGAAAATTCATTGCAGTCCTCCAGATGCAGCGACCCGCGCGACACAGAGATCGCAAGGCGGCGAAAAATGAGCGAAATCCGGAGTGCCGTTGGGTTCACTTCTTCTTTGTTTTCGACGGCGACACTCGCAGAAAACAAGATGAAGGAAGATGGTTAATAATATTTTCAACATAGCTTAAACAGACAATACTCACGCACAAGCTGAGTAAACTGTCTGAAAATCTGTTTGTTGTCTCGTTCATGTCCGCTCCACTCCTCAGAAATTGATGGAGCCTCCGACAAACCCGGCGCGGTTCCTCCCATTTCCGTAGACTGCCGTGTTCATGAGCCCGAAGCCAATTATCTCAACCCCTAAATTTCCTGGGCCACCTCTCTGCGAATGAAAGGCAAAATTTACCAAGATTTGTAACGATCCGACTCTATCCAAATTGCGGAGGGAATTTTGTGAAGACTGCTGCGCTCGCATCCATAGCCTTGGCGATGTCAATCTCCGCCGCCGGCGCCCAGACAATCGGCGTCTCGATGTCCGATCTCGACAAATTCAGAACGGCGCTGCTGAACGGTGTCGTCAACCACGGGCAGACGATATCGGGACTCAAGCTCGTCACCGAAAATGCCAAGGGCGACAATGAGCTGCAGAAGAAGCAAGTCCAGAAGCTCATTGCCGACAAAGTCGACGCCATTATCCTTGCCGTCTCCGATGGCGACCTCGGGCCGCAAATGACCAAAATGGCAGCGGACGCAGGCATTCCGCTGGTCTACATCAACAACGTCCCCTCCAACCTGCTCGACCTGCCGGAAAATCAGGTGGTAGTCGCCTCGAACGAGAAGGAGTCAGGGACGCTCCAAACGAAGCAGGTCTGCGCACTCCTCAAGGGCAAGGGCCGCGTCGTGGTGCTGATGGGCGAACCCTTCCACGCGGCTGCCCGTGCCCGCACTCAGGATATATCTGATGTCATCGCCACGCCGGAATGCAAGGGTCTCGAGATCGTCGAGCGGCAAGCCGCCTATTGGTCGCGCGATTATGCCGACCAGCAGATGCAAGAATGGCTGGCGGCCGGCGTCAAGTTCGACGCTGTCATCGCCAACAATGATGAGATGGCACTCGGCGCGATCCGCGCCATGAAGAAGGCCGGTATGCCGATGAAGGACGTCGTCACCGCCGGGGTCGATGCGACCGACGACGCGCTTGCCGCAATGGAGGCCGGCGATCTCGACGTCACCATTCTTCAAAGCGCCGTCGGGCAGGGTGCGACCGCAGTCGACGCTGCCGTGAAGCTCGCCAACAAGGAGAAGGTGCCGCGCGAAAACAACGTTCCCTTCGAACTCGTGACGCCTGAGAACATCTCCAAATATTTGCCGAAGAGCCAGTGAGCATAAGAGGCCTATCATGTTGCATTTCTGGAATAAATTCGGCATCCGCGCGCAGATCACCTCGGGCTTCGTACCGCTGATCCTGTTGATGAGCCTTCTTACCGTCAGCGCGATCTCCGGCATGAACGGGCTTGCCGCGATCTTCACCTCTTATCGCGCTACGGCAGGCCAGAGCCTTGCCATCTCCGACTACAGCGACAGACTGCACGAGATCCAGATGTCGGCGGAAGCCTTCCGCTCCACGCCGACGCAGGCCGTCGTCGACAGCTTCCGCGCTGGCGTCAAAGCCTTCGAGGCGGGCGATCCGCGTTTTGCAGATAACAAGGACCTGCAGTCCGGTCTTGCGACGATCCGTCAGGACATTGCCGCCTATGGCAAGGCGTTCGAACAGATCGTCGCCCTTCAGGCCCGACGTGACATGCTGATTTCCAAGGTCACCGAATTCGGCCCCTGGACCAGCATCGCGCTCAACGACGTCATGCGCAGCGCCTGGCGCCAGAATGACGTGGCCCTGCAGCACATGACGGCAGAGACGCTGGAGGCCTTGAACCGCAGCCTCTATTTTTCCGAACGTTTCGTGCATTCGGACGATTTCGCCGCCTATGATACGGCGCAGGCAGCGCTCGCCGAGGCGGTGGCGCTCAACGATGCCGCCGCCAAGGTTGCGAAAAACGAGCTGCAGAAGAAGCGCCTGATGGGCGCCGGCCAGCTCATGCAGAATTACACTGCCCGTCTCGGCGATATGAAGGAAGTACTGCAGGCATCCGGCAATATCCGTCAGACACAGCTCAACGTGCTCGCACCAAAGATATCGGGCGCGTTCAAGGATCTGCAGGCGACCGTGACCGGCGCACAGAAGAACCTGGACGGTTCGGTCGAAGCAACCGTCGCCTCCGCGACCAGCACGACGCTGGTCATCAGTGGCCTGTTGATCGTCATCGGCCTCCTGCTCTCCTATTTCGTCGGCCGACTGATTGCCTCCGCCGTTCGCGGCATGGCGCAGTCCATGGAGCGGCTTGCCCACGGCGACGACACCATCGCGATCAAGGGCGTCGAACATCGTCACGAGCTCGGCGCCATGGCGCGTTCGCTGAAGGTGTTCCAGGAGACCGGTCGCGCCAAGCTGATCGCTGAATCCAATGCCGAGCGCGCCCGCCTCGCAGCCGAAGAAGAGCGGCTGCGCCAGGAAGCCGAGCGCCTCAGCGACGCACAGGTGATGGAGCATGCTTTCCGCCAGATTTCGGTCGGCCTGGATGCGCTCTCGAAGGGCGATCTCTCGGTCCGCGTCGGCGAAGTCGACCACCGCTACGTCAGGATCCGCGATCACTTCAACAACTCGGTCGCAAGCCTGGAAGAAGCGATCGGTTCCGTTATTCGCGCGGTCACGACCATCCGGTCCGGCCTTGCGGAAATCTCCACCGCCTCCAACGATCTCGCCCGCCGTACCGAGCAGCAGGCCGCTTCGCTGGAAGAAACGGTCGCGGCGCTCGGTGATGTCACCCGCGGCCTCAACGGAACGGCGGAAGGTGCCAGCCGCGCCCAGGCTGTCGTGGCGACAGCCCGCACCAACGCCGAAAAGGGTGGTGAGATCGTCTCCCGCGCCATCGCCGCAATGACGGAAATCCAGAACTCCTCGTCGAAGATCGGCAACATCATCGGCGTCATCGACGAGATCGCCTTCCAGACCAACCTGCTGGCGCTGAATGCCGGCGTCGAAGCCGCACGCGCTGGTGAGGCCGGCAAGGGCTTTGCCGTCGTCGCCCAGGAGGTGCGCGAACTCGCCCAGCGCTCGGCCAATGCGGCAAGAGAGATCAAGGAACTGATCTCCACCTCCTCGATGCAGGTCAAGACGGGCGTCGCACTGGTCAGCGAATCCGGCGTCTCGCTCGAACAGATCGTCGAGCAGGTGACCGCGATGAATGCGACGGTCGCCGAGATCGCGGTGGCCGCCCGCGAGCAGGCCACGAGCCTGCGCGAGGTCTCGGCCGCCGGCGACCAGATGGACAAGGTGACCCAGCAAAACGCAGCGATGGTCGAACAGACCACGGCTGCAGCTCAGAGTCTGACGCAGGAAACTGAGAACCTCGCGGAATTGCTGCACCGGTTCCGGACAAGCAGCGCTCGCATCTCAGAAAATCGGGATTATGCGATGGCATCGTGACGCGTTCGATCGCTCCTGAGGCACACGTAAAGGCGCAAAGCTGAACCCAGGCGGAAGCCGCATGCATGTTGGGTGTCACTGAACCCCGCATGTCGGATCTAATCCGTCACAAGAACAGTGTCTTTGGTCTGGATTCGCTCGTCAATATGGGCGGAGGCATATCCTGTCGTCTAGCCATCAATCGCTTCCGCCTGCAGCCAGTGGATGTTCAATGGTTGAATTTGCGAAGAAATATTTCACCGTGACTGCGTCGTTCCGTGGCAGTTGACCGTTTTGACGTGAACAGCGGGCCATCACTGGATGGCTCGGCGTGAAAGAAAATCTCCAGATTGACAAAGGGTATGGAGCGGATGTTGTGCAAGAGGTCGATTTCCGGGCGCGTCGTAATCGCAAGCGAATAGCTGTCCGAACGCAGAGCGTCGAAAACGTCCGGGATCGTCGATACAGCAGTGCATGAATAGCCACATTCCACGAGTTTGGTGGCGTCCACTTGAGCGGAGGTCGGAGTAAGGAAGACGAGAATTTCCTTCGCCGGTGTGGATTGTGTGGACACGAGGTTTTCCTTACAACGATGATGAGATAACCTAGTGCATGCCGCTGCAGCGGTGTATTTGGTTTTATGCGGTTTTGTTACGGCTACCGGAATCGTCCCGCCGCCCGGTGTCGACCTCGGGCTCCTCCACCCTTTAATGCAGCGTGCTGGAGCACGAAGCCGCGCGTCCTTCGCGGTGGGCTGCCGCCTTTCATCTATCGCGGCCAAGATCGGGCTGCTTGCCGGCTACGCGTCCTTCTTTTGCCAGCCAGTCGACGCTTCGGGGCGATAGGATCATCCATCCGTGTGGCACAGAGGTTCTGCCCGTCGTCAGCGGCAACGATCAAAATCGTTCGTTCCGGGCAGGAGCATGTCAACGCGTGCTATCCATTCTGCTTGCCGCGCGCGGCAAGCTTGAGCGCGATCAGAAAAACAAGCGCCACTGACAGCATGAATATCGCCCCCGACATCGCATAGATCGTCGGCGAGGCCCCGGCGTTCATCTTGCCGAACAGGACGACCGGCAGCGTGTTCTGTCGGCCGGCAAGATAGAAAGATCGGGTGAACTCGTTGAGCGAGAGCAGAAACGAGAAGATGAAGGCACTGACCAGGCCAGGACGGATCAACGGCAACGTGACGTCGCGAAACTGCCGCCAGCGGCTGGCGCCGAGGTCGGCGGCCGCCATCATGTAAGACGGCTTGACCGCCGCAAAACTCGTCAGGATCACGATGAAGGCGAAGGGCATGGCCCAGAGCAGGTGGCCGGCCGTCACGGTCAGCATGGACGCCTTGATGCCGATGCGGGTGAAGACGGTCGATAGCGCCAGACCCTGGATTACGCCCGGGACGAACATTGGCAGGATGACGGTCAGAAACCAGGCGGTGCGGTTTCGATGGAGCTCGAAATAGGCGAGCGCTGCGGCAAGAGACAACAGCGTCGCGAGCACCGCAGTCAGGGTGGCTATGATTGCTGATTGCTGCAGCGCGGCCAAAAGTGCCCGGTCCTGTGGCAGCGCGGCGTACCATTTCAGCGTGATGTCCGAGAGGTTCGGCAGACCGGGCTGTAAGGCGGGATTGAACGAGACTGCCAGCAAGTAAAGCGGCGGCGCATAGATGACGACGAGCCCGGCAATCGTCAGCGCCCAGATCAGGAAACGGTTCGCTCGGCCCTCCGAATGCGCCGTCATGTGCGATTCTCGAACAGGGAGGCAAGGCCGAACAGGCGGTTGCCGATCAGGACGAGCGCGAAGATCACGGCCAGCACGACGGTGGAGATAGCAAATGCGAGCGGAAAGTTCGCAACGCGCATCACGTCGTTGATCATCACCGAGATAATGGTGGCACCGGCGCCACCCAGCATCTGCACTTCCGTAGAGGAACCGGCGACCATGACGAATACGAACAGAAAGCCGGCGAATATGCCTGGCATGGTGAGCGGTATCATGATCGTCGTCAGCGTCTTCCAGAAATCGGCCCCGAGGTCACGGGCAGCGGCCAGCACGGTCGTGTCGAGCCGGCGCATCGAGAGCAACAGCGGAAAGGTCGCAAACGGCAGGTAGGAGGCGACGAGGCCGATGACGACGGCAAAGTTGCTGAACAGCAGCCAGTCGACCGGCGCTGTGGTAAGCCCAAGCTCTTGGAGCCCGGTATTGACGACACCGGTGCGTCCGAGCACCAGGCGCCAGGAGAAGGAACGGATGAGATAGGATGTGAAAAAGGGGATCGTCATCAGTGCGAGCAGGATGACCGCGAGCCTGCGGTCGGCGAGGAAATGCACCGCATAGGCCGAAGGGTAGGCGATCAGCAGACAGAGCAGCGCCGTGCCCAATGCTTTCGCGAGCGTCGAAAGAATGACGGTCCAGCGCCCGGCATCGAGGATCGCGACGTAGCCGGCAAAGCTTAGATCCGGCTTGATCCAGTAGGTCGAGGCATCCCAGGTCCAAAAGCTCCATGTGACAACCACCGCCAGCGGCGCCAGGCCAAAGGCAATGATGGCAAAAAGCGGTGGCGAGATCAGCGGCAGGGCAGGGGAGCGGAATGGGCGGAACATGTCTGATCCTTGGCTGAGGACTGTTCGCGGCCGCAAGCCGCCGCGAACGTTCTGGTCTGGTTGAACAGCTCCGGTCAGGCGTTGCGCAGCTTCTGCCACCACTCCTCGTAGAGCTGGAAATTATCCGGCCGGCAATTCTGCCAGTAGACCTTGCCGGCGAACTTGGCCTTCACATGGTCGCCGAGCGCTTGCACATCCTCCGGCTTGTATTCGTCGGAATGCGCATTGGCATATTCGACATTCTTGTCCGTCGGAACCAGATAACCGCGCGCCTTACCGAGTTCGCAGCCATAGAGACCACCGAGCAGGCCATCGACGAATTTATGAGCGGAATCCGAGACGCCGCGCTCGCCAGCGCCCTTCAGGAGTACGCTATTGTTGCCCCAGCCTTCGTAGCCTTCGACGGGTGCTGCATATTCGACCTGCAGGCCGCGCTTGCGCCCCTCGTAGACGATTGGCTCCCAGCCTGTCATGGCATCGACTTCCTCGTCGGCGACGAGCTGGACACCCTGTTCCCAGCCGTTCCAGAAGGTGCGGAACTGGCCGTCCTTCTTGTGTTTGATCAGAAATTCCATCACGAGCCCGAGTTCGGATTCCGTCAGGTTGCCGGGATCGGTGATCGGCTTGTTCTCGCTTTCCTTCAGATACATGGCCGTGAAGACGGCACTGTTGATCCAGGCGTCCTCCATCGCGACGCGACCCTTCAGCTTGGGATCGAAGATCACGCCATAGCTGTCGACCTTGCCGAGCTTGTCGGGCCGGTAGATGATCGAGTCGGCATTGACGACGGTCGGAATGCCGTATTGTTTGCCGTCGTGCTTGAGGTAGGGAATGTCCTTGGCCCACTGCCAGACACCCTCGTAGTTGGGGATTTTCGAAAGGTCCCAGGGAATGATTGCCCCCTGGCGCGCCAGTTCCTTTTCCGCTCCACCCTGGAAGCCCCCGACGTCGAAGAGGTCGTTGGCATTGCCGGCGGCAAGACGAGCGACGACGGGACCGACATCGTTGCCGTTGTCGGTGAATTCCGGGCTTACGCCGACCTGGGAAGCGAATTCTTGCCACTTGTCGCCGATATCGAGCGTCGCCGTCGCCCAGAAGGCGACCGTGTCGGCCGCCTGCGCCCGTCCGGTAAGGCCGAGGCCACCGAGCGAAAATGCCGCGGCACCCGCTCCCATAAGCCCCAGGAACTGGCGGCGCTGCACGTTGCTGCCATTGGAGGATAAAAGCCTGTCATATCGTTTTGTCATCGTCATTCCCCTTTTTGTTAGGTCTTTCGATTGTCGCTCTGTCTCTCCTGTGACGCGGGCTAGGCGCCGCCGGCCGCGATCAGCACTGCGGCGTCCGGCTTGAGATAGACGGAAACGCGCGTGCCCGGCGGCTGCGGCTCGAGATCCGGGTCCAGCGCCACCAGCACCGACTGTCCATCGGCAAAGGCGAGCCTGACGTCGCGATGCAGCCCGCGGAAGGTCGTTTCCGTCAGCGTCAGTTCCAGCTTGCCGTCGGTTCCCGCCGGATCCGGCACAAACGAAAGGCGGTCCGGCCTGATCGCGACGAGGCTCACCCGTGGGTCGATCGGCCCGGCGATCCGTACCGGGAGCCTCTGGCCCGCCACTACCGCTTCGCCCCGACCGCCGCCTGCGCGGACCGCCTCCGGCCGCAGCAGGGAATCGATGCCGACGAAGCGGGCGACGAATGCATTGGCTGGCGTGCGGTAGAAGGCAGCCGGCGTGTCCACCTGCACGATCCGCCCGCCGTGCATGACGGCCATGCGGTCGGACAGGCTCACGGCTTCGTCCTGATTGTGGGTGACGAGAACGAAAGTCGCGCCGGTTCGCTTGTGCAGGCGGCCGAATTCATCGCGCATCTGCTGGCGCAAGCGCTCGTCGAGCCCGGTCAGCGGCTCGTCCAGCAACAGGATACCGGGTTCCATGACCAGTGCTCGGGCAAGCGCCACGCGCTGCCGTTGGCCGCCAGAGAGAAGATTGACGTCACGCGGGCCAAAGCCGGAAAGTTCGACAAGCTCGAGCGCCTCGTTGACCTTGGCATCGAGCTTGCCGCCCGACATGCCCTTCAGTTTCAGACCGTAACCGATGTTCTGCGCGACGGTCATGTGCGGAAAAAGACCGAGGCCCTGGAAGACGGTATTGACCGGTCGGCGATTTGCCGGAACTGCGCCCATGTCTTTGCCGTCGAAGGCAATGCGTCCGGACGTTGGCGCCTCGAAACCGCCGATCAGCTTCAGCAGCGTACTCTTTCCGCAGCCCGACGAGCCGAGCAAGGTGAAGAACTCACCAGCGGCGATCGACAGCGACACCCCGTCGACGGCCGTGACCGGCCCGTAGCTTTTAACAACATCGTCGATTTCGATCGATATGGCCATGTCAGCGCGCCGTGGGGCTCCCTTCCCGGATCACGAGAATGCCGGTTTCCGTCATTTCAATGACCTGGTCTTCGAGTACCAGCGTTGTCGCCGTCGCCTCCTCGATGATTGCCGGCCCTTCGAAGCTGTCGCCGGCCGGCAGCCGGCTACGGTCGAATACTGGGCAAGCCAGCCAGCCGCGCACGGTGCCGAAATAGACGTTTCTCGTTCCAGTGCGGCCCGCCTCCAGGCTGCGTCCGGCTCGCAGCATCTTCGGCAGTGCTATCACCGGCCCGCTCAGCACGGCTTCGAGGTGCAGCGTGGTGATCTCGATCGGGGAGCCGGGCAGGCGGAAGGAGTAGGCCTTCTCGTGGGCGGCATGGAAACGGTCGGCGAAAGCGGCTGCATCATCTCCGCGCCAGAAGAGCGCAAACACGCCGTGCTCCTGGCCGCGATAGCGCGCCTCGACACGATAGGTGAACTGGATCGCTGCATCCCGGCCCTTGGCGAAATAAGCAATGGCCTCCTCTTCCATCTGCGAGAAGCGGCGGTTCAGCTCGCAGACCGCCGCCGCATCGAGAGGGCAGAGCCATGTCGTTCGGAAATCGGCGCGCGGCTCTGCGGCGAGCATGCCCCAAGCGGAGAAAATGCCCGGATGCGGTGGCACCACCGTCGCCTTGACGCTGAGATCGCGGCCGAGCCGTGCCGCAAGCGCCGGACCGGCGCCACCGCTGACGACGAAGGCCGCGTCGCGCGGGTCGTGGCCGCGCTGAACGGTCACGAGCTTCAGGGCGTTGATCATGTTGGCATGAGCGATCTCGATGATCGCCATCGCCGCATCCTCCACTGACATGCCGAGCGGATTGGCGATGGTCGCAATTGCCTGTGCCGCCTTGGCCTTGTCGAGCGCCATGGTGCCGCCGGCGAAGTTGGCCGGGTCGAAGATCCCGATGGTCAGGATGGCATCCGAGAGAGTCGGCTTCGTCCCGCCGCGTCCATAACATGCCGGCCCCGGCGTGGAGCCGGCGCTGTGCGGCCCGACCCTCAACGCACCACGCTCGTCGATCCAGGCGATGGACCCACCACCAGAGCCGATCTCAACGATATCGACGACCGGAACCTGCACGGCGTGTCCCGGCTCGATACGGGTATGTTCCAGACGATATTCGGCATTGAGCGTCGGTCTGCTGTCATGGATCAGCGAGCATTTCGCCGTCGTTCCGCCGACGTCGAGCGAAAGGACTTCCCTCTCGCCGATTGCGGCGCCGATGCGTGCGGCACCCGCAATCCCACCGGCCGGCCCGGATTCCACCAGGGTGAGTGGGCTACGAGTGGCTTGGTCAAAGGTGGAGATGCCGCCGTTAGACTGCATGGCGTAATAGGGGCAGGTCAGATCGCGATCGGTCAGCGCCGCTTCGAGCCGCGCAAAATAGTGCCGGATGATCGGCTGCACATAGGCGTTGAGCACGACAGTGTTCGACCGTTCATATTCGCGCCATTGCCGCGAAACCTCATGACTGGCGCAAACCGTTAATTCCGGAAGCGCATCGGCCAGAATATCGGCACACAAGATCTCGTGCTCGGGATTGGCGTAGCTGTGCAAAAAAAGCACTGCGATCGCCTCCACCTGCTGCTCGCGACAGCTCTGGATAATCGGCCGCAGATCGTCCAGTTCGACAGGTGTGAGGACGTTGCCACTTGAGTCGATGCGCTCTCGCACCTCAAAGCGCAAATGGCGCGGGACGAAAGGCTCCGGACTGTGAAACTGCAGATTATAGAGGTCAGGGCGGTTGCCGCGTCCGATTTCCAGCACGTCGCGAAAACCTGCTGTCGTGACCAGCGCGGTGCGAACACCTTTGCGCTCGGTGATAGCGTTGATGACCGTCGTGCCGCCGTGGGCAAAGAACGTCACGTCACGGGCCCGCAGCCCATCCCGCTGCTCCGACATTGTGATCGCTGCTAGAACGCCGAGGGACTGATCGTCGACAGTCGTCAGGCTCTTTGCGGTAAATAGTTCGCCTGTTCGCTCGTCATAGCCGACGAGGTCAGTGAAGGTTCCCCCGACGTCGGTCGCCAGCCTGATCATCCCGCTATCCTCCTGCGATATTCATAAACCTCAGCGGCCGCTTGTTCCGTGACGAAACCGTTGTCGAGGTCCTGCTCGATGAGGTCAGGTTCGCGTTCGCGCGGATCGCCCCAACCGCCGCCGCCGCCGGTCACGATGCGAAGGACGTCGCCCTTCGAAAGATCGATATAGGCCGCGCGGCCGTAATCCCGGCAATCCGCTGCCTTGGCGGACGCCACCTGCAGCACGTTCGCTGAACCCGGCATGCCGCCGTTCATGCCCCAGGGCAGGGTCCTCGTACGGCCGAAGCTGCAATAGGCCGAAGCGTCCTGCGTCAAGATCTCGTATTCGCGCACGATACCGAAGCCACCGCGTCTCCTTCCCGCCCCGCTGCCTGCATCGATATTGAAGCCGTAGCGCTTGACGAGCAGCGGATAGCGGGCCTCGATCACCTCGACCGAATAATTGTAGGTATCGCCGTCCGTCAGCGCGATCACCGCGTTGGCCCCATCACGGTCCTCGCTCGCCCCCCAGCCGCCATGCTGGGGCTCGATATGGATGAAGGGCTGGCCGCGGGCATCCTTGCCGGAGACATAGACGACGCAGAGGCTGGAATAGGAGCCGGCCGAAAAACGGGAGGGCATCAGCGGCGCGAGTGCCTTCCAGACCAATTCCGACGCGTGGACCGAACCCTCGTAATACCAGCCGGTGGGTGAGGGCTTTTCTGCGGTGAAGATGGTGCCAGCGGGCGCGACGACCGTCAGCGGGCGGAACCAGCCTTCGTTTGATGGCGCCTGCGGACCGACAAGTGCCTTGATGATGGTGCGGCACGCCGATTCCAGCGCGCCCCTTGCGCAGTTGATCGGCCCTGCCACTGCCGGTGGGCAACCGGTGAAATCCGCAGTGATGCTGTCGCCCTCGATTGTGACTGCAACCTTCACCTCGATCGGGCCGTCACTGACGCCGTCGCCGTCGATGACATCGGTTGCATGGTAGGTACCGTCGGGCAGGGCGGCGATCGCTGTGCGGCTTTGTTTCTCGCTGGCGGCGATCAGGTTTGCGAAAGCCGCCTTGACAGTGGCGCTACCATACTTGCCGGTCAGTTCCGACATTCGCCGTGCCGCGACCCGCACCGTGGCGATCTGCGCGGTCAGGTCACCAATGGCGATCTCCGGGAGCCGGACGTTCTCGCTGATGATATGGATCAGCTCCGAGGAGAAGACGTCCCCACGAACGATCTTGACGCCTGGCAGGCGCAGGCCCTCCTGAAAGACCGAGGTCGCATTCGGCGCAAGGCTGCCCGGAACAGAGCCGCCGACATCGAGATAATGCGCGACGTTGATCGCATAGGCGACGATCTCGTTGGCGACAAAGATGGGCTTGACCACCGCAAAGTCGCAGGCGTGCGTACCGCCAGCATAGGGGTCGTTGGTCAAAAGCACGTCGCCGTCGGCCATATCCCCCTCGAAGCGGGAGATCAATGCCTTGACCTGGGCGCCGAACGTGCCGGTAAACAGTGTGATGCCGTTCATTTGTGCGACCAGTTCGCCTTCCGCGGTCAGGAGGCCACAGGCGAAATCCAGTACCTCGTAGATGACTGGGCTCATGCTGGTGCGGGCCATGACGATGCCCATTTCGTCCACCGTTGCTGCGAGCTTGCCCTCGACGATTTCCTGGGTGACGGGATCGATGGGATCTGTAACAGAAGTCATCTTACTCACGTATCGCTGCATGGATTGGCAGGCACAGAGTAAGCGTCATTGCTCGAGGTTGGATAGCCGGTCAGACGGGTAGGACGAGCCCGAATTGTCCCACCCGTTCGGGTGGGTCAGCGCCCGGCCAGAACGCCCCGATCCCGCGCGACGTTGACTGCCGCGAGGCGCGTGCAGACGTTGAGCTTGGCGTAGATGTTGCGCAGATGGAACTTCACCGTGTTGTCGCTCATGTCGAGCCTGCGGCCGATCTCTTTGTTGCTGAGGCCAGTGCTCAGCAGTTCCATCACACTCCGTTCCCGATCGGTAAGCCCGCTGGCTGACTGGATCTCGGCTGCATTCTTGCGGCTGAAACCGATGCGGCTCGGCCACTCCTCGCCGAGGGATTGTGCCAGCCGCCGTCCGACGATGTCAGGCGTTGACACGTCAGAAGCGAGCGCGCGTAGTGTGTCGACAAAGCCGTCACCCTCGACGCACAAGATCGCTCGGTAATCGCCGAGCGAGACACCAAGGACGAGGTCGCCGAGCCGTGCGGCAGCTTGGTCCTGCCGGCCTTCAGCGACCATGAGGCCCACATCCAGCAGCCCTAGCTCGATCGCGCGCGGTACGTTCGGCTTGCGGACCTGCCGGACGATCAGTTGCGAGAGGCACCCGCGGGCACTGACGAAGTCGCCGAGCGCAAGGTGGATGCGTGTCCAGAGCAGAGCCGGGACTGTACCGCGCGGATGGATGGCAAGGTCGTTCGCCCTGTCCAAACCCACCGATTTGCGCCCCATGCCCTTGGTTTCGGCGTATCGCATCGCCTGCTCTATATCACCGAAGGCGAGCAGGAGCCTGACACGCTCCCCTTCGACCAGCCAGGTCAGACGGTCGAAGCCACGGCGGCCGGCGGCGGCATGAACCCGGTCGATCGCGGCATGGGCTGCGACCTGGTCACCCTTGAGAAGCAGGACGCGCTGCTGCGCCAGGAAGCCTGCGGCTAGCAAATCGAACCAGGTGTCGTGGCGTTCGAGATGTGGCAACGCCCAGTCGAGCATCGCCTCAGCCGTATCCTCGTGGCCGTTCATCGACAGCAACTCCGCCTTCAGCACCTGGCCCACGGCATCGAGATCGCTTCCGATGCCGATATTGCGCTGTGCTTCGGCGATCAATCGATTATAGGCCTCGGCCGCCTTGGCACAGTCTCCGCTGAAATAGGCGGCCTGGCCGACATGGGTATAAAGATGCATGGCGCCGAAATCGGCATTGCCGTCACGGAAGGCGTGAATGGCGAGGTGCCCGTAATGCAGCGCCCGTTCCAGGTCACCGCGGATCAGGCAATTGTAGCAGAGCATGTTGAGCGCGAGGGCTCTGTGGATCAGTTCCATTCCCTCGCGCTTCGTCAGGTCGTCCTCCAGCGCCGAGAGATCCGCGTTGCTGGCCGAACGATCGGTGTAAAGCGAGAGCAGTATGCGCACGACCCTCAGATCGGCGGCCAGCGCCTCACTGCTCTGCGCTATGCCGTGTTCGGCGATCGCCAGGTAGTGATTGGCTGCGTCGAGCTGCCCCGCCTTTGCGCTGACGACCGAAAGACCGAGCGTCGTCAGCGGGAAACGGCTGAGATCGATCTCGGCGGCCTTGTCGATGATCGCCTGAAACATGGTGGTGCCGCCCCGGGTCGTGGCGTAGACCCTCCGCCAGCCCCCCGCAGCCTCGACAATGCGCGCAGCAAGATTGGCCTCGCCGCTCAACAGCGCGTGTCGCACGGCACTGTCGCAATCACCCTGCTGTTCGAACCAGCGGGCAGCCCTCTGTAGCGTGACCCGCGTATCGACATATTGACGCTCGGCCTCTTCCTTGAGGAACGAACTGAAAACCGGATGATAGCGGATCCAGCCGCCCTGGCCGCCCAGGACGGCGATCGGCAGGGCAAGCCTGGCGAGATCCTGAAAGGTCGCCGAAACGTCCGCCTCGTCGCTGATGGCCGCGACCAGTTCGCGATTGAGTGCCGGCAAGGCCGCTGTCTCGATCAGGAAGCGCCTTGTGCGTGCCGGCAGATTGGCGAAGACCTGTTCGGAAAGATAGCTGCCCATTTCCGCCGTTCCGGCGTCAAAATAGGAGAGGATCGCATCCGCCTCGATATTGTCGGACACCAGCACGCGCACCATCTGCAATGCCACCGCCCAGCCCTCGGTGCGTCTGTTGAGGCTGCCAATCTGGTCGGCGGTCAGCCCGATGCCGTTGCCGGCGAAGAATTCCTCCGCTTCCACGTCCGAAAACACCAGTTCGCTGACGCCGACCTGTTTCAGGTCGTTGTTGAGCCGCAGGGACGAGATCGGAAAACGCGGAGCGCTTCGGGAGATCAGCACGAATTTCAAATGTTCGAGCGTGCTGTCAGCCAGCAGTCGTGCAATGACCGATTCTGTCGCATCCGTCTGGGCAAAGTGATAATCGTCGAGAAAGAGGATGAGCGGGGCAGGGAAACGACGAAGCCGTGTTGCCAGGATACCGAGTAGGGCGGTCGAGGACAGGCTTGCTGTATCGCGTGCCATTCTATCTGCGGGCATCAGCCGGTCGAACGCCTCTAGGAGAACGAGGATGAACTGGCTCTGGTTGCTGTGTTCCGCATCGAGCCCGACCCAGACGACCTGTTGACCGGATGCAAGCAGGTTGTCATGCCACTGCGCCGCAAGACACGTCTTCCCATATCCTGCCGGCGCGACGATCGTCATGAGGCGCCTTAACCCTCCGTCTCCCAGTCGCCGAAGAAGGCTGCGGCGTCGGACAGCATTTGGGGCAGGATTCGGAGGGGCAAAACGGCTATGAGCGCTCATGGAACCAGCTTGCTTCGAAGGTTTCCATATTTCAAGGTGCCGGATGGGCTCATATTCTCACCCGCCGCCAAACGTCTTCCGCGCCGTGACCGCGAGTGGTGATATGTCTGAGTGTCACTCGCTCCCGTTCGCGGCTGTCGGTGGCGAATTCTCGATCCAGCTTTTCCTGACTACAAAAACGTGGTCGGCAATTCGATTAAGATCAAGACGTTTTACCTTTGCTACGGCCAGCGCGTACGAGTGCGGAGCGATGAATTGCCTGTGCGGTCTGCCTGCCCATATCAATGGTTCCTGGGACAAGGTGGCGCGTCAGTGATCATCTTCGTTTGTCATAGGCCCATCGCTTTGAGTTCCTGCAGCGGCGGGATCGTCTCGTACATATGCGGGTCGAGCCGGTCCCAGAGGATGCCGCAGGTCGGCTTGTGGGGATTCCGGACCTCGATCGTGCGGGTCGGCGTGAATATTACATCGGCGACGGTGTCGTAGACATCCGGCGTCAGGCATTCGTCAAGCACCTGGCAATCATGCACGACGGCGGCCGACGGCGTATCCGTCGAGATGCGGCCGAGCTGATAGAGCATGCCCCATTCCGCGTCGAAGAAGCCGTGCCCCTTGCCGAAGCGCACGCCCTCATGGTTGATCGCGCCGGTGCCGGTGACCATGTAATCGAGCGGCGCCATCTTCGCGATATCCTTCAGCGTGACGGGCTGGCCGACGCGCTCCATGCCGTCCAACGTCGAGGCATAGAGGTAGAGGTCGGGCGAGATCCACGCCGGATTGAGCAGCCAGAAGCCGCGTTTGATCGAATAGGTGGTCATCAGAACCGTCTTGCCGTCGATGAGCGCCTGATGCCGCAACCGGTCGAGGCAGTTGTCCGGCGTGATGAACGTCAGCCTGGCATTCTTGTAGAACTTGTGGTCCGTGAGCCGGGCGACGGCTGCCTCTCCACCCTCGAAATCCGCAATGAACTCGCCGAAATCGTAATGAAAGCGGCTGTCGGGGACCGCCACCTTGCGCAGCTCACCCCAGACCCGCTCGCGCACCGAGGCTTTGTGATCGACGATATCCATGTGAAGACTCTCCTTGGTCTATTCGGCGGTCCGCAT
Source organism: Hyphomicrobiales bacterium (assembly GCA_900473185.1). Classification (GTDB taxonomy): domain Bacteria; phylum Pseudomonadota; class Alphaproteobacteria; order Rhizobiales; family Rhizobiaceae; genus Rhizobium. Next base: position 292,448 of record UCKU01000006.1, on the reverse strand, counting down.
ACCGCGCCGGGCAAGCACCTGCCGTTCGATGAAGACGACGATTTGATAGAAGAGGACGGAGATGAGGACCGAGACCACCGCGACCGTCCAGATCATGCCGTAGTCGAGATAGCCGCGCGACTGGTTGAGCAGGTTGCCGAGACCGGTGCCTGTCGCCAGCCATTCGGCGATCATGACGCCGAGCAGCGCGCGCGGCACGGCGAGCCGCGTGGCGGCAAAGAGATAGGGCAGCGAGGCTGGCACCGACACCAGTTTCAGCTGCGTGAAGGGGCTCGCGCCATAGGCGCGCGGCACGTCGAGCGCGGCGCGGGGCACAAGCGAGAGCCCCTGCGCCATTGTCACGAAAGCCGGGAAGAACGTCACCGAAATCGTGATCCAGAGGATCACTGACGGTCCTCGGCCGAGAAGCAGCACGAGCAATGGTGTCAGCGCCACGAGTGGCATCGTCTGTGTAACCAGCGCCACCGGCAGGAAGGTCCGAACAATCCCCGGCCGAACGACGGAGGTGATGGCGAGCGTAAAGGCAAACGCGATGCCGAACGCCATGCCGACCAGCGTCATCGGCAGGGTTTCGGCGAGCGCCGAGAGCAGCCGCATCTGCGACGCGCCGGAGCCCGGCAGCAGGAAGAGGTATTCGAAAAGGCCGGCCGGCGTCTTGGCGATCATCGCGGGCGTGCCCATCAACACCAGCAGCAGCCACCAGAGCGCGATGGGAAGCAGCATCGAGCCGATCCCCAAAGCGGCGCTGAGCCAGAATGGCCGGTTCCGCCGCGCCATGCCGGGCGGCGTCGCGGGCACAGTCACCGCCTTCGTCGCGCCCGTGAAACGGAAGGCGATCAGCGAGAAGACGGCATAGGCAAGCCCTGCAATCAGCGTCGCGGCAAGCCCGATGCCCCAGAGCCTGTCAGGTTCCGCCCGGCCGAGCGAGCCGAGCAGGTAGGCCCCCAGCCCGAACCTCCCGCCTCCACCGAATTCCGCGAGGATCGAGCCGAGCACGGCATTGGGGGCTGCGATGCGCAATCCCGATAGGATCGAAGGCAGGGCCGACCTGGCCTGTGCGAGTGCGAGGATCTTCCAGCGGCCTCCGCCATAGGCGCGCACCACATCGACCACGCGGTTGTCGGCTTGGGTGATACCGGTGACGGTCGCCGTCATGGTGACGAAATAGCAACCGATCGCCGCGAGCACGATGCGCGGCGTCATGCCGGAAAAGGTCAGCACGAGCAGCGGCGAAATCGCGATCGGCGGCAGTGCGAACAACGCAATGTTGACACCGCGACCCAGCCGGGCGGCGGCTGGAAACAGCGCGAAGACCGCGCCGGCGATAATGGCGAGCGCATTGCCGACAATGAAGCCCAGCCCCGCACCTTCGAGCGTCGCCCAGATATGCGCCGCATAATCGGTGCGGTCGGTCCATAGCCGCATGAGCACGTTGGTCGGGGCCGGCAATGCACCGTTCGCCACAAGTTGGAAGCGCCCGAGCAGTTCCCACGCGGCGAGCAAGATCAGCCAGTTACGCGCAGTTGCGAAATGGCCTTTGGTCGCCTCAATGGCCATTGAGCGCTCCGGCGATCTCGTCTTCGAGCCGATGGAATTCGGCGCTGGCGAAGATATCTGGCCGGCGCGGGCGTTGGAGCGGGATATCGATGATCCGGCCGATCCGACCCGGCCGGCTCTGCATTACCACCACACGGTCGGCGAGGAACACGGCCTCATCGATGCCATGCGTGACGAGTAGCGTTGTCGCTCCGCTTTCCACCCAGATCCGTTGCAACTCGATGTTCATCTGCCGGCGGAGGATCTGGTCGAGCGCTCCGAACGGCTCATCGAGAAACAGGACCCTGGGATCGGTCACCAGCGACCGGGCGATGGCGACGCGCTGACGCATGCCACCAGAGAGTTCGCCGGGCAGCGCCTTTTCGAAACCGGCAAGCCCCACCAGCCGGATCAGCCCGGCAATCTTGTCGGCCTTGTCGCGGCGGGCAATGTCGAGCACGTCGAGCGGCAGCGCGATATTGGCCTCGACTGTCCGCCAAGGCATCAGCGCCGCATCCTGGAAGGCGACCCCGGTGATGCCCGCGCGCGCCGCCTGTGACGGCGTGAGCCCCGCGACGGAAACCGTTCCGCCATCCGGCGCATCAAGGCCGAGGGCGACCCGGAGCATAGTCGACTTGCCGCAGCCCGATGGCCCGATCACCGCCGTGAACGATCCCGCCGGGCAATCCAGCGAGACGTGATCAAGCGCTTGGACGCTCGCGCCGCGCCCCGCAAAGGAGCGCGACACGTCATCGAGCCGGATGCCGGAGGCTTCGGTCATGCGATCTCCGCAAGCACCGATGTGTCGAAGTGTTCGCGTTTGGCGGCGATGCCGACTTCTGCCAGCGCCTTGATGTTGGCGTCGATGGCCTCGTCGGTCATCGAGAAGATACCGGTAGTGGTCTCGATCAGCGGCTTCTGCGCGGTGTTGAAATAGACCTCGTTCTCGATCGAGCGGCCTGTGCCCTTGAACCAGGTCTCGGCGAAGGTCGGTGGATAGGCGGCCGGGTCCTTGAGGTTTTCTTCCCAGCCCTTTTTCGAGGCCTTGAGAAAGGCGACGATTTCCTTGCGCTCGGTCTTCAGCGCCTCTTCCGTCACCACGATCGTATCGTTGAAGATGGTGAAGCCGAAGTCGTAGAGTAGGAAGGACGTCGCGTCCTCGCCCGCCTGCTTGATGGTGAAGGGCACGTTGGTGGTGAAATCGAGCGACGCGTCGATTTCGCCCTTGATCAGCGGGGTCGGGTCATAGGCATAGGGGACGATGTTGACCTTTGACTTGTCGACGCCGGAAATCTTCAGCATCGCCTCGACGGAAATGACATTGACCGGCGGCACGGCGAGCGTCTTGCCGATCAGGTCCTTCGGCTCCTTGATCGGATTCTTGGCGAGCGAGACGATGCCGATCGGGTTCTTCTGGTATTGTGCGCCGATGATCTTGAAGGGCGCGCCCTGCTCGACGATCGCCTTGATCGTCGTGTCGGGCGTCGTCAATGTCAGGTCGGCCTTGCCGGCGACGATGGTGCTTTCCGGGATCACGTCCGGACCGCCGGAAAGATAGGCGATGTCCAGCCCCTCGTCCTTATAATACCCCTTGTCGGCGGCGGTGAAGTAGCCGGCGAATTCGGCATCGTTAATCCAGGAGGCCTGGAAGGTGAAAGGCAAGGCGGCGCTCGCGATCCGGTACATGGCCGGATAGGCTGCGGCGGCGCCCATGAGCCCCAGGAAGCGGCGTCTATCGATGGTGAGGTTCATGGCGGTCTGTTCCCTTTTATATTGTTGGAGGACGGTCATGCGACGCCCCGGATACGGGCAAGCTCGCTGAGGGGCGGTATCTGCTGAATCTCCTGCGTGGTCAGGAGCTCCCATTTCACGCCGCGCGGACGGCGGCCCGGGCGCTCGACGCGGATGAGCCGCGTGGGCGTGGCGATGAGGTCGACGGGGATGTCGGTCTCGTTCATCTGCAGGTGATCCTCGACCACCTGCACGTCATGTACGATGGCCGCGACCGGCGTCGTGTCGAGCGCGAGCCCGAGGTCGGTGAACATGCCCCATTCGAGATCGAAGAAGCCGTGACCCTTGCCGAAGCGCACGCCATCCACCGACACGGCGGAGGCGCCCGTCGCCATGAAATCGAAGCGACCGAGTGCCGCGATGTCCTCCAGCGTCACCGGCTTGGCGAAATGTTCGATACCGTCGAGCCAGGCGGCATAAGGCTCGGCGCCTTCCGGCACGGCGTCCGGCGCGAGGTAGAGAAAGCCGCGCTGGATGTTGTAGGTTGCCGTCACCATCGGTACACGCGCCGCAATCAGCCGGCGGCGCAGCTCGGTCGTGGAATTATCGGGCGTCACGAAGGCCAGTCTGCAGCCGCGGAACGCAGCGAGCGCCTCGATCCGGTCGGTTGCCGCCTCCACGCCGTCAAAATCCGGGATGAAATCGGCGAAGTTCATGTGAAACCGCGTATCGGCCCGCGCCACACCCTTGAGACGTTCCCATATGCGTTGGCGCGTGATGCGGGATTGGGACATGCGGCGGCCCGTTGTTTCATTGTTTCATAGTGATGAAACATCAGTTTCACTATTGCAAGAGGCATGCTAGTCTTTTTTATGGGAGCCGAAGGAATCGAAAGGTCATATGGCTACACGTCTGGTCTTGCGCATTCAGGAACGCTATTCGCGGCTGACAAGCGGCGAGCAGAAGCTCGCCCAGCTGATCCTCGACCGGCAGGACGACATCCTCACCCATTCGGCCACCGAGATCGCCGAAATGGCCGGCGTGTCGAAGGCCACCGCCGCGCGCTTCTTCCAGCATCTTGGTTATGCCGATTTCAACGAGGTGAAGCTGCAGGCGCGCGAGGAACGGAACCGCACCGAGCCCTACGAATATTCTGTCACCAATTCCGAACAGGTGGCGATGGGGCGTACCATCGGCGCGCATCTGGAACTGGAACTGAGAAACCTCACCAAGACCTTCGAGGAATTGCGCTCTGACAAGGTGCGCGAGGCTGCCGAGCTGATTGCCGCGGCGCCGCGCGTCTGGGTGCTGGGTCTTGGGCCGGAGGAAGGTTTCGCCCGCTATGCGCGGCTGCTGCTCTCGCGGCTCCGCCACAGCGTCATGATCCTCGGCATCAACCAAGGCTCATGGGCGGAAGATCTGGCGATGACCGGGCCGAAGGACGTGCTGCTGCTGATCACGCTACCGCCGCACCAGACGGTGCTGAAGCCGATATTGAGCTATGCCCGGACCAGCCGGCTCAATGTCATTACCATCACCGATCGGACCTCGATGCTGGAGGCCCAGCGCTATTCCAGGGTCGTGCTACCCTGTCATGTGGCGAGCTACGCTCTCGGGCCATCGCACACCACCATATCGAGCGCGATCCGGCTGCTGGCGCTGACCTATGCCGCGCAGGCCGGAAAATCAGCGCAGCAGCGCGCCGAGATTGTCGCCAGCATCCACGAGGAACTCGGCGACGTGGAGTGAGACGGGTCTGCGGTTCGAGATACCGGATACTCAGGCGCACCAGCAGTTGCTTCAAAAGGCAAAACTCATGCATTGGTGCCCGGCAGACCGAAAGCCTGCTGAAAATATCGGCGAAAGGCATGCATGGCCGGTGTGAATTCGATGTTGGCGCGCCAGGCAAGACCAACATCCATCGGCGGCACAGGATCCTTAATATTGACGGTCTCGATCCGCCGACCCTCCAGCGACCAGGGGCGGTGAACCATATCAGACAGGATCGCGACGCCGAGGCTGTTGGCGACCATCGAGCGCACCGCCTCGATCGACGAGGTGCGCAGCATCACCCGCGGCTGATAGGGCGTCGTGCTCCAGTATTTCAGCGACGAATAAGCCGCCTCGTCCACGGTCAACATGATATAGGGCTCCTCGGCGATATCCCGCAGGGCGACGCCCGCGCGCTTCAGCAGCGGATGCTGTGCCGGCACCCAAAGCCTGCGGACAGAGCGCAAAAGCGTCTCCGTGGTGAGCGCGCTATTCAGGATATTCGAGGTCAGCAGCACCGAAATGTCGTAGCGGTTGGCAAGCAGGCCTTCCTCGATCGATTCGCGGTTCACCTCGTAGAGCTGGATGCGGAGCTTGGGATAGAGCCGGCGCATGCGCTCGATGTGAAGCGGCAGGAAATAGCCGATAACGGTGTAGGTCGCCGCGACCGTTAGATCTCCTTCGATATCGCTGCTGACATAGTTCAGATGCGCTGCCTCATCGACCTTGGCAAGGATCTCGTAGGCATAGGAAAGAAACTGCCGGCCGGCGACGGTCAGCTCCATGCCCTGCGGCATGCGGATGAAAAGAGAAACGCCGATCGATTTTTCCAGCTCCTTGATTGCGGTGGTCACTGCCGACTGCGAGATCGAGAGCTGCGTCGCCGCATAGGAGATCTGTCCCTGCTCGGCGGTTGCGACGAAATAGCGGAGCTGCCGGAAGCTGAGGCTCATGGTCTGTATCTCCCATCTAATTATCTGAAATCGGCGTCAATAAATTCGATTGACTGCATTTTCTCTATGCGCACGCCTCGCGCATTCGAGGCGAAATCGAATCAAGTAATTGGAATCGAACATATATTTTTTGCCTGTGATTTGGGCGTAGGTATCTGATTTCTCGATAATGATGACGTGAAAATTGAATTTTTCAAATCCCGTTTTGTCGCGTAGCGTTTTGTCAGATGACAACGGCGGAAAGACAGTTTGAAGAACATCGTCGACATCAACTGCGATATGGGAGAGGCCTTCGGCCGCTGGCGGATCGGCGATACGCAGGATTCGCTGCTAATCTCCCACATCAGCTCGGCCAATATCGCCACCGGCTTCCATGCCGGCGATCCGAACCTCATCGACGAGACCGTGGCACTTGCCGCCGCCCATGGCGTGGGGGTCGGCGCGCATCCCGGCTATAACGACCTGCAGGGCTTCGGGCGCCGCAAGATTGTCTCCAGCAGCAAGGAGCTGGTCAACGACATCATCTATCAGGTGGGGGCTCTGCGTGAGTTCGCCCGGCGCCACAGCGTGTCGGTGCAGCATATAAAGCCGCATGGAGCGCTCTACATGGAGATGGCGGTCAATCCGGATTTGGCGCAGATCTTCGTCCAGTATATGCGCACCGTCTCGCCCAACGCCTTTGTCTTCTGTATGGGCGGTTCGGCGACGCACAGGGCAGCGCTTGATGCCGGACAGCCTGTCGTGCGCGAGTTCTATGCAGATCGTGACTACGACGACGGCGGCTCGATCGTCTTTACCCGCGATGCCGGCCGTCCCGATCCGATGGTGCTGGCGCAGAAAGTGTTGCGCGCCTGCCAGGAGGGCAAGGTCCGCACGGTCACGGGCAACGACATCGACATCGAATTTGAATCCATCTGCTTTCATTCCGATACGCTCGGCGCGCTCGATATCGTTCTCAGCGTGCGCGAGCTGCTGGTCGGTGCCGGAATCCGGATCGCGCCGGTGTCGCAGATCCTGGGCCATTAGACTTTGCGGAGACCGACCATGAGCAAGATTGAAATCCGTTCACCCCTGCCGGGCACCTTCTACCGGGCGTCAGCGCCGGATGCGCCGCCGTTCAAAGCGGACGGCGACGACGTCACCGAGGCCGATACGATCGGCGTGATCGAGGTGATGAAGACATTCCAGGAAGTTCCGGCCGGTGTTTCCGGCAAGGCAATCACCTTCCTCGTCGACAATGAGGAACCTATCATGGCCGGGCAGGTCATCGCGGAGGTCGAGGCATGACGATCGGCTCGGTGCTCGTCGCCAATCGCGGGGAGATCGCCGTTCGCGTCATCAAGGCGGCGAAGGCGCTCGGCATCCGGACCGTGCAGGTGTACAGCGCAGCAGACGCGGACATGCTGGCGGTGCAGCTAGCCGATGAGGCGGTAAACATCGGCCCGCCTGCACCGAAGAAATCCTATTTGAACATCGAGGCGGTGATTGCCGCCGCAAAGGCGGCCGGCGTCGATGCCGTGCATCCAGGCTACGGCTTTCTATCCGAAAACGGCGACTTCGCCGATGCTGTGCGCGATGCCGGCATGATCTTCATCGGCCCCTCCGGCGATGCGATCCGCACGCTCGGCGATAAGGTGGCGGCGCGGCAGGTGGCAAGACGCGCGGGCGTGCCGACGGTGCCCGGCAGCAACGGGCGGGTCGCCGGGCTCGACGAGGCGCGTTTGCTCGCAGCCGAGATTGGTTTTCCTGTCATGATCAAGGCAGCGGCTGGCGGCGGCGGACGTGGCATCCGGATCGTCGATGGCATCGCCGAGCTGGACCAGCAGCTTCCGCTGGCTTCGGCCGAGGCGCTGGCCGCCTTCGGCGACGGCGGGCTTTATATGGAAAAAGTCATCGGCCGCGCCCGGCACGTCGAGGTGCAGATTTTCGGCGACGGGCAGAATTTCGTGCATTTCTTCGAACGCGAATGCTCGCTGCAGCGGCGGCGCCAGAAGGTGTGGGAGGAGGCGCCCGCCTTCCTGCTGCCTGCCGACATGCGCGAGCGGCTTTGCATGAGCGCCGTGGCGCTTGCACGCGAGGTCGGCTATTGCGGCGCCGGCACCGTCGAATATCTTTACGACGACGAAACGGGCGCCTTTTATTTCATCGAGGTCAACACCCGCATCCAGGTTGAGCATCCCGTGACCGAGATGATAACGGGGTTCGACCTGGTGCAGGAGATGTTCAAGGTCGCGGGTGGTGCAGCTCTTTCGGTCACTCAGCGAGACATCGTGGCCAGCGGCCACGCGATCGAGTGCCGCATCAATGCCGAGGACCCGTTCAATGCCTTCCAGCCGTCGCCGGGCACGATTACGTCGCTGTCCGTCCCGGAAGGCGAAGGCATCCGTTTTGATACGATGCTCTACGAGGGCTACACGATCCCACCCTTTTATGATTCCCTGCTCGGCAAGCTGATCGTGCACGCGCAGACACGCGAGACCTGCCTCGAAAAGCTCGCCGCGGCGCTCGCGGCACTTGCGATCGAAGGCGTGCCGACGACGGTGCCGCTGCACCTGGCGCTTGCCCGTGACACAAGCGTCGCCAAGGGTGCCTTCCACACTCGCTTTCTCGAACAATGGTTGGAGCAGGATTTTCCCGCTCTGGCCGGCCGGACCCAGGAGGTTGCCTGATGCCTGCGCGATATACGTTCGGAGGTGACGAACACCTCTTCGTCGAGTGCAGCAACGAGATGTCGCTTGAGGCCTTCTTCAAGAGCCTGTCGATGGCGACAGCGGTCCGGGAAAGCCAGATCAAGGGCGTCACCGAGATCTGCCCGGCCAATGCCTCGTTCCAGGTGAGGTTCAATCCCGATCTCATCAAGCCGGACGACATCCTGCGGGAGGTCAAGGCGATCGAGAGCGTGGCGGAAAAATCCGAGCCGGTCCTGAAGACCCGCATCATCGAGATCCCGGTCTTCTATAATGATCCGTGGACACATGAGACGCTGATGCGCTTTCGCGAGCGGCATCAAGAGCCCGGTGGAACGGATCTCGACTATGCCGCGCGGATCAACGGCTACGGCGGTGTCGACGATTTCGTCGCCGCGCATGCCGGTTCCCCCTGGTTCGTGTCGATGGTCGGGTTCGTGGCGGGGCTGCCCTTCATGTACCAGATGGTCGAGCGGCAACGGCAGATCGAAGTGCCGAAATATCTGAGACCGCGCACCGATACGCCCAAACTGACGGTCGGCCATGGCGGCTGCTTCGGCTGCATCTATTCGGTCCGTGGCGCGGGCGGCTACCAGATGTTCGGCGTGACGCCGATGCCGATCTTCGACCCGACGCAGCAAACGAGTTACCTGCGCGATTTCATGGTGTTCTTCCGCCCCGGCGATATCGTCAAGTTCAAGCCGGTCGATCGCGACGGTTACGACACGGCGGTCGAAGAGGTCGACAAGAGGCTCTTCAGCCCGCCGGTCCGCGAGGTCCGGTTCGATCTGCGCGAATTCAGCAAGGACATCGACGGTTACAACGCCGCACTGGAGGGCATTCTCAATGACCATTAAAGTGCTGCACCCCGGATTATCGACGAGCGTCCAGGATCTCGGCCGTCCCGGCTATTTCCACCTCGGCATCCCGATCGGCGGTGCCATGGACCGCTACGCCATGCGCGCCGCCAATCTGCTGGTCGGCAACGGCGAAGGGGCCGCGGGTCTCGAGGCGGTCTTCATGGGGCCGAAGCTCGAATTTACCGAGGAGAGGCTCGTAGCCGTCACCGGTGCCGACATGCCGGCCAAGGTCGACGGCGTGGCGCAGCCCGGCTGGACGGCTTTCAAGGTCAAGGCTGGCCAGGTGCTGAGCTTCGATTTCCTGAAATCGGGCGCACGCATCCTGATTGCGGTCGCGGGCGGGATCGACGTGCCTGAAGCGCTCGGCAGTCGGTCCACCTATCCGATCGGCGCGCTCGGCGGCTACAAAGGCAGGGCACTGGCGGCCGGTGACGAACTGCCTGTCGGAAAGGCCGACTTTGCCGAAGACGGAAAAAGCGTCGCCGAGGAGCTGCGGCGCAGGCCCGAAACGCCGGCGGAGCTGCGCGTACTGCCGGGGCTCTACTGGGACCGGTTGACGGATGCCGCCAAGGCAAGCTTTTTCGCCGACGAATGGAAAGTGGCACCTGAGGCCGACCGCATGGGCTACCGCTTCCGTGGCGGGCGCAAGCTCGAATTCGTGGACCGCAAGCAGCCCTTCGGGGCCGGTTCCGATCCGTCGAACATCGTTGACAGCTGCTACCCCTACGGCTCGATTCAGGTGCCGGGCGGGACGGAGCCGATCATCCTTCATCGTGACGCGGTCTCCGGTGGCGGCTACTTCATGGTCGGCACGGTGATTTCGGCGGACATGGACCTTATCGGTCAGTTGCAGCCGCATACGCCAGCGCGGTTCGTCGAGGTGACGATGGATCAGGCGTTGAAGGCGAGGGCCGATCAGGCAACGCTGCTCGACCGCCTCCGCCAAAGCCTATCGTGAGGTGACGACGATGGCTGGCCGATCACTCGACGCGCGTCAGGTAATCGGCGGTCACGCTCGGACCGGGAATGATGGCGACGATCTTCATCTGGGCGATCATGCGCTTCATGGAGGCGTCGAGATGGGTCTCCAGCATGGCGGCGGCGGCATCGACGGCGCCACGCATGAGAAGCTCGACGATCAGCCGCATCTCGGTGATGGCGGTCGGATCATCAGGCAAGCCGAGATGACGCAGCAGCCGCTCGGCAGCGTTGACGGGGAGCAGGTTGTTGCGGATCAGCTCCCGTGTCTTCTCGTTGGACGTCGTCAGCACGCAGATGTCGATCATCTGTTCCTGAAGTTCCGCGAGTTTCTCGAGGTGGTCGACCGGTTGCGAAGCTTCGAGACCGGCCAGCCGGGTGAAGAGTTCGGTCAGGCGTTCGCGGTCGACGGCAGCAGCGCCGGCCTTGAGCGCCGAGGGCTCCAGCATGCGTCGGAGCGTGAAATGATCCTTGATCGTCTGCGCCGTCAGCGGACCGGCGATCCAGTGGGAACTCTGGTTCTTCCGGACGAGGCCGCGTTCCTGCAGACGGCTGAGGACGTCGCGCACGACCGTGCGGCTGACCTTGAAATGATTGGCGAGTTCGATCTCGATGATGCGGTACTGGCCGAAGACGACGCAGCCGGCCACGTCGCGCTCCACCGTGTTGTAGATGCGCGCCCAGGACGAGCGGCTCTGCAACGCCTCGTCGGCGTGCTGGGCGATGACAAGGCCGAAGGACTTGATATCAGTGCGGTTCGGGATGAGACCCGCATCCTGCGGACCGACCAGGAAGCCACGTCCCTGGAAGCGGTGGACGAGGCCATCGGCCTCCAGACGAAGCAGGGCGCGCTGCACCGGCGCGCGGGACGTTTGGAGAATATCAGCGATCGGCCCCTCGAGCAGAACCAGCCCGAGTGGCAGCTGGCCGCCGACGATATTGTCGCGCAGAATGTGCTCGGCAATCTCGTACCGACGCTGGGCCGTCTGTCCTGGGAGATTGCGTATCATCGGGCGGGGCATCCTCCATCCAACAGCGGATGGCAACAAAGCGGGAATTCTCTTTAGTTTATTTTGTCATTTCGGACTATGTCAAAATAAATGTCTTTTGCATACCAAAATTGCATTTTTTAGTGACGCTGGGGTGGCAGGTTGCTCCGTAGTCGTCCAGACCATTTTGCGTTGCAAACGGCCGAGGCGGGACGAACGGCTGCACGATGAGAGCGCATTTGGTGCAGAAATATGCGATTTATAGCAGAAATACGCCCAAAAACTGCGCATATTTGATGTAGCTTCCGATATCCTGCTTTTCGGCCTTCCTCTCAAGCAATGTCGCCGATCTGCGGCTGCGTGCTGCCTTTCCCAAAAGGTCGACTGTTTTAGAAAAAAGTCTATTGAATACAAAAATCATTTATGTCATCAATTCAGCATAGGGATGCCGCCAGAAGCATTCCTGAGGTGAACGACAAAAACGTCAGACTGCCGATCGATCTCCGCCGTGTGCTTTACCGCACACGAACGGTTCCGGCTGCCGTTTCGCAAGGCGCGACGGCAGGGCGGACGATCCGTGCCCGGCGCAAAATGGAGAGGCTCTTGTCTTCGGTTCTCAAGCTCGCAGGTGTCACCAAGACCTATGGTGTGCTGAACGCGCTCGACGGCATCGACCTGTCGCTGCCGAACGACAGCTATGTTTCTCTTCTTGGGCCGAGCGGATCGGGAAAGACGACGCTGCTGCGCGTCATCGCCGGCTTCGAGCAGCCGGACCTCGGCACGGTCACTTTCAAGGGGCAGCGGATCGAGACGATGCCGCCGCACCGGCGCGATATCGGTTTCGTCTTCCAGAATTTTGCCCTCTTTCCGCATCTGTCGGTCTCCGGGAACATCGCCTTCGGGCTGGAAAACCGTGTCGAAAACCCCATAACCGATCCCGCCATCGTGCAGGCCAGGGTCAGGGACATGATTGCGCTTGTCGGTCTGTCGGGCCTGGGTGATCGTGGCGTTGCGCAGATCTCCGGTGGCCAGAGGCAGCGCGTAGCGCTGGCACGCACGCTCGTAACCGAACCGTCGTTGGTACTGCTCGACGAGCCGCTTGGCGCGCTCGACGCCAATCTTCGCGCCCGCATGCGCAGCGAGCTCAGGCTGATCCGCGAGCGCTGCGGCGTCACCTTCCTGCACGTGACCGGCAGCGAGAGCGAAGCGCTTGCCATGGGCGACATGGTGCTGGTGCTCGACAGCGGCCGGATTGCGCAGGCGGCTGACGCCGACACGATCTACAACCGGCCGAGATCGCTGTCGGTGGCGGGCTTCCTCAATTGCTACAATCTCTTCGAAGGCCGGCTCGCCGGCGAGAGTTTCCTCGGGCCTTACGGCGCTTTTCCACTCGGCGACCAGCCGCAGTTCCGCGACGACCGCACGGGTTACGCGATCCGAAACGACCGTGTTGCGATCCGCCCGGCCGAAGCGCCGGTCGCCGACGACGAGGTGAAGCTCGAGGCGACCTTCGTTGCCGACGAATATTCGGGCGCCGCGATCAACTCCTTCTTCTCGCTCGATGACGGCCGCGTCTTCGAGGTGGAATCGCACCTCAGCCGGAGCAAGCCGCCGGCCTGTACGCCACAGTCGCGCTACGCGCTCGTCTGGAAGCGCCGGGATGCCCTTGTTTATGCCTGACACTCTTGCCGCGCAGCGCGGGACGGGAGACTGATTGATGTCGATAAGTGCCACAACAGCCGAGACCGAAACCGTCGTGGAACCGGTCAAGAAGGCATCCAGCAAGACGCTCTGGCTGTTGGCGCCGGGTGTCATCTGGATGCTGCTTTTCCTGGTGACGCCTATCCTGATGATGATCTACGTGTCCTTCTGGACGCAGACGACCTTCAAGATCACACCTGATCTCACCATCAAGAGCTGGGTAACCTTCTTTACCACGGACACCTATCTCAGCGCTCTCTGGACGACCGTCAGGATCTGGTTGATCGTGCTCGTCTCGACGCTGGTCGTCGGCTACCCGGCAGCACTCTATGTCGGCCTTTTCGTCAAGAACAAGACGATCCAGACGGCGCTTCTCGTCCTCTGCGTTATCCCCTTCTGGACCTCTTTCCTGATCCGCGTGCTCGCCTGGCGACCGATGCTGGGCAAGGAGGGGGCCATCAATCTCATCCTGCAGGGTCTCGGCATCATCAATCAGCCGATCGAGGTGCTGCTGTTTTCTGAACTCTCGGTCATCATCGGCATGACGCAGATCTATTGCGTCTTCATGGTCGGGCCGATCGCCTTCATGATGGGCCGCATCGACCAGAGCGTCATCGAGGCGGCGCAGGATCTCGGTGCTGGCTTCTGGCGCATCTTCCGCACAATCATCCTGCCGCTCACCATGCCGGGCGTGGTGGTCGGCGCGATCTTCGTCTCCGTCATGGTTCTCGGCGAGTTCGCGACTGCGGCGGCCCTTTCCGGCCGCAAGGTGAACCTTCTCGGCAACATCATCGTCACCCAGGTCGGATCGCTGAAATGGGCCTTTGCCGCCGTCGTCGGCGTCGTGCTCACCGTGCTCATGGGCATTGTCGTCGCCGCACTGCTGCGCGTCGTCGACCTCAGGAAGGAGCTCTGACATGCAGGCTGGCGGCATCAAGTTCTCGCTCGGCGTCTACACGGCGCTCTTCCTGATCTTTCTCTACGCGCCGATGGTGGTGCTCGCCATTCTGTCCTTCCAGACGGGGCCGGAAGGCGGACCGCAATTCCCGATCATCGAATGGTCGACCTATTGGTACAAGCATCTCTTCGGTCTGACGCCGCCGTCGCGCATCGCACCGCTGCCGATCAACGAAGCCTTGGTGCGCTCGCTTGCGCTCTCGGTGATGACGATGATCGTCTCCACCGTGCTCGGTGTCACCTCGGCGCAGGCCTTCCGCCGCCGGTTCCCTGGCTCTGGTGTCGTCTTCTACCTGATCGTTCTCGGCATGATGGTCCCCGGCGTTCTGGTCGGCCTCGGCATGGCGCTCGTCGCCAATGCGCTTGGCATCGACCGGCACTGGTGGGGAACGGCCTTCGTGCTGCACGTCGTCTACACCTATCCCTTCGCCTTTCTCGTCATGCTGGCGATCCTCAACCGCTTCGACCAGAGCGTCGAGGAGGCGTCGTGGTCGCTCGGCGTGTCGCCGGCACGCACCTTCCGCAAGGTAACATTCCCGCTGATCTTTCCGGGCGTGCTCTCGGCCATGCTTTTTGCCTTCACGCTGTCCTATGACGAATTCTCGCGCACGCTGTTTGCATCCGGCCGCGACCTGACGCTGCCGCTCGCCATTTACGGCACCTTCTCCGTGGAAGTGCATCCGAACGTCTTCGCCTTCGGGGTGCTGACGACGATCTTCTCCTTCGCACTGCTCGGCATTTACGCCGTCCTGATGATGCTTTCCATACGCCGCGCCAAGCGCGTCGCGATTCAGGAGGAGGCGTGATGTCGATAGCTTCTGCCATCGTCACGGGCGCAGGATCCGGCATCGGCCGCGCAATTGCAGCCCGGCTGTCGGAGGACGGCTACGCCGTGCTCGTCAACGATCTCCACCTCGACCGCGCGCAAGCGGTGGCCGAGGAGATCACGGCTGCCGGCGGCACGGCGGCAGCGGTGGCTGGTGACGTCTCTTCCGAGACGGATACGGCGCGCATCTACGAGGTCGCAGTCTCGGCCTTCGGCCATCCGCGACTACTCGTCAACTGTGCCGGCATCGTCCATCAGGCGCTGTTCGAGAACCTCGAGGTTGCGGATTTCGACCGGATGTTTGCAATCCATGTGCGCGGCACCTTTCTGATGACCAAGCTCGCTCTGCCGTCGATGCTCGCTGCCGGGGATGGCATCATCATCAATGTCGCTTCGCAGCTCGGCCAGATCGGCGGCATCGAACTCGTCCATTATGCCGGAGCCAAGGCGGCGATCATCGGTATGACGAAGTCGCTCGCCCGCGAGGTCTCAAAGCGCGGCGTGCGCGTCAATGCCGTCGCCCCCGGGCCGATCAATACGCCGCTGGTGCGCGAACTCTCGCAGGAATGGCGTGTCCGCAAGGCCGCCGAACTGCCACTCGGCCGTTTCGGCGAGCCGGAAGAGGTTGCCGCCACCGTTTCGTTTCTCGCATCGCCCGCCGCCAGCCTGTTCGTCGGCCAAACGCTTGGCCCGAACTCCGGCGACGTCATGCTCTAGTCAGGAAAACAGAATGATCGCGATTTCTTCGACACCCCGCATCGTGCTGATCACCGGCGCCGGCATCGGCATCGGCAAGGCGACCGCCAAGGCATTCGCCGTCCTCGGCGATCACGTGATCGTCACCGACGTCCTGAACGACGAAGGGGGCGCTGTCGCAGCAGAAATCGAGGCTGCGGGCGGTTCGGCCGAATTCATGGAGCTCGACGTCCGCTCGACGTCGGCGGTCGATGCTGTGGTCGCCGAAGTGGAGAAGCGTCACGGTCGCCTGGACGTGATCATCGCCAATGCCGGCATCGCCCACAAGGCACCGCTCGATGTGCTCGACGATGACAGGTGGGAGCTGACCTTCGACATCGACCTCAAGGGCATCTTCCGCGTGGTCCGCGCCGCCGTACCGGGCATGAAGGCACGCAAGTCCGGCGCCGTGGTGGCGCTTTCCTCGATCATGGGTGTCGCTTACGGCTGGGACGAGCATGTGCATTATTCCGCCGCCAAGGCCGGCGTCGTCGGCCTCGTGCGCGGCCTGGCGGTCGAACTTGCCCGCGACGGCATCCGCGTCAATGGCATGGCACCCGGCTACATCCGCACAGCACAGCTTCTCTCGGAAGAAAATTCGCTGGGACCGAAGGGCGCCGAAGCGGCAAGCGCCTTCATCCCGATGGGGAGGCTCGGCGAACCGGAGGACATTGCCGATGTGATCGTCTTCCTGGCGTCGAACAACGCGAGATACATGACCGGCCAGACGCTGGTCGTGGATGGGGGGCTCCTGGTGGGCCGATACTGACGGAGGGTGCGTCAGGACCGATCCCGTCCTGACGCCGAGGCCGGACGAGAACGATGGGTGGTCATGGAGGCCATCCCGGGGAACAAAAAACCGGAGAACGACAATGACAATTTCGATGGACATGAATCGACGTTCGCTGCTGAAACGATCCGCGGGCGCCATGGCGCTTGCCATCGGCGGCGGCACACACTTCCTCTCCTCGCGGACAGCCTACGCGCAGGCCACCGGCCTTGCCGGCGAGCAGCTGCGCACGATCGGCCTTTCGGTCACTGTGCAGGAACGCATCCTGGCCGAGTTCAAGGCGGCAAGCGGCGTTGGCACGACATCAGGTACGGCGGCGACCTTCCCGGATGCGCAGACCCGCATCCTCTCCGGTTCGAAGGATTATGACGTCTGGGAAACGATCGGTGAGCGCCTTCCCTCCGTCGTCATGACTGACAATGCCGACCCGATCGAGACCTCTGGCCTGAAGAGCTGGTCGAATATCCGCGAGATATTCACCAAGCCCGATCCGAGGTTCGACGCCAAGGCGCAGATCGTCGGCCAGATCTGGACGGACGAGACGCAGACGGCGCTCTGGATGGTACCTTCGGTCTTCAACTTCGACTCCGTCGGGTACAATCCGGACGTGCTCTCCGACGAGGAGGCCAACAGTTGGACTGCGATCTTTGACAGCAAGTACAAGGGCAAGTCCGGCCTCAACACCGACCCGCTGACGGCTTTCGGTCAGGCGGTCATGGCGATGAACACGCTCGGCCTCTCCAACGTCAAGAATCCCGGCAATCCGACCGCCGCGGAAATCGATGAAGCCGCGAAATTCCTGATCTCGAAGAAGAAGGAGGGGCAGTTCCGCGCGCTCTGGGGCGATTTCGGCGAACTCGTCAACTTCCTGGCATCTGGCGAAATCGTCGTCTGCGACGCCTGGCAGCCGGCCGTCATGGCAGTCAAGGCGCAGGGAAAGCCTTGCAAATACGCCATCCCGAAGGAAGGCTATCGCGCCTGGTCCATCGGCAACACCATGCTGAAGGGCACGCCGAACAAGGAAGCCGTCGTCGCTTATGCGGACTACTGGCTGTCGGGTGAACCGGGCATCACGGTTTCCGAGCAGGGCTACTATTCGCCGACCACCAATATCAAGCAGAAGATGGCGCCGGAGAAATACGCCTTCTGGTACGAAGGCAAGCCATGGGTCGGTGCCGCTGAACGCGGCATCAAGGAAGGCGATCTGCGTGATGGTGGCTCGCTCGAAACCCGCGCGGCAAACGTTGCCTACTGGCACCAGTGGCCGGATGAATACGACCACCTCATCCAGAAGTGGGACGAATTCCTCAGCGCCTGATGTGTTACTCCCAGAGCCCCTTCGTCCCATCTGCGATGTGGTGAAGGCGCCACCTGGCAGGCGGCTCCGGTCGCCTGTCCTTCCACCTGCAACCCGGAATGACCGACATGATACATGACCTCGAACTCTACCAGATCGGCAAGGTCTACGATAACGGAACGCCGGCCGTGATCGATTTCAACCTCGCCGTCGACAAGGGCGAGTTCATCGCGTTTCTCGGTCCGTCCGGCTGCGGCAAGACGACGACGCTGCGGATGATTGCCGGTTTCGAAAGCATCTCCTCCGGCAACCTGATGATCAAAGGCGAGCGGATCAACGATATCGGCCCGGCGCAACGGCCGACCTCGATGATCTTCCAGAATTATGCGCTCTTCCCGCACATGACGGTGCGCAACAATATCGGCTATGGCCTCGACGTGAAGCGCATGCCGAAGGCGCAGCGGAATGCAAAGGTCGATCGTATCCTCGAAAAGCTCGGTCTCGAGGGTGTCGCCGACAAGCGATGCGACAAGCTTTCCGGCGGCCAGCGACAGCGAATCGCGCTTGCGCGTGGCCTCGTGGTCGAGCCTGATATCCTGCTGCTCGACGAGCCGCTCGGCGCCCTGGATGCCAATTTGCGCAAGACGATCCAGAGCGAATTGAAACTGCTGCAGCGCGAGCTCGGCGTGACCTTCGTCTTCGTCACGCACGCCCAGTCCGAAGCGCTGGCGCTGTCCGACCGGATCGTCGTGATGAACCAGGGCCGGATCGAGCAGATCAGTCCGCCGCACCAGCTCTATACACGGCCGAACACGCCTTTCGTCGCGCAGTTCATCGGCCGCAATACGATCTTCAGGGGTGCGGTCAAGGGTCACGAGAAGGGACATGTCATGGTCGATACGCCTCTCGGCCTTCTCACCGGCGATGCCAACGGCGCGGTCGCCGACGGAGATGCGGTGAGTGTCGTGATCCCGGCGGAAGCGATCGAGGTGCATGCGCTCGACACGGGCGGCCGCGACGGTATCGCCGAGGCTTCCGGCGGCAATATCATCGACGCCAGGATCCGCCGCTTCGACGTGGTCGGGCATATCTCGCATCTTTCGGTCGCCCTGCCGGATGGACGCATGCTGGCGCTCGAAGCCCATGTGGACAAGTATCCGCCCGGCGCCTTTCCGGTCGATGCGCTGGTCGCGCTCGCCTGGAAGCCGGAAAACGCCACCGTCATTCCCGCCCACTGAAAAGCCGGCCGATCAACGCCGGACCAACGAGAACATCACAAGGAGACCCCGCAATGGCAAAAGAAATCTTCTGCAGCTTCGGCATCGACGTGGACGCTGTCGCCGGCTGGCTCGGTTCGTATGGCGGCGAGGATTCGCCGGACGACATCTCGCGCGGCCTGTTTTCTGGCGAAGTCGGCAGCCCGCGGCTGTTGAAGCTCTTTGAGCGTTTCGGCATCAAGACCACCTGGTTCATCCCCGGCCACTCGATCGAGACGTTCCCGGAACAGATGCAGGCCGTCGCCGATGCCGGCCACGAGATCGGCATTCATGGCTACACCCATGAAAATCCGATCGCCATGACGCGCGAGCAGGAGACGGAGGTGCTCGACAAGTGCATCGACCTCGTCACCAAGCTCTCCGGCAAGCGGCCGACCGGCTATGTGGCGCCCTGGTGGGAGTTCTCCAACGTCACCAATGAGCTCCTGCTCGAGCGCGGCATCAAGTATGATCACTCGCTCATGCACAACGACTTCACACCTTATTATGTCCGCGTCGGCGACAGCTGGACCAAGATCGACTATTCGAAGAAGCCGTCCGACTGGATGGTGCCGCTGAAGCGTGGTCACGAGACCGACCTGATCGAGATCCCGGCGTCCTGGTACCTCGATGACCTGCCGCCGATGATGTTCATCAAGAAGGCGCCGAACAGCCACGGCTTCGTCAACCCGCACGACATCGAGCAGATGTGGCGCGACCAGTTCGACTGGGTCTATCGCGAGATGGACTACGCCGTCTTTCCGATCACGATCCACCCTGATGTCGCCGGCCGGCCGCAGGTTCTGATGATGCTGGAGCGTCTCTATGCCCACATGATCAAGCATCCGGGCGTCAAGTTCGTGACGATGAACGAAATCGCCGACGACTTCGCCAAACGCTTCCCGCGCAAGAAGTAAGAGGCAAAGGCAATGTGTTCGCTCTGCGGCGTTCTGGGAGGTAACGAGCACTGGGCCGACGCGGTCGCGCGGCCTGGGGTCTATACCCGCACCGCCGAGCGGATCGACCGCCGGCGCGAACGCGCCCGTCGCGTTGCGATCGCCAACCGCATCCTCGATGCCTTCGGTCTCTCTATCTCCGACTGGCAGGGATCGTCTTTCCTACTGTCGACCCTAACCGGAAAGACCGAGATCATCGAGGATCTCGGACACCTCTGGCCGGCGGCCGAGCGGCTTGCGGGCCGGCCGCTCGATCCGTTGGCCGAGCCGCTTCTCGACCGGCTGGAGGCGCGCGGCCATGACTGATGCTGTTCCGGCCTTCACGCCCGTCACGCTGCTGACCGGCTTTCTCGGATCCGGCAAGACGACGCTGCTGCGCCGGATGTTGACCGATCCGGTGCTCTCGAACGCCGCGGTGCTGATCAACGAATTTGGCGAGGTCGGGCTCGATCATCACCTGCTTGAGCGTATCGACGAGAACATGGTGCTGCTGCAATCCGGTTGCCTTTGCTGCACGGTGCGGGGCGAACTGGCAGACGCGATCCGCGACCTGAATTCGAAGCGAGAGCGCGGCATCGTCCCGCCCTTCGACCGGATCGTCATCGAGAGCACGGGGCTTGCCGATCCTTTCCCCATTCTTTCGACGCTGAAGGCCGATCCGGTTCTGCGGCATCATTTCAGGTCTGCGGGCGTGATTGCCACCGTCGATGCCGTCAATGCGGGGACACAGCTTGCCGCCTATCGCGAGCCAATGCGGCAGGTGGCGGTGGCAGACCTTCTGGTGCTGACCAAGGCCGATATCGTCGAGGCTGGCCAAGTCGCGCGGGTGATGGCGATGATCCGGCAGATCAATCCGGATGCGCCGATCGTCCTTTCGACGGACGATGTCTTCGATGTCATCGGGCTGCTGGAGGACACGACAACCGGCCGTGCCGAGGCGATGCAATCGCCGGGCGGCTTCTATTGTGACGATCCGGGGCCTGTTCTTGCCGGCAAACATTCCGGCGGCATTCGGTCCTTCGTGCTGGTGAGCGAAGGCACGGTCGATTGGACAGCCTTCGGCATCTGGCTGAGCATGCTGCTCAACCGCCACGGCGACCGTATCCTTCGGGTCAAGGGCATCCTCAACATCGAGGGCGAGGACTTTCCCGTGGCGGTCCACGGGGTGCAGCATCTGGTTCATACGCCCGTTCATATGCAATCCTGGCCAGGCGGGGACCGGCGTTCCCGCATCGTCTTCATCGTCGACGGCATTGCGCCCGCGGCGATCGAGCGATCGTTCAACGCCTTTAACGGGCTGGGGGCGGCGCAGCGCGCGCCGCGGCGGGTCGAGGAGATGCAGCCATGAGAAAAATGCCGACACCGAAGAGTTTCCCGGCGCCCGCCCTCCATACAGAGGGTCGGATCAAGCTGCGCATCCTGGGCACGGCGATTTCGCTGCTGGAAGAACTCCGGCTCGGTGCCGAGCGCGACCTCGGCATGGACATCGAATTCGACAATCAGGACTTCATGACCGCCCAGCACAAGGCGGCGCTGGAGCCGATGACCTACGACATCTACGACCAGTGTTTCCACAACCTCGACATCGTCTGGTACTGGCGCGCCGTGCAACCGATCGACATAGAGCGGATCACTCTCTGGGACGAGATCACTGATCTGACCAAGACGGGCCGCATCGGGCCGAATGCGCGGATCGGGCAGGGCGATGCGCCGGTGACCAAGCTTTTCGTCCAGCCGAACCTGGCGCTTGCCGAGACGCCCTCGCAGCGCATTTCGATGCTGCCGACGACGCATAATTTCGACAGCTTCGCCTACCGGACGGATGCGGCGAATTCCAACCAGATGACTTCGTGGGCGGCACTGCTCGATCCACGTTGGCACGGACGCGCAGCCCTCGTCAACGAGCCGGCGATCGGCATCTTCGATGCAGCACTTGCGGCGCAGTCGGCCGGGCTGATGACCTTTAACAATCTCGGCAACATGAGCATTGAGGAGATCGACCGGTTGCTGGACGTTCTGGAAGAGCGCAAGAAGGCCGGCTTTTTCCGCGGCTTCTGGCGTTCGGCCGAGGACGCTGCGAACCTGATGACGAAGAGCGACACGCAGATCCAGTCTATGTGGTCGCTCGGGATCAGCAAGCTGAACCTGCGCGGCTTTCCCGTCGAACTCGCCAATCCCGCCGAGGGTTACCGCGCCTGGCATGGCGGCCTCTGCCTGTCGAAGCGGCTCTCCGGCCGGATGCTCGACGCGGCCTACGACTATCTCAATTGGTGGATCTCCGGCTGGCCCGGCGCGGTGGTGGCCCGGCAGGGTTATTACATGTCGACGCCGGCACGCTCGCGGCCGCATATGACGCCGGCCGAATGGGACTATTGGTACGAAGGCCTGCCGGCCGCGACTGACCTACCAGGCCCCGACGGGCTCCTTCGGGTCAAGGCGGGGGCGGTGCGCAGCGGCGGCTCCTACTGGCAGCGCGCCAACTCGATCGCCGTCTGGAACACGACCATGGACGAACACAATTACCTCGTGCGCCGCTGGATGCAGTTCGTGGCGGCGTGAGTAGAAATGGAGCGACAGAATGACACTCTCTTACGGCTCCCTCTCGATCGCCCAGTTGTCCACCCTCATCCAGGGCGGCAGCGTCGATCCTGTTGCGGTGGCGGAGCAGGTCTTTGGGGCGATCGAGGACCATGACGACAAAGCGATCTTCATCTCGCTGACGCGAGAGCGGGCAATGGCGGAGGCGCATGCCTCGTCGAAGCGGCTGAAAGACGGTCGTTCGCTCGGCTTGCTCGAAGGCATTCCGGTCGCCTGGAAGGATCTCTTCGATGTTGCCGGCAGCGTCACGGCGGCAGGATCCAGGCTGCTTCTGCGCGATCGGGCACCGGCTGCGGCCGATGCCGCCGTCGTCTCTGCGCTCGCTGCGGCCGGCATGCTCGCAATGGGCAGGGTCAACATGAGCGAGTTCGCCTTTTCCGGCCTTGGCATCAATCCGCATTTCGGCACGCCGAAAAACCCCCGCAGCACGGATGTCGCCCGCATTCCGGGCGGCTCGTCCTCCGGTTCGGGCGTGGCGGTGGCGGCTGGTCTCGTGCCGGTGTCGATCGGCTCCGACACCGGCGGTTCGGTGCGGATCCCGGCAGCGCTGAACGGCATCGTCGGCTACAAGGCGACGCGTGGGCGCTATCCGATGGCGGGCGTATTTCCGCTTGCCGGCAGCCTCGATTCGCTCGGGCCGCTCTGCCGCTCGGTGCAGGATGCCGTCTGGATCGACGCGGCGATGCGTGGAGCCACGGCACCGACGGTCAGTCGCAATCCGCTTGCCGGGCTGGAGGTCGTCATTCCCACCAACATCGTCTTCAACGATGCCGAGCCGGGCGTTGTTGCAGCCTTCGAGGCGGCGGTCGAGCGTATGTCGCGCGCCGGCGTCGTGTTCACGCGGCTGGAGATCCCGGCCTTTGCGGAAATTCTGCAGCTGATGGCAAGCCACGGAGCCCTGGTGACGGCAGAAGCCTACTGGCTGCACCGGGCGCGGATCACGGGGCCGGACGCCGGATTGATCGACCCGCGCGTGGTCTCGCGCACCAGCTTCGGCGAGAAGATCACCCTTTCGCACTATCTCGACATTCTCTCTGCCCGCACCCGGCTGATCGAAGCGGTGAACCGGCTGGTCGGCGGCCGGCTGATTGCCTTCCCGACCGTCGCGCATGTGGCGCCGCCAGTCGAACCGCTGAAGACCGATGACCAACTCTTCGTTGCCACCAATGGCAAGACGCTGCGCAACACGCTGCTCGGCAACTTCCTCGACTGGTGTGGCGTATCGATCCCCTGCGGCGCGGGTGACGCCGGCATGCCGATCGGCTTCCTGCTGTCGGGACTGGCGCACGCCGACGAGTGGCTGTTGTCGGTGGCGCTCTCGGCCGAACCGGTCATTCGAGGCGAAACGATCTGAAGGCGGCCACTCCGGCGGCTGCGAACATGAACAAGGAGACTTGCAATGTGCATGGCCTGTTATGTCGACGAAGCGACCAAGAGCAAGATCATCGCTTACAATGCCGAATTCCATAAGGTGACGAAGAGCCCCTACGGAAGCGACGACGAGATCGGCATGCTCAACCTGATCGACGCCAAGTCACGTTCGGCGATCATCGGCCGCACCGATGCCTCGAAGGTCTTCGACCTCTCAGTCGACCATTTTGTCGGCATGCCCGGCTGGTTCGGCGCCGGCGACCAGCCCTACCAGATCTGGATGACCCATACACCGCAGGGCGAGATCGTTGCGAACACGATGGGCGTGAGGCGCGAGCAGAACGAGCTCGTCGCCTATTCCGGCGACAGTATCTCGATGTACACCCATTGCGGCACCCATATCGATACGTTCAACCACTTCGGCTACAATGGCGAGATCTTCAATGGTTTCACGGCGCGGGATCACCTCGGCAGCCGTGCCTGGGATATCTGCGGCCCGGAAAAATATCCGCCGATTTTTGCCCGCGGTATTCTCCTCGATATCGCGGCCATGTATGGCGTCGACACGCTGCCGCCGAGCCATCCAATTGGCAAGGCCGACATCGAGGACTGCCTTAAGAAGCAGGGCCAAAAAATCCTGCCCGGCGATGTCGTTTTGCTACGCACTGGCCAGATGCTGCTATGGCCAGACATAGCCTTCACCAGGAATACACCTGGCCTCAACCGCGAGGGAGCCGAGTATATTTCCAAGCACGGTGCCATCATGATCGGCGCCGACAACCTGACGCTGGAGCAGACGCCGTCGGCACACGCGCTCAATTTCTTCCCTGTTCATACTTATCTGCTGGCGGAAGCGGGCGTTCCGATCCTCGAGATGGCTTATCTTGAAGAGCTTGCCAGTGAAAAGCTTTACGAGTTCGCCTTTTTCGGTGCATGCATCAAGTTGCGCGGAGCAACCGGCGCGCCGATGCGACCAGTGGCGATGCCGCTGTGCTGAACGCAAGGCGCGGACCATGCCATGCGCGTGAAGCGATGTTCATGATTGCGACCCGAGGGAGATATGGCCGATCCGTTTGTAGGGCGATCCTGGCGGATCGATGCTGCCTATCTTGACGGGCGTATTTCACGGTCGATAAACATGATGATTGAACTCATGTTATTTTTGGATTAGAAGCACGTGTGAAACGCGACCTCCCGCAGAGATATCAGAGCATGGCTGTGCGGGAGGGTGCTCGTGCCGCTGACAGGCACGATGGTATGGCGGATGCCGAAAAGGACGGTCTCTGGTTTTGAGTTTCTGGCATTCCATGGTCTGGCACACAGAAGGCATCCGGGTGATGGCGCCGGTCAAATGGCGCCAGTTCGATGGGCTTGTCAGTGTCCTTTGGGACGCCGAAAGCCAGTCGGGCGCCAGGGGCTATTACCTGTCGGACGATCCGCGCATCATGATCTTCTTTAGCGATGTCTCGTCGCAGATCCGCATGTCCAACCGCGACGGTGATTTTCAACAGCACTATCGGCCGATGACGCGGGCGGTCTATGTTCCGGCCGGCATGCCGATGTGGACGACTAGCGGTGCCACGCATCGCTTCTCTCATCTCAATCTGCATATGCACAGGGATCGGTTATTGCGCTATCTCGCGCCATCCGTCGGCAATTCCGCGGCCATGACGGCGCTGCGCAATCCGGTCGAGATGCAGGATACCGGAGCCATCGAAACGCTTGCACGCCTTGTCGTCGACGAGGTCTCCAACCCGTCGAAACACGAGATCTTTGGGGAGAGCCTTGTCGGCAGCATTGTCAGCGGTCTCCTGGACATTCCAGTGCGGGGCGCCGAACAGACCAACGGCCGGCTGACCCAGGCGCAGATGAACAAGCTGATCGCCCGCGTCGATCAGCTCAGCGATTGCCGCCTGACTGTCGCAGAAATGGCCGAGACCGTCGGTCTGTCGGAAAGCTGGTTTTCCAATGTCTTCAAGCAGACAACGGGTAAGACGCCACTGCAATGGCAGCTCGCCAAACGCATCGACCATGCCAAGACGCTTCTGACGGAAAGCGGGCTGCCGGTCGCCGACATTGCCGCTCAGCTCGGTTTTTCCGATCAGGCGCATTTGACCAAGGTCTTTCGCCAGGTCGTTGGCGATACACCCGCCGCCTGGCGGCGGATGCGCCAGCTCCGTTAGCGTCTCGCATAAACTGTCCCGCCCGCAAGGATGCGGACGGGATCGGCCGTCTACCAGGTCTGGCGCAGAGTTGCGTAGATTGCCCGGCCCGGATTGTAGAAATCCGCACCGAAGCCGCCATAGGCGACATGTTTCTCGTCGAAGAGGTTGGTGACATTCACATCGAAGGATGTGTTTTCCTGGATCTTGTAGTTAAACGCCGCGTCGAAGACGATGCTGCTGCCCGTCGACTGGGTATTGGCGTCGTTGAAGTAGTAGGCACCGGTATAACGCGCGCCGAGACCGAAATTCATGTCGCCGAGAAAGCCGTTGCCGGGAAGTCCGTAGTTTACCCAGAGCGAGGCGATGTGATTGGGCACGAAGGACATTTCGTTGCCCTCATTGCCGAGCGTGCCGTTCTCGACGATGTCGGACATCATGTAGGAATAGGCGGCCGTCAGGCTGATATTGTCGGTGACTTCAGCCTTGGCTTCGAGATCGATGCCGCGCACGCGGACCTCACCGATCGTCTCCTGGAAGCCGGTCGCCGGATTGGTGCGGGTGATATTGTTCTTGGTGAGATCATAGACGGCTGCGCTGAAGAGCGCCGGGAATTCGTCGGGCCGATATTTGACACCCACTTCCCATTGTTCGCCGCGCTCGGGATCGACTGTCAGCGAGGGTGGGAGTGCCGATTCCGCGTAGCTGACATAGGTCGCGACCTGATCGGTGATCTTGTAGGAGAGGGCGGCACGCTTGGTGAATTCGCTGAGGTCGGCACTGGTGGTCGAGTTGGAAAGATTGTCCAACTGGCTGAGGTCCATCCAGTCGTTGCGCAGGCCGACCGAGGCCGTCAGCCGGTCGAAGAAGGTCAGGTCCTGCTGCAGGTAGAGCCCTGTCGTTTTCTGGTCGTTGCTCAGGCTCTGGTAAAGCGGAACCGAGGCCGGCGCGCCGGTATAGATGGGGTTCGTCCAGTCGATGCTCGGGGCCGGCCCGTAGAAGCTGTCATTGTCGGATTGCAGGTTGTTATATTGCAGGCCGACGAGGCTGCGGCTGTCGATGTCTTCGAAGCTCGTGTCATATTGCAGGCGGGCGTCGATGATGAAGTTTTCGGCTGCCTGTTCGTTGCCGAAGAAAGCACGCTCGGCGATGGTCGATCCATTCGTCGGCGTCGAGGCAATATAGGCGTAGCCGAAATTGCTCTTGGCGTCGCTGTAGCGGGCGTTCGAGCTGAACGTCAGCCCCTCGCCGAAATCATGGTCGAACATGACGCTGACCGAGTTTCTGTTGACGTCGCGATAATTGTAGTCCGGCTCGCCGAAGAAGCGGCTTCTCGCAAAGTCCGAACCCACCGGTTGGCCGCCACTGCCCGGCACGCCATCCTTGTCCAGATGGTCGAAGACCACGGTCAGATTGGTATCGGCGCTCGGGCGCCAGGTGAGGCCGCCCATGATGAAGTTCTCGTCGTCCTGGGAATAGTCATATTCCGCGTCGGCGCGCTTGAATTTGCCGGTGATGCGGTAGGAGAATGTGTCGTCTTCGGTGATGTTGTCGCCAAAATCGACACCGGTTTCGCGGTGGTCGAAGGAACCGCCCGTCGCATAGGCTTGGCCGAAGCGTTCGCTCTTCGGTCTCTTGGTCACGAAATTGACCGCGCCGCCGGGATCGGAAACGCCGAAAGTCGTGGAGTTGGCACCCTTCAGCACTTCGACGCGCTCGAAGGCAAAGGACTCTTCCCGGATGCCGCCGAAGGGGTCACCAAGCGTCAGGCCGTCGCGATAGGTATAGGCGTCGAAGCCGCGAATCTTGAAATAGTCGAAGCGGTCGTCCGAGCCGTAGAAGTCGGTGGTGACGCCAGACGTATATTGCAGAACCTGCTCGGTATCCTGTGCGCCGCGCTCCTGGATTTCCTTTGAGGTGATGACGGAGACGGAGGCCGGCGTGTCGAGAATATCCGTCGCCATGCCGTTGCCGCTGATGGTCTTGGTCGCGACGATCGATTTCGAGTCATTGTCGGTATCGAGGCCACTGCCGTAAATGACGATGGGCTCGAGATTGGTGACAGTATTCGAATTTCCGCTCTCCTGAGCGAGCACCATGCCAGGCGAGAGGGCGACAAGCGCGGTGCATCCCAAAAGGACCGCATCCCGGGTGCGCAGGAGGGCCTGTCGCGAATGAGCGCCTGTTTTTATGATGTCCATGTTCACGTTCCAGAATTTGGTGTCGCCATGACGGCCCTTCGGCCTGGGGTGCCGAATGGGATGCCGGTTTGAGGATCGCTGCGAACGGCGTACCGGCAGCCGAAACGAGCGGGAGAATTCCTCCCGGAGCGGCGGCTGCGATGGTTGGCTCGATGTCCCCTGCGATGGCTACTAACTTGAGCGCCGTTGTCCAGTATTGTAAATTTCCGGCGTTTTGTACGATCCCACGGAAATCTCAACGCTATGGTCCTTTGGCTGCGGCATCACCGTTGACGCAGGTAGATTAACCTGAAAGTAGAGGTCAACTTAAAAACTGGCCGAGTTCGCACGATGCTGCGCTTTTTGCTTGCCGCTACGAAAGCGGCGCTGACCTGTATCTGGATCATTGCCGTGGCGGCCGGCGTCAGCCGGGCGGATGAGAGCACGTCCTATCCCATCACCATCAAGCATGCTTTCGGCACGACCGTTATCACTAGGAAGCCGGAGCGGGTCGCGACGGTCGCATGGGCCAATCATGAAGTACCGCTGGCGCTCGGCATCGTGCCCGTCGGTTTTGCGGCTGCCAATTTCGGCGATGATGATGGTGATGGGCTGCTGCCCTGGGTGGCTGACAGGCTCAGGGAATTGCATGCCGATAAGCCGGTTCTCTTCGATGAAGGCGACGGCATCGATTTCGAGGCGGTCGCAGCGACCAGGCCCGATGTGATCTTGGCTGCCTATTCCGGCCTCAGCCAATCCGATTACGACACGCTGAGCCAGATTGCCCCGGTCGTTGCCTATCCGGAGGCGCCGTGGTCGACCGACTGGCGCGAGATGATCCGCCTCGACAGCGCAGGGCTCGGCATGGCGGCAGAAGGCGAGGCGCTGATCAAAACGATCGAGGGCGAAATAGCGGAAACGGTCGCCGCTCATCCCGAGCTCGATGGCAAGTCGGCAATGTTCATCACCCATCTCGATGCGACCGATCTCAGCACGGTCAATTTCTATACGACCAACGATACGCGCGTGAAATTCTTCGCCGACCTCGGGCTGACATCTCCAAAGAGCGTCGTTGAGGCATCTGCACCAGGCAAATTCGCCGGCTCGGTCAGCGCCGAGCGTATCGATTCCTTCGATGACGTCGATATCGTCGTCACCTACGGAAACCAGCAACTGCTCGAAGCGCTGGAAAAGAACCCGCTGACGGCGAGAATGCCGGCCGTCTCCAGGCGCGCGCTGGTAACACTCGGCCGCAATCCGATCGGCACGGCCGCCAATCCGACGCCGCTATCGATCTCCTGGGTGCTCAAGGATTACGTGGCGCTTCTCGCAGATGCAGCCGGAAAGTCTCCCAGCAAGCCCCAATGATCGTGCATCGCCCAAAATCATCATCCAGGCCGCCCGCGACCGCCCGATCGAACCCGGCGCGCAGACTCTGGCTTCTCGGCCTAACCGTTGCGCTTGTCTGTCTCTGTGCGCTCTCGGTCACTGTCGGCACCCGTGACGTAGACTGGGTCGATATTTCCGCGGCGCTCGCCGGACATGCCGACAATATCGGCCAGGCGGCGGTGACGGTTCGCATGCCCCGTACGCTGCTTGCCGTCATAGCCGGCGCCGCACTCGGGCTTGCTGGCGCGATCATGCAGGGCGTGACGCGCAATCCGCTTGCCGATCCCGGTATTCTGGGCGTCAATATGGGGGCATCGCTTGCTGTCGTTGTCGCGGTTGCCTGGTTCGATATTTCCTCAAATGAAGCCTATATCTGGACGGCGCTCATCGGAGCCGCGTGCTCAGCGCTCTTCGTCTATACGATCGGCTCGCTCGGGCGCGGCGGGGCGACGCCGTTGAAACTGGCGCTTGCGGGGGCGGCGGCGTCGGTCGCTTTTGCGTCGATGGTCATTGCCGTCGTGCTGCCGCGCAATGATATTGCCGGCGGCATCCGCTCCTGGCAGATCGGCGGTGTCGGCGGGGCGACATTCGAACGCATCCTGCCCGTCCTGCCCTTTCTCGCAGCCGGCTTCCTCATCAGTTTGCTTTCGGCGCGTAAGCTCAATTCGCTTGCACTCGGCGACGAGCTGGCGGCGGGGCTTGGCGAACGTGTGGCACTCGCCCGCGGTATCGCGGCACTCGGCGCCATCCTGCTTTGTGGCGCGACGACCGCGGTCTGCGGCCCGATCGGGTTCCTGGGCCTGGTGGTGCCGCACCTTTGCCGCTTGCTGGTCGGGGTCGATCACCGCTGGCTTCTGCCTTTCTCGGCGATTGGTGGCGCTTGCCTGTTGCTTGCAGGTGATGTCGTCGGACGCATCGTCGCCAGACCCGCCGAGCTCGATGTCGGCATCGTCACGGCATTGATCGGTGCGCCATTCTTCATCGCCATTGTTAGGCGTCAACGGGTGCGCGAGTTGTGACGATGACAGCATCTTCCCTTGACCGCATCGTCGATAACCGCCGACGTCGGACGCGCTGGCACAGGCTCGTGGTCGTCCTGCTGCTCTCCTTTGTTGTTGCACTTTTTGCGCTCACGCTGTCACTCGGCCAGTCCTTCACGCCGCCTGAAGACGTATTCAGGGTGCTGCTCGGCGAAAATGTGCAGGGTGCGGCTTTCACCGTCGGTCAGCTGCGGCTGCCGCGGGCCGCGCTTGCGGCTCTCGCAGGGCTGAGCTTCGGGCTTGGCGGCGTCGCCTTCCAGATCATGCTGCGCAATCCGCTCGCAAGTCCCGATATTATCGGGATCAGTTCGGGAGCGAGTGCAGCCGCCGTCTTTGTGATCGTCGTTCTGTCGCTGAAGGGGCCGGTCGTTTCCGTCGTTGCCGTCATTGCCGGGCTCGGCGTGGCGTTGCTCGTTTACGGGCTTTCATTTCGAAATGGGGTCGCCGGCACGCGGCTCATCCTGGTCGGCATCGGCGTCTCGGCCATGTTGGAATGTGTCATTGCCTATATCCTGTCGCAGGCGCCGGCATGGAGCCTGCAGGAGGCGATCCGCTGGTTGACGGGCAGCGTCAACGGTGCCCAGCTTGGCCAGGCCGCACCACTGCTTTTGGCGCTCGTCGTCTTCGGTGGACTGCTTCTCAGCCGTGCGCGTGACTTGGAGGCGCTGCGGCTTGGCGATGACACGGCGGCTGCCCTTGGCGTCGGCGTGTCACGCACCCGTATCGTGGTCATCGTTGCAGCCGTCGGTATGATCGCTTCGGCGACAGCGGTGACGGGCCCGATCGCCTTCGTCGCCTTCCTGTCGGGGCCGATTGCGGCCCGCATCGTCGGCAGACACGGCTCTATCCTCATTGCTGCAGCCCTTGTCGGCGCCGTGCTGGTGCTGGCAGGCGACTATGCCGGCCAATTTCTGTTGCCGAGCCGCTATCCGGTCGGCGTCGTCACCGGTGCGCTGGGCGCTCCCTACCTCCTATTCCTGATCGTGCGCGTCAACCGGACAGGAGGCTCGTTATGACCATCCACACCCTGGCAGCCACGGGCCTTTCGGCCGGTTATGGCGAAGACGAGATCCTGCACGGGCTCGATCTCGCCGTGCCGCCCGGCAAGATCACCGTCATCGTCGGCGCCAATGCCTGCGGCAAGTCCACGCTGCTGCGTTCGATGTCGCGGCTGCTTTCGCCGCGCGAAGGGCAGGTCCTGCTCGACGGCAAGTCGATCCACCGCACGCCGCCACGCGAGCTTGCCCGGACACTCGGGCTTCTGCCGCAATCGCCGATCGCGCCCGAAGGCATCACCGTTGCCGATCTCGTCAGCCGCGGGCGCCATCCGCACCACAGCCTGTTTTCGCGCTGGACGCGTCGGGATGACGAGGCTGTTGATGCTGCACTCAACGCGACCAAGACTGCCGATCTCGCCGAGCGGCCCGTCGACGAGCTCTCCGGCGGTCAGCGCCAGCGGGTCTGGATCGCCATGGCGCTCGCCCAGCAGACGGAAATTCTGCTGCTCGACGAGCCGACGACCTTTCTCGATATCAGCCATCAGGTCGAGGTGCTCGATCTCCTGACCGATCTCAACCATCAGCGCGGCACGACCGTCGTCATGGTGCTGCACGACCTCAATCTTGCAGCACGTTATTCCGACCATCTCGTCGCCATGACGGAGGGCCGCGTGCACGTGTCCGGGACGCCGCAAGAGGTGCTGACAGAGCACAATATGCGGCATGTCTTCGGTCTCGAGAGCCGCATTATCACCGATCCCACATCCGGCCGCCCGATCATGCTGCCGATCGGACGCCACCGGATGGCGGCGGGCGGGGACGCGGCGCAACAGGCATTCCACAAGGAGAACAGATGACGACGGCGCAGGAATTCAAGCTCTCCGGTGTTGCCCTTCCAAGGGACGCCGCTGCCATGCTCGGCGAAATCTGCGAGCATTTCGTCGAACATGCCGAAGTGCAGCGCAGCGCCGATCTCGCACTTCTGACGAGCAAGGTGGGCACGGCCGAAATCCGCGTTCGGGACAAGACGCTCATGATCGAGCTTTCCTGCCCCTCGGAAAAGGCGCTGCAGATGAGCCGCACCATGCTGGCAGAACATCTGTTCTACTTTGCCGGATCAGACCCGCTTCAACTCACCTGGTCTGATCCGGCAGCGCTTGCCGTCCTGCCGAATATCCATGAGGTCACGGTAGTTTCGGCCAAGGATGTCACGCCGCATATGCGCCGGGTGAAATTCGCCTGCGCCGACGTGACGCCTTTCATCGGCGGCGACATGCATGTCCGTCTGCTCGTGCCGCCGAAGGGCAGGGCGCCGGTCTGGCCGGGTCTGCGTGCCGACGGCCGTGTCGCCTGGCCCGAAGGCGAAGACGAACTTCTGGTGCGCGTCTACACCATCCGTTTTGTCGATGTTGAAAAGCGCGAACTCTGGATCGATTTCCTGCAGCATCCGACACCCGGCATCAAAACGCCCGGCGCCGATTTCGCCCGTGACGCCGAGCCCGTTCAGCAGGTCGCACTGCTCGGTCCCGGCGGCGGCCATCTGCCGGCGGCGAAATCCATCCTGCTTGCAGGCGATGAGAGCGCGCTGCCTGCGATCGCCCGCATCGCCGAGGAAGTGCCGGCAGGGACGCGCCTGCAGGCAATTATCGAGGTCGCTGACGAAATGGAGGAGCAGCTACTCTTCTCGGCGGGTTCACTTGACGTGCGCTGGCTGCATCGGCGCTATTACGCAGACGGCGCCAAGGACATTCTGCTGGAAGAAGCCAAACAAGCCATTGCCGCCACCGAGGGTGATGTCTTCGTCTGGTTTGCCTGCGAAAAGGAAGATGTACGCGCCATGCGGACGTTCCTGAAGGCACGAAGGCATGACAGGAAGAATATGTATGTGGCTTGGTATTGGGAGCGCGAGGCCGAATAAGACGTCTGCCGGTTGGCGGTGCTGAGGCCATCGGGCGGAAGGAACTCGGCCTGGCCGGTTGCCGGTCAGAGGCCGCCCTCCATCAGCGCGCGGCCAGGATCTTGAGCGAGGTGGACATGTCGATCAAGATTGCCCGCTCAATTGCCGGCAAGACGCGGAAGATTGCGATCGGCGCCGTCTGTCCCGCCACCATCGGCGTGCTGCCGGCGTTCCCTGCGCGTATTGCCCACAAATATCCCGATATCCGAATGCATATCAAAGCACCGCCACCGATGACACCATCGATATCGCATGATCGCTGGTGCGGCCGGCTGGTGATCTGTGTTCGTTGTCGAGGCGGATTTGCTCCAAGGTCTGTTCTGGCTGAGCGGGTAGTTTGCGGGCACGAGGTTGATGTAAGCCCACCATGTCTTGCGCTGCGGCGCCAAGAGCTCAACCCTGTTGCTCATTAGTTGGCTCGGGTGCGTGACAGTAGGCCCATTCGAACGCTTCGTCGATTGCGGCAAACTTCACAGCCTGCCAATGTCGATAGTCGCGGATCAGCTCTGCCCCAAGCCAGAAATCACCGCTGTTGCTGGAGGGCTCCCATCCACAAGTGCCAAGCAAGTGAGCGCGATCGAAAAGGCGCCGCGCATGGGTCCGGGAGATGGCGTAGCGCTTGAAGAATTCTCCGATGCGCAAAGGACCAATAGGCATGCGCGGCTCCAGTTCCCTTTCCGGGGGTAAGCGAGACATCAGGTCATGCAGGATGTTGCTGCCGGAAGCAGTTCGGACGAAAGCGTCCACCGTCTGCGGAGGGCTGGTCCAGTTTGGATCGTGAAAGAGGCTCTGGGACATTCTTGGCTGCGCATACCAGAGCAGGCGCCGATCGGCCGATGATCGTGAGAATCGTGTGCCCCGATCGAGCATGTCGAGTGATTTCAAATGTTCGTCGAACCATTCGCGGATCAAGGTTTCGGCAGTTTCGGAAATTCTGAGCTGGCGAACACGCCTGTCCCCGCTTTCATGAGTATCAACCAAGAGACCGTAGTTGCGCATCTCTGCGAGATGTGCGAACGCCGTGTTCTTGGAAGCAACGTCACTCTCAGCGATGAGGGCGTTCAGTTTGGCGGCCGTAAGGCCCGGATGAGACGGCGACGTGACACGCTGAAAATGAAAAGCCAGAATTGACTGCGTCAGCAACCATCGCTTCATATCTGCGGTATAGCGGACGATACGAGGCGCGGCATCGTGCATCGCAATGAGCTTCAGCGCCGCATCCCTCAGGGCGAGCGCATAAAGGCGATTTTCCACAATGGCTTCGATAGTCAAAACCGTCGGCGCATTCGTGGCGGAGCGCATTGCGGTCGATATGAAACTCAACGGATATCTCCAAGCAAGAATAAATTGGGCAAGCTACGGCCTGAGCAACTGTTTGCGCCCACGGCGTAGTTTATGCCACTGACGCGCTCGTAGGTTTTCGTGTTCACGTGCACTTCCTTGGACGCTCGGCCAAGTCGATTTCGCCAACTTTCAGCCACCAGCACTCGGCCATCTCCTGCTGCACTATGTCCCTTAAGAAGGAATTGTAAAGTATAGCTAATCTGTTGATTTGCACTAGGAACTGACCCGGCATTTCCATCGGAGATTTGGCTCTTACTCATTTTTGCTGCTATTGGGTGTGACGCTTTTGCTGATCCAATGGCGGATCAGATGAGTTGGCATCGATTCGAGTGAAACGAGGCTTTGAAGGCTTGGAACACCACCGCGCTTCGGTGGATACGCAACTCCGCTCCTCGGGGGCGACTATTCAGACGCGCGTGAAACATGCGGTAAAATCATATACGATTTGTAGCGCGGAGTTCATGTTGGGAGCCAAGACATGGAGCGCAAATTGTCTGCAATCCTGGCCGCCGACGTGGTGCGGATACTCAGCACTTATAGACAAAGACGAAGCGGAACCTTTGACCATCTTTGAGCGCGACGCACTGAGCTTTTAGAACCCGAGATTGCTAGGTGCCATAGGCGGATTTCAACTCATGGGCGAGGGTCTTCTGGCAGAGAAATATCGTCATGATCTTCGAAAGGGAACGTTATGGTTCATTTGCTTTCGGTCAATGTCGGCCTGCCACGCGATATCGAGTGGCAGGGGAGGCTGGTGAATACGGCGATCTGGAAGACGCCGGTCAAAGGACCTTGCATGGTGCGCCGCCTCAATATCGACGGCGACGGCCAGGCGGATCGCGCTGGCCACGGCGGCGAGAACCGCGCAGTTTATGTCTACCAGACGGATTCCTACCGGTATTGGGAGGAACATCTGGGCCGACGTGACTTCGTCTACGGTCAGTTCGGCGAGAACTTCACGCTCGACGGGCTTCCGGACGCTGAAGTCTGCATCGGCGACCGCTACCGCATCGGTCAAGCTGTCTTCGAGGTGAGCCAGCCTCGCGTCACCTGCTATCGGCTCGGTATTCGGATGGAGCTGCCGGAAATGGCTGCCCTGCTGGTTTCGCACGGAAGACCGGGATTCTACCTCCGCGTCCTGAAGGAAGGAAAAGTTCAGGAGGGTGACGAAGTCGAACAGGTGGCGTCGGCAGAGGACAGCATGACGGTCGCCGACATCAACGATCTTCTCTACAAGCCTGGTCACCCTCGCGATCGATTGGAACGTGCATTGCGGATCCCCGCATTAAGTCCCGGTTGGCGTCGCTCGTTTCAGTCCTTGCTGGAGCAATCTTCAAAAAACGGGGCTTCGCCTGGAAACGCTGGCCTTACGGGGGAGAAGCGTCTCGAGTTGGCGTGGGAGGGATTTCGCTCGTTCAAAGTGTCGCGCATGTCGCTCGAGAGTGAAAGCGTCAAGTCTCTTGAGCTCGAGCCGACGGATGGAAAGCGGCTGCCCGCCTTCCTTCCGGGACAGTTCATCGTGCTCGGTTTCCAGCCCAGAGGGGCTCCTCTCTTGCTGCGGAGCTATTCCTTGTCGGGCCAGTCAAATGACGCCTATTACAGAGTGAGCATCAAGCGGGAAGCTCGCGGCGTCGCCAGCGCCTATGTCAATGACGAGCTGGGCATCGGCGAGGTGGTGCAGGCAAGCGCGCCGCGCGGCAGCTTTACGCTGGCCGAGGGCGAGACGCCGATCGTCCTCCTCAGCGCCGGTATTGGCGCGACGCCCGTCCTTGCCATGCTTCACGCCCTGGCAGTCGATCGCTCGGGCAGAAAAATCTGGTGGCTCCATGGCGCCCGGAATGGACGAGAACATCCGTTTGCGGACGAAGTGAGAGGGCTTCTACAAATCCTTCCGGATGCGCAAAGCCTTGTCTGCTACAGCGCGCCCGATCCGGCCGATAAGCCAGGTATTGACTACGACAGGCGATCTCGCCTCGATCTGGCGGTCATTCAGTCGCTGCGCCTACCGCTGGGCGGCGACTTCTATCTTTGCGGGCCGGCAAGCTTCATGGACGATCTTGCCGCAGGGATTGAGAAGCTCGGAGTGGAGCGCGGCCGAATTCATACCGAAATGTTCGGATCGGCCGCGTCCATCACTCCAGGGATCGCGGCCTCGCCAAGCCGGCAACCGCATCAGCCGGACGGGCCTCCCGGTGAAGGCGCCTTGATCTCGTTTGCCCGCAGTGGTCTTAGCGTCGCCTGGAACCCGAAGTTCAACAATCTGCTGGAGTTCGCGGAGGCATGCGACGTGCCCGTGCGCTGGTCGTGCAGGACAGGCGTCTGCCACACCTGCGAGACCGGATTGATTTCCGGTACAGTGTGCTACCGTCCCGATCCGATCGATGCCCCGGCGGACGGTCATGTGCTTCTGTGCTGCTCGCAGCCGAAAGGCGAGCTCGTCATCGATATGTGACAGAGCCGGGATGCGGTCGGATATTGTGACCGGGGCAGTTTTCCCTGACTACACAGAGCGATCACCCAGGAAAGCGCCGGACGCTTTCCAAGCTTGAAGGCCGCTGTCCGATGGTGCTTGCCTTCAGCCGCGGCAGCTTCGGCCCTACGGATCGTCGTCAAGCGGAGGGACGACGTCAGCTTCACCGCGAGATGGAGGTGGCTATTGAAGGATGGTGACGGTCAGCACCGAAACCGGCTGGTTCGCTGCACCCGAAACAGCGCCAATGTGGCTGCCTTGGCGCTCGTTTGTCGGCTTTACTGTCGACCAGCACGAAGAAGACTGGGACCAAAGACCGGGCTCTATTTCTCTCGAAACAACAAGGTACCGAGCTTCGCTGAGTTCGTTGATGCGGCATACGTCTTGAGGAACGGCTTAATCCTCGATCACCTCGATCTCGGGCCGGCCGGCGAGCGTCAGCCGCAGGCGGCCTCGCTCGGCACGTTCCAGTTTGATCGGCCCGGCCTTTTCCTCAAGCCGCCGGCGCAGCAGGATCAGCCGGGTCTCCAGGTTGTCCTTGAAATCCGGCAGCTGCAGGCGCCGGTCGCGGCGGATCTCGCGGTTCAGGAACTCCTGTTTGCCGCTACGCGTATAGTCTTCGAGAAAGTGCAGCAGCAGCCGCCCGGGCACGCCGCGGATCAGGTAGTCGTCGTCGACGAATAGCGAGCCATCGCGCTGGTAGAAGCGCACCGCGATCCGCCGACCCGCTGGCACGTGCTCCACCTGCGGCCCGGCCCTGTCGCGCCGGCCCGTCTCGGCCCGCTCGCGCTCATCGGACAAGAAGGAGAGGGCGGTGGCGAGGTGGGCCGCCACTACCGTCAGCGCCTCCTCGTCGCGATGCCGGAAGGTGAAGCGTTCCGTCGACTCCAGGAAAAGCACGCCGACCAGCCTCGAATGGGCGACCAGCGGCAGAGCGATCTGGCTCAGCGGCTTTTCGAGAGCCGGCAGCGGAATGGAGGCGGCATCCTCGATACCGGCCATAACCCGCACCGCCTGGACGTAGCGCTGGCCGCGGCTGAGATCGGTGATCCGGACGTTGCGTCTGCGCTCGGCCGCGACCCCGATGATGCCGCTCCCGGCCGCAACCTCGGCGCCGAAGCCGAACTGCTCGTAGCCACGGCTGGCGATCGTCGTCAGGTCCCCGCGTTCACCATCCGGCACCAAGACTATGGAATGGCCATAGCCGAAGTGCTCGGCCAGCCCCTCAAGCGTCATGTCGAGCAGCGTTTCGGGGTCGGCGCAGCCCGACATCCACGCCGCAAGCCTCGCCACCTTGCCCATCAGGTCGGGCAGCACCAGCGGCTCGGGCGCGACGAGCGGATTGGCGGCTGGAACCGGCTGGCAGTCCTCCACCCGGTAAATGTCGAGGGCGCGCAGCTTCATGATCCCGCTCATCCGGCTTTCGAGGATCGCGAGATGGACTGCCACGCGTTCGAAGGCCTCGCCCTCCGTCTCCGAGCGTTCAAAAACAAGGTCGAGCACGTGTTGCTGGCCGCTATAGCCGTCGACCACCATGACGGTCGCGAACCCATTGCGTACCACGTTGGCGGCGGTCTTGGAGAAGAACTGGTTGGAAAGCGCCACATGTGTCTCATCGACATAGTGCACGTGCGAGAGATAGGAGACGTTGGGCATGCCATTGGCATCGGTGGTGGCGATAACGGAGGGGATGACGCCTTCGAAACTGTCGCGCAGCCGCTCGAGAGGGATCATGCCATGGTTTCCGGCGTCAGCCTGCGTCCGGCGCCTGGCCCCGGCGTCTGCTCGAAGACTTCCTGCGGCTCGATCGTCAGGCAGACAAGATCCTGGTCGGACAGCGTGCTGGAAAGCTGCATGCGGGTGACCCCGAGCGCTAGCATGCGCGCCAGCTGCTCGGCGACATAGGCCTCGCCCAGGGTCTGGCAGGCGGCGTCCGCGGGTCCGGCATTCAGGATCTGGCCCTTGATTTGACAGGCCTTGTAATCGGCCGCCCGAACAAAGGTCGTGGCGATCGGGCGCCCGACCAACGCCTCGCCCACGGCCTTCGGCCACTGGCAGCGCGAGGCAAGAAATTGCAGATGTCCGCTCGACCGGTCTAAACGTACGCCCGACCCACGGCCGATCATTGGTCGGCCGCTCCCGTCTCGCGTCGCAAACAGCATCATGACGGGACTTTCGATGAATTCCGCAAGTTTCGAGCCCAGCAATGCTTTTCTCCCTACTGGGAAGTCATGATAAGTAGTTAGGATATTCTTAGCAATCGCGGTGATCGCTTAGGATGATTTTAGGATGCTCCTCGTAGGTACTTCGACTATCCCCTCCCCATCGGCCGGCACACAGAGAAGCGCCGCCGGCTAGAGAGAGGAAAACCAGTCATGAGCCACGAATTTTCGCTTACCAGCATTCCCGGTCTCAACGGCCGTTACGATATCTACGGCGCCGTCCACAAGGGCCTGCGCAAGGCCGGTTGTGACCTGCTCGGTCGCCTCGGCACGGCAGATTTCCACAATGTCGAGGAGACCGGCTTCCTGATCGCGGACCTGCGCCACTACCTGATGCTCGCCGCCTCCCACGTCAGTCATGAAGATGACCACATCCACGAAGCGCTCGCCGCCAAGGGTCTCTCCACCACCACGCTCGATGAACAGCACGACGATCACCGCACTGCCTTCCGTGAACTGGAAGAACTCGTCGTCGCCTGGGAAAATGCCTGGCCGCTGGACAAGCCGGCCTGCGGGCGTAAGCTTTACCTCGCCTTCGCGGCTTATATCGCCGACGACTTCGCGCATATGCACGAGGAGGAAACGGTGACCGGGCCGCTTCTGTGGCGCAACTTCACCGACGATGAAATGCTGGGTATCGAGATGCGTATCATCGCTTCCCTGCCGCCGGAAAAGAGCATGGCCTTTATGCGCATCATGATCCCGGCGATCAATCCGGCCGAACGTGCTGCTCTGCTCGGGACCATGAAGAAGGATGCGCCACCGGAAGTCTTCCAAGCGGTCATCGATTTCGCTGTCCGCCCCGCCCTTTCGGTCAGCGACTTCGCGCAGCTCGCCGGCGCATTGCAACTGGCCGCCTGAAAGGCCGGCAGCGGGCGGGAGAAGCTCGCCCGCTGCCGGTCCAGAATTCCGGAGAAAACCTATGTGCAAACCGAATGGCGAGGCCGCCATACCGGCCGAATGTCCGCATCGCGGCGATTGCCGTCTCTGTCCCATGCTGTACGCGGTCGCGGCCGAGGAGGTAGCCGAGCGAGTTGATGCGCTCCGGCAAAAACCTCCGACGCCTCACGACCGCCTCGTCTGGAAGAGGGAAGACCCGACCGCCGCCCGTGACGACACCAGCGGTATCGCAATGTCACTGGTGCGGCTTGGGAGGTGAGAGAAGCGCTGGCGATCAATCGATCCAAGTCGCGTCGAACCGGAACGGTCGCTGTTTGGGCCGTCGATTAGAATCCCTTCAAAGCGGGCAATGGCCATACGTGACCCCGAACGATTTATGCGGTACCGAAGCTGGCCATCACCTAATCGTCTGCGATGGAATACGGCCACTTGCCGCCATTCGGGCACTTTCTCAGCGGTGACGAACAATGTGCTGCCCTTGACGTGGGCCGAGCAACTCGAGGATCCATGTTCCGGATGCGACGCCCTGGCGTGCCGCTACGCTGCCCCCCACTCAGCGGCCACATTTTCGTGCGAAGCGTTGCCAGGTTCGAGGAAAAAACGCACCATCTCATTTGTTGCGTCCGGCCCGCGCTGGTCTGTGTAAGATCCGCGAGCGTCGCCGCCGAACCAGGCATGCCCGGCGCCTTCGACAAGCCAGTATTCTAGCGCCGGCAACCCTTGCGCATTTGTAACAATTTTTCTGGTGTAGGCACGCTTACCGGGGGAGCGGCCGGTATGAGTTTGAATTGTCCTGGTGGGTTCTGGCGGAATGGCCGCCGCGACTATCCGCTCAGCATTTGAGGGATGGACCGTGCGGTCTGCACCACCCTGAAACACGATCGTGCGAACCTCCGGTGTGGAGCGGAAGCGCGGTCTTGGATCAGATATGAGAGGCGCATCTCCTCGCATGACGGAGAAGGCTGACATGACGTCGTTTGCCGAACCGCAGGCCAGTCCGGAATGAATGCCCACGGCGCTGTAAAGATCGGGATACGTCTCGCTCATAACCGCGGCCATGGCGCCGCCGGCTGACAGTCCCGCAACAAAAACCCGACTGCGATCGAGGTGGAATTCCGCCATGATCTCCGCGGTGATTCCAGCAATGATCGATGGCTCCCCTGCATCGCGCTTCTGATCAGAGGGCCTGAACCAGTTCCAGCAGGATGAGGCGTTGTCCGATCCGCTCTGGTGGGGATAGGCAACGAGGAGGCCATGCGCCTCGGCAGCGGCGTTCATGCCGGTGCCTGTGGCGAAGTCGCCTGGGTCTTGTTTGCAGCCGTGGAGCATGACGACCAATCCCAGTGGCTGGCCCTGTTTGGATGCCGGTATATAGAGTTTGTAGCTTCGCATGCCGGCCGCGCAGGCATAGGATCGTGCCAGAAATCGCGCCCCGGACGGCACAGCAGCAGAGAGTTCAGGTTTCGTCGGTCCGTGCAGACCCAGGCCCGGCACGGCAGCGAATGCGCCAGAGCCTGCCCGTCCCTCGCGTAGGATGCTGAGTGTCTCGCCAAGGGGCTTTCGCAGCCGATTAAATCCAACACCGTCAAGCGGGTTCGTGGCTCCGGCTGCTTGCGGTGTTTCAGGCTCGATGATCTCGGCGTTCGGATCTATCTGAAAAGGTTTCGAATGATGGGCTCGTGCAGCGTCCGAGATGTCGGGTTCCGTTAAGGCATGAGCGCCGGAGATCGGTCGGCTAGCTAGTGCATCCTGGATCACGCGGGTTGCCTCGGCGAGATTGAAGGATCGCGTCAACGACGTCGCACGCCTCATGGCAATGAGGAAATTGTTCATCGGATGTCCTTTTGGTCGGGCCTTAGCCTAGCGAATACGTTCGGCCAATGCCGATTTCAGCTCCGCACTCGCCTGAAGCGCGCCAAGTACGGTGATCGACTCAATTGTCGCAAGAGCGAGTTCGGGTGTGACGTCCGGGGCGATCCGGGCCAGTCCAAGCACCCTGATCTCAAGCTTTTCTCCAGCGGTCTTCATCGCTTCCAGATCAGCCTTGCTGTAATCCCTTAGGCCGAGTTCCAGCGTTTGCCTGAGGGTGGATTGTTTGACAGCCTCACTCTCGCCGGCGAGCTGGTTTCGGATCGCTGTTCGTATGAAATCGCTGCGATTGGAATAAAAGCCCTCCTGCACGAGAAGGTCGATACGACCAAGATCGACATAGCCGAGGTTGATCGTGATTTTTTCCGACTCGCTATTTTTGTCGCGAAGCTTGTAAACGCCGTCAGTCATCATTCGCCACCATCCACATGGATGTCATATGGATGTCCAATGGATGGTTTACAAGGCCATCAATCATAAACCTCAAAAATAACCAGGCGCCAACCGTGAATGTTTGGTAGCGATCGCTCGGACCTTCATTCTGACCCTTATGGGCTGATCGGTCCTGCTTCCCATGTTTGCGATAAATCCTGTTGTTGAGGCGACGGTTGGCCCGTTCCACCGCCGGAAGGGTGGGATTTTCGCCGTCATCTCGATTTTGCAATCGCGCCGGCCACTAGTTATTTTTGGAATTATATCAAGATCTTGGAACAAGCCTTCGCGGATGGTGTTACCGAGCATGGATAGAGAGCAGCTCGACAAGATCCCGGAGCCCATCGCACTCGTCGTGGATGACGAACCGTTGATATTGATGGATATCGCCGACATCATTTCCGATGCCGGATATCATGTCGTAGAGTCGGCCACGGCTGACGAAGCTCTGGCGTTTCTCGAGAAATATAGCTCGCTCCAGCTGCTCTTCACGGACGTGCAGACGGGTGGTGATCTCAACGGCTTTGAGCTGGCAAGGAAGATAGCCGAGCGGTGGCCGAATATAGAGGTCGTCGTCGCGTCCGGAGCGAGAGTGCCGAAGGATGGCGAGCTCCCGGGCAATGCGAGCTTCATACGCAAGCCGTTTTCCGCCGAGACCGTTCTTGAAACATTGCAGGAGCACTTTCCGGATGGACCAAACAAATCCTGAGTATCGCCCTGCACAGACTACGGGGCGAGGCGCTCGCGCTGTTTGTTGGACCTGCACTGACGCCAGCTGCCGTCGCGTCTGATGATCGGCACGGAGATATAGCTTTTCAGGCCGTAGATCGCAGGCGTGTGATGGTCGCGATATTGGAGGCTCTTGGTGACGTCGTCGATGACAACCAGATCGCGAGTTTGCCTAATCTCGTGGCAGATCGTCGACTCAACCTTGAGCTCCCCGCCAGCCTTCAGCCCGAAATCGACATTGTCGAGGATGGCGCATGCAATCCAGCGACTGTCCGTCACCCGAGCGACCGCAGCAAACCCCATCCCGGTTGTCTTGCAAATGACTTCGAGGATCGTCGGCACCTCCGCCATCCGGCCGATAGCCTGGACGTCCACCTGGATGTCATCCATGGCATCGCTCCTTCTGTAAGCCTTGTTTTTTACAGTGAAGTGAGGACGACGAACGTGAAAATATTCTCAGTTGACCCGCCTCGTCATCCTATTCGTAGTTCAGCGTTGCCTTCAAAT
The DNA here is from genome assembly GCA_900473185.1 of Hyphomicrobiales bacterium. Taxonomy (GTDB): domain Bacteria; phylum Pseudomonadota; class Alphaproteobacteria; order Rhizobiales; family Rhizobiaceae; genus Rhizobium. The sequence continues at coordinate 248,258 of UCKU01000006.1, read as the reverse complement.
CCCTGAGTTCGACGCCCTGCCGCGCTGCGGCGTGCTCGAGACTGTCGCGATAGGCAGCATTGGTCGCCGCGACAACCTTGTTCAGTTCCATTATTTGGCTCTGCAACTCGTAGGGCATACATGCCGACGTTATCGTGTTCCCGCAAGCTGTAGCCGCCCGTCTCATCACGGATGCGCCTCCCTTCCATATCTCGTTGAAGGCATCGGACCAAGCCGCGGGCGCATCGTCCGAAAGTTGCAGGACCATTGTCGTGAGCGGCCCTACCGCGGCCCCGGATGCACCGTCGTTTAACTCGACGATCTTGATATCCTGGAATTCGGTCATTGGAGAGTTCCCTTCCACCGGATGCTTCGGCTGCCATGGCCGGTCACCGCCAACGATGCTGCGGCGACCGCGTGCTGATGGCTGACGCAGTTACGTCAGGGCGTCAGGCAGCCTTTTCGGCATTCTGATTGACGACTTTTGTCGCAATGGACGTGAGAGCAATATCGGTCGCCTGTTCCTCGTCGAGTGTCGTCTGAAGGAGCTTGGCGGCATCCTTCATCCCCAACTCGAGCGCCCATGTTCGCAGGGTGCCGTAGCGCGCCATCTCGTAATGTTCGACCGCCTGGGCTGCGGCAAGAAGGCCGGCGTCGAGCGCCGGCATCCCGGCATACTCGTCCATGATTTCGGCGCCTTCCTTGACGATGCCCATCATCGCGTCGCACGTCTTCTGTTCCGGTTTCTTACCGATGATCTTGAAGACATCTTCAAGACGGGTGACGTGCACCTTGGTCTCGGCGAGATGCTTGGTGAAGGCGTCCTTGAGCTGCTTGCTTCTCGCCGCCTCGTGCATTTTCGGCAAGGTCGCAACGATCTTGTTTTCGGCAAAATATACGTCCTTCAAAGTGTCGTGAAACAGGACGTCGAGTGTTTTGGTTTCCTTGGCCATCATTGGCTCCTCGGGGTTTGGAATAGCTTCTGTAAAGGACCAGATTTCCGGTCAGGTTCACGGCTGCCGCGAGGCAGCCGTGCATTGTAATCAAGCAGCCGGAGGGCGACGGTAGCGGTCACGTTCCTGTTCGATCTGCTCCGGCCCGTACGGGTCCAGCGTTTCGTCGAAACGTGTCCAGCCCTGCTCGTTGTAAGCGGCCTTGCGTTGGGATGGATCGATCCAGTTCGAACGCTTCAGGATAGCTTCGGCTTCGCGAGCAAGGTCGTCGTCCACTTTGGCTGTAACCAGAGAGCCGCCGCGACGGACCCCTTCCGCGAAGAAGTTGGCGTCGTCCTCAGACACCCCTGACGCGGTCAGCGCACCGATCAGTCCGCCGGCCGCGCCGCCGGCTACTGCACCCGCCACGGCACCAACTGCGGTCGCCGCAAGCCAGCCGGCGGCGACAACGGGACCGACGCCTGGAATGGCCATAATGCCGAGCCCGGTCAAAAGACCGCCGGCGCCGCCGACGACGGCACCGAGGCCCGCCCCGGATTCCGCGCCGGTAGCGGCACCGTTGTTGGAATGGCGATCATCCGCGTTGTTGGAAACGATGCTGATATCGTTCGAGGGAACGCCTGTTGCTTCAAGCGCGCTGACGGCGGAACTCGCGTCGGTGTAGTCGTCAAAAAGTCCAGTAATGGTTTTCATGAAAGGTATCCTTGGGAATTTGAGGAGTGGCGTTACTTCGCGACGACGTTGCCCTGATAGTCGAGGGCGACCATGACGGCCTTGCCGTCCTTCATGCCTGCCGCCATCCAGATGCCGTTGTCGTCCTTCTTGAGGTCTTTGACCTCGAGGAAGCCGGCCTTCTCGATGCGGTCCTTAGCCTGAGCCTCGGTGAAGCTGTTTGCGCCTGCGACCGGCGCAGCCGGGTTATTTGTGTTGGGTGTGGCGACCGCGGGCGTTCCGGCATCGGTGGAGGGTGCGGGGGTTGTCTGCGCGACAGCAGCCAGTGCCGACGCTCCGACGAGCGCCGCCGCTAGGATCATATTTTTCATTGAGGTTTTTCTCTTTCTCTGACCGGGTTCACACGGCCGTGAAGAGACAACCTATCCAGCTTGTATAAGTTCCGTGCACCTTCCCGGAATTTGCGGCGTGCCGACCTTTGCATGTCAGAAAGGATGAAGCCTTAGATGAACCTGATAGGGATCGCTTCAAGCGGGCGAGATCACGGCCAGCTGCCATGTCGCCTCGAAGTTCGGCTGGAACATCGACCTGGAGACCGGCAAGCGGCTGCCGGGCCTCAACAGTCGGCCAGCTCACATCAAGCTCGCGGTCGACGGATGCTCAAGCGCCTGCGGACCGACCGCATTGACCTTCTCTACCAGCATCGCGTCGACCCGGCCGTTCCGATCGAAGACGTGGCAGGCGCCGTGAAGGATCTTCAGGCGCAAGGCAAGGTTCTCCACTGGGGTCTCTCCGAGATGGGTCTCCAGACGGTTCGCCGCGCCCACGCAGAATTGCCGGTGACCGCGATCCAGAGCGAGTATTCGATGCTGTGGCGGGGACCGGAAGACGCCGTCCTGCCGCTCTGCGAGGAGCTAGGCATCGGCTTCGTTCCATGGAGTCCGCTCGGCGTCGACTTCCTGACCGGCACGATCGACGAGCGGACGCGGTTTGCCGAGGGCGATATCCGTGCCATCGAAGGCCGCTTTGCACCGGACAACCTGCCGAACAATCTTGCTCTGGTCGCATTGTTGAGGACGTGGGCCGAACGCAAGAGCGTGACGCCTGCTCGGATCGCTCTGGCATGGCTGATGGCGCAGAAGCCTTTATCGTTCCAATCCCCGGCAGCACCCAGATGCCGCACATGCAGGAAAACATCGGTGCCGCTTTCGTCAGCTTCGTTCCCGACGAGATCGCGGAACTGAACACGGCCGTGGCGGCGATCCAGATCAAGGGCGCGCGTCTTCCGGATCAAGTGCTGGTCTATTCCGGCGTCGAGGCTCCGCCACGGACGTAACTCGGCTAAGCCGCCTGACAAATCGGAAGATCAAGGTACAGGGGGGCGTCTTCCCGAAGCTGTCCTCAAGATGACAGGCCATTAATGCCAATGAGAGGCTTGGCCTCGCCACCCAACCGAACCGGCCCGTCAATGTGCGGGTCGGTTGGATGGTGCATCGACCAATGGCGGCCGGTCCGAGCATCGCTCTCTCGAAAAATTGTCGGATCGCAAGCGTAAGACCGGAAAGCGGAGGACCTGGATCGCGGAGGACCTGGATCGCGGACGGTTGCTCCCGCTTCTGCTGCGCTTCATTTCTTTTGGCGGCCCCCGCGGATCGGCTTGTGTGCGATCCGACCAAAGCCAGAACGAATCGCCGACGAACCGAAGACATTGCCATTTTCCCGTTTCGTTCATCACAACCCCTTGTGCGAAAAGGCTTTTTTAACCATAGGCCGGCCGTGGACGCGGTCTCATCATCCTGCGAGATCGCAATGCGTTGCGATACTCTCAAAGACCTCCGACTAGACATGTACTCCGCATCGAAAGGTCGGAGCCGACGAGTATTGGGCTCTCTGCGAGCTGCGCCTCACCGGTGCCGGCCGGCGCAAATTGCCGGTCATCAAAACTTCGTCTGACCCCATCGTCACAAGCATCATGCTAGGAAATGGTCATGCAGTCGTCGCCGTCGGGCGCGGCTGGAAGTTGCATTCCAAAATACCGAGATGCTCATGGATCTGGAAAAGATAAAGACCTTGATCGACTTCGTTGGGCGATCGAACGTCACCGAGCTGACGGTCACACAGAAGGACACGACAGTCCGGATCTTTCGCCTCAACGACCAGGCTGCCGCGCCCACTCCGGCCTTATCTGACCCTTCCAAGGACGAGGCTACGGCACCGGTTACGGCCGACACTGCCGCGGTGACAGTCAGGGCGCCCGTCTTCGGCATCCTCCACCGCGCTCCCTCTCCCGGCGAACCGGCGTTCGTGCAGTTGGGCGAGACGGTCGAGGAAGGTCAGACGCTGTTCATCATCGAGGCCATGAAGGTCTTCAACCGCATTACCTCTCCGCGCGCGGGACGCATCACACGTCTGTCCGAGATCGACGGCGGCGAGGTGGAGACCGGGGACCTTCTTGCGGAGATCAGGGCATGAGGCAGTCTTCCGACAGTGTAGTTGCGCCTCTCCGGTTCGATACCGTCATGATCGCCAACCGCGGCGAGATCGCAACGAGGATCCAGCGTGCCTGCCATGCTCTTGGGATCAAGACCGTCATGATCTGCTCGGAAGCCGACAGGCAGGCGCTATACCGGCGCGACGCTGAACACTTCCTCTGCGTGGGACCTGCTCCGGCGGCAAAGAGCTATCTCAATCAGGATGCGATCCTGCTTGCCGCCCGTCTGACCGGTGCCGGCGCCATTCATCCCGGATACGGTTTCCTGTCGGAGAAGGCGGCTTTTGCGGAGGCGATCGAAAGGGCCGGCCTCGTCTTCATCGGACCGCCGGCCTCGGCCATCGCAACGATGGGTGACAAGATTGCCGCAAAGCGGGCGATGATCGCAGCCGGCGTTCCCTGCGTGCCCGGGCCGGACACGGCCCTTCCGGAAGACCGGGATGTGATCGAACGCACCGCCCGCAAGATCGGATATCCCGTCATCATAAAGGCCGCCGGCGGCGGTGGCGGTCGCGGCATGCGCGTCGTTGCGGATGCGGGGCAGCTGCATGAGGCCGTCGCGCTGACCCGCGAGGAAGCGCGACAGGCCTTCGGTTCGGCCGAACTCTACATGGAAAAGTTCCTTCAGCATCCTCGTCACATCGAAATCCAGGTCCTCTGCGACAGCCACGGAAATGCCCTCTGGCTCGGCCATCGGGACTGCTCGATGCAGCGTCGCCACCAGAAAGTGGTCGAGGAGGCGCCAGCCCCGGGTATCTCGCCGCGGATCATCGATCCCGTCGGGCTGGCCTGCGTAGAGGCCTGCCGTCAGATCGGCTATCGCGGCGTTGGGACCTTCGAGTTTCTCTTCGAGGACGGCAGATTCTATTTCATCGAGATGAATACGCGCCTGCAGGTCGAACATCCTGTCACCGAAATGACAAGCGGTCTCGACATCGTCCAGGAGCAGATCAAGGTCGCCCAGGGCCGCCGCCTGGAGATCGATCAGGCCGAGGTCCGATGCACTGGCCATTCGATCGAATGCCGCATCAATGCCGAGGATCCGGATAGCTTCCTGCCGTCGGCCGGGATGATCGATCGTCTGGAGCTTCCCGAAGGTGAGGGCGTGCGGGTGGATACGCACATCCATGAAGGATACAGGGTTTCTCCCTATTACGACTCCCTCATCGCCAAGCTGATCGTGCATGCACCGAACCGACCGGCGGCGATCGCCAGGATGCGCGAGGCATTGGCTGCGACCGAGATCGGTGGAATTTCGACCAATCTTGCCTTCCTGCGCGCGCTCTTTGATGACGAGGCCTTCAGTCGCGGCGAGACGGATATCCATTATCTCGAACAATGGCTCGCACGGCGGAGGTCGACATGAGCAAAATCGACCTTACGGACGCCGAAACGATTGCCACGCTCACCGATGCGCTGACGAGGGCAGGGGTGGAGGGGCTGGAAATCACCACGCCCGAAGGCCATCTGCGGATCGTCGTTGCCAAGGGAAAGGACGTTGCGGTTTCCGGTTCGACCACCACCCCGCAAGCGTCCGCTTCAACTTTCCTCCTCAAGGCGCCTTTGGCCGGCCATTTTCGACCGTCGCAACCAGGCGGCGAGGCGAGCAACAGCGCGCCGCACCGGGTCGGCGAAGACGACATCCTCGGCTTCATCGCTGTCGGGCCGATCCTCCTTCCTCTGTCTGCCGGTCGCGCGGCCATCGTGCGGCGACGCCTGGCCGATGCCGATGCCCTGGTGGGCTTTGGCGAAGCCTTGTTCGAACTCGAGCAATTTACATGACGATACAGCCCAACAACCATGTCCCGCCAGATGAGACGCTGACGGCCGTTCGCGACGGTGCGCGGGTTTCCTTCATCGGGGCGAAATCTTTCCTGCTCGAGGCGCCAGGCGACTTTGATCTTCCCGCCCAGCGCCTCATTTGGGCGACGTCGCGCCTGGTTTCGACATGGCATGACGTGGCGGAAGTCATTCCGGGCATGACCAATCTGCTGGCAATCCTGAAAGAGACGCCGGAGGAGCCGACCCCTGTCGTCGAGCGGCTGCAGACCGCCTGGCAGGAGGCCCGCAGCATCGACCTGGCCGGCAAGACGATCGAAATCCCTGTTCAATACGGCGGAGAATTCGCTACCGATCTTCCCGCCCTTTGCGACCTGTCGGGCTTGAAAGACCGGGAGATCGTACGGATCCACCATGAAGCGTCCTACCGGGTCTTTGCGCTCGGAAGCGCGCCGGGCTTCGGTTACCTGCACGGCCTCGACCCACGCATCTACATGCCGCGCAAGACCGTGCCGTCGCTTCGGATGGAAAAGGGCTGCGTCACGATCGGCGGCATGCAAACCGGTGTCGCCATGCTGACCGGGCCAAACGGATGGAATTCGATCGGCTATGCCGATCTCAAGATGTTCGACCCGACGTCGTCGACGCCCGCCTTGATGGCACCCGGTGACCGCGTGCGTTTCGTACCGGAAAGGATCGAACTGTGATCGAGATCGTCCAGACAGGTCCCTTCAATACGATCCAGGATCTCGGCCGGCCCGGCTATCGCGACGTCGGCGTCTCGGCGAGCGGCGCCATGGATCCGCTCGCCGTCAGGATCGGTAATATTCTGCTTGGCAACCCAGAGAGTGCTGCCGCCATCGAAGTACAGACCTTTCCGTTCAAGCTTCGATTTGCCGCCGATGTGGATTTTGTCGTCACCGGCGCGGAAGGCAGGCCACGCCTCACCGGACGTACATTGCTACCATGGTGCACGCATCGCGCAGCCAAGGGTGATGTCCTGGAGCTCGAGCAGCCCCGTCGTCTGGCACGTGCTTACATCATGGTGGCCGGTGGGTTCGACGTGCCTCTCCTCATGGGATCGCGCAGCACCACGCTGCGCGGCGGGTTCGGCGGCAATTGCGGCAGGCCGCTGACTGCCGGCGACACGCTCTCGATCGCGGCCGCCGACGAGGCGTTGCCGCTCCCGAAGGGCGGCATCTCTGTCATCGAGCCGGAGGTTGCCTTGCGCGATCTCTTTCCCGAGCCCATCGATGGAGAGCTCTCGGTTCGTGCCATCGTCGCCGGCGAGCACGAGCTTTACGGCGCCGACGCCGACCGGTTCTGGAGCCAGGCCTGGCGGATCTCCTCGCAGAGCGACCGGACGGGCTATCGGCTGTCCGGCGAACCGATCAAGCCGGGCGCGCCTGTCGAAATGCGCTCGCACGGCGTGGTTCCTGGCGTGGTTCAGGTTCCACCGGGCGGTGAGCCCATCATTCAGATGAGCGATGCAAACACGGCAGGCGGATACCCGAAGATTGCGGGTGTGATCGAAAGCGACCTGTGGCGGCTCGGCCAGGCGCGCATCGGCAGCAGGGTAAGGTTCGTTCGCGCAACCCATGCCGAGGCAAGGGCAATCGAGCAGGCCGTCACCCACTATGTCGATGACGTCAGGCGCACCGCAGCGATGGTCAAACGAGCGCTCGGCGTAATCGGCTGACGGGGCGAGCGGGTTGAAATGGAGGACGCGATGAAGATCGATCTGAATTCCGACATGGGCGAAGGATTTGGGCCTTATCGGCTTTGTGACGACGAAGCGATGATGAGGATCATCTCGTCGGCCAATATCGCCTGCGGTTTCCATGGCGGAGATCCCGAGACGATGGGGCGCATGGTCCGTCTTGCAAAGGAAAACGGCGTCGGCATCGGCGCCCATCCGGGCCTGCCCGATCGCGCCGGCTTCGGCCGCCGTGAGATGTCATTCCAGCCGGACGAGCTGCGCCAACAACTGCTCTATCAGCTCGGCGCGCTTTCGGCGATCGCCAGCGCGCAGGGCATGAGCGTTGCTCACTTCAGCTTCCATGCCGCGATGGGCAACATGGTCAACCGGGACCCGCAGCTGGCCGACCTGATGATGGACGCGATCGCAAAGGTGGACGACAGGTTGGTGATTTTCGTGACGCCCGGCAGCGAGATCGAGAAAGCGGCCAAGCGGGCCAGGCTGAGGACGCTGGCGCTCTTCCTTGCCGACCGCGCCTATGATGCGGCCGGAAATCTCGTCGCCCGCGGCCTTGCCGGGGCGCTCGTCAAGGACGAGGTGTCGGTGCGCACACGCGTACGCCGTTTTCTTCTCGAGGGCACCGTCGAGGCGATCGACGGCAGCATCATCGCGATGCCGGCGCGGTCCATCCTGGTGCATAGCGACACCCCCGGCTCGCTCGAACTCGCAGGCCTGATCCGCAACGAAATCGAAGCCGTCGGCGCAGTGTTGGCACCCGCATCCGAACTTGCCTCGTGATGTCGCCCGCTGATCGTCGAATCCATCCCAAGAGCGAAAGATCTGTTCCATGTCATCCATAGCCGACCGTCTGAAGAACGTTTCCGTATCCGCATCAGCCGCAATGACCCAACGTGCCCGTGAATTGTCCGCCAAGGGGATCAAGGTCGTCAGCCTGTCTTCGGGAGAGCCGGATTTTCCAACACCTGCCCATGCCATCGAGGCGGCCCATGCCGCAGCACTTGCCGGCGATACGAAATATCCGCCGATGGACGGTACCGCGGCGCTGAAGGCGGCAATCGCCGGAAAGTTCAAGCGCGACAACAACCTCGACTATAACGCCAGCCAGATCGTCGTCTCGGGTGGTGGCAAGCAGGTGATCTTCAATGCGATGCTTGCGACCTGCAATCCCGGCGACGAGGTTGTCATCCCGACGCCGTCATGGGTGAGCTACGCCGACATCGTCAAGTTTGCGGGCGGCGTGCCTGTGGCCGTGCCTTGTTTCGAACAGGCCGGTTTCAAGCTGCGTGCGGAAGACCTCGAGGCCGCGATCACGCCACGCACGAAATGGCTGATCTTGAATTTTCCGAACAATCCGACGGGGGCTGCCTGCTCACGCGCCGACATGGCGGCGATCGCCGAGGTGATGCTGCGCCATCCTCATGTCTGGATCCTGACCGACGATATCTACGAGCATCTGGTCTATGACGACTTCGAGTTCTGCACCATCGCCGAGGTAGAACCCAGACTTTACGACCGGGTGCTGACGATGAATGGCGTTTCGAAAGCCTATGCCATGACCGGCTGGCGACTGGGTTTCTGCGCCAGCGGCTCCAAGGCGCTGATCGGGGCCATCAGCAACGTCAACGGCCAGAACGGCGGCGGTATTTCGACGGTCGCCCAGGCCGCCGCGATCGCTGCGCTTAACGGCCCTCAGGAGCTGTTAAAGGAAAGGGCGGCGATCTATCGGGAAAGGCGTGACTACGTCGTCGATGCCCTGTCGAAGATCGATGGTCTGCGCTGCCACAAGCCGGAAGGCGCCTTCTACGTCTATCCGAACATGGCCTCGCTGATCGGCAAGACCACCAGGGGGGGCCGCAAGATCGAGGGTGACGTCGATTTCGTCATGGGGCTCGTCGACGAGCACCATGTCGCAACCGTCCAGGGCGCGGCCTACGGCATGAGCCCTTATTTCCGCATCTCCTATGCGACGAGCATGGAGATGCTGCGCGAAGGATGCGCGCGTATTGCTGAGTTCTGCGCCAACATGCGCTGACGGTTCAAATGCGCTCGAAAGGCCCGTCTCTGGCGGGCTTTTCAGACCTTCAGGCGTTCGGTTAGTTCGACGAGAATGCCCCGAACGGCAAGGGCGGGTTCCGACAGGGCATTCTGATCGGACGTGCAGAGCGACAGGGTCTCCTCGATGCGGGGAGAAACGAGCCGGCAGACGAGCGGCTCGCTTGCTTCCGCGACGATACGGTCGGCGATCGCTTTCGGCATGATCGTCGCCCCAAGGCCGCTTGCAACCGCACGCGCCAGCGTTCTGACGACCTCGACTTCAGCGACAACCTTCAGGTTTATCCGGCTACGGGTAAACGCCGTGTCTACGGCTCGGCGCACGAAGTTGTAGGCCGGCGGCAAGAGCAGCGGGATGCCGTCAAGCGCGCCGATCGGGATTGGCTTGGCATCCGCTTCTATGGCGAAGTCCTGGGGCGCGACGAGGTAGAATTCCTCACTCAGGATCGGGTCGAAACGGACGCCCTTGATCGGACCGACACCATGGATCAGTGCCATTTCCAGCCGGCCGTTCATGATCAACTGGCTATAGGTCTGGCCGACGCTTTCGGTCAGATGCAGGAGAATGCCGGGATGGCGCTTCCTGGTTTCGGACAAGAGATCGACCGACAACATCGCCGCGCTGCTGAAGGGGACGAGGCCGACCGAGACTCGCCCCGCAAGCGAATTGCCGGCGGCGGCCGCATCGGCCTGGGCCTGTTCCATCTGCCTGAGGATGATCTGGGCATGTCGATACACAGCGTGTCCGGCATCCGTCATGCTGACGCCCTGCTGGCTGCGGATCAGCAGTTTCTGGCCGAAATGGTCCTCCAGCGCCGCAAGCTGCTGGCTGAGCGCCGGCTGGGCGAGATGCAGGATGTCGGCTGCACGCGTGATGCTGCCGCTATCGACGATGACGATGAAGGACTTGAGGCGTCTTATATCCATTTGCGACGGTGCGTTACAGGCTTTGCGATGCATGTTTACAGAGCTGACGCGCTTTTGCAACGCGCCCGCCCGCCGGCGTCGTCAGGCTAGAACGATCGCGCGGAGCCCTGTGCGAGAGGGGGTTCGACGCCTGAGCCGCATCCATAAGAGTTGCTTATTACTCCAGACATAATCGGTCTTAGGCAAGGGTTTAAAGCTCCGCTAAGGTCCAAGCCAACAATAAGGGAACGCAGATGCCATTCGCAGATTACAAGACAGCATTGGTGACCGGCGCCTCTTCCGGTATCGGGGCGGCGATCGTGGAGCGGTTCGCTCGCGAAAACATCGAGGTGCACGCGGTCGCCCGCAGTGGCGACGCCTTGGCTGCACTTGCTGGCCGCACTGGCTGCATCGCCCACGCCATCGACGTGACCGATCGCCAGGCGGTCGCCGAACTTGCTGGCCGCGTTGAGTTCGATATTCTCGTCAACAATGCCGGCGTCGACCGGCCGAAGAAATTCCTCGAAGCCGACGAACGCGACATCGATCTTCTCGTCGACGTCAACCTGCGTGCCGTCCTGCATCTGTGCCGCCTGATCGTTCCGGGCATGGTCGCACGCGATCGCGGTCACGTCATCAACATCTCCTCGATTGCCGGCAACTATAATTTTGGGGGCAACTCGACCTATCACGCCGTCAAGGCGGGTGTCGCCATGTTGTCGAACCAATTGCGCATCGACGCCTTCGGCAAACGGGTACGCGTCACCGAAATTTGCCCTGGCCGTGTCGCCACCGACATTTTCAACCACGTCCACGGCAATGACCCCAGCGTTCGGGAACGGTTCATCGACGGTTTCGAATTGCCGCAGGCGAGCGATATCGCCGACGCGATCGCCTTCGCAATTTCAGCCCCCGTCGCCGTCAACATCGGACATATGGAAATCACGCCGACCCTGCAGGTCATGGGCGGTCTGCAGACGGCTAAGCCGCAGCCCGCGGCGAAGACGGATCGGTCCGGGGAGCCAAAACCGTGAGCGGTTTCGACCTTTCGGCAATCCTTGGAAATCCGGAATATGCCGCCATGCTGCTGCATGGCATCGAGATGACCTTCATCATCTATGCCGGTTCCTGGTCGCTGGCGATGACGCTTGCGCTTCTGCTGCTGGGCCTGCGCCTGTCGCCCTTCCGCTTCGGCGATCCGTTGGTCGCCGCTTACGTTTCCTATCACCGGAACGTCCCCACACTGGTGCAGCTTATGCTCTGGTATTTCGGGATCTTTACGCTGATGCCGAGCGGCATCGCGACATGGCTTGCAAGCCATAATGCGGAGGCCATCTTCGCGGTGGTCGGGCTGGGGCTCTGCCAGGCGGCGTATTTCAGCGAAGATCTTCGTTCGGGCGTGCGCTCCGTCGGTGACGGCCAGATGCAGGCGGCCCGCGCACTCGGCCACGGTTACGTCTCGGCGATGCGTTTCGTCATCATGCCGCAGGGCGTGCGCAATGCGCTGCCGCCGCTCATCAATCACAGCGTCTCCCTGTTCAAGAACAGCAGTCTCGCGGTCGTCATCGGCGCGTCGGAATTGACGCACGCCGTCAAGGAAATCGAAAACCTCAGCTTCCGGACCTTCGAGATCTATCTGATCGGCACGGTTCTCTACCTCTTCTTCTCGCTCGTGATCATGAGCATTGGCGCCTATCTGTCGATGCGCGCAGATCCTGCCAGGAGTGCCCGCGCATGATCCAGGACATGATCGCCATCATCCGCGACTACTGGCTGCTGCTCTTGATCGGCCAATATCCGAACGGGCCGCTCGGCGGTCTCGCCAATACCCTGATCCTCTCCGCGCTCAGCATCGCTCTCGCCTTTCCGGTGAGCATCCTGTTCGCAGTGGCGCGGCTCTCCAAATCGCGGCTGCTGCGCTGGCCGGTCACCGCGCTTGTCTATTTCACCCGGGGCGTACCGCTCCTGATGCTGATCCTGTGGAGCTATTTCCTCGTGCCGCTCATGACCGGCGCCGATGTGCCGAGCTTCGTGACGATGCTGACGACGCTCGTGGTCTATCAGAGCGCCTTTCTCAGCGAAGTCGTCCGCGCCGGCATCGTCGCGCTCGGACCCGGCCAGATGGATGCCGCGCGTGCGCTGGGCCACAGCTATATGGGCGCGATGCGCTACATCATCCTGCCGCAGGCGCTCTACAACATGATCCCGAGCATCATTTCTACCTTCGTCTCGACGATCAAGGATACGACACTCGGCTATGTGATCAACGTGCCGGACCTGACCTTTGCCGCAAGCCAGGTCAACAACCAACTCCTGACCCAGCCCTTCCAGGTCTTCCTCATCCTGGCGATCGTCTACTTCATCATCTGCTGGACGCTCACCTACTTCGCAAATCGCCTCGAGCGACGCATCACGCGGCGACGTGCGGGACTTCTCAACGTTCCCACGGCCTCCCTGGTCGCGCCGTCGAAAATCGTATCGGAGCAGCTATGACCATGTCAGTTTCCGCTCAGGAATCGCAGACAATCCGGCTTTCGCAGGTCTGCAAGAGCTACGGCGACTATCCCGTCCTGAAGGACATCGATGCGCAGGTCGCACGCGGCGAGGTGGTCGTCATCTGCGGCCCGTCGGGCTCGGGAAAATCCACGCTGATCCGCACGATCAATCGCCTGGAAGAGATCAACAGCGGATCGATCACGCTTGAGGGGCAAAATATCCACGCGTCGATGCGGGCGAAGGAGCTCAACGCGATGCGCAGCCGGATTGGCTTCGTATTCCAGAACTTCAACCTGTTTCCGCATCTTTCGGTGGCTGAAAACGTCTCGATGTCGCCGATCCGAGTAAAAGGCGTGGCGCCCGATGTCGCGCATGAAAAGGCGCTCAAGCTTCTCGACCGCGTCGGCCTCGCCGACAAGGCACGGGCCTATCCCGGCCAGCTTTCGGGCGGCCAGCAGCAGCGTGTGGCGATAGCCCGCGCACTTGCCATGGAACCGCCGGTGATGCTGTTCGACGAGCCGACCAGCGCGCTCGATCCCGAAATGGTCGGCGAGGTGCTCGCCGTGATGAAGAGCCTGGCGTCGGAAGGCATGACCATGCTCTGCGTCACCCACGAAATGGGTTTCGCGCGCGAGGTCGCGGATCGGATCTGGTTCATCGATGCCGGCCAGATCATCGAAATGGCGACACCCGAAGATTTCTTCAGCAATCCGACCCATCCCCGGGCTCAGCGCTTCCTCGCTGATCTCAGGCATTGATACCAAACATCAAAAACAAAGGAGAACAGCAATGAACTGGAAATGCCTAAGCCTCACCGTCGCATTCGCCGGATTGGCCGCCGCCGTACCCGCGAAAGCCGATCAGCTCGACAAAATCATGTCGGCGAAGACCCTGCGCTGCGCGACTTTCGCCGACGTTCCTCCCTTCGCTTCGCCCGATCCGAAGACCCGCGAAATGGCTGGTTTCGACGTCGATCTCTGCGGCGCCATCGCCAAGGAATTGGGCGTCAAGCCGGAAATCAAGCCGGTGTCGGTCGAAGCCCGCGTGCCCGAGGTCAAGCTCGGCCGCGTCGACATCACCGTTGCCAATCTGGCCTATACGCTGAGCCGCGCCGAACAGATCCAGTTCAGCGACCCCTATTATCTCGCCAAGGAAATGCTGATCGTGCCGGCGGACGATGCCGGCAAGACGAAGGCCGACTATGCAGGCCAGCGCATCGCTTCGACGAAGGGCTCGACCTCGGAAATGTCGATCAAGCTCAACAAATCCGATCCGCTGACCTTCCAGGACACCGCCTCGGCCTATCTCGCCGTTCAGCAGGGCAAGGCGCGTGGCATGGTGGCGAACACCATGACGACGACCAAATTCGTCAATGAATCGAAGAGCAAGGGCAAGGAAATGCGGATGATCGAGGAGCCGATGCTCTACCAGCCGATCGGCATCGGCATGGCCAAGGATCAGCCGGCGCTGACCGCCAAGATCAACGAGATCCTGCACAAGCTCGACGAGTCCGGCGAGATCAACAAGATCTGGGACAAGTGGCTCGGCCCGAACACCGAGTACAAGATGACCCGCACCGACAAGGTCGTGCCGCTCGCGCAGCTGAAGTTTGACCCAATCCCGTAGACCAACCGGTCTCGGAACCTCCCGATGACAATTCAACGAGAAAAGACGGCGGGATATGCCCGCCGTCTGCCAACGATGTGAGGCATCCATGATCCACATAAAAGATATCGCTGAACGGCCCAGCAAAGCTGACATCGAGGCCGTTTCGAAATTTTCGCCCGCGACCATCCACGAAGCCCAGGGGCGCCGCGGCGCACTCTCGTCCCGCCTCAAGCCCGTGGACTACCGCATGAAATTGTGCGGTCCGGCATTTACGGTGAAATGCGCGCCGCGCGACAACATCATGCTGCAGCTCGCCATCAACTACGCAAAGCCGGGTGACATCATCGTCGTTTCGGCCGGCGAATACGAAGAAGCCGGCTCCTTCGGCGACGTCCTTGCCAATGCCTGCCTTGCAAAGGGCATCGGTGGTCTCGTGACCGACACCGGCGTGCGCGACACGCTTCAGCTGAGGGAACTTGGTTTGCCCGTCTTCTCGCTCAGCGTCTGCATCAAGGGGACCGTTAAAGAAACCATTGCGGCGGTGAACGACCCGATCATCGTCGGCGGCGAAATCATCAATCCCGGCGACATCATTGTCGGCGACGCCGATGGACTAGTGGTCGTGCGTAGACAGGAAGCGCAGGAAGCCGCCAGGCTTTCGCAGGCCCGCGAGGATGCCGAAGCTGGCTTCATCGAGGCCTACAAGCAGGGCAAGTCGGTCATCGAGGTCAGCAAGCTGGAGCCGGTCCTGAAGGCGAAGGGTCTGGTCGTCGACATCTGACGCGCCGGTCCAGCATTGCCGCATATGCGGTCGGAGACAGTCAATGAGCTTTCCATTATTCGACCTTTCCGGACGGCGAGCGCTCGTCACCGGCTCGTCGCAAGGCATCGGTCTTGCGCTCGCCAGGGGCCTTGCCGATCACGGCGCCGACATTGTCCTCAACGGTCGGGACCGGACAAAACTTGACGCTGCCGTGCGTGGCGTAAAAGAGGCTGGCGCCACTGTGTCGGCTTGCGACTTCGACGTGACCGATGCCGAGGCGGTACGTCTTGGCGTCGACCGCATCGAGGACGAAATCGGCCCGATCGACATCCTCGTCAACAATGCCGGCATGCAGTTCCGCACGCCGCTCGAAGACTTTCCCGTCGAGAGGTGGGACCAGCTTCTGCGCACCAATATTTCCAGCGTGTTTCATGTCGGTCAGGCGGTCGCCCGCCACATGATAAAGCGCAAAAGAGGCAAGATCATCAACATCGCCTCCGTTCAGAGTGAGCTCGCCCGTCCCGGGATCGCGCCCTACACGGCGACGAAGGGCGCAGTGAAGAATCTGACGCGCGGCATGTGCGCCGACTGGGCGAGATATGGTCTCCAGATCAACGCCCTAGCACCCGGCTATTTCAAGACGCCGCTCAATCAGGCGCTCGTCGACAGCGAGGAATTCTCGTCCTGGCTTGAAAAGCGCACGCCCGCCGCCCGTTGGGGCAATGTCGAGGAATTGGTCGGCGCGGCCGTCTTTCTTGCCGGCAAGGCTTCCTCCTTTGTGAATGGACACACGCTTTATGTCGACGGCGGCATCACCACTTGCCTTTAACACCAGCTCGCATCTCGGCCCCATCGTGGTGATGGGCGTATCGGGATGCGGCAAGACGTCGGTGGGAAAGCTTCTGGCATCCCATCTCGGCTACCGCTTCGCCGAAGGCGATAGCCGTCATCCGGCGAGCAATATCGAGAAAATGACGGCGGGCGTGGCTCTCGACGACGAGGATCGCTGGCCATGGCTACAGACCCTCGGCGACGAACTTGCCGCGGTCGAAGAGACGGTGATCTCCTGTTCGGCACTGAAGCGGTCCTATCGAACCCTCCTGCGGGCGAGGGCAGGCCGACCTCTTTCGTTCATCTTCCTGCAGGGCGATCGCTCGACGCTAGCCGCACGGCTGAGTGGTCGTAAGGGTCACTACATGCCGCTTGCACTCCTCGACAGCCAGCTAACCACCCTGGAGTTGCCTCTCGGCGAGCGCGACGTCGTAACGATCGAAATCGACCAGCCGCTTGCACGGATGGTCTCGGTTGCGCTGGCAAGCGTCGCATCGCTTGCCAACCGCCGGCACGACTAATCAAGATAGTGGAGGAAACCATGACAAAACCTGAAATCCTTCTGGTCGGACCCTATCCGGAATGGGACCTGATCGAACTCGAGCGGGATTATACGGTCCACAAATTCTACGAGGCCGAAGACAAGGAGAAGTTCCTTGCCGAGCACGGTGCCGGTATCCGCGCCGTGGCAACACGCGGCGAACTCGGTGCGTCGGCTGCGATGATCGAAAAGCTACCCGGGCTTGAAATCGTCTCGGTCTATGGGGTTGGCTATGATGCCGTCGACCTTGGTGCATGCCGGACAAGAGGCGTGCGCGTCACCAATACGCCCGACGTCCTGACCAACGATGTGGCCGATCTCGGCATTGCGATGATGCTTGTCCAGTCGCGGGGCATGATTGGCGCCGAGACCTGGGTCAGGGACGGCAGCTGGGAAAACCGTGGGCTCTATCCGCTGAAGAGACGAGTCTGGGGTCGCAGCGCCGGTGTTCTCGGGCTCGGCCGGATCGGATTCGAGGTCGCCAAGCGTCTTCGCGGGTTTGACATGGACATTGCCTATTCAGACGTGAGCGAGAAGCCATATGCCGGGGGCATGGCCTTTGTCGCCGATCCTGTCGCACTCGCGGCGCGTTCCGACTTCCTGTTCGTGACGCTCGCCGCATCGCAGGCGACCCGCCACATCGTCTCGAAGGATGTCATCGAAGCGCTCGGTCCCGAGGGTATGCTCATCAATATCTCGCGTGCCTCCAATATCGATGAGGACGCGTTGCTCGAGGCACTTGAAAGTGGTGCACTGGGATCGGCGGCGCTCGATGTTTTCGAAGGCGAGCCGAAGCTCAATGCGCGTTTCCTGGGGCTCGACAATGTACTCCTCCAGCCCCATCACGCCTCCGGGACGATAGAAACCCGCAAGGCGATGGGCAGGCTGGTGCGAGACAATCTCGCCGCCCACTTCGCCGGCGCCACACCTCCAACCCCCGTCATTTGAGGACCACATCGATGAGAGCTCTCGTCATTCACGCTGCCAAGGATCTTCGCATAGAGGAGCGGCCTGTCGAGGCGCCGGTGCGTGGTCAGGTCGAAGTGGCGATCGAGGCAGGAGGGATCTGTGGTTCCGATCTGCATTACTACAATCACGGCGGCTTCGGGACGGTGCGCCTTCGCGAGCCGATGATCCTCGGACATGAGGTGGCCGGGGTCGTCAAGGCACTCGGCGAGGGTGTCTCGGATCTCGCGGTGGGGGATCGTGTCGCCGTCTCGCCAAGCCGTCCATGCAATGCCTGCGACTATTGCCTGAAGGGCCAGCAGAACCATTGCCTTAACATGCGCTTCTACGGCAGCGCCATGCCGATGCCGCACATCCAGGGCGCATTTCGCGAACGCTTGACTGCAGAGGCGTGGCAGTGCCACAAGATCGCCGAAAGCGTGTCGATCGGCGAAGCCGCCATGGCCGAGCCTTTTGCAGTGACGCTGCATGCCGTCAACCGCGCAGGCTCGCTGACGGGCAAACGTGTGCTCGTGACGGGCTGCGGTCCGATCGGTGCGCTCGCCATCATTGCCGCAAGGGCGCACGGCGCACGCGAGATCGTCGCAACAGATGTTATGGACACGGTCTTGAACAAGGCTCTGGAAGTGAGAGCCGATCGCGTCATCAACGTCGCGGAAAGTCCTGAGAAGCTGTCGGCATACGCTGAAAACAAGGGCTACTTTGACGTCCAATTCGAAGCGTCCGGAAACGAACGCGCAGTCCGTGCGGGGCTTGAAGTTCTCCGACCCCGCTCGACCCTCGTCCAGCTCGGCCTTGGCGGAGATGTTTCGATCCCGCAGAACTTGGTGGTCGCTAAGGAGATCGAGATGAAGGGAACCTTCCGCTTTCACGAGGAATTCGCTCTTGCCATCGACCTCATCAACCAAGGTCGCGTCGATCTCAAGCCCCTGTTGACCGAAACCTATCCATTGGACGATGCCATCCGCGCCTTTGAGGTGGCCGGCGACCGAAATCGGTCGATGAAGGTTCAAATCGCCTTCTGAGAGGAAGCGTGCCGTCAGTTGTGTTGATGGCGCCTCGCGATCGATGATGCATACTGGCGCGCTTGTACCCGGCGCGACCCCTCCTGTCTGGCCCAGCGCGCTTCCACTCGAGCGACAATTCCGCTTGCCACGCATCCCATTTGTCGAATGATATTTCCGATTGTCAGCCGGCTACGGCGGCCGCTGGAATAGTCTATATTTTTAATGGATAAATATTTTGCGATTTTACGCTGGGGCGCATGAGTTTTCCTTTTTCGAAACGCGGTCGGCAAACTTGTGTGGCGCAAGCGCGCTTTGATCGCCTCTATAGTGGCGTTTCAAGATATTGCTTTTTTGGATCTCGTGAATGCCGCTCCGTACGGGTGTCGAAAATCTTCCCTCCCAGTCCGTCGTTTCCATTGCACGTATTGAATGGCAGACCGTTGCCTTGGCGCTCGTCATCTATGGCGGCTTTCTGGCGCTGACCTGGTTTTGGCAGAAATTGCCGCTCGTTGTCGTCATCGCGCTCGGAAGCTGGTTGATTGCCTGGCACGGATCGCTGCAGCACGAGGTGATACATGGGCACCCGACGCGAAATCGGCGCATCAACGATGCGATCGGTTGGCCGCCCCTATCACTCTGGTTGCCCTATGCCATCTATCGCGAGGCCCATCTGGTCCATCACCGCGACGAACATCTGACTGATCCGATTGAGGATCCGGAATCCTCATACTTTACCCAGGTAGCTTGGAACCGCATGGGCCACTTCGGCCGCGGTTTGGCTGTCTGGAATACAACGCTATTGGGACGGTTGACCCTTGGCCCCCTCGTCATGATCCTAAACTTTGCGGGGGAAGAGTTCGTCAGGGTCACGGGCGGAGACAGACATCGTGCAAGACTATGGGCATGGCACTTCGTCGGCATGGCGGTCGTTCTTTATTGGATTGGCGCGATTTGCCAAATGCCGATTTGGCTTTATCTGCTGGGATTCGTCTATGGCGGCGCGTCCCTCAGCAGGCTCCGTTCCTATGCCGAACACCGCTTTGCCGATCATCACCACGAACGCACGGCCATCGTTGAAAACAGCCCGCTGTTCGGTCTGCTGTTCCTCTACAACAACCTGCATGTTCTCCATCATCAGAGACCCAGCATACCATGGTACCGGATTCCGCGTCTCTACCGCCGACACCGGAACCTGCTTGTCTCGATCAATGGTGGTCTCGTCTATAATGGCTATCTCGATGTCGCCCGTCGCTTCTTTCTGACATCACATGATGATCCACGCCATCCACGTCACGCTTTTTCAGAACCGCTCGCTCTGTCGCACGATGAAGGCGTTGTCACGACGGGCGAGACACAACTGACCGGGGCATAACGGAACGCAGCGCTTGCTGGGAACGACTGAGAGCAGACGGGTCCAGATCGCCAATCGATGAACCAGCGTGGCGGCGTATCATTTATCGAACCTTGGAGCGGGGCGAACGCTGCTCGGCGATGAATTGCGAAAAGAACGCCATGCCGATCATCGCGAGCTCTTAAGATTTACATCATGTGCTGGACTGGAGATTTTGATGCCTTCGACTCGGATCGAGACACGGCGTGGATGGATAGGAGAGCGTAAGCTCGAACTTATCGAAGCTGTGCAACGTGCCTTATTGGACGCTTTGAACCTGCCAGGGGATGACCGGTGTGTGCGTCTCTTTGAGTACGATGACGACGCCATTATCACCCCGCCCGGGAAAGGTTCCTCCTATATGGTGGTGGAGGTAACCCTCTTTTCCGGCCGTACCGACGACGCCAAGCGGCGGCTCTACGCTGGCTTGGCGAGGGAGCTCTCGTCCCTTGGTATCCCCGCCTCCGATGTCAAAACCATCCTCGTCGAAGTGCCTGCCTCAAACTGGGGGCTTCAGGGGAAGGCGGCGAGCGACATTGACCTCGGTTACAGGATCGATGTTTAGGCCGCCGGCCGATGCGGTGTAGCTTTGCAAATCCAGCGGACAGGACAGAATGATCGGCTGCATCCGTATCTTCCGACGGACGTTTCCACATCGGATGCCGGTCATGTCGGGACGCCCGATGATGTGATTGCGCAGCAAATCTGTGTGAGTGTCTTCGACAGATGGGGACCTCCGGTGTTCGGTCTTCGGGTTGGCGTGATCTGTCCGCTATCTGTCCGCAATCGGCATTTCGCAGTATGGTGTTGTCGGTAGACTGTCTTCACGCTCGTCCTTGGAGATAATCACATGTCTGCAGATACCGCACTCCTCGTCATCGATGCCCAGGAATCCTTCCGTCATCGACCCTACTTTCGCGAAGATGAGATCGGGACTTACATCGCGTCTCAGCAGGCGCTGATCGATGGCGCGAAAAGGGCCGGTCTTCCGGTCGTCCAGATATTTCACGTCGAGGAGTCAGGCGTTTTCTCTGAAGGCTCGGGTTTCGTCCGTCCGCTGACGCCGCTTCAGATCGAGGCGGATGCGGTGTTTCGCAAGCGCCGCCACAGCGCGCTCGTTGGCAGCGGTCTGGACGTCTGGCTGACTGAAAACCACATCCGGCGCGTAATCGTCTCCGGCATTCGCACAGAGCAGTGCTGCGAGACGACGACCAGGCACGCCTGCGACCTCGGTTATGAGGTCGACTATGTCGGCGAGGCGACACTGACCTTTCCAATGACCGATACATCTGGCCGCGAGTGGAGTGCCGCCGAGATCAGGTCGCGCACGGAATTGGTTCTTGCCGATCGTTTTGCTCGTATCGTTACCGTGGAGCAGGTGCTCAACGGGCTTGCAGCACGGGCGGCCGCATAATGGGGGAAGGCCTCCGGCGCATCATCCCGGTTTTTGTGGTCGTGCCGCCGCGGGCGCTCCTGCTCGATATCGCAGGTCCGATGGAAGTCCTGCGCAGAGCCAATCTCGAACAGGAATCGATAGGGTTCGTGCCGACCTACATCGGGCCTGCCGCTGAGGTGCGAAGTTCGACTGGTCTCGACCTTGCCAGGATTTCCCCGCTTCCGGCACGCCTGCCCGATGACGCACTTCTCGTTGTTTCCGGTGCAGTGGATGAACCGCTCGCCGGAGCGGTTGAGGCTGCGCCGGGAGACGCAGCTCTCGAAGCGGAAATCGTCGAATGGCTGAGGGGGATCGTTCGTCCTGGTATTCGGCTTGCGACGATCTGTTCCGGCGCCTTGCTTGCGGCGCGCGCGGGACTGCTCGAGGGACACGAATGCACCACCCACCATTCCATGCTGCAGGATCTCGTCCGACTTGCTCCGACCGCTCGGGTCCGCGAAAACCGGCTCTATGTCGAGGACGGCGAGCGCTTGACCAGTGCAGGCGTCACTGCTGGGATCGATCTCATGCTAGCCGTTGTTGCAAAAGAGGTCGGCCACGCCGTGTCGCTTGCCGTCGCACGCACGCTGGTCATCTACCTGCGAAGGGCCGGCGGTGATCCTCAGTTGTCGCCGTGGCTGGAAGGGCGAAACCACATCCATCCGGCGATCCACAGAGCTCAAGATGCCGTCGGTGCCGATCCGTCGCAGAACTGGTCCGTCGAGGCGCTTGCCAAGATCGCCGCGACGAGCCCGCGCAATCTGTCACGGCTTTTCAACGAGCACACCGGCATGAGCGTGACCGACTATGTAAACCGCATGCGAATTGCGCTCGCACGGGAACTCATCATCGGTTCAAGACTCGATATGGAAAACGTCGCCGAACGTATCGGCTTTTCGTCGGCTCGCCAGTTTCGGCGGGCCTGGAGACGAGTTCACGACATGCCACCGGGCCACGTCCGAGCGCCTGCCAGGGGCTGAAAGCTCGATCAAATCCCCCCGATCCAGAGGCAGAATTCGAAATTGCGCTGGGAAAACGCGTCGCCGTTTGTTTCGGGGGGGCAGGCGGTGCGGGTTACAATTTATAGACAACAAACTCCAGCCAATGGGGTTTCTGGAAAAGTCGCGCTCTGAAAAGAGCGCGCAAACAACGACTGCGTGGCAACGGGATCTGGGCCTGATGGACAAAAAAAGAGGCCACGGGCGTAAAGCCGGGCCTCGAGGTGTGAAGGTCAAGAACCTCCAGAGGGGGAACAGCCGACGTAGCGGGTCGGGAGGAATGAACCGCCGAAGATCGCCGACTGTCGGGATGATGACCGAGGGTCGTTGCTGATGCGAAGTATAAGGCACTCAAATCGAGGCGCTCCTTGACAAATTCTACCGCCGGCGGTCTCAGAACGACCCGCAAACAGCCGATGGATGTTGAACGACGATGTCGGCAAGAGCCTGCCGCTGTGCATCGAGAACGTCATTCACGCTCTTTATGCGAGGCTCGAGAGAAGCGTCCAACTAGGCCCGAACAGCCGATCCGCAAGTGGAATCCAATGCTGGCGATCCTCGGCCGACAGCTGTATGCAGCTTGCGGAAAGACGAACGAAGGTCACCTATGAGAATAGAATTTCTGCTTTGGCTCGCCGGCGCAATGGCAACATTCCTCGGCGCGGCGACCGCTTCACGCACCTATATCGCGACCAACAGCATTCTTGTGCTGGTCCTGTCACTCGCGCTCTATTGTGTGGGTAATCTCATCATGGTGCGGCTGATGAGAGAGGGGGGAATGGGGCTCGCCATATCGGTTTCCGCCGTTGCTCAGCTGCTGCTAATCAACGTGATTGCATATTTTGTTTTTGACGAGCGGCTCGCTCCCTCACAGATGGTCGGTGCGGGACTGGGTTTGGTCGCAATGATGCTATTGTTATTCCCGATTGGGCAAAGATAGCAGAGCCTGAAGCGGTGAGCGCGGTTCTTCGAAAGATGCGAAACCAGAACGCAACGAGGGGCAATACCCGCTCCGGAGTCTCCTAGAGATAGGGTCCGGAACAGCAGCGTCTGCGAAAGCCTGCATCAGATGATGTATTCCGGCTCTGCCAGCGCTTGATCCATCGTGATGCCGGGAAGGCTTGAATGGCGTTTTCCGGTCGGCGTCGCAGGAATGCCGACGACGGAGGTGTAGGGCGCAACGGGACCGACGACCACGCTACCGGCCCCAACCTTGGCGCCGACGCCAATCTCTACATTGCCGAGGATTTTTGCTCCGGCTCCGATGAGCGCCCCACGCCTTACTTTCGGATGGCGATCACCGCTTTCCTTTCCTGTTCCGCCCAAGGTCACGTTTTGAAGGATCGATACGTCGTCTTCGACAACCGCTGTCTCGCCGATAACGAGGCCGCTTCCATGATCGAGCATGATGCTCTTTCCCATTTTCGCTGCGGGATGAATATCGACCCCAAAGACTTCAGAAATGCGGCTTTGCACGTGCCGGGCCATATGGATGCGGTCATGATGCCAAAGCCAATGCGCGATACGCTGTCCCTGCAAAGCCACGAATCCCTTGAAATACAGGAATGGCGTCAGGATTTCCGCATTTGAGGGGTCACGTTCTTTGATCGCCGCCAAATCCGCAGCAGCATGATCGACGATATCCGGGTTGCTGATCAGCGCCTGGGCGATCACGGACAACAGCTCATCCTGATCAAGGTCGTGGTTGGCAAGTTTGAAGGCGATGCGCTGCGCGAGCGCCTGAGCAAAACTCGCATGATAAAGAACTGCGGAATTCATTGTACGGGTCAGGGACGGATCCTTCGCGGCTGCATCCATCGCCTCACCGCAAAGCGCGTCCCACAATCTGGAAACGTCTGATGACGGGGGCGGTTCTTTTGACAGATCGCTCAAGCTGCGGTTCAAACCCGCCATGCCAACCTCCTCAAACCGCGAGCACCCGTCTCCATTGTAGGGAGCGATGCTAGGCCGGTTGCTGCCGCGAGGGGAGGTTGCAAAGGTTCGCGACGGCGACGAAAGCTCGTTTATTTTCCTATATATTCGATAGAAAAAGAGAAAATTCTGCCTTCGATGCAGGTCAGAGGTCGCATTCCGCGGCAGCTTCGTGCGGACGTGGTTGAGAAATTACCCAGCGAATTAAACGGCTTGCGTCCTATGGTGAGGGGTCGGCGAGGATAACTTGGCGAATACATCTTGCTATCCAGCGGCCATTATCTATCATCTTTGTAGAGATTAACGCGGCAAGAACAGTTCCGGCGATGTTTTTGTAAACCGAGCTGATCCGACGTAGAAGGAGCCAACGCATGACTCTTCTCTCGCCCCACTCGTTGGACCCTCAGGGGAAAGACGCGGACCGCCTTGCAAGAATTGCGATCGTCGGCCGGGGCTTTACTGGCATCATGACCGCAATCGCTCTATTCAAAGGCATCGATCGTCCTTTTCACCTGATAATGTTCGATCCTCGAGCCAAGATCGATGTCGGAGAGGGCGTAAATCATGGTGTGGCAACGGTACTGAACAGTCGTGTTCGTGACTTGTCCGTCGATCCCACGCGCAGGGACGACTTCCAGAGCTGGCTGGAAGCGGACAGGGATTGGCATGGTGGCCCTCCCGCCAATTCTGCAGGGCTCGAGCACTCATTCGTTCCGGAGCGGGTGTTTGGCAGTTACGTCTACAAGCGTTTCGCCGAGGCGTTGATGGCGCGGCCAGACGTGGTTGTTCAATTCCTTCCGGAGACCGTTACCGCAGTCGATCGCCATCCGCAGATGGGCTTTTCTGTTTTTTTCGGCAATGACCAGAGGAAGCATTTCGACGTCGTCTTCCTGGCGACGGGCTATGGTTTGCGCGACAGTTTGGAGAAGCCCACAATACCCGTCGGAGCCCAAAGCGGTGTCGTGATCGGAGGCGGTGTCAAAGCCGTGGGTCAGGCCCTTGCGCTTCTGAAAGACGGCAAGGTCCCTCATCTCAATCTCATTTCCGAATCCGGCTTTCTGCCGCAATCGCATGCCCAGGCAGCGGTTGGATCCGCCGCTGCGGGCGAACCCGTCCCGCGGACGCTGCGTGGTGCGTTCCGCTATCTGCGCGATGCGGCAAGGCGGGCGGACGCCGAGGGTTCTGGATGGCAGGGCATCATGAACGGGTTTCGGCTACAGGCACGCGAGCTTTGGGAGGAGTTGAGGCCGGATGAACGCGCAAGGTTCAAACGCCATGTGAAAGCAGTGTATGACAGCCATCGCCATCGGCTGCCGCCAGACGATTACAGGCACCTGCATCAGGCTATCGAAAGGGGCGCTATCACTTTGAGGAAGGGCAAGGTTGAACGCATTGCCAGCAATGGCGTGTTGCTGTCGTCCTCGCAGGGCCTCGAAGTACTTCACGCCGATTTCACGGTTGACTGCCGGTTTCGTCCATCCAGCAATGACAGTCCGCTTATAAGATCCGTTGTTGCCTGCGGTCTGGCAAAGCGCGATGAACTCGAACTTGGTCTTGTCGCCGACGAATGCGGGCGCACTATTGCTGCGCACCGTTCAGTTCGGGGTCTTTTTGCGATGGGCCTCCTGGGTCTTGGCAGTGTTGCCGATATCGATCTGGTGCCGCAGATCGTCTCACAGAGCCATGCCGCCGCTGCGTCGCTGAATGAGTGGATTGGCGACGTCACGAACGCGGTGCAGGCGGCATCCGTGTGATGGGTAACTGGAGAAATACCTATCCATGACTAGCTTCCGTTGGATGGCCCGGATGCTCTTATTTGCGACGGACGGTGTGATCGACGACTGGCTTTCCGATTTCAACCGGATGCTCGGCGCTCGACAATTCGCCGCCGTCTGGCAGGATCGCCACTGTTAACCTCTTCCTGTTGAACTTGAGATGAGGCCGCCAGCCTGCAGCCCGCCGGTCCATCGTGACGCTCGATTCGGTTGCCGGCAGGCCTGCCGCCTGTGATCGAATTTCCCTTCTTCCGCAATCTTGAATGTGTTCTTCGACAAGATCTGCGCAGCAGACCCGCGTCCACCGCATGCGGCTGCCGTGGCGGCGACGTGCCGATACGACATCTTCTGCCATAACGGAGAAAATTCTAAGATAATAGGCAGATATTCGCAATCCAAAGACGGATACTCCGTACTAACGGAGGAAAATAACTAAGAATATTATTCTCTATTGAGGCTGATAGTTAGGTAATATACCTCACAAATCATCGAACGTTGAAAAAATAGAACTGATGATTTGGAGAGAGATATGAGCCCCGCGATGAACATGATGCCGATGATGAACAACATGATGCCGATGATGGGTGGCATGATGCCGATGATGAACCCCATGATGGGCGGCATGATGAACCCCATGATGATGCCCATGATGGGCGGCATGCCGATGATGATGCCCATGATGATGATGGGCGCAATGAAGTGCACCATGACGGACCAGGGCATGGTCTGCGAAATGAAGCCGATGGAAGGCATGGACAAGGACATGTTCATGGAATCCTGCAAGCGCATGATGTCGATGATGTCCGGCGGCATGCCGGTGATGATGTCCTGCGGTGGCATGATGATGTGCTGCACGATGGCTGCCTGAGCGCGGCTGCTGCCTTGACAAGAAGCCTCCGGAGACGGAGGCTTTTTTAACCCCGGACCTCCTCGATATAGGTGGTCACGAGGTAAAGAACGGCTTCGGTTCCTGTCATGTTGCGATAGACATGCGCTACGTCGGCATCGAAGATGATCGCATCGCCTTCACCGAGGATTTGCGGCGGTTGTTTGCCGGCGATGATTTCGATAGTCCCCTGCGCCACGACGAGATTCTCGACGGTACCGTGCTGGTGAGGATCAGCCTGTTCGCTATGATGCGGTGAAATTCTGATTTCGTAGAATTCCAGCTTCCGCTCCCCTTCGAAGGGAAAGAGAGCCCGGCTCTGGAACCGCCCCTCCGAGGAAAAAAGAACCTTCGATTTCGATCGGGGTATTGTGACGATCGACGTTTCTTCGCGCTCGGCGATCAGAGCGGAACAAGGGATCTCAAGCGCCGCGGCGATCTTGGATAAGATGCTGAGCGTCGGGCTACTCTTGCCCGTTTCAATCTGACCAAGCATGGCGCGGCTGACGCCTGCAATCTTGGCCAGCCTGTCCAGGGAGTGGCCCCGGCGCGTTCGCATGCGGCGCAGGTTCCGGCCGGTGCGGATGGTGACCTCGTCCTCGTCCTCTCTTCCGATGCCGTCGTCAACGATCGCCGGGTCAGACGCCATATCCGGCAGGACCCACTGTCATGACAGGCATAAAACCCCAAAGGGGCACCCACATGAAGACAGGTTGCATTGCAAAGGGTACCATGTAAGCGACGCGTGGGGCACCCTCGGTGTGCGCTTGACTGCGGGATTTCCGGTACGCCTGCAAATCGATGACGTCAGC
This sequence comes from Hyphomicrobiales bacterium, assembly GCA_900473185.1. GTDB lineage: Bacteria > Pseudomonadota > Alphaproteobacteria > Rhizobiales > Rhizobiaceae > Rhizobium. The sequence continues at coordinate 220,266 of UCKU01000006.1, read as the reverse complement.
CGTCTGAGTTGGCATGAATGTCTCCTTGAACAAGTGACTGTGATCCTACAGGCATCGCCGGCGGGAGAGGAGGCGTTCTCATCCAATCCTGACGATCGCAAGAAAATCTTGTGCTAATGATCTGGTATGTCTTGCCAAAGCAGTTCGCAATTGTGTCGACGTCATCAATGACGCGCGCCCAGCCGCCGTTCCGGTCAGCCGTTTCCAGGCCCTATTGTAAATAGGTATCGGCGAAATTATGCCTCAGGTCTTCGGCACCGAGCGCGAAGTTCCTGACGCGCTTGTTGTAGACGACGACCTCGGCGGGAGCGACCGTGTTGATCACCGGAACGTCGTCAATGATGAGGCGCTGGACGTCGAAAAACAGCGACCGGCGCTTTTCGACGTCGGGCTCCCGGGCCGCCGATTCAAGCAGCTTGTCCACCTCGGGATTGGCATAGTGCGCCGCGTTCGAAAACGGCAATCCCACCTTAGGCGTGATGAGCAATTGTCCTGATCAACGTGACGATGATCTAGCCCTGCCATGACGAGGCTGCTGTGGTGCCTAGCGAGAGCGACGATTTAGGAAGGAAATCTCATCGGAGATTTCCCGCAGGCTTGTCCGCATCTCCGCCTCGGCGATGCCCGCGTCGAAGTCGTCGAGAAACAGGGCTCGAAACTCGTTGATGATGAGACCCCGTTCCAGCTCGCGGTGGCGTACCGCCAGTAGAAGTATGCGTCGCAGTCGCCCCATTGGGAGGCCTCCTGTCAGGCTGCCTGCCTTGCCGTGGTCCTGCGGCCCGCCATCAGAACGTGGATGGCGCGCAGGACATCCGATGCGGACGCAAACCGTTGCTCATCGAGATCGTAGACCTCATATTTGACGGCAATGAACTTCAACCTATCACTGTCCGGCACGACGATGCCGACCGGCAATCCGTCATACTCGATAACCTGCCTGCTCATGGCGCCTCTCCGTTGAGCTTCGCAGCGACTGAACCGGCCGAGGCCAATATCAGGAAGCGAAGCGTCAATAATAGTCTACAATTTATATAGACTATAGCATTGGCAAAAACGGAAAGGTATTCGAAGTTGTCCTAGAACTCCGCCTATCTGTAAGAAATTGTTCTAAATTTACAGGATTTTCTGACTTCGGCAGTTTTCTCGATGCCCTTTCGCTCAGTGGACATCGAACGCCGGATCGGGCGGAACCTGCATTGCGAGCGCAAGGTGGTTTGTCTGCGCGGCAAGGCCGATGATCGTCAGTAGTTCGCCGTGCTGGGCGTCCGTCATCCCGCGTGCGCGCGCAGCTGCGGTATGGGATTGCACGCAGTATTGGCAGGCATTGGCGGCGGAGACCGCTATGTAGATCATTTCGCGGGTCAGCGGATCGAGGGTTCCAGGAGTTCCCATTACCGATTTCACGGTCTCCCAGACACGTTTCAGGTTCGCCGGATCATTGGCGAGCGCCCGCCAGAAATTGTTGATGAAATCGGTCTGACGCGTCGCTCTGATGTCGTCGAACACCATTTTCACGGCAGGGATTGCAGCCGCTTCTTCGTCGCTCAGAAGCCTGACTGTTGCCATTGATCGTCTCCTTGTACTTGCGGGCGTTGTCAGCAATCCTCCGGAAAAGAAACCTCAAGCCAGAGTGCTTGATGAGAACATAGCGCAAGTCGCAAGGCCTGCCATGGCGCGGGCAATAGCCCACTCTCGTCGATGGCGGGCCGCTACGCTACTCCTGCCGCTCGTGCCGACATGGCCGCGTTGCAGGCGCCGTTCGAGCCGTTGGCTGAAGCGTGATGCGCTGAAGCTAATCGCGAAATAGATCACCCCTGCAAATAGGAAAGTCTCGATGAGAACGGCACGGGCGACCAAGCGCACCAAGGCCGAGATTGCGGAACGCGTAAATGATCTGTTGCGCCTCGTGCGTCTTGAGGGCCTGGACCGGCGGTTTCCCGGTCAGATTTCCGGCGGCCAGAAACAACGCGTAGCCTTGGCGCGCGCCCTTGCGCCCTTGCCGTCGATCCCAAGGTGCTGCTGCTCGATGAGCCGTTCGGCGCTCTGGACGCCAATGTCAGGCGAGACCTGCGCCGCTGGTTGCGGGAGATCCACGAGGAACTCGGGATTACCACATTATTCGTCACCCACGATCAGGAGGAGGCGCTTGATCGTGTCGTCATCCTGAATGAGGGCAAGATCGTCCAACAAGGAACACCTGAAGAGATCTGCCACGATCCGGCCTCTGCCTTCATCATGCCCTTCCTCGGCGATACCAATGTGATCGAAACAACGGTGAATAGAGGCCGGGCAGCCTTCGACGGACTGCTGGTCGACGCTCCCGGTTGCGCCGATGGCCCCGCCGAGATCCTCCTGCGCCCCAACGATCTTGCCTGGGCACCAAACGAGGCGGGAGGCATTCCTGCAACGATCAGCAGGGTTTTGGACCGTCCGGGTTCCCGTCGGCTCGTCGCTCTCACCCCATCGGGCCAGGCCCTGGAGGTCGATGCGGAGCCCGACCTGATGGTCGCGCGCTCCTCCCAAGGCTATCTCAAGATCCTGCGGTCTCGGGTCTTCGCACGGGAACAATAGGCGGCCCGCGCGCGAACGCGATACGAACCGCCGTTCGACGATGGCTACGCTGGCATCCGCAAAGTCCGTTGAACGGTTTGACGATGGGAGTGTGGTCTAATCGGCCGGAGATCCATTAACAGCTCTTTTCCTGGATCTCCGGCCGATGCGGTTCCGGTCAAGGCTAGCGCAGAGCGCCTGGAGCGCGTCAGGCCACGTTGCTTAATTCCTGCGACGCAAAATCGATCAACAGGATGGCGATTTCATAACCACGTCGTTGCAGCCAGTGGGCCACGATGTGCGCGCGTGCGCCGATGAGGTCGTCGACAAGCACGACGCGAGCCCCTCTGACCGCGATGGTCCGGTAGGCCACACCGAGCAGCTGGCCGCCTTCCGAAGACAGCGTGCCATTGAGATGGCCGGTTTCGAATTCCTCCGGCGTCCTGACATCCAACAGGTAGGTGGTGCGATCGGGATCGGCAGCCCATGCCCTTGCGGTCGCGATATCGATTTCGGGGAAATTATCACTGCTGCTCAAGATGCCGATCTGACGGCGGGCAAATTCGACCGCCGTCTCGCTGGCCTGTCCGTAGGTGCGCGTCTTACCTGTCTCCAGGTTGAGGCCGGCTGCCGTCCAGGCTTTGGTCCCATCGTGCAGATAGGACACCTTGTTGGGAACTTGTGCGTCGATCAGCGTCTGTGCGCCGAGGATGGCGCGCGGCAAGCCGGCGCAAGAGACTACCACCCGCGTCTTTTCGGAGGGCACCACGTCCTTGAAACGCAATACCAGTTCCGCACCGGGCACGCTGACAGCGCCGGGCACGTGCTCGCGGGCAAATTCGGGCACGGTGCGGGTGTCGATGACGATAACATCTTCACCTGCATCGCGAAGTCGCTTCAATTCATCGGCAGAGATGACCGGCGTGCCCTTTTCCTCCTTGACCGCAAGGGTAAAGTCGACGCCGGGCGTATCGAATGTCGGCAATTCGGCCCCTTCGCCATCTGCCGTCCAGCCGGGAATGCCGCCGTCGAGCGCGAAGATGTTCGGCCATCCGGCAACTGCAAGTTCCGCGGCAAGGCGCTCGGCCGCTCCATCGCCGCCGTCGGCGAGCACGGTGCGGACGACCTTGCGCGGCACGAAGCGCGAAAGTTCACGTACAACGCTGTCGGCCGGCAGATTGGTGGCAAAGAGCGGTGAGGCGTAACCCACGACATCGGGCTCGCGGATATCGAGAACTGCAAGCTCGTTCCCATCTGCAAGCCAATGCCGGAATGTCTCGCGGGAAATCGTCTTTTGGCCCATGGTCGGTCTCCTTGTCCTTTGTGGTGATGGCTCAAGACTAGCGGTCGCGGCATGCCGTTTCGAAGCCGGTCGATGCGAGCACAGACCGAAACCAGAAAAGCATTTTCATAATCTATAAAATCTATAGAGTTTATTTTCTTACCGGTGTTTCCTGCCTCTCGTAGGTTTTTGACAGTCATTCACCGGCTCTTCGCTCCTTGAAGCGCCATGGGGCCGATCGGCCAGGAGGAACGAAGAGTGAGATTGAAAGACATTACCGGGCTGATCCGCCGCGCCGGCCTTGGCATCGCCCTTGCCAGCCTATTTGCCGGCACATCCTGGGCGCAGGGCGCCCCCGATCTCTCAAGCGTGACCTTGACGGTCGGCACCCCGAACAAGACGGGCCTGCACCGCCAGCTGATCGCGGCCAATGAAATCGAAAATCTTCCCTATAAGATCAAATGGGCGGATTTCGATTCCACGCCGCCGCTCGTTGAAGCGTTGCGCGCCGGACATGTCGATATTGCAGCCGGCGGTGACACCGGCGTGCTGGCGGCGATTGCCAATGGCGTGAAAGTGACGATCCTCGCCGGCACGCGGGAGCGCAAAGAAAGCGGCAGCGCCATCCTTGTGCGCGGCGATTCCCCCTTGAAAGACGTTGCCGATTTGAAGGGTCACAAGGTCGCTTTGCCCTATTTCACGAAGCAGCATTATCAATTCGCCAAGGCGCTGGAGCAGGCCGGCGTGCCATGGGACGACAAGCTGATCCTGAACCTCAACACGACGGATGGTCTGTCGGCGCTGGTCAACAGTCAGGTCGATGCTTTCGTGGTTTGGGATCCGAACACGGCGATCGCCCAGCAGCAGCATGGCGCGCGCATTCTGAAATCGCTGAGCAAGGTGATCGACACTGCGGGCGTCCTCTACGCGCCGACCTCCTCCGTCGAGGATGCGGCTCGCAGGGCCGCGCTCGAAGACCTGACGCGTCGCATCATCCGGGCGCAAGCCTGGGTGAACGCCCATCCGACGGAATGGGCCGAGCAGGTCGCCAAGTTATCGCAGATCTCGCTCGATGCGGCAAACCTCCAGGCCAGCCGCTCGCGGGTGGAATATGTTCCCGCAACCGATGACGACGTGCTTGCCGGCTGGCAGAAGGAGGTCGCCTATTTTCATGAAAGCGGCCAGTTCAAACGCGATTTCAGGGCCGAGGACTATGTGCTCAAGGATTTTGGCGACGTAATCCGTGATGAGAACAAGAAGCTGGCAAAGACGAATTGATGGCGTTGCTCACCAGCCTTTCGGAAGGGCAACCGGCGCTACCCGGATCGGGCGTGTCCGATCCTCGCCCGGTTGCCGGTCTTGAACGTATCGTTCCGGCAGGCAAGCAGAAAACGGCTTCCCTGCCGCGGGGCTTCGGCAAGAGCCTCGGACCTGCTGCGCTCGTGGTCGCCTGGTGGCTCGCCACGGGCTATGGTTGGATTTCGCAAGACCTGTTTCCGGGACCGGGCACGCTCTGGGCAACCCTCGTCGACATGATCACGAGCGGCGACCTGTCGGAAGCCCTTTTGCAGTCGCTCCAGCGGGTCGTCATCGGCTTTTGTTTCGGCTTCGTGATCGGCGTCGGCCTCGCGATCGTCTCCGGCCTCCTGCGCCTCGGAGAGGACCTCATCGATGCGCCGATGCAGATGGCGCGCACGCTTCCCTGGGCCGGCCTCGTGCCGCTCCTGATCATCTGGCTCGGTATCGATGAAACACCGAAGATCACGCTCGTCGCCTTCGCCGTGACGTTTCCGCTCTACATCAATACCTTCGCCGGGATCCGCAATGTCGACAAGACCCTCATCGAGGCGGCGCACACGCTCTCCTTCGGGCGAACCGCGCTGATCTTCCAGGTCATTTTGCCGGGAACACTTCCGAACCTGCTCGTCGGCCTGCGGTACTCGCTGGGATCTGCCTGGCTGGCGCTGGTATTTGCCGAGACGGTCAATGCGCAAGGCGGTCTCGGCTATCTGATCACCCACGCACGCGAAGTCTATCGCGTCGACATCATCATCCTTTGCCTCGTCATCTATGCGCTTCTCGGGCTTTCGGCTGACCTCATCGTCCGGCTGCTTGAGCGCCTGCTGCTCAGATGGCGCCAAAGCTTCGATGGAGCATGAGCATGTCCTTTCACGCCCCGTCCCCGACGGGCCTCTCGGTCAGTGTCCACGGGCTTGTGCGCCGCTTTGGGTCGCGCACCGTCATTGATCATCTCGACCTCGAAATCAGACACGGGGAATTCGTCGCCCTGCTGGGTGCGAGTGGCTGCGGCAAGAGTACGCTGCTGCGCATTCTGGCGGATCTCGATCACGAGATCGAGGGCGATGTCTTTGTCTCGCCGCGCCGCGGCGTGGCGTTCCAGTCGCCGCGGCTCTTTCCCTGGAAGCGGGTCTGGAGCAATGTCGTGGCCGGACTCGGCAGGAGCGGTAACCGGGCGAGGGCGGAGACGGCGCTTGCCGAAGTGGGATTGGTCCATCGCGGCGATGCCTGGCCGAAGGATCTTTCCGGCGGGGAGGCCCAGCGTGCATCGCTGGCGCGCGCGCTGGTGCGCAATCCGCATTTATTGCTGCTCGATGAACCCTTCGGGTCGCTGGACGCGCTGACGCGGCTGAGGGCGCAGGCCCTCGTCGCCGATCTCTGGCAAAAACATCGGCAAGCGGTGCTCCTCGTCACCCATGATGTCGAAGAGGCGCTGCTGCTTGCCGACCGGGTGCTGGTGATGCGAGACGGGGTGGTGGCGCATGAAGCGACGGTCGATCTGCCACGACCCCGCTTGACCGGTGGCGTAGGGTTCAACCGGCTTCGCCTGCAGCTGCTCGACTGGCTGGGCGTGAGCGAGCCGGTGGTCGAAACGCCAGAACAGAACAATCATAGACATTGAGGAAGCGTGTTGATGACCAGGATCGATGAAGGCTGGGGCCGTGGCCCCTCGGCGCGCTACGAGGAAATTGCCGCACGATTTCGTCCCATCTTCGATCGAATAGGGGAGGCGGCGATCGAAAGGGATCAGCAGCGGCGCCTGCCTTTCGAGGAAGTCCGATGGCTGCGGGAGGCAGGCTTCGGCGCCTTGCGTATTCCGGCGGTCTACGGCGGTCTTGAGGTTACCTTGCCGGAGCTTTTTGCGCTGCTGATCGAGCTCGCGGCGGCCGACCCCAATATCACCAATATCTTCCGCAGCCATCTGGGCTTCACGGAGGATCTCCTTAATGCCCCGAACAATAGCTGGCAGGACGAGTGGCTGACTCGCCTCGGGCGCGGCGAGATGATCGGCAGCGGCTTTTCGGAGCTCGCCGGTCTCAAGGTCGGGGACCATTCCACAACAATCGTGCAGGATGGCGATTTCTATCGCCTGAATGGCGAGAAGTTTTATACCACCGGCTCGATCTATGCCGACTGGATCAACCTCGCCGCTGTCGACGGATCGGGTTCACCGGTCGCCGCTCTCGTGCCCACGTCGGTGTCCGGCGTGGAGATCCTCGACGATTGGGATGGCTTCGGGCAGGCCATGAGCGGTAGCGGCACCGCGCGGTTCGAGAACGTCAGGCTGGAGGGCGCCCACATCAAACCGGATTCGGCTCGTTTTCCCTATACGCCGGCCTTCTTCCAGCTCGTTCACCTGGCAAGCCTTGCCGGCATCGGTCGGGCTGCCGCCAAGGAACTCGCCCGCCATGTCGGCAGCCGGGCCAGGATCTATCCGCGCGGCAACGGGGCGACGAGCGCGGAAGATCCGCAGGTGCTTGAAGTGGTGGGCCGCGTCAGGGGGCCGGCCTATGCTGCCGGCGCGATCGTGCTTAATGTCGCCCAAGCCCTGCAGCGGTCCTTTGACGCGAATATCGCCGGCGTGGATCCCGACCGAACCGATATCCACCTTCTTGCAGATATCGAAACGAGCCAGGCGGTCACTGTCATCTCGACGCTCATCCTTCAGGCGACGACGGTTCTCTTCGACGCCCTCGGCGCATCCGCGGCGAAGCGTGCCACGGCGCTCGACCGCCACTGGCGAAACGCCCGCACGATCACCTCGCACAATCCGCGCATCTATCACGATCGCGTCGTCGGCGAGTTCGCCGTCTCCGGCAAGAAGCCGGCTGCCGTCGGTTACCGCAAGATCATCACACCATTCGGCCCGAGCAGCGAGGTTGCCTGACAATGACGACACCGGCCCGCAAACTCAATCTCAACGTCGGCATCAACACCACCGGTTATCTTGCCAATGCCTGGAAATACAGGAGTGGCAGCCGGCACGACATCAACGACCCGGAATATTACCGCCGGCTGACCGAGCTTGCGCACAGGGGGCGCTTCGATGCGGTCTTCTTTTCCGATCATCCGGCGCTGATGACCGATCCCGCGAGCCGCCCCTTTCATACGATCGATCCGCTGATCCTCTGCACCGCCCTTTCGGCACAGGTGCCGGATATCGGTTTCGTCGTGACGATGTCATCGACCTATAATTCGCCGTTCAATTTTGCCCGGCGGGTGCAGTCGACCGATATCATCTCGGGCGGCCGGCTGATCGTAAACGTCGTGTCCTCCTTCAACCCGAATGTCGCCGCCAATTTCGGTTCCGAGCCGCTACCGCCGCGCAGCGAGCGCTATGCCAAAGCCTCCGAATTCCTTGATGTCGCCAAGGAGCTCTGGGCGAGCTGGGACCCGTCGCGCGAGGGCGAGGTGCCTGAAAACCGGTTCTGGGACGCGGGAAGTGCCCATACGATCGATCACCAGGGCGCTTACTTTTCGGTCAGAGGGCCGCTCAACGTGCCGAAAGGGCCGCAGGGACATCCCGTCATCGCCCAGGCCGGTGCATCCGAGGGGGGTATCGAACTTGCCGCGCGTCACGGTGAAATCATCTATTGCAACATCCTTTCGCGCGGTGCAGGCCGGGCTTTCGGCGCAAAGGTGAGGGACCGCGCCGCCGCAATCGGTCGCGATCCGTCGGGTATCCGCATCGTGCCCGGTCTTGTCGTCATCCTCGGCGAAAGCCGCGAGGAAGCGCTGCGTAAGCACGAGCTTTATAGCGGCACCGGCTCGGAAGACGGATTGCTCGCGCGATTCGTAAGAGAGAACGGCATCGACCCGACCGGTTTCAACCCCGACGCCGTGCTGGATGCCGAACGGTTCATCCCCGATCCCAACCGTCTGCAGGCCGTGGGCATGGGACTTGGTCTGTCCGACCTTCTGACGCACGAGAAGCTGACCGCGAGACAAGCGGTGCGCAGGTCGGAGGGCCATCATCGCCTCCTGCTCGGGACCCCGGAGGAAGTGGCTGACGACATTATCGATCTCTGGGCGGACGGTACCGTGGATGGATACACACTCCAGCCACCGCGCGCGCCCGACGATATCGAGGAATTCGTCGAAAAAGTCATTCCAATCCTGCAGGATCGTGGAGTCTATCGGCGGGAATATGAAGGCAAGACGGTTCGTGACCGCTATGGGCTGCCCTATCCGCAGAATCCTGCGCGGGCTGGTGACGCGAGCGCGCCTGCGGCTCCCGTCGCAGCCCGCATCGGCTCTTGAAACATAAGCATCGCTCGCTCAACGCGGCACGGCCGCAGATGGAACGATGCGATGAAGCCCGTTCAGGCCGCCGGAGAAAGAGGCATTTTTTTCGCGCATTGCGTCGATCATAAACTGCCGTTTCTTTAATCTAGTATTTTTATAGACAATAGTGATTTCAAGGAAAGGAAAGCCGATGGCCGCTCTCAAACTCGTTGGAATCGCAGGCAGCTTCAACCGTCCGTCCAAGACGCTGGCGCTCGTGAGCCATATCGCCGGCATCGCCAGCGACAAACGTGGTTTTACCAGCAAGGTTTACGACATGCTCGATGTCGGACCTTCCCTCGGAGACGCCACCTGGCGCAAAGATCTTGACGGACAGGCCGAGGCCGTGATCTCCGAGATCGTCAGCGCTGATTTGCTGATCGTCGGCTCCCCCACCTACAAAGGTTCCTATCCAGGTCTCTTCAAACATCTGATCGATCTGATTGATCCGCGCGAGTTGCGGGCAAAGCCGATCATCATTACCGCGACAGGCGGCGGCGACCGGCATGCGCTGATGGTCGAACACCAACTGCGCCCGTTGTTCGGCTTCTTCATGTCTCATACCCTGCCGACTGCGATCTATGCGTCCGATCGGGATTTTGCTGACTACGCCGTTTCCTCCGAGCAGCTTTCCAAGCGCATAGACGAGGTCATAAGCGAGATCGACGCTTTCTTCCCAGGCTCTCGCCCGGCGCTGTATGCCGCAGAATAGGGGGCGGCCATGCACCAGAGATTGCAGGAAAAGACCGAGACCGCGCCAACGAGCCAGGAACTGTGGAGCGTCTTCGACTTCTCGCGGCGCTACCGGCTGGCGAAGTCTGAAGAAAATCGCCTGCTGAGACTGTTCGGAAAGATGGCGTCGCCTCGCGACCTGCTTTTGAGCGCCAGGCGAACCGAACTGTCTCCGTAACAACCGACCGATAGAGGAGGTTTGCTATGACACGAGGCATGCTTGCCCATCTCGCTGCAAGAATTGCCCGACTTTTTGACCGGCGAGTGCACGGACAAAAGATCGGATCGCCCGGTTTTGAGGGTGAAGACCACCAGACCGCACTTGAATACGAGCTTTCCTTTTGGCGAGCGGCAGCTCCAATCTGGTATTAACGGAGGCGGCAATGGCAATTGTCGACAATCATCAGCGCTTCTTGCCGCGAGATCGCGCCGACTGGCTCTCCCCCGTCTGTCTGCGCCTCCATCAGGCCGCGGCAGCCGGATCGTTTGTCTTCATTCTGGCGCTCGTCCTCGGACTGATTTGATCGACGACGATGAAGCGGCGAGCCATGATGGACAGGGACTTGGAAGAAACGGCGTTAGCCGGGGCTGGTGATCCGCCGGCAAGCCAGGCGCGCCGCCGTCAGATCATTGACGAGATTGTGAGAACGCTCGCCGCTCTTGCCGAAGGGCTGGAAGGTCAGAATGGGCTATCGCAGGAATCCGTCGGACGCCTGATCGGAATTCTCCAGACTATGTCGGACGGCATCGCATCGGCCGATGATGCGACCTTCAATGCGATCATGCGCGAGGCCGCCTTACTGATCCGGGCAGTGCGTGAGCGACAGGCCTATTTCAGCCAGTTCACGGTTCACTAGGATGCAGGCGCTCTTGTCGAAAGCCTCACCGATCCATGAGGCCGTCTCGGAGGAAAAGAACCATCCAGCAGGCTTGCGTACGATGGCGCTGACGGCCGATCTCGTGTCACTCAGTCTGAGGCTGGAAGCCGACCCCGGGCCGGATCCCAATCGTGTTCCGTTGAGCGACGGGGAGCTTCAGGCTCTTTCGGAGAGACTATACCGTGAAGCGGCGGGCCGGCCGCTATGGATTTTTGCTTATGGCTCGCTGATCTGGAAGCCGGACTTCGACGCGGTGGAATGGCAGCACGCCCGTGCCCGCGGCTGGCACAGGTCCTTTTGCCTGCAGATGACGCGGTGGCGGGCGACTGATGCCGTGCCCGGTCTGATGATGGCGCTCGATCAGGGCGGGCAATGCAAAGGCGTCGCCTACAGGCTCTCGGAAGAAGACCGCATGGGGCAGATCCGTCGCATGATCTGCAGGGAGATTGGCACGATCACCGACTCCTCCTTCATCCGATGGGTTCCGATCGAAACGCCACAGGGACCTTTGCGCGCCCTGGTGTTCTGGGCCGGGCCGAGGGGCAAGCGCGTTCTGCGCGGGCTGCCTCTGGAAAGCGTCGCCGAGGTTCTGGCCAGGGCCTGCGGGCATATGGGGTCCTGTGCCGAATATCTCTATCTCACCGTCAAGCATCTCGAAGAGAAGGGCATCCGCGATCGAAATCTATGGCGGCTCCAGGCACTGGTCGCCGAGGAAATCAGGCGTATTCACGGGCTTGAGGCCGCGTAGTTGCGCAAGATCGCCCCTCACTTGCAAAAAGGCTTCAGCTTCGCCGGCGCGCTGTTGGCGCTGGGTGCCTTGGCTCTGAGATCCATCGCCGATGAGACCAGCCCTGGCGCGGGATAAGAGACACCAACGACAATCGTTATGCGAAGGAAAGCGTCAGCAGATGAGCCATGAACTGGATATCGTCGACATTCACACACATCTCTGGCCTCCCGAATGGGGGGCTGATGGCAGCAGGCGCATATCTGCCGGGCTTCCCGACACTGTCCTGAAGAAGATTGTCGACCCGGCCTCCCTGATCGACGAGTTTTCCTCGGCGGGTGTTTCGCTTGCCGTTCTGAGCACGACCGTCGAGAGCCTGTTCGGCATGGAGAAGCCTGCCGATCCTCATGTGATCGCCGAAGTGAACGAGTGGCTTGCCGGGCTCGTCAAGACCCAGCCCGACCGTCTGGCCGCACTGGCGATCATCGATCCCTTTTCCGGCGAGGCGGCCGCCCGCGAGGCAGAGAGGGCGCTCGGCGAACTTGGACTGGCCGGCCTCGTCGTCGATTCCTATCGCGACGGCAAGTTCATCGGTGATCCCGTCGCCCGCCCTGCGCTCGCCGTCGCTGCCCGTTTTGGCAAGCCGGTCTTCGTGCATCCCGTCAATGCGCCGCAAGCCGATATCCTCATTGCCGGCGCCGGCAAGCTTGGCAATTCCCTTGGTCGCGGGCTGATGAACGGCGTGGCGTTCCTGTCTGTCCTGGAAAACGGCCTGCTGGACGAATTTCCGGATCTGAATTTCGTTTTCGCAACCCTTGGCCTCGGAGCTGTCGTGCAGGCGGCGCGCGGAGGCCCTTATTCCCGGCAAAACCGTGCAGCCGGGCACCAGCCTAACATCTACTTCGATACGATGGGCGACGATCCTTCGATCATCGCCATATTGGTGGAGTTTTTCGGCGCAGAGCGCGTTCTTGCCGGAACGGACTGGCCGATCCTTCCCGCCCTATCCCGGGAGAGGTTGGCGCAGAGCCTGACGGCGGCGGGTCTCGACGCCCAATCACAGTCTCTCGTGGCTGGTGGCAATGCGCGTCGACTTTTGGGCCGCCTGCGTCAGTAACTGTCTTTCCTGTTCGCCAGTCTCGTCGAGCATGTCTGCTGCCGGCAGCGGACATGCTCGGCTCTGCTGTTTTCTATGCCTGCGCGACAAGCTTTGCTTCGCCGCCACGATAGAAAATCTGCCTTTGCTTCGGCGGGTCGCGAAGGGATCATTCCGGTAGCGGGGCATGGGGCTCCGTGCACGCTTTTTTAAGCGTCGCCGCCTTCGGAGCCTTCAATGTCGATCAATCGCCGCCAGTTCAATCAACTCCTTCTTGCAGGCTCGGCCGGGCTCGCATTGGGGGGCGTTCCAACGTTTGCCGCCGCTGCGGCGACAGAGACGCCCGTCAGAGGTGGTACGCTCAATTGGGCCTATTATCCCGATCCGAGCGCGCTCATCGCCATCAATACGTCCTCAGGCACGGGACAGGCGATCGGTCCGAAGATCAATGAGGGACTGTTCGACTTCGACTATAATCTTAATCCCATCCCGCTTCTTGCGACCGAGTGGTCCGTCAGCGAGGATCAGTTGCGCTATACGTTCAAGCTGCGCGAGGGGGTCAAATGGCATGACGGCGCCGACTTCACGTCCGCCGACGTCGCCTTCACGATCTTCCGGCTGAAGGAAGCACATCCGCGCGGCCGGATTACCTATCAGAACGTGACGGCCGTCGAGACGCCTGATCCTCATACAGCAATCGTCGTGCTCACCAAGCCTGCACCATACCTCATCACGGCGCTCTCAAGCTCGGAATCGCCGATCGTGCCGAAACATGTCTACGAAACCTTCAAGCCACAGGAGCAGCCCAAGCTTGCCCAGACGATCGGAACAGGGCCGTTTCTCCTGAAGGAATGGGCCCCCGGCAGCCACCTGATCTTCGAGCGCAATCCGAATTACTGGGATGCGGGAAAGCCCTATCTCGATCGTGTGATCCTGCGCGTTATTCTCGATCCGGCCGCCCGCGCCGCAGCACTTGAGACGGGTGAGATCGACATCGGTGCAAATCCTGTTCCCTTGTCCGACATCGAGCGCCTCAAGACCAATCCCAAACTCGTCGTGGATACGACGACCTATGCCTATTCGGGACCGCAGCAGCAGCTGTTCTTCAATTATGAGAACGAAATCCTGACCAAGCGCGACGTGCGCTTGGCAATCGCGCATGCCATCGACTTGCAGAAGCTCGTCGACATCGCGCTCTTCGGCTATGCACAGGTCTCGCCGAGCCCCATCAGCACGGCATTGCCGAAATGGTATGATCCGAGCATCAAGGCCCGTGAACCGGATCCCAAGCTTGCAGAAAAGCTGCTCGACACGGCGGGCTACCCGCGCGGGGCAAATGGCGTGCGGTTCAAGCTCCGTCTTGCATATAATTCTTTCCTGCCGCCTTCCTATGCCGATTTCATCCGCCAGTCGCTCGCAACCGTGGGCATCGATGCGGAGATCCTCAAACTGGATCTCGCGACCTTCCTGAAGACCGTCTACACGGATCGTGCCTTCGACCTAGTGATCGAATCGCTATCCAACACTTTCGATCCGACGCTCGGGGTGCAGCGCGCCTACTGGTCCAAGAATTTCAAGATCGGCCTCGTCTTCTCGAACGCCAGCCACTATGCCAACCCCGAGGTCGACCGGCTGCTCGAAGCTGCAGCCGTCGAGCCCGATAAGGCCAAGCGCCGCGATCTTTGGTACCAGTTCCAGCGCATCATTCACGAGGATGTCGTCTCGGTCGATCTTGTCGCCGCAGGCTCGCAAATCGTCGCCAGCAAGAAGGTGAAGAATTTCGCGCCGGGTGCCCAGGGCATCAACAACAGCTTCGGCCAGATATGGCTGAGCCCGGATGCCTGATGGCTCCGGCATATCCGGCCGCCCCTACGGGACGGCCGAGCCCTGTGTTGTTTCGAATTTCAGATACGCCCCGCCTCCAGGCGAGCGAGGGCATTTTTCGCGGCGATTGCCCGGACCATGTGGTTTTGCGGCGCGTGCGAGCGGCCGGTGATCGCATCGCGATGCTGACGTTCGAGTCCGAAATCCCTGTTGAGCCCGGGATTGCCGGCAAGATCGAGCGCCAGGCTTGTCACCGTAACCGCGTTGTCGATCACCACATGGCGCACGGCCATGGCGTCGATGCCGACCGGCTTGCCGGCATCGACATCTTCACCGAGCGAGCGCAATAGCCTGGCATTCGTCGACAGGCGGACCTCGATCTCGCCGAGACTGTCCTGGATGCGGGGTACGGTGGCGATCGGTGCCCCAAGGCTTGCCGGCGCATGGCGGGCCGAAAACGCGAGCACCTTATCACGTGCGGACAGCGCCACCCCATGATAGACGGCGCCGATCAGCGAGAAGAAGAAGGCCGTGGCATGCTCCTCCCGCCGGATCGGTTCTGAAGCGGGCTGTGCCTCGATCAGGTCTTCGAAGGGAATGACAACGTCTTCAAGGATGACGTCGTCGCTGGCCGTCGCGTGCATTCCGGCGGCATTCCAGGTCTTTTCGACCGTAAAGCCGGGGCTGTCGGTCGGCACCAGGAAGGAGGCGAGCCGTGGCTCGGCCTCGTCCGTCAGTGCTAGCAGCGATACCCATTTGAGGATCGGTATGCCGGTCACGTAGGTCTTGCGACCGGAAATACGCCAGCTGTCGCCCTCGCGCCTTGCGATCGTTTCCGGCAAGGCGCCGTGGGCGGGAGAGCCGATGCGTGGCTCGGCCTGGGCCGCATTGATCAGGGCTGGACCTTGCCGGTTGGCGACAAGAACCCGCTCTGCAAGATGAGTAGGCCATTTTCCGAACCGCCGCAGCGTATAGTGGCTGTTGTAGTGCATGGCGAGCACCAGCGCCGTCGATGGCTCGCCGCGGGCGATCTCGCTGATCACCGCCTGCGCATCTGCAAGGCCGCCGCCGTGGCCGCCATGCTCGGGCGCTGTCACCAAGCCGAGTAGCCCCGCTTCGTAAAGTCGGGTGAAGTTCTCGAAGGGAAATTCGCCGCTCGCATCGAAATGATGGGCGCGTTCGGAGAAATCCTTGGCAAGCCTTCGTGCCCTGTCGAATGGATCGATCGTTTCCTGCAGCATGGTGCTTCTCCTGTCAGGCGACGGCGCGGGTGTGAAAGCCGTCGACGTGACGGCGGTCGACCCAATCGTTGATATCGAAATCGGCGGCCAGGAATCCGAAGTCCCGCAGGAAATCTTTATAGTGGCCGACGGCCTCGACCAATTCGGGCTCCAGCCCGAGGCCGAGATGGCGGTGGATCTCCGGCCCGTTTGCCGCCAGTACCTGCTCCTCGGTGGCACCCGCCTCGCGTGCGACGAAGCGGCGCGTCTCATCGGGATGGGCTTGCGCCCAGTCGCCCGCCTTGTAGATCGCTTCCAGAAGCCGGTGGACGAGATCGGGCCGTTCCTCGGCCAGCAGTTCGTCGACCGTCAGGACACGCGGCGAACCGGAATTGATGCGGATCTTCGGGTCGGGGTAAAAACCGAATTCCGCCACCTGAACGGCACCGATCAGATTGGCAACGCTGATGCCGGCTGTTCCCTTCACATAGATTGCGTCCACCTCACCGCGGAGCAGGGCTGCTATCTCCTCGCCATAGGCCTGACGACGCTTGAGGCCGAAGAGCGATGGTCCCTCCTGGGTGGCGAGAACGGAATCGGCAAGCGCGATGTCGACGATCTCGACATCGTCGAGTACCAGGCCTTCCAGCGACAGAGCCGACAGCAGACCTTTCAGCGCTGTTGCGCGCATGAAGTCGACGATGCCTTCCGGCCGGCGGGCAATACCAAAACGACGCCCCTTCAGGTCCCTGGTATGTTTGATTCCGGTCTGGGGCAGGGTGATGATCGCCTGAAACTCGTCGGTCCAGGTGATGCCGACGAGCCGGGTCTTGCGGCCTTCCGAGCGGGCGCGGATCGGCGGCACATTGCCGCCATGTCGGAAGGACCAGTCGAGCGTGTGGTTGAAATGGCTCTGGCGGATGGAGCGGTCGGGCGAATCGATGATCGACTTTAGCGTCACGCCTTCCTTGCGAAAGCCGTCCTCGAGATAGCCGAGCTGGGCGGCAAGCCCGACCGGGGTCGGCACCGGGCAGCGCGTATACCAGATTTCGGAAATGGCATTGCTCGTCATGATCGTCCCTTTCAGTGGCGCAGGCCGGCCTGCTTCATCAGCGGCAGCACGTCGGTGCCGAAGAATTCGAGCTCATCACGGAAATCGAAGAAGCTGAGCTGCAGACCGTCGATACCGGCCGCTTTCAGTTTCAGGAACTGGTCGACCACGCTTTCGGGAGAGCCGATGACGCGGATATTGCCGCCGACGAAGCGGTAGGGATCCTGAGAATCGCGACCTTTCCAGGCATGCGCATCCGAGTTCAGGGACGAAAAGCCCTGCGGCGAGCGCTGGTCGGCATGGGCGACGATCCGGTCGGCGAGTTCCCAGGCCTCCTTCTCGGTCGGCCGGCAGATGACCATCGGATTGAGCAGGGTGCGCACCGTGCGTCCGACATCCTTGGCCGCATCCTTCACTCTTTTCGTGTGGGCCGGCAGCGATTGCAGCGCGCTGTCGATATCGGCGCCCGTCGGGCTAGTGATGAAGACGATATCCGAGTAGCGGCCGGCAAAGGCAATGCCGGCATCCGATCCCGTGGCGTTGACGAGGATCGGCCGTCCGAAATTCGGCTTGGGCGTCACGAAGCCGCCACCGAGTTTCCAGCTGCTCTCGCCCTCGAAGGAGAAATTCTCGGTATCGCTCCAAAGACGCTGGACGACTTCGAGGAATTCGGCTGCCAGCTCATAGCGCCTGTCATGCTCGATGCGTGGCCAGCCGAACATTTCATGTTCGACGGCACGGTGACCGGTGACGACATTGATGCCCCAGCGGCCGCCGGTGATGTGGTCGAGCGTCGCACCGAATTTGGCGAGATGCAGCGGATGCCATGGCCCGTAGAGAACATGCATGGTGGAGATCAGTATGATCTTCTTGGTCAGGCCGGCAAGTGCCGCCGTCGTTGTGAAGCTGTCGAGCGCCTGGCCGTTGAAGACGCCGCCATAGCCGCCTTTCGGCAGCCATTGCGACAAGGCGAAAACGAGATCGAAGCCGAGTTCCTCGGCCTTCAGCGTCAGCGCCTTGTTGTAATCGAAGCTCCAGTCCGTCGAGCGTTCAAGCGTCGATTGCGTCCAGCCACCGGCCTGGATCGGCAGAAAGAGGCCGAGAAGTACCGGCTGCCGGAGAGCCTGCGACAGGGGGCTTTCTGCAAAATCGGTTGGGGCGGAGAATTTCGGCAAGCCCACGATCGAGCCTGGAGGATGTTGAATGGACATGATATTTGACCTGTCTCTCTCTTCCGCCCTGTCAGGATGCCGTCACATAGGCATAGGCGAGACTGCCCGAAACGCCTTCGCCGCCGACCGTGTGGTCGGTGATGCGTTTGTTGTAGATGGTCAGCTCCGGCTGGCTGGCGATGTCGATCGCCGGCAGGTCCTCGACGAGGATCTGCTGGATCTCGCGCCATTGATCGACGCGCTTTTTCGCATCGACTTCGATGGCCGCGGCCTCCAACAATGCATCGACCTTGGGATTGCTGTAAGCTGAGCCGTTGGAAAAGGGCACGCCCGGCTTGAAGTTCTTGCTCCAGTAGAGACGCTGGACGCCAACGGTCGGATCGAAGAGGTTGCTCATGCCCTCGAAGGCGAAATCGAAATCGCGGTCCGTATAGATGCGTTTGGTATAGGTGGCGAAGTCCTGGCTGCGCACGGTCGCATCGACGCCGACCTTGGCGAGCGCCTGGCGGATATATTCCGAACCGCGCGGATAGGTTTCTCCGCTCGGCACATAGTCGAGATTGATGCGGATGCGCACGCCGTCGCTGCCACGCGGATAACCGGCCTCGTCGAGCAGCTTTTCGGCAGCGGCAAGATCGATCGGATAGGTCTTCAGATCGCCATCATACCATTTGGCGAGATTGGGATTGATCGGGCCGGGAATGGCAGCACCATAGCCGTAGTTGATGGTATTGAGGATCACCTTGCGGTCGATCACATGGGCGAAGGCCTGGCGGACGCGGATGTCCTTGAAGAAGGGACGTTCGAGGTTGAACTCGATGCGGCTGACGCCGTTTGCATACTGATAACCGCGCTGCTCGAAGGCGATGCCGGGGACCTCCTTTAGACGTTCAAGGTCGCTGAGGGGAACGGGCGTCGAGGGCGCAAGATCGATTTCTCCGGTTTCGATCGCGATCGAGCGCGCCGCAGCATCGGGAATGAAGCGGACGATGAGCTGGTCGAGATAAGGACGCGGCTGGTCCCAGTAGTCGGGGTTGCGCTCATAGACAAGGTGGCTGCCGCGAACCCATTCCTTGAACTTGAAGGGGCCGGTGCCGATCGGCGCAAGGTTGGCCGGATTTTCCGCGACCTTCGTTCCCTCATAGATATGGCGCGGAACGATCGGCGTCTCGGAGGAGGCAAGAGCGGTGATGAGGTAGGGCGCCGGCTTCGATAGCTTCAGGATCGCCGTCAGCGGGTCGGGTGTTTCGACATCGACGAGGTTGAGGAAGGTATTGCGACCGCGCGGATGGACCTCCTTGAGCGTCTTGATCGAGAAGGCGACGTCGGCCGACGTGAAGGCTTTGCCGTCATGCCATTTTACGCCGTCGCGCAACCGGAACGTATAGGTCAGCCCGTCCGGGCTCACCGACCATTCCTTTGCCAGAAGCGGCTGCGGGTTAAGCTCGAAATCATAGGTTAGCAGGCCTTCGATGACCTTCGGCGACACATAGACGGAGTTGAAGGCGGTGTTGGCAATCGTCGTCAACACAGGCGGCTCGGCCGACAACAGCAGCGTGGCAGTGCCGCCGCGTACTGGGGCAGCAAAGGCCGGGAGGCGGGCCGCTGACGCCACGGTGAGCGCAACGGAGGCCAGAAGGAAGTTGCGGCGTGTCGGGGCAGGAAATGCTGGCATGGTTGATCCCTCAATGATCGCGAGTGCCCGTCGCCGGGCGACCTGGTTCGCCTTTCCATACTTCGGTGCCACCGTAGAGTTTTTTACCTAAGCCCTTCGATCGCGTGGTATGGAATACGCTAAAAATCGATTATGTGAGCAAATAATACCAACTGTAGGCGATATAATCCGGGCGATTGGAATTATTTACCAATATGGATTTGACAAAACCCACCGATTTAGTCAACTACTATCGCAACGCAGCACGATGAATTCTTCCGGCGGCGTGAGGTGGAAATCCATGTCGACACTAAGGCGGGTCGCCCGCACGATCAGAAAGACCGTCATCCAGGCCGTGCCGACGATGCTTGGCATCGTCATATTGAGCTTCTTCCTGTTAAAGCTCGCGCCGGGCGACGCAGCCGACGTCATGGCGGCGGAATCCGGTTCGGCCACCGAGGAGACGATGGCGGCCTTGCGCCAGCGCTTCGGGCTCGACAATCCTCTGCTCGTCCAGCTCGTCAACTACCTGGATAATCTGGCGCATTTCAGCTTGGGCTTTTCGCCACGCTATGGCATGCCGGTCGCCGATCTGATCGGCCAGCGACTGCCGGGAACGCTGACCCTGATGCTCGCGGCGCTGTTGATCGCCATTGCCGTCGGTCTGCTGCTCGGCGCGTTGATGGCAACCTTCTCCGGAAGGATCACCGACCGCGTGATCTCGGTCGTTTCGCTTCTGTTTTATTCCATCCCCGGCTTCTGGATCGGCCTGATGCTGATCCTGTTCTTTTCCGTCAAGCTCGGCTGGCTGCCGAGCGGCGGCGATAGCACGATCGGATCGCGGCTCACGGGGCTGCCGGCGCTTCTCGACCGCATCCGCTATATGGTGCTGCCCGCAACCTCGCTTTCTCTCTTCTATCTGGCGATCTACGCGCGCCTGACCCGCGCGGCCATGCTGGAGGTAAAATCCCAGGATTTTGTCCGCACCGCCCGCGCCAAGGGTGTGTCGCCCTTCTTCCTGACCACGCGTCACGTGCTGCGCAACGCCCTGATCCCAATCACGACAATGGCCGGCATGCATTTCGGGGGCATGCTCGGCGGAGCAGTGGTGGTCGAGACCGTCTACAGCTGGCCAGGACTCGGCCGGCTTGCCTTCGAAGCCGTGATGGCACGCGATTTCTCCGTGCTGCTCGGCATCCTGCTCTTGTCCTCCTT
The DNA here is from genome assembly GCA_900473185.1 of Hyphomicrobiales bacterium. GTDB lineage: Bacteria > Pseudomonadota > Alphaproteobacteria > Rhizobiales > Rhizobiaceae > Rhizobium. Next base: position 199,282 of record UCKU01000006.1, on the reverse strand, counting down.
CCTGGTCATCGTCGCCAACGCGGCCGTCGATCTGCTGCAGGCATGGATTGATCCCAGAATCGGAGCCAGCCGATGACCAGCCAGAAGCTTCATACCTATGCCGGCGAGGCAATTGATTTAGCGGAGCGCGATAGTGACGCGTCACGCCCGGCACCCGAGAAACCAGCCGAGCCGCGCTGGACACATATCCATGCACCCGACGTGCGCGCCGCCGCTGTACCTGGTATTGCCTGGCGTGGTCTGCGGCGTGAACTCAAGGTCTTTCTGTCCAATCCCACCGCATTGTTCGGCGTCCTGTTCCTGATCGCCGCGGCCCTCGCAGCCCTTCTTGCCCCCGTCTTTTATCCAGGCGATCCGATGGAGATGGTGGCGCGACCGTTCCTCTGGCCGGGTCAAAATCCGTCTTATCCGCTCGGTACGGATTCGATGGGGCGCGATGTGCTCGCAGGCATCCTGCACGGCGCGCGCATTTCGCTTACGGTCGGAATCGCGGCGACCGCCCTCGGGCTTTCTGCCGGCATCACGATCGGCGCGATGGCGGGATATTTCGGCGGGATCGTCGACGATATCCTGGTGAAAGTCATCGAGATCTTCCAGACGATCCCGAGCTTCGTGCTGCTCGTCGTGCTGGTCGCCATCGCCCAGCCCACAACCTCGACCGTCACAATCGCGATCGCCATCGTCAGCTGGCCGACGGTGGCGCGCCTGACACGGGCCGAGTTCCGCTCCATCCGCGAGAAGGACTATGTGCTTGCGGCGCGAAGCCTCGGCTTCGGCCATGCACGCATCATCTTCCGCGAAATTCTGCCGAACGCCCTGCCGCCGCTGATCGTCACCTCCTCGGTGATGGTCGCAAGTGCCATCCTGATGGAGTCGGCGCTGTCCTTCATGGGGCTCGGCGATCCCAATCGTGTCTCCTGGGGATCGATGATCGGTGCCGGTCGCGACGTGATCCGCACAGCCTGGTACCTGACGGCGCTGCCGGGCCTCGCGATCGTCTTTACTGTACTGGCACTCAATCTTTTGGGCGACGGTCTCAACGATGCGCTCAATCCGCGCTTTTCGGAGGAACGCTGATGAGCCATCTTCTCGAAGTCCGCAATCTTTCCGTCCGCTTTCCGACTGCCGAACCGGTTAAGGGCGTCAGCTTCAACGCCAATCCCGGAGAGATGGTGGCGATCGTCGGCGAATCCGGCTCGGGAAAATCGCTGACGGCGCTTGGCCTGATGGGGCTTCTGCCGCGACAGGCGCGGCCGGGTGGCGAGATCCTGTTTGACGGCCATGACCTGCTGACGCTGTCGGAACGGCAGCTGCGCCGGATTCGCGGGCGCGACATCGCGATGATCTTCCAGGAGCCGATGACCTCGCTCAATCCAGTGCTTTCGATCGGCGACCAGATCATCGAGGTGCTGCGTATCCATGAGGATCTCAGTCGCCGGCAGGCGCGCGCCCGGGCGATTGAGCTTCTGGACCTCGTCAGCATTCCGGAGCCGGCGCGACGCATCGACGACTATCCGCATCAGCTGTCGGGCGGCATGCGCCAGCGTGTGATGATCGCCATCGCGGTCGCCTGCAATCCGAAACTCCTGATTGCCGACGAAGCGACGACCGCGCTCGACGTGACGATCCAGGCGCAGGTCCTGCAGCTTCTCGACAATCTGCGCGCCAAGCTGAATATGGCGGTCATTCTCATCACCCACGATCTCGGCATCGTCGCGCAATGGGCCGATCGCGTGGTCGTCATGTATGCCGGTCGCAAGATCGAGGAGGGACTTCCCGGGCCGGTCTTCGACACACCCTATCATCCCTATACACGCGGCCTGCTGTCCGCCTCGCCACGCCTGACGGCAGATTATCACTATCGCGATGGGCCTCTCTCGGAAATTCCGGGCTCCATCGTATCGGCTGCTGGCGAGAAGGGCTGTTCCTTCCGTCCGCGCTGCCCCGTCGCCCGTCCAGCCTGCGCCCAGGCGGTGCCGGCGCTGTTTTCCATCTCGGTTGGCCGCGAAGTCGCCTGCCCCTATGTTTCAGTCCATGCGGAGGTTGCTCATGCCGCTCCTGTCGGTCGATAGGCTCTCCACTCACTATCCAGGCAGCGCCGGCACGGTACGCGCCGTCGACGGCGTGTCACTGGAAATCGGTGAGGGTGAGACGGTTGCGCTCGTCGGCGAATCCGGCTGTGGCAAGTCGACGCTCGGCAAGTCGCTGACGCGTCTCGTCACGCCGTCTTCCGGGCAGGTCCGCTTTCGCGGCCGCGACGTTACGACCATGTCGAACAGAGAGCTGCAGTCGATCCGCCGCAGCATCCAGATGATCTTCCAGGACCCCTTCGCCTCGCTCAATCCGCGCCAGACCATCCGCACGATATTGACGGCGCCGCTTGCCGTGCATGGCATTGGCGATCGCAGGAAACGCGATGCGATCGCCGCGGCAATGGTCGAGCATGTCGGCCTGCCGCGCGATTCTCTCGAGCGCTATCCGCACGAATTTTCCGGCGGCCAGCGCCAGCGTATCGGGATCGCCCGGGCGCTGATCCTGCAGCCCGAGCTCGTCATCTGTGATGAACCGGTCTCGGCACTCGACCTTTCGATCCAGGCCCAGATCCTCAACCTGCTGGTCGAGATGAAGACGGAGCTGTCGCTTTCCTATCTTTTCATCTCGCACGATCTGTCCGTCGTTCGTTATTTCGCCGACCGGGTGCTCGTCATGTATCTCGGGCGCATCGTTGAAAGCGCCTCGACTGCCGACCTCTGGAGCGGTGCCAGACATCCCTATACGCAGGCCCTGCTTGCCGCCGTGCCCGACCCGTCGCGCCGCAAGCAGGCCGCCCCGATCACCGGCGACCTGCCAAGCCCGCACAATCCACCTTCCGGGTGTCGCTTCAACACGCGCTGTCCGCTTGCCACTGACATCTGCCGGGCCGAGGATCCGGCCTTCCGCCAGTTCGGCGCCGGCCATGCCGTCGCCTGTCACCACGCTCAATGAATGGAGAATGAAATGGTCGATTATCGCTACCTCGGGCGCAGCGCGCTCAAAGTGTCACCACTCAGCCTTGGAACCATGATGTTCGGCGGGCCGACGCCCGATGAGGTCGCCTTCCGCATCATCGACAAGGCCCGCGAGCAGGGGATCAACTTCATCGACACGGCCGATGTCTATCATGACGGCAAGTCGGAGGAGGTCGTCGGCCGCGGCATCAAGTCAAGCCGCGATCACTGGGTGCTGGCGACGAAATTCGTCAATTCGCACACCAAGGGTCCGAATCTCGGCGGCCACTCGCGCAAATGGGTGATCGAGACGGTGGAGAATTCGCTGCGCCGCCTGAACACCGACTATATCGACATCCTCTATTTCCACCGCGCGGTCTTCGACGCGCCGCTCGAAGAGCCGGTGCGCGCCATTGCCGACCTCATCCGCGCGGGCAAGCTTCGTTACTTCGGGGTCTCGAACTTCCGCGGCTGGCGCATCGCCGAGATCGCTCATCTTGCCGATCAGCTCGGCATCGATCGGCCGGTGGCAAGCCAGCCACTCTACAACATCGTCAACCGCACGGCTGAAGCCGAACAGCTGCCGGCCGCCCACTATTACGGCCTCGGCGTTGTCTCCTATTCGCCGCTCGCCCGCGGCGTGCTGACCGGCAAGTATGAGCCGGGCAAGGAGCCGGGTGCCGATACGCGTGCGGGTCGTGGCGACAAGCGCATCCTCGAAACCGAATGGCGTCCGGAATCGATTGCGATCGCCAAGGAGATCGCAGCCCATGCCAACCGCAAGGGCATTGCGCCGACCGAGTTTGCGCTCGCCTGGGTGCTGAACAACAAGCTGATCTCGGCCGCCATCACCGGTCCGCGCACCGAAGAGCATTGGGATAGCTATATCCGCGCGCTCGACGTCAAGCTCGATGCCGAGGACGAGGCCCTGGTCGATAGGCTGGTGACGGCCGGTCATCCGTCGACGCCGGGCTTCAACGATCCAAGCCATCCGGTCGAAGGGCGCGTTCCGCGTGTCAGCGAAGTAGGGACCGACAATGTCGTGTCGCTGACGCGCGCCGTCGCCTGAGGCCGTCAGGGAGGATCCGCTCTCGCGTGGATCCTCCCCATCCTTCAAAAATCCGCCGTTGAAAGCTTGACCATGGCCACCCCGACCTCTTCCGTGCTGTTATCTGCAGGTGGATCAACGCCCGATTCCGATCTTGCCGCCCTGCTTTCGACAGTACCGGCGCTGGCAGCCGAAATCGGCAAGGAAGCGGCACGGCGCGATCTCGATCGCGAGCTTCCGTTTGAGGCTTTCCGCCTGTTCAAGGAGGCGGGTCTCGGAGCGCTGCGCGTTCCCGTTTCGCTTGGCGGACCGGGCGGCAGTGTCCTCGACTATATCGAGACAATCATGGCGATCGGTGCGGCCGATTCCAATGTCGCGCATGCGCTTCGCAGCCATTTCAATTTCACCGAGAGCCTCATTCTCAATCCGAATACGGAAGTCGATCGCACGCAGCTTGCCCGGGTGCTTACCGGTAAGCTGTTCGGCGGCGCCCATACGGAACAGGGTACCAAGCGTCCCGGCGAGGTGACAACCAGGCTTTCAAAATCCGGCGACAGCTATCGCCTCAATGGCCGCAAATGGTATGCGACGGGCACTGCCTTTTCCGATTTCGCTTCTTTCAGCGCGAAAGGTGACGAGGACCAGCTGGTCAGCGTTCTCTTGCCGGTCGACCGCAAGGGCATCACCATTCTTGATGACTGGGACGGCATGGGCCAACGGCTGACCGCAAGCGGCGGCGTGCTGCTCGAAGACGTCGAGGTCCTGGCCCACGAGATTTCCACGCGCGGCCTCAATTCGCTTGTCGGGCGCCATACATCGACCCTGCGCCAGCTTCACCTTGCCGCCTCCATGGCGGGTGCGGTGCGCGGTGCAGTGGCCGAAGGCACCGATTACGTGCGCAGACAGGCGCGTTCGGCCGCCCATAGTGCGGCCGAAACGGCCAATGCCGATCCCTTTGTCCAGAAAATTCTGGGTGAGATCGCCAGCGGCTCCTTTGCGGTCGATACGCTGATCCGCGAGGCGGCCCGCGCGCTTGACCGTTCCGTCGCGGCGTTCGGCGCAGGCGATCCGGAACGACTGGAATCGGCTCTTGTCGAAAGCGCCCTGACGACGGCGCGCACCCAGATCGTCGCCTCTCAGATCGCGCTTTCTGCCGCAACCAATGTCTTCGAGCTCGGCGGTGGCTCGGCGACATCGAGGCATCTCAACCTTGACCGCCACTGGCGCAATATCCGCACCGTGCTCAACCACAATCCGCTTCTGCATAAGGCGCGTGTGGTCGGCGATTTCTATATCAACGGAACGACGACGCATCTGGAGGAAGGCAAGGTCTTCTAGAGTCCAGCCGGTCGCGTCGCTTCCATCTATCAACCGAGGTCATTTCGATGTCCGGCCGGCGCGTCGGCAGGAGATCTGTGCGCCTTTCTTGCTGTCGTCCCCCGGATCTGCGTGATGGGGAGGGAGGTCTCATGCATTACGATCCAAAACCAGGCCATTCCGTCATCATCATCGGCGGCGGCTTTGCCGGCGCGCTGACTGCGCTCAAACTGCTCGACCGGACCACGGTGGGGCTGTCGATCACCATCATCGAGCCGCGTGCGGAGCTCGGGCGCGGCGTTGCTTATAGCACCAGCGACCCGGCCCATCTCGTCAACGGACCGGCGGAGATCTTCTCGCTTTATCCCGACGACATGGGTCATTTGACCCGCTGGCTTGCCGAAAACGGCCCCGCCAACGGCTGGCAGCCGCCCGCAGACGTCTCCGCAAGCAGCCCGCCGCGCCATCTTTACGGGACCTATGTGCGCGACGAATTGAAGCGCGCGGCTGCGCAGGCGCGGCCCGGATCGAGCCTGCAGCATGTCCGTTCGTCGGCGGCACATCTGTCATCATCGCCACACCGGGTCCGTGTCGCGACCACGGGCGGCACCGTCTTGGAAGCGGACGAGGCCGTACTGGCGCTCGGGGTATTCCAGCCCGATCTGCGCCCGGACGAGGCCGCAGTCGCGGGACATCCGCGCTTTGCCGAAAATCCCTGGAACGCGGCAGCGCTCGACCGGTTGAGTGACAGTTCCGATATCCTCATCATCGGTGCCAGTCTCTCGATGGTCGATGCGATCGCGAGCATGGAGGCGAGAGGGTTTCGCGGACGCTACCGGGTGATCTCGCGACGCGGCCAGTTCGTCGAGGGTCGCAGGAATGCCGAGCCGGCCCGTGACTTCCTCGCCGAGGGACCGCTTCCTTCCACGGCGCGCGGCCTGCTTGCGCGCGTCAAGGCGGAACGCCGCCAACTTGCCGCTGCCGGCGGGGATTGGCAGGGGTTGCCGCTCGCCATCCGCCCCCACATCTTGCCGCTCTGGCAGAATGCAACCGATCGGGAACGACTGCGCTTTGCACGCCATCTGAGGGCCTTCTGGGACGTGACGGCGCATCGATCCGCGCCGGAAAGCCATCGCAGCGTCGAAGAAGCGCGGTCGCAGGGGCGGCTCGTCCATGGTACGGCCCGCCTGCTGGCGCTAAGGCCTGACGAAAACGGTATTGCAGCAACCCTGAAGACCGCGACAGGCATCGAGGAGACTGTGTTCGACGGTGTGATCGATTGTCGTGGGCATCAGCTGCACGACTGGCGGCAGATCTCCGATCCGTTTGTTCGCCAGCTCCTTTCAAGCGGCGAGGTGCGACCGCATTCGACCGGTTTCGGCATCGATGCCACCCCCGAGGGCGATCTCATCAATGAGGAAGGGCGCATTCACCGAAACTTGAGCGCCATCGGCCATCCGCTGCGCGGCGTGGCCTGGGAATCTAGCTCGATCACCGAGCAGCGCACGCAGGCGATCGCGCTTGCCGACCGCATCCTGGCGAAGTTCACGCCGGCCCGCGCCGCCTCGTGACCGGACATTCCTGCGACCGATCCGTGAAGGCTGGTCGTGACCCCGAACCGTCAGCCTTCGCCGTCCTTGATATAGACCTCGGCGAAATTGGCCTGGACGCCTTCGGCGCCGATCGTGTGGTTCTTCACCCGCTTGTTGAAGACCGTGACATTTTCCAGCGCGATCAGATTCACCACCGGAACCTCGTCGGCGATTATCTTCTGGAAGTCGTTGAATTCTTGTCTGCGCTTCTCCTCGTCGATTTCGACCGATGCCGCCTCCAGCAGCCGGTCGACCTCCGGATTGGCGTAATGGGCCGCATTGGAAAAGGGCAGGCCGAGCTTGAAGTTCTTCGACCAGTAGACGCGCTGGACGCCGAGCGTCGGATCGAACTGGTTGCCGAGATATTCGGCGGTCACGTCGAAGACGCGTTCTGTATAGACCTTCTGGATGTAGGTCGAGAAATCGTAGGAATCGATCGTTGCGGCAACGCCGATGCGGGTGAGATTCTGTTTCAGATATTCGATGACCCGCTTGAAGCCTTCATTGTAGGAGTTGTGGGTGAGCCTGAGGGCAAAGCGGGTGCCGTCAGCGCCGCGCTTGTAGCCGGCCTCGTCGAGAAGCTGTTCGGCAGCCGCAAGATCGTAGGCATAGGGCTTGATCGAGCCGTCGTGGTAGCGGGACAGGAAGGTGCTGATCGGTGTCGGCGAGATATGGCCGTAACCGTACCAGACAGTGTTGAGGATGACGTCGAGATCGATCGCGTGGGCGATGGCGCGGCGAACCCTGACATCCTTCAGATATTCGTTGTCGAGATTGAAAATCAGCTGAGTCTGGTCGCCCTTGGTCTCGTAGCCGCGGGAATCGACGCCAATATTCGGCAGGGCCTTGATGCGCTCGAGATCGCTGAGCGGGATCGGATTGTCGCCGCCGATGTCGAATTCGCCGGTCTCGAAGCCGGCGGCTCTTGCTGCTCCGTCGGGCACGAAACGGATGACGATCTGGTCGAGATAGGGCTTGCCGGCATCCCAGTAGTCGGTATTGCGCTCCAGGATGATATGCGAGCCACGCACCCATTCCTTGAAGACGAAGGGGCCGGTGCCGATCGGCGCGCTGCCGTTCCTGTTGACCGGTACGTCGGCGATCGCAACATTCTCGTAGATATGCTTCGGCACGATCGGCGATTCCGCCGCATAAAGCGCGCTAAGTAGATAGGGCGCCGGCTTCGACAGGCGGATGATCGCTGTCAGCGGATCGGGTGTCTCGACCTTGACGACATTGGCAAACGTACCGCGCCCGCGTGGATGGACCTGCTTCAGCAGCTCGATCGAATAGGCGACGTCATCGGCCGTGAAGGGTTTGCCGTCATGCCATTTGACGTTGGGACGCAGCTTGAAGGTATAGCTCAGCCCGTCATTGGAGATCGACCATTCGGTTGCAAGCTGCGGTTTCGGAGTCAGGTCGAAGTCATAGGTCAGCAGTCCCTCGGTGATCTTCGGGCTGACCTTCTGGGTGCCGCCGGCGGTATGCGCCAGCGCCAGGATGGTCGGCGGTTCGGGCTCGACGATGAAATTCAGCGTTCCGCCCGGCTTCGGTTTGTCTTCCGCGGCCTTGAGGCCGAACGAGGGCACGAGCGTGCTGGCGGTGGATAAAAGCAGCAGCTGGTTGAAGGTGCGACGATTGATGCTCATGAGGATCGTCCCTGTTAGGCGTTCTTGAGGAGATAGGCGGAGGAGAGGCTGCCCGAGAGACCGTCGGCGACAACCGTATGGTCCTGGACCTTCTTGTTGAAGATCGTCATCTGCCGGAAGGAGACCAGCGTGATGTCGGGCAGGTCGCGGGCGATGATCACCTGCATGCGGTTGAAGAGTTCGACGCGCTTGGCATGGTCGTTTTCGATCGCCGCCTGCTCGAAGATCTGGTCGATCTCCGGATTGCTGTAGCCCGAGCCGTTGGAGAAGGGCACACCCTTCTTGAAGTTCTTCGACCAGTAGAGACGCTGCGTGCCGATGGTCGGATCGAAGGTATTGCCCATCCCGTTGGTCACGAAAGCGAAGTCGCGATCGGTATAGACGCGTTTGAGCCAGGTCGGAACATCCTGTCCGCGCAGGTTCACCTTCACGCCGATCTTGGAAAGCGCATCGCGCAGATAGTCGCCGATCCGGGTATAGGTGTCGCCATAGGGCATCACGTCGTGCGGCACCTCGAAGCGCACGCCATCTGGCTGGCGCGGGAAACCGGCCTCGTCGAGAAGCTGCTCGGCCTTTGCCGGGTCATGGGCATAGACCGGGACGTCTGGGTTATAGAAGGCCTTGAGGAAGGGACTGATCGGACTCGGCGCCGGGACCGCATAGCCGTAGAAGGCGATATCGGCAACCGTCTGCCGGTCGATCGCATGGGCCACGGCCTGGCGGACCTTGTCGTGCTTGAAATACTCGTTCTGCAGGTTGAATTCGATGCGGTAGACGGTCGGCGAATAATCATTGCCGCGATCGTCGACGGCAAGTGTGGGCGAGGCTTTCAGCCGGTCGATTTCGCTGAGCGACACCGGCGTGTCGGGGGCAATATCGACTTCGCCGGTTTCAAGTGCTGCAAGTCTCGCGCTGGCATCGGGAATGAACTTGACGACGATGCGGTCGAGATAGGGCTTCCCCTTGTCCCAATAATCGGGATTGCGATCCAGGATCACGTGGCTGCCGACTGCCCATTCGCGGAAGATGAAGGGACCGGTGCCGATCGGGGCGCGGCCATTTGCATGTCCGGCAAGATCGGTGGCGCCCTCGTAGACATGTTTGGGGACGATCGGGGATTCGCTCGCCTGCAAGGCGCCAATCAGATAGGGCGCCGGCTTCGACAGACGGATGATAGCGGTATGGGCATCCGGTGTTGCGACTTCCTTGACGCTGGAGAAAGTTGCTCGGCCGCGCGGATGCACCTCCTTAAGCGCCAGGATCGAGAAGGCGACGTCTTCGGCTGTAAAGGGCTTGCCGTCATGCCACTTGACGCCTTGCCTGAGGTAGAAACGGTATTCCAGCCCGTCGTCGCTGACGTGCCAGGCGGTCGCAAGCTGTGGGATCGGCTGGAAATCCAGCCCGTAAGCCAGCAATCCTTCGGTGACCTTGCCGGAGACGCGAGTGGTCGGGCCTGCCGTATGCGCAAGGGTGACGAGTGTGGGCGGCTCCGGCTGGACGAGCAGGTTGAGCGTACCGCCGGCGACAGGCTCCGCCGCCTCTGCAAAGCGGCCGATGGGTACGACGGCGCTGAGCGCTGTGAACGCGAAGAGCTGATTGAGCTGACGTCTGTTGATATCCATAACGACCCCCTGTGTCCGTTTCGGCCTGCCGAGGCCCACGCCTTGGTGAGAGCGCATGATCGGTCGGGGGAGGGGAAATCGAGAAGAATGTTTTTCTCGCAGCGCTCGAAAGAAAAGCTTCGCGCAAATCGGCGGGCGTGCCGGAGCCGCAATAATCTAGTCTTTTAGTAGACAATTTTTCAATTTTAGTTTTTGCTTCCCCGGCAGGGTGGTCACGCGCAAGGAAATGTTTCCGGCCGCGTTATCGGCGCAAAGCGCGTTCTCGTCTTGTCTGGTCTGTTTGTGGTGCAATCAACTCATGAACAAGCTCGCGCCCCACCGCAGGAAGACCATCAATCCGACGCTTGCCCGTCTGCCGCCGCTGACGTCACTGCGCGCCTTCGTGGCGACGGCGCGTCATCTCAATTTCATCCGTGCCGCCGAAGAGCTATATGTCACCTCGGCTGCCGTCGGCCAGCAGATCAGGCTCCTGGAAAACTACCTTGGCCAGCCGCTGTTCAACCGTGTGCGCGGCCAGTTGCAGCTGACGCCGGCAGGCCATGCCCTGATGCCGGGGCTGACCGATGCTTTCGACGCCGTTCTTTCGGCCATGACGCAGTTTGCAACGAGCGACCACGAGCAGCCGATCCGGGTGTCCGTCGCGCCGTCCTTCGCCAGCAAATGGCTGATCCCGCGGCTCGATGCGCTTCGCCGCGCAGCGCCTGGCCTGCAGGTTCTGGTCGAAGCCTCGACAGATCTGACGGACCTCGACGCGGGTGACGCCGATTGCGTGATCCGCTTTGGCAGCGGCGCCTATCCCGGCCTCGCGGTCGACCATCTCTTCTCAGAGGCTGTCGTGCCAGTCTGCAGTCCGCAATTTGCCGACCACCACGGGCTCTGGGAGCGACCGGAGGCGATCGAAGACGTGCCGCTTCTCCATGAGGAGGGCGCCGAACATGACCATGCCTGCCCGGACTGGCATGCCTGGCTGCGCGCCGAGGGACTTTCCTATCGCCCGTCGCGCGGCGGCTTCCGGTTGAACCAGTCCTCTCTGGTGCTCGACGCGGCTGTCGCCGGCCAGGGGCTCGGTCTCGGCAAAATCCGGCTTGCGGAAGCCGAGATCCGCAGTGGGCGGCTCGTCTGCCCCTTCGGCAGTCCGCAGGCGGTCGGCTCTTCCTATTTCTTCGTCACATCGGCCCACAAGGCGCGGCTGATGCGGGTCGATCTTTTCCGCAACTGGCTGCTTGCCGAGGCGCGCGCCGCGCAGACGATTGAGGTTGCTTCATCCCGCGGCCCTCGATCCGATTTCGACATGATCGCCGCCGAGTGAGATTGTGCGCCGTGCAGGGGACGGCCTATTTCAGCCGGAACCCCAGTTTGCGCGCTACCTCGCCAAGCACATGGCGACCCTTGAGCGCTTCAACCGTGCCGATGCGATTGCGAACCTGATCAGTCCAGTCGATCAGAGGCATTGTCTGTTCGATTTGGAAGCTTCTGAGAATATGATTGTAACCGGCGAGATCGGCGGCTGGTGCGCCGTCCTGATAGCGTTCGCGGTGCAGGACGCTCGTTTGTGGCAGGCGTGGCTTGACGCCGGCGGGCACCGCCGGATCAGGATAACCGACCGTCAGGCCAAAAACGGGAAAGACACCATCGGGCAGGGCGAGTTCGCGGGCGACCGCCTCCGGACCGTTGCGGATCGCACCGATATAGCAGGTGCCGAGGCCAAGAGATTCCAGGGCGACGACGGCGTTCTGGGCGGCGAGTGCCGCGTCGATCACGCCAAGAAGAAAGCTTTCCACATAGTCGAGCCCTTCGGCCGTCGCGCCACGCTCCGTTGCAATCTTGCGCGGTCGGGCAAGATCGGCGAGCCAGACGAGCAGAAGGGGAGCCTGGGCGATCTGCCGCTGATTGCCGGCAACTGCATTCAAACGTCCGCGACGTTCCACGTCTTCAACGGCGACCACACTCCAGGCCTGGAGGTTCGAGGAACTCGGTGCCGACTGGGCGGCGGCAACTGCAAGCTCGACAGCCTCCGCCGGTACCGGATCCGGCAGATAGTGACGCACGCTCCGATGTGAGAGGATGGTCTCGACGGTTTCAGTCCAATCGCCCGAAAGCTGCTGCTTATTGCGGTAACGCTCGCCCGCAAGCGCCGTCAGTCTGTCGTTGCCGACGTTTCTTTCCGTTGCTGTTGATGGCGTCATATCGATTTTCCCCTGCCTGCTGTCATTGTCATCGCTATTCTGCCGCGGCCGCATAAGGGTTGGCCGGGCGGGCAAGACCGAGATGCCCGCGAAGCGTCCGGCCGCTATAGGCTTGCCGGAACAGCCCGCGCTTGCGCAGGATCGGCACGACCTCATCGACGAAGACCTCGAGCCCGTGCGGCAGCACGTCCGGCATCAGGTTGAAGCCATCTGCGGCACCGCCGACAAACCAGCGCTCGATGTCATCGGCAACGTCCTGTGGCGTGCCGACAATGGTGCGATGGCCGGTGCCGCCGTTCAAGGCGCGGATCAGGCCGCGTACGCTGAGCCCTTCCCGTTTGGCGAGCGCCAGCGTGGCGCGGAAGAACGTATGGCCGCCATCTGGCGGCAACGGAATGTCGTCCGGCAGCGGCGCGTCGAGATCGAGACTCCTGGGGTTGAGCTGCAGCACGCCTGCAAGCCGTGCGAGACTATATTCGAGCGGTATCAGTTCGCGCAGTTCCTCCTGCCGGCGTTTGGCCTCGATCTCGGTGCTGCCGATGATCGTCGCAAGGCCGGCAAGGACGAGAATGCTGTCGGCCGACCTGCCGAACCTGGCCGCGCGTCGGCGCAGGTCGACGGCATAATCGAGGGCCTCCTCGAAGGATTGCGAGGCGGAGAAAACGGCTTCGGCATGTTCGGCCGCAAGCTCTCTTCCATCGTCCGAGCCGCCGGCCTGGACGAGGACGGGATGACCTTGAGGCGGGCGCGGAATATTGTGCGGTCCATGCACTGAGAAATGCTTGCCGCGATGGGCTATCGCATGAACACGCGCCGGATCGACGAAACGGCCTGTTGCCGCATCGCCGATGAAGGCATCCTCTTCCCGGCTGTCCCACAGCGCCTTGACGACGGCGGTAAATTCGCCAGCGCGCTCGTAACGGCTGGAATGGGCAACCGGCCTTTCGAGGCCGAAGTTCCGGCTTTGCGACAGGTCGGCGCTGGTGACGATGTTCCAGCCCGCCCGGCCGCCGCTTGCATGATCGAGCGTCGCAAAGCGGCGGGCGATATTGTAGGGCTCGTTATAGGTCGTGGAAGCCGTGGCGATGAGACCGATATGCTGTGTATGGGCGGCGACCAGCGCAAGCACGATCGTCGGCTCGAGCGAGGTCAGCGGCCGGAAATCCACCCTGTCCGAGATCGCTGCCTGATCGGCGAGGAAGACGGCATCGAACGTGCCGCGTTCGGCGATTCTGGCGACATTGATATAGTGATTGACATCGAAGGAGGCGCGCGGATCGCTGCCTTCCATCCGCCAGGCCGCAGGCGAAAAGCCGGAATGCAGGATATTGATGTTGAGATGAAGCTCACGCCCGCTCACTGGAATACCCCCGGTTCGGGATAGTTGCCAGTCAGGAACCACGTCCCGACATTGCGTGTCTTGTATTCGGCTGGATTGTGCAGAGTGTGGATGCGGACATTGCGCCAGAAACGGTCGAAACCATAGGAGCGCACCGCCGACCGCGCGCCCATGACCTCGAAGATCTCGCTCGTCACCTCAAGCGCTACCTTGCCGGCCAGCACGTTGGCGGAGGCAACGGCAATTGCGGTCTGCCCACGCTCGTCTGCTGTCAGCGCGGTACCCTTGGCATAGGCAGCGTCCATGGCCTGAGCTGCCCGGTCGGCAAGCGCGGTCGCAGCCTGTACCTTGGTCCAGAGCTCGCCATATTGCCGCTTGATCCAAGGGTCATCGACGTGTCGCTCGACGCCGGAATAGATCCAGGGCCGTGATTTCGTCACCGTATAGTCGCGTGCAGCCGCAAGAGCGCCCTGCGCACTGCCGACAAAAACGTTGAGAAGCACGCTCTGCTGCTGCTGGGGTGCAAGAAGCGCGATCGGATCGCGCGGGCGCTCCGTCAGGATCTCGTCATCGTCGATCCTGACATCCTTGTAGAAAACCCGGCCGCTGCCCGTCTGCCGCTGGCCGATGCCGTCCCAATCGTCGGCGATGATAATTCCCGGACGATTGGCCGGAATATAGGCAAAGCTGCGCTGGTTGGTTTCCTCGTCTTCCCAGGCGACCATCAGATAGTCGGCGACATGCGAGCCGGAGGCGAAGGGGCGAAAGCCGTTCAGGATGACACCGCCGGCGGTCTTTCGGCCGAACAGGCTCTTCGAAAAACTGTTGGTCGTATTGCCCCAGAACCACCGGCCGTCCGCCGATCGGCGCAAGATCTCCTGCGAGCGTTCGTCGCCAGCCGTCGCCGCGTTCTGCAGCGGGCTGAAGTGATAGCCGAAGAGGTGGCCAAGCGAACCGTCCACCTTAGAAAATTCACGCAGAACCTTCAGCGCGATCGAATAGGGCTGCCCCTCGCCACCGAATTCCTTCGGGATCAGCAAATTGACGAGGCCGCTCTCTTTCAAAAGCCTGATCTGTTCGGAGGGTCGGCCACCGAGCTGGTCGCGTTCGACAGCATCGCTCGCAAAGATCTCCGTGAGTTCGCCCGCATTGGCGAGATAGGGATTGTCGCGATCCGCCTCAAAGAGGGCAGGCGGGTTTAGGATCGGCTCCGGTTGACCCGGCTCGAACGCTCCAGGCTTTACGGTCATGGTGCACTTCCTTCAGTTATGAAGCCGCGGGAAACCATGGCGCTCGGCAAGCAGTTCGAGGATGCGGTCGGTCTTGTTGACGAAATGCACGCCATTCCAGCGTTCAGCATCTGCCGGTGCGTTCTCGGCCAGAACCAGCACCGGCAACGACTGGTGCTCCTCGCCGACGGCGGCGATCACGCTTGCCCGCGGCCGGGGAAAGGGAACCCTCTCGACCTCGATCTTGCTCGCAAGATCGGGGAAGGATGCCAGCAGGCCCTCGATGGCATTGCAATAGGGGCAGACGAAGCTGACGCCCGGCTTCTTGGGGTCGGAAAAACCCGGTTCGATGAGATAAAGCTTATCCTGGCTCATTGGTTTCTCCCTATTCGGCCGCCGCAGCACTGCCGGCATCTGCAAAGCGGTTTGCCGGGCGCTTGAGGCCCAAGTTCTCGCGCAGCGTCGCCCCTTCGTATTCAGTACGGAAGAGGCCGCGGTGGCGCAGTTCCGGAACGACGAGCTCGATGAAGTCGGCAAGCCCGCCCGGCATCAACGGCGCCATGATATTGAAGCCGTCGGCCCCATAATTTTCGAAGCGCTCTTCGAGAACATCGGCGATCTGAACCGGCGTGCCGACCACCTGCCAGTGGCCGCGGGCGCCGGCGATACGCAGATAGAGCTGGCGGATGGTCAGATTTTCGCGTCGGGCAAGATCGAGCACGAGAGCCTGGCGGCTCTTGCCCGCATTGGTCGCCGGTGGATTGTCAGGCACCGGTCCATCGAGCGGATAGGCCGAAAGGTCGACACCGGAGAGCTGGGAGATCAGGTTCAGCCCGACTTCGGGCTGAATGAGCGCCTGCAGGGATTCGAACTTTTCCTGCGCTTCGGATTCCGTTCTGCCGACAACGGGGAAAATGCCGGGTAGGATCTTCAGATCGTCATGCGAACGGCCGAATTTGGCCAGCCGGCCTTTGACATCGGCATAAAAAGCCACCGCTTCTTCGAGGGTGATCTGGGCCGCGAATATGGCTTCTGCGGTACGCGCAGCAAGCTCCTTGCCGGGTTCGGAAGCGCCTGCCTGAACCAGCACCGGCCGCCCCTGCGGTGAGCGCGGGATATTGAGGGGGCCGCGCACCTTGAAGTGCTTGCCGCTGTGATCGAGCCGGTGCAGCTTTTGAGGATCGAAATAGCGTCCCGATTGCCTGTCGCGAACGAAGGCGTCGTCTTCAAAGCTGTCCCAGAGGCCGAGCACGACATCGGCGAATTCCTCGGCGCGTTCGTAACGGTCAGCATGCAGGATCTGTATGTCATGCCCGAAATTATAGGCGGCGTCGGGATCAGAGGATGTGACGAGGTTCCAGCCGGCCCGCCCGCCGCTCAACCGGTCAAGGGACGCAAACTGCCGTGCGAGGTTGAACGGATCGGAAAAGCTCGTCGATGCGGTGGCGATCAGGCCGATATTGCGGGTGACGGAGGAGAGCGCGGAAAGCAACGTGATCGGTTCGAACGGATAGACGCCGCTATGGGCCTTACGACTTGCCGCTTCGACGTCTTTCAACCGTGCCGCCACGCCATCGGCAAAGAAGATGGCATCGAACTTCGCAGCCTCGGCAAGGCGTGCAAGTTCGAGATAATTTTCGAATTCCGTGCCGACAGAGGCCTGCGGATGGCGCCATGCGGCGACATGGTGGCCAGTGAAGAGCAGGAAGGCGCCAAGCTTGATCTGGTCCTTGCGTCTCGCCATGAATTGTCCTTTCAGCGGTAGATGGCCGGCACGGGGAATTCGCCCGTCAGCAGAAAGGTGCCGACCGTGCGCTTCTTGTATTCGGCGGGATTGTGAAGCGTGTGGGTGCGGACATTGCGCCAGAAACGGTCGAAGCCGTTGGCCTGCGTGGCCGAACGCGCGCCCATCACCTCGAAGACCTCGCTTGATACGGCGAGGCCGACCTCGCCCGCATAAAGGTTTGCCGTGGCGATATCGATGGCGGCAGCACCACGATCGGCGTGGCTCAGGGATGGTCCTTGCGCATAGGCGGCATCAAGGCTGCGAGCAGCTTTGTCCGCAAGTTCAGCGGCCGCAAGGGCGCGAATGTAGAGTTCGCCATACTGGCGTTTTATCCAGGGATCGTCGATATGCCGTTCCACGCCGGAATAGATCCACGGTCTGGATGACGTCACCGTATAGTCTCGGCCCTCTTCGAGAATGCCCTGGGCGCTGCCGACGAACACGTTGAGAAGGACACTCTGCTGAAGAAGCGAGGTGAGGGACGTGTAAGGCGTCAGTGGCACGGAAGGGGCGCTGATGACCTCATCGTCGCCGATATGGAGGTCGCGGAAATGGACGGTGCCGCTGCCGGTTTGCCGCTGGCCGATGCCATCCCAGTCATCGGCAATCACGATACCCTGGCGATCTGCGGGGACGGCCGCGCTCAGGCGTTCACCGGATGAATTTTCCCAGGATATCTGGATATAGTCGGCAATGTGCGAGCCCGAGGAAAAGGGACGGCTGCCGTTGATCGTCCAGCCGCCTTTGGTCTTTTCGCCTGTCGAGGTCTTCGACATGGCATTGCCGGAATTGCTCCAGATCCAGTTGCCGGCAGCCGATCCGCTCAGCCACCTGTCCTTCTGGGGATTCGAACCCCGAAAGAGGATGAGGTTCAGCGGCAGATGATGGTAACCGAAGAGATGTGCGAGCGACCCGTCGGTCTTGGCGAATTCCCGCACGATGCGAAAGATCGTCAGCCACGATGCTCCCTGCCCACCATATGCTTTGGCAATTTGCGCGGAGGGCAGGCCACTTTCCTTCAGGAGCCTGATCTGCTCAACAGGTCTTCCCCCCTGCTTGTCCCGATCGACCGCATCCAGGTGGAATGCTGCTCGCAACTCGGCAGCCTTTGCCAGGAGCGGATCATCAACGTCAAATTCGAACGACATATCGCCTCTGCGCATCATGGCGCCAGGAGTTCTGGCGGCGTCTATGGCGCCGACCGTCGACCGATGCTCGGGGCAAGTCCAGACAAATGAATTTGGGGTTCGGGAAAGAAATTCTTTCCGGAACCAGCGCATAATCGGATTACAAGTCTCAGCCTGCTTCGGGTCTTGATACGGCTCAGTCGCCGGACCGATGAGCGCCACCCGTCATCGCAGGTGATGTGGACCTTCTTCGCGGGATACTATCTCGCAAGGCCGACTTTAAAGCAGGTGTCCGCAGGATTCCTGGACGTCGCCTATTTCCGAAACTCAGTTAGTGGAGGATACTATGCAAGCTATCGTTCTGACGGGAGGCTGCCAATGTGGCGCCATCCGATATTCGCTCGATCAGCAACCGCAGAACGTTCACATATGTCACTGCCGAATGTGCCAGAAGGCAGTAGGCGGCCCCTTTGCGATCATCTGCCCCGTAATGAAGACGGCATTTCGCGTGACACGCGGCGCAGTCAGCCACTTTCGCAGTTCGGATGTCGGGCGCCGCGGATACTGCTGCGACTGCGGCACTCCACTGACATTCGACTATCCTGATGGCGAGGACATTGGTGTTCTTGTCGGTACGCTCGACGAGCCTAACCGTGCGTCGCCCGAAAATCAGTACGGCAACGAGAGTCGTGTATCTTGGTATTCTGGCCTCGTACAGGTGCCCGGCGACCGGCCGACTTACGCCGACAACCCTCAGATGCTCCATCGGATCACAAGCACCAACCACCAGCATCCAGACCATGAAACGGATATCTGGCCTCCGACTGTCTAGTGTCCGGTTTAGGCGTCAGCGAATAATAGGGTTACTCGATCACGTATCACATCGAAGGGTGGCCGTGCGACACACTTCTGTGACGGAAAAGAAGAGGTGATCGATCACTGCTATGGGGCTAGTCGTTTCTGGACGTCCGCCCGCAAAGCCCAAACACTGGCCAACGTCACATTGCCAAATCGGCGCTATCCAGACGCGGCGCGCACCGCGTCTAGAGCTCTTCCCAGTTGCTGTCGGTCGTCACCTGTGCAGGCGACGTGCCGAGCGCGACTGCGAGCTTCCCACCGAGTGTGCGGGCCGGCGAGGGAGCGGGCTTATAGCCGGCGGCCGAGGCGGGAACCGTTCTATGCGCAACAGGGGTCGCGACCGGGCGCGTCGACGGCCTGATAGTCGCACGAGCGGCAGAGGCAGCCTTTGCCGCCTGGCCGAGATTGAACTGGGCCAGACGCCCTGAGAGAGCAGATACCTCCGTCACCAGCGTATGCGAGGCGGCGTTTGATTCCTCGACCATTGCGGCATTCTTCTGGGTCGACTGGTCCATCTGGTTGACGGCCGTGTTGATCTCCATGAGACCCGTCGACTGCTCTCGTGCGGCCTGGACAACTGCCTGGACATTGATGTCGATCTGCTGCACTTCGGCGACAATCGCCTGCAGCGCTTTGCCGGTCTGGCCGACCAGGCTGACGCCACGCTTGACCTGGTCGCCGGACGAGATGATCAACGTCTCGATCTCCTTGGCCGCCGCAGCCGAGCGCTGTGCGAGTTCACGCACTTCCTGCGCGACGACGGCGAAACCCTTGCCGGCTTCCCCGGCACGCGCCGCTTCAACGCCGGCATTGAGGGCCAGCAGGTTCGTCTGGAAGGCGATGTCGTCGATCACACCGATAATGTTGGAGATCGACTGCGAGGATTGCTCGATGCCTCTCATGGCCTCAACGGCATTGCGCACGACCTCTCCGGATTTTTCCGCACCTTCCTTAGTGCGACCAACGAGAGTCCCCGCCTCCTCGGCGCGAAGGGTGGAGTCCTTGACAGACGTCGTGATCTGCTCGAGCGCGGCGGCGGTCTCCTCGACGGAAGCCGCCTGCTGCTCTGTGCGGCGCGCGAGATCATCGGCGCCCGAGCGGATTTCCTCAGAACCGGCTTGGATGACCGCAGCGTTTTCGGAGAAGGAAATCAGGGCTGCCTGGAGCTTTTCCACAGACGCGTTGAAATCGATGCGGATTTCGTCGAGGGAGTCAGTGAATGGCTTTTCCAGCCGGACGGTCATGTCTCCATTCGAAAGGCTGGCGAGTCCGTTCCCGAGTTCGCTCACCGCGAACTTGATCGAATCTTCACGGGCGGCATGCAGGACGGAACGTTCCTGCCGTTCGACCTCCTCGCGAGCCCGTGACGTTTCCGCGTCGACTTCGAGCTTGATCTTCTGACGATTGCTTTCCAGCAGGATGCCGAGGGAGCGCGAGAGGTCGCCGATTTCGTCCTTCGCATTCTGATTGCTCAGTTGCACGTCGAGTTGGCCATGGGCGATACGATCGGTCTCGGCGATCACGCCTTCTATGCGGCGGATGAATCTGCGGGCAATGAGCCAGCCTGCGAGACCGAGCAGGAAAGCGGCGACGGCCGTGATCGCAACTGCGCTCCAGACCATGTTATTCAGTTGGGCGAAGACCGTGGATTTGGGCACCGAGACGACCGCATACCAGTTCAGGTCATTCGTGAGCTTTACCGGATAGGCAACCGAGAAATAGGTCTGGCCGTCAGGGCCTGCGATCTCCTGTGCGACTCCGGGTTTTGCGATCAACCGATCCCAGCCGGCTGTCAGATCGCCGCCATCCTTGATATTCGTGCCTGCGAGTTTGGCGGAGGGATGGCTGATGATGCTGCCGGCGCCCGTCACGAGACTGAGATAGCCGGTCTCCATCGGGTGGACTGCAGAGATCGCCTTATTGGCATCGTCGAGCGAAATGTCCATGCCGGCCACGCCGAGCGCCTTGCCTTCGACCATGATCGGCTTAGCGACCGACGTCATCAGTACGTCCTTACCGTCGACGGCGTAAACATAGGGTTCGATGACGACGGTCTTTTTCTGAACAAAGGGAAGCTGGTAGTAGTCGCCGGCGCCCGACACGGTATAATCGACCAGCGGCGTGTGCTGAATCTTGTCGCCACTGCGTACCCAGTAGGGCACATAGCGTCCCGTAGCGTCGTGGCCTTCCTTGTCGACGAAATCCTTATCCTTGCCGTCGAAGGCATTCGGTTCCCAGCCGGTCCAAACGCCAAGCGCCATCGGATTGTCCTGTAGCGTATTCCTGAGCAGGGCGTCGGCGGCCGCGCGGTCCGAGTTTCCACCTTCCTTCATCGTCGATAGCGACGTTTCCAGCCCGTTGACGATATTGAGCGCCACGCTCATGGATTTCTCAACGTTGAGCGCGTTGGTGGCAGCGATTTGGAGCATCTGGTCGAGGTTCGATTTGCGCATATCGTTGTAAGCGATATAAGAAAGGACGCCCGATGCTGCGATCGTGGCGACCACACCGCAGGCCGCCACGGAAAAAATATTGCGTCCTGTAGCCGATTTGAACTGCATGCGCTTACCTCCTCGAGCAGGCATGTGAGATCGCACCCCGATCTATTCCGTCCCGGCTCCTCTGACCGAGAACTGATTTCGGGACGCGCCTCCACGTTACGAAAATCGTTCGCAAGTTAAGGAATATTCGAAGAGGCTTAACTTAGGGTGTATTGTCCGGTATTCGCTAATGAAACGGCAGCCGTTCACTGATTGATTTGCAATAATCTGACGACAAGATAGCGTCGCTTTCACTTGCGCCGGGCACAGAATGGGACCGATTTTTGCGGCATTCCACAAGGCTCTTGGCGCCGAGTGAACATCGCGGCAGTTCGGCGAGGACGAGCATCTCGATTAGCATCGGCGGCGGCCGGCAGGACAGCTTGGTGCGATCACCCGATAGGGTTAGCGGGTGCGTATTGTAGAATATGCGGATATACGCATAATTTCTGCGGCTGGCGTTGCCAGGCAAGATCGGTCGAGGGCTTTGGGGGATCCCATGGAAACAATTGTTGACGACGCCCATGCTGGAGCAGTGTCGCCCGAACTCGTGGTCGATGCACTGTTTGCATGCCGGAAGACGGCAGCGATCAGGGCGGCCATCGAGCTCGATCTCTTTACTCATATCGGCGAGGGCAAAACGGCAGCATTGCTCGCGTCGGCGACAAGCGCTTCGGAGCGTGGGGTACGCATCCTGTGCGACTACCTCGTGGTGCATGGTTTCCTGACGAAGGAGAGTGGACAGTACCGAATGACGCCCTCGACCAGAATGTTCCTCGATCGCAATTCGCCGGCCTATATGGGCTCCGCTGTTGAGTTCGTCGCTGCTCCCGAAGTACTGGATAATTTTCTGCGCGATCCGGCCGCTGTCGTGCGAAACGGCGGTTCGGCCGGGCTTGCGAACATGTCGGCGGACAACCCGGTCTGGGTGAAGTTTGCGCGCGGCATGGGCTCCTTTACAGGGCTCAGCGCCAAAATACTGGCTGGCGAAATCTCCGGCTGGCCGAGGTCTCCTAAAAAGGTTTTGGACATCGCTGCAGGTCCAGGCGTTTTCGGGATCGAAATTGCGAAGGCCGTTCCATCGGCGGAGATAGTTGCCGTCGACTGGGCCGCCGTATTGCAACTGTCGCGGCAGAATGCGGAACAAGCCGGCGTGGCTGATAGGTATCGGACAATCGCCGGCAGTGCCTTCGATGTTGAGTGGGGCACGGGTTATGATCTCGTGTTGCTTCCGAATTTTCTGCACCACTTCGATTTGGCGACATGTGCCCAATTGTTACGAAGGATCATCGCGAGCCTTGCGGAGGATGGTCGGATCGTCGCTGTCGATTTCGTGCCGAACGAAGATGGCGTGTCGCCGCCTTTTCCCGCGGCCTTCTCCTGGGAGATGCTCGCCGGCACGCCGGCCGGTCAGGCTTATACGCAAAGTGAGCTGACTGAGATGGCAAGACTGGCCGGCCTTGCCGGTGTCATGGTCAAACCGCTGCCGCCAACTCCGGCAAGCCTCATTCTCTTTGAATAGCCTGCGACCGTCTGGTGCACACCGACCGACTCGCTCAGACCATCAATCCACGGCGTGATGCGGTGCTGCGCAGCCGAAATGGCTCCGCAAACGGTAGACCCGGAACCTCTCAATTGGGAAAGATGAGGCTTGCGGCGCCGATCAAGCCGGCATGCCTTCCGAGTTGTGCCGGCACGACCGGCACATCGCGATAGGCGGGCATCGCCCGCTCTTGAATGGTGGCCTCGATCGGTTCGCGAAGGAGATCGTAGCCATGGGAAATTCCGCCGCCCATGACGATCATGTCGGGCGAGTAGAGATGGAGCAGATTGGTAAAGCCGATGCCCAGCCAGCGGGCTTCCCTGTCAATCAGCGCAAGGGCTGCTTCGTCACCCCCGCGCGCAGCCTCGACAACGTGTCGGCCCGTCACCTCGCCGTCGTGGGACAGTGTTCGTAGCACCGAACCGTCACCCGGTTTTGTCAGTGCCGTCGCACGCCGGCCGAGTGCCGTGCCCGACGCCACCGCCTCAAAGCAGCCTACCGCCCCGCAAAGGCATCGTTCGCTCTCGCTTGTGATGGTCATATGGCCGATTTCGCCTGCGAGCCCGCGGCGCCCGTGCACGATCCGGCCATCGGAGATCACCCCGCCGCCGATGCCGGTGGACACGGTGACGAACACCAGCGAGGCCGCGCCGCGGCCGGCGCCGAAACGCCATTCGCCGAGAGCGGCGGCGTTCGCATCGTTCTCCAACCGGACAGGCAGGCTCAAGCGGTCCTGAAGAAGGCGCGCGAGGGGGACTTCGCGCCAGCCCGAGAGCGTCGGCGGCGCTGTAAGAATGCCCGCGACCGGATCGAGCGGGCCGGGCGCTCCGATGCCGATACCGAGCGGCCTGGCGTCGGGACGTTGCGAGCAGGTTTTCTCGGCAAGCATCGTGATCTGCTCGATGACCGCATCCGGTCCATCCCTGGCGCGTGTCGGCACGGATGCGAAAGCCAGCAATTTGCCGCCGTCGCCAACCAGTGCGGCGCGCAACTCCGTGCCACCCAGATCGAATGCAAGCGCAATCCTGCTCATCAGGGCCGGGTCTCCAGAGCATGCAGCCAGGCGATGCGCCCCGGCAGATCCGTGTCACCGAACGCCAGTGATCCGAGCACGACCGTCTCTGCACCTGCTGCCCGCAACAGTGGAACGGTCTGTTCGCGGATGCCGCCGTCTGCCGCAAGAACGATCTCCTTTTCACGTCCGGCGCGCTTCATCAGCGAGCGCGCTTCGCGAAGCCGGTCGCAAGCCTTGTCCGAAAGGCTTTGTCCCTTGACGCCGATCGAGGTGCCGAGCAGCGTGAAGAAGGCGACCTCGGCGAGGAACGGTTCTGCCTCGGCGACCGGGGTTTCCAGCCGCAGAACGACGCCGGCTTCGGCCCCAAGCTCCTTTGCGAGTGCCACCGCGCGCAAGCCTGCTTCACCGTTCTCGGCATGAACGCTAACGAGATCGGCGCCCGCTTCAATGAACTGGCGTGTCTGCTCCTCGACAATCTCGGCCTCGACCATCAGATGCACATGGATCGGTTTTGCCGTCAGCTTGGCGATGCGGGCGACGAAATCGGGAAAGAACAGGAAGCCGGGTGTGAAGCGCGCATCGGCTACGTCGATATGGTGGAGATCGACATAGGGTTCGATGCGGTGAAGGTCGCGTTCCATATTGGCAAGATCTGCGGACCAGAGTGAAAACTCGCCGAGCAGCCTGTGCCGCGGCAATGCGGCGATGGCGCCGCCCGAGGGAGATTTCGATGTCATGGCTGAGCGAGGCTCCGATGTTTGAATTCTGTGGTAAGGAATTGCTGGATCACCGTTCGGACCGCGGCGAAATGAGCTTCCGCACCCGCTGCCTTTGCCGGCACTTCGAGGAAATGCGCATTTGGAAGCGCGTCAGCCGTCAACCGTGCAACGGCGAGAGGGTGAATGGCATCCTGCTGATTGCCGAGGACGAGGGCCGGAATAGCAAGCGTTGCCGCGTCTTCTCGCGAAACGCCGGTGCCATCCGAGGCGATGTCATCAAGCACGTCGGCAAAGGCCGACGCATCCGGGCGCTCGAAATAACCGAGCAGGGAAGCGAGATTGTCTGGCGCTTCCACCCGCAGACGTTCCACTGTCGCCGACCTGGCAAAAAGCGCCTTGCCTTCGGCAAGTGGATGAGATCGCAGCAAGGCCGCAATCCCGCGGATCGGCGTAAGGTTGTCGGGCGCACGGGCAAAGGACCAGGCCGGGCGGACCAGGATGAGACCGATGACGCGCTCGGGGTGCGTTTTTGCCAGATGTAGCGCGATGGCTGCGCCCATGGAGATGCCGCCGGCGATGAACCGGTCTATTCCCTTTTCGTCTGCCGCGGCGATGACGTCTGCCGCAAACATCGCAATCGAAAAGGGGCGTTGTGTGCCGAGCGTCGAGCTGCCATGTCCGCGGCACTCGGTCGTGATCCGCCGCCAGTCGAGCCCCTCGGGGAGAACCTGTCCGACCTGCGCCTCATTGCCTCCGAGCCCGTGTTGAAACAGCAGGGCTTTGCCTGTTCCGCAGTCGTGGACGGAAAGGTCGGCATCGTCTCGCCTGAGGGTGTTTTGAACCTTCATCGGATCAGATCCGAAAGAAATCTGGCGACGGCGGGTGCTTCTTCCGCTGCAAGACCGTGGGTGACGAGCGCACCGTCGAAACCGCTCGCGCGCAGGCCGTCGATGAAGGCAGGGAAATCGACGATACCCAGACCTGCCGTCGCAAAGCTGCCATCGGCATGGCGGTCCTTCGCATGGGCCATCGCCACATGCCCGGCCGAGAGTTCGATCGCCCTGGCGACGATCTCGGACACTTCGGCTGGTGTAGCCTGCTCGAAGAGGTTTGCCGGGTCGAGCACGATGCGCAGACGCTTCGAACCCATCTCGACGATCAGCCGCACCGCATCGGCGGCAGAGGTGACGATGTTTGCTTGTTCCGGCTCAATGCCGAGATCGATGTCGAACCGCTCGGCAAGGTCCAGCGCTTTTTCCAGTTCGGCCGCCATATCAGCCCAGGCGGACGGAAGCGCATTATCCGGATGATGTATCCATTGGTCTTGGGCATGGCGGCTGCCGGTGCAGAGCGTCACCAGCGGAATCTGCAAGGCCGCTGCCGTTTCGATCACCACCCCAAGCTGTTTGAGCCCCCTTTCCCGCACGGATTTGTCCGGATGGGCCATGTTATAGGTGCCTGAAAGTGCCGCGAGCGAAACGCCGGTCTCTTCAGATGCCGCCCGGATCGCGGCAATCGTTTCCGGCGCCACTGCATCCGGCATCGACGGCAGTCCGACGCAGGCGAGATTGAACTGCGTGGTCGCAAATCCGCTGTTACGCACGGCCGAGAGCACTTGTTTGGGATCGGTGCCCCGGAAGGTCTTTGCGAAGATGCCAAGCTGCATCAGACCGATCCCGTGACGGTTGCGAGTTCGACACGTTCGCCCGTTTCAACCGAGCGGGCGATGGCGACCATGGCGCGGATCGAAGCGATGCCGTCCTCTATATCGGCGCCGCGCATCGGTGCGCCGTTCAGCACGGTATCGGCAAGCCCTTCCAGTTGCCGGCGGAAGAAGTGCCCGTCGGCTCCCAGTGGCTTGCGGGTCGTCGCGTCCTTCTCGTGGAAGATCTCGACTTCACTTGCCCTGAGGTACCAGGGATTGAAGGTCTTGGCGATCACCGAACCGTTTTCGCCGTAGAGCTGGAAGCCCTCATGCCAGTCCATGCGGACCGCGACCGTCAGATCGAGATGACCGAGCGCGCCATTGGCGAACTCGGTTTCCACGAACCAGCAATAGGCGCCGGCGCGTTCGAGAAGGCGGGCTCGCACCGCGACGATCTCGCCACACAGAAAACGGGCGGTATCGACGAGATGCGAGCCATGCGCCAGCATGAAATACTGGCGCAGGTCAGCCTTGGGATTTCCGGAGGGTTTTCTGGCGAACTTGCTGGTGATCGGCAGCGGCTGAACCGCATCGGTATTGGTGTAGCGGTGAGTGGAGTCGCAGTACCAGGCTTTCAGCGCGAAGATCTCGCCGATATCGTCACGGACGAAGTCCCGGGCTGCCTCCAGCGCCGGGTCGAACCGTTTCATGTGACCGACCTGCAGCACCTTGCCGGAGCGCTTGACGGCGTCGGCGAGCGCCCGGCCCTCCTCGATCGTCACACCGGTCGGTTTTTCGCAGAGCACATGCTTTCCCCTATCGAGCGCCTTGACCGACATCGGCACGTGATAGGCGTCCGAGGTGGCGATGATGACGGCTTCAAGCTCGGGATCGGCGAGCATCGCGTCATAATCGGCATACATTTTCTGTGGTTCGTATGTCGCGCCCATGCGCGCAAGCAGGTCCGGTGCTGCGTCGCAGATGGCGTACAGATCGGCATTCCCGGCCTTCACGCAGGATTCGAGATGGGCGAACTGTGCGATCGGGCCGCAGCCGAGCACACCCACACGCAGCCGCCGGTCTTCCTTACGGATCATGTCTCTTCCTCAAGCGCCGTAGCGGCGCATCGTTTCGCGGTTCGTCTTTACGGCAACTGCAGGGTCGGCAGCGGCCGTGTCTGATTCCTCTTCCAGGACCAGCCAGCCATTGAAGTGCGGCGCGGCAGCGACGATGTCGATCACGGCGGCCGTATCGCAGACCCCTTTGCCAAGCATGGCCCATTTGCCGTCTGCATCGACGTCCTTGAGGTGCAGATAGCGGATACGATCCTGATAGGTTCGCAGCGTATCCAGAATATCGTCGTGGCCGCGCAGAATATGGCCGGTATCCGGCACCCAGCCGACGAGGTTCTTGTCGATAAGCGAGAAGATCTGGTCATAATCGGCACGGTCGAACAGCAATGTGTTGTGGTGCGAGCTCGGATGCACGGCGATATCCACGCCGGAAGCCTTGCCCAGTTCGCCGGCCCGATTGTAGAACTCTGCAGCGATTTCGAATTTCGCCTCCCGTGGTCCCTCGGAGACAACCGTCGCCGAGCCGATCGAAACGAGAGCGCCGGAAAAGGCGGCGGCGAAATCGATCCAGTGCTGTGTGGTCCTGAGATCGCTCTCGATCTCCTGCCTGACGGTGAAGCCGCTTTTGGAGCCCATCGCAAAAGACACGAGCGTCAGGCCATGTTTCTTCAGGCTCGCGGCGAAATCATCGGGACGATCTGCGTAGTGGCCGATCATCGTGTCGGTAATCTCGATGCCCGTGTAGCCGCCCTCCGCAATGGCTTTCAGCAGATCGTCCGGGCTGCCGTTCCAGTTTTTCCCGAGCATTTCCCAGGTGAATGTCTGGCAGCCGACTTTCAGGTCTTTGATACTCATGCCCATTCCTTGACTTCGACCTGCGTAGGCCTTCGTTGATATGCCGCTGGACCGGTATGACCGCGCTCTTGGCGTGATGGTGAAGTGGCGCGTCCCCTGGCGAGCCGCATGTGACGGCCGGATTACTATTTCCGCATGGTTTATAAAAATTTATCGCGCGTCAAGAAATAAAATGTTCTATAGCGATTGTGGCGGCAGCGATGCCCGTCGATGATGGGCGAAACATCTGAAATTGGTGGGGAGGCCAATTCATGAAAGCATATCCGGAAACCAGGCTGGGCATCGGCGTTATCGGCTGCGGCAATATCTCGATGACCTACTTGCGTAACGCGGCCCTGTTTGCCGGAGTTGAATTGAGGGCCTGTGCCGACATCTCATCCGACATGTCGGCGCTGAGGGCGAAGGAATATGGTATCCGTGCCATGGAGGTCGATGCGCTCCTGGCCGACCCCGAAGTCGACCTTGTCCTGAACCTCACCGTCCCGGCCGTCCATTTCGATGTAACGATGTCGGCGCTTTCTGCGGGCAAGCACGTCTTCACCGAAAAGCCGCTCGCGACGTCGGCCGCCGAGGGCCGCAAGCTAGTGGCGGAAGCCGGAGGTCGCGGTCTTCTGTTGGGTTCGGCTCCAGATACATTCCTCGGCGCCGCCGGCCGGCGTGCACGAGGACTGATGGATGCAGGTGCGATCGGCCGCCCGGTCAGTGGCACCGCCTTCATGTTCGGCCGCGGCATGGAACATTGGCATCCCAATCCGCAATTCTATTATCAACCCGGTGGCGGACCGATGTTCGACATGGGTCCCTATTATCTGACGATGCTGGTCAATCTGCTCGGCCCGGTGAAAAGCGTCATGGCGATGGCGACGAAAGGCCAGGAAGAACGGCTGATCACGGCTGATGGCCCCTTCAAGAACACGACGTTCAAAGTGGGCACGCCGACCAACGTGCTCTCGCTTCTTGAATTTCAATCGGGCGCGACGGTGAATTTCGGTGCGTCGTGGGATGTCTTCCGGCACTCCAATCATCCGATCGAGGTGCACGGCACGGAAGGTTCGTTGCGGCTGCCTGATCCCGATACGTTCGGCGGAACGGTCTCGCTTTCCGAGCGCGGCGCCGAATGGAAGAATTTCGAAAGCGAGGGCGAGCTGTATGGCGCCCTGAACTGGCCGTATAGCACTCCCGACCGCGCCAATTATCGCATGCTGGGCGTTGCCGATCTCGTCCGCGCGCTTGGCGAGGGCAGGGCGCCACGTGCCTCCGGCGATTTGGCCCTTCATGTTCTCGAGATCATGGAAGCGACCCTGGCATCCAGCGAGGCCAGGAGCGCGGTTGCGATTGCGGGCACAGTCGCACAACCGCCGCTGCTTGGCGAAGATGAAGCCCGCAGCCTGCTTGCTTGAGGTGAAACGATGAAAGATCGATTGCATCCCGGCGCCGCGCATGTCCTGGCGCTCGGTCGCGCCGCAAACCAGCCGCCCTTTGAACGCGGAACAGTCAACGAGGCACGCGCTGCCTATGACGCGGGTTGCCCGACATTGCAGGGTGATCGCGAGCCGGTCGCGGCCATCGAGGACAGAACAATTGCCGGGACTGGCGGCCCGATCCCGCTCAGGATCTATCGCGGCGTGGGCGCTCCGAACGCGGATGCGGCAGCACTTCTCTACCTTCACGGCGGCGGCTGGGTCGTCGGCACGCTCGAATCCCATGACGAGATCTGCCGGTGGTTTGCGAATATCGGTGCCTGCATCGTACTTTGCCCGGACTATCGGCTGGCGCCCGAGCACAAGTTCCCGGCGGGCCTGGAGGACTGTGTATCGGCTCTTGCCTATGTGGTGGAGCAGGCAAGCGCGCTCGGTATCGATCCAGATCGGATCGCCGTTGCCGGCGATAGTGCCGGCGGCAATCTGGCCGCTGTCCTGTCACTTCTCTCGCGGGATGGCGTTGCGCAGAAAGTCTCGGCGCAACTTCTGCTTTACCCCAACACCGATGCTGGGCAGACGACCGACAGCTTTGTCAGGTTTTCAGAAGGATACGGCTTGACTGCCTCGACGATGCGCTGGTTCCGCGATCATTATATCCGCGATGAGACTGATATCTCTGATTGGCGCGTCTCACCCCTGCGCGTCGGAAATGCCGCCGGCTTGCCGCCGGCCTTCGTCGCGATTGCGGGCCAGGATATTCTCGCAGACGAAGGCGAGGCCTATGCCCGCCGGCTTGCCGAGGCGGGTGTCCCTGTAATCCTGCGGCATTGGCAGGACCAGATCCATGGTTTCGTTTCCATGGGGCGGCACATTCCGACGGCGCGGCGTGCGGTGGAAGAGGCGGTTGCCGGATGGCGCAGCCTCGTCGATCACGCCGACTGACGCATCACCAATGTACCGTCGAGGATGATTTTTCCTGCAACGACTTGCCTGGCGTCATTGTCTTCGTCCAGCATCGAAAGCAATGTGTCAACGCTGCTGCGTGCCATGGCGGTGAAGTCTTGCGCCATCGTCGTCAATGGCGGGCAGGTATAGCGGCTGAGAGGGTGGTCGTCATGGGCGGCGATGCGAAGATCGCTATCGCTCCTGCGGCCGACGCGAAGGCCGCGCGAGTGGGCGGCTGCCATCGCGCCGAAGGCGAGGCGATCGTTCGCGCAAAGGATCGTCCTGCCCGGGAGCGTTCCAGCGGCGATCATTGCGTCGGTCTGCTCATATCCCATACGTTCGAAATCCCAGCCGTAGCTCTCGGTGGCGCCAAACACGACCGGTTCGAAACCGAGTGATGCCATCGTGGCGATATAGCTTGCCAGCCGCTCCCCGGAATTGTGATTGACATGCGGAATGTCGAAATATGCAGGCGGCTCGCCCGATCGGCAGAGATAGTCGACAATTGTCGCAACGCTTTGGGCGTTGTTGTTGCCAATGAAGGGCGTGTCGCCTTCGATGAACGTATCGAAGTAGACAATGGGAATGCTCTCCCGGAGTTTCTCGAAGATGCCAGGCTCGGACGAGAGACCTAGAGGCGCGATGATCGCGCCGGCAGCCTTCAAGGACAGAAGCGTGTTCACAGCTTCGGCTTCAAGATCTCGCAAGCCGTGGGACGAGATGACGATTGGCCAGTAACCTTCACCACGGACGAGCAATTCCAGACGGTTGACCATTTCGGCATAGAATGGATCTGTGATGACAGGCACGAGAATGCCGATGTTCCGTGTTCTCTTGCGATTGAGATTGCGCGCATAGAGATTAGGACGGTAGTCCGATGCCGACAGCGCGTCCTCGATGCGTTTGCGCGTCACCGACTTTACGCTGTTCGGGTCATCGAAATACCTCGAAAGCGTTGGACGAGAAACGCCACAGGACCGGGCGAAATCGTCCATGGTTTTGATCGTCATCTTGTCCATTGGCAATTCTGGTTGCACTGCGCCAAGGCACGTCTGCGTCAGCCGATGTCGCAAAGGCGGTCAGTGTGAGGGCTTTCGAACTGCGTTTGTAGCCTGACAATGTCGCATGCGCAAAATTTTTTGTTACGTAAAGTACAATTGCTAGCGTAACCGCCTCTACACATAGCGCACTTCGACGCCGAGCTTGTCCAGCCGACCGCGAATCCCATGCGGCATGCCGGTGTCGGTGATGATCAGATCGACCCGGGAAAGCGAAAATGCCTTGGACGAGGCGCCAATATCCCACTTGCTGGAATCCGCCACGAGGATCACGCGCCTCGCCATGCGGACCAGATTGCGTTTGGTGCGCGCAATGTCTTCCGAGACATCGACGACATCGAATGCGTGATCGATGGCATGAGCGCTGAGGAACGCCTGGTGGGCGACAAGGCCGCCCACGGCCTTGTCGGAATCCGAGACGATCGTGCTGACGGTGCTTGGAAAGACCCGGCCGCCTATCATATGCACATCGAGCCCCGGCCGGTACATCAGATGCTGCGCGATATTCATCGCGGTTGTGGCCACCACGACGTTATTAACCGGGGGCATTTGCATGGCGACCTGCAGCAGCGTCGAGCCGCTGTCGAACACAATGGACTGGTTGTCGATGATCTGGCGTGCCGCCATCTGTGCGATGCGTCGTTTGGCATCGAAATTACGGTTCATCCGCTCTTCGAAGGCTGCCGCGGGCGAACTGGCCGGCAAAGCTATCGCACCGCCATGTGTCTTGATGAGCTGCTTCTTGGCATCCAGAATTTCCAGGTCGGATCTGATGGTCACCTCGGAGACGCCGAAGTTTTCCGCCAGCTGCGTGGTGCGCGCTTGGCCGGTCCGCTGAAGTTCCAGCATGATCTGATGTCGCCGTTGTTCCGCAAGCATGTGTGACCTCGAATTCCTTTCGAATAAGTGACGGTACCGAGCTTTCGAAAATCGAAAATTCACGGCGACCAACTGTGGTCAAAAGACGCGAGAAAAGACGATGTCAGCGTGTGCCCAGTCCACGTTATCATTATTTTAGATCAAAACGAAAGAAATCGAAATATTGAATATTCGTTTATTTTCGAGTTAGGGTCTCAATGCGAAATCAAACTTGTAAAGGGACAGCATCGATATGGGCCTTGGAACCAAAATTCGCCTGTCACGGCTGTTTTCACATCCGTCGGGGCATTTGTTCGGTGGCGCGGTTGACCACTTCGTTGGCTATGGCAACGTCCGTGAGGGCGGCCTGGCGGATCTGCCGGGCGCTCTAAAGCGCGTGATGGCCGGAGAGCCGGATTATATCAGCATTCAGCCTGGTGCTGCGCGCCACTTGTGGCCCGCCTATGCGGGCAAGGCCGCACTGGTCATTCAAGCCGGCTGCTTTACGCCGGACGATCGAATCCGTCAGTTGATCGCGACCCCTGAGGATGCGGTACGCTACGGTGCCGATGCTCTGGCCGTTGCCATTCCGGTGCGCGGCAATACGGAAGGCGAATATATTCGCTGGCTCACCGATACGGTCAACGCCGCCGCTCGCTTTGAAATGCCGGTCGTTGCGCATGTCTATCCGCGCGACTATTCAAATGGCGGCAAGATCGTCTTCACCCCCGACGAAATCGCCTATGCCGTGCGGATCGGGTTTGAGACCGGCGTCGACGTGATCAAGGTCGGATACACCGGGGATTTCGACTCATTCCAAGCAACCGTTGCAACTTGCCCGGTTCCGATCGTTATCGCGGGCGGTCCGAAAACGGAAAATCTGCTCGGGGCTCTGACCCAGACCGCCGACGCCTTGCGGGCGGGAGCGAAGGGCGCCGTGGTGGGACGAAACCTCTGGGGACACGGCGATACGACGATGGCGGCGCGCGCCTTCAAGCTTGTTATTCACAGCGGTATGGCGCCGCAAGAGGCGCTCGCTGCCGCGGGCGGTTGACGAGTGACGCACAACCTTCAGGTTCTCGGCTTCGGGGCACTGGCGATCGACGATATAATCTATGTCGACCGACCGCTGAGTGCCGGCAAGGGGAAGGTGACAAGCCGCACCCAGGACCACGGCGGCAATGTCGCGACGGCCCTTGTTGCCGTCGCAAAGCTAGGGGGACGGGCCGGTTTCATCGGTTGGCTGAGTGATCAGCCTCTTACCGATATCAGCGCCCGCGAGCTTGAACGGCACGGGGTCGATATATCCTTTGCACCGCGCCGCCCCGATGCCAGGCCAATACGGTCGGTTATCACGGTCGGACCTGAAGGGGACAGGTTTATCGCCTATGACGATGATGTGCCGCACGGAACCTCCGAGGCATTGGCCGACAGCACTCTTGCACAAGCTCAGGTGCTGTTGATCGACGGCTATGCCACCCACGCCGATACGATCGTTGCCCGCGCCCGCAAACTGGGCCTGGCGGTTGTGGCAGACATTGAATGGACGGTCGGGCCTGCGACCGAACGATTGATGAGCTTCTCCAATCATCTCGTATTGCCATTGAAATTTGCGCAGACTTATTCCTGCGAAACCGATCCGACGTTGATCCTGCACAAGCTTTGGTCTGACGACCGCACAGCAGTCGTTCTGACCGACGGTGAGCGAGGATCCTATATCAGGCAGGCGGGGGACGCCGTTTCATGGCATGTTCCGGCCTACGAGGTCAGAGCGGTCGACACGACGGGCGCCGGAGATTGCTTTCACGGCGCTTATGCTTTTGCGCTGACGCAGGGAAAACAGCCTGTCGATTGCGCCGTTTATGCAACTGCCGCAGCCGCGATCTCGGTGACGGGCCAGGGTGGCCGCATGGCTCTGCCGGATCAAAGCGCCTGTCTCGCGTGGCTGGCGAGGGAAAATGCGTCCGTGCCCAGACCGATTGCGCCGCCAGACTGAGAGTTCATCACACCGGTGCCCTGGGCGATCGGATTGGCGCTGCGCAGATGACGGTTTCGGTTCGCTCTGAAACAGCGCCGGGGGGGAGCTGTCTTCAGGATTGGATGGCGATGATAATAAGGAGGAAGTGCCGTGGCTATTGTTGTACTGGATAAGATTTGCAAGACCTTTGGAACCAAATTCCACGCGATCAAGGATCTTAGCCTGACGATAAATGATGGCGAGTTCCTCATCCTCGTCGGCCCTTCGGGATGCGGGAAATCGACGGCATTGCGCATGATCGCCGGACTGGAGGAGATCAGCAGCGGGACCCTGAGCATCGGTGGAGAGAATGTCGAGGATCTCGCGCCGAAGGACAGGGACATAGCGATGGTCTTTCAGAATTATGCGCTCTATCCGCATATGACGGTGTTCGAAAATATTGCCTTCTCGATGAAACTTGCGGGCAAGAGCAAGGAAGAGCGCACGAAGCGGGTCCACGAAATAGCAAAGACCCTTCAATTGCATACGCTGCTCGACAGCAAACCGGCCGCGCTCTCCGGCGGCCAACGCCAGCGGGTCGCCATGGGACGGGCAATGGTGCGGGAGCCGGCAGCTTTTCTCATGGACGAGCCCCTGTCAAACCTCGATGCCAAGCTGCGCGTGCAGATGCGCGCCGAAATCGTCAGCCTGCAAAGACAGCTTGGCGTGACGACGATCTATGTGACGCACGATCAGACCGAAGCGTTGACCATGGGCGACCGGGTTGCCGTCTTGAAGGGCGGCGTCCTTCAGCAGGTCGACACGCCAAAGACATTGTATAGCCGGCCGGTCAATGCCTTCGTTGCGGGTTTCATCGGCTCGCCGTCCATGAACCTGTTCGAAGGTCGTTTGCAGAACGGCAGGATCGATCTGCCGACCTTTTCCATACCGCTGTCGACGAGTACATTCGAGGCATCTCCCGGTCTGGCGGCGTTCGAAGGCAAGACGGTCATCTTCGGTATTCGCCCGGAAGACCTTTATGACAGCAGTCTGGAATCGGGATCACGCTACCCGACGATCCCGGCCCTTGTAAAAACGATCGAAGAACTGGGCTCCGAGCTGATCGTTCATCTAAAGATCGAAGCCGTGCGGATCGACTCTGGTGACCCCGATGCCGTCGAGGACTTGAGCGGTGCGGCAAACGCCGTGGCGAAGTTCGAAGCCGTCAGCACAGTCCAGCCGGGCGCAATGATCAACCTGGCGATCGATGTGGCCAAACTGCACTTCTTCGATCCCCAGACGCATCTGGCAATCTAGCAGGATCCGCGGTGGCGAAGCTGGTTGGTGGGCGGTCGCAAGAGCGCCTGCCTGCTTCATCGTTGACAAGTCTTCGCCGCTCCCCGCCGGCCAGCTTTGCGCGTTCCGCATCGAGAGCGCAGGATCCCACGCCGTCTCGTAACCCAGTGACTTTGCAGCCACAGGTCAGGTTCTTTTGGTGCTCGTTGGCACCTGAGAGCTGCTCTAAAGTGTGACGCCGGCCCATTACAGCATCTAGTGCCAATTGAGGATCGGTTGGGCGACAAACTGCCAGATAGGATTAATGTTGCTCTCAAAGTCTGAACAGATACCGCGCTTCGGAAGCAGTCGAGATGACCTGACATCCTTGCATCTTGCTTCCGCTTCTTACATTCCCCACGTGTGCACAAACGAGCGTTTTACAAGATGCGTCAACATTGCGTACGACAAGAGAATTGTTGCCAACAACGGCCAGTATGGCCAGGGCAGGGCGACAAATCCCAGGGCGGTTCCCAGTTCGGTGGAGGGCAGAATGATGCCAATGATCCCGATAACGATGCTCGTGGCAACAAGTGCTGCACTGGCGTTGCTCTCAATGAAAGGAACGCGAGCGGTACGTATGATGTGGATGATCAATGTCTGGGTGAGCAGTGATTCCACGAACCATCCCGTCTGAAACAGGGCCGGATCGCTCCATGCCTTGAAAACGAATAGCATCAATGCGAACGTCACATAGTCGAAGATTGAACTAACCGGCCCAAGAAGCAGCATGAACCTGAAGATACCACCAATATCCCATCGGCGCGGCGTGGCGATAAATTCCTCGTCGACAGTGTCGGTCGGGATGGCTGTCTGCGAGACGTCGTAGAGCAGGTTGTTGGTCAGTACCTGTATTGCCGTCATCGGGAGGAATGGCAGGAACAGACTGGCCCCTATGACACTGAACATGTTGCCGAAGTTCGAACTCGCGCCCATCCTTATGTATTTCGTGATGTTCGCAAACACCTTACGCCCTTCGACAACGCCGTCTCGCAGTACGA
This sequence comes from Hyphomicrobiales bacterium, assembly GCA_900473185.1. GTDB lineage: Bacteria > Pseudomonadota > Alphaproteobacteria > Rhizobiales > Rhizobiaceae > Rhizobium. The sequence goes on along the minus strand of UCKU01000006.1, from coordinate 162,577 downwards.
GAAGGTTCTTTTCCAGCAGGATGATGTCCGCGCTTTCCTTCGCGATATCGACGGCGCTGTCGACTGATACGCCAACGTCGGCGGCCTTGAGCGCCGGGCTGTCATTGATTCCATCGCCGAGAAAACCGACCACATGACCGCTCGAACGAAGGACACTGACGACGCGCTCTTTTTGCATTGGCGTCAGTTTCGCAAGCACCGTTGCAGCCAGAGCTTTCTCTGCGAGCTCGATATCCGTCATTCCCTCGAGCTGCGACCCAAGCAGAATGTCGCCAGCCGGTATCCCGACATCGCCGCATATCTTGCGCGTGATGATTTCGTTGTCTCCGGTGAGTATCTTCACTCGCACCCCTTTCGCCTCCAGCGCAGCGATGGCGTTGGCGGCGCTCTCCTTGGGAGGATCCAGAAACGAGATGTAGCCGAGCAGAGTAAGATTGCTTTCGTCTTCCACGCTATAGCTCGACTTCGTTTCGGTGATCTCCTTGTACGCAACGGCGACCACGCGGAATCCACTCTCGTTGAGTGCGACAGTCTCTTCCTTGGCCGTCGCCAAGTGGCTCGCATCCAACATTCCGGTCCCCCCGCCATCCTCGTAGTGGGTGGACACCGTGAACATCTCCTCGACCGCGCCCTTGCAGATGAGAATGTGCTTGCCCTGATTGTCAGAAACGACGACGGACAAACGTCGGCGGGCAAAGTCGAAGGGTATTTCCCCTATCTTTCGAAAGCGCTGGTCGATCCCCAGTTCTTCATGGACATCCCCATGCTGGAGGACTGCGACGTCGAGCAGGTTCTTCAGCCCCGACTGGAAGTAGCTGTTGAGGTAGGCGAAGTGCAGCACTCGTGGCGAGTCGCCGCCATGGATGTCAACATGCTGCTTGAGAATGATCCTGTCCTGCGTCAGCGTACCGGTCTTGTCAGTACACAGAATGTCCATCGCTCCGAGGTTTTGGATCGCGTTCAGGCGCTTCACGATCACCTTCGACCGGGCCATTGCGAGCGCGCCCTTTGCAAGGTTGACGGTTACCGCCATCGGAAGCATTTCGGGAGTGAGCCCGACGGCTACCGCCACGGCAAACAACAAGGCCTGAAGCCAATCTCCCTTGGTGATTCCGTTGATGACAAAGACAAGGGGGCCGAGAACAACGGTCACACCGATCATCAGCCAGGTGAAGCGCTTGACGCCGAGATCGAAGGCCGTCTCCTCCTGCCGGGCCACCACCTTTTCGGCCAGCGCGCCGAAGAAGGTTTGCGGACCAGTCCTGACCACCAGACCGCTTCCGTATCCACTAACCACGTTGGATCCCATCAGGCAGAGGTTTGGACGATCGAATGCCGATCCGATGGGTGCCGAGGCGGGACCTGACTCCTTCTCGACAGGCATTGCCTCCCCAGTCAGAGTCGACTGGTTTACAAAGAGGTCTGTGGCGTCGATGAGGCGCAAATCAGCGGGAATGATGTCGCCTGCAGATAACCGCACGATGTCCCCAGGCACGAGATCTTCGACGGGTTCTTCTGCTACCTCAGGCTGGCTCGTGCCCGGACGAAGGACGCTGACAGTCGTCCTTACCATCGCGCGAAGTTTGGCGGCGGCCTGGCTGGAACGACGCTCCTGAACAAAGGCCATCCCCACCGAGAGGATGACAATGGCCGATATGACGACCGCGGCTCGCAGATCGCCGAGCGCATACGAAATGCTGGCAAGCATAAGCAGGAGGGTGTTCAGTGGGCTTTTGGCGCGAACCCAGATTTCTTTGAGCAGCGGGGCACGTTGCTCGCGGCTAATGACGTTGGGGCCATACCGATGACGCCGCAGTCGTGCTTCGTCGGCGGCAATCCCCGACGGGCTGGAGGCGAGCACCTCGCAGGCGTCGTTCTGCGAACACAGGCTGATCTCCGTGAGATCGTCGATAGCGCCGCTCCGATCCTTGGTGGCGTGCAGGACAAGGCTCGGTTGGCGTGCGTCGACCTTCACCACCTCGCCGAGCCCCATCTTCACTTGGCGAACGTCAGGATCTGATGCCGGTCGGCCAGATCAAGCACTTCGATCGCGACGACCTCGCCTTCCTCATCCTGGACGGTGATTTTCCGTGGTCTTTCGATCACATGTGTCATGCCCTCGACCAATAGCTCGAGCATGTCCTGCTTGACTTCGTACGTCGCCCCAAGCAGAGGGGTGGATTTCACGAGGATCTGGTCGCCAACAGTCGCGCCCACGATTTCGATTTTGATCTCCTTGCCTTGCACGGCTTCGTGGAGGTGCGAGAAGTAAGCCGCCCACTCGGCCTTTGCGAGAACTTTTGATCCCATCTTTCTATCTCCTATTGTCCACTGTTCCCCGCAGGATCCCGCTCCCGAAAGCAACGCTTCTGCAGTGCGCGATATGTCGATGCCCATCGTCCTTCTCCTAGGCTCTGTCGGTGCCGGATCCCGAAAACGTGGATAAGGCGACGACGACTACGCCAGCATGATGACTGCGCACCACGTGAGAAAGGCTGCGTCGCCAAATGGAATGGCCCACAGCCAAACCATTAGCCAACGGCCGAGAACCAGCTCGATCAAGTCTTCCTTCGCAAAACAACGAGGCGTCACAAGGAGGTTGCCGGCCGTTGTGTTCGTCGCCGATTTCGTCTGCTGCTGTCTTCCGGCGATGCTGATGGCGGTGGGTGCTTAGACGCACCCGCCTGTCCCAGATTAGCCGGCCTTAATCTCGATCTTGCGATCGTTCTGTTTCGCAGTGAGGCTCTTGGGAAGCGTCACTTTGAGAACGCCCTTCGCGAAAGCCGCGCTGACCTGGTCCGCCTCGACGCCGTCGGGAAGCCGGAAGGAGCGCTGAAACGAGCCGTAGTGACGTTCCGAAACATGATAGGCTTTCTGCTTGTCTTCCTTTTCTTCACTCTTCTCGCCGCGGATGGTCAGAACACCGTCCGCAAGTTTCACCTCCAGGTTCTTTTCGTCCAAACCGGGCACTTCGGCCGTCACTTCGAAAGCATCGTCCTTTTCGACGACATCGACGGCAGGCGACACAATCCAATCATTCGACGATGCCGCAGTACGCGCAAAAAACGGCCGCGCGAGAGGCCGAAACGACGACGGTCCGAAATCCTCGAACAGACGGTCAATTTCGGTGCGCAAGGTTTCGAACGGCGACCAGATGTTGCCGGCGGCTGGCATCGTCTTCTGTTCGGTCTTTATGGGAACTGTATCAGGCATGATCATCTCCTGTTTGCCGAGCAGGGTCCGAAAAATCCGGATCCCAGCAAAGTTGCTTGCTCTCAACATTGAGCCTCGCCATCAAACTACCACTTCGATCCGGCCGCTTTGATGCGCGTCAAGAACGGCAAACATTTTCGGGTTCGATGAGGCCGGTGATTTGGTAGGCGGACGCGAAACGAGCGGAAACAGGAAGAGGACGAACTCAACTCGTCCTTCGCGTCGGGAAGGAAGACCGCAGGATTACGTGATAATCCGGTATCCACCCACGAAGCCTTCGCTCGCCTTCAATCCGCAGTTCCGAAGCTGATCCTCGGGGACCTCCAATCCAGCAGGGGACCAAATGGCATGTTCTGCGGCCTGTCGCTCGGTCCACCGCATCACTTTGCCATCCATTGACGAGGCCTCTCTACAGTCAAGACATGCCTTTAGCATTCGCCGAACTCGAGCCACGGAGCGGAAGCTCGGCGGCTGGCAGGTGTGTGTCAAATGCGAGACCTTGGTTGGCTACGATATGTCGGCGCTGATCGGCGAACGGAGGACACCTTCTCAGTCTCTCCGGTGTCAATGCCAGGGATCGCCGGCTTAACGGGATGAAAATCGACTATCCAGAAGCGCCTTTATCAATAAAAGAATTGAGATCGGGCGGCGAACTGCTGAAAGCTCTCTTGTCAAACGCAGGGCTTAATTGCCCAACATTTAAACTTACTTTTCCTCTTTCAATTTAAGGCATGCATGTTTTATGTCTTCAAGACCATCCGCTTGGGCTTGAGCATCTCTCAACAAATCTTCCGCGTAGCTTTGCGCATCGACTATGTCGCGGAAACGAAGACCCAGATTTCGCCCAGCGGTCTCAATGCCGCGCAGTATCTCTGCCGTTAGGTCTGCCGTTTCCTGTCCGTCGTGGAGACTAAGCAACCTTGTCGAGCAACTCAAAGCGACGAGTTCGAGAACAAGAAAGCGGCCTTCAATCTCTCCAATCGTTGGCGCAGTTGCACCGGTTTTGTCATCAGAATTTTGGCCTTCAATTTTTTGCATGGCAGAAATCCTTTGGTGTGACGAGAAAGCGGTTTCTTGCTTTCTTCACTTAGCGACATCTCCGTCTGTTAGCTCGCCGTAGCACGCCCGCTCACATCGACTATATCGAGTGCAAAAAAAATGTGCGTCTTTGATGGTGCGTCTGTCCATCGGGACGGTGGCTTCAAAGCACCTGGCTCCCACCAATCGAGATGTCGCGCGAGTAGAGACCAAGCCTGATGCTTCTCTTCGAGACATTCAGTGACTTCAAGATCGATATATCTCGCGTCGATAACCACACTTTTCCAGGAACGCTTGCTTTTGAGCTGGTCAATTTGGACGCAAACATTTGGGTTCTGTCTCATGATATCCAGCTTCTTGCCAGGCAAAGTGAAGATATACAGCCTGTCATCGGCACATGCATATTGAACAGGGACAACATAGGGGATGTCGGCGTGAGCGCATGCCAACCTTGCGAGCCGTTGTCTTTTCACGACGGCAATACACTCCTTGTATGGCATTTCCCGAATGTTCATAATTGCCGTACCTTGGTATATGGTTCTTCGATCGGATAACGACGGGCCCGCCGCTCCATGGATTTTGGCAGTTCGAGCGTCCGTTCGAAGCGATATCGGTGACGCGGTAATCAAAACTGATTGACGTGATGACGTCGGATCCTCCAGTCGGCGACAACTACCTGATTGCCCTTGCCTACTCAGGGCTTCACTGTCTTGAAGCTGCAGATCTACCTGCGCGATCCAGAGCTTCGTCAAACACCTCTTTTGCGTATTTTGAAGCAGCCGCGATATCAGCGCCAGGCAATTTGGCCGCTGCGCATTTTCGTTCGATAGCGCGCTGAAGTGCCTTTATGAGCTCGGTCTGGCCGTCGGCCTCTCGACGCCTTAAGAGCCTCGACAGGGCAACAGTCGCCATCACCCGCAGAACGAAGGCGCGGCCTTCAAAATCCCCTAAAGACGGTATCGCGCTGCCTTGCGGGCCACCGATACTATCGCGCTTTGCTCTCAGCATAGTATCGCTCCTGAAGAGAGATGCGTTCATCGAAGACTGTTAAGATGATCTTCAATTCGATTGATGCATTGAGGCAAATCAAGGACGAGTGCAAATATGCCGAGTTGCCGTCGGGGAAGATCGTTTGTGTATCCCTTGTACACGGTTATGACACTATCGTAGCCCGGATAACCGGTCGACGCCTCGCTGATCACACCGAAGCCAACCGAATGATGATTACGGCCCGTGATCAGAGCGGCGCGTGTGCGGGAACACAGCGATGTCGTATGGAAGTTCGTGTAGCGCAGACCTATGCTGGCTATCTGCACCGGCACGTCGAGAACGAAACCATCCTGATCGACAGCCCGCCAAAGCCAGTTCTTCTTTCCGCCGATCGTAGTCACAACTTCATCGAGGTACCGTTTGTCGCCAGGCCGAGCGGGGGACCGCCTGCGGATTTCGCCGGCAAAGTGCCGACCGAATTTCTCTGCCCACAGGCGCACGGTCTGTTGCGAGACAATGATCCCACGTACCGCACCAGCGTCTGGCAATTGGCGCGCGTGCCACGCATCGACGCATATTGCGGCGCGACCCCTACCGAGCGGTCGCCTTTTCATTTGTTTTCCTTTGGGCGGCGCGGCTTTCATTTGTTTACGAAAGTAAAGAAAAAATGCGACACGAGCAATATCATGGAAAGAAAAAAGCGTCGCGAAAGCCAAAGCTAAAACATATATAAATCAATAGATTAGTATCATTTTCTTCGCTCCTGAAGCCTTCTTGCTTTTCCCGATTGCAGTTCTTCATTGACAGCCAGACAGCTAAAGGAACCTACTTTGGTCTCGATCGGGAGGATCGAGCAAAATATCATTCCTAGGGAGGGAAACATGAACGTCAGACGATATATCATGGCGGCTCAGTCGGCTGTGGCCGCCTGGGCACTATGCGCCACCTGCGCCTTTGCTCAGACCAATCTCGAGTTCATCCAATGGTGGGAACCAGAAATGCCCGCCGGCGCTCTGCGCAGCATCATGGACGACTTTGAAGCCAAAAACCCCGGCATCAAGGTGACGCTCGTCAGCGGTCCCTATTCCGCGACCCATGATCAGATCGTTGTGGGCGCAGCGTCCGGGACACTCAGCGATGTCGTCGGCCTCGACGGCGCATGGGTCAACGGCCTGGCAAAGCAGGGCGCGATCGCCTCGATGGACAGCCTCATGGCTGATGCCAAATATGATCAGAGCCAGATCGCCGATATTATCAAGGTCAACGGGCAAAGCGTCATGTTCCCGCTTGCCTCGTTCGTCTACCCGGTCTTTGTCAACCTCGATCTGGCCAAGGCGGCCGGCGTCGAAAAGATGCCGACAAACCGCACCGAATTCGCCGCTGCCGCGAAGAAGATGACCAATGCGGACAAGAATCAATACGGTTGGGTGCTACCGCTTTCGCTGCAAAATCCCGGCGGCATCCAGAATGACGTGATGTCCTGGGTCTGGGCATCCGGAGCATCCATGCTGAAGGATGGCAAGCCCGATCTGGAAAACGCCTCCGTCGTCGGCACGCTTGAATATATCAAGTCGCTGCAGGACGCCGGCGTCATCTCGCCTGGTATTTTTGCCAAGAAGGAACAGGACAAGGTCGAAGAGTTCGTCAACGGGCGTGTCGGCATGATGATCGACTCGTTGGCGCACATCAATCTCATTCGCCAGCGAAATCCCAATCTCAAGTTCGGCATCTCCGCCCTTCCAGCCGTCGACGGCTACACCGGCAAGCGCGGGCTGCCCTATGCTTCCTGGGGCATCGGCATCAGCGACAAAAGCGAGCACAAGGCCGAAGCCTGGAAACTCGTCGAATATCTGATGAGCCCGGAAGTGAACAGCCGCCTCGTGTCGATCGCCAATGCCTTCCCGGGCAATATCCACGCCAAACCCGACTTCTCCAAGTCGGACCCGCTGTTTGAAGAAGCCTTCAAGATATTTCAAAGCGGGAAGCTGGCCAACGAATTCGTCGGACTGCCGGTGGCCGAAGATCTCATGCGCCAGATGAACGTCGAAGTTCAAAAGATGTTCGACGGTCAGCAAACCGCAAAGGAGGCGGCCGCCAATACGCAGAAGCAATGGTTGGCCGAATTCGCCAAGTAGTCTCCCAAGACGGTGGCGGCAGCGTGATAGACTTCGATCACGCTGCCGCCACACCGCGATGAAGCAATGCGTCACGACCAGGGAGAAATTACCTCTCATGAGCCTCGCCACAGAAACCATGATCCGGACGCAAGCGAGAATGCGAAAGCGTGGCATACTATCATACAAAATAAGAAAGAGGCTGGTTCCGTACTTCTATGTTGCCCCGGCAACGTTTTTGTTTTGCTTGCTGATGCTGTTTCCCATGCTCACCGTCCTGCGCTATTCGCTGATGGACGGTGCAATCACGAAGAAGGACGCGTCTTTCGTCGGTTTGCAGAACTATGTGACGATCTTCAAAGATCCGATTTTCTGGCAGTCGGTCGGGCAAACGCTCTACTTCACGGTAATGAGCGTCATCTTCCATCTTCTGATCGGTCTGGCCTTCGCCCTTTTGCTCAACAGCCAGCGTGTCGATCCGTTGATCAGAAGCATTCTGCGTGTTCTCTACATTTTGCCCTGGCTCTTCACGGCGGTGATCATCGCCATCATCTGGCGGCTGCTCCTGGATCCGAATGGCGTCGTTAACAGCATCCTGATGACGCTCCATATCATTGACTTCAAGGTCGAGTGGTTCTCTTCGACGAAAACCGCGCTACACGCGCTGACCTTTGCGAATATCTGGGCGGGATACCCGCTCTATATGGTCAGCCTTCTCGCTGGTCTTCAGGGCATCCCCAAGGATCTCTACGAGGCCGCCGGCATTGACGGCGCCAACGAATTCCAGAAATTCCGCTACATCACGATCCCACAATTGATGCCGATCATCATCAGCATTGCCTTGCTTGATTTCATCTGGACGATGCAGGTCTTTCCCCTCGTGTGGATGACGACGGGAGGCGGTCCGATCTATGCGACCGAGGTGCTCAGCACATACACCTACAAACTTGCGTTTTCGAGTTATGAATTTTCGCGCGCGTCGGCGAGCGCAATCTTCATTCTCATCATCTCGATGGGCGCCACATATTTCTACATCAAACATCAGAAGGCCAGGTGACCGGCAATGGCAAAACGCTCTCTCAGTCGCACCATAGTGCCAACCCTCCTGACATATCTCGGGCTGGCGGTCGGGCTGGTCTTCGCGGGCTTTCCGATCTTGTGGATGTTCTTCACGTCCTTGAAATCAAACACTGAGATCTTTGCCCTGCCGCCGCGGCTGCTGCCCGACCAATTCACCAGTGTCGCCTATCTTTCGATCTTCAACGACCCAACGAAGGTTCGCTTCTTTCTCAACAGCTATCTCGTCGCGGGAGTGGTAACGGTGCTGACGGTGCTGATCGCCATCCTGACGGCCTATGCTTTCAGCCGGTATTCATTCCGGCTCAAGAAAACGCTGAACGTGTTCATCATCAGCACGCAGACCGTGCCGCCGATCACGCTTTTGATCCCCTATTTCGGCATGGTCGTCGCCTTCGGTATTTTCAACACCTATTTCGCGCTGATTTTGACCTACATGGTCTTCACCCTGCCTTATGCGATCCTTCTCATGACCGGCTATCTCAATACCCTGCCAAAGGAACTCGATGAGGCAGTGCTTGTCGACGGCGGGTCGAGCTGGACGGCGCTATGGCGTGTGATCATCCCGCTGTCGGTGCCTGGCATTGTCGCAACGGCGGTCTATACGTTTCTGCTGGCATGGAACGAATTCCTCTTCGCCCTGACTTTGACGAAGTCGATGGACATGCGGACTGTTCCCATCGGCATCGAATTGCTTATGGGCCAACATGCCTTCGAATGGAACGAGATGATGGCGATGAGCGTGCTGGGATCGCTCCCGCTTTTGGTCTTGTATCTGATTGCTCAACGCTACTTCCTGGCAGGCATGGCAGCCGGGTCGGTGAAGAGCTGAGCAGGCGAATGATCGCGTGGCGGGCAGCGGTGTTCGCGTTTCACCGTGCCGATTAGCGCGGATCAGCACTCGGACCGGTCCCCTGCCACAGCTTGCTCTTACGAGCAGCTCGTAGGGCAACAGCTGGGGCTCGGAAATTTCGCGGTCTTCTTCAATCGGGCGCAGGAGGGTCTGCGCTCCCAAAAATCCAAGCCGCCTGCGCGGCACGGAAATCGTGGTCAATGCCGGACTGAAGGCTTCGGTCGATAGAGCGCTCGAATTGTCGCCGCTTGTCTACTTCATGTGGCGCGAACAGACTACGTCGTCAGGAAGGGTGTAACCGGTTTTACGAACATGCCCGGCTTCCTGACATTCCAGTCGGGTCTCAGCATCGAGAACACCAAGTCGAATGAACGCGAGGCTACCGGATGCAAAGGTGTCCGGTAGCCTCGTCTCCTCGGCCGCACATCGGATCCCCCGACGGCTTTCTAATTTAGTATCTGATGAACAGGATTGTGCCTGATGTTGCACAACGGATCGGCCGTGCGGTGAACGACGAGAAGCGGCACTTTCATCTCGTTCAGCCGGCCCTACAATGTTTCGCCCCGCAAGTACCGACAACAGTCCTCACCGACCGGAACGACTGGCATATCAAAGACCCCAAACGACCGCCTCTTCGTGGCGTTTGATCAGGTGGCGCAAGCTTTCGAAACCAGAACGGACAAATGTGGCAAACTGATCGACGGCGGGCGAACGGTGCGCATCAACACGGCTGAGGATCGCCAGTGCCCGTTCAGGATGCGGAATGGTGATGGGCAATGCCGTGATCGATTTGTCCTTGCGTTGCGCAAAGACGACGCTATGGGGCATGATCGTCAGCGCATCGGCGGTCTTCAGATAGTTGATCACCGCCATCAGCGAACCGCCCGAATAGCGGATCTTGAGCTCGGTTGCGCCGAATGAGAGAAGCAGCGCGCGCAAATCCGCAAGCAAGGGGCTCCCCGGCGGCGGTGCGACCCAGGGATATTCGAGAAGATGGCTCGGCTGCGGCCGCCGTTTTAAGAGCAGGGGATGCGTGACCCGGCAGGCGACAACGTTGCGGCCGGGAAGAATCTGCTGAAACTCGAGGCCCGAGCCTTCATCGAGAATATCGATCGGGCAGATAGCGAGATCGATCTGGTCAGCTTTCAGCGCTGCCCTGAGGTCCGGGAAGTAGCCGTAGCTCTGATCGATGCGCACGTCGGGATGGCTCGACTGAAACTCTGCACAGATCCCAGCGATCAGCCCGTCCATGAAAAAAGGCGTGCCGCCGACGCGCACGACGCCACTCTTGCCGACCCTGAAACTCTCGACGAGATCGGAGGCCTTGCGGGAGGCGGCCAGCATGACGAAACCATGCTCGGCGAGCGCCAGGCCAAAGGTTGTCGGCTGCAGGGGCCGACGGCCCCTGACGAAAAGCGGCTCGCCCAGGCGCTTTTCCAACATAGACAAGGTGCGCGAGACGGCAGGTTGCGCAAGTCCCAGCAAAGCCGCGCCTTCGGTGACGCCGCCTGTCTTGACGACGGCGGCGAGCTGGATCAGGTGACGCTCATCGATCTTCATAACGATCCGTTATAGTATCTTTCAACAAAATCATCAATCAATGTGGCTCTGCCTGCTATTCTCCCTACACGTCGCAGAGCAAGTCGGGGAGGATTGGCATGGCGGGGCGCTCTCAACCGCTCACATTCAGCGAGGCGACATCGTCTGAAGCCTTCGCTGAGCGTTTTTCTGCCGGCAGGGACGCCAGGCTAGTCGAGTTGCTCGCAGCCGCCGTGACCCACGCGCACGACCTCATCAAGCAATTTCGGCCGACCCAGGACGAGTGGCGAAGGTTCATAGCCTTCCTGACGGAGGTCGGTCACGCTTCGGACGAGCGCCGGCAGGAATGGGTCCTTCTGTCCGACCTGATTGGTGCTTCGGCACTTGTCGAAGACATCAATTCGCGCCGGCCGAAGGGGGCGACTCCCAATACCATCCGCGGCCCCTTCTTCCGCGCCGATGCGCCCGTGCGTGCCTCGGCTTCGTCGATCTCGCTCGATGGCATCGGCGAACCGCTGATGGTGTCGGTTTGCGTCCAGGATCTCGACGGCCTGCCGGTCGCGGGCGCTGAGGTCGTGACCTGGCAGGCCAATGCAGAGGGCTTCTACGAGAACCAGCAACCGGATCTCCAGCCGGAACATAATCTGCGGGGCCTGTTCAGAACCGATGTGCAGGGCTGCTTTTCCTATCGCTCTATTGTTCCGTCCGGCTACGGCGTGCCGGCCGACGGTCCTGTCGGTCGGCTGCTGTCTACGGCCGGTTATCCCCTGCACCGGCCGGCGCATCTGCATTTCATCGTGCGTGCAAAGGGCTTTGAAACGATCACTACGCATATTTATGACGCAAGCGACCCGCACCTGCACGAAGACGCGCTGTTTGGCGTGCGGCCCGAACTCGTCACCTCTTTCGATCCTGTCGAGGTCGACGGACGGAGTGCCAAGGCGGTGAAACTTACCTTCGTCATGGTCCGGGCAAAACCGGGGAGGGCGGCATGATCGACGCATTTTCCTATGCCGGCAGTCCGGCCCGGATTGTCTTCGGCGACGGCAGCAGGACCAAGGTCGCCGAATGGATTGTAACAGCCGGCTGCAAGCGGGCGCTTGTCCTTGCAACGCCCCATCAAAGGGCGGACGCGGAGGCGCTGGCAACCGAAATTGGCTCCCTTGCTTGCGGTGTTTTTGCTGGTGCTACCATGCACACGCCGGTCGACGTGACCGAGACTGCGATGAAAATGGTGGCCGAAACCGAGGCGGATTGTGTGGTCTCGCTTGGCGGAGGATCGACGACCGGCCTCGGCAAGGCGATTGCCTATCGCACCGACCTTCTGCAGATCGTCGTGCCGACCACCTATGCCGGATCGGAGGTCACGCCCATTCTTGGCCAGACGGAAGGCGGTCGGAAAACGACTGTACGTGACGCGCGGATCCTGCCGGAAATCGTCATCTACGACCCGGCCTTGACCCTGGGGTTACCGGTTTCGATGAGTGTGACGAGCGGCCTCAACGCCATGGCGCATGCGCTCGAGGGCCTTTATGCACGTGACCGTAATCCGATTTCGACCCTGATGGCGCTCGAGGGGCTGCGCGCATTTTCCAGAAGCCTGCCAAAAATCGTAACAGCGCCTGACGATGCCGATGCCCGAAATGAGGCGCTCTACGGCGCCTGGCTCTGCGGGACGGTGCTCGGCACGGTCGGCATGGCGGTGCATCACAAGATCTGCCACACGCTCGGCGGCTCCTTCGACACCCCGCATGCCGAAACCCATGCGGTGATGCTGCCGCATACGGCCGCATTCAACGCCAAGGCCGCAGCAACCGAACTTGCCCCTGCTGCCGATCTCTTCGAAGGCTCGATCGGCGCCGGCCTGTGGGATTTCGCCAAGTCGATTGGCGCGCCCTTGTCGCTGAAGGAATTCGGGCTGACGGAGGCCGATATCGACCGTGCGGCGTCGATTGCCGTTGAAAATCCCTACTGGAACCCGCGCCCGATCGACCGGGATTCGATCAGGGCGCTTTTGCAGGAGGCCTGGGATGGCCGCCGACCGGCAGATTGATCGTCTGCCTGACTACGCACTCTTTGGGAGGAGAGGACAATGGGAGGACATATGTTTACGAGACGCGATTTTCTGAAGACGACGGCAGCCGGCGGAGCAGCGATTGCCGCATCCAGCCTTGCCACGCCGGCAATCGGTCAGACAGCGGCAATCAAGCTTGGCTATGTCAGCCCCCAGACCGGTCCGCTTGCAGCCTTCGGCGAGGCCGACAAGTTCGTCATCGACGCTTTCCTGGCGACGACCAAGAAGCTCGGCCTCAACTATGAGGTTGTGGTCAAGGACAGCCAGTCCAATCCGAACCGCGCCGCCGAAGTCGCCAAGGAACTGATCGTCGACGACCAGATCAATCTGATGCTGGTTTCCTCGACGCCGGAGACGACCAATCCGGTCTCGACGACCAGCGAAGGCGAGGGCATGCCCTGTATTTCCACGGTCGCGCCCTGGCAGCCCTGGTTCATCGGCCAGCAGGGCAATCCGGGCGATCCTGCTTCCTGGAAGCCCTTCGACTATGCCTATCATTTCTTCTGGGGCCTGGAGGATATCATTGCCGTCTTTACCGGCATGTGGGGGCAGATCGAAACCAACAAGAAGATCGGCGGGCTCTTTCCGAATGACGGGGATGGCAATGCCTGGGGCGACAAGGTCGTCGGCTTCCCGCCGGTGCTTGAAAAGCTCGGCTATGGGCTGACGGACACGGGGCGCTATCAGAACCTGACGGACGATTTCTCCGCGCAGATCAATGCCTTCAAGCAGGCCGGCACGGATATTCTGACCGGCGTGATGATCCCGCCGGATCTCACCACCTTCTGGAACCAGGCCAAGCAGCAGGGTCTGAAGCCAAAGATCGCCTCGATCGGCAAGGCGCTGCTCTTTCCGCAGACGGTTGAGGCGCTCGGCAATGCCGGCCACAATCTGTCGACGGAAGTCTGGTGGACACCGAGCCATCCGTTCAAATCGTCACTGACGGGCGAGACGACGGCTGCCGTCGCCGATGCCTTTACGAAATCCACTGGCCGTCCCTGGACGCAGCCGATCGGTTTTGCCCATGCCCTGTTCGAGCTTGCCGTCGATGTCATGAAGCGCGCCGACGATGTCAGCGACGGTGATGCGGTCGCAAAAGCGATCGGCGAGACCAAGCTCGACACGCTTGTCGGACCCATTGCCTGGGGCAGTGAGAAGCTTCCGCCCTTCGCCCAGAAGAACGTCGCCAAGACGCCGCTGGTCGGCGGTCAGTGGCGGCTGAAATCGGGCGGCGGTTACGATCTCATCGTCGTCGAAAACGGCCTTGCCCCGAACGTGCCGCTCGGCGGCAAACTCGAAGCGCTGGCGTAAGGCACATCCGCCCGGCTTTGCGGCCGGGCGGATCTTTGCGGAGATTGGCCGATGCCCATCCTGGAACTCAATGCTGTCTCGAAATCCTTCGGCGCGCTCGTCGTTGCCGAGGATATCCGCTTTTCGGTGGAGCCTGGCGAAGCGCTCGGCGTTATCGGGCCGAATGGTGCCGGCAAATCCACGCTCTTCAACCTGATCAACGGCAATCTGTCCGTTGCGGGCGGGGCAATCCGCTTTGACGGCCGGGACGTTACCCATACGCCGCCGATGCAGCGCTGCCTTGCCGGCATGGGCCGCACCTTCCAGATCCCGCAGCCCTTCGAGCGTCTGACTGTCTATGAAAACCTGCTCGTCGCAGGCGCTTTCGGCACCGGGGCGAGCGAAGCCGATGTCGCCGGTTTCTGCGCCGACATCCTGGTCGAGACCGGCCTGATCGCCAAGGCCAACAGACAGGCGGCATCGCTGACCCTTCTAGAGCGAAAGCGGCTGGAGCTTGCCCGCGCGCTTGCCACCCGGCCGAAGCTCCTGCTCCTCGACGAAATTGCCGGTGGCCTGACAGAGGGCGAATGCCGGCAACTGGTGGCGACGATCAGGCGCATTCACCAGCGCGGCATGACCATCATCTGGATCGAGCATGTGCTGCATGCGCTGACCGCGGTTGCCGAGCGCATCCTGGTTCTCAATTTCGGGCGGGTCGTCGGCATCGGTGCGCCGGAGGCGATCATGGCTTCGGACGAGGTGCGCGCCATCTATCTCGGTATGGAGGTCTGATGGCAAGCCTTCTTGAGATTCGCGGCCTGACGGCCTTTTACGGGGACTTCCAGGCCGTTTTCGGCATCGACCTTGATCTCGATGCCGGCGAGACGATTGCCGTCATTGGCGCCAACGGTGCCGGCAAGTCGACGCTGATGCGCTCGATTGCAGGTGTGATTGCCAACCGGGCGGATATGGTCCTGCATCAGGGCGAGGCGATTGGTGCAATGCCTGCTTTCGATGTCGTGCGCCGCGGCATCGCTCTCGTGCCGGAAGGGCGCAAGCTCTTTGCCTCGCTGACGGTGGAAGAAAATCTGCAGGTCGGCAGCTACGGCTGCAAGCGATCCGGCCCGTGGTCGCTGCAAAGCGTCTACACGCTGTTTCCGATCCTGAAGGAAAGGCGCGGAAATCCGGCGACTGGGCTCTCGGGCGGCCAACAACAGATGGTGGCAATCGGCCGTGCCCTGATGTCGAACCCCGAGATCTTGCTCTGCGATGAGCTCAGCCTCGGTCTGGCGCCCGTAATCATCAAGGATATCTACGCAGCCTTCAGCCGCATTCGCGCATCCGGCATGGCGATCGTCGTCGTCGAGCAGGATATCGCCCAGGCCCTGAAGGTCGCCGATCGCGTCTATTGCATGATGGAGGGACGGATCACCCTGAGCGGGCGCCCGGTCGACCTCGATCGGGCCGACATCCACGCAGCCTATTTTGGAGCGGAGAGCGATGAACTGGCTTGATACGCTTCTTCAGGGTCTGTTGCTCGGTGGGCTCTATGCCCTGTTTGCTGCCGGCCTCAGTTTGGTGTTCGGCATCATGCGGCTTGTGAATCTTGCCCATGGCGACCTCATCGTGCTGGCAGCATTTTTGATCCTGCTTCTCGTTTCCTCGCTCGGCCTCGATCCATTCGTTGCGGCGCTGATCGCAGCACCCATGATGTTTGCGATCGGCTGGCTGCTGCAATACCACCTTCTCAACCGCACGCTCGGCAAGGATGTCTTGCCACCGCTGCTTGTGACCTTCGGCCTGTCCATCGTCATCCAGAATGGCCTTCTTGAGGCCTTCACCGCCGACAGCAGAAGGATCTCCGCCGGATCTTTGGAGACGGCGTCGCTGCAACTGGGCAGCATCAATGCCGGACTGATGCCGCTTCTGACTTTCGGCTCGGCTGTCGTGGTGATTGTCGCTCTGAACCAGCTCATCTATCGCACCGCACTCGGGCGCGCCTTCCGCGCCACGTCGGACGATGTGGTCACCGCCGGCCTGATGGGCATCCGTCCGAACTCGATCTTCGCGATCGCCACGGGACTGGCGATGATGATCGTGACCGTTGCCGCGCTCTATCTCGGCATGCGGGCAAATTTCGATCCGACCGCCGGGCCGGCACGGCTGATCTATGCTTTCGAAGCCGTGATCATCGGCGGTCTCGGATCGCTCTGGGGCACGCTTGCCGGTGGTGTCATCCTCGGGCTGGCGCAGACGATCGGGGCCGCCATCAATCCGGAATGGCAGATCCTTGCCGGACATATCGCCTTCCTGATCGTCCTACTCTTGCGGCCGCGCGGCCTCTTTCCGCGCGCTGTCGATTGAGGCCGCGCTATGACCACGGGTTTGGAAACCATGACGAGCGATAGTCAAGCATCCCCGGATTGGAGGATCGAAACAGGCACACGGCTGTCCCAGATCTTTTCGCTGGTCTGCCTGGTTGTGCTCGCCGGCCTTGCGGCAGCACCGCTTTTCCTGTCACGCGGGGTGGTGCAGGATCTGTTCTTCATCCTGACGATGCTGACCCTGGCACAGAGCTGGAACCTGCTTGCCGGCTATGCGGGGCTGATTTCGGTCGGCCAGCAGCTCTTTGTCGGCTGCGGCGCCTATGCTCTCTTCGGCCTCGTCATTCTGGCCGGGCTCGATCCGATCCTCGCCATCCCGCTTGCCGGCGTCGTCGCCATGGTGATTGCCCTGCCGACCGCTTTCTTCGCTTTTCGCCTGTACGGCCCCTATTTTGCGATCGGCACCTGGGTTATCGCCGAAGTCGGGCGACTGCTGCTTGCCCAATGGAAGGCGCTCGGCGGCGGCACCGGTACGTCGCTGCCGCGGGATGCGACCCGCGACATGCTCGGCATCTCCCTGCTTGAAGACTGGTTCGGCATGCGGGCGGCCGCGGCAGCCGATGCCCTGTCCTTCTGGCTGGCGCTGGTCGTTGCGACCGTCACGATTGCGATTGTCCACAAGCTGTTGCGCAGCCGGCAGGGTCTTGGGCTGGCTGCAGTGCGCGACAACGAGACGGCGGCGCGTGCGCTGGGCGTCGATGCACGCCGACTGAAGACGATGATCTATCTGCTCACGGCCTTCATTACCGGCATCATCGGCGCGCTCATCTATCTCCAGAAGGCGCGAATATCGCCCGACGCCGCCTTCTCGCTGACCGACTGGACGGCCTATGTCATCTTCATCACCGTCATCGGCGGCATCGGCACGATCGAAGGGCCGATCCTTGGCGTGTTGGTCTTCTTCTTCCTGCAGAACGCCTTTTCGGCCTACGGCTCCTGGTACCTTTTGGCACTTGGAGCGCTCGCCGTCGTCACCATGCTGTTTGCACCCCGGGGTCTCTGGGGGCTGATATCCGACCGTACCGGCTTCGAACTCTTTCCGGTTCGTCGCCTGCTCAGGGGCGGACCTGTTGTACCAAATGAAAAGGGAGGGCCGAATGGCTGATATCACCACCGACGTCTTGATCATAGGCACGGGACCTGCGGGTTCGGCGACCGCCGCGTTGCTTGCGAGCTACGGTCTGGAGCCGCTCGTGATCAATCGCTATCGCTGGCTCGCCAATACGCCACGCGCGCATATCACCAACCAGCGTACAATGGAGGTTCTGCGCGATCTCGGCCGGGATGTTGAGGACGAGGCCTATCTGTTTGCGACCGAACAGGACCTGATGGGCCAGAACGTCTTTTGCACGGCGGTCGCCGGCGAGGAAATCGGCCGCATGCAAAGCTGGGGCAATCATCCGCTGTCGCGCGCCGAGCATATCCTGTCCTCGCCGGGGCGGATGAACGACCTGCCGCAGACCTATATGGAGCCGCTCCTTTTCAAGACGGCCTGCTCGCGCGGCGCCCAGCCGCGCATGTCGACCGAATATCTGAGCCACGTCCAGGACGCGGACGGTGTTACGACGACATGCCTCGATCGCCTGACGGGGAAGGAAGTAACGATCCGCTCGAAATTCCTCGTCGGCGCCGACGGTGGCAATTCGAAAGTGGCCGAACATGCCGGCCTTTCCTTTGAGGGCCGGATGGGGGTCGCTGGCTCGATGAACATCCTCTTCGAGGCTGATCTGTCACGCTATGTCGCCCATCGCCCCTCCGTACTTTACTGGGTGCTGCAGCCGGGCGCCGATGTCGGCGGCATCGGCATGGGCCTCGTGCGCATGGTACGGCCATGGAACGAGTGGCTGATCGTCTGGGGTTATGACATCAACCAGCCGGTGCCTGCCGTCGACAACGCCCTTGCCACCAAGGTCGTGCGTGAACTCGTCGGCGTTCCCGAGCTTGAGCCGAAGATCAAGTCGGTCTCCACCTGGACGGTCAACAATATGTATGCGACGACCCTGTCGAACGGCCGGGTCTTCTGCATGGGTGACGCTGTGCATCGACACCCGCCATCGAACGGCCTCGGTTCCAACACCTCGATCCAGGACGGGTTCAACCTTGCCTGGAAGCTTGCCATGGTGATCAGGGGCCAGGCGGGAATGGGGCTTCTCGACAGCTATCAGGCTGAGCGCGCGCCCATCGCCAAGCAGATCGTCACTCGCGCCAACAAGTCGATCGAGGAATTCGGTCCGATCTTCAAGGCGCTTGGCCTTCTTGATTCCGTCGATCCGGTCAAGATGCAGCAGAACATGGACGCGCGTTGCGATGACGGCGAGGCCGCCGAGCGCCAGCGTGCTGCCATCCGCGATGCCATCGCCTACAAGGTCTATGAATTCGACGCCCATGGCGTCGAAATGAACCATCGCTACGCATCGAATGCGGTCGTCAAGGACGGCCAACCGGAGCCTGCCTTCGAAAAGGACGCCGAACTTCATTGCCAGCCGACGACATGGCCTGGTGCAAGGCTGCCGCATGTCTGGCTGTTCGGGGCGCAGGGCGAAAAGGTTTCCAGCCTCGATCTCACCGGTCATGGCCTCTTCACGATCCTGACCGGGATCGGCGGCGACGGCTGGGTTTCAGCGGCAAAGGCGCTGTCGAAGGAGTTCGGCGTGCCGATCGCCGTCCACAAGATCGGTCCCCGGCAGGCCTGGCAGGATCTGACGGGAGATTGGGCGCGTGCCCGCGAGATCAGTGATTCCGGCGCCTTGCTCGTTCGTCCCGACCATCATGTCGCCTGGCGTTCGCATACGGCGGCCCCCGAACCGGAAGCCGAACTGCGCCACGTCCTGAAAACAATCCTGGATCGCTGAGGTCGTCATGGGTGCTGAAGAAAACGGTTATTTCACCGAAGAAAATTCCGTCGACGTCGTCACCAGCCGCAATGGCGGGGCAAAGAGCGCGCGGTTGAAGGTGATCATGGAGGTGGTCACCCGCAAGCTCCACGAGGCGGTGAAGGAACTGGAACCGACGCAGGAGGAATGGATGGATGCGATCCTTTTCCTCACGCGCACCGGCCACACCTGTACCGACTGGCGGCAAGAATTCATCCTACTATCGGATGTGCTCGGTGTTTCGATGCTGGTCGATGCAATCAACAACCGCAAACCCACCGGCGCCTCGGAGAGTACGGTACTCGGACCGTTCCACGTCGCCGATGCCCCTGAACTGCCGATGGGTGCCAATATCTGCCTCGACCACAAGGGCGAGGACATGGTCATCAGTGGCCGCATCCTGGATACCGATGGCAAGCCGATCGCCAATGCCGTCCTCGATGTCTGGCAGGCCAATGACGAAGGTTTCTATGACGTGCAGCAGCAAGGTATCCAGCCGGATTTCAACCTGCGCGGCGTCTTCCGAACGGGCAAGGACGGGCACTATTGGTTCCGCGCGGTCAAGCCGAAATATTACCCGATCCCCGATGACGGGCCGGTCGGGCAGATGCTGGGTGCGCTCGGCCGACATCCTTTCAGGCCGGCGCATCTGCATTACATCATCAAGGCGGAAGGGTTCGAAACACTTGTCACGCACATCTTTGATCCCGACGATCCCTACATCCA
Organism: Hyphomicrobiales bacterium; assembly: GCA_900473185.1. GTDB lineage: Bacteria > Pseudomonadota > Alphaproteobacteria > Rhizobiales > Rhizobiaceae > Rhizobium. The sequence goes on along the minus strand of UCKU01000006.1, from coordinate 142,406 downwards.
TTCGGACGCAGTGTTTGGCGTGAAGGAGAGCCTTCTTGCCGAATTCAAGCTGGCCGCGGATCTCGCTCGCGCCAGCGAGCTCGGCTTCGAGGGAAAATTCTGGCAGGTCGAGCACGATTTCGTGCTGGCGCCGGCTAAGTCTTAGGTTGGGACAGGTCCTCACTGGTCACTGCAACTTGGTCAAAAGCGTTCCATAGGCCAAATTGAGCGGTCGCTCGTTGTGTAGATCGCATTGGCAAATTGTTCAGATTGCGAGGATTAGACCTGCGGCTGATTAGAATACGCAAACGCGATTTTTGAAGTCAGGACGAGGACACGCCCGCCACCGGAACTGATGGGTGTTTGTGCATGAGCCTGATTTATTTGTTCAAGCAGTTGAAGTTGCTTGTTTAAATACAATATGGAAACGGCGAAGGTGGCGTTTATCGGGTGCTGTGCAACACGGCCTTCGCGCAACTCATGCTTCGATCACGATCGCTCACGTCAGTCAATCAGCAGTCTATTTCCGTCTGGCTCGACGTCAAGATTATTGAACAAGAGGAGGAGAGTCCACGTCGGCCCCAATGAGCGGCATCACACCAGTTTGCGCTCGAATTCTGCCAGGTGTAGAGTAGCGATGTTGAGCATATTGCGCGGGCCCATCGCTGACGCGCAAACATTGTCATCCTTCGCCCGGCGCAGCGCGGGAGCTCCAAGCCGGCAATTGGGCGGCGATTATCCACGGGCGACCTGTAGTGATTACGCGTCGCGAGCGCCCCTGTGCTTCACGAAGCGCACAGGCAGTACATGTTAGTACCACAACAAGCATTTCAATCACCCACCTTGTCGCACCGGTGGCTCGATCGTCTAGGGCGAACCTTGAACAGACTCGAACGGATATACGTTCAGACACTTGATCTGGTTCTTATGATCCCATGCGTCAAGCTCGGACACGGGATAAAGTACTGCCTTTCCGACTTTGAGGTAGTTAGAGTCCGTCCCGAAATTGCTCACGAGTGGCGTGCGATACGTCTGACGAGGATCATGACGGCTGCTGTGTTGAGGAAGGTGGTGGCGGATTCGATGGTAGCCTCTGCGTCTTTCCACAGCCGTCGATTGCGGCTGATCCAAGCGAAGAAAACGTTCGACGACCCATCGGCGTGGTTGGACCGCGAAGCCGATTTGATCGGGCCTTCGTTTCACGATTTCAATGGCGATGGAGGTTGCCTCGGCCACACACGGGCCTCGATATCCTCCATCGGCGAACACCTTGCGGATAAATGGAAATGGTCGCATCGAGGCTCGCAAAAACGGTCCAGCTCCGTCACGGTCTTGAATGCTGGCCGGATGCGGAAAGAGTACCAATGCCCGGCCGTCCGTGTCGACGAGTGCATGGCGCTTGCGGCCCTTGATCTTCTTACCCGCATCATAGCCGCGTGGACCTCCGCTCTCGCAGGTCTTGACCGTCTGACTGTCGATGATGGAGGCGGTGGGTGAGGCTTCGCGCCCGCAGCGCTCGCGGTCCCTCATCAGGAGTCTGTGGTTGATCTTCTCGAACACACACTCGTCGCGGAAGCGGCAGAACCACCGGAACACTGTGCTTCTCGGCGGAAAATCGGATGGCAGAAGCCGCCAGGGGCATCCCGAGCGCAGCACATAAGAGATCGCATTGACGATCTCTCTCAGCGGCCAGGAACAAGGTCGGCCTTGATCGCAAGGAGGTGGGAGCAGCGGTTCGAGAAGCGCCCATTCGGCGTCGGTTAGGTTGCTGGCATAACGTAGCCCTTTTTGTCGGAGTGCACATTGCGGTTTCCCAAAAGCTTCAGTGACCCCTTTGAATCAGCGCTATCCCAACCATTCAATCCCACTCGCGAGCAATAATGCCCTCAAGGTCCATCCTACACGACATTTCCGGAGGCAAGCCGCTGCTCGAGTGGTTCGGACGTGTGCACCGCTTCCATGATGCCAAACTGCTTGAGATCACCTTCTCTAGTAACGGAGCCGGGCTGCTGCGCATTCACGCCTGGAATATGACGGACGAGGTGGATGCCAAGGGCTACTTCGTCCTCGACAAGCACGCGATAGTCACTCTTACCCTTGGGGGCGTTAGCGCGATCAATTGTGTCGATTTCGATATGGTACCTGGCATCATCTTCGATTTGGAAATCACCAAGGTGGACGAGCATTTCCGCGTTGAGTGGAGTGCAAGCTATGGAGTGACCGGCTTAGTCGCTGCCAGGGACATACAGATCAACCTGGGACCGGGGAAACCCGACTGAGACGAGTTTCGAGACAGGCTCTTAGGGCCAACACGCATCGCGCGCCAATTTCGCAAAGTTCCGAGAGAGAGCTGGTTCGGTTTGTCTGAACAGTTTCGGGCGTTTTGCTAAGTGGATTTCCGCCTCGATTATGCCGCCACCATCATTGGTGTCAGCGCGTTGAAGTAGGCCTGATCCGGCGTCTGCCGGTCAAGGGATGAATGTGGGCGTCGGCCATTGTACAAGGTCAGATATCGGCCAATGCCGACGCGGGCCTCGGATACGGTCTTGTAGGCGTGGAGATAAACCTCCTCGTATTTGATCGACCGCCAGAGCCGTCGACGAACACGTTGCCGCCACGCGCCCTTGCCATCCATCGAGATGGCAAGTTTGTCACTGTCATGGCAAATGTTGGAAATCCACCTAGACATAGGTCTGAACAAGCCTGAACAGGCGTCTGATTTTCGAACCGCCATTTTCGGGCGATCGTCTGACCGCTGCCCAAGACGGCCGGTAGTTGATGGTCACCCCCCACCATCGATTGCCGACCATGATTGAGGTAGATCAACCCTAAAGGAGAATTAAGATGAACAGCAGATTCAAGATTGCCTTTGTTGCAGCCTTTGCATCTCTGGCTCTGGCCGGCGTCAGCCGTGCCGAAAGCATCGCGATGAACACAGCCCCCGAAATTGCCCAGACCCTTCGTTCCTTCAATTCCGACTTCAATGTTCGTTACGTCGGAAACTGGGACAACGATCCGGAACATGAGACCCGCGGCCTCTCCGCACCGGGCCGCACGTACAACCAGTTGCGCGCGATCCGAGTCTCGATCAGCGAAAACAAGGATCTTGTTCGCAAGCTGAATCAGGATGATGTAAAAGTCGACAATATCGTTGACGCCGAACAGGCCGCCGACGGCAGCGTTACCTTCTTCGTACGCTAAGTCGCCTCACGGCATGGACAACGATCGTCAGTCCATGCTGCAGGACCAGCCGGGCAGCGGATATCTCTACCGATACCGGAGAATGGTTATTCAGGTATTCTAGACTATCTTCCGGTCTGCCCGGCTTCCACAATTGGCCCAACTCGTCAGTTCGCTTTCCATGGGGGCACAACTGCGTGCTCGTGCTCTTGGGGATTTAGGTGAGATAAAAAGGTCAAGGCTCAGATCTTTCGCCTTTTGGGACCGGAGATTGCGGCCGGCAGCAAATAGTCCCATCAACTGGACGACGCCTCAGACGTCGTGTTTTCAATGATTTAGTGAATAATTAAAGGCGAGTGGGTTCGATTCTCCTCAAGGCGGCCGATACCGCTTGATAACACTTCGCCTGTTCGAGATTGCCGCAGTGTAGTTTCGGTGCCCTGGTCGAAGGATTGCCTGCGGCTGTTCGCCCTCGCCGGCTTCCACAAGGAGTTCGAACACTTTGCATTCAAGAACACTGGCAATCTTACCCAGAGAGTTAATACGCAGGTTGATTTGCTTGCGCTCGATTTGAGAGATTGAAACACGCTCGATGTTTGCTTCTAGCGCAAGGCGCTGCTGTGAGAGGCCGCGGGCGATCCTCAGCCCCGCGTCGTCGGTCCTGGATAAGGCAAAGTCATCATCAAAACTGCGTCTGAGCCAAGATTGCACGCCGATAAGGGGCAGTTTTGTCCGCTGATCGACAGATAGGTGTCCGGAACGCCGAGCAGCGCGCATAAAAAGCCGCTTGACAACGGGCGTCCGTCGCCGCTAATGGGTAATCGATAACCCAAGGAGGATGGGGAAGATCGTGGCAGTATCGCTTTCTGACATCGCGGAACGTGCGGGCGTCTCGGTAAAGACGGTTTCCGGCGCATTGCACGGCGGCTCCGCCCGCATGTCGGACGATACGCGCCAGAAGATCAAGGCCATTGCGGAAGAGCTCGGCTATGTGACCAACTTTGCGGCGCGTGGCGTGCGTCAGGGCTGGCTGCCGCTGGTCGGTGTCGTCTCCGATGGCCTCATCACTTCGCCCTTCGCCACCGAGATCGTGCGTGGCCTAGACGGGGCGGCCCGCGGCGCCGGTATGGCGGTCTTTGCGGTCAACCACAGCAGCGGCCAGTCTATCGGCTCGGTGCTCGACGAGGTGCAGCAGTTCCGGCCGCGCGCCGTTGCTTATGCCGCCATGTACCACAAGGATGTCGCCCTGTCGGACAGGTTGGCGGGTGCCGTCGGCGTCATGATCAACTGCCGCGAGGCTGCCGGCCGCGTCACCGCGCTGGTGCCGGACGAAGAAGGCGGCGCGCGGGAGATCGTGCGTTATCTCCTCGTCGCTGGCCGTCGGCGCATCGCCTTCATCAACCTGCCGGGCATTCTCGCCGGCACGCTACGCGAGATCGGGTTTCGTGCGGCGCTTGAGGAGGGGGGCATCGACCCCGTCGGCGTGTTGCCGGCGGTGCGCCGCAGCGTCTACAGCGACCGCGCGCCAAGCCTTGTTGCCTCTCATGTGGAGGCGCTTCTGAAATCCGGTCAACGGCCGGACGCCATCCTGTGCGGCAATGACCGCGTGGCGATGGAAGTCTATGCGGCGCTTGCCCGCGCCGGCCTTCGCATTCCGGATGATATCGCGGTGGCAAGCTTCGACAACCAGGTCGAGCTTGCCTCGCGGCTGGACCCGCCATTGACGACGATGGCCCTGCCGCACCGCGCCATGGGCCGCCTTGCCATAGAGATCCTTTTGGCCGAGCAGCCCGAACCGCCGCATCTGCGGAAACTGCCGTTCCATCTGGTCGAACGGGCATCCGTCTGAACATCGATAGCGTCCAACAGGAGGAGAATACCAATGAGGATTTTAATGGGTAATCGTTTACTTTCCGTACTCTTCGCGTCCGCCGCGCTTGTCGCAACCGCTGGTTTTGCCGAGGCGAAGACCGTCATCCACGTTATGCACCAGGGCGATCCCGGCTGGGTGAAGGCCTATGGCGACGTTGCCACACGCTTCGAGGCCGCCAATCCCGATGTCGACATCGAGATGATCTACGCGCCGCATGATGCCTACAACGAAAAGTTCAGCGCCGCCGTCATGGCCAAGCAGCTGCCCGATATCATGGAGCTCGATGCTCCGTTCCTCGCCAACTATGTCTGGTCCGGCTATCTGCAGCCCGTCAAGCCGCTCATTGACAAGGATCTGCTCGATGACATGACGGATTCGAATATCGCCCAGGGCACCTATCCGATCGACAAGGACCTCTATGCGCTCGGCCTCACCGACTCCTCGGTCGTGCTCTACGGCAACAAGAAATATCTAGAAGCCATTGGCGCCCGCATTCCGAAATCGGTCGACGATGCCTGGACCCGCGAGGAGTTCGAAGGCTATCTCGAGAAGCTTTCCAAGCTCGAAGGCGTGAAGTGGCCGATCGACACCTTCCGGGGCTACGGCATCAAGACTGAGTGGATCACCTATGCCTACGGCCCCCTGCTCGAAAGCGCCGGCTGCGACCTGATCGACCGCAAGACTTGGAAGGCCAGCGGCACGCTCGATGGCGAGGCTTGCGTCAAGGCGTTGACGATGATGCAGGACTGGGTGAAGAAGGGCTGGGTCGTACCGACTTCGTCGGGCACCAACCAGTTCTACGCCGAGGGACAGCCGGCCGCCCTCGCTATGGGCGGCCACTGGTTCTACGCGGAAGCATCGGCAGCGATGAAGGACAATATTGTCGTCATGCCGCTGCCGAAGATCGGCGAGAAGGGCGTGAGCCCGAACGGCACCTGGATCTGGGGCATTTCCGCGACCTCGGAAAACCCTGAGATCGCCGGCAAGTTCCTGAGCTTTCTGCTGAAGGACAAGGAGTACCGGGAGTACGCCAAGACCCAGTCCGCCTATCCGGGCCTGAAGACCTTCGCTGCCGAATCCCCCCTCTATGCGGAAGGCGGTCCGCTCGCCATCGCCTTTGAGCAGGCTTCTAAGACCGCGGTCGCCCGTCCCCCGCACCCGGCCTATCCGACGATCACCTCGGCCTTCATGCAGGCCGTCGACAAGATCTTCAACGGTGGTGACGCGCAGGAAGCGCTGACGGCGGCTGCCAAGAAGATCGACGAGGATATCGAGGACAACGCCGGCTACCCGCCCTTCGACAAGCAGCAGTAACGGGTTTTGACGGGGCCGGTTCTCGGGCCGGCCCTGGGCAATCTCTGGACGATACCGATGAGGAGGAAACAATGACTTTGCAGCAGACCTCCACGCCCGCTTTGCGGCGTCCGGCGAAACGCCGCGACAAGCAGCGGCTCTGGCAGGAAATGGCGATGATCGCGCCTGCCGTTCTGCTTCTGACGATATTCCTGATCACGCCGTTCCTCTTGTCCTTCTGGACGGCGATGACCAACCAGCCGCTCGTGCCGCGCCCGACGCCGGTGCGCTTCGTCGGCTTCATGAATTTCGAGCGCGTCTTCACCGATCCTCTGTTCTGGACCGCGCTGTGGAACGTTACGCGCTTCACCATCTGGGTGCTGCCGGTGCAGTGCGGCCTCGCCTTCCTGACCGCGCTGCTCTTGCACCAGAAGCTGCCGATGCAAAACCTGCTGCGCGGCCTGTTCTTCCTGCCGGCGATCACCTCCATGGTGGTGGTCTGCGTCATCTGGGGCACGCTGTTCCAGTATCCGAGCGGCCCGCTCAACCAGATCGTCGGGTTCCTTTCCGGCGGCACGATCCAGCCGATCGACTGGCTCGGCGACCCCAACTGGGCGATGTTCTCCATCGTGTTGCTTTCAGCCTGGCAGGCCTACGGCTTTCAGATGATCATCTATCTCGCCGGCCTGCAGAGCATTCCCGAAGAACTATACGATGCCGCCCGCATCGACGGGGCAAGCGCGCTGCGCCGCTTTTGGCACGTCACCATGCCCGGCCTTCGCCCGACCCATGTCTTCGTGCTGGTCATCACTACCATCCAGGCCTTCAAGCTCTATACGCAGGTGGCGATCCTCACCCAGGGCGGCCCGAAGGAAAGCACCGAAACCGTTGTCCACTACATGGTGCGCGCCGGCTTCGAGGAGCAGAAACTCGGCTACGCATCGGCCGTTTCCGTCATCCTCTTCGTCATCGTTCTTCTGATCGCGCTCCTGCAACGCAAACTCCTGAGGCGCTTCGATGTCTGATATCGCTTTGAGCCAGCCAGCCCCGCTGGCAATCGCAAAGGGCAACGGCAAGAGAAGCATGCGCATCGTGCAGAGCCTCTGCATCCTGGTCATCGCGCTGGTGATGATCTCGCCGCTGTTCATGTTGCTGATCGCCAGCCTGAAGGACGACCGCTTCCGCATCCTCGCCGACATGGGCAGCTTCCGCGCCTTCTGGGTCAGCGACCCGACGCTGTCGAACTACAAGGAGATCGCCCATTTCTCCGGCGAGCTGGCCTATGGCCGATATCTCTTCAATTCGCTGGTGATCCTCGTTGCCACAGTCGTCTCCGGTCTGGTCATCAATTCCATGGCGGGCTTCGTTCTGGCCTGGGGCTCGCTGCGCGGCAAGGCGGCGCTCTTGGCGCTGGTCGTCGCGCTTTATGTCATCCCGCAGGAAAGCATCATCATGCCGCTCGTCGTCATGATGTCGCGGGCGGGGCTGACGGATACCTTCGCGGTGCAAATCCTGCCCTGGGTGGCAAGCCCGCTCTATGTCTTCCTCTTCTATCAGTTCTTCGCACAGCTACCGAAGGAACTCTATGAAGCGGCGGAAATGGATGGCGCATCGCCCTTCCGCATCTACCGGTCGATCTACATGCCGCTCAGCCTGCCGGCGCTCGCCACGGTCTCGATCCTCATGGGCATCGAAAGCTGGAACCAGTATCTCTGGCCGACGCTGGTCACCCAGACCGACTATGCTCGGCCGATTGCCGTCGCCATCGCCACCTTCTTCGGACAGGACAGCATCTACTGGGACCGTGCCATGGCCGCCTCGGTGCTGATGATGATCCCGGTCCTCATTCTCTATCTGGCTTTCCAGCGCTGGTTCGTCAGTTCATTCGTCGGCTCCGCCGTGAAAGGTTGATTATGTCTCTGCAGGCAAAGTCCGAAACGTCAGCACCTGAAACCATCGAAGCGGAGCTCCCCGAAGGCACGGTGCTGCATCTCTGGCTGAAGGCGCGCCATGCCGGCGGCGAGGCGAAGCTCTTCGTCGCCGTTGACGGCAACGACATCGGCGAGCCCACGACCCGCCGCACGGGGGAATTTGAATTCTTCGCTGTGACGCTCGTGAGGGGCGGTTGGGCTACGCTGTCCTATGATGCGGCAACCACAGCGCTCTCCGTCGCTTATGCCTTCCGGCCGGAAACCGTGATGAAGGAGGGCATCAGCGTCCTCCACAGCGACGCCCGCACCGCCGCCCCCGACGTGCCCGACAGCTACCACTTCCGCCCGCCCTTCGGCTGGATGAACGATCCGAACGGTTTTGGACGGTTCGGCGGAAACGCTCACCTCTTCTACCAGCATTATCCTCATGAGCCGCGTTGGAACACTATGCACTGGGGCCATGCGGTCTCGAAGGATTTCGTCCGCTGGACGCATCTGCCCCTGTTCCTCTTCCCGGCGGCGCATCTATCGGAAAAGGACGATGGCCGCGGCGGCGCCTTCTCCGGCTCGGCGATTCCCGGCGCCGGCCCAGAAGGCGAGGAAATCCGCGTCTTCTACACCGAGCATGTGCGTGACCGGCAACCGGAAGAGCAAATCCAGCTTTCCGCCGTCAGCCGCGACGGCGTCGTCGCCGGCCCGTCGGAAACCGTGATGCCGCTGCGCCCGGAAGGCTTGAGCCTCACCACCGATTTCCGCGACCCCTATGTCTTCAAAGGCCCGGACGGCCGCTGGAAGATGCTGCTCGGCAGCCGCGACAGGCAGGGAGGCGTCGTACTGCTCTATGAAACCGCAGACGCGCAAGGCGCCGATGGCTGGACCTTCCTCGGCATCATCCATCGCGAGGACGGTTTCGGCATGACGGCGGCGGAATGCCCCTGCATGGTGCCGATTTCCGGCAAAAACGGACAATCCCGCTGGGCGTTGATCTTCGGTCTGCTCACCAGCCGCGACCCGGCCACCGGCCGCCGCAACCTCACCTCCGTCATCGTCGGCGGTTTCGATGGCCGCACCTTCACGGCGGAATTCGAGCAGGAGCTGGATTTCGGTTCGGATGCCTATGCCTTCCAGGCCTTCGTTGATGGCGACGAGCCGGTCGGCATCGCCTGGCTCGCCAACTGGACGGATTTTTCCAAGAAGGACGATTTCCCGACGGCCATGACCCTGCCGCGCCGCGTCCTTCTCGACGGCGACAGCGTTTTGACTCCGCCGGTCGCAGCCGTCGACAGCCTGCGCCATCAGCTGCTGGACGACACCGCGCTTGCCGCCGGCAAGACCGTGCCGCTCGGCACCGGCGCCGTCGAGATCGTACTTGATCTCACCGAGCCGGGCGCCGCCTTCGATCTCACCTTCGATCATCCGGAGGTCGATCTCGGCGTGAAACTCGATGCCGATGGTCTGGCGATTGTCTTCGACGCGCGTGTCGATAAGACGCCGCCACGTTATATCGCCACCGGCGCGAAACCGTCGAGCCTGCGCGTCTTCCTCGATGCCGGCTCCATCGAGGTCTTCGCTGACGACGGCCGCTGGACGGGGTCCAAACGCATTCCGGGCTTTGCCGGCGCACGTTCGGCAACGCTCACCGGCGCCGTCGCCAAGGCCGGCGTCTGGCAATTGAAACTGTGAGGGAGGAAAGACAATGGCATCGGTAGCAATCGACCGGGTTCTGAAGCAATACGGCGCGGCCTCCGTTATCCACGGGGTTTCCGCGGATATCGAGGACGGTGAGTTCGTCACGCTCGTCGGGCCGTCCGGCTGCGGCAAGTCCACGCTTCTGCGCATGCTGGCGGGGCTGGAGGATATCAGCGGCGGCGAAATCCGCATCGACGGCCGTGTCGTCAACGACGTCGCGCCGAAGGAGCGCGATATCGCCATGGTGTTTCAGTCCTACGCGCTCTATCCGCACATGACGGTGCGCGAAAATATGGGCTTTGCCCTCAAGCTGCAGGGACGCGATAAGGCGACAATTAACAAGCTGGTAAGCGAAGCCGCCGGCATTCTCGCACTTGAACCTCTGCTGGAGCGCCTGCCGAAACAGCTTTCCGGCGGCCAGCGCCAGCGCGTCGCCATGGGCCGCGCCATCGTACGCCATCCGAAAGTGTTCCTCTTCGACGAGCCACTGTCCAACCTCGATGCCAAGCTGCGGGTGACCATGCGCAGCGAGATCAAGGCGCTGCACCAGCGCCTTGGCGCTACCATCGTTTACGTCACCCACGACCAGATCGAGGCGATGACCATGGCCGACAAGATCGTCGTCATGCGCGCCGGCCGCATCGAGCAGATCGGCAAGCCGCTCGATCTCTACGACCGCCCAGATAACACCTTCGTCGCCGCCTTCATCGGCTCGCCGTCGATGAACCTCTTCGAGGGTGGCGTCCGCGACGGCGGCTTCCGTATCGAAGGCGGTGTTTCCCTGCCGCTTCCGCCGCAATTGAGCCAGAGTGCGGCGCGCACCTACGGCATCCGCCCGGAAGACCTCGACATTGCGGAGGTGGGCATTCCGGGCACCGTGCTGACCGTCGAGCCGACTGGTGCGGAGACCCATCTTTCGGTGCGTGTCGGCACGCAGATGGCAACCATCGTGCTGCACCGGCGGGTGGATTTAAAGCCCGACCAGCAAATCCACCTCGCGCCAAAATCCGAGAAAATCCACCTCTTCTCCACCGAAGGCAATCGGATAGACTGATCCCCCGGCGCCTCCCGCTGAGCCGCGTCCGTCATTGACGGGCGCGGATCAATGCTGTGACGGATTGGAAGGGTTGGAGAGAGGTTCCGCCCGGTCCGTCATGGAGAAACTGACATGGCTCACGCCATCCGAAAGGCATCAAGATCGCCTTTAACGACCATGACCGCATCTGGAGAAAGCTCGATCATGCACATGCCAAATATGCCGACATGGTCCTGTTGCACGGCGGCACGCCGAAGGGTGCAGAACGCATCGCCGCCTGGTGGGTGGAAGCGCAAAGTGACGCAGATCACCTTCAAGCCGAACTGGAGCAAACATCCTAAGGCTGCTCCGTTCCGCCGCAAGGACGACATGCTCTCCGTCATGCCGTCTGGATTGATCGTCTTCCCGGGCAACGGCATCACCGACAATCTCGCCGACAAGGCGTAACGCCTTGGCATCCCGATCTGGCAGGCTAGGAAACGGTACGTGAGCGCCGGATCCTGAAGAATGACGTCCTGGTAAGCTACGCGCTCATGCAACCTTCTATCGGTTCGCCTGCTTTCTGAAATTCGCAATCATGCCCGCCGATATATCCTGCGGGTAACAAAGCGGCGCGTATCCGCCGCCCTTGCTATAAGCACTGCGGCGGCCGCACGACCGCCCACGGCGATCCGTATTGTACGGGCAGGCGCAGGTTCCCGGATACATCGCTATGGATTCCGCAATCAGTCTCTGGATCACTAGGCTGTCGGAAACCATCGGGGGCGCAGGTGGCGCTTCTTGTTTTTTTTGCGGCTCCTCCGTCTGCTTTTCCTTGGCTTGAGGTGGCGACGGCTGCTGATCACCAAGAAGGTTCGTCGCTATCCATCCGTCGCGTTGGGTGAGGTTGTCCCGAACGTGAGACCAGTCGCGGTTGGTTTCGATCACGGTGATCTCGCGACCGCTGTCATATCGATCGAGGATACCGAACGTTTTGCCGGGTCCGTCTCTCAACGCAACTTTGCGGCCGATGACATATCGGGTAACAGGCTTGGGCTCAGGGTGTGCGTCGACTTGAGCCTTGGGAAACGGCTCAGGGAGGGAGGCTAGATCGGGGCTTGGTTCGGCCTGCTTGGGCGCCGTGGATGTTACCTGTTGCTCTGCGGTTGGAGCTGTTGATACCCGTTCAATACTCGAACGACTCACTGCTACTGGTTCGGGCGGCGATTCCCTGCGTCCGAAGAGGGATGCAATGACGCCGAAGATCAACACCGCGACGATAACCGCCGGAGTCGATTTCGATGTCGTCTTGTGCCGGCGTTTTCGCGCCATATCAACTTCCGATGGAATGCCCGCGACGATGACATTCTCGCCATTGCACGCTCAAGTCGATCGGAGAGTCGGACTTTTTTTGGTGGATTGATGTCCGCGTGCGCAGCTTCGGGTAGTCCGGTCGGCGATCTGGAACCGTTTTACCCGCCACCTGGGAATGGTGTTCTTGCCGACATAGATTAACCGTGGTGAGCGATTAAACCCCGACCGTTGACGCCGGTGCTGGACCGATCACAACCTCTGAGCTACGCATTACAAGTTAGGATTTCCGCAACCATGTTTCCGATGAGGACGCATTGCCGTTTGAAGCACTAAACAAGCTCTGGACCAGTGTTCGCGAATCCAGTCACGACTTCCGCGCATCCACGGAGATCTTCCCGTCACTCGATGCGGACAAACTAGTCCAGACGCTGGAAGTCCGGGAGAAGGGTACCGAAAACGGAAGGGCTAACCGTCCGGCACCGTCGGCACAGTCGCTGGACGAGGTCGAGCAGCGTATCGTCGGCCGCATCGAGCAGGAGAAGGCGTCGGCCTATCAAGTTCTGGAGGATCAGTCCCAGACGTTCGACGGACGGCTTCGCAATCTTGATTTCGAGGGGCAGTTCGGGCTCATCCGGCAGGCAAACGCATCCAGTCTTTCCGATTTCAAGGCCGAGATCGCCAGCGGCGTCGACGAACTCCATGGCTTGCGCCGCGATCTGAAGATCGCCGAAGACGAGATGACCTCTTTCAAGCGGCTGCATCGGCTGGATCGTGCGGCGAAGGTACCGAGCGCCGGCGCGACGAGCGTCAAGGTCGCGTTGCTCGTGGTCCTGGTCCTTATCGAAATTGTCATGAACGGCAACTTCCTGGCCAAGGGCAGCGAACAGGGCATCATCGGCGGCATCACAGAAGCTGTTGTGTTCGCTGTCCTGAATATCGGCGCTGCGCTGTTGTTCGCCATCTTCTGCGTCCGAAACCTCGTTCATCGGTCATGGCTCATGAAGCTTGGGGGATTGCTTGGTCTTGCAGGCTACATCGTCGTTGCCCTGGTGGTGAATCTCGCCTTGGCCCACTACCGAGAGGTATCGGCCACCATCCTCGAAGGGGCAGGGACGGCAGTCATCCGCCGAATTCGCGAGAACCCGCTCGGACTGGTCGAGTTGAATTCCTGGATGCTTTTCGCCATCGGAATTTTCTTCTCGATCCTGGCATTTATCGACGGCTGCATGCTGACCGACCCGTATCCCGGTTTCGCCGGCGTCCAGCGTCGACTCGACGAGGCGCGGCAAAATTACATTTCTGGAAAGCTGGACCTGATCGATAACCTTCGTGAAATCCGCGATGACCACAACGACAAGATCGAAGAGATCGTCAGGGATTTGAGCTCGCGCCGCCAGGAATCTGCTGCCATCATCGCCCATCGTACGCGGACCACGGGGCTTTTCGCGGAGTACCAGAACCATCTCGAGCGCACCGCAAATGCTGTTCTCACGGCTTACCGCGAGGCGAACCGGGCTGCGAGAACAGAGCCGGAGCCTCAATATTTCACGACCGCGTACAAGCTGGAGCGGATAACGCCCGTCCCGAAAACGAGCGAAGAATGGGACGATCGCGTTCTGTCGGAACGCATCCACGTCGCCCAGGCGGAACTCAGCGATCAGATCAGGAAGATCGGTTCCGCGTTCGAGATGGCCGTCGAGCAGTACCACAGACTGGACAATCTATTCCCGGAGGCAGGCATTGGCGCGGAACAGGCGGCGTAGCAGTCGTTCCAGAAAAGGCGGCTTTTCGACGGGCGCTGTGGTGGCGACGATTGCGCTTTCGGCAGTCGCGCTTGCCATGATCGGAGCCTTTGGCTGGCTCAAGTACCAGGCGATGTCCAGTGTTTCGCTCGATAAGGCATCTCTCTGCCCGACGACGGGTCCGACCAGCGAGACGGCCATCCTTCTGGATGTTACCGACCCGATTTCGGGCACGACATCGCTTGACCTCAAGAACCAGTTCGAGCGCTTGGTTTCCGGCGTTCCGGTGAACGGAGCGATCGACGTCTATGCGCTGACGGAGAAGGAGGGAGACCTTCAGAGAACCTTCCACGGCTGCAATCCGGGCAGCGGCGATCTGGCCAACGAGTGGACCAGCAACCCAAAGCTCGTGCAGCAACGTTGGGAGAAGGGTTTCCAAAAGCCCCTGGATGAAATCGCCGGCAAGCTTGGAAATGGCGCGTCGGGCGAATTCTCGCCGATCATGGCGGGCATCCAGCGGATAAACCTTGAAGCCTTCCAGCCCTTGCCTGCCGGCATCCCTAAGACTTTGTATGTTGCCTCAGATATGGTCGAACATACCGCAGCCTTTTCCAGCTATCGCGACGGCGTTTCGATCGCAAAATTCGAAAGCAGTCCCGCACGGGAGAGGTACCGGACGTCGTTGGATGGCGTGCAGGTCAAGATCCTGGCGTTCCAGCGGCCGGGCCAGAAGTTCAAGATGGAGGCCCTTGCTGCGTTCTGGAAATCGTGGGTAGAGAAGAATAACGGCGAGTTTTCTGGTTTCACCCGTCTGGAGGGACTGGAGTGATGGCATCAAACGACACGGGAAGAAGCGCGTTTCGGGACTGGGCTCCTATCGTGCTGTTCGCAGCGGTGACAATTGGGGGAATGATCTTCATTTGGTCGGCGAAACTCGCCGCCGGGTCGACATTTGTCGTGACGGCAGTGCCCTTGGTGCTAATGGCGATCTACTTCCTGGCGTCGATAGCGCTGGCTGGTTTCCGGCTGCACAATGAGCAGGCGGGCGACAACCTCTATTACATGGGGTTCCTGTTTACTCTTTCGAGCCTTGGTGTATCCCTCTACCTGTTCGCCGGGGAGACTTCGATCGAGACGATCGTCCGGAACTTCGGTATCGCGGTGACATCGACAATCGCGGGCGTGACGCTACGCATCCTCTTCAACCAGATGCGCCGCGATCCGATCGACATCGAACGCAGCGCCCGCCACGAGCTTGCGGAGATGACGCGACGGGTCCGAACCGAGCTCGACACGTCCGCTCGCGAGTTCTCGAACTACCGCAGGGTCAGCAATCAGATGCTGACGGAGGGCTTTGAGGAGATCGGTCGCCAAGCGGAAAAGAACGGCGAGGAAATTCGCAAGGTCATCGAGGCGATCTCCAAGGAGGCCATCATCCCGATCCAGGAGGCCGCGACCAAGCTTTCATCGATCATCGAGGACCACAATAGGTCGGTGACCGATCAAGCAGCGGAAGCGACCCGGAAACTGAGTGAGACGACGGATAAGCTCTCGAGGATCATCGACAAGTTCGGTGTCGCCGTGGAGGGCGTCGGTACCCGTCTCGGAGAAATCAGGCCGCCCGAGGATGTCATCCGGTTCGAGCTGACCCCCACGATCGACGCGATCAAGGATATGACCGATGCCCATCTCCGGCGGATGGAGGAGGGGATCGCGGAAACACGCTCGCAGTCCGCTAAGGTAGACGATGCATTGAAGCCCTTGACCAGCATCGACAATAAGCTGGATCGCATCGCGGAAGCGCTTGAGCGTGACAGGGAAAATCCGCCACCGTCCATCCCTTCGAAAACGGCAGACGTTGTCGAGGCGGTCGGGGCGAGCGAGAGTACGACGGTGGATGCCGAACCGGCTATCTTGCATGGTGAGAAGACCGAGACCAGCCCGACACTAGAGGAGCCGAAACGGCGGTTGTTCAGATGGTGACCCAGGCAAGCGGAAGCCCAAAGCTGGAGCACAAGGGCTATAACCGCGGCCTCATCCTCGGGCTGACGATGGCGGAATCCATGCTTCTGCTGGTGTTCTGCCTGCTGCTGGTTGCCGCCGCCATGATCACGGCCGAGCGGAAACAACGGATGGACGCCGAGCAGCGGCTCGCGCAACTGGAACAGCAGAATAAGGAACTATCCGCCCAGCTTGTCGAGGCGCAGTCCAAACTCGGCTCGAACATGTCGGCGACCGATCGCGCGAAATTCGAGAGCGAATGGCGCGAGCTGGTCTCTGCGCGGCAGATCATCGACAGGTTGAAAATGAACGACACCAGCCCCGCTGATCTGGCCAAGCTGGCGGCGGTCGCAAAGGTACTGGCAGCGAACAACATCCCACTCGACAAAGCTCCGGACCAGCTCAAGCAACTGCTTCACGGGGACATCAAACCCCATGAATGGCCGCCCATCATTAGCCTCTCCGAAGCCGGCGGATATTACTTCACGTCGGGCAGCGCCGCGTTGACGCGGGAATTCGAGGATAAGCTTGAGACCTCGATCGCGGACCAGATTGCCGACAACCTCGAACGTTACCAGGTCGACGTGGTCGAGGTGATCGGGCACACGGACGAGCAGCGCGTTGCCAGAAGCACCTCCAATCTCGACGATGCGTCGATCGGCGTCATCGACGGCCAGTTACCTGTCGATGCTCTCCAGCCTGCCGATAATGCCGGGCTTGGACTCGCGCGGGCAATCGCGGTTGCGAATATTCTAAAGGAAAATCCGAAGCTGAAGGACGTGACCGTGTTGCCGATGTCAGCTGCCCAGCTGGTTATTCCGGGTGATGCGCTCACCAGCGGGCAGGCGGGAGACGTCAAGGAACGTCGCCGCATCGAGATCAGGATCAGGCGTCGGGCCGAGTCCCTGCAGCCTTGACCGGGAGCGTAACTAGCAGCTTGCACGTTTGGTGAGTGACCATAGTGGCTCGCAATGGAAGCCTGTTGCCAGCCTGTCCGATAGCACCGCGGGACGGGCGGGTCTGGTCGCAGAACGTGCCATTCAGGATACAGCGCCACCTTTATATCGCTAGCGGCTTAGAACGTGGTCTCCTGCACCAACACCAAACCGGGAGAAATCCCAGCGCAATAGCAGCCAACCGTGCGGACGCGAACTTGATCAGGTACTGCCTGCGTGCCTTCGCCTCGCTCCACTCGTAATACATCGCTGCCTACTCCCTCTCGGCAGCCCGTGCGAACCAAACTCGACGCCATGTCGTCGCAAGCGCCTACCTTACGGAGATATCGGGAAGCTCGGAGACCAGGAAATTTCCGTTGACCATGGCCGCTCCGGGCCAGCGTCATTCGCTCTACCACAGCGCTTGGACGGCGATGACGACGAGAAAAGCAACCACCACCACGGAAACCATCCGTAAAACTGTGCGATTGGCCTGGGCGAGTACCTGTGGCTTCGGGTCTCTCTTGGGATTGAATTTGTGGCGACGTTTCTGTGGTGCTCCCGCTTGGGACGATTTGTTTGCTGCGGCCATGGCTGTTTCGCTCGACGTGGTGGATTTCCGGGACGCCAATCTAGCATGAAAGCTGTCTGGCGTTTAGTGCAGCGACACAGCGCTCACGCTCCACGAAGGCTTGGGTGCCGTCGACCAAAGTTTCGATCCCTTGTCGGCGTGAGCCGTCGCCCGGGTGGCCGCGTTTGCGCCTGCACTTTTGACTGCGGAATGCCGAGCTGCAGAGAAGCGCCTCGGAGCTCGATGTGTCGGAAACCTGTTTTCCTGGGTCGGGCGTTTCCCGGCCCAGGCAAGCTGTCACGCGTGATGATCCCTTCAATCCTGAATGGCGGGTGCGCTTCCCGGCTTGAGTTTGACTTCGATAACGGGGACCACGACCTTCGGTCGGTGCACCGCCAGGACGAATGTCAATTGATCGTCGGTGACGGGGAATTGGGTGTTCGTCCATAAGGTATTGTCGGACGGCTGCAGCCAGGTGACCTCGCTGCCGTCATCCAGGAATTGCGCATATTCGATCTTGCCCGCCAGCGCATCGAAAGGCAGATGGCGATAGGGCCAGTTGAAGAGGTGGATGTAGAGGCGATCGCCATTGTGGGTCAGCCGGCAATCGAGCGGCGCGGCGAAATCGGACGGGGCGCAGCCCACGATGCTGCGCTCGTGCAGCGCCATCCACTCCTCATAAGTGGCAAGGGCTGCAATCGCGCGGTGGTCGAGCGTGCCGCGCGCCGTCGGCCCGACATTCATCAGCAGATTGCCGCCCATGGCAACGGTGCCAACCAGCATCTGCACCAACTGCTCGGAGCTTTTCCAGGTGTCCTCGTCACGGTGATAACCCCAGGAACCGCTGAGCGTGTGGCAAGCTTCCCAGACGACGCGCTTGCCGTCGCGGAGCGGCCGGGCGCGCGGCATATATTGCTCCGGCGTGACGATGTCGGGCTGCAGGCCGGCAAGGTCGAGCCGGTTGTTGATGATGATATCGGGCACAAGCTCGCGTACGAGACGGACGAGTTTCTCGCTTTCCCAATCCCGGCGGCCCTTTCCGACCAGTTCTTTGAGCTTCCATTGCGGATAGCTGAAGTCGAACCACAGGATGTCGATCCGCCCGAACCCGGTCAGCAGTTCGCGCACCTGCTCGCGCATGAAGGCGGCATAGCGCTGCATGTCCCTGCCTTCGTTGATCTTTAGCGCATCGGGATGATTGCGCTGCGGGTGGCGCGGATCGACCGCAAAATCGGGATGATGCCAGTCGATCAGCGAATAGTAGAAACCGATCCTCAGGCCCTCCGCGCGGAAGGCGTCGACGAACGGCCCCAGCAGATCCCGCCCGTAAGGCGTGTTGGTCACCTTGAAATCGGTGGCCTTGGTATCCCAGAGGCAGAAGCCTTCATGGTGCTTGGTCGTCAGCACCACATATTTCGTGCCGGCGGCTTTCGCGTGTCCTGCCCATTCTCTGGGATCGTAGAGATCGGGATCGAAATGATCGAAATATTTCTGGTAGTCGGCATCGGTTAGTTCTTCGCTGCTCTTGACCCATTCATGGCGCGCCGGCAGGGCATAGAGCCCCCAATCCACGAACATACCGAAGCGGTTGTGAACGAACCAGGCCTTCTTGTCCTCGGGCAAGGCCAGTGACTGCAGATTGTCGGCATCCATGGAATGCTCCTCCTGTTCCAAACTTTAAGAGTCGGAGCATGATGAGTCCGAAACCGCTCACACTTTTCGGCGTCATGCTCTGGTGGCGTTCAGGTCGTTTCGCGGACGATGAGTTCGGGGACAATGACAATGGCGTGCTGGCGGTTTTTCGTTGCGATGCGGCTGAGCGGCAAACGCACGGCTTCCTCTCCCATCTCCCGCTTTTGCACTCGCAGAGTGGTCAGCGCCGGAGACAGCAACTCGGCGGTCGGAATGTCGTCGAAACCGATCAGGGCGATTTGCCCGGGGATCGAAATCCCGGCGGCCCGGCAGGCCTTCATGGCGCCGATCGCATTGAGGTCGTTGTAGCAAACGAGGGCATCGATCTCAGGCGCTTCCGTCAGCAATTGCGCAGCGGCCGCCTGTCCGCCGGCCGCGGTGGGATCGCAATAGACGATGCCCTGTGCCTTCAGCCCGTGGGCCGCGAGCGTCTTGCGAAAGCCGACGAGACTGCTCTTGCCGCCCAAACGAATGATCGCGATCCTGCGGCGCCCGCGCTCGACCAGATGGTCGATGGCATGGGACGCTCCGGTCTCGTAATCCGTAACGATGGTTCCGGCGACTGCGTTGGGCGCCTCGCGGTTGATGAGCACCACGGCTCGGTGAGGCGCAAGCGCCTTATGAAGTGCTGCATCGGGCAGTCGCGCGCTGCAAACGATGATCCCGTCGACCCGATGCGGCAGCAGCGTCTCGATGAGTTCTTCCTCCCGCTTGCTGTTTTCGACGATATTCTCGTCAACAATGCCGGCATGCAGCATCGCGCCCCGCTGGGGGAGTTCGAACCCGATGTGTTCGAACTGCTGATGCGAACAAATGTCTCCGGCGCCTTCAAGGTCGGGCCGTCGCACGCCACATGATCGCACGCGGGCGCGGCAAGATCATCAACATCGCTTCGATCCAGACCGCGCTCGCCCGACCGGGAATTGCGCCCTCGGCAATCTCACCAAAGGCATGGCGACCGACTGGGCCCGCCATGGGCTGGCAGTCAATGCCATCGCCTCCGGATACTTCGATACGCCGCTCAACGCAGCGCTCGTTGCCGATACCGAGTTTTCGAGCTGGATCGGGCGGCGCACGCCGGCCGGCCGGTGGGGCAGACTGTAGGAACTGACGGGCGCCTGTATTTTTCTTGCCTCGGACGCCTCAAGCTATGTCAATGGTCACATACTTTACGTGGATGGAGGCATGTCGGCATGTCTGTGAGAGCCAATAGGACATCGGTGATTGAGCCGGCAAACCGCTGATCGGCATCCTATCCGCCTGGTCCGATCTCGATCCGCGTCACGCCCATTTCAAGCATCCGATGCCGATGCTGAAGGCGTTGCTGCCATCCCGATATTCCGACGCTCATTGACCAAAGCTGTTAATTAACATATGAGTGAGACAGGTCTGTATCATTTGGATTTTCGCGATGCCACGCCGCGCCATTGCCATCGAGAAACGTCAGCACATCATTGAAACTGCCTATACCCTGTTCAAGCGCGACGGCTTCCACGCCACCGGCATAGACCGGATCATTGCCGAGGCCGAGGTCGCCAAGATGACTATGTATCGGCATTTTCCCAGCAAGGACGGCCTGATTGTCGAGGTCCTGAACTGGCGGACGGATCGGTTCAAACGCCAGCTCGACCGGCTTTCGGAAACCGCAATGACGCCAGATGAGAAGATCATGGCAGTTTTCGATTGGCATGAACGCTGGTTCGACAGTCCGGATTTTCACGGATGCCTGTTTCAGCATGCGCTCGCGGAGTTCGGCGAGCGGGATCATGCGGTATTCGAGGCCGTCATGCGCCAGAAGCGTGATCTTCAGGACCGCATTCGGGACATCCTGGCGCAGTCGATGCAAGAGGGTCAGGCGCCGCATATCGCCATGATCCTGTTCATGCTGATCGAGGGGGCAACGATGCTCGCTCAGATGGGTCGAGGGAAACAGGCGATCGACAATGCCCGGAAGGTCGCAGCCGATCTGCTGGTGACGAGGACGCGGCAATGAGCGCCGCCGTCATCGGCCTGGCGCTTTTCGCCGCAGTCCTTCACGCCACATGGAACGCGTTCCTGCGCAGCGGCGACGATCGGCTCTGGACCGTCACCGTCATGAGCTTTGCGAGCACAGTTGTCGCGCTTCCGTTCCTGTTCATTTGTCCGCTGCCGCCGTCGGCCGCATGGTCCTATATCTTTCTCTCTGCCATCCTTCAGGTCGGCTACAGCGTCTTCCTCGTCGCCGCCTATCGTTATGGGGAACTCGGGCAGGTCTATCCGATCGTTCGCGGAACGGTGCCGCTTCTCGTGACGCTCGGCGGGTTCGTCGTCGCGGGCGATCACCTGAACCCTTTCCAGATTGCAGGTGTCGTTCTCATTGCCCTCGGGATCATGAGCCTATCCCTTGGCAAAGGCAGATCCTCCACTTCGTCCATCCTGTTCGCTTTGGCGACAGGAGCGATCATCGCCGCCTATGCAACGGTCGACTCCATCGGCGTACGACTGGCCGGCCAGAGCGGCGCCTATACTGCCTGGGTGCTCGTCCTCTACGGCGCGTTCCTGCCTTTTGCGTTCATTGGTATGCGTCGGCGGCTTCGGGTCGATTTTCGAGCGCCGGACACATGGAAGGCGCTCGGAGGTGGCTTGATTGCATTGATCGCCTACGGTGTGGTGGTTACCGCCTTCTCACTCGGACCGGCCGGCCCAATCACCGCACTACGGGAAACAAGCGTTGTGTTCGCCGTTTTGATCGGCTGGCTATTCCTTGGCGAAATCTTGACCGCCCGGCGCATTCTCGCCTGTATTATCGTTACGGCAGGCGCGATCCTGCTCGGGAGTTGAACCCTGCCGCGAAAATCCCAAACCTCTCGCCAGCGTCTCGCCGGCATTCTTCGCCAGGCAATGGGAGAGGCAGCACGCAGGCAATGCGCGCGCCGTCGATGACTTTGATCGACTGGCAGTTCCAAATCCGAGGGAGGTTCTGCGAGCATATCTCGCATGCAAAATCAGCACTAAGATGCGATTGGTTCAGAGCGTAAATCGACCTATGTTCAGCGTCTGAAGTTTCTCATCGCGTCGCCCATGACCGCGGCATCAAAGCAGATAGGCACCTTCCATGACCAAAGGCTCGGATCTCCTCATTGCGGCGCTTGAGAACGAAGGCGTGGAGCGTATCTTCGGCATTCCAGGCGAAGAAAACCTCGACGTCGTCGAATCCATCCGCAAATCGTCAATCGAACTCGTGCTCACGCGACACGAGCAAGCAGCTGCGTTCATGGCCGCGACCTACGGACGGCTGACGGGTAAGCCTGGCGTATGCCTGACGACGCTTGGGCCAGGAGCACTGAACCTGTCGACTGGAGCGGCTTATGCTCTTCTCGGCGCGATGCCCATGGTGATGATCACCGGCCAGAAGGGTATTCTTTCATCGCGCCAGGCCCGCTTCCAGATCGTTGACGTCATCGCATCGATGAAGCCGCTGACCAAGCTCACGCGTCAGATCGTTTCGCCGCAGATGATCCCGACCCTGGTGAGGGAGGCGTTCAGGATCGCGCAGGAGGAACGGCCTGGTCCAGTTCATCTCGAACTGCCTGAAGACATTGCTGCAGAAGAGTGTGAAGACATTGCGCTGGTGGCGCCGCATCAGCTTGAATTGCCGACTGCAAGCGACGCTGCGCTCGATCGTGCGGCTGCGCTGATTGCATCGGCCAAGCGTCCATTGCTCATGTTCGGAGCGGCAGCCTCGCGTCCTCGATCCACGTCGGACATCGCCCAGTTCGTTATTCGAACGCGCATCCCTTATTTCACGACCCAGATGGGGAAGGGGACGGTTCCAGGGGGAACCGAGCTTTATATGGGCACCGCGGCCCTCTCGGAGCGAGACTACGTCCACGAGGCCATCGAGCAGGCAGATCTGATCGTCACGATCGGCCATGACACGATCGAAAAACCTCCGTTCATCATGGGCAAGGGCGGTCCGAAAGTCGTCCACGTCGGATATCAGCCGGCAACGGTCGAGCAGGTCTATTTTCCTCAGACTGAGGTCATCGGTGACATCGGGCCGTCACTCAAGGCGCTTGCAGATCGCCTGGAAGGCAAGCTGCCGAACGCGCAGGCGCTTCTTCACCTGCGGGAGCGAATTCTGGATCGTATCGCCGACCGGGCGACCGAGGAACGGTTTACGCCCCAGAGGCTGGTCCACGACATCAGAGAGGTCATGCCCCATGATGGCATTCTTGCTCTCGACAACGGCATGTACAAGATATGGTTCGCTCGCAACTATCGCACCAAAATGGCGAACACTCTGCTTCTCGACAACGCGCTCGCGACGATGGGGGCTGGCCTTCCATCCGCGATGGTCGCGTCGATGCTTTACCCGGGACGGCGGGTCATGGCGATCTGCGGCGACGGCGGGTTCATGATGAATTCGCAAGAGCTGGAGACCGCCGTCCGGCTGAAACTGAACCTTGTTGTTCTCGTGATTGAAGACGATGCCTACGGAATGATCCGTTGGAAGCAGGCCGTGGATGAATTTCCGGACTTCGGCATGACATTCGGCAATCCGGACTTCGTCAAATATGCGCAATCCTACGGCGCCAAAGGCACGAGGGTCGATGATGTCGGCCAGCTCAAGCAGGTTCTCGAGGATGCGTTCAAGGGTGGGGGCGTGCATCTGATCAATGTCCCCGTCGATTATTCGGAGAATGAACGTGTGCTGGTGAAAGAGCTGCGCGAACGGCTCCCGGCAATTCTGGAGGCATGAGATGTCGCTTAGCTTAAGGGTTTATCAGGCGTTTGATCGAGCGCTCATCACCGAGCTGCCGACCGATGACGCCGCCGCACTTTATCGCAAACTGGATATTGCCGCGAAAGCCTTTGCCGATCGCGACGGATGGTTGCCTGCGTATCAGCGCATGGCGATCCTGAGAAAGGCGTCGGAACTGCTGCACGACAACAGGGATCGTTTCGCGATGACGATTGCGCGGGAAGGCGGCAAGCCTCTGGCGGACGCGATCGTCGAAGTCACGCGAGCAATTGACGGACTGGTCAACGCCGCCGATGAAATCCGCAACTTCGGCGGCAAGGAAATCCCGATGGGGTTGACTGCCGCGAGCCTGAACCGCCTGGCATTTACAACGAAAGAGCCGATTGGTGTTGTCGCGGCGATCTCAGCGTTCAACCATCCCCTCAATCTCATTGTCCATCAAATTGCGCCTGCGATCGCCGTCGGGTGCCCCGTCATTGTAAAGCCTGCGGCAACGACGCCCATCTCGTGCGCCGAAATTGTGAAGTTGCTTTGGGAGGCGGGCCTGGACGAACGCTGGTGCCAGACTTTCATTACCGATGACAACGCGCTTGCTGAATCGTTTGCGACCGATGCCCGCGTCGCGTTTTTAAGCTTCATCGGATCTGCAAAAGTCGGCTGGTATCTCAAGAGCAAGCTGCCGCCAGGCACGAGATGCGCGCTTGAACATGGGGGTGCCGCTCCTGTTATCGTTGATCGAAGTGCGGATGTGGCCGCAGTCGTCAGTCCTATCGTCAAAGGTGGCTACTATCATGCAGGCCAGGTCTGCGTGTCGGTCCAGCGGATATTCGTACACGAAGATATCCTGGAGGCGTTCACCGAGAACCTTGGCGCCAAGGTCGCGGCCCTTAGGGTCGGTGATCCGACCCTCAAGCAAACCGAGGTGGGGCCACTGATCCTGCCACGCGAAACGGAGCGGGTAGCGAACTGGATCCGGGAAGCAGTTGATGCCGGAACAAAACAGCTCGGCGGCGGGCGTCTGTCGGAAACGACGCTGCTGCCGTCGGTGCTGCTCAATCCGCCGGCGGACGCAAAGGTGTCGCAACTCGAAGTCTTCGGCCCGCTGACCTGCGTCTACGGTTACCGAAACCTCGACGATGCAATTCAGAGTGCCAACTCGCTGCCTTATGCGTTTCAGTCGAGCGTATTTTCCTCTGATATTGCCGTTGCACTCCGGGCGGCGAAGCGTCTGGATGCAGCCACCGTTCTCATCAACGACCACACTGCGTTTAGGACGGACTGGATGCCGTTTGCAGGTCGCCGCCAGTCCGGTTATGGCGTCGGCGGTATCCCTTGGACGATGCAGGAGATGGCCGATGACAAGATGGTCGTTCTCAGTGGGATAAGCTAGGCGCTTGCCTCTTGCGCCGAGGGGAGCGCCCAGCACCGGGGCAGCGCTCTCCCTTTCTCCTTCGGATCGCTATGCCGAAATTGCTTCGGTTGACATTGTCGACGAGCCCGGCGGCATCTGCGACCTGCATGCTCGCAGATGGAACTCAGCCGGCGCGTGGCTGGATTTCGGCTCTCAAGTCACGGTAATGCGCAGTCAGTCGATCGAGGGTAAAAGCTCTGTTAAGTCCGCTGGGGTTCGGCAGAACCCAGGTGTGGGCGCCGGCGAATACCTCGCGCTGCCTTCCCCAATCGCAGTCCGCCCGTGCGGTAATCGCTGCGAAGGCAGCCTTGCCGAGAAAGGCGAGGTTAGCCGGCGCGAATTTGGTTATCTTCGCTTCGAGCAGAGGTGCTGCCTTTTTATAATCGTCCAGCCGCAATTCGCTGGCACTCTTCGTGGCTCGCGAGACGGCGGCCGTGATGCCGCATCCATACTGGAGCAGTTCCTGCTCTTCGTCGGCGCGCAAGAGGCGCGACGTAAAGCCAGAAAGGTGTAGCACCCTCCAGAAGCGGTTGCTGGGAGACGAGAAATTATGGCCGTCCCGGACTGCTGACAGTGCAGGGTTCAGGCCACAGAAAACGACGGACAGGCCCAAGCCGAGCACGTCTGAAAGCCCGGCTGGCGTTTGTTGCACATTCCCGCCGTGATCCATCTGCACAGACACCAGCCGCTCTCCCTACAATTGATTGATCATACCCGGCGCGTTCCCTCCTGCCCATAGCGTCGTCCTGACCTCGAGGCATCATGTCGGCAGTCCGCAGGCGTGTCAGGCTCTTGAACTGTTCGACATGCCGGCAATCTGGATCATCACGGGGTAGATGATGGACTGTGACGATTGTCACTTGCAATGTTTATAAAAACGTCTATCACTAAACATATTGCTAAACATGAGAGTTGAGGAGTTCATGTAGGCATTCTCTGAAATTGGTGGACTTGCATGTCGGCGGGGAGCCGGCTTTGGTTCTGGGAGGAACGTATGCAAAAGAAATCGAAAGCCCTTCTCGGGCTGGCTTCGGCATTCATCATGTCGTCGGCGCTGCCCAATCTCGCAAAAGCTGATCAACTGACACTCTGCTGGGCGGCCTGGGACCCGGCCAACGCGCTTGTCGAACTCTCGAAAGATTTCACCGCCAAAACCGGCACTGAAATGAAGTTCGAGTTCGTGCCGTGGACCAGCTATGCGGACCGCTTTCTCAACGAACTGAACTCTCATGGAAAGCTCTGCGACCTGATCATTGGCGACAGCCAGTGGATCGGCGGCTCGGCCGAAAACGGCCACTACGTCAAGCTCAACGATTTCTTCGACAAGGAAGGCATCAAGATGGATGACTTCGTGCCGGCGACGGTGGTTGGCTACTCGGAATGGCCGAAGAATACGCCGAACTACTGGGCGCTGCCTGCCATGGGCGACGTGGTCGGCTGGACCTATCGCAAGGACTGGTTCGAGCGGCCGGAACTGCAGAAGGAATTCAAGGAAAAATATGGCCGCGATCTTGCCGCGCCCAAGACCTATGACGAGCTGAAGCAGATCGCCGAGTTTTTCCAGAAGCGTGAGATTGACGGGAAGACCGTCTACGGCGCTTCGATCTACACCGAGCGCGGTTCCGAAGGCATCACGATGGGCGTGACCAACGTGCTGTATGACTGGGGTTTCCAATACGACAACCCTGAAAAGCCTTATGAGATGGAAGGTTTCGTCAATTCTGCCGATGCGGTGAAGGGTCTGGAATTCTACAAGTCGCTCTATGATTGCTGCACGCCGCCCGGCAGTTCCAATGTCTACATGGTCGAATCTGCCGATGCCTTCAAATCCGGCCAGGTGGCGATGCAGATGAATTTCGCCTTCACCTGGCCTGGCCTCTACAAGGACGAGAAGGTGGGCGGCGACAAGATCGGTTTCTTCCCCAATCCGGCTGAAAAGAAGCACTTCGCTCAGCTCGGCGGGCAGGGCATCTCGGTCGTTTCCTATTCCGACAAGAAGGACGCTGCTCTCCAGTATATCAAGTGGTTCGCCCAGCCCGAGGTGCAGGCGAAATGGTGGCAGCTCGGCGGCTATTCCTGCCTGAAGTCGGTGGTGAACGCTCCCGACTTTGCTTCCAGCCAGCCCTATGCCCAGGCTTTCCTGGACTCGATGGCGATCGTGAAGGATTTCTGGGCCGAGCCGAGCTATGCGACCCTCCTCCAGGACATGCAGAAGCGCGTTCATAACTATGTCGTGGCCGGCAACGGCACCGCGCAAGAGGCGCTTGACGGCTTGGTGAAGGACTGGACAGAAGTCTTCAAGGACGATGGCAAGATCTAGTGTCCGGCTGGACGCACAACCTTCTTGTCAGAATGGCGGCCCGGCTCGCCAAGACTGCCGGGCCGCCACGTGTCTCATATACGCAAAGACCAGGTGGCACCTTGAACATTTCTTCTTCCTCTATGGTCGAGAAGGCTGCAGACGCAACCGCAAGGGCGACGCCGACATCGCTTGCCCGCCGCGTCCGCGGACTATCCGATCGAGCAATCGCCTGGGTATTTATCGCGCCCACCATTGTCCTGCTTCTCGCCATCAACATCTTTCCGCTGATCTGGGCGATCTATCTGTCGTTCACGAATTATCGCGCTAACCGTCCGAATGCGCCGGTCCTGAACGTTGGATTTGGCAATTACGAGCGGGTGCTCAACGACCCCGACATTTGGCAGGCGATGCAGACGACAGCGCACTTTGTCTTCTGGACGATTCTGCTACAGACGGTCATCGGTTTTACCCTCGCCTATCTGATCGACCGCAAGTTTCGCGGCCACGCCTTCTGGACGACGCTGATCCTGATCCCGATGATGCTGTCTCCTGCCGTCGTCGGCAACTTCTGGCGCTTCCTCTATGAGCCGCAGATCGGTCTCTTCGCCTATGCCGTTTCCCTGGTCACCGGCATCCCGACAGCCGACATCCAGATGCTCGGCAGCGTTTCGCTTGCGCCGTGGGCGATCATTATCGTCGACACCTGGATGTGGACGCCGTACGTCATGCTGATCTGCCTGGCAGGCCTGCGTTCCATCCCCGACTATATCTATGAGGCGGCCGAGGTGGACCGCGCCTCCTCCTGGCGGCAATTCTGGTCGATCACCGTGCCGATGGCGCTGCCCTTCATCATGCTTGCGGTGCTGTTTCGCGGCATCGAGAATTTCAAGATGTTCGACATGGTGACACTGCTGACAGGCGGTGGCCCGGGCTCGACCACCGAGGTTGCCTCCATCACCTTGAAACGTGCCGCCTTCGAGAGCTGGGCAACCGGACGGGCGTCGGCCTTTGCCATCGTCCTCTTCGTCGCCGTGTTCGGTCTCGCAAACATCTACGTCAAGGCACTCAACAAGGTGAAGCAGCGATGAGCTCGGTTACCTCAGCCCATTCGGTCGTCGAGCCGAGCCCGACCAGCAAGAGGATCGCCGGTGCTATCGTGATCCTCTACGCCCTGATCACGATGATCCCGCTCGTCTGGATTTTCCTGACCAGTATCAAATCTCCGCCGGATTCCATCAGCTATCCTCCGAAGATCGTCTTCACGCCGACCTTGGAAGGCTACTGCAACCTGCTGACGACGAGAACGCGTCAGACGCCGGAATACATCGCCTCCCTGCCTGCACCGACCGGCACCTGTGATGAGGTGACGCGCAAGCGAAACATGGTCATTGCGGGTCCCTCGAATTTCCTGCCACGCTTTGCCAATTCTCTGGTGATTGCCTTCGGCTCGACATTTCTGGCCGTATCGTTGGGAACCTTGGCCGCCTACGGTTTTTCCCGCTTCAGGATACCGCTCGCCGACGACCTTCTGTTCTTCATCCTGTCGACGCGCATGATGCCGCCCATCGCGGTCGCCATACCGATCTATCTGATGTACCGCGAGCTTGGCCTCTCCGACACGGCGCTGGGCATGATCCTGCTCTACACGGCAGTCAACGTCTCGCTCGCCGTCTGGCTGCTGAAAGGCTTCATCGACGAGATCCCGCGCGAATATGAAGAAGCTGCGATGATCGACGGCTACACCCGGCTGCAGGCATTCTGGAAGGTCGTCCTGCCGCAGGCAACCACCGGCATCGCCGCCACTGCGATCTTCTGCCTGATCTTTGCCTGGAACGAATATGCCTTTGTCGCATTGCTGACCTCGGGTGAAGCCCAGACCGCACCGCCATTCATCCCGACCATCATCGGTGAAGGCGGCCAGGACTGGCCTGCCGTTGCTGCGGGAACAACGATCTTCCTGATCCCGATCCTCGTCTTCACCATTCTGCTGCGCAAGCAGCTCTTGCGCGGCATCACTTTCGGAGCGGTTCGCAAATGACCCATCTCATCGAGACCCCACGCCCATCCCGCCCGAAGCGCCCGTTCTTTTTGCGCCGGAACCCTATGGAGAACATCGCGACCGCCTTGATCGCGATCGGTTTCCTCATGCTCTTCCAGCCGTTCCTTCTCGTGCTCTATACTTATTCGTTGGTGACGCTGCTCGCAGGCACCGCCATGTTCATCATCGTCTCGAAGTTTCCGGAGTGAGCCATGGCGGAAATCAGAATAGAAAATCTCCGTAAGCAGTTTGGCGGCTTCGTGGCGGTGCAGGATTCAAGCTTCGTCATTCATGACGGCGAGTTCCTGGCACTGCTCGGCCCTTCTGGCTGCGGCAAGACGACGACGCTTCGCATGATCGCCGGCCTGGAATTGCCGACCAGCGGCAAGATCTATCTTGATGGGGAGGATGTCACCTTCAACCGCGCCAGCGCCCGCGACATTGCCTTCGTCTTCCAGCTTTTTGCGCTCTATCCCCATATGAATGTGCGCAAGAACATCGCCTTCCCACTCCTGTCGCAGGGTATGCCGAGGGCGCAGATCCGCGAGCGCGTCGAGGAGACCGCGCGGCTCCTGCAGATCGATCATATCTTGAACCGGTCCGTCTCCGGACTGGCGGGCGGCGACCGACAGCGCGTGGCTCTCGGCCGCGCGATCGTGCGCCGTCCGAAGTGTTTCCTGATGGATGAACCGCTTGGCACGCTGGATGCCGAATTCCGCGAGGTGATGGTCCATGAGCTGCGCGAACTGCATAACCGCATCCACGCGACGACGGTTTACGTGACGCATGATCAGCATGAGGCGATGGCGATGGCCGACAAGATCGCCGTCATGAACCATGGCGTCATCGAGCAATTCGGCACGCCGCAGGAAATCTACAGCAAGCCGGCCACCATGTATGTCGCAGATTTCATCGGCTCGCCGCCGATGAATTTCATGCGTTTCACGTCGGGTCTCAAGGCGGGAGCGCGGTCGATATCGCTTAACGGCGTCGACGTCAGCATTCCCGAGGTGCACCAGGATATGGCCGAGGCGGAGCTTGCGCTCGGCGTCAGGCCCGAACATATCCGCTTCAGCGACGCGTCACCCTTGCGCGGCGCCGTCTATGGCAGCGAATATCTCGGAACCAATCAGGTCGTGGCAATCGAGACATCGAGCGGCGTGATCAAGGCACGCGTTCCTGCGAACCGCGATTTCCGTATCGGCGAGACTGTTGGCCTTGAACTCAATCCGGGAAAGCTCGCACTATTCGACTGCAAGTCGGGCCGCGCTGTTGCCTCGGCACTCTACTCGGAGGCTCAGCATGGCTGACGTCGTTCTCAAGGGGCTCAATAAGCGTTTCGGTGACACTCAGGCTCTGGCCGATCTCAACCTGTCGATCCGAGACGGTGAATTCGTCGTTCTGCTCGGGCCGACAGGTGCTGGCAAGACGACCACGTTGCGTCTTATTGCGGGACTGGAGCACCCCGACGCTGGGCGTATCGAAATCGGCGGCCGCAATGTCGCAGGCGAAGCTCCCGCTGAACGGGATGTCGCCTTCGTCTTTCAACAATACTCGCTGTATCCGCATATGACGGTCTACGACAACCTTGCCTTTCCGCTGCGAGCCCCGGCGCACCGACTTCCAAGCGAAGAAATCGACCGCCGTGTTCGCGAAACTGCGCGCATGGTCAGGATCGACCACAAGCTGGAGAACCGTTCGACGCGTCTGTCGGGCGGCGAAATGCAGCGCGTTGCGATCGGCAGGGCGCTCGTGCGCCGACCCGCCATTTATCTGATGGACGAACCGCTCTCGTCGCTCGATGCGAAACTGCGCGCAGAACTGCGCCTGGAACTGAAGCGTATCCAGAAAGAACTCGGCTCGACCCTGCTATATGTAAGCCACGACCAGGTCGAGGCGATGACCATGGCGGATCGGATCGGCATTGTCTCGGAAGGACGACTGTTGCAAGTCGGAACGCCGCGCGAAATCTATGGCAATCCGGCCAGCCTTCATGTCGCCGCGCGCCTTGGCCAGCCGCATATCAACCTGTTGCCGGCCGATCTTCTTCCCGGTGCCAATCCGCCGCCGGGAACGAAGACGATCGGCGCGCGAACCGAGCATATTGATATCATCGTCGATCAGAACGCCGATGCGAAGATCGATTGGATCGAACATCTGGGGGACCAGAACCACCTTCACATCAAGGTGCGCGACCACAAGCTGGTCACGCTTGCCGATCCATATTTCGCAATCCGGCCGGGTGATCGAATAAGCTTGACGCTGCGCGATCCACTCTATTTCGACGCCAGCGGCCAGCGCCTTGGATAAGCAGCAAACGAAACGGCATAAAAGACGGGTCTGTCTCCATGAAACATTTCTTCAATCGCCGGGAAACCATTGTCACAGAAGCCCTGGACGGTCTGCTCCAGACAAGCAGCGCCGGTCGCCTTGCCCGTCTCGACGCGTTTCCGGAGATCAAAGTGATCCTGCGTGCCGATTGGGACAAGTCGAAGGTCGCCATTATCTCGGGCGGCGGGGCGGGGCATGAGCCCTCGCATGCAGGCTTTGTCGGCAAGGGCATGCTTACCGCAGCCGTATCCGGCGAAATCTTTGCCTCGCCGAGCGTCGATGCGGTGCTGACGGCGATCCGCGCCGTAACCGGCCCCAAGGGCGCCCTGCTGATCGTCAAGAACTATACGGGCGATCGCCTTAATTTTGGTCTCGCCGCCGAAAAGGCCCGTGCCGAAGGTTTCGACGTCGAGATGGTTATCGTTGCCGACGATATCGCAATCCCCGGCATCATCCAGCCCCGCGGCGTTGCCGGTACGCTATTCGTGCACAAGATCGCCGGCTATCATGCCGAAGCCGGTGCCGGGCTCAAGACCGTGGCGAGCCTGGCGACCGCCGCAGCGGGTAGCATCGTTTCGCTCGGCATGTCGCTTTCAACCTGCAGCGTGCCGGGCCAAACGCATGAGGATCGACTGGGCGCCGATGAAGGCGAACTTGGTCTCGGTATCCACGGCGAGCCAGGGGTCGAGCGTATTTCCCTGCAACCGATTGCCGATCTGGTCGCGACGATGACCGGGCGGCTGGCGGCCAAGCTCGATGGTGCGGGAGATCATGCGCTGCTGATCAACAATCTTGGCGCCGTGCCGCCGCTCGAAATGGGCGTCATCGCCAACGCCGTGCTGTCGTCACAGATCGCCAACCGCGTTCGACTGATCATTGGGCCGGCACCGATGATGACCGCTCTCAACATGAACGGCTTTTCCCTGTCGCTCATTCGACTGGATGCTGACCGTGAAGCCGCCCTGAGGGCCGCCGTCGAACCCCATGCCTGGCCACCCGCGACCGAACGGCACGAGATCGCTATCCTTCCCGCGCCTCAGCGGGCGTCGGCGCAGAGAGAAGCGGCACCCGCCAGCGACGATCGGGGTAATCGTCGTCTCCTGAAGGCACTTTGCGAGCATCTGATTTCCCTCGAAAGCGAACTCAACCGCCTGGATGGCCTGGTTGGGGATGGCGATACCGGCTCCACCGTTGCGACCGGAGCCCGCAGCATTCTTACCCGCATCGACACACTTCCACTGAAAGATCCTGCCGCGACGATGGCCTCCATCGGCGAAATCCTCAGCACAAGCATGGGCGGTTCCAGCGGCGTCCTTCTCTCGATCTTCTTCACGGCCGCATCCAAGTCCATGGCAGAAAAGGATGATATCGCCGCTGCCCTGCTTGCCGGGCTTGATCGGATGACGTTCTATGGAGGCGCTGTTGTGGGCGACCGCACAATGGTCGACGCACTGGCCCCCGCGCTTGCGGCCCTTTCATCGGAAGGTGTCGCGGCCGCGGCAAGAGCGGCGACCACAGGTGCACAGTCGACAAGAGCGATGCGACAGGCAAAGGCCGGTCGTGCCTCCTACGTTGGCGAAAGGGATCTGGAAGGCGTGCCCGATCCCGGTGCCGTAGCCGTGGCAGGCGTATTCGAGGTAATGGCAGCGCTCGTATGAACTTTGGAGATGGGAGGGTTTCGGGTGCAGGCTGAACCGGTTCTTCTCATGGGATTGATCGAAGCTTGCCGTGCAGCGATCGCGGCAAACAGCGAGCACCTGTGCGCGCTTGATCGCGCCATTGGTGATGGCGATCACGGAACGAACATGCGACGTGGCTGCGAAGCGGTGAGCGCCGAAGATGCCTCCGTTTCAGCCCTTCCCTTGCCTGATGCGCTTGAGAAAATTGGCTTGACGCTCGTGATGAACATCGGTGGGGCGGCAGGCCCGCTTTATGGAACGCTGCTCATGGAGATGGGCCGCGAGCTCCGTGCCTCGGACGAGGAGAAAGATTTTTCGGCTGCACTGAAACAGGCGATCAACGCCGTCGCGCGTCGTGGTCGCTCACATGCCGGGGACAAGACGCTTCTTGATGTTCTCTATCCCGTTCAGGACGCGCTCGCACATCGATTGCCTCTGACGGACATCGCACGCCAGGCCGAACTTTCTGCCGAGCTGACGGCTGCGATGAGGGCCATGCGCGGGCGCGCCTCATATCTCGGAGACCGGTCGATCGGCCATGTCGATCCGGGCGCCTCAAGTTGTGCGCTGCTGACAAATGCGATCTGCCGCTACATTGAGGAGCATTGCCCGGCATGAATGGGAAGAGGCCTAACGTCGGGATCGTGATCGTTTCCCACTCGCCGCTGGTTGCGCGTGGCACTGCCGATATGGTGCGGCAGATGGTTGGCGACAGTGTGCCGCTTGCCTGGTCGGGCGGCAACAGTCACGGCGAACTCGGGACGGATGCCCGCGGCATTCTCAAAGCCATCGAGGAGGCTTGGTCGGACGCAGGCGTTGCCGTCTTCGTCGATCTTGGGGGAGCTGAAACCAACAGCGAAATGGCGGTTGAGATGCTCGGCCTGCCGCGGTCGAAGCATGTATCGATCTGCAATGCACCCGTCGTGGAGGGAGCCGTTATCGCGGCCGCCGAGGCTTCCGGCGGTGCATCGCTGAGCAAAGTCATTGCGACGGCAGAGGAGCTATCACCCTGATGAGCGGCGGATTGCGCATGGGAGGCCATGAAGGTGAGCAGATGCACGCCAACTGCCAGACGGAGGTCGAGGTCAAGCATGGCGTTGGACTGCATGCTCGGCCCTCGGTGACATTCACGCGGCTTGCAAAGTCGTTTCCCTGCTCGATCGAAGTTGCAATCAACGGCAGCGATGTCTGGCTGAATGGCAAGAGCATCATCAAGATCATGGGTGCCAGGATCCGCAAGGGATCGTTGCTCAAGATTCGCGCCGAGGGGATACTCGCCGAGGAAGCCATTCGCGCACTGAAAGGCCTCGTCGAGCGTAATTTCGATGAGGAAAAGAAGCATGGCCGCACCGCCTAATCTGAAAGCCATAGGTGCATCGCCAGGCGTTGCAACCGGGCCGGCCTATGTTGCGAGGCCGATGGCCGCCGCTGCGTCGCCGCCACCAAGCCTTTCCGGCCGTGCCGAACTCGGCGATGCCATCAAGAAGGCCATCCGCGAACTACGCGACATCGCGGCGGGGACAGACCTTGAGAGTGGAGAAATCATCGAGTTTCAGATCGAAGTGCTCGAGGACCCGACGCTGATGGAGATGGCCGGCGCCCTCATCGATGCGGGCGAAAATATGGCGTTTGCCTGGGTCGGGACACTCGATGGCTATATCCGCGAACTGGAATGCGCGGAGGAAGACCAAGTGCAGGCGCGTGCCGTCGACATTCTCGACGTCAAGAACCGCGTCCTGTCGATCCTGACCGGGGCGCCGATCGACGACTTTCCGGCCGGCTCCATCTATGTTGGAAAAGACATGGAACCCAGTCGCTTCCTCGCACATGACTGGTCGGCTGGTGGGGGTATCGCTCTTTATGCAGGCAGCGCAGTCGGCCATGTGGCGCTGCTTGCCAGGTCTCGCTCGGTCCCGATGGTCATTGGTGCCGGTCGCTTCGCGGCGGAGAAGGGACAACACATCGGGGTTGATGGCGATTCAGGTGTCATCATGCTTCAGATGGCCAAGCAGAGGCCGACGTCGGCTCCGCTCGACCATCGCCCGACAAGCACGGCATCGACAGCCGACAACGGCATTTTGTACAGGGCAGACGGCTCGCAGGTCCTGCTGGCCGTCAACGTCAATGCTCCCGACGAAGTCGATGCTATCGATGTTGCGACAACCGCCGGCATCGGGTTGATGCGCTCGGAATTTGCACTGACATCGCTTGGAGATGCCGCAAACGAAGAGAAGCAGTTTGCAATCTATCGCCGTCTGCTGGATTGGGCCGGTGGCCGGTCGACGACAATTCGCATGCTGGATATAGGCGGCGACAAGCCGCTCGCCGGACTTGCCGAAGTACCCTCGCTACGTGGTATCCGTCTTCTGCTTGCCCGGCCGGAGATCGCGCGTGTTCAAGCCCGCGCGCTTTTGCGTGCGGCAGTCTTCGGCAGTCTTCGCATCATGCTGCCGATGGTGATGTTTCCATCCGACGTCGATGATATCAGGCAGATCTATCGCGAAGAATCCGACGCGCTCGCCCGACGCGGTGTGCCGCATCGCATGCCTCCCATCGGAATGATGGTAGAGGTCCCGGCCGCCGCGCTCATGCTGGACGAGTTCGAAAGCGCTGACTTCTTTTCGTTCGGGACGAACGACCTTGCGCAATATCTCGTCGCCTCGCCTCGCGAGGGTGCCGACTTCGCGCTTTATCAGGCCAAGGCGGTACCGGCCGTACTGCGCCTGCTGACCCAGGCCATAAGACTGGCCGGAAGCAAACCGGTCAGCATCTGCGGCGACATGGCCGCGGATCCGTCCCTGACCGCTGATCTGCTTGCCGCAGGCATACGGCATTTTTCCGTGACACCCACTCAACTTCCCGCGATAAGATCGGCAATCGTCGGCCTGAAGGCAGACGGGACAAAGGCAGCCGGAGAATAGGATGGCGCGCGAAGACACGGAAGACGCCATTATCGCCTACAAGTCCATTCTGGCGCAAATCATCGACAACAGGCCTTCTGGAACACGCCAGCGGCTCGCGACGGAACTAGGCAAACATCGCAGTTTCGTCACGCAGATAACAAGCCCGACCTATGCAACGCCACTTCCTGCCAGGCATCTCGCGACGATCTTCCGGGTGTGCCATTTCAGTGCCGCTGAACAGGAGCGCTTTCTGGACGCTTATCAAGCTGCACATCCAGGCAAGCTGCCGGAACTTGGC
Source organism: Hyphomicrobiales bacterium (assembly GCA_900473185.1). Classification (GTDB taxonomy): domain Bacteria; phylum Pseudomonadota; class Alphaproteobacteria; order Rhizobiales; family Rhizobiaceae; genus Rhizobium. Next base: position 105,485 of record UCKU01000006.1, on the reverse strand, counting down.
GCCTCGGAAAAACTGCGGCACATTTCGCTGATGGTGCCCGATTTCGGCGACGAGAGACGCAACCGGCTGCTGGAGGAAGCGATTGCCGATCTGGTGCAGAAGATTGCCGCAATTTCCGGGCTGGCGGATTAAGCAAGCCCTTGTGGCACATGCAAAAGGATTGGCATGATCATCGCCTTGGGAGGGGCTTGATGAAGAAATTCATGAATACAGCGGAGACCATGGTCGCCGAAAGCATCGAAGGCTTTGTGCGCGCCCATCAGGAGTTCGTTGTGTTTGGCGCCGACCGTAAATGTATACGCCGCCGCGAGCTGGTTCCTGGCAAGGTCGCCATCATTTCTGGTGGTGGGGCCGGCCATGAGCCAATGCATATCGGCTTCATCGGTCGCGGCATGCTCGATGCTGCCTGCGTCGGATATATCTTCACATCGCCCACGCCCAGCCAGATCGTCAGCGCGATAGAGGAAGCAGACACCGGCGCCGGTTGCTTGCTCGTCGTCAAGAACTACGATGGCGACGTCATGAACTTCGAAATGGCGACAGAGATGGCGTCGGACCGCCATAGAATAGAAATGGTTTTTGCCTGCGACGACATCGAAACGACGAGGGGCGGCGACAGTCGTGGGCGACGCGGGGTTGCCGGTACGCTGATCACAGAAAGGCTGCTTGGAGCGGCAGCGGAGCAGGGTCGCTCCCTTTCGGAACTAAAAGCCTTTGGTGACAGCCTCTCCTCACGCATCCGGTCGATGGGCGTTGCCCTGACCGGTGTCGCGGTCCCGGACACCCAGCGCACAACCTTCGCGCTCGGGCCGAACGAGGTAGAAATGGGCGTCGGCATTCATGGGGAGCCGGGTCATTCGAGAGAGCGGTTCTCCGACGCTGACACTATCGTCAGGTATCTCTGCGAGACTATCCTCAACGATATCAGCCGAAGCACAGACAAAGCACTGCTCCTGGTGAACGGGCTTGGCGGCACTCCGCCCGCTGAACTCTATCTCGCCTACAACTCTGCCCTCCTTATCATGTCGGAGTGCGGCCTGCGGGTCGAGCGCTCGCTTGTTGGCACTTATGCCACTTCGCTCGACATGCAGGGGCTTTCCATCACGCTCGCCTTCCTCACGGACGAGGAGCTTTCTCTATGGGATTCGCCCGTTGCTACCGCTGCATTGCGCTGGCGGTGCTAGGCATCTCGTGATCAGAAGTCGCGATGGCCTTGTCCCTGTCTTCGCAGCGAACCGTTACGCTAGGCGCAAATCAAGCAGCGGGTGCAATTTTTTCAGATTCGGAAGCGATTTTGCCTGCCAGGGATATTGGTTGGTGCCTTTCACAATGAGCTGGAGCTCGCCCATTTTCCTGGCCTCGATTGTCAGTTTGGCAAGTAGGTTTATTCCGGAGGAGTTGAGGAACTCGAGACCCGTCAAATTGAACGTTACTTGTTTATGTCCTTCATGGAGCAGCCCCAGTATCATCGAATGAATGGGCGCGTAGGCGTCGGGTCCTGCCAGCCGAAATACACCATCGAAATATACCTCGGTATTTTCTGCCCATACGCGGAAATTTTCGTCGCTGATTTCCATTTTTCGCTCACAGCTTGGAGGAGGGCGGCAACGCCACCAATGCAGTCGTCGTCAGTTTGAAATGGTCGTTGTCGGCTTCTTCGAATGCCCACGCCATTTTTGCATCATAGTCGCTTAGGAGGGTGAGCAATCCCAAACCGGATCCGCTCCCTTCCGATATTGCATTGCTTTCGATCCGTTCGAGAAGAAGCTCGCCGGGTTCCCTCGACCGAAGTCGGTGCAGCATCTGCTGAAGACGAGATGACGATGCGCTATCGATGCGGTTCGTTGTCCTCATGAAGAAGCATCCGTCCGATATCCCGGCTTCGATGAGGATTTCTCCGGGCTGTCGAAATTTGACGGCATTTTCGATTAGCTCATTGCTGAGATATCCGATGTCGTGATGCGCTTGCGTATAGTCTCTCTTTGAGTGGGAATACGGGAGGGCCATTACTTCTGCGATGAAGTCCGAAGTCATCCCCGAATGTTTCCACCCGAGTTGAAGCGGTCCATCGCGCAATGTCAGACGCGTGCTCGCATCCAAGTTCTCATTTGCCAGAGATTCGAGCCCATATAACGTTGGTGTCATGCGTCACCTATGTCGTACTGCGAGAAGTGTGATGTCGTCATGGATCTTTTGTGACCCAATAAAATGCATCAATGCCGCAACGATCTCGTAGACGATTTTGTCGGCACTTTCGTTCTTGAGGCGAAGTGCCTCGAGGCACAGACGGTCAATGCCAAACAGTTCTCCCGCGTCGTTCTCGGCTTCCGTCACGCCGTCTGTGTGGAGAAGAATGAGGTCGCCTTTCTCGAATGCAATCGTGCGGGTCTTGATGAACGGGGAAATATCGGCCTGCAGTCCGATCGGTATTCCCAAATCCATAGTATCGATACGTTCTATCTCGCCGTTCGTCCGTATTACGATCACCTCTTCGTGCTGGCCAGACAGGATCATTTCTTTTCCGTCGTAGTCAAGGAATGCCAAAGTGAGATGCTTGTCGATCTTGGTTCTCACGATATTCTTGAAAAGGGCGCTATTCAGGTCGGTGAGAAATTTGACCGCATCGACATTGCCTGCCTCCTGCAGTGCGCGGGCGACCGACTGAACCATCAACATCAACACTCCGCTTTCGAGCCCGTGCCCGGCGACGTCACCAATGCCGATTTTCAAACGATTGCCGCTTTTCAAAACATCGTAATAGTCGCCGCCAACCTCCTCGGCGGGTCTCATGTAGGCCGCTATTTCCAGCGCCGGCAGTTCGTCAAGTTCCTGATGCAATGGCAGCACCATCAACTGGATTCTCTCGGCGACGGCCAGTTCTGTCCCAAGTCGTCGATTTTCTCGCTGAAGCTGCGCGTTCAACGTTGAGATCTCTTCCTTGGCATCTTCGATCTGCGCCGTTCGCTCTTCAACGAGTTGCTCGAGATTTTCCGTGTGGAAGCTGATCTCCTCCGCCATCCTGTTGAATGCTTCTCCGGCCTCGCCAACCTCGTCTTTGCTGGCGATGGCAACCCGCACCGAGTAATCCTTCGTCTGGATCCTTCTCGCGGCATTTGCCAGGGCACTGATACCACTCGTTATTCGCTTTGAGGCGGCAAGCACCGCGAGGGTCACGATCGCCAGCGACATCGCGATTGCCAGGACCTGATAGAGCACGATGCGGTTCGTAGCTTCGGAAATCTTGGCTTGTGCCGCGTATAGGGAAGCATCGATTTCTCGTTCAGGTACAGCCAGTACGAGGGACATCGCCTCTTGACGGACCGGGCCGCTGGACCAGAGATTGGTCGCAGGCAGTTTCTTCACGATCACGATGTATGGGACTTTTTGCCCGTCTCGTTCCAACAACAGGTGTTGGATGCCCTGTTCGCGGTCCAGCGCCATTTTCGCAATTTCGGGCTGGGAGCTTCCCTTTAACGACCGCTCCAGTCCGGTCACGCCTGTTCCGCTCGCATCGCTCGCGGATCGCAGGCCGAGGGTCTCTTCGCCTGTATGGTTGATCGCGACGACGTTTCCGTCGGACATTGCGAGGAAGCCAAACCCGGATTGGGCCACTTTAACATTTTCAACAGTCTGCGCGAGTTGGTCGAGCGTGATGTCCGCGCCAGCCGTGCCGGCGACGTCCTTCCTGTCGGCTGTCCATAGGGGATGAAAGAAACTCACGATGAGTTTCCCGGTAATCGCATCGGTATATGGAGCTGTCTGCGTGATGTCGTCTGCGACCGGCCGCAAATTCCTATTGGTGGCCCAACTCTGCCAAGACTCGTAGAGCCCGGGAAAAAAGAAGTCCCAGAAATTTGCATCGTTGTGACCGGGATAAAGCCGGTCGAAAGTCTGAGCCTGATCCGTATACGGTGCGGTTCTGAAAATCGGCCTTTCCTTGGAGCCAATGTAATACATCTGAAGCTTGGAAGAACCGTGTTGCAACAAACTCGGCGCTACGATGTCCAGAACCGAGCTGGCCTGGATGTCGGCCTCGACGTCAGGTCTTGGGCTATGGTCAGGCCTCAGCAGGTAGCCCCAAACGCTCACAACGGAGACAGAGCCCGGAACGTTTTGAGACCAGTTCCCCTTCTGGTCATAAAAGAGCTTGACGCTGCCGGGAGAGGTTCGAGCGATCGCCGCGCCGACGTCTAAATTGCGCTCGGGATCGTCGATTTGTGCCTGTAGCACGCCTGCCAGCGTGCCAACATCGTTGTGAACCTGCCGTAACAACAAACTGACCTGGGCAGCGGTGGAGTCGGCATATGTTCCGATGTATTCTTGGCTTGCCGCCTCGAGGCCTTGCCCGACCTCAAGCGTCGCGTCGCGTGACAGCCGTTGGACGTTCCAGAGTGCCAGTCCTCCGCTCACCAGCAGATCAAAAAGGACCGCTCCGCCGACGACCAGAATGAACTTTGCGCGGAATGAACCCAGTTTTATCGGTCTTTTCGAAGATATCCTGTCCATCATAATGGCTTTCGGCCGGACGCCGCCCAGATCGGCCAGCCCGCGTAACCCTTCGGATGAAGGGCCGCGAAAATGTGGTCCTTAAATCCTTGCCTGAACCTGCGAATGAACTCCGGTGTGTCTCCCCGCCGGACAGCCATCTGGCCCGCGTAGACGTTTTCCCATGCTTCGATGATGTCGGCGAAGTCTTGAGGATCGCCGTCAAGGTTTGTCACCATGAAAGCATCGACCTTGATCGCCTCGAAGCCCGCGTCGGCGAGCAGGTGACGGCTTTTCGGCCCCATCTCGACGTCCATGTCGAAGTGCCTGAACAATTTGGCGACCTCTTCATAGGTCCACTTGATCGTTTCCGCATGTGGCTCGCCCAGGCAATGCGAGTTTTTCTCGTTGGTAATATAGACCCGGCCGCCGGGCTTGCAGATACGGTAGAGCTCCCGCAGCAGCATCTCAGGTCGGTCAAAAATTTGGAGGGAATGCCGGCACGTCACAAAGTCGAATTGATTGTCCCGAAGCAGCATCTGGGACGCATCGCCGTAGGTGTATTCGATTTCCGTCAAATCGAAGTCCGCAGCCACTCTACGAGCATAGTCCAAGCTGCGCACCGAGTGGTCTAGGGCGACAAGGCGGGACGGCTTAAATTCCCGTTGAACCAAGGCTGCGAAATCACCAATCCCGCAGCAGACGTCCGCAACGACAAGACCGCTACGGAGACCGTGACGAGGCAATAGTTCTCTTTCGTGCCTCCATGTCATTTTAGTCTGAGTACGGAGAATGGGAATGAACGCCTCGTCTTCCACAAAGCTCTGGCCGGGATAAAACGCCGAGTCGTAAACTTCCACCGTCAGGTTGGGGTAGCGTTTGGCCAGCTTCTCAAAAACCGGAGTCGACCACGCCATCACGCTCGAGGTCACAATTACGATCTTCCGCTCTGGTCTCGTCCGGCAGCTTTCCATGAGGATATCGGCCAGGGCGGAAAAGGCCGTCATGTTGATATGCGTGAGACGTTTGACATTGAGGTAGACGACCCCGCTATACTTTTCCAGGCTTTGCTGCATCAGCGACAGGGCATCGGCAATCTCCGCGGCACCTTTTGGCCGTATCTTGCCAGACAAAACCAGCTCTTGGTTTGTCGGATCAAAACGAACTGTGAAGGATGCGGCGGGGCTCATTGAAAGTCCTCGGCCAAGGGGAAATCCGCGACGATCTTCGTGCTCTGCACACCGTCTGTCTCAATCCGGATAGTTGAGCGGAATATTGTCGCCAAATCTCCGAGCAGCGCAGTCGTATCGGCCGTGAACGCCTTCCCGTCTCCTGCCTCATCCGCAACCGGAGGCCGGAGCTCGATCAGGCCCGCACTTGTGTGACGACCACCGGGCAGGTCCTGATAGGGGAGTTCAATTGTCAGGCGATTTGTTGTTGCGTTTCGATGGAGACTGAAACTCATCAAACCTGATTGACCCGACCAGCGGAAAGCAAGTTCAACGAGCTCGTTCGCCGCGACCGAAAGAAAATTCGAGTATCGGGCGGGGTCGCTGTGTCCTTGACCAAGAATGTCGGAGAGATACTCGGTAATCCTGTCGCAAAATCTCCATTCGGATTTCACCAATGCGACATCCATTTCCAGCGACAGCATGAGGGCGAATGCACGGTGATCGATGCTGGTTGCTATCTCTTCCAATACACCCTCCGTTGGTACATGGGTGGCGCATGCCATCCTTTAGAACACGCTGTAACGTTCGCACTCACAATTGTGTGGCGCGGCCTTGGGATGTGTTCGCATGATCGATAAATTCCCCAATCGTCGCGATCGGGAGCGGTCTGCTCACCAAATAGCCTTGCAGCCTGTCGCATCCCGCCTTGCGCAACCAGTTCGCCTGCTGTGCCGTCTCAACCCCTTCGGCGGTGACGCGCATGTGGAGGCCATGTGCAAGCTCGATGACACAGCGCACGATTGCCTGGCTTTTGAAATCGCTTTCGAGATCGGTAATAAAATATCGATCGATTTTTATCGTGTCGAAAGGGAATGTTTTCAGATAGCTGAGGGATGAATATTCTGTCCCGAAGTCGTCGAGGGCGATTTTGATGCCCAGTACGTTGAGAGTATTGAGGGTATCGATGTTGTTGACAGTCCGCTCGAGCAGCACGCTCTCGGTTATTTCAAGCTCCAGGCGATCCGATGGAAATCCGACAAGATCCAGCGTTTGCGAAATCCGATCGGTAAGGCCGTTTGTCAGGAATTCAGCCGCCGACACATTGACGGCGACGATGTAGTTCTGTGGCCAGTTCATCGCTTCCCGACATGCCTGTTCCAAAACCCATGCGCCTATTTCCGGCATCAAGCCATCTGCTTCGGCCATCGGAATGAAGGTGCTTGGAGGAATGCTTCCGAGCAGCGGGTGGTGCCATCGGAGAAGCGCTTCGAAGCCGACGATGGAGCCGACCTCCGCGATCGGTTGATACTCCATTGAGAATTGGTGGTTTGCGAGAGCTATTCGAAGGCTTCGGCGCAGTAGCTCGCGCTGCTCCAGCAATTCAAGCATTGAAGGGTCAAACGATTTTGCGCGACGGCGACCTTCTTTCTTCGCGGCGTAGAGTGCGACGTCAGACGCCTTCATGAGTTGCTCCGGACTGGCGCCGTCGGGCGGCGCACTTGACACGCCAACGCTGCTGCCGACAAACACTGCGATGCCGTCGATCGTGAAGGGCTTTTGGAATGCCGCAACTAGGGCTTCCGCCAATTGGTGACCCTTGGCCGGATGTCCCGGGCCCATGGAGATGACCATGAATTCGTCACCCGCGAGACGATAGGCCCTGTCGTCTTCTGCAAGGCATTCTTGGATGCGGCTGGCAGCAAGCTGAAGAAGTTTGTCTCCGGCCGGATGACCCAACGTGTCGTTCACAGGCTTGAAGTCGTCGAGGTCAAGCTGCATCAGAGACAAGGTCTCGCCCGAGGCAGCTATTTCCGTCAACGACACAGCGAGATCCTCGCTAAACTGGCGTCGATTTGGCAAGCCCGTCAACGGATCGTGGGTTGCCAGATGCAATAGGGTTGCTCGTTCATCGTCAAGGCGATCGCCCGATCGAACAACGGCGTACATATTTCCGATCTGAAAGATCGTCAATCTTTGCGAACCAGGTTTCCTGACATTGACCGACAATCGCAAGGACTGGACACCTTCGCCCATTGAGCGGAGTGCCTGCATGGTCGCTGATTTGTCTAGTTCTGGAAAATGATCCCATAGCGACATCGCGGGTGCAAGCGCAGCGGGCAGTTCATCGCCCAGCAAGTTTTTGATCGGATTGAAATCATGGTCGAAGAACAAGAGCCGATCGATCGGGCTCGGGGCATGTTCCTGTCTATCTTCAGGAGTCGTGCGCGTGGCACGAGCTTTACGCATGTCTGAGCTCTCCATGGTCGAGTTTCCCTGAGAACGATCACCGCAACTCAAACCCGCCACAACTTGGGTATGAATTATCTAATTTAGATAGTCCTGATTAAAAATGTTCAAACCTCCTTTCACGCGAACAATTACAACTTTCGGCTGGCATTCCGATTGCTGTGCCTTTTCCTTATATAGCTAAAAGTGTGGGCCGCGGACTAGATCTTGATGAAGATTTAACGTTCTGGAGTTTCACAGTTTGAGCAAATCGGATTCAAGACGGCCACTGGAGGCCTGTAATGGATATCGACACACTCTGGGCGGACCAGTCCTCGCGGATCGGACCTTTTGTGCCCGGAGGCCGCGAGGGGCGGCGAGAGCCACGCTCTAAACAATCGCCGCTTCATCGATGCGTCGATCCGGATGGCCTGTTCACGCGCCCCATGGCGCGATTTGCCTGCACAGTACGGCGACTATCAGACGGTCAAACGGCGCTATTACTGCTGGATCGAGATGGGTGTTGGAGAACTCCGCTCCCTTCCGCATCGAATGTCGGTCACGGCAATCGCGTGCACAATGCCGCGCGATCCTCGGGGAGTTCGTTTCACACCTTCAGTCAAAAATAGAATACAAATTCTATGTGCTAAATGATGATAGGACTAGCTTGATCCCCGTATCAATTTCGGGGCTTTTCAAAATGGGCATCAAAGCCAAACTCACTGCCGCAACATTCCTGGGCGCATGGATGTCGCTTACTGCGCCGGCGTTCTCTGCCGATCAGCCGGTCAAGGGCGGGACGCTGATCTATCTGGAGCAGCAGGCGCACACCAATCTCTATTCGCCGGCCGGTGGCTTCTATCCGAACGGCGGTATTCTCAACCAGATCACGGATAAGCTGACCTACCAGAATCCAAAGACGCTCGAAATCGAGCCGTGGATTGCTGAATCCTGGACGGTCAATGACGATGCGACGCAATACACGTTCAAGATCCGGCAGGGCGTGACATTCTCGGATGGTTCGCCGCTCGACGCCAATGCGGTTGCCAAAAACTATGACGTCTACGGTCTGGGCGACAAGGGCCTCAAGCTTCCGGTGTCGGAAGTGATCAACAATTATGATCACAGTGAAGTCGTCGATCCCTACACGGTGAAGTTCTACTTCAAGCGGTCAGCGCCGGGCTTCCTGCAGGGGACATCGGTCATTGGCTCCGGCCTGGTCTCCCTGAAGACGCTTTCCTTGCCATTTGAACAACTGGGCGATGCGACCAAGATTATCGGTTCCGGACCGTTCGTCGCCGAAAGCGAAACCCTGGGCAAGGAATTATCGCTGAAAGCCCGTGACGACTATGGCTGGGGACCAGCCAAGCTGGAGCACCAGGGCAGGGCGTATCTCGACGGTATAAAATATATCGTCACTGGTGAAGACAGTGTCCGAATTGGAGCTCTTCTATCGGGTCAAGCTGACTTTATTCGCCAGGTACAGGCCTATGACGAGGAGCAGGTCGAAGCGCAAGGTTACAAGATCTATGCCGCCCCGACACGCGGTGTGAACAACAGCGTCGTGTTCCGGCCTGACAATCCGCTCGTTGCGGACCTTCACGTTCGTCAAGCCCTTCTTCACGGAACCAACGCGCAGGAAATCGTAACGACGCTGTTTTCCGACCATTACCCTCAGGCAAAATCGATCATCGCCTCGACCGCCCAGGGCTATGTCGATCTCTCTTCCAAGCTGAACTACGATCCCGAGCAGGCCGCCAAGCTCTTGGATCAGGCCGGTTGGAAGCTCGGCGCTGATGGGCAGCGCGAGAAGGATGGGCAGAAGCTTGTTCTGACCGCCTATGAATCGCTGCCGCAGCCACAGAACAAGGCGACGCTCCAGCTGGTCGCCCAGCAATGGGCAAAGCTTGGCGTGACGCTGAACGTGTTGGCTGGCGACGCGGGCAGCAAGACGTTGGACGATCTCGATCCGGCAAAAACCCCGGTAGCGCCGGCGATGGTCGGCCGCGCCGATCCGGACGTGATCAAGAGCAACTACTATCCGAAAAACCGGGACGTTCTGCGCCAGAAGGGCGGTCAGAGCGACAAGGTGAAGAGCTTTGTCGACGACAAGCTTAACCACCTGTTGGAGGGTCTCTCCTCTGAACCCAATCGTGAGAAGCGCCTCGCCATCGCCGCCGACATCCAGAACTACGTCCTCGATCAGGCCTATGCCATCCCGATCTTCGAGGAGCCGCAGGCCTTTGCGGGTGCTCCCTACGTCAATGGCGTTGCCTTCGAAGCCGTCGGTCGACCCTCCTTCTACAGCACCTGGCTTGCCAAACATTGAGCAGAGCAAGCTGGCCCGGCGTGGCCGGGCCAGCTTTGGAGATCGTCATGGCTAAATATTTTTTCTTGAGGATCGGACAGGCATTGCTCGTTTTATGGGCTGCCCTTACCGTTTCATTCGTCCTGCTCCAGGCCTTGCCCGGTGACGCGGTCCTGATCAAGTTTCAGAACCCGGATTACGGACTAAGCCCCGAACAGATTGCCGACATCCGCGCTACCTATGCGGCGGACGGGACGATCTTTTCGCAATATCTCCATGCCATCGGCAATTTTCTCACCGGAAACTTCGGCTATTCGCTGCAGGCTGGCGTCGCGGTGCGGGACCAAATCGCGACCAACCTTCCGCCAACCCTTTGGCTTGCCGGACTGGGCCTTCTTGGCGCCATCCTGCTGTCAGTCTTGATTGCGATACTTGCAAACCTGCCGCCCTTTGGATGGCTTCGATCGCTGGCGCACTCGATCCCTTCTCTCTTCATCTCGGTTCCGACCTTCTGGCTCGGAATTATGCTGATCCAGATTTTTTCGTTCCGCTTCCGGCTCGTCCCAGTCATCAACCCGGGCCCGTGGCAGGGCTTGATCCTGCCTGTTCTGACCGTCGCCGTTCCAATTTCCGCGCCTCTCGCCCAGATCCTTCTGCGCAACATCGATGAGATGCTCACGCGCCCGTTCGTTCCGGTCGCCCGCGCCAAAGGGGCTTCACATGTCTGGGTCCTGTGGCGGCATGTGGCCAAAAACGCCCTCCTTCCCGTGATGACCGTGGCAGGCCTCCTCTTCGGAGAGTTGATTGCCGGAGCGGTCATCACGGAGACCGTATTTGGTCGCAATGGCATCGGAAGCCTCGCAGAGCAGGCTGTCAATTTCCAGGATGTCGCTGTCCTCCAGGCGATCGTCGTTATCTCAGCCGCAGCCTTCGTCGCTATCAATCTGGCGGTGGACCTCCTCTACCCGGTCTTCGATCCGCGCCTGAGAACAAAGCTGGGAGAGGCCTGATGAGCCACGTCGAAGCGCCCGAACGTCATTTCAATATCGATAGCCCTAATCCGGTCGACTGGACGGCACCGGCGAGCCGGGATGATCTTGGCGATACAAGGTTGATCAGCCGAAAGCGGCGCCTTGCTATTGAACCAGGCCTGTTGCTTGCCTCAATAGTGCTCGCAATCGTTCTGCTTTGGGCCATCGCGCCCGGCCTGTTCACGTCCTACAATCCGATCGAGGGGATTCCACGTCAGCAGTTGAAGCCACCGAGTGCGCTCCATCTGCTTGGCACCGATTCTCTGGGTCGTGACCTCTATGCCAGGCTTGTTTACGGGGCGGTCCATTCGTTGTCGGGTGCACTCGCCGCAGTCGGCATCGGACTGGTTGTCGGAACAATTCTTGGGCTTCTTGCCGGATCCCTGGGTGGATGGGTTGAAACCATCGTCATGCGGATCGTCGATGTCCTGCTCTCCGTTCCCGTGCTCCTGTTGTCACTCAGCATCATCATTCTCCTGGGCTTCGGCACGATAAACGCGGCGATAGCAGTCGGCGTGACTTCGATCGCGAGCTTTGCCCGTCTGGTTCGGTCGGAAGTCGTAACGGTCAGGCGAAGCGACTATGTGGAGGCGGCCTTCGGCAGTGGTGGAAGCTTCCTGAAAGTGCTCTGGCGGCACATCCTCCCGAACTCCCTGACATCAGTCATTGCCTACACCGCCCTGCAGATCGGCTGGGCGATCCTGCAACTGTCGACGCTCGGCTTCCTTGGCTATGGCGCGCCGCCGCCGACACCAGAATGGGGCCTGTTGATTGCCGAAGGACGAAACTATGTCGCGACCGCCTGGTGGCTGACAGCCGCCCCGGGGATCGTCGTCGTCGTCGTGGTGTTATCGGTAAACCGCATCAGCCAAGCCATTGGAAAGGGATCTCGATGAACCGCCCTCTCTCCAACCCTGTCGACGGCACCGCCCGACCGGAACCGGTCCTCGACGTATCGGGGCTAACAGTCGGATATCAAGATGGTGACCAGGTCCGCGTGGCCGTCCATGAGATCGATTTCAAAGTGGCTGCCGGTGAAGTGGTCGCGCTGGTCGGCGAGTCCGGCTCTGGGAAAACCTCTTCGGCTCAGGCGATCATCGGTCTGCTCGCTGACAATGGCCGCATCATCAGCGGCACGATCCGGCTCAACGGAACGGATGTTACCGCCTGGCCGCAAAAGCGCCTCGACGCGATCCGTGGTTCGGTTGTGAGCCTGATCCCGCAGGATCCCGGAAACTCGCTGAACCCGGTCAAGACAATCGGCAAGCAGGTTGCGGAGATCCTTGCCATTCATGGCCATGCAACCGGGCCCGTCGCCTATTCGCAGGCGATCGAACTGTTGGAACGGGTCGGCTTGTCGGAGCCCAGGCTTCGCGCGCAGCAATATCCCCATGAGCTTTCCGGCGGCATGAAACAACGCGTTCTCATTGCGATCGCGATCGCATTGAAGCCGGCCCTGATCATCGCCGATGAGCCGACCAGCGCACTCGATGTCACAGTACAGAAGCATATCCTTGATCTCATCGACGAATTGCGCAGCGAGTTCGGGACGGCGGTGCTTCTGGTCACCCACGATCTCGGTGTGGCAGCCGATCGTTCGAACCGGCTCATCGTCCTGAAGCAAGGCCGCATTCAGGAACAGGGCCGCACCGCAGACATTCTGGCAAACCCGAAAAGCGCCTATACCCGCCAGCTTCTTTCGGATGTCCCGTCTTTGAACTTGAAAACGCGCCGTAGAGAAGCCAGGCGCATGAGCGTGCCCGCAACCGACGACGTTCTTGTCGTCGAGAACCTCGTCCAGGACTTCGGTCTCGGCAGGAGCGATAGCTTTCGTGCAGTTGATGACATCTCCTTCCGGGTTCGCCGCGGAACCACTCACGCGGTTGTCGGCGAGTCTGGCTCAGGCAAGACCACCACGATCCGGATTGTTTCGGCCTTTCAGAAGCCGACGTCGGGGAGGGTGATCGTCGATGGTCTCGACCTTGCCACTCTGCGCGGGGAGACCCTGCGACAGTTCCGCAGGAAGATACAGCTGGTTTATCAAAACCCGTTTGGATCCCTCGATCCCCGCCAGAGCATCTTCCGTATTGTTGAAGAGCCGCTTTTAAACTTCGAACCTCTGTCCAAAGACGAAAGGGCAAAACGCGTGGCAACGGCGATCGAGAGGGTTGGCTTGCCCCTCGACGTCTTACCGCGCCGGCCTCGAGCATTGTCGGGTGGACAGCGCCAACGCGTCGCAATTGCCCGCGCCTTGGTGCTGAAACCGGAAATTCTTGTGCTTGATGAAGCCGTATCGGCCCTCGACGTGACCGTGCAAGCGCAGATCCTTGCTTTGCTCGACGAGCTCCAGCGCGATCTCGGCCTGACCTATCTCTTCGTTTCCCATGATCTCGCCGTAGTCAGGCAGATCGCCGACACGGTCTCGGTCCTGAACAGCGGACGTGTCGTCGATAGCGGACCCGTAGAAGAGGTCTTCCGCAATCCGAAGAGCGCCTATACGCGCGAACTGATCGACGCGATCCCAGGCAAGAAACTTGTTCACCGCGCCGTTCAGCCAACGACGTCCAATGCAGGAAAATAGCATGACCCGGACAGATATCCCGAAAAAGCTCGGCTTCTTCAGCCGAGTGCTTGATCAGGCGGACCCGGCCACCCGCTACCGGCTTGTGGCCGAGCAGATTATTCACGCCGAGGCATTCGGTTTCGACACTGCCTGGGTGGCACAACATCATTTCAATGGGGATGAAGGCGGTTTGCCAGCCCCCCTGGTGTTTCTGGCCGATGTTGCCGCAAGGACCTCGCGCATTCGCTTGGGCACAGGCGTCATAACCCTGCCTATGGAAGACCCGGTTCGTGTTGCAGAAGACACCGCCGTTCTCGATCTGCTCTCCAACGGTCGTCTTGAGGTCGGCTTTGGCACTGGCGGGACGCCGCAATCCTTCCTGCCGTTCGGACTGGAAAGCAGCGATCGTGGATCCGTCTACGCCAGGCATCTGGCAACGGTGCGCGACGCTTGGGCGGGCAGGGCGCTTGCCGGCGATAATTATCTCTATCCGACGGGTGGGGACCTCGGCGATCGTGTTTGGCAGGCAACATTCTCCGTGGGCGGCGGTGAGCGGGCAGGGCGGGATGGTGATGGTCTGATGTTGTCACGCACCCAACCCCGGCCGGCCGAGACGCCGAAAGCGGAACTTTGGGAGTTGCAGAACCCGATCATCGACACTTATCTGGCTGCCCTCCCAGAGGGGCGTGCCCCGCGCATCCTGGGCTCTCGAAGCCTGTTCGTCGCAGACGACCGCAAAGAGGCACTTCATTTCGCCGAGATCGGTCTCAACCGTAGCGTCGAGCGCTTCATCGCCAACGGACACAAGGTCAACGCATCGACGACCGCAGAGTTCATCAAGGCCTTCGACGTCCATGTCGGAACGCCCGATGACGTGATTGCCTCTTTAAAGGCCGATCAGTCGCTCGCGCGGGTCACCGATCTCGTTTTCCAGGTCCATTCGGTCGATCCGCCTCATTCCTACATCCTGCGCTCACTGGAGTTGATCGCAACGGAGGTCGCACCGGCGCTCGGATGGCGGGGCGCCACGCGCAATTCTCAGCCGCAGCGTCACGCTGCTACAGCCTGAATTCATTGGAGAGAAATTCCATGCCGTCATCAAAGTCATCGTCAAAGGATGTGATCGATCTTCTGGCCGGGATAGAACCTGGCTCATTCGTGGATCGAATTCGTGCCGAGCGGCCGGAAACCAAGCTCAATGCTCAGAAGAGCTATCTGGCTCTGTTCGAGCCCCGCGAAGAAGACGATGTTACCCGTGGAGAGCGACTGGCACTCGCCACTTTCGTCGCCGGGCTCCACCAGGCCGACGAAGCGAGCGGGTTTTACGATGCGGGTCTTAACGAATTGGCCGGCGGATCGTCCCTCTCCGCCGCGGTGAGAGCCGAAGTGGATCATGGCGTGACCAATGGTCCCTATGGTGCCTATCCCGAGGGTCCTTTATCCGCCGAAAACAAGGAAGGGCTTGTCTTTGCCGTGTCCGATATTGGCCGCGCGGTGTTGGGAGAGAAACTGGGCGCAGGATTGGAGCACACCCATCTCTTGGTGTTTCGCCCACGCGATGCCAGTCCGAACGCACTTCAGACACTGTTGGATGCAGGCTGGTCGACGACCGGGATCGTCACGCTCTCGCAGATCGTCGCGTTTCTTTCGTTCCAGATCAGGGTGATCAAGGGGCTCAAGGCGCTTGGCGCCGCGGGCGCCGGGCAGGCTGCCTCCTCGGCAGCCGCAGAATAGGAAGCTAGACATGACTGAATCGGTTATTCGTCCGAACGCCCAAAATTCTCCGAACATCTTCACGCAAGATGAAATCGGCTGGACGCCTTGGCTTGAACCTCTCTTAGAGTCCGATCTTACGGACCGGCATTGGGCAGGACTTGTGGATGCTGCGCGGTCCAAGTCTCCATACTTCATGCTGCTCGTTCGAGATCCGGACACGCTGGAGGCGCGCACGAAGACGGACAAGGACATATTCTATAATACGACGTCCGGACTGCCTCGTGCCGAAAGGGAACTTGCTGCAACAGCCGCCTCGCGTACGAATGGCTGCATCTTCTGCGCATCCGTTCACTCGCGGTTTGCCTCCCATCACTCCAAGCGGACCGAAAACGTGGAACGGCTTCTGAAGGAAGGCACAGACGTGGATCTCGGCAGCCGTCGCTGGAACGCGGTGGTTGCGGCATCGGTCGCGATCACTGCAACGCCCACGGAGTTCGACGTCGAGGATATTGTGGGTCTTCGGGAGGAGGGGCTGTCGGACCTGGAGATTGCCGACGTTATTCACGGGGCAGCCTTCTTCAATTGGGCGAACCGACTGATGCTCTCGCTCGGTGAGCCGACACCCGCGGGCCGGTAGTATCCATCTCGAAGGTTGAGGCGGGACCCGAAAGGTCCCGCCCGCGACGGTTGCGAAGGCTTTCCGACCATAAGCGCCCGCCAGCGATCGCCAACAATAGAATTTTGTTACTGCATTGCCTTGAAAACGCAACGGTCGCCTTTTTCTATTAAGCCGACAAATTTCGACCGCCTCGAGCGCTGCAAGCCGGATCTATTTTTGCGTCAGCCAGGCCTTCACGTTGCGGCTGAAGGCATCCGATAGTCTCTTTGCGAGAGCATCCTCCGTCTGGGAAGACTGCGCGGCGTTGATCGCCATGGCTATGACAATCCCGATTTCCCCGTCACCTCGAATTCCCTTGTCTTCGCCGCGAATGTTTTGAGCCTCAGCAATCAGTCGACCCGTCTTTGCGTCCTCCAAGCGAACCGTTCCGGAGATATAGCTGTCATTGCCGGCAATGATGCGTCCGGCTTTGCTGGAAACATCGACAATGTGCAGGGTGACAATCAGCCTGCCCGCGGTCTTGCCGCCCGGCACTCCCTTAACGTCACGGTTCAACGAATTATCGAGCGCGCGGACGACCGCTGGTAGCTGCGGATCGGGTCGCGTGCGATCGAAGCCTCCCATGCTGACGTCGGGGGCGGTTTCCACACGGATTTGCGTAACGGAGGTCTCCCGCAGTGCCGATACAAGCCTCGGATCCGTGGTAACGCACGAGGTTAGGAGGACAAAAAGAGGAAATACCGCGAAAAGCCGTGACAGGCGCATGATAACTCTCTGAGGGCGTTGGAGTGATAAATCTAAAAAGGCAGCCAGCCGCCTTGCGGCCAACGCGCTCTTAACTTGCTCATTTTTTGCCAGAGACGAATTATTTCTTGTGGAAACAATAGGTTGCCTGAAAACGGCGGAGCCCGCTACACTGGAAAGAGACGGGTCAAGGACAGCCTGCCGGTTTGAAAGAGGGAAAGATGTTGGTGTGAAGAATCAGCGCGTGGAACATGTATGAAATGCAACTTGCGAAATGTTATCTGACGCAGCTTCTTCAGGCGCCCTTCTGCCGATGTCAACGTATGATTGTATGGGATGGTGAATGATCTTTTATCGATAGGCGTCTCATTCTAGCGAAAATCGATTTTGCCGATAAACGGCGAAGAAGAGCCGGACAGTTGGCTCGAGTGCTCGCAGATAAAACGGAAGAAACGATCGCGATTGCCAGCCGACGCGCATTTGAGGAACGGCTTCACCGCACGCAAGCGGATATTCGCAGGGCCACGTGCTTGAAGACCTCGTACCCGTTAAGCACGACAACGTGACATCCCCGGACTGTGCGTCGACACCCCAGTTGTACAAAACGCTGAAACCGGAATACCCCGTTTGGCAGCATCTCCTTGCAGGTTCGCTTGCCGTCCCGGCCCGTCACGTCATATAGACGCCACCGGTAACGTTGATGCCCTGGCCGGTCATGAAGCGGGCGCTGTCAGAGCACAGGAAGACGACGACGTCCGCGACGTCTTCAGGTGTTTCGATGCGACCGAGCGGTGTTTGCCCGACATATTCGTTGAAAACCTGTTCCGGCGTGATGCTTCGCAAGGTGGCCTCCCACTCGATCTCGCGGCTCTGCATGCCGGTCTTGACGAAGCCAGGGCAAACAGCATTCACCCTGATCCCCTGAGAAGCAAGCTCGCGCGCCAGCGCCTGCGTCCAGCCGAGCACCGCAAACTTGCTCGCGGAATAGTGCGCGAGAAGCGGGGCACCGACCTTGGCGGCCAGCGATGCAGTGTTGACGATGCAGCCGCGGCCTTGTTCCGAGAAATGACGCCCGGCGATCTGGTTGGTCAGGAATATGCCGCGAGTGTTCACGTCGAAGTTGAAATCCCATTCCTCGTCGGTCAGTTCCAGCGCCTTCTGCATGGTCGAAACCCCGGCATTGGCGATCAGGATATCGATGCCGCCCAATTTCTCCAGCGCGGTCGAAAAAGCCGCCTGCACCGACGCGCGCTTGCGCACATCGACCTCGAGGGCAATCGCGCCATTTCCGATTTCCTGCGCTGCCTTTTCGGCAGATCGCACATCGATATCCGCAATGGCGATCGTTACGCCCTGTCGAACGAGCGCCTTTGCAATGGCAAGACCGATGCCGGTACCGCCTCCGGTAAGGAAGGCACGGCGCTCGCGTAGTTCTGGGAAACTCGGATGAGTCATGACTGCTCCTTATTATGCTGCACCACGATAAGAAACAAAATCGAACTTATCAAATGTTTTTTTTGTTTGCTTGCGTTCGTTTCTCTGTCTATGCTTTCGGCATCTCACACCGGACGGGTAGTTTCGCCCGGAAAAGTCTGACGCCGCTAAAGGATCTGGAAATGGTTTTTGACTGCTTTGGAGCCCGCAAGAAAATCGTGATCTCCATGGCCCATATAGGGGCGCTGCCGGGTTCTCCGCTCTATGATGCCGATGGCGGCGTCCAGAAACTGATCGATGGCGTAATGTCGGATGTGGAGAAGCTCCAGGCCGGCGGCGTGGACGCCATCATGTTCGGCAATGAAAACGACCGCCCGTATGTGTTCAAGGGCTCGCCGGAAGGCATCGCAGCCATGACGGCTATCGTGCAGGCGATCAAGCCGTCGCTGAAAGTACCGTTCGGCGTCAACTACCTGTGGGATCCGCTGGCCAGCGTCGCCATCGGGGCCGTCACCGGCGCAAGCTTCGTGCGCGAGATCTTCACCGGCCTGTTCGCCTCGGACATGGGACTGTGGCAGCCGGATTGCGCCAGCGCCGCGCGCCTACGCGCCACTCTCGGCCGCAAGGACATGAAGATGCTGTTCAACATCAACGCGGAATTCGCCCATTCTCTCGATCAGCGCCCGATTGCTCTTCGCGCCCGGAGCGCCGTCTTCTCCTCGCTTGCCGATGCGATCCTCGTTTCGGGCCCGATTACCGGCCAGCCGGCCAATCAGTCGGACTTGCGCGATGTCTGCGACGTCATAAAGGACGTCCCGGTCTTCGCCAATACCGGCGTCAACATCGACAACGTCCGCGATATTCTCGGCATGGCGCAGGGTGTCGTCATCGGCACCCATTTCAAGGTCGACGGCAACACCTGGAATGCGGTTGACGCAAGTCGCGTCAAACGCTTCATGGACGTAGTCGAAACATTGCGCTGAGACGGAACCGCTTTATGACCGTTGTTCTTGGCCTGGATATCGGGACGACCTCGACCATCGGCATCCTGGTCGGGCTACCCGACCGCATATTGGCGACCGCTACCCGCCCGGTCACGCTTTCCTCCCCCCACGCCGGATGGGCCGAGGAGGATCCGGGCGAATGGTGGGCCAATGTGCGCGCCATCGTGACGGAACTCCTGAACGCGAGCGGTATCGAAGCGTCCGAGGTTAAGGCCGTCGGCGTCACCGGCATGTTGCCGGCTGTGGTGCTGCTTGACGGCGAGGGAAACGTGCTGCGTCCGAGCATCCAGCAGAGCGATGGCCGCTGCGGGGCGGAGGTTGCCGAACTTCGGCAGGAATGGAACGAGCCCGATTTTCTCGAGCGGGCCGGCAATGGCATCAACCAGCAACTCGTCACGGCCAAGCTGCGCTGGATCGAGCGGCATGAGCCGGAAGTCTTCTCCCGCATTGCCACTGTGTTCGGCTCCTACGACTACATCAACTATCGCCTGACTGGCAGCCGGGCCATGGAGCAGAACTGGGCGCTGGAAGCAGGTTTCGTGGATATTTCGACGGGTCTTGTCGACGAGGACCTGATCCGCCTCGCCCATGTCAGGCCCGACATCCTTCCGCCCAAGCGGGCTTCGCACGAGATCATGGGCTTGGTCGATGCCCGCGGCGCGAGCGCGACTGGCCTGGCGGCCGGCACGCCAGTCGTCGGCGGTGCGGCGGACATGATCGCCTCGGCTCTCGGGGCAGGTGTCATCGATGCAGGCGACGTGCTCCTGAAATTCGGTGGGGCAGTCGACATTCTCACAGCAACCGACCTCGTCAAGCCCGATCCGCGCCTGTTTCTGGACTACCATCTCGTGCCGGGCCTGTTCATGCCGAATGGCTGCATGTCGACTGGCGGTTCGGCCCTCAACTGGTTCGTCGAGACATTTGCTGGAGGCGAGCGGGAAGCGGCGCGGGCGGCGGGGCGAAGCCTTCATCAGCATCTTGATGTCCTGGCTTCTGCCAAACCTGCAGGCGCGGACGGGCTGACCATTCTGCCATATCTGCTCGGGGAGAAGACCCCAATACATGATCCCGCAGCGCGCGGCGTCGTTGAAGGGCTCACGCTTTCGCACGATATCGGCCATCTCTGGCGAGCCCTCCTGGAGGCCTATGCCTATGCGATTCGCCACCATATCGAGGTTCTGGTCGATATGGGCCACCATCTCAGGCGCTTCCTCGTGTCGGATGGCGGATCGCAGAGCACCGTCTGGATGCAGATCGTTGCGGATGTGCTGAATGCGCCGGTTCAGCGCCTGTCCGGTCATCCTGGCTCCTGCATTGGGGCGGCATGGACGGCAGCGATCGGCGTCGGCCTTGAAAACGACTGGCGGGGCGTGACACGCTTCGTCACCTTCTCCGAAGTCCTGCAGCCGCAGGCCGAGAACGTTGCTTCATACCGGGAGAGCTACCTCCGCTACCGTGACCTCTACGAACGGCTCGCGCCGCGCTGGAGAGCCGGCTCGTGAGTGATGCCGGCTTTCTGGCCGTTGCGTGGGATATCGACGGAACGCTGGTCGACAGCGAGCCGTTGCACCATCGCGCACTGGTGGCGGCATCGCGGGGTTTCGGCGTCGACCTGTCCGATCTTCCGGATATGGCGTTTCGCGGCGTCCACATGGGCGACGTCTGGAAGCTGTTGCGGTCCCGCCTGCCGAAGGGGCTCGCAGAACAGGAATGGCTGGACGCGATCAATCGCCACTATATCGAAAACCGGCACAGCCTGCAGGCCGTGCTGGGAGCGGTCGAAACCATCCGGTTGCTCGCCGATATCGGCATTCCGCAGGTATGCGTTTCCAATTCCTGCAGGCCCGTCGTCGACGCCAATCTCGATGCCATGGGCATTTCCTCCTGCATCCGTTTTTCGATCAGCCTCGATGATGTTGCGGAGGGCAAACCCTCGCCCATGCCGTATCGCAACGCGGCAGAACGACTGGGGCTTTCGCCTGCATCGATCGTGGCTATCGAGGACAGTCGCACCGGTCTTGCCTCCGCAAGGGCCGCAGGTCTTTATTCCGTGCTCTTTACCATGCAGAACGGGGGTCTCCAGGAGGAGGACACGGACTGGTGGCCGGATCTGACGATCGACGCGCTGGCCGGGGTCGCAGCCCTCTTTTCGACAGGCAATGCAACCAGCCATACGCGTTAGGCGAAATCTGCAGCCTGTACTTCCGCACAGAGGAGATCATAATCGCCTGTGCATGGCGTGTTTGATTCGAACAAGCTTTGTTTGAAACGCTTTCCCTTTCGGCTAAGCTAGCTTTTATCTTCGTCGCAACGGACATTGGCGACAAACGAAAGACAAGAGGCAGATGGCGAGGGAACAGTCGGCGTTGAAAACGAATGAACGGCCCAAATTCCTGGCGCAGGTCAGGCAGGCCGCAATTGTCGAGGCGATCAGCCGCTTCGGCTCGGTGACCGTAAGCGATCTGGCCCAGCAGCTCTCGGTGTCGGAAATGACCGTCCGCCGCGATCTCGTAGAACTCGAAAAGGACGGCAAGCTTATTCGCACCCATGGCGGCGCGGTGAAGCCAGATCGTGCGCCAGCGATGCCGGTCAGCGAAAGTGCCGACAGCGAAGAGCCAGCCTTCGAAACCCGCCTTGTTCGAAACGAGAACCTGAAGAAGCGGATTGCTTCTGCCGCCGTCGATCTTGCGGTAGGAGCTCGCAGCATCGCGCTCGACGTTGGAACGACCACCTATTTCGTATCGGAAACCCTGGCGGTACGTCCGCACACGAAGATCTTCACCAACAGCATTCGCAGCGCCGCACATCTGGCCGGAAGAGGAGCGGAGATCTATCTGGCCGGCGGTCGAATCCGCGGCGAGGAAATGTCCACGAGCGGTTCTTCCGCCGTCAACCAGTTCGAATCCCTCTGGTTCGACGTGGCCTTCGTGGGTGTTTCCGGCCTGACGCCAGAAGGGATCTTCGACTATTCGTTCGAAGAAACGGACATGAAGCGTATCTATCTTTCACGAGCGTCCCGGCGTGTGGTGTTGTGCGATTCAACCAAATTCAACAATATGTCTCTGGTGTATGTGGCCGCGTTGACGGAGTTCAATACGCTTATCTGTGACGAAATGCCGACGGGTGACCTCTATAAGGCTCTGACCAACGCAAACGTGGAAATTATCGTCGCCAATTGACCGGGCCAGTTCCCCATGTCCACGACACAGTGTCCCTAAATTCGGATCACGATTGCTTGCTGAGAACGTGCTTGTCCTTTTAAGACGTAAATGCGCGTTGCATGCAGTGAGCGTGCGAACGATAATCCGCTGGAAATCCCCCCCGGAGCGGGGGAGGGCAGGTTGCTATTTGTTGCTTTTTGTTAGAGATTGTTCTTTATTCGTGAATTGAACCCTATGGCTCATTTCCGACGAGCAAAAGTCTCCGGACAGAAAAACGGTGCGCGCGATCATGTTCACTTCCTTGAAAGGCATTTATCCCGATCCGTCGGCGGGCGAGCGGCTGCCCTCGTTGATCGCCGATATCGGCCGCCACAGCGGCGAGTTTCCGGTCCTGCTTGCCAACCATCTTCCCATGGTGCTCGAAGCCATGGGACGGCTCGGCGCTTCACCCGCGCGGCTGGAAGAATATGCGGAGCATTACACGCGCATTCATGCCGTTCCCTTTCCGGCGGCCCCGGTCAGGCAGCTCGATGCCTCGAACTGGGAAACGGTGCTGGGGCAGCGCGAGCATGAGGGCGGCCTGCGGCGCTTCTTCCAGGGGGTCGTTGACGAGATAGGCGGGCACGCAGCCATCCGGCGCTACCTGCCACGCCTCCTTCCCGGCGTTGCCGCTTCCGCCACCCATGGATTGATGAGGCTCGCCTATGCGGTGCTTCGCAGCGACGATACCGAGATTGCCGTCGCGCTCGGCTACTGGGCGGCCACCTACCTGTCTTACGATGCCATTCCGGCCGATCGCCGGCGCGACGTCATCGATCCGATCGCTCTTTTGCTCGACATGCATGCCGATCCGCGGCTTCGCAATATCGATGCGCCGACCTATCTGCTCTGGAAATGGATCGAGGCCATGGGCAACGTGCCGGCGTTTCAGGAGCGGCTCGGGCGTTTGGCGCCGTCGCCGGATCTGCTGGGCCGCATGCGTCCCGCATCCCTTGCGCTCTTCGCGGCGACAATGAGTTTCGAGGCGCTGCATGCCGTCACCGGCTGCCATTGGCTGCGGCTCGTCAGTCCCCATCTGGATGAGCCGCAACGCCTCGCCATGCATTTCTGGGAAGTCGTCATGGCGCTCTACACAAAGATCGACATGCCGGCACTGCCCTCGCCGGAGGTTCTCGACCAATGGCGCACCGTGCGGGTGCCACCGGATGAGATCATTGCCGCCGCTGCCGTCGCCTCAAATGACGAACACGACCATTCGCTGGTGTTTTCGGCATTCGAGGAGTTTCGCGATACCGGCGATCCGCTCTACAAGGTCGTCGCCGCGCGCCGCATGGGCTTAATTGATTTCGATGCGAATGCCCTTCAGGGGCAAGTCACGGGCTGAACATCGGGCGTATTCTTAGCGCCCTGAGGACAGATGACGGGCCGGTGCCTCAGGCAGCGCCACCGTCGAAGCAATATTCCGGCTGGAAATGGATCTTGTCGTAGCCGTCGAGCGATCGGTAGAAATGCTCGATATCGGCCTTGAAAAGGCCGCGGCAGATGCCGGCAACGAGTTTCGGCACGCCAGATTTCAGGCCGGTGATGCCGTTGCACACAGGCCCAAGACTCGGGACCGCCGCATTGTTGAAGACATGGATGTTGGCGAGCATCGGCAAAGAGCCCGGCGTCTTCTCGAGGAATTCGAAAGCCGGGCCCAGATAGGGATAGGCCATGAGATCGCGGTCATCTTCCCCCTCGTTCGGGATGAAGCGGTCCGCCCATGTCGCAACCGAACCGATCAGGTTGGAAAGTTCCGGCCGGGATGAAAGATCGACGCGATAGCCCGTACCGAGCAGGAGGTGATCGAACCGAAAATCGCCGGCCGCGGTTCCTATGCAAATCTTCTCGCCCTCCATGGCGACCGACCGCACATAGGCGCCCGTCACCAGCCGGCACGCCTCGTGTGCCATGGCGCGGTTGAACATCTCGTTGGTCGGCGGTGTCTTGAAGGCAAACATCCGCCGGGTAAACCTGTAGCGGCTGTGATCATCGAGATCGGCGAAATGGTTGAGAAAGCCGGGGAAATTCGACCAATCAAGCAGTTCCGTGCGTGGCAGGACAGTCGAGCGCGCCAGAACCGTCACGGATTCAGCGCCAGCCTCGAGAGCCGCGACCGCCCAGTCGAAGCTGGATGCGGCCGCACCGAGCACGCCGATCCGTTTGCCGGCAAAGAAGCCGGTATCGATCTCGTCACCGCTATGGGTCCAGTGCTGACGGGGAAGGTTTCCACGAATTGCGTCCGGCACGTTCAGGCTGCCCGCCCCTTCGAGGCCGGTGGCCAGCACGACCTTGCGGCAGGAAAGCTCTCCTAGCACTCCTTCTCGTTCCACAAGGAGGCGCAGATGCCCTTCGTCGGGCTCGATCCGGATCAGTTTTGTATCGTTGTAAATATTGAGTGCAAGGACCGATCTGAACCAGCTGAGATATGCCATCCAGTCGATCCGATCGATCTTGTCCAGCGTCTCCCAATGTCGCGACCCATATGTAGCCTCGTGCCAGGCCCGATAGGTCAATGACGGAATTCCGAGATCCGGCCCGGTGAGGGTCTTGGGCGAACGCAATGTGCGCATGCGCGCCGTGGTGATCCAGGGTCCTTCGCGGCCCTCCGGTGCAGCATCGATGAGGAGTACGCGCCGGACGCCCTGCCGCTTCAGGCCGAAGGCAACCGACAGGCCCGACAGACCTGCTCCCACGATGACGACATCTGATATCGCCTCGCCGGATGTGCGGCGTCGTTCCGGCACCCACTCGCGCAGGCCGACTTCTATCGTTGCGAGGTCGCGCGCAACCTGCGCTTCAAGTGCGGCGACGGCCGCGGCACCATAGGCGGGGCGGTGTGAGGCTGAAACATCCATTGGCGATGGCTGCATGGCGACATTTCTCCGGGAAACGACACCAAGGTATCGAGTGAGGGAAAGTTGTAAAGTGTTTGATTGTGTTGTTTTCACTTTTTTCGCACACGCACTCTCCTTCGCAACACAAACGGCCGCTCCCTTCTGAGAACGAAACGAGTAAATATAGAATGGAGAAATATCTCTGTGAAAACAATAAGATGAAAAATTAGACGCTACTGCCTTAAAATAAATCAGACCGCGGCTACGCATTGATCATCTTGCAAAAGGATTAATCAGAGAGATGGACTTCGGTATGTTTTTTGTGATGGATGTGAATTTTTGTTTGACTTGAGTGTGGTCATAGCTAACCTGCCTTCATCCGGTTCAAAAACAGAAGGGGTTGGCGATCCATGATGAAACTATCCTCACCATGCATGACCATTAAAGCAGGCAGGCTGGCGGTATCGGTGCTCGCGCTCATGGCTTCTGCTGCCTACGCCGAGGCGAAGTCGCTCGATGGCGTAACGCTGACGATCGCCTCCATGAACGACGGCTTCGCGAACGTCCTTCAGGCGCTCGCCCCAGCCTTCAAGGAGGAGACGGGCGCGGACGTCAAGGTCGAGATCATGGACTATGGCACGCTGCTGACCAAGACGACCGCCGACTTCATTGGCGACACCAAGGGCTATGACCTTGTCACCATGGACATCGTTTGGGCCGGCGCCTATGCGGAGAACAAGTATACGGTTGACCTGACCGACAGGGTAAAGCGCGATGCGGCGGAGCTCGATCTCGACGATATCTATCCGGTGATCCTTGAATCGCTCGGGCAATATGACGGCAAATATGTTGCCTATCCGCTTGCGGCCTATGCCAACGTTCTGGCCTATCGCAAGGACTTGTTGGAAGCAGCCGGCCTGAAGCCGCCGGCGAACATGGAAGAGCTTGTCCAGGACGCCCTGAAACTCAACGACCCGTCCAAGAAGCAGTATGGCTTTGTTGCCAATGGCCAGAAGGGGCCCGCGGTCGCGCAGGACTGGATGCAGTATAACAATCAGCTTGGCGGCTCAATTCTCAACAAGGATGGCAAACCGGCGCTGAACTCCGAAGCCAATATCAAGAGCCTCGAGGTTTACAAGCAACTCTTCACGGAGGCCGCACCTCCCGGCGCAATCGAATATGACTGGGGCGGTCGCGAAGAGAGTTTCCGTCAGGGGCTCGCAGCCTTCATGCAGACATGGTCCGTCGGTGCGACGTCCTATTCAGATCCGAAGGTCTCCAACGTGGTCGGCAAGGTTGGCATTTCGGTCGCTCCGGTCGCAACGGGCATGACGCCGCAATACGGCGTCGGCGGCTGGGGCCTGTCGATCAATGCCGACATCGACGCCTCCAAGCAGGACGCTGCCTGGACCTTTATCAAGTGGATCAGCAGCAAGAAGGTCCACAAGGAGTTCAACATGCTTGGCGCAGGTGGCTTCATCCGCAAGAGCGAGCTCGACGACCCCGATCTCAACGCGAAATTCGACTTCCTGCCGGTTCTCAAGGAAACCTATGAGCACGGCAACGGCGAATTCCGCCCGCGCATTCCCCAGTATCCGGAAATCCAGGATCTGCTTGGCACCGCCGTGAACTCGGCGCTCTCTGGCTCGGTTACGCCGAAGGATGCGCTGGACAAAGCCCAGGCGGCAGCCGAAAAACTGTTCTGACAGACTTTGACGCCCGCCATCCGAGGAAAGGGTGGCGGGCCGACCTTCAATGCAACCTGAGTAAAGTTGCGAGCCATATGACAGGCGCTGGATGTTCTCGCGACAGCCTGCCGAATTTAGAGTGGAGCGTTGGACCTGTGCGCTACAGCTTCTCAGACCGCCGCAGGTTTTTCCTGTTCTTCATGGCAGCGCCGGCCGTCATATATGTCGCAGCTGTAGGGTTGTGGCCCCTTGGACAGGGCATCTGGTACAGCTTCTATAAATACCATCTTCTGCGTCCGGCCCGTACCCAGTTCGTTGGCCTCCAGAACTACTTCGACATCTTCTCGGATCCGTCGGCCCGCAAGGCCATTCTCAATACCTTTCAGTTCACGATCTTCAGCGTCGGGCTGCAGCTGGTTTTCGGCTTCTGCCTTGCGCTGCTCCTGTGGCGCGACAGTCGCTTCAATCGCATCGTCCTTGCCTTCTTGCTCATTCCCGCTACGATCACCCCGCTGGTGGTCGGCCTGATCTTCAAGGCGCTGCTAGGCGCGGATTACGGTATGATAGGCTACTTCCTGTCGGAGGCCGGGATCGGGCCGCGCAGCGGCCTGCTGACGGACGGCAGCACGGCGCTCTGGGTGCTCATCCTTATCGATTGCTGGGAATGGACGCCCCTGATGGCGCTGATCCTGCTCGCGGGATTGAAAGCGCTGCCGGCAGATGTGCTGGAGGCGGGGCTGGTCGATGGCGCAACGGCCTGGCAGCGCTTTCGGATGCTTATCCTGCCGTTGATGCTACCATCGGTCTTCCTGGCGCTCACGCTGAGAAGCATGGACGCCTTCCGTGTGTTCGATTCCGTCTTCGTCACGACCGGGGGTGGACCCGACGACGCCACGAACACGTTGATGATGCTCGGCGTCAAGGAAGGGCTGCAATTCTTCAATGTCGGCTATGCGTCGGCGGTCGGCAACGTCACACTGTTGTTTATAGCGCTGATGGCGACCGCGCTGATGCTTGTGGTGCGCCGCGCCGATGTACGGATCAATGGGAAGTAATGCGATGGCCATGGTTTCCAAACGACGCGTCTTTCTCGAGCGGACTACCATTCTCACCATCACCGTGCTCTTCCTGCTGCCGGTATGCTGGCTGATTTCCACGGCTTACAAGCCCTCGAATCAGATCTTCTCGGTGCCGCCGCGGTTGTTCTTCGAGCCAACGCTCGACCAGTTCCGCAAGGCCTTTGCGGCTTTCGACGTATTCTCGCTGGTGCGCTCATCGCTTGTCATCAGCCTCGGTACGACGCTCCTGTCGCTGCTGCTCGGCACTCCCGCAGGCTATGCTCTGGCAAGATCGAAATCCCGGTATGCCGCGGGCTTTGCCTATTTCTTCCTAGCGATCCGCATGATCCCGGCAATCGCCGCCCTGATTCCCTTCTATCTGCTCATGCGGGACATCGGCCTGCTCGGAAGCTGGTGGGCGGTCATCGTTTTCAACACCATGCTCAACTGCGCCTTCGTGACCTGGATGATGTTCTCCTACTTCAAGTCGCTGCCTCCAGACATGGAAGAGGCGGCATTGACCGATGGCTGCACGCAGATGGGTGCCTTCCTCAAGGTCGCTGTGCCGACCACCCGTTCGGGCATGATCGCCTGCGCCCTGTTCTGCATGATGTTTTCCTGGAACGACTTCCTTCATCCGATGTTCCTCACGACACTCGATTCCAAGCCCATATCGGTCGCGCTGCTGACCGCCTACGGTACCAAGGACATCACCTGGGGCACGCTCGGCGCGCTCGCCCACTTCTCAACAATTCCAATTGTCCTGATGGCGCTGTTCATGAATCGCTACTTCGTTCAGGGCGCAACGAACGGCGTACAGTAGGACCCTAATCCATGGCCCAGATTTCGTTTCAGAACGTGTCCAAGACCTATGCGGGCGGCAAGTCCGCCGCGCTGACGGACTTTAACCTCTCGATCAACGACGGTGAGTTCATGGTGCTTGTCGGTCCGTCGGGCTGTGGCAAGACCACGGCGCTGCGCATGATCGCGGGTCTCGAGGAGATCACTGGCGGCACGCTCCGGATCAACGATACCGTCGCCAACGATCTTGCCCCGCGCGAGCGCGATATCGCCATGGTGTTCCAGTCCTACGCGCTCTATCCGCACCTGACCGTCGGCGAAAACATCGCATTCGGACTGAAGGTTCGCGGCGCCAAGCCCGAGGAGGTGGCGGCGAAGGTTCGCCAAACGGCTGCTCTGCTCGAACTGACGGAATTCCTTGACCGGAAGCCGGCGCGCCTTTCTGGTGGCCAGCGCCAGCGCGTCGCCATGGGGCGGGCGCTGGTTCGCTCGCCCAACGCCTTTCTCATGGACGAACCACTTTCGAACCTCGATGCTCGACTGCGTGGCCAGATGCGGACAGAGATTTCGAGATTGCAGCGCATGCGGGCGGTCACTACGGTCTACGTGACGCACGACCAGGTGGAAGCGATGACGATGGGTCATCGCGTCGCGGTGATGAACAAGGGAACGTTGCAGCAGCTCGATGCCCCTCGCAAGCTCTACGACAATCCGGTGAACATGTTCGTTGCGAGCTTCATCGGCTCGCCGCCGATCAATTTCATGGAGGCGACCCTCGTCGGTCGCGATGGCGCACCGGCCTTGCAGATCGGTCCCTTCCTGCTCCCGCTTCCGGCCTCGGCGGACCGGCTGGCCCAGCGTATTGGCGGCAAGGTTGTCGCCGGCATCCGCCCAGAAGCCTTCAAAGTGACCACGGGCTCGACGGGACCCGGAACCCTCTCCGCCAGGGTCCTGTTCGTCGAGGATCTGGGAGCCGACCTGCTGGTGCATCTGGATTCTGGCGAGATCGCCATGGGCCATGCCGACATGATCGAGGACGAGCGCGATGTGATGAAGTCGTCGCCGAAGCTAAAGGCCATGATCGACGGCAGCCATCGCATCAGCCGCGATGAGAGCGTGTCCTTCGCCATCGATCCGGGGGCCATCCTCGTTTTTGATGCGCAAACGGGAGTAACCTTGTGACGAGTCCGGCAACCGGCGGCTTCTGGCCGCTCGGCGGTCCCGTCTCCAGGGCGGAGATCGCGCTCATCATCATCGACATGCAGGTGGATTTCTGCGCCCCCGGCGGATGGGTCGACCAACTCGGCGAGGATGTCTCCAACACCCGCTCCGTCATCGCGCCGATCCGCGATGCCCTCGAGGCTGCCCGGGCGGCGGAGATCACCGTTATTCACACCCGAGAGGGACACCGACCCGATCTTTTGGACCTGCATGCCAACAAGCAATGGCGCACCCGCGTCCACGGGCTCGGCATCGGCGACCAGGGCAAGACCGGCCGTATCCTCGTGCATGGCGAACCGGGCTGGCAGATCATTCCCGAACTAAGCCCCGTCGAGGGAGAACTGGTGATCGACAAGCCGGGCAAGTCGTCATTCCACCGCACGGAACTGGCGGACGAACTGAAAAAGCGCGGGATCTCTCGCCTTGTCGTCACCGGTGTCACCTCGGATTGCTGCGTGCAATCCACCATGCGCGACGGTTTCGAATACGGCATCGAGTGCGTGCTTCTCGAAGACTGCACGGCGGCGGTTGAAACACCCAATCACGAGGCGACCATCGAAATCCTTGGGGCATTCGGCGGGCGCTGGGGCGGCGTCTCCGACCGAGCTGCGTTCAAGGCCATGCTGGAGATGCTCGATGGCTGAGCGCGGCATGAAAAACTTTGGCGCCATCGCCGCCAATCCCTATTCCTGGCCCTTTGACGGCGTCTGGTCGGCGAGCGACACCGCGCTTCTGCTCCTAGGCTTCCAGAACGGCAACATCGCCGCGCTGTCGGCCCAGGCGGAGCTTGAAGCGGCCATTGAACTGCTCGAAGGCGCGAAGAAAGCGGGTCTTGCCGTCGTTGCCGCCCGCCGTGGCGTAGACCCGTCCGAAAGCGCGATGGCGGCTCGTCGTCGTCTCCTCGGCGACCATGTTCCCGCTAGACATTCTGCCGAATGGGCGCTGAGCGAGAGGCTGGAGCTGCCCGCAGACACAATCCTCGTCGATCATGGTGGTGACAACGCATTCTTCCGCACGGGGCTCGAGGATGAGCTGCGCCAGCGCGGCGTGCGGAACCTGCTCGTGACCGGTCTCCCGACCGAAGGCATCGTTCATGCCACACAGCGGGCGGCCAACGACATGGGTTTCGAGTGCCTGGCGGTGGCGGATGCCTGCAAGGGTACCTCGCCCCTGCGCCACAGCGCGCAATTGCGCATCACAACTTTCGGCAACGGCCTTTTCGGCACGGTTGCCGCCACCGCCGACGTCCTGGCGGCACTAACGACATTTCAGGAGTAGCATCATGTCAGAATTCATCTGGTCCGACGCCACAGGCAGCCTCGATCTCACCACGCTCGGCAAGGCTTACGCTACCGGTGAACTGACGCCGACCCGCGTCGTCAACGCCATCTACGATCGTATAGAAGCACGCGGCGACGACCACGTCTGGACCTATCTCGTGCCGCGCGCGACCGCGCTCAAGGCTGCAGCCGGGCTGGAGGCCGCCGGCCGTGATGGACGACCGCTCTGGGGAGTCCCCTTCTCGGTGAAGGACTGCAACGATATCGTCGGCCTGCCGACGACGAATGCGCTCAAGGAAAGCGCCTATGTCGCCCAGTCCTCCGGCCAGGCGCTCGACCGCCTTTTCGAGGCCGGCGCGCTTCTCATCGGCAAGACCAATATGGACCAGTTCGGCATCGGTCTGGTGGGCATGCGCACACCCTATGGCGCCTGCTCCTCCGTCTTCGACGAACGTTATATTTCCGGGGGGTCGAGCTCGGGCTCCGGCGTTTCCGTGGCCGCCGGGCTTTCGAGCTTTTCCATCGCCAACGATGCCGCCGGCTCGGGACGCGTACCGGCAGGCTTCAACAACATCGTGGGCATCAAGCCGACGCCCGGTCTGGTCAGCAATGCCTGTGTTTCCGGCGGCGGCTGCGTAAAGACCATCGAAACGCTCTCCGTATTCTCGCTGACGGTCGAGGACGGCATGAGCGTGCTGAAGCTGATGGCGGGCTATGACCCGTCCTATCCCTTCTCGAAGCCAGAGGCCGACGACGTGCAGCTTACTCCCGTCGCGCCGCCGCCGCGCTTCCGTTTCGGCGTGCCGGCCGGCGATGCGCTTCGTTTCTTCGGTGACGCCGAAGCCGAGCGCCTGTTCGGCGAAGCCGTCGAACGGCTGATCGCCATGGGCGGCGAGAAGGTCGAGGTGGATTTCACGCCGTTCGAGGAAACGCAACGCATTCTCTATGACGGCCCCTGGATTTCCGAACGCGCGCTCAGCCTCGACAGCGTGCTGGAGAAGTATCGGGATGCGATCCATCCAGTAACGCGGCAGATCCTCTCGAAATCCGGCAACTTCAACGCCATCGACACCTTCGCGGCAATCCATCGCATTGCCGAACTCAAGCGCGACACGCGCGCCGTATGGAAGGACATCGCCGTTCTGATGGTGCCCACGACGCCGACGATCTACACAAAGGAGGAGATCGCCGCGAACCCGATCGAGCTGAACAGCAAGCTCGGCATCTATACGAACTTCGTCAACCTCATGGGGCTTTGCGGTATTGCCGTTCCAAACGGCTTCCGAAAGGACGGACTGGCGCTCGGCGTCACGTTCCTGGCCCCGGGTTTCGAGGAGGCGCGCGCAGCCGGCATAGCTGCCGCCTTCCACAAGGCAACGGGCCTCAAGCTGGCCAAGTTCGACAACCCTTATCCGGAAATCGTCGAACAGCCGCTGCCGGAAGGCTATCGGGAGATCGCCGTGGTCGGCGCCCATCTTTCCGGCATGCCGCTCAACCACGAACTTGTCGAGCGCGGTGGCTTCTTCCGCCGGTCCATGGCCACCAGCAGCGACTACAGGCTTTACGCGCTGACCGCAGCTGTTCCGGCCAAACCGGGCCTGATCCGCGCCGAAGGTGGTGCGCCGGTCGCCATCGAGATTTGGGCACTGCCGGTTGCCGGTTTCGGCGATTTCATCGGCCGCATTCCCGCGCCGCTCGGGGTCGGCAAGCTGACGCTTGACGACGGTTCGCAGGTGACCGGCTTTCTCTGTGAAAGTGCGGCCATCGCCGGCCAGCCGGATATCACCGATTATGGCGGCTGGCGTGCCTATTGCGCGCAAAGCGCCTGAAAACGATCCAGTGACCTGTTCGCCGGGTCCATGGTGATGCGAACTTCGGATCCATCGCACATCGAGTTTCGATGAAGCCCATGAAAAGGGCGAAAGGAGCGGCAGGTGAAGGAGAGATGGCCAGCCTCCGGTTGCCAAGGGAACGATTTTGGCGAGCCCGACCTGTTGCTGCCACCGGCATGTCAACGCCGGTAGCATTTGTGATCATATGCCGATGGCGATCGTGTCGCCTATCTTGCGCTTTCGGGGAAGGTCGGCAGGCGCGAAATATGGGTGGGATCGTGTTGGATGACGAGCGTCGCGTTCAGCCCGGCTGCAACCGCTTCGAGGCGTTGCATCGATGCGAGCGTGTCGGCACGGTTTTCATTGAAACCCGGCACGCCGTGGGTGGCAAGATTATCCTCGAAATGCACGACATCGCCGGAAAGCAGGACCGGCCCCATCTTTGCAAGCTTTACCAGGAGGGCGGCTTCCCCTTTCGTATGGCCGGGCATCGACAGCATCATCACGGAACCGTCGCCGAAGACGTCACGATCACCCGTCACGAGGTCGAGTTTCGCCTTGCCATCGAGCCATGGTTTGACGAGATCCGGTACGACCGCGAAGGGCGGAGGATTGTCGTGAAAAGTCTGCCAATCGGCGGCGCCGATCATAAGCTTGGCTTTCGAAAAGGTCGCAGCCTGCCCGAGATGGTCGAAATGGTTGTGGCTGATGCCGACGGTTGCGATTTGCTCCGGTTTGATGCCGATCCGTTTCAACTGGGTCGGGATGTCGGTTTTGAGCGAGACGCCGATCGGCGCATCCTGATCGGGTGCCTTGCCGATGATGCCGGCAGGAAGCCCGGTGTCCCAAAGAAGGTAGTCGCCATCGTGGCGGATCACGTAGCAGCTGTCCGTCAGCACGCCCTTCTTGCCGGCAAAAGCGAAGGTGTCCGAAAACATCGATAAATCCTTGACGATGACGTCGCCGCAGTCGAGACGCCAGAGTTCAAGGTCTGGAGCAGCGCGTGTCGGCGTGGAAGCGAAGGACAGCGATGCGACCGCTGCCCCGATGGCAAGTGCAAATTTGAAGGTCTTCATGAAGGTCTCCTTGTCTTGAAGATCCTTCTTGTGCCGCCCTTCGCCACTCGGCATGCGCCAGATTTGTGATCACTTGGGCCCGAAACGCTCACCCGCGGTATTTTTTCTTGCCGCGCCTTCTCATAGATTGCGCTTATGAACATGATGATCCGCGACCGACGTTCCGAGCTTTCCCACCGCCTGCTCGATCGACTCCGCCCCATGGTGGCGGGAAAGCTCGATGTTGGGATGCATCCTTATGGCGGGCAGCTTTTCGCCTATTGCTGCTTCGACCGCGAACGGGTGGCAGCTCTTCGGCTTGATTGTCCGATGGTCTGCGTCGTGCTCTATGGCCAAAAGGACGTGTGGCTCGGCGATCGCACCCGGTCCTTTTCGGCCGGCTCGCTCTTCGTGTTGCCCGGTGGTGTGCCGATGGACGTGGTCAACATTCCAGACGATAAAACCGGCGTCTACGCAGCGTTGCGGCTCGACGTGCCGTTCCTGCCGCAGGGCATTCCACCGCTTTCCCTTGCGGAGCGTGCCCGAAGCGCCGTCGATCTCGACGCCGTGCCGCTGAGCATCGATCTCGTCGAGACGATTTGCCACGCAGCATCCACGATCGCCGATGTCAGCGTCGGCGAAACGATCAAACGGCTCAGGCTGACAGAGGTACTGGCACTACTGCGGCCACTTGCCGAAGCGCGACCGCTCTTCAGACAAAGCCTGTCGGACGACATCGCCTGGCTGATCGCAGCGGCCCCTTCGGAGGCTTGGAACGTTTCTGATGTCGCAGGAAAACTCGGAATTGGAGCATCCACGCTACGACGTCGATTGGCCGCAGACGGCACGTCCTTCCGTGCAATCTTGCGGCGCGAGCGTCTAAAGGCCGCGCAATATGCAATCACATCCGGCGCTACGGCAATCGCCGCCGCCGAGGCTGCGGGCTACGTGTCGCGCTCGCATTTCTCCCGCCGGTTTCGCGAGAGTTTTGGGACGAGCCCAACAGGGCGAGCATAGCTTCGCGCAGGTCGATGAGCTTCGGCAAATCACAATATCTTGGCCTTCTCATTCCG
The DNA here is from genome assembly GCA_900473185.1 of Hyphomicrobiales bacterium. Lineage (GTDB taxonomy): Bacteria > Pseudomonadota > Alphaproteobacteria > Rhizobiales > Rhizobiaceae > Rhizobium. Next base: position 70,138 of record UCKU01000006.1, on the reverse strand, counting down.
GTTGTCGCGAAGAGATACGTGGGCAGTTTCGCCTTCATTCGAAACATCCCGATGCATTTCCGATCGATGCCTTTTGGATCGCCCCAACCATTTTCGCTGCCGCGGTCGGCGCCCTGATGGCAATAGCGGAAGCGGTTCGACGGGAGCGGGATTGCAAGGAGCGCATGCGCGGCGGTCCTCGGTAACCGGATAGATCCTGAGGATACCCAGGCGGTGATCAGTCGTGATCGCAGCGATACCCGCTTCATATGCAGCGCGGACGATCGCCTCGTGCAAGTTCTCGGGTTCGGTATTTCCGGTAAGGACCTCCAAACAGGTTCTCACCGCCGTGAAGAATTCCTCGCCATCGTCGGTGGGCCATTCATTCAGCAGCAGTCGCGCAGCCTCGCGAGTGGTACGGATCACCTTGCGATCTTTACCTCCCGCAAAAGCAAGAATTATCGTTGGGAAATTTGTCATCATATCGAATCTCATTGTTCCTGAACTTCGTCAGACAGATTCGTTTCCACCTTGCGGGCTGCTGTCTCCAGGAGTTGCTTCAATTCTTCGTTGGTTACGCCGTCGGCTCGCATCACCATGGCGATCAGCGGATCGCGAAGGGCTTCTGATATCGTTAGCTCACCATTCATTCCGGCAGTTTCGCCAGCATCGTAGATGAGCGAACATGGTGCGAGCGACCACATCCGTGAATGCGGCGCCGCCGGATTGATGGCATCAGCGATTTCGACAGGCTCCTTCTTGGCGTCTCTCGGAGCGACGAACGGGCCTCTACTTGCGAGGTTTTTGGAAGGAGAACGGAGCTCGCCCTGATCGGTTTTGAGGTCGGCTATCCATCGGCGTCCTGGCGAGGCAGAGTGTTTCGAAAGGCATTGTTGAGCGATCTGCGAGACGGCATGCACCACGACAGCGGAACTGGTAGTGCGATAGCCTCCGTAGCGGCTCACTTGCAAATAGGGCGGCATGCCGGCTGCCGATGCGCGACCGGCTGCCACGAACTGCCCTACCGAAGGGGAATCCTCGCCGGCGAGAATGACGAACGGGTTATGGGCATAGTCTGCGATCAACCGAAGCGCAGCAGCCCCTTCCGCAGTTTCCGGCAGTGCGAAGACGTTGGCAGAAAACCGTGCAGCCAGATAAGTCGCCAGCTTGTCTGTCTTCAGACAGCCGAGATCAGCTTTTCCCGCCCAAGGGAGGTCGCTTAAGTTATTCTCGCCGATCCGATCCGCATCCGCGAGAAGGAAATGGCGCGCGCCGAGGGTCGCAAGCTGGATGGCAATCTGCGAGCCGACGCCGCCGCATCCGATGATGACGAAGTCGATTTCGCGAAACCGCGCGAAGTCGCGCTGCCGATGGCAAAGAGGCGTCAGGAAGGTGTCGTGGTGATCGATTGCTGCGGAGACATATTCGTTCTCCGCCGACATATCGGATGCCCACGACGACGCGCCGAATGCAGCACTGGTAACATTGGGGCTCTGTTCCTCGACAGCATCAGCACTATTGCCGGTGAACAGAGCCCCTCTGCCGCCCCGCCCAAGGCTGTGGGCGAAGGGGTTCGGGAAATCGACGGACGCGCTAGCAGCCGCTGACAATCGTTTAGACCGAGAATTGACCATCACATCGCCTCCATCTCGCTGGGCGCAGTTACACGGGTCGTCTCGGCGCAGCGACCGTAATCCTTGCTCATCGCATGGTCGGCAGCCTTCGTGATCACGTGAAATCTGCCATCGTACCAGAGGCAGACATTGTCACCGCTGTCATCGATCTCTCGCTGACCCATCCGCGGATCGATCGGCTCCTTGCCGCGCAGGAGCACCTGTCCGATGTTCCAGGCTTGGCGATCGAGAACTCGTTGGCGCTCGGCAAGGTGAGCCTGGCGGTGTGCAATGGGCTCTTCGGCAAGCAACTGGCTCACGAGGAATAGGATCCGGCCACTCCAGGAAGGAATGGCGGCGATGTCTGGGAGGTCGAGGAGGACATCGCCGCCGAGACGTTCGATTCCTTTCCGAGCGATATCGATGAGCGGGATTTGCCGCGCAGCATAGGCGATTATGAATGCCGTCTTCAGGGCGCGGTGCTCAGGATCCACCTCGGCGGATAGGCATGCCATGCGGAAGGCACACTCCCAGGGAATGGCGTAGGCCGTATGCAGGATGCTCTCGAGCGTCTGTAGGTCGTTCTCGTATGGGGAAACATAGCGGAATTCGCCAGGCAGGGATGCCGCCGCCGAGGTCGTATAAAACCCCAGCAGGACATGCCCTGCCTCGTGAAGCAGTTCGGCCGCAGTCGCGGCATGATCGCTGTCGCGCAATCTTTCTCTTGAAAGGGCGATCATCGCGCTGCCCGGCAATTCGTTCGAACTTGAGAAGGAACACGACGATTCACGCCGCACGCCAACGTGAAGCGTGTGCAGGCCGGCGATTAAACGCTGATAGCCGTACACGTCCGTTTCCGCGATCAAGGCAAACGCCTTCTCCAGATGGTCGGCGATGCGATCCAATTCGGCGTCGCCCGTGATTGGGTCGTCGGGACCGGGATAGTCCGGCATGCATTGGCGGAGGAGGGCTTGCATGACATGGCTCCACGCCGGGCTTTCGATGCGGATGAGGCCAATGCCGCAGGAAAGCCGGCATGCCGGCTGGCGTTCGAGTTCAAGATCCGATGCGATCAGATCCGTCTGCAGATAGCGGCTGACGATCTGCGCATTGGGGCTGCCCGCCTGCCATTCCAGACTGCGCGCGAGCCCACCCATCCAGGCCGCAAGCACGGCTGAGCGGTAAGGGTCGACGCTGACCGGTCCGGCGACCGCTGGCAAAAGCTCCAGCAGGCGGCTGTATCCGCCATCTGCGAGGCCGGGGAAATAGCCCGACAGAGCCTCTACCCCGGCCGAACAATCGGCGAGCTTCGAAGCCGCCGCGAGCGTGCGGCCATATTGGAAGCGTCGCTTCAAAAGGTTGCGAGTTGCGACACGCTGCAGGGAGACGGTACTTGCCATCAGGGGATTGCCCTTGAGCAGGTGGCGCGCCTCATCTGCCAATTGTTGAATGTGGGTCGCGGACATCAACAGCCTCCGTGAGTTTGTCTTCTTGCGGATTAAAGTTGCATCTCGGGTGAAGATGCCCCGGTCGGGACCGCTTCGTCCGGCATTGGAACGGTGTGCGTCGTCTGTTGAGAGGCACTATTGCCCAAGGGCGTCATTCGCTCGCCAGCACCGCGTTAAAAATCCGTAAAAAGGGCCTAGACAAAGAAAAAGCCCCCTCGATAGAGGAGGCTTCGAATTATGGAAAACGCACCGTCGAGGTTCAGATGGCCAGGGCTGCCTGCACCGCCGCTCGCGCGTTCGGCAGGCCTGACCCAAAGAAATAGGCCATATCGAGCGCGTCCTCGCTTTCGGCATTCATGCAATCCGCCGTCAGTTTCCTCGTTCCCGGCGCGACAATGGCGTCCAGGCGGGATGCGGCCTTCAGAATTGACTTCACGTGAGGCCCCGAGAGGCGGTCACCGGGATTGTGGCGGCTCTTGTAGGCCCGCTGTATCAGGGCACATAGCCCACCCACCTGCGCCGACGCGCCGGAGGTGCCCCCGAAAGTGGTGTAGTATCCGCCCCCGATGCCCGGATTGATTCCGAACGGCACGATGGCAGACCACGGATCGGAGCCATGATTATAGCCGAAAATCCCTGACAGGTCCGTCGTCAGCAGCGAGAAGTGCGAATAATGGTATTCCCGCGTTCGAAAAGCGCCGAAGTCGTGCTGCGCCGCAAATGGAGAAAGCCGGTCGAGGCGCAACTGATGCCTGTTGAAGATCTCACCGTCGTCAGAGGGGGAGACAACCGTCAATCCTTCGCCATAATTGCTGTAACCCGAACGGAAACCTTCGACGGTAACGGCCCCAACAGCAATGATGCCGTTGTTATCGGCGGCAAGACTTGCCGGATAGATCAACTGGCTTTCGCCACTGTTTCCTGCGGCGCAGACTATCGGGATGTGCCGGCTGATGGCGAGGATGAGTTGTTTGAGAATATGCCACGGGCGATCCGGATTGGATCCTTTCTGCGCGGCTTTCGGCTCCAGTTCAGGGCCACCCTGATCAGCAACGGCAATGCGCGTGAACAGATTGGCGGCATCCTGGTTTTTCCACAATTCCAGGTCCGCCTTCAGCTCGTTCTTCGGATCAACGATGCTGCGTTTGGGGTCAGGCAGACCGCGCGGCATGACGATCACGTCAGCTCTCTGATGATAGGCATAAAGAAAGGCCGCAATGAACTGCCTGACATCGTCTTCGAAGGACGTTCTGATCGAGATGAGCCTTGAGAAAGGATCAACGCCAAAATAGGGGATGACATTGCGATTGCCGCTCGCACGCAGTTCGTCACCGTTCCCGTAGAAGGCTCCTTCCGGCGGGAGGCTTGGTGTGCCTTCTTCGGCAACAACAGCGGGTTCGCCGACAATCAGACCCGCGCAGCAGGTACCATGCGATGCGAACAGCGATTCCGGATTGTAGAGCCGCCGGAGAACCCCCTCCGACGCGGCGTATTCGGCGACAAGGTCACTGAGATAGTCCTGGTCGTCATTCGAAAGGCCGATATTGCCGAGCGGAGCGATGTTGAGCCCGGCAAAGAAGGCATGTCTTTCCTCACGGTCAAAGGACGTGGTCGTATCGAGAATTTCGAGCACGCGCGCGCCGTAACGATGGGTCGTCAAATCGATTGACGCTTCCCGGTCAAGCCGGGTTGCCAGATTGGGATGGTCAGGAGATACGCCGACATCGATCAGCGCGACCCGTGCCGGTCGCAACGGGCCGGCGGAAGCGATGGCATCCCAGACCGTGCCGGTGATGAGGGGATCTGGGAGAGCGCGTGCGGCGCTCGCATCGAGCGCGGGGGGGGCAGGCGGAGCCGATCCATATTCTGCGTCGACTACGCCAAGGGCAGTCAGGTGCCAGAGATAATAGTAGTCGATCGGCGCGGGCTCAGGCATTTGTGTTTGATCCGTCATGGTTATCATCCTGTTGAGCAGCAGCTGGCGAATTCAGACCCATTCGTCGTGTACGGCCTGGAACAGAGGACCGAACGCGTCGTGGAGGTAGGGAGCGAAGCGTCGGGCGAGATCTCGTCCCGCCTGCGTGTCGCTCGGATAGTGCAGGCCGGCCCATTCGCGGTTTTCGGCGACGTTCTGGGCGATGCGGGCAAGCTCGTCGGTGGCCGGATGTTCCGGCAGGATCGTCGAGAACGCGAAGGCGATCGAAAAGCACTGGAACGAGTGGTTGCTGGGATAGGACTCGTGGGCAGGCACGGCCAGTAGCGGTCGCAGCATGGGCTCGAACTGGTTTGGCCGCAGCCGGTTAAACTGGCTTTTGTAGATCAGCCCGACATATTCGCAGGCCGTCAGGATCGCCTGGAAAAGGCCTTCTGTCTGCTCGAAGCCGCCGAGATCCTCGATGTGCAGTGCGCGAGTGAATTCCGCCACGGAGATCGTCGCTTCGATCTCGATGTCGGGCAGGCGCCGCGCACGTTCGCGGTCGCGGCGTTGCATGGAAAGCAGCACCGTCGTCTCGAGGCGGGTATAATCCGGGCCGGGCGGCGGAAGTATATCCAGCATTTCCCAGGTGAAGCGCCGCGCCGCGGTATAGGCGTTGCGTGACGGCTGTTGGTGCAGCCTGCGTAGTTCGAAGGAGGGGATAAGCTGCGACACGCCGAGACTGGCGCCGTCCATCGTCGACTTGTTCTTGTTTTTGTTCTTATTTTTATTCTTGTTTTTGTTCAGCGACGCCTTGTTGAGCACCGACTTGTTCGCGACGCTCTTGTTGAGGACCGAGGCTACCGCCATCGTCGCCATCATGGGCCCGGCCATGGGCGATGCATCTTCATCCGTGCCGAAGAAAAGTGCAGGTTCGGGCGATGCATCAGGCGCAGCCGGCGATGCACCGGCGAGGGGATCGGCGCTCGCATCGCCCCTTGGTTCGCATGGAAGAACCGTATCCGGCTCAATCCTGAATTTATAACTGTTTAAAAATAAGACAATTTTTGATTGTAGTTCCGGGGTAGTGTCCGCTTCCATTGCAGCCTCCTTGCGCGAAGTTCTGAAGAAATTGTCCGGGGCTCAGCGCAGCTTAGCGCCCGCCTTGAGCAGGCCGTCGATCAAGATCTGGCCGCCGCCTGTGTTGAGCAGCGGATAGCCGCTGCCGCGAAAGGCATTGATGGAGAAGCCGCCCTCGGCCGCCTCAAGACGCTGCAGGTAATGGCGCGCGCCGCCGAGATCGTCGGAATGGGCATGGCTGGAGGCAAGATAGCGTAGAAGGCTGTTGAAATTCGGCCGTGCCCGCAGGGCTTCTTCGCCTGCAGCTATGGCTGTGGCATGATCGCTTGCAAGCGCCGCTGCAATGCATTTGGTCGTATCGAAGTAATATTTATGCGGGCTGTAGACGCCGAGCTCCTGCACCCAACGCGCCATGGCCACAGCCTTGTCGGGCTGGCCTGCATAGCAATGAAGCATGGCGTAGAGATCCCAACTGAGCGGTAGGGCCGGGTTCAGGCGGATCGATTTTTCGAACAGGTTGGCCGCGTAGTCATATTCGCAGAACAGGAACGAATGGACGTGGCCGACGAGCGCGAGCGACACCGAATTCTGCGGATCGAGTTCCAGCGCCTTGCGCGCATAGGCCTGGGCCTCCTCGATCAGGTGCGCGTCGAGCGCGTTGAAACGTTGGCCGACCTGGAAAGTCCGGATGAATGACAGCCAGGCAAAAGCCGATGACCGCGGTTGATACTGGATCTGTTCTTCCAGGCGCCGCTCGGCGTTATCTAGGTCACTGCGCGACAGCCGAAAGATTGCATTGACGGCGTCGATCAGGAGACCGTCTTGCGACAATCGGCTGTCGTTTGCCTGGGTCTCCTGGAAATAGGCCAGTTGATCGATGGCCTGGCTGATCAGCGCAGCGGCGGTGCCGAACTCGCCTCGCTCGAACTGCATGCGGTTGATTGCCTGACTGCCCAGCCAATGAATACGGTTGTTGATCAGGTGCTTCATCACCAGTTCGATCAGCACCATGTCACCGTCAAACGTCAGGCGAAGCTGTAGGCATATCGGAAGGCTGATCTGCTGTTCGTTCTCTTCAATATCCGGCAGGGTGAAGGAGAGGTCGGTGACACCGATGGCCAACCCGTCGATGACGGCTTTTGCAATGAGATTCTGGAACCGTGTCGCAGCAATTTGTCCGCCCTCTGCAGCGCCCACCACGATGGGTGACTGAAGGGCCATCACCCATCGCCAGTCACCGGAAGCCCGCCGCGGACTTGGGTCGCTGCTGGCGATTTCCACGGGTTTGCCTGGCCTCGGCGTATCCGGGGCGCCCGTTAGCGGCAGCAGGGCGGAATGTTTGGCGATATCGCGGCTTGGCTGCTGTCGCGGCTCGAATACATCATGGACTTGGCCTTCATCGAGCCGGCGATACCAGTTCTGCCGTTCCAGTGCTAACCAGTCCTCGAATTCCGGATCGCGGATGTCGATACCTTCGAGCAATTCATCGGTGATTTGATCCGCGGGCCGCTCCGTCCGAACCACGAGGTCGGTATCGAGTACGAGGCGATCCATATCCAGCCAAACGGTATTCTTATCCGTAATCAAGAGATTACGTGCTGGCCCCAGAGTCTTATGAATGTCGAAAAGAGCCTGGCGCAGACTAGCTGCTGCCTGGTCGTCGGAGCGGTCGCTCCACAATTTGTCCCTAAGCCAGATTCTCGAGCGCGACCCACGGGCGGACAATGCAAGCATCGCCAGAAGAGCCTGGGCCTTTTTTGATTTCGGAGTAACCGACCGACCTCCGGCGTCCACAAGGGCGAAAGGCCCGAGCAGGAACATCCGAAACGGATTTTGCTCCTTGTCCATGCAATCCACCGGCCCCGCCCCCGTTGCCTCCGATGTGCTGGTTTGGCAGCTCGAAGACCTAGCATGCGGAGGCCAGTCTGCCACAACTTCGGCGTCTGGCAAGCAACCGATAAGGGAAACCGGAACTCCAAAAGGCAAATCGATACTTCGGCGATGGTTGAACTGAAGCATAACCGGCTGAAATCCCTCTGCATAACTTCACAAAATGGCCGTAGCACCCCACCGTCAAAGCAGCGTCAAAGGAATGTTGTTTAGGTGACGTCACTCTGCAGGCGCAGCCAAAGACTGCCAACTATTCACAGAGAATAGCGGGATCGATTTTAGGAAAAATACGACTATGCTCAGCTCTGTCGGATTTGAGATGCGCAGGTGCAGGCAGCGGCCAAGAAGCTTTGTGAAGCGGTGCGCGATTTGAAGAGCGATTGCGCTCTGCGATCATCTCAACATGATCGAAACAAACGGTTGATCACCCGGGACGCCACACACCGAAGCGGAGCATCAATCTTCGCGGGGAATGGTACGTGTTAACATCGGTTTGCCGCGCGCCTTCGGAGGCCGGACCGATGCGAGCCGCGAGAGGAATCCATGTTGTCGTCGATGGCAATCTGGCCCTCTTCTCGGAGGCAGAAACCATTGTCGTTTAGCGCGAGTTCTTAAATCCCTGACCCGTCGAGCTGCTCAGTGTCGTCGCCTTCCCAGGGCGAGGGCATCGAGCTGCGACTGAGGTTTGCCGCGGGCATCGGCATCCAACACTTCAATTCCGGCTCAGCATATTCGATGATGTGTCCGGGGGAGGAATCAGAGGCGCGCCAGCCCTCTCCACCGAACTGATCGCCGTTCGACCAATACGCGAGGTCAACTTCTGCTGGCCCCTGTTCGGACGGGCGGATCGTGACCAAGATCCGACTACCGTCTTTCGGGGCGTTTTCCATGTGGCGCCACCGGTCTGGCTCGTCCATCGCATTTCCTCCTGCCTTGCTGCACGTTGCAACTGTCGTCTAGCCATCGAGGTCGGTCAACTCAAACTGCATGCAAACCATCCTCTCTCGATCGACCACCGATCGCGATGGTTGACCCGTCGTCGGCATTGGCGTGACGGTCGTCAATTTCGGCTTCCATTGGGACATTGAGCGCCGACCCTCGCCTCGGGCGGCTAGGACGCTTCCCATAGCTGATCAGAATTCTGGCAGTAGGTGGGCTTTGCGAGGTGCCGCTGGGTGTGTTCGAGCGTCCTTATCCAAATTTGCAGTGGCATCGCCAGTGCGTTGGCGAAAGCTGCGACCAAAACAGCACCGAGGGAGGCTCGCTCGAAGGCGGCGTCACTGCGCCCAGCCTTGCAAAAAATACGCGCTGGGCGCTTTTTATGGAATGTTCTGCGGCAGACGAAAGCGCCTGCAACGGTCGCAAATGCCGATAAGGTTGTGATCATGGAAATGGATGCTGATTTATTCTGAAATGTGCACTGGGAGGAGGGCCCAATGACCACGATCCATCAGAGGCTGTATCGCGAACGGCTGACATCTGCAAACACGGCGGTCACCATGGTTCCGTCCGGCGCGAAGGTCGCAATGCCACTGGCTGCCGGTCAGCCACCCGCTATCCTTGCGGCGCTTGCTGAACGGGCCCGCGCGGGAGCCGTCGAGAATGTGCGGCTCTATTATCTTCTTTGCACTGGCGTCGCCGGCACCAGTGTATTCGACTACGAGCTGCGCGACCTGATCGTCCCAATGAGCTACTTTCATGGAGGCGTCGAGCGTGCGCTCGACAAGAGGAGATTGGCGGAGGCGCTGCCCGCGGTCGACCTGGTACCCTGTCATTTCAGCCAGGTGCCGCGCTCGATGGTCGAGCATGTCGGTGTGGACACGTTGATTGCAACCGTCTCGCCGATGGACGCCGATGGCAATTTCAGCCTTGGTGCCAGTACCGACTATGCGCTCAGGGTATCGCGAAAGCCCGGGCTCCGCCTGATCCTCGAGGTCAACCGCAATATGCCCTATGTGCGGGGCGATTGCATGATTCCTGTATCAAGCGTGACAGCGCTGGTTGAAAACGATGTCAGCCTGCCTGTGTTGCTCGCCGCTGAGCGCAATGAGGTGGATGATGCTATCGGGGCGATCATCGCGGACCTGGTGGAAGATGGCGACTGCCTGCAAATGGGTATCGGTGCTCTGCCTGATGCGGTGTGCTCGGGGCTTTCCCAACATCGCCACCTCGGTATTCATACGGAAATGATGACGCCGGGCCTCGCAAGGCTGGTCACGGCGGGCGTGGTCGACAACAGTTGCAAGCAGATACACGCCGGTCGGTCTATCTTCACCTTTGCGCTCGGGGATCAAGCGCTCTACGACTTCCTGAACAACAACCCGGCAGTTGAGGCCTACCCAGTCGATTATGTAAACAATCCCTTCATCATCGCGCAGAATGATCGGGTCGTGTCGGTCAACGCGACGCTGCAGGTCGATTTGAACGGCGCGTGCAATTCCGAATTCGTGAACGGAAGGCAGTTCAGTGCGTCCGGCGGCCAGGTTGATTTCGTGCGCGGCGCTTATGCCTCGCGCGGGGGACGATCGATCATCGCCTGTCATTCCACTGCGGCGAAGGGCACGCTCTCGCGCATCGTTCCCGCGCTGACCGGACCAGTGACAACATCGCGCAACGACACGCATATCGTCGTTACGGAGTATGGATGGGCGAATCTTAAGGGCAAGTCCGTGGCCGAGCGGGCGAGGGCGCTGATCGGGCTGGCCCACCCCGATTTTCGCGGGGAGCTGGACCGGGCAGCGCGCGGGGCAGGGTTTTGCTAATTCTAACGTCGTTCGGCGACCGTCGAGGCCGGTGTCGCCACACATCACGAAGTGGTCCTCGTCTACTTCCTTCCCGTAGGGATCTTGGCGTCGACCCTATGACTACTTCGTCAGCGACGCTTGAGGCGCGTTACCAATGTCTTCGAGCGACGGATCGTTGTGAGGGCTGCTCCCACCGCTATGACGCCGAGACCGATCGTCAGAATCTGGTTCTGCCCGCCCCACAATGGCTCGAGAAGCGATGCCAGTCCCGCCGCCGTGATCGTCGCCATCCGGTGCTGCTTGGCCATCGGGCCGGAGAAATCGCTGGGATTGCCGGTAGCGCGGCCGAGCTCCCGGACATAGGCTGTCAACACCGCGAAGGCGCCGGCCGCCCAGCCGAGTCCCGGCATACCGATGCCATAGCCGACGCCAGCGAATATCATCAGGTCGGCGATGCGATCCGGAAACTCGTTCCAGAAAGGACCGTCAGCCTCTCCCTTTCCGCCTTCGACGGCGACCATGCCGTCGAACAGATTACAAAGAAGGCGTGCCTGGCAGAATAGAACAGCTAGCAGCAGGTAGCCGGCACGTGGCAGGCCTGTCGTCTGTCCCGCCAGATAGAAGGTGCTGCCGGCGATTGCTGCCGCCAGCATGCTGGCTTGCGAGATCTGGTTCGGCGTGATGGCCCGTGCGGCCATCCATCGGGCAATTGCGCCCGCCCAGCGGGTATTGCGGCTCGCCAGAGGTCTCCTGTCTCCTGTCTCCATCATGTGTCGAAACCTCGTCTTGCGGAGATCGAATAATTGTAGATCGCTGCATAAGTCGTCGACACCAGCAGCGGCAGCGCGATGGTCCGGAATATCTCCGGTGTGCCGCTCGCTGCATGGATCGCCACGAGAATGCTGGCCGAGCCAAGGCAGGCAATCAGCGGCGGTGCCCAAAATCGTGTTGAACCGCTGAAGCGGCTGGAAAGCCAGTCGATCACCGATTTCAGGAAAAGCGTCAGGCAGGCGGATATCGTCCCCTGTACAAGACCGGCATAGAGCGGCGCCGGCATGTCATGAGCGCGATTGGCGAAGACGGCCCAGCTGCCCATCGCCAGAAAAGCGAACAGGACGTGGACCACTCCGCTGCGCAAAAGTCGTTGTAGCACAACGGGCATCAGAGCGACCACCAGTAGCGGGTAAGATGGAAGAAGATGGGTGCCGAGAAGACGACGGAATCCAGTCTGTCGATCAATCCGCCGTGGCCTTCGATGAGGTTGCCCCAGTCCTTGACGCCGCGGTCGCGTTTGATCGCCGACATCACCAGGCCACCGAAGAAGCCCATCAGCGTGATGACCAAGGCGAGAAGCCCTGCCTGAAGCGGTGCGAATGGTGTAATCCACCAGAGGCCCGTTCCAATCAGCGTCGCGCTGATGATACCACCGATAAAGCCCTCGACCGTTTTCGATGGCGACAGTCTTGGCGCGATCTTCGTGCGTCCGAACAATTTGCCCCAGACATATTGCAGGACATCGCTGAGCTGGACGACGATCACCAGAAAAGCGATCAGCAGCACATTGCGGCCCTCATATCCCGGTATCTTCAAGGTCAGCAGAGCCGGCACATGGGAAGCGCAGAAGACGCAGATCATCAGGGCCCACTGTACTTCCGCGATGCGAACGAGAAAGCGCTCCGTATCGCCTCGGAGTACCGAGATGATCGGCATCAGCAGGAAGGCATAGACCGGGATGAAGATCGAAAAGATGCCGTATTGTTCAGCCCAGAGCAGAAAATATTGGATCGGAACGACGACGAAAAAGGCTGCCGCAAGCGCCCAGTGATCCGCCCTTCGAGTATTGATGAGGGTTACGAATTCGCGAAGCGCGGCGAATGAACAAAAGCCAAACAGGATCAAGACGCCGATGCGGCCCGCTATGAAAGCAATGCCGATCAGGATGACCATGACCCACCACGCCTTGATCCGCGCGTTGAGGTTTTCGACAGCCGCATTCGAACCGTTCGGCGAGAGGCGTTGCTGCAATATGTAACCGATGACTGACGCAACGATGAGCACGCCGAAGATCCCGGCTACGAGCGTCATAAGATCGGAATTCGCGCCACTCATTCCCCACCGCCTACAATGTTCGGAGACAGTGCCAGGAGAGCGGCCTGCATCCGTTCGAGAAAAGCATCCTTGTCTTCGCCCGGCGTGATCTGCAAAGCGCTGCCGAAGGTAACTGTGCAGATCAGTGGTATCGGAACGATCTCCCCCTTTGGCATGACGCGGTTCAGATTGCTGATCCAGACCGGTACGAGATCGACATCAGGGCGCGCCACAGCCAGATGGAAAATGCCGCTTTTGAACGGGAGGAGCCTTGCATCGGACTGGTTTCGTGTACCCTCCGGGAAGAGAATGAGGGACGAACCGGCATCGATGGCCGAGGCCATCTGCGTGACGGGATCTTCCGTCCGCTTGTCCCTGTCCCTCGCGATCAGCACCGCATTGAAGACATCTCTGCCGATGAAGCGATTGAGCCAGGACTTCAACCAGTATTCGGCCCCTGCGACCGGGCGGGCCCGATGGCGCAGTCTTGGCGGCAATACCGTCCAGACCAGAACGAAATCGCCATGGCTGGAGTGGTTGGCATAATAAACGCAGGGTCGGGAAGGCAGCCCTCCCTCGGGCCACACGGCGCGGACCGCCGTGACCGCGCGTGCGAACAGCACGATTACCGTCGCCGCGGCCTTTGTAGGCAAAGCCTTCATTCACCGCTCTGTTGATGTTAGCCGGATCACTAACGGAAACTCTAGCATTATCATCGGCGGAAGGAAGGAGCTTTGCGGGCTTTCAGCCGAAAGGCGTAGACAGGTCGTCCGGCTCCGACCGAATGGGCAATCTCTATCGCATGGAAGACAAGGATTGGATTTCGAATTGAGTGCATGACGCAGAAAGGCTGATCAATCTGATGCCGACCCATCTGATGAAACCGGATCAGATGGGGCTGGTCGTGTGCAATGCCGCCGGTGGCAAGTCGTCAAGCGGCTGTCGCAAAAACCGGCATCGAAGCTGTGTGCCTCACAGATCACGGTGTTGCGGAAGCGCGACCATCCTGCGGTCGCCCGCGGAAAGCCATGGGCGGGGCGCCGATGATGCGTTTGAACGCCCGGCTGAATGACGCCTCCGATTCATAGCCGAGGCGCTCGGCAATCGCGGCCACGCGCTGTCCTTCACGCAGCCACTGATGCGCCTGATGCATGCGCATGCGAGCGACATAGCGAGCAGGTGTTTCGCCAACGGCCCTGGCAAAGCGCTCCGCGAACCCAGAACGGGAAGCGCCCATCTTGCGAGCGAGTTCTTCGACCGTCCAGTCATGGGAAGGATCGAGATGGATCGCTGCCAGGACCCGCCCGACTTCGGGATTGCGAACGGCCGTCAACCATCCGGAGGCGTCGCCGCAGCCGTGCTCCACCCAAGCGCGGATGATCGTCGCGGTCAGAACATCAGCAAGCCGGGCCAGGATACCGCCAGCGCCGACGCGGTTCATATCGACCTCGTGCATCATCGCATCGAGCAGGGCAGGGATGGAGGGCTCACTGGCTGCGAGATCGCTTGTCCGCATTACATTGGGCATCAATTGCAGCAAGGGATGCCGCTTGTCGACATTGAAGCGCATGACCGCGAAGAACAGCAGGTTTTTGCTATCCGCGCAGGGGCATTGCAGATCGACGATCCCATCGCAGACAGCCTTGCGCGGGATGAATTCGACGGGCGTGGGCACTATACCGGGCGCGCTTGCAAGGACATGGGCATCGCCCCGCGGCAGCAGGACCGCATCGCCCGGGCGCATTTCCATCCATTCCCCGTCCGGCGTCTGCACAAATGCCTCTCCGGCTGCCAGAAAGTGAAACTGGGCTTCGTCCTTGGTCGGAAACGCCGTCGCCCATGGGGCAGACGGTTGGCAGCGGCCGTAGTCGACGCCATCCAGACGAAGTCCTCGCATCATTTCCGTCAGTGCGTCACTCATCGTGTCCTCGTCATTTGGACGAACGGTCATGTCTTGTGGATTTTCTAGCATAGAAACACCAGCGGGAGCCGTCTAGCCTTGTCACGACAATCTTTGGAGATGGCATATGAACATCAATCCCGAAGCCAATGGCTTCCACACGAACAAGAAGGAGGCCGAGCCGGCCTGGGCAGGCGTGGTATCGCTCTCGCTTGGCGTCTTCGGTCTCGTGACGGCTGAATTTCTTCCAGCCAGCCTGCTTACGCCGATTTCACAAGATCTCCACGTCAGTATCGGTGCTGCCGGCCAGTCGGTCACGATGACCGCCGTCATCGGCGCGATCGCAGGCCCTGCAATTGTCATTGGCACCAGCCGATTTGACCGTCGTCTCACCTTGCTCGGATTGACAGCCCTGCTCGTTGTTTCCAGTCTCCTGGCAGCCTTCTCCGATGGGCTCGCGACGCTTCTCGTTGCTCGCGGCTTGCTCGGGATCGCGCTCGGTGGCTTCTGGGCCATGTCGCTGGCGCTTGCCATGCGGCTCGTTCCAGAGCAGTTGATGCCGCGGGCGATGGCGATCATCATGACCGGCGTATCCGTTGCAACGGTTTGCGCTGCACCTGTCGGCGCCTGGGTCGGAGAAGCCTATGGCTGGCGTTCTGCATTCGTCATCGCGGCTGCAGTCGGCGGCCTTGCCTTCATCGCTCAGCTCCTCACCCTGCCTGCGATGCCGTCGACTGGCGCTGCAGGATTGGGCACGATGGCCACGGTGCTGCGTCGCCCGGCAATCAGACTGGGCCTTCTGACCGTCTTGCTGGTGGTCGCCGGCCATTTCGCGGGTTTTACCTTCATTCGGCCCTTTCTCGAAACTGTGCCACATTTTGGGGTCGAGGGGATATCCGTGGTTCTGCTGGCCTTCGGGATCGGCGGTTTTCTCGGCAATCTGTTCGGAGGCTTTGTTTCCGAGCGCAGCACGGCGCTGTCCATCGTCATTGCGGCCGTTGGGATTGCTGCGACAACATTGGCGTTAGCGCTTGCCGGCAGTCTTCCAAGTGTTGCATTTGCCGCGACCGCGCTGTGGGGTTTTGCCTTCGGAGCCCTGCCGGTAAGCGTTCAGAGCTTCGTCACGCAGGCAGCATCCGATGAAGCGGAAAGCGCCGGTGCGTTGATGTTGACCACTTTCCAGGTCGCCATTTCGAGTGGGGCGGCCATCGGTGGCCTCATCGTCGAGGCGCAGGAGCTGGCTGGGGTGTTCGGCTTTGCGGCTATTGCCGCGCTTTGTGGATCCCTGGTGATTGGCATCCTGAGCCGAAGGACTGTAGCGGTGGCGTCTTAAGGAAAGATCATGCGAAGCGTGTCAACGCGCGCGAGAATAGCCACGATCAGGGCCGCCCGGGACGGGCGTTCCTCCTGACCGATGGAACAGTAAGGACGACGATCCCGGGATGGCTTCCGTCACATCATGCGCCAAATTGCTCCTGGTGTGACTGACCCTTATCGGTCACTCGATGCAAAGGTTTTCTGTGTTCCAGCCGTTTGGCAGAGGCTCCGGACGCCGGACTTCGATGTTATCGAGCGTGAGGCCAGCGATATTGTGCGCAAAGAGCGCCGGCATGCCTGCCGGATAATCGATAAGGCCGACAATTTTTCCGTCCGCTCCCCGCAACCAGGCATTGCCACGACCCTCGTGGCCCTTGGGCGGGGAGAGATCGGCACTTGTGGGGCGCAGGTCATATTGCCTGGCTGTTCCCAGTAAGCCTTCCTCGATCGTCAACTGAATATTGCTGAGGCTCATTCCGGCAATCCCGCCGTTCCGTTTCGCAAAGAGATTGATCGGACCCTGGCAGCGTCCCGTCACGTTCTCGACGCGGACGTTGCTCACGACGCCAGCGGGCATCTCGGGCCGGCGATCGAGCTGGGTAATTGTGAGCGGCTCACCCGAGCCCCAGAAACCATCGGGCGTTTCATGGCAATCGATCTCTATGTCCGAGAAGGCGATGCCTTCGATCACTCCGCCATCACGCGAGAAAATGCCGAGGGCGCGATTGGAATCTTGGACCTTGCAACGCGTGAAGGCGACGTCGCGGATGTCACCAAAACTCTCCGTGCCGATCTTCAATGCACAACTGTTGCTCTCGACGAGGCAGTCCGAAACCTCGATTTCCGCGCAGCGCGCGATGCCCTTTTCGCTCCGGCTAGTCTTGAGGCAGATGCCATCGTCTGCCGTTTTGATGATGACGCGGCGCACTGCGACCTTTGCGCAGCTGTCGATGACGATCCCATCCGTATTCGGGAGTTGTCGGTTGTTGAATACCGTTATGCCCTCGACAGTCACATCACGGCAACGCACGAGGTGGACCGTCCACATCGGCGAATCTTCGATGACAAAGCCTTCCAGCCTGATCTTGCTGCAGTCTTCGAACACTAGGACCCTCGGCCGCTTTTCGCTCGGCGTGTAGGTGCCGACCGTCTCGTCAAAGCCGGTGCTGAAGGCGCCGCCTGAGGCAAGGATCTTGCCTTCGCCGACGATTGCGACGTCATGGGCCTCCTGCGCGACGATATAGGCGCGATCGGATCCCTCGGCGATTACGCTCACCGAATTTCCGGCATAGAGCTCGTAGTCGGGGACGAACTCCAGCGTGGCGCCCGGGCCGATTGACAGCGTAACACCGCTGAACAGGCGGATGGGTCCCGTAGTGTGCCTGCCCGCCTGCAGGAGAAGCGTTCCTCCGCCGGCGCTAACCAGCCTGTCGATAGATTGCTGCAGGTCAGCGCCATCAGGCTCGATTGAAATATCCATTGCTTCTCCTCTGGCTCTCGGGATGATTAAGCCACGCCATTTTATTCGTCAACAGGACGAACTAATTGATGCCGTCAATCTTGTTTGTGTTGACACCACCGAAAACTCGTATTTAATTCGTCATGGTTACGAACAAACGATCGGCCAAAGGGAGATTTGGCGGCCGGTTGTTGCCAGAGTTTGAGGAGCAAAGAAGGGGAACCCTATGAAACCGCTCAAGACATTGATTATGACGGCAAGCGCCCTGGCGATGACGATTTCGCTTGCGGCAGCATCCGAACTGAAGATCGTCTGGTATGTCGACAATGATCAGGAAGAGGCGAACACGCGCGCCTTGCTCGATCAGTACACGAAACTGCACCCGGACACGACCTTCGACCTCGAGATCACCCCCTATGACGGGATGGTCCAGAAATTCCAGCAATATGCGGCCTCCGGCATCATGCCGGATTTGTCGCTCACTTCGTCGATGGAGCCGGTTATCCGTCCATTCCTCGTCGATCTCAACAAGGAGATCGGCCCCGAATGGATCAACGACTTCGTCAAGGGCTGGGGCGATGGCGCCAAGCTCGATGATAAGGTTATCGCCGCGCCGCTGCGCGTAACCTCGACGGGCGTCTTCCTGAACGTCGATGCCTTCAAGAAGGCCGGCATTGCCATCCCGGACCACGCGACCGGTTGGACCTGGGATGAATTCGTTCCGAAGATCAAGGAAGTCGCCGAAAAGTCGGGCACACGCTATCCGCTTGTCTGGGACGTTTCGGCAAGCCGCTGGATCGTTCATGAATATCAGTACGGAAACCACATCTACACGGAAAAAGAACCTGTGAAGGTGGTCATGGACGAGGCAGCGTGGACGAGCGCGCTCGACAAGTTCATCGACATCACGAAGGCCGCAATGCCGCCCGGGCTCTGGTCCGGTGCGAGCTCGGACAATCCGAAGGAAATCTTCACAGCCGGTCAGGCCGTAGCCTATATGTCGGGAAGCTGGCAAATCGCCGGACTGGCCGACAATGCGCATTTTGCATGGCAGGCTGGTCCGACGCCGCGGGGCACCGTCGCTTCGTCGATTTATGGAGGCGACTATATCGTGGCCTTCAACACGAGCCAGCATCTTCCGGAAGCGATTGATTTCATCAAATGGGTCACCTCGCCGGATATTCAGGCACAGTATGCCAAGACCTTCGGCATGATCCCGGCCAACCTGAAGGCAGCAGCCGTCAAGTACGATAATCCGGCCGCGACCGAAGCGATCAAGGCAATGCAGGCCGAGTTGAATGCCAGCCCTGCTTACGCTGCGACCGATCAGGCCTGGCCGCAGATGCAGGCCGTTTGGGGTACCGTGAAGACAGCCGTCACGCAGGCTGTTGCCGGTCAGATCTCCTCTGCCGAGGCCATTTCGCAGATAAAGAAGGCCGCCGATGCCTCGCTTGAGGCTGGCAAGTGACGACGGACATACTGGAAGACAGCCGTTCGGCACTGGGTCCCCATCCAGTGCCGAAAGGCCTGCGAGGCAGCCTGGCAAGCCTCGGCTGGCCCTACCTGCTCATGGCGCCGACAATGGCGCTCCTCGTTACCTTCACCCTCTACCCGCTGGTCCAGGGCCTCTTCATGGCCTTTTTCAAGCGGGGTGTGGTCGTCGTTCCACAGGTGCCTAACACCCTGCCGCAATATGTCGGCCTGGATAACTTTATCGGGCTCCTGAGCAATGCCGATTTTCAGGTTTCATTGCTCAAGACGGTCCTTTTCGTCATCGTCGCGGTTCCACTGAACATTGTCGTCTCGTTGGCGCTGGCTCTCCTGCTGGCGCCACAGACCAGGCTGTTTGCCGTCGTACGCACGATTGTCTTCTTTCCGTCCATGATCAGCCTGCTGATCATCGGTGTCGCCTGGCGATGGCTGTTCGGCCTCAACAACGGCCTCGTCAATTACCTGCTCTCGCTGACCGGCATCGCCCCGATCCCATGGCTGGAACAGGACACGATGGCTCAGATCGCCGTCGTCATAGCCTGGGTGTGGGCGCAAGCCGGCTTCAACATGATGATCTTCATTGCAGGCCTGACCGCGATTTCCACAGATTACTACGAGGCGGCCTCGATCGACGGCACCAGCAAGTGGCGGCAATTCACCCATATCACCTTGCCGCTCCTCAAGCCGACGCTCGCCGTCGTTCTGGTCCTGTCCTCGATCGAGGCCTTCAAGGTCTACGAACTTGTCGTATCCCTGACGGGCGGCGGTCCGGGTAAGGCGACCGTCTACCTCATACAGACGATCTACGACACTGCGTTCCAGAAACCGATGCAGGCTGGCGTTGCAGCCGCCCAATCCATGGTGCTGTTCATCATCCTGCTGTTCCTCACGATCTTCCAGTTGCGCATATCGCGGAGTGAGAAATGACACGCATCTACTCTCCCTGGCGACTGGCCTTTGTCGTGCTGACACTGTTCGTCTTCCTGATGCCGCCGATCTGGCTCTTCTTGTCTTCGTTGAAATCACAACAGGAGATCTTCCAGTGGCCGCCGACCATTTTGCCGGCGCAACCGACGTTGCAGAACTTCATCGACACGGTGTCGCGCGCGAAGTTCCTCATCTTCTTCCGCAATTCGGCCATTGTCTCCGTGCTCTCGGCGCTGCTGTCCGTCACCATCAGCGTCATGGCCGGCTACGCGCTTGCGAAGTTTCGGTTTAAAGGAGACACGCTCTTCTTCCTGCTCATCATGTCGTCGTTGATGGTGCCGCTGCAGATCATCATGATCCCGGTCTTTCTGGTGCTGCGGGATCTCAATCTTCTCGATACGCTGGCAGGCATCATCATCGCGCCGGCGGCAACCCCGACCGGGGTCTTCCTCATGCGCCAATACATCACCAACATTCCTGACAGCCTTTTGGAGGCGGCACGTCTCGATGGTACGCCGGAATGGCGGATCCTGTGGCGGATCATCGTTCCGCTTGCCATACCTGCGATCGGCACGCTGCTCGCCTTCAATCTCGTATGGCGCTGGAACGACTATCTTTGGCCGTTCCTGATCATCAGCGACCAGGACAAGTGGACAGTCCAGGTCGCGCTGGCCAATACGGTGGGGCGCTTCGGCATCAACTGGCCCAGGCTGCTGTCGATGTCGGTGCTTTCGGTGCTGCCCGTGCTCGTCATGTTTACAGCCCTGCAGCGCATGTTGATGAACGGCCTGATGGCGGGCGCAACGAAGGAATAGTGCTGCAACATGTCATGCAAAAAGGGCCGCCTTTCCGGCGGCCCTTTTGCATTTGCTCTTTCAAAAGCCGCCTCGGTGGCGACCGGTCGCGAAACCTCTAGCGGATCGCCGCCGGCAGCTTGTCCTTGTGGGCGAGGGCGGCGGCGGCCGGCATGCTGCTCCATCCCTGAAGCAGCGAACCACGCCCCCAGGGCGGCGAGAAATATTCGACGGCACCCGTCCAACCCTCTTCGAGGCAGGTCTTCCACCAGCGCAGGAGCGGGTAGTCCGCGCCGTCCAGGCCGTAGGCAAGCCGTTGCTCGGCATAAAGGCCCGAAAGATAGGGCCAGTCCGAGCCATTGTGGTAGCGATACGCGAAATAGGATTTCTCACGCGTATCCTTGGGGCGCTTGAACGGCGGATAGGCGCAAAGCACGCCCCAGTCACCATAGGGCTGGCCGTCGTTGTTGCGACTTTCCAGGATCTCCTGGACCTTGGCGAGCACGCTTTTCGCTCGCTCGGGGGAAACCGCCTTGAAGCGAAGCAGCGTCAGGCTGTCGAGCGTCAGGTGGTCTTCGACGAAATCTGCTTTTGTCCCGTAGTCCGCGTAGGTGCCGCCCGGTTGCAGAAGCGCCTCGTCCAGCGAAGCGCGCGCCTTTTTCGCCACGGCTGCCGCCTTCGATGCAACAGCTTTGTCGAGTGAGGCGCCGTGCTGCGCGATGACGTCGAGGGCACCGATCCACAGGCCGAGATCATAGGCCACATAACCGTGGCGGTAGACATTGTCGGCCCAATCGCGGTCGTGCCGCGGCTTGATCGGCAAGCCGGTTCCAGTCTCGTCGAAGCTGCAGTAACGATTGAAGATCGCCACGACCTTGTCCCAGTACAGGGACAGCGGTGAGCCGTCGCCGGTCGTATTGACATAGTCGCCGATCGTCAGAATGAAGAAGAGCGGGCTGTCGAAGTGGTCGCTCCACCAGTCTCCGGGTCGAAGGTGCTCCTCCTTGATCCGTGGATCTGTCAGACGCACCTTTTCCCATTCCTCGGCCTGCCCTGGCCCGGTGAGGATGACGCCACTCGGCGCCTCGCCGTTTTCCTGCACACCCCGCGCAAGAAGATCGATCTGGGCGCGGACTGCTTCCGGTTCCCGATCCAGGAGAGCCTGGAGCGTCCAATAGCCGTCACGGTAGTAGGTGCGAGCCGGCGCGCTGTATGCCTGGCCGGCGGCGAGGCCGGCAAAGGCGCCATGCTCGTCCCGCCTTATGCTGGAAAGAGCGGCATGCAGGCTCTGCGAGATCATGCTGCGCATCAGGGCAGGCGCCTCCGGCATCGCATCGCATCGCGTGACGTAGGCATTGGCCTCGGCAATCAGTTTCGCCTGGTCGAGCTCGAGCGCTGCGAGCGCTTCCTCGATCGTCGCGCCGGCGGTCACGAAAATGCCGTCCGGCCTCTGCTCCGCAATGGCGATGCCCCAACCGGTGCGGGCAATGCGGCGACCCTCTTGCCGCTCGATCGGTTCGCGCTTCGCCGTTGTGCCCCACCAGGCGCAGCGCCGCGCAGGGATGAAGGTCCGCAGCTTTGCACCCTTCAAGAAGAGCGCCGGCGCCGACTGCGCCACGTAAAGCCCTCCGCCATGCACTTCCACCCGGTTCGGGGCATAGGTGAAAGGGGCGCTCCAGCCGGTGAACGTCAGATTGACCAGCTTACCGGCGCCCCACAGCGAAAGCTCGATCCTGCCTTCCGGTCGACAATCGCCCTGCAGGCGCGGAGCCATGAACGGGACAAGCACCGGTGTCGTAGAACGAAGCTGTCCGTCATCAAGCGGTATCAGAACTTGCGATTTTGCTGGTGCGGCGCTCATCGGACGGCTTCCTGTTTTCCTGCATTATCAATTGCCGCGAGGTCGGTCAGGCCGAGCATAAGCGCCCCGAGCATACCGGCTTCAGGGCCGATCCCAGTTGCCTCTATCCGTGTCTCAAACGGCAGCAGCATCGACATGTGACGCCTGACGGCGTCGACAAACTCGCGGCGCGACCCGATGCCCCCACCCAGCACGATGAGAGCGGGATCGAAGAGGGCTTGCACGGAGGCCAGGCCGACCGACGCCGATTTTGCGAGCGTCTCGATGACCGCGACGGCTTCCTCGTCTCCAGCAGCAGCGCGAGCGAATATCTCGGCGACCGATAGCGTGCCATCGCCATACAGGCTGCGCACCGCGGGCGAATCAACCTGATCCTCGAAGAGACCAGCGCGGGCCTGCGGCGCCGCCTGATGAGGATTGGGGCCTAGCGGCAGAAAACCCAGTTCGCCTGCCCGTCCATGCTGGCCGCGGAAGAGCGTTCCACCGATGACCAGCCCCATGCCGACGCCGGTTCCGAAAGCGATAAATGCAAGCGAGTCCTGATCCTGTCCCTTGCCGAGAGTGGCCTCGGCGAAAGCTGCGAGATTCACGTCGTTCTCGACCACGACGGGGCATGGCAGGGCTCGTGCGAGCAGCGCGGCGAGCGGCTGATCGGCAGGAATTGCCAGGTGAGGGGAGAGCGAGGCAAGACCCGTCAAGGGCGATACCGCACCCGGTACGCCGACAACAGCCTTGCGCAACGGGCCTCGATCGCGATTGTCCTGCACCAGGGACAAAATCATCCGCGGAATTTGGCGCAATATAGGGGCTCCCGCGCCATGCTCGGTCGGCTCTTCGGCCTTTGCCACAATACGCCCCTGCAGATCGGCAAGTCCCACCAGGACCTTGGTACCGCCAAGGTCGACACCGGCGACCATGCCTTGAGATCCACCCGCTTCGTCCGAGCGATGGACGCTGTTCGCCTGTCGCAAGCCAGACGCAATGGTTGAAATATTTGACAAATGCAGTCCTTTTGCGATATTTGTTCGGCAGGTTGACGAATTTATTATGGCCGCGCCCGCGAACTGTCAACAAGCTGTTTGAAATCGGGGGGCTTTCGTGGAAAAAGCAAAAACACCGGTGCAACGATGAAGACGGATCTGGCGGGGATAGCTCTACGATGGTATTGAACGAAAACGCGCCTCCCGTGCTGCGACAGATCTCCGTGCGCGCGGTCATGGACGTGTTGCTCCATGCTGGACCTACCTCGCGAGCCGAGCTTTCAAAGATCACCGGCCTTTCGAAGCAGACGATGTCCGAGGTCATCAGGGCGCTGGAAGAAGGTGGGTGGGTTCGGGAAAAAGGCGTCACGAGCGGTCGCATCGGCCGCACGGCCATTACCTATGAGGTCAATGGCGATGCCGGCTATGCTGTCGGTATCGACATGGGCGCAACGACGACGCGCATCGTGCTTGGCAATATCGTCGGAAGCGTTGTCGGCGAAATCGACTATCCGTCCGACCGCCGGGGCGGCTATCATCTGATCGATCAGGTCGAGGCTATGCTTTCCAAGATGCTTTTGCAGCTGGGGATTGCCAGGGAGTTCGTCCTCGTGGCGGCGATAGCAACGCCAGGGGTCGTCGATCCTGTGACGGGTGCGCTCTCGATGGCGCCGAACCTTGCCGATATCGCCGGCATTGATATCGGCCGGACGCTCAGCCAGAGGCTTGGCTGTCCCGTTGTCCTGGAAAACGATGTCAACGCAGCCGTTATCGGCGAGTCCTGGCAGGGATGCGCGACCGCAATCGATACCGTGGCGTTCATTTCGCTCGGGACGGGTATCGGGCTCGGCGTGCTTCAGGATGGCAAGCTGATGCGTGGCGCAAACGGAGCGGGCGGCGAGATTTCCTACATGCCGTTCGGTGCCGATCCATACACGAAGGACAGTCTTGAAAGGGGCGCGCTGGAATGCGCGATCGCGGCTCGGGGAATTAGTGAGCTCTACGAGCATTCGGGGGGCGAGAAGGACACCTCGGTCAGGGACATCCTGGAACTTGCCGAAAAGAACGACCCGATCGCGGTCGAGGTGATCGGTAAGGTGTCGGACATTGCCGCACTGCTTGTCGTGTCCGTCAATGCGATCGTCGATCCGAAGATTGTCGTTCTCGGCGGCAGTATCGGTCGCCATCCCCTGATTGCCGAAGGCGTTCGGCGAGGTATCGTGAAAGCGAGCCGTCGTGCCATCGATGTCGAGGCGAGTGTTCTTGGCGGTCGGGCAACGTTGGTCGGGGCTCTCGCGATTGGACTGAACCACGTTCACAACCTGCTTTTTTCTCCCCAGACCTTGCCGGAGCAGCGGCGCTTGCCGCCGCCGCCGCTTTGATTGTCACGCAGATCCCCGTGCCACACGACGATGTTTGCGGTACCGGAGTGGCCAGGCGCAGTGACGGTCCCGCCGCCGATGACGGTGACGGTGGCTGCACATCGCCATAAGCCAGATAGCCGAGAAGAATGACCGCCAGGACCTGCGCAGGCGCGAGCAGCCCAGGACGGAGTTTATTGAAAATCCTGTCTGCAGGCGGGAGGAAACTGATGGACGCTAATAGAAAAATACGTTCGTCATCTTGACGAACTAATTGCTTCCACGCAGACTAAACCGAGATATGAGGGGATCCGATTGTCTCGGTGTGGCTGCGGCCGCCTCCGGAAGAAACGTCAAAGGAATGGATTCATGGCCGGTCTCAAGTTGAACGATGTCAGGAAGAGCTTCGGCCATCATTCGATTCTCCATGGTGTCGATCTCGATGTGGGTGAGGGCGAATTCGTCGTGTTGGTCGGCCCTTCAGGGTGTGGCAAGTCCACATTGCTTCGCCTGATCGCCGGCCTGGAAAGTGTGAGCGCGGGAAAGATCATCATTGGCGACGATGACGTGACGGCGTCGCCTCCGGGGGATCGCGGGATCGCGATGGTGTTTCAGTCCTATGCATTGTACCCGCATATGACCGTTGCTAAAAATCTGTCCTTCGGCCTCGAAAACCTCACGATGAGCCGGGCTGAAATCGATCGGCGTGTGATGGAGGCGGCAAGAATGCTCGCGATCGAGCCTCTCCTCGATCGACGCCCGAAACAGCTCTCGGGGGGCCAGCGGCAACGCGTGGCGATCGGTCGTGCGATCGTCAGGAACCCCAAGCTCTTCCTGTTCGATGAACCGCTGTCCAATCTGGATGCCGCACTTCGCGTGCAGACACGAGGCGAGATCAGTCGCCTCCACAAGCGGCTCGGTGCCACCATGATCTATGTGACGCATGATCAGGTCGAGGCCATGACGATGGCGGACCGCATCGTCGTCCTCAATGCTGGACGCGTCGAGCAGGTCGGCACTCCGTTGGAGCTGTTCGAAGCCCCTTCCAACAAGTTTGTCGCGGGCTTCATCGGCTCGCCGCAGATGAACTTCTTCGATGGAATGCTTGCCGGGACCGGTCCTGGTCATGTTGTTGTCGACGTACCGGGCTTCGGCCGCCTGGACATTCCGGCGCAACTGGGGGATGCGACCGTCGGCGAACCTGTGGTCCTCGGTGTCCGGCCGAGCCATTTCGAACTCGCCACGGGCAATGGCGCCGACGGTTATCCGATCCGCTTCGAAGTCGACTATGCCGAAAGCATCGGCACGGATACCTATGTATATGGCATGGTGGAGGGCAGCGGGACTGCGACGATCGTCCACCTGCCTGATCATGTAGCGATCAAGGACCGTGCAATCCTGCAGCTTGCGGTCCGGCCCGCGCGCCTTCATCTCTTTAGAGCCAAGACCGGCAGTTCCATCACAAAACCGCCTGTCACCGCCGCGACTGTCGTTCATGCCGGCGATGTCGAGGCCTGAGGCATCCTGCCGTTCCTGAGGCTGCGCCGATGAAGCGACCGGTCGGGGTCGTTGTAATTCTATCCTCACCGGCACGATCAGCAAGATGACTGCAAACATCAGCGGATTTGTGCCTTGATGGTTGCATGCGACTTGCCGCGTAAAGCGGTGCATGTTCCCGAAATTCGTTTGCAAACCACATTAAATTGCATTAGCTTTCAACACACTAGAAAGTTATAACTTTAGCATTGCATATCGGCTTTTACTTCCTCTTCCGTCGCCTCGGCACGTCAATCGGATAGGCCTTCATGCATCCAGACAGTCAGTACATCCACGCCGACAATGCGGCGCTCATTTTCGATGAGCTGAAGTTTCGATCGCTGACGGTGAAGAACCGTCTTTTCCGATCCAATATATCCGGCCAGTTCGACGACTATAACGGTCACGGCGGGAATGCCCGGCTGAACTGGGAGGAGAAGTTCGCGCGCGGCGGGATCGGCTGCATCATTTCCTCCTTTACTCCGGTCTCCGTGCGCGGCCGCATCCTCGTGCGTTACGCGATGATCGACGACGACGATAAGATCCCCTTCTGGCGGGAGGTCGGCCGTCGTGTCCACAGCCATGACTGTCGGTTCATTATGCAGCTCAGCCATTCCGGACGCCAGCAGGACATGGGCGGCGTCGAAAACCTGTTCAACAGGGGCCTGAGTTCGACCAACAAGAGCGATTACTTCCATGGGCTGCTCGCCCAGGCGATGACGAAACCCGAAATCGCGGAAGTGGTGGAGCAGTTCGCGCAAGGGGCGCGGCGCGCCCGGGAGGCGGGGCTCGACGGTGTCGAGCTGCACGGTGCTAACGGCTATCTGCTGACGCAGTTCCTGAGTTCCGGCATCAACGACCGGACGGACGAATATGGCGGCGGCTGGGAGGGCAGGGCGCGTTTCGTGCTCGAGATCGTCAGGGCGATCCGCCGCGAGGTCGGCCAGGACTTCCATTTGCAGATGAAGATCAACGGCGTCGACCACAATGACTGGCTCTATCCCTGGATCAAGAAGGGCAACACGCTCGACGAGACGGTCAAAATCTGCACGATGCTGCTCGACGGCGGCAAGGGCGTCGACTCCTTCCATATTTCGAGTGGCTCCACCTTTCCGCATCCGCGCAATCCGGCCGGAGACCTGCCGCTGAACGATCTGCATCGCTGGTACGACGGCATGCTCTCGCAGGGCACGCGGGCGCCGATGAATTATGCGATCTTTTCCAATCCCCTGCTGGGGCGCGCCTTCCAGGCGCTCTGGCGCTGGCGCAGGGGCAAGGTCATCGAAGGCATCAATCTCGATTATGCGCGGGCGGTTTCCGAAGCGATCGGCAAGATCGATCCCGACATAAAGGTGCTCTGTACCGGCGGGTTCCAGCATGCCGACAGGATCGCCGAGGCCATCCGCTCGAAAGCCTGCGACGGCGTCACCATGGCCCGCCCGCTGATCGCCAACAACGATCTGCCGAAGATCCTCGCCGAGGCCAACGGCCCGGAGAAGGAATGCACCTACTGCAACAAGTGTCTGCTCAACGATCTCGAAAACCCGCTCGGCTGTTACGACCTCAGCCGGTTTGACGGAACGAGCTTCGAGGATCGCTACGGCAAGATGATCAAGCAGGTAATGTCGGTTTTCGAGCCGCCGACCTTCCATTGACACGCGCCATCACCCGCGCATTCGGAGTGGACTCATGAGCAGCGACAACGACCGCAAGACGCCCGTCGAGATCGCCGTCGCCCGCCATCGCCGCTGGTGGTTGGCGATCGTCGTGCTGCTGTTGCTCGCGCTCGTCTATTACCTGGTGTTCGTCAACCAGTATGTCGTCGCCTTCAAAAGCCAGAGCGAGCATTTCATGCACGGCTCGATCGGCAGCGAAACGGCGACGGGGCCGCCTTACTGGGTCTTCAAGGCCTTGCCGGTCATGTATGCCGACAAGCTCGGGCCGGAGGGCTGGGCCCGCTTCGGCTTCCTCTATGAAAAGCCTGGCGACGACCTTCCGATCGGGGTGTCGCGCCGCGTGGTCTCAGGCGTCGAGCGGGTCTGGCTCAACTGTTCCGTCTGCCATGTCGGCACCTATCATCTTCCCGGCGACGCGGTTCGCCATCTCATCCCCGGCGCACCTTCCAATAATCTGCGCCTGCAGGAATTCATTCGCTTCTTCATCGATGTCGGCCGCGATCCCGGCTTTACCGCCGACGCGCTGATCGCGACGATCGATAGCCCCAAGGTCGGTGGCGACCTCAATGTCTTCGAGCGGCTGGTCTATCGCTATGTGGTCTTCCCGCGGGTCAAGAACGCCTTCCTCGATCTCGGCAGTCAGCTCGATTTCGTCAAGCGCCAGGAGGATTGGGGCCCGGGCCGCGTGGACACGTTCAACCCCTACAAGGCGCTGCAGTTCAACTTTCCCATGGACGAGGCCCATATCAGTGGTGCTGCGCTGAACGGCTCGTCCGACTATCCCGCCATCTGGCGCCAGCGTCCGCGCGAGGGTATGAACCTCCATTGGGACGGCAACAATGATTCCGTGGCAGAACGAAACCTGAGCGCCGCACTCGGCGCTGGCGTGACGCCCGTGACGGTCGACCGGGCATCGATCGCGCGCATCGAGGACTGGATGTGGGATCTGCCTTCGCCGCCGTTCCCCGTTGCTGCCAAGATCGATCAGGCGAAGGCGGCAGAGGGCAAGATGCTGTTCCTGCACTATTGCGCCGATTGCCACGGCTTCAAGGATGCGAAGGACTACAGCTACGACAGGCAGCGTTTCACGCGCCTCGGCAAGACGGTTCCGCTCGCCGATATCGGCACCGATGCGGGACGCTGGACCTCCTATACGGCAAATTTCGCCGCCGAGCAGAACCTGCTCTATGCCGGCTATCCCTGGCGCTTCAGCCGCTTCCACAAGACGGACGGTTATGCCAATCACCCGCTTGACGGCATCTGGGCCCGCTCGCCCTATCTGCACAACGGCTCGGTGCCGACCTTGCGCGATCTGCTTGAACCGAGCGTCAAGCGACCGTCCGTCTGGTTTCGCGGCAACGACGAGTTCGATCTCGCCAAAGTGGGCTATCGCTCGGATCAGTCTGCCGGCGGCGATCTCTTTCGCTACGACACGACGCGGCCCGGAAATGGCAATGCCGGCCACGAAGGATATCGCTACGGCACGGAGCTGCCGGCGGCCGCAAAAGACGCCCTCGTCGAATATATGAAGACGCTATGACCCAGTCGCGATCGCTCAGCAAATGGAAGGCACGGCATGCGGTCCTCGTCTGGATCGGCATCCTTTTGAACTTCGCCTTCGTCCTGCCGCTCATCTTCTGTCCGGAATGGATCCTCGGCCTCTTCGGCATCACCGTCAACCAGCTGATCTGGCCGCGCTTTGCCGGATTGCTGCTCGGGATCCTGTCGATCTTCTACATTCCGGCGACGCTCGATATCGACCGTTACCGCGTCTTCGCCTGGCTCGCGGTTTTCCCTTCCCGCACGCTCGGCACGGTTTTCTTCTTTCTCGCCGTCTTCGTGTTCGACCAGCCGATCGGCTATCTCGCCGGCGTCTTCCTCGACGGGTCGGTCGGCATTGCGACGCTTTTCTGTCTCCTGCGCATCCTGCGGCTCGAACAGAACATCGCCGAAGGGAGACAGGCATGAGGCGTGTCTTCTCGAAATGGCTTTTCGCCGTTCTGGTCCTGCTTGTCGTCGGCGCTTTTGCGCTGTTCTTCCTGCTCTTCCGGCCGGTCGCCCAGCCGAGGACAAACGATCTTGCTGATGTCTTCAATCACGGCTCGATCGGCAATGAAGAGGCGCAGGGAATTCCCTACTGGATCTGGCGGGTCCTGCCGCAGCTCTTTCCCGAACACCTGCCGGCAAACGCCGACGGTTATGGCGCCTTCGGCCTCTACTGGCGCGCTGGCGACGAGGTTCCTGTCGGTCTGTCGGTCAAGACGCTCGGCGTCATAGAGCGCGTTGCGCCGAACTGCGCCTTCTGCCACCAGGGCAGCTACCGGCTCCGTGCCGACGAGCCGGCGCGGCTGGTCGAGGCGGGCCCGGGGACGCGAGTCAATCCGCAGGCCTATATCCGTTTCCTGATCGATGTCGGCGCCGATCCTCGGTTTACCGCCGACCGGGTGATGGCGGAGATCGGCAGGATCTACGACATGCCGGTCTGGGAGCGGGCGCTCTATCGCTTCGTCCTGGTGCCGGCGACCCGGGCGGCCCTCCAGGAACAGGGGCGGCAGTTTGCCTGGATGAAGGATCGGCCGGACTGGGGGCCGGGCCGGATCGATCCCTTCAACCCGGTCAAGTTCCAGAACCTCCAACTTGCCGATGACCACACGATCGGCAATTCCGACATGATGCCCCTGTGGTCGCTTGCCGACCTCGCCGCCACCAATACGCGCCGCTTCTCGCTCCATTGGGACGGATTGCAGACCGATCTCTACGAGACGGTGGTCTCGGGCGCGATCGGCGACGGCATGACCTACAAATCCTATGGGGGAAGCGAAGAGGGTCTTCGCCGCATTATGGATTTCATCCGCCTGCAGGGGCCGCCGCCGTCACCGTTTTCTCCCCTCAGGCCGGCAGGCGATCCCTATCATGTCGATGCCGCGGCAGTCGACGCCGGCCGTGTGATCTATACCGCGCAATGCGCCGTCTGCCACGATGCCAAGGGCGCCCGCTACCGGATGCCGATCCCGATCGTCGAACTCGGCACGGACCGCCATCGACTCGACATGTGGACATCAGCAGCCCGCGATCGTTATGCGGCCTACGAACCGCGTTATGCCTGGGGTTTTGCCAATTTCCAGAAGACCGACGGTTATGTCGCCACAGGTCTCGGCGGCCTGTGGCTGCGCGGTCCCTACCTGCACAACGGCAGCGTCCCGACATTGCGCGCCCTGCTTCTTCCGCCTGCCGAGCGGCCGGGGCAGTTCTACCGCGGCTCCGATCTTGTGGATGCCGACAATGGCGGCTTCGTGAGCATGCCGGATAAGCCGGGGGAGCGGTACGGCACGCTCTACGATACCGGCCTTCCGGGCAACGGTAATGGCGGTCATCTCTGGGGCACGGATCTGCCGTCGGAGGCGAAGGAGCAACTGCTTTCCTATCTCAAGACACTTTGACCATCAGGAGGGGGCAATGGCAAACGTCAGACAGCGCATCGTGCGGTTTCTCGCCTGGATCGTGGCAGCCGTCGTCACGCTCGCCGTCATCGCCATTGCTGCGGTTGCGCTCATCGTCTGGTGGCTGATCGAGCCGGATGCGAGCCAGTTCGGCAATGTTGAGGACGAGGCGAAGACAGTCCATCGCAAGGTCGAGGAATTTCCCGGGGCCGGCGAGCCTTACTTCGCGGCAATGGACAAGGGCTTGCTGCTGCCGCCTGCAGCCGGCGCCGATTATCCCGACGAGATCAAGGAGGTCGCAACCGCCACCGGGCTCGATCCGGAGGCCGTCCGCAAGGCGGCGATCCGTGGACAGAACGCCTGGATCGTCTGGACCGGTGGTAACGACCGTTTCTGGGATTTCGCCGCCCGCGCAACGATCGGCTCCTTCGATCTCCTGAAGACCATCTCGTCCCATCCAACGATGGCCTACGGCCGCGACAACCGCTTCCGCTATCTCGGGCTCGTCAACGAACCCTGCTTCGACACGCCGAAGAGCGCTGATCCCGATCATTGGGGGCTGTGGATCGATCAGCGCAAAAAGGACTGCGCGACCGACAGTTTCGGCGGCAATGCCGAAGCAGATGCCCGCTATCCCGGCGTGCAGATCGGCTCGCGCGGCACCACGGTCAAGGTGAAGGACGAAGAGAAAAAAATCCCGGTCGGCTCTTATTACGGCGAACCGACGGGCGTGATGGGCCTGCGTCTCTTCCCTAATCCTGATTTCGACAGCAAGGCCGCCGAACATTGGGATGCGCTGCGCTATTACACCGATCCCTCCTATTACAACGACAAGGATCTCGTGCGTCCCTATCGCGTCGGCATGTCCTGCGCCTTCTGCCATGTCGGCCCCAATCCGATCAATCCGCCGAAGAATGTCGAGAGCCCGGAATTCTCCGAAATCTCGTCCAATCCCGGCGCCCAGTATTTCTGGGTCGACCGCATTTTCTTCTGGAACACCAAACCGCGCGCGACGCCTGGGGAACCGGCCGAGAACGAGAGGAATTTCCTCTTCCAGCTGTTCCATACGAACCCGCCGGGTTCGCTCGATACATCGCTGGTCTCGACCGATTACATGAACAACCCCCGCACGATGAATGCGGTCTACGACGTCCTGGAGCGGCTGCGCATCGGGGCGAAGACGGGCAAGGAAATCATCAAGGGGGACGAGAAGGACAACAAGCAGGCGCAGGACTATCCGCAGACCGCGGCCTTCGGTTCCCTCTACGACAAGGCGACCGGCACGGTCGCCTCGATGCGCGTCCTGAAGGACGGCGCCGATTCCGTCGGCACGCTCGGTGCGCTCAATCGCGTCTATCTCAATATCGGCCTTTTCAGCGAAGAATGGCTGCTGCACTTCCGCCCCTTCCTCGGCGGGCAGAAGATCTCGCCGATCCGCATCGCCGATGCCGAGAAGAACTCGGTCTATTGGCAGGCCACCGAGGCGATGACGCCTGACATGGCGATATTCTTCCTGGTCGCGGCCCGCGCCGATCACCTGAAGGATACGCCGGTCGGAGAAAAGGTGCTCGAAGCGCGCGATCCGGCCGAGGTCGAGCGCGGAAAGATCGTCTTTGCCGAAAACTGCGCCGCCTGTCATTCGAGCAAGCAGCCGGTGCCCGCGCCGGATCTCGGTGTCGATCAAGGCATATGCGAGGGCGGCGGGTCCGGCCCCCATTATCGCGAATGCTGGGACCGCTATTGGGCCTGGGCGCAGTCGGATGCCTTCAAGCACGGCATGGTCGATCTCGTCACCGACAGGGTGAAGATTGACAACAAAAGCTTCCTCGACGGCAACTACCTCTCCACGGAACGGCGCGTGCCGATGGATGTTGTGCGTACCAATGCCTGCAGTGCGATAGCCACCAACGGGCTTTCGGGCGACATCTGGGACAATTTCACCTCTTCCACCTACAAGTCGCTGCCGCCTCCGCATGAGGTGACGGTCAATCATCCGGTTTCGGGGGCGGCAACGCCGCTGCAGGCGGCAGGCAACGGGCGCGGCTATCTGAGGCCTCCCTCACTCGTCAGCCTGTGGTCGACCGCGCCCTTCCTGCTCAACAATTCCGTCGGCCACGAGGACAGCTATTACGGGACGGACTACTACAATCAGGACTATGCCGGCGACTACGGCGCCGGTCGCGGCACCGCCTGCCCGGCGGCGGATGCCGGCGATCCCTATCTGCCCTGCGTTGAAAACAGGCTTGCGGTCTTCGACCGGTCGATCCGCCAGATGCTCTCGCCGCAGACGCGCCGCATGGATAAGATGACCGAGGCGCCAGTGCCGGGTTATATTTACCGGACGAGCGCTCCCTCCTGCCTCATCGTGCCGGCGGGCTTCGTGCCCGACAAGGTGAAACCCTTCACCGGCCTGCTGAACAAGGTCGCTGGCTGGGCCTTCAAGAAGGACGGCTCGATCACCGTCGGCCCGTTCCCGGCCGGTTTCCCTGTCAATGCGCTGACCAATACAGAGCTGCTGCCCGACAATGATGAGGAGAGCAAATTCGCCAATTACAAGCGCCTGATCGCCAACGGCCCTGCGCTGATCGGAGCCTTCTCCGAGCTCGGCGGGCAATGCACGCCGGAGGAACTCGCAGATCCTGCCGTGCTCGCCAAAGCCGAGAAGGTGGTGCGCGACACGAAGCTCATCGACCGCCTGGTGGGCTTGAGCAAATGCCCGGACTACGTGGTCAATGGCGGGCACACATTCGGCGCCGATCTCCCGCAATCGGACAAGAATGCCCTGATCTCCTATCTGAAGCAGTTCTGACGATGTCCGGCGGGCCGACCCACGATTATATCGTAATCGGCAGCGGCGCCGGCGGCGCCGTCCTCGCCGCGCGGCTGGCCGAAGAGGGACGGACGGTGCTCGTCATCGAGGCCGGCGGCGATCCGCTGGCCAAGACCGACGACGGCTCCGACATGCCGCTTGCCGATGCCTGTCGCGTGCCGGCCTTTCATGCCTTTGCCTCGGAACATCCCGGCATGGCCGAGAACCATTGGGTGCGCCACTACGAAAATCAGGAAATGCAGGAGCGCGACTGGCGCTACAGCAAAGAAAAGGACGGCGTACTTTATCCACGCGTGCGCGGGCTCGGCGGCTGCACCGCCCATCATGCGATGATCATCGTGCGGCCCAATCATTGCGACTGGAACCACATCTTTGCGATTACCGGCGACGAAAGCTGGAAGGCTTCGCACATGCAGGGCTATTTCGAGCGCATCGAACGCTGCCGCTACCGCTTCTTCCTGTGGCGGTGGCTCGCCGCCGCAACGGGCCTCAATCCGACGGGACACGGATGGTGGGGGTGGATGACGACAGAGCGGGCGCTGCCGCTGCGGGNNCTCTTGCGCTGCGTCGGCGCGGCGGCCGATGCCTTCGGCAAGCGGGGTTCCGATTGGGAGACGACCGAGATCGACCCAAACGATCGCCGTAACTGGAACGTCGGCGCCTGCGGCGTGCGTGTCACACCGCTTTCGACGCGCCGCCACACCAGGCACGGGCCGCGTGAGCGATTGCTCGACGTGATGAAGCGGCACCCCGACCGCCTGTCGCTTCGCCTGAACACCATGGTCACGCGCATCGAATTTGACGGCAAGCGCGCGGTCGCGGTTCGCTGCATAAACGGGGAGGGGCGCGAGGAAGTCATTCGGGCCGGCCGTGAGATCATCCTGGCCGGTGGCGCCTTCGCCTCGCCCCAGCTTCTGATGCTCTCCGGTATCGGCGATCCCGGCCATCTCAACGAGCACGGGATTACCGTCGTCGAGGCGCTTCCGGGCGTCGGGCGGAACCTGCAGGACCGCTACGAGATCGGTGTCGTCAGCCGGATAAACGAACCCTGGTCGGCCCTCAAGGGTGCCACCTATACGACGCGCGATGCCCATTTCCGGCGGTGGCGCAGATTTCGTATCGGCAACTATACGAGCAACGGCGTCATGTTTTCGCTGACGCTTAAATCCCGCGACACGCTGAGCGAACCGGACCTGCATTGCTTTTCGCTGCTGGCCGATTTCCGCGGCTATTATCCTCGTTATTCCGAGCGCATCCGCAAGCCGGATTACATGACCTGGGCGATCCTCAAGGCCTATACCGAAAACCAGGGCGGAACGGTGCGGCTGAAAAGCACCGATCCCGCGGCCCTGCCTGCGGTCGTGTTTCATTCCTTCTTCGAGGGAACCGGCAATTCTGATCTCGATCTCGATGCCGTCGTCCATGCCATCCGTTTCGTCAGGAAGGTCAACGATGCGATGGACGATCTCGTCGCAAGCGAAGAGGAACCCGGCCGGCAGAAAGAGAGCGACGAGGCGCTTCGCCGCTATGTCGCCGAAAACGCCTGGGGCCATCATGCCTGCGGCACCTGCGCCATCGGCTCCCGCGAAGATGGCGGCGTGCTCGACAGCCGCTTCAGGGTGCACGGCATCGAAGGCCTACGCGTCGTTGATGCTTCGGTCTTTCCCCGCATTCCCGGCTACTTCCTTGCCACTGCCGTCTACATGGTCGCCGAGAAAGCGGCCGACGTCATTCTCTGCGATAGCCAACTGGAAACACGCTGATGGACGAACCCCATCCCCATCGGGAAGCGAGCATCTACAACTGGCTCGGCGAACATGTCCGAGGTTTCGTTCGCTTATGGCGAACGTTTGATGCCTGGCTCAACCAGCCGCTGCCGAAGGGGCGGCGCCTCGCGTGGCGATGGCTCGCCCCCGACGGCTATGCTTGGTTCGTGCCGCTGCTCGCGGGCATTCTGACCCTCGCCATGGCGCTCGGTCCGACCGTCGAGATGCGCTGGGGCAATCTCGGTCTGTTTGCGATCGGGTTCGCGCTTCTTTTCCTGCTGCATGCGGCTGCTGGCCGGCAAGCGATCTTCAACCAGTACCTACTCGCCGGACAGCTGGTGATCTTTGCGGTCCTTGCCGCGCTTCTCATCATCAATTCTCGCCCGGAAACCTACGGCATGATGACGGCACGGCCCCGCCTGCATATCGGCGCCGTGATCGTCTGCGCACTCGTGCTTGCGCTGCCGGCGGCCTGGCTGCTCTCGCGGTGCCTATTCCGCTCCAATGCAGGTGGCGGGCTTGCCGACAGCCTGCCGAAAGTGGAGCTTTTCCTACCTAAGAATCGCTACGATTTCATGGGCCGCGGACCGATTGCCGCGCTGGTGTCGGCCCTTGTCATCGCCCCAATCCGCTATCCGGTCGAGTTGCTTCTGCCCGGATCGCTGCTCACCCTGTTCGTGCCCGATCACTATCTCTGGTACGCTTTCTTGGTGACCGGGTTTGCCGCATGGATCGCCCTTTTCCTCGGCATCCTGTTCGACCGGTTGATGGAAATCCTGCAGACGATCGGGCGTCTTTTCTTCATTGGCCCACAGCGGGTCATCAGCGTTCTCGTCATCGTCGTCGCAGTGCTTCGCCTCGCCGACGTCCATTACATCACCTATCTCTTCAACGCCGGCTCCGAAGGCTACGGCAATACGACGCTCATGCGCTATATCGCCTTCGCCTATGCCGTCGCCTGGTACTATGCCTTCTGGTGCGATCACTTCGTCGCGCGCCGGCTCATGCGTCTCATGGACAGGGAGCGGCAGACGATCACTCCTGTCGAAATCGCTTACGACTATGAAGGTAGCGAGACCTTGAGCACGGTCCGCAACCAAGGCCGGACAATCGCGCTGCATGGCGCGGGGCGCCTGAAGATCGAGGGCCGCTACGAGGATCAGTACCAGCAGCGGACCAAGGCCGCGTCTGACCGGGCGATCCAGTTCATGACGCCGGCGGAAGTGCTCGCGCAGTTTCGCGCGCAGTTGGAGCGCCTGCCCGCCGAGCAGGCTCCAGCAGGAGATCTGCTTGCGAGCCTTCGCAATTTCCAGCGCTCGACGCTCGTCTATCCCGCCCTCGTCGGCGCCCTGGCCTATGGCCTCATCGGCGGCCCTGCCGTCTTCAGCTTCCTCAGGGCGATCCAGCCGCCGGAACTTGCGATCCGCTCCGAACGGCCTGTGGGCAAGCAGCCAGCAACGCTGTTGTTCGAAAGCGGCCAACCCAATGGCGGCTGCGGTCCGCTCCAGCCGACAACGCCGAGAATTGCAGTTATCGCCTCCGGTGGCGGCACGCGTGCGGCGATCTACACGGCCTCGCTGCTGCAGGGGCTGGCCGAGCACGATCAGATCTGCAACGTCGTCTTGGTCAGTGGCGTCTCGGGCGGCAGCGCCGCACTCGGCTATTTCGCGCTTCATGAGCAGGAGCTTCGCCGGCCGCGTGACAGCATGGATATCAAGGCATGGGATGATTTTTCGCAAGCCATGGCGCTGCCCTTCATCGAACAGGTGATCGATGGTGCGAGCGACATGCGCTTCGCCTTCGGGCGCTGGCATTGGGCGTCCTCGGCCTGCCGCGAAGCTCAAAGGCCGGATGAGGACGTGACGGGCTGGATACCCGCACGCTCGAGGCTGGGTGCCATTCTCGCCGAATCCTTCGTCTGTCATATGGGTGCCGGGACGATGGAAGCGCCGTCCTTCGGCCTGATGCTCAACACTGCGATCGTCGGATCTTTTTCCGATGACAGTCCCTCCTGCCAAGCCGACCGAAGCCTTTCGCTTCCCGAGAGAGCGACACGCTGCCGCCAATTCCTGGATGCTGCCCAGGCGGGCGGACGGCTGGTGCTGACCAATCTTGCCGCGCCTGCGTCTCCGCCGGACGACGGATCGCTGCACATGCAGCTCGTCACACTCGACAATGCGGACGTGTCGATTGCGCGCGCCGCAGCCTTGAGCGCAAACTTTCCGCCGGTCTTCCCCGATGCTGCAATCGACATCGAAGCATCCGGCGAAGCAAGGACACGATACTGGGTGACCGATGGCGGAGCGGTCGAAAACCGTGGCGCCATGACGCTCTATTACGCCATCCGCGATGCTTTCCGCTCAGCGCCGCAATCGCCGCAGGCATTGCCGCCGCTGCATGTCGTCATCGCCGATGTTTCGGCGCCGGCCGGCCGCTATAGCGAGAGCTTCGGTTTTGGCTCGGTGCTCGGCGCCGGGGGGCAGTTGGGCCTCGGCCTCGAGACGGAGCTTCGCTCGGCGATCGAGAAGCTCTACTGCGATCATAATTCCGAGATCAGCATCCACGAGATCACCATGCCGCGCGTTTTCCGGGATGGCGGAATCGGGACGCATTGGCTGCTTCCCAACTCGCTCTCGTTCACCAATCCCAAGAGCTTATCGGAGACCGAGATCCTGTCTGCCCGAGACGTCGAAACGTTAGTTCTGACGCTGCACAGCGATGTCGCGGAAACCTATCAGGACGAGGCCGCAGCGAAGAAGGTCAAGCTTTGGGCTCAGCAGGATGACGTCGCAAAGCATGACGAGCGGTGGAGGGATCTTCTGGCTGGTCTCGCGGGAGCAGGAGGCAAGCACGGTTGCCTGGACATTCAGGCAGGAATGACGGGGCAATAGAAGAGGCAAGCCGGTGTCGCTGGCCGTGATAAACGGCGGAGGCCGATTGGGGCCGCCTTCAGACTATGAATAGCTTAAAGCAAAAAGAGTTGCTTCTCAGCCGGATCAACCCTTTGCTGCTGCGGCAGCTTCGCCAGCACGGCGCATGAGGAAATCACGCTCCCTGTTATTTTCGGCAAGCGCGGCTGCAGCTTCAAAGGCTCGCCGTGCTTCGTCGTATCGGCCAAGCTTATAAAGAAGATCGCCGCGGACGCTGGGCAGAAGATGATAGTTCTTCAATGCAGGCTCATCGCGCAGGCTTTCAATGATCTCCAGTGCCGCCTCGGGGCCTTCGACCATGCCGATGGCCACGGCTCGATTGAGTTCGACGATCGGCGAACGCAGAAGCGCGGCAAGTTCCGCATAGAGATCGGCGATCCGCCTCCAATCGGTTTCATCCGAGGTCATCGCTTTTGCGTGACATGCGATGATCGCGGCCTGCAGGGCATAGATCCCGCCGGCGCCGTCAAGCTCCTGTGCCCGCATCAACGCCTTCAACCCGCGCTGAATCTGCAACTGATCCCAGCGGCCGCGATTTTGTTCGAGCAGCAGGACCGGATTGCCGGCAGCATCCGTGCGCGCCGCAGCACGGGACGCGTTTAGCTCCATCAAAGCCAGCAAAGCGTGCGCCTCCGGCTCCTGCGGCGCCACTGACGTTAGGATCCGGCCCAGCCGCAGTGCGTCATTGCACAATTGCAGCCGAAACCAGTTGTCACCGCGGGCGGCCGTATAACCCTCGTTGAAGATCAGGTAGATGACCTCCAGCACCGAGGCGAGACGTTGCGACAGCTGCTCGCCATGCGGCGTCTCATAGCCCAGCCCCGAGTCCGACAATGCCTTCTTGGCGCGGACGATGCGTTGGGCGATCGCCGCTTCCGTCACCAGAAATGCCCGAGCGATTTCTGATGTCGTCAGGCCGCAGATCATCCGCAAGGCCAGAGCCACACGCGCCTCGCGCGAGATCAGCGGATGGCACGCCGTGAATATCAGGCGCAACATTTCATCGCCGATATCGTCATCCAGAGGCGTGTCTAGATCGGGCATGATCTGCTCTTCTGCTTCCATTTCCCGGATGATCATCTCGTGCTTCTGATCCAGCATCCGGCGATGCCGCAGATGATCGAGCGCGCGACGCTTAGCAGTGGTCATGAGCCATGCGCCGGGCCGCTCGGGGATTCCCGTCTTCGGCCATCGTTCCAGGGCTACAATCAGCGTTTCCTGGGTAAGATCCTCGGCCAGCGGCACGTCGCGTAGCAATCGTGCCAGGCTGGTGATAAGCCGCGGCTGTTCGATCCGCCAGACCGCCAGGATCGTTTGATGGGTGCCGGCGGCCGTCACGGCCATCCGTCCCGATTACGGGTCGAAAGGGTCATGCCCTTGCTTCGGCGAGCGGATCGCAGATCCCCTCCGCACCCGGTTCAAAATAGGCGCGCACTTCACACGTGCCTTCCCAGCCGGGCATGAAATCCTTGTGCAGCTGCATGAACTCGACCGCCAGCGCCACGGCCTCCTCCTTGTTTTGCAGTTCGAAGATCGCATAACCGCCGACGACCTCCTTGGCCTCGACGAAAGGTCCGTCGATAACATTCAGCTTGCCCTCACGGATCGTGACGCGGGCACCGGTCGCAAGCGGCATCAGCCCTGCGGTGTCGAGCATGCGGCCGGCCTTGATTTCCCGATCGGCAAGCTTGCCGATAGCCTCGATAAGCTCGGGTGTCGGATGCATCGAATCGGTAGACGTGACGATAGACATGAAACGCATAGGAAGATTCCTCCGGTAGCGAGACGCCGGCACCATTGCCGCTGAACAAGCCCGCTCATATTGACAACGAAGCAGCCTTTCGCAAATCGACAATAATCTTGAAAAAATCGGATTAGAGTAGAGCGCCGGCAAATCCCGCATCCGCAGCTTGGTTCTCGATTTGAAATCATATCCAGACGGCCGAATAAGTGTCGCAGTTCACAAGAACGTTCGATCCTGGACAGATCAAGCCACGTCGGAGGCTGGCCTTTCCCCGCGCGAGTGGGTAAATCCTCGCTGCTGATCACAGGAGCCCAGCGCATGAACGACACAATCAAGATCGACAACCGCGGCGATTTCGGACAATGGGCAATCGAAATGGCCAAGCAGATCGTCGGCGACCAGGGCTTCGAGCTTGCAAGGGCAGCACGGGACGGCACCGATGACGATGTTCGCCAAGCCGGAAACGCCCTGGGTCAGGCGATCACCAACGCGCTCATGGATGTCTATGATGGCCTTCTTGAGGGCGTGCCTGAGGAATGAACCGTTAGGCTCTGTTGAGTCTTGATTGTCACCCGGTGCTACCTGGGACCTCTCGGCGGCCCAAACTAAACGGGGTGGCAGACCATTGCTTGCACGCTATTCCAGCGGGACGAACAGGCCGAGCTTGACGTCTCGCAGCACGACATTCGTGTGCATGCGGCGGATCTGAGGGTTTTCCGCCATGATCAGGGCCGCGATGTCGTCGTAGTGCTCGACGTCGCGGGCGGTGACGATCGCGATCAGATCGACCGCACCTGTGACGTAATAGACCTGCTGTATGTGATCCTGCTTCTCTGCCCAGAGGCGGAACTTCGCCAGCGCGTCGTAATTATCCCGCTCGATCTCCATCCCGACGATGAACACCATCGATGTCCCCGTCGCCTTGCGGTCGACGACGGCCACCTCCGCCTTGATGATCCCTTCCTCGCGCAGGCGCTTCAACCGCCTTTGCACGGCGGAGACCGATAGCCCGACCCGTTCGGCGATCGTTTCGGCTTTCAGCTGGCAGTCGCGCTGAACGATATCGAGAATGTCACGGTCAAAGCGATCCAGTTGTTCCATTATCCGGTCCAATTCTTGTCGCGGCACTTCACGTGTTCTGCCGCATTCGCCGCACGGGAAAGATTATTTTGCATAAAATATGCAGAATGGATGAAAATTGCGCGAAAAAACCGCGTGATTTTATCATTATCCTTCGCAAATTCAGTTCAGCCGGAACCATGCATGTCGGATCAACCCTTTCCTGCTCTTCGTGTCGAAGATCTCCATAAAAGCTTCGGTACGCAACAGGTTCTCAAGGGCATTTCGACTGAGGCCCGCAAGTCCGATGTGATTTCGATCATCGGTTCGTCGGGCTCCGGCAAGAGCACCTTCCTCAGATGCATCAATTTCCTGGAAATGCCGGATCGTGGCCGGATTGCTGTCAACGGCGAGGAGATTGTGCTGAAGACTGGTCGGGGCGGACGGCTGCAGCCGCGCAGCTGGCGGCAGATCGAGCGGCTGCGGACCGGGCTCGGGATGGTCTTCCAGAGTTTCAATCTCTGGGCCCATCGGACGGTGCTGGAAAACGTCATCGAGGCGCCGGTACACGTCATGGGCATTTCACTGCGTGAGGCTGTCGAAAGGGGCGAGGCACTGCTCCATAAGGTCGGGCTCTTTGACAAACGCCACGCCTATCCCGCTTTCCTTTCCGGTGGTCAGCAGCAACGCGCGGCGATTGCAAGGGCGCTCTGCGTGGACCCTGCTGTCATGCTGTTCGACGAGCCGACATCGGCGCTTGATCCGGAGCTGGTCGGCGAAGTTCTGAAGGTCATCCGGGATCTCGCGGAAGAAGGCCGGACCATGCTGATCGTCACGCACGAAATGCGCTTCGCCAGGGATGTCTCGAGCCGTGTTCTCTTCCTGCATCAGGGACGGATCGAGGAAGAAGGTCCGCCGGAGCAGATATTCGAGGCGCCCGTCAGCGCCCGCTGCCGGGAATTTACCGGTCTCAGCGCCCACTGATGCGCGAACTCTCATCGACAACACAAATCAGGAGAATCCTGCGAATGAAACTGCTCCCCACGCTTTTCGCCGGCGCGGCACTCGTGCTTTCCGCCGTCACTGCACAGGCCGAAGTCCGCTTCGGCGTCATGAACGAATCCTATCCACCCTTCTTCGCCAAGGACGCGTCGGGCCAATGGCAGGGATGGGAAATCGACCTGATGAATGCCGTATGCGAAGAGATGAAGGAGAAATGCTCGATCGTCGACATTTCCTGGGATGGTCTCATCCCGGCTCTCCAGAGCAAGAAGTTCGACGTGATCTGGTCGTCGATGTCGAACACCGCGGAACGCGCCAAGGTGATCGACTTCACCGACAAATATTACAACACGCCGAGTACCTTGATCGGTCCCAAGGACCAGAAGCCGGGTGCTACAGCCGAGGACGTGAAGGGCAAGACCATCGGCATCCAGGTGTCGACCATCCAGTCGGAATATTACAAGAAGTATTTCGCCGAGGCTGCCGAGGAGAAAACCTACCAGACGCTCGACGAGGCTTTTCAGGATCTCGCCTCCGGCCGTATCGACTATGTCTTTGG
This sequence comes from Hyphomicrobiales bacterium, assembly GCA_900473185.1. Lineage (GTDB taxonomy): Bacteria > Pseudomonadota > Alphaproteobacteria > Rhizobiales > Rhizobiaceae > Rhizobium. Next base: position 26,749 of record UCKU01000006.1, on the reverse strand, counting down.
CGATTCACTGGCGCTTGACGCTTTCCTCAAGAGCGATGGCGGCAAGGATTGCTGCGCCAAGATGGGTGACGTCGCAGACGACAAGGAAATTCTCGGCGCCGGCGTTTCGGGTGGCCTGCGCAAGGAAGACACGGAGCTGAAAGCCAAGCTGAACGCGGCGATATCGGCAGTCCGGGCCAGCGGCCAGTATGACACCATCAACAAGAAATACTTCGATTTCGACATCTACGGCGCAAAGTAAGCAGTCCTGATAATGGCGACCGCGCAACAAGGTATTCTGGACCTGCTGTCTCCCTATCCTCCGGGATGGGGCGGCGTTCTCTTGGCAGGTGCGGTTTCCACGGTCGCCATCTCGGCTTGCGCTTTCACGATCGGCCTGCTGCTCGGCACGGGTGGTGCGCTTGGAAAGCTCTCGGGCAATCGCGCGCTCCGCTTGCTGCTCGATCTCTACACCACGCTGATCCGCGCAGTTCCGGAGCTGATCCTGATCGTCGGGCTTTATTATGCCGGCACCGATGGCCTGAACCGGCTCCTGGCCGCCTTGGACCTGCCACCGGTCGATGTGAACGGCTTCGTCGCGGCCGTCACGGTGCTGGGTTTCGTTCAGGGTGCCTACATGACCGAGGTGCTGCGCGGCGCGATCCTCGCCATTCCTGTCGGCCAGATCGATGCCGCCAAGGCCTTCGGCATGGGACCGGTGCTGAGGTTCCGCCGGGTCTTGCTGCCGGCGCTCCTGCCAAACGCCCTGCCGGGTCTTGCCAATCTGTGGATGTCGGTCACCAAGGACAGCGCGCTGGTCGCGGTCGTCGGCTATCAGGAACTGGCGCTCGCCACCCGTCTTGCCGGGGCAAGCACCAAACACTACTTCGTCTTTTTCCTTGCCTCGGCCCTTCTCTATCTCGCCATCACGCTCGTTTCCAACGTCATCGTCAAACTGATCGAGGGACGGGTACGGCGAGGGCAGCCGCGCCTTGCCTGAAGAAAGCGCCCTATGAGTTTCACCTGGATCTCTTCCTATTGGCCGCTGCTTCTGACGGGCGCCTGGCAGACGGTTTGCCTGCTGGTGATATCAGTGGTGTTCGGCTTCGTCATCGCCATCGGTCTCGCCTTCGCGCAGGTCAGCGGCGGCAGGCTGACACGGATGCTTGCCCGCAGCTACTGCACCTTCTTCCGCGGCACACCTTTATTGATACAGCTGTGGCTTCTCTACTATGGGGTGGGCTCGCTGCTCCCCATGATCCCCGGCATCCGCCAGAGCCTGTTCTGGCCGATCTTGCGCGAGGGCTTCTTCTTTGCCGCCGTCAGTTTCACGCTGAACTATGCCGCCTATGAGGCCGAGGTGTTGCGCGGCGCGCTGCTTGCCGTTCCCAAGGGGGAACTCGAAGCCGGCCGAGCCTTCGGCCTGTCGCCCTGGAAACTGACCCGTCGCATCTGGCTGCCGCGCGCCATTCGCATCGCCCTACCGACGATTGCGGGAGAGATCGTCATGCAGCTCAAGGCGACGCCGCTCGCCTTTACGGTGACGGTGATGGATCTCTATGCTGTGGCGAACAAGGTTCGGCAGGACACGCTGCTCGTCTATGAACCGCTGCTGGTCGTCACCCTCTTCTATCTCGCCCTGACCGCAGTGATCGCCCGCGTCTTTCGAGGTTTGGAAGCGCAGGTGCCGGTTCGTCGTTAGGCCGATGGAAAAGGTCTGGCCATGAACTCGCTTAGGCACGAACCCCCCCGCCCACTTTGTTATGAAAAGATCGCCGCCGGTCACGGTGCGACAGACTGAATGGAGACCTCTTCGTGAGCACGACCCGAATTCTCGATGGTGGCATGAGCCGCGAGCTGCTGCGGCTGGGCGCGGAACTGAAACAACCGGAATGGTCGGCATTGGCGCTGATCAACTCGCCGGATATCGTCCGCAAGGTACACCAGGAATTCATCGCCGCCGGGTCTGAGGTCGTTACGACAAACAGCTATGCGCTCGTGCCCTTTCACATCGGTGAGGACCGGTTTTGGAAGGAAGGGCCGGCGCTGATCCGTCTCGCAGGTCGCCTGGCGCGCGAGGCAGCCGATGCCGTTACGGATCGGAAGGTGCTGGTCGCCGGTTCGCTGCCGCCGATCTTCGGCTCGTACGAGCCGCAGAATTTTCAGCCTTCGCGGGTGCAGGATTATCTCGAGGTGCTTGTCGAAAACCTCGGCCCCTTCGTCGATATATGGCTTGGCGAGACGTTGAGCCTGATTGCCGAGGCAGAGGCTGTCCGTAAGGCGGTGGCGACATCAGGCAAGCCGTTCTGGATTTCCTTCACGGTGGCGGATGACGAGGCAGCCATAAAGGGCGGAGAACCGAAGCTCCGCTCCAACGAAAGGGTCGAGGACGCGGCATCCTGGGCGGCGTCATCGGGTGCTGAAGCCCTCCTGTTCAATTGCAGCAAGCCCGAGGTCATGCAGTCGGCCGTGGAGACGGCAGCGCGTGTGTTCCGGAAGATGGACGGTCCCCTCGAAATCGGCGTCTATGCCAATGCCTTCGAAGGGGAACAGGGCGACGCAGCCGCCAATGAAGGCCTGCACGACACCCGCAACGATCTGAATGACGATGCCTATTCGCGTTATGCCTGCTCCTGGGTCGAGGCGGGTGCGACAATAATCGGCGGCTGCTGCGGCATCGGCGCTGCTCATATTCATCGCTTGAGGAAGACGTTTTCGGATTGAAGCACCCGCCGAAATCGCTCGTAGCCTGGGAATTGGCAGCGGCAGCGTTGCTTCAGCGGCTCATTCCGTTGCTGATCTGACCCAGCCGATAGGCGAACTGGGCCCGACTGAGCCCCAGCATGCGGGCTGCCCGTGCTACGTTGCCATCTGCTTGCCGGATGGTCATCTGGTAGATCTGGCGGTTAAAATCATCGATGGCAAAGCCACCTCGCTCGATTGTCTGCGCCAGAACGACCGCCAGGGCTTTGTCTGTCGCCAGAGGCTGCGGCAGCATTCCCATATCCTCGGCCACGGTTTCGAGCGTCGCTGCAGTCACCCGATCTTGCTTCGCGGTCAGAATGGCTCCACGCATCAATGCTTCGAGCTCGAGCCGGTTTGCCGGCAATGGAACCGCCTTGAGCCATGCCGTGGCATCCTCTGCCAGCATAGGCGGGCTCTTGCCGTATCCGGGCGCCAAACACCTGATCATGGCTTCGGCCAGACGGCTAATGTCGTGGGGCCGACTTGAAAGCGCAGGCAGGGCGACGGGCAGAGCCATGAACGAATAGAACAGATCCTTGCGGAGATGCGGTTGGTTTGCCAGTTCTTGGGGAGAGAGGGTCGAGGTCGCAATAAGTCTCGAATGACGGCTGGTTTCTTGCCCTTTTCTCTGGCCCGAAAGCATTTCGACGATCTCAAGCTGGGCCGCGTCGCTCAGCCTCTCTATATCTTGCAGCACGATTGTTGTTGCGGCTTCCCCGCCTGCCGCCGACTTGCGGCCGCGGCGCCGCTGGACAGCCATCATATCGGACAGATTACCATCGGTAATCGCAGAACAGGAAAAGCTCTCGAACCGCGCGGCAGCACCATGGACGGCATCGTGGATATGACGTGCGGCCATGCATTTTCCGCTGCCGCAGGGACCGGTTATCAAAACGGGGATATTCGCCATCTGGACGATCTGCTCCAGGCGCTGCCGCACCGGCTCAAGAAGGATGGCGGCGACCGGATCCGAGGTGTGGTGTCCACCATCGTGCCCATCCTGCTGGATTGTCGTCGTCCGCATCGCCTGCGGTTGGAGCGTGGACGGCTTTCCCTCAGCCAAAACGTGGCGGCGATAAAGCCGGACTGTCTCGTCGTCTTTGTCCCATGCCTCCGCCGGCCTGCCGACCACACGACAGCGTTTGTCACCGCGCGCGATACACTGGATCTCTTTGTAGACGATCAGCTTGCCGAAAAAATGGGAAGCATAGCCGGCGGCGTAGCCGACCTGCGTCCAGCACATGGATTCATGAGCGATATTGTGGCGCTCGAGATATTCGGTGGCTTCTATGCTGTCATTCCAAAAGAACTCGCCCGAGAACTTACCCTTTTTGAAGTCGAAGTCGTTATGCACCGTTTCAACGCGAACCTCGCCCTTCAGCATGTGGAGCCTGGTCCCGGCTGTAAATGCATCACCCTGATCAAGTGCCGGCCATGCCTGTCGAATGAATTCGGCATCTTCCTTGCCCGCCAGATAGCCGAGCCGCGTGAGAATGACAAAGGCGTCATCACGACCATACCGGCGGACAAGCTCGTCTCGCAGCGCGCCGCGTGAGGTAGCGCGCTGCATGATCAGACGGCGCTCGTTGAGCTTGATCGTGCCATCGACGGGACTGTAGGTAAGCTTGCTCAGGAATTCCCGGATCGTCGGATTACCGCCCCGATCCAGCAGAGACTCCTGGTTTACGGCAAGTTTCATGAATGCATCCTCCCCTGACGGTCCACTCCAAATCTATGCGGGCTCCCCGCCGTCAGAGTGCTCGAGTTTATGATTTGAGCAAGTGGAATTTGCCAATTGATAAATTCCGCAGCGCACCATGGGGCGTTGGCATCGCAATAACGCACGTCCGAAATGCAGGTTTTCCATAACAGTTTCAACGGCACTATCGATGATGGCCCCCTGCACAGAAATCTCTGAAAGAAAGAATTTGACGGAATTTTTGGCCGCTTCCTAAGCTTCGTTACAGTTGTCGGATGGAAAATATTCGGAGGAGATTTCCATGAACGAGCGACCGAAAATCGTGAAATTACCCGAAGAGCCCTACGAGGAGGCCATCCGCCGTTTTGCCCGCGACGGCGCCCATATTCCCGGCGACGACGCTTCGACACCCTGGGTGCCTTTCGGCGATTCCGCGGCAATCAAACATCTCTGTTTCGATGTGCGTACCAATTCCGTTGCCAACATCCTCTGGGTCAAGGGCGGTGGTCGGATCGGCACCCACAAGCATCGCGGCGTAGTCTCGGCGGTGACGCTCGAAGGTTCGTGGGGCTATTACGAATATGACTGGACGGCGCGTCCGGGTGATTTCGTCTACGAGCTGCCTGGTTCGGCACACACGCTCTACTCGGATGACCCCAACGGCATGAAGGCGCTCTTCTGGATCAATGGGCCCATCGAGTTTTTCGATGACGATGCCAAGTTCACCTTCACCGCGGATGTGTTCTGGTTCATCGACCATTACACCAATTACTGCCGGGAAAATGGGCTGAAGATCAACGAGCAGATGTTCATCTGATCCTTCGTAAACCCCTTGAGAATTGCAGCATCGGGAGGAAGCATGTCGCTTCAGGAAATGTTCGACGTATCGGATAAGTCAGCGATCGTCACGGGTGGCGCCTCGGGTCTCGGCCGTGCTTATGCGGAAGTGCTCGCTGATGGCGGTGCGCGCGTTTGCATTTTCGACATGAACCAGAGCGAGCTCGACCGCACGGTTGGAGAACTCTCGCGGGGCAATGGCAATGTCTGGGGCATGCGGGTGGACGTTACCGACCGCCCGGCCATGGCGTTCGCCTTCGATCAAGTGGTCAAACGCCATGGCAGGATCGACGTGGTGTTCGCCAATGCGGGCATCGATGCCGGCCCTGGCTTCCTCACACCAGACGGAGACCGCAATCCCGATGGCGAGATCGACAACCTCAATGACAATCATTGGGACGAAGTAATCGCCACGAACCTGACGAGCGTTTACAACACGATCAAGCTCGCTGCCCGCCACATGAAGCGCACTGGCGGAGGCCGGATCATCGCGACATCCTCGGTCGCCGCCCTCTACAATGACGGCATCGTTGGCACGCCTTATATGCCGGCAAAGGCAGGGGTCGCCCATCTCGTGCGTCAGGCAGCGATGGAGCTCGGCCGTCACCGCATTCTTGTCAATGCCATCGCGCCGGGCCCTTTCATCACCAATATTGCCGGCGGCCGAATGCGGTTCGAAGAGGACCGCAAGGCATTCAGCATGTGGTCGGCCCTCGGCCGGGTTGCCGAAACCTCGGAGATCAAGGGTTTGGCGCTCTATCTCGCCTCGCCGGCATCATCCTATGTCACAGGTGCGCATATCGTGATCGACGGAGGCCTGGTGCTCAGGCCCGCCGAGGACGCCATTCAATTCACGCCACGGGCTGCGGGAGGCAGCCCAACGATGTGAAAACAACAAACAAGTGGAGGAGAACAAAATGAGCAGGATCGAATTCTTGAAAGGCGGCATAAGCCGCCGAACAGCACTCAAGTCAATGGGCACTGCAGCTGCCACGCTCGCCATGCCCTCGGTCCTGCGCGCAGGCACGACCGACACGATCAAGATTGGCTTCGTCTCACCGATGACGGGGCCGCTGGCACCCTTCGGTGAGGCCGACAGCTACACGCTCGGCAAGATGCGTGCGCTGCTGGCCGGAGGCATTGAGAACAAGGGCAAGAAATACAATATCGAGATCATTCCCCACGATGCGCAGTCCAACCCTAACAAGGCCGCCGAAATTGCCGGCAATCTCATCCTTAATGATGAGGTGCATCTGATCATTCCGGCCTCGACCACCGATATCAACAATCCGGTGGCGGACCAGGCCGAACTCTACGGATGCCCCTCGATCTCGACGGCCGCGCCATGGCAAGCTTTCGTCATGCCGCGCGGCGGCGCCGAGAAGCCCTTCGAGTGGAATTACCATTTCTTCTGGGGCCTCGAGGATGCGCTTGCTACATTCGTTGGTCTGTGGAAGTCGGTCGAGACCAACAAGAAGGTGGGGATGCTGTTCCCGCGCAATGCCGACGGGGAAACCTGGGGCAACAACGATTATGGCCTGCCGCCGACGGTACAAAAGGAAGGCTTCACGACGGTGATCCCGTCAATGTTCCAGCCGCGCACCAACGATTTCTCCGCCCAGATTGCCGAATACAAGGCGCAGGAGTGCGATATCATCGGCGGCATCACCTACCCCTCGGATCTCAAGACCTTCATCACCCAATGCAGCCAGCAGAATTACAGGCCCAAGGTGGTGACGGTGGCTGCAGCGCTGCTCTTCCCATCAGGTATCGCGGCCATGGGTCCGCTTGGCGAAGGGATGTCGACGGAGGTCTGGTGGACGCCGGCCTTCACCTTCAAATCGTCGCTGACGGGCCAAAACAGCACCGACATCGCCAATGAATGGGAAAGCTCACAAAACAAGCAATGGATCCAGCCGCTCGGCTATGCACATGCGCTCTGGGAAGTTGTCGTGGACACACTCAAGCGCGCCGAAGACCCGCGGGACCGCGCTTCGATCCGCGACGCGGTAAAGGCGACGGATCTCAACACTCTCGTCGGCCCCATCAAGTTCAACGGCGGTCCGCACCCGAATATCTGCAAGACGCCAATCTTTGGCGGCCAGTGGGTGAAGGGCGCGAAATATCCCTACGACCTGAAGATCGTTGACAATGCGGTCTCAAAGCTGATCGCGCCGGAACAGAAACTGTCCCTGCTCAACTGGTCCTGAGCGAGAAAACTGACATCACCATGGATGATCAAGTGCTCCTCAACGCAGTGGGCGTATCCAAGTCCTTCGGCGCCATTCGTGTTGTCCACGACGTGAGCTTCGAGGTGCGCACCAACCAGGTCCTGGGTATCCTGGGACCGAATGGTGCGGGCAAGACGACGCTCTTCAACCTGATCAGCGGCGACCTGAAACTGGATGCCGGCGAACTCTTGTTCGCTGGCTCCATCTTGCAGCACGAGCCGCCCTACAAGCGCTGCAAGCGCGGCATAGGTCGTACCTACCAGATTCCCAAGCCCTACGGGGGCATGACCACATTTGAGAATCTGATGGTCGCGGCGATGTTCGGCGCGTCCCGCTCGGAGAAAAGTGCGAACGGTCATTGCGCTGAGATCCTTGAGGATTGCGGGCTAGCCGACAAGGCCAACAAGACCGCAGGCTCGCTGACGCTGCTCGATCGCAAGCGTCTGGAAATGGCACGCGCAATGGCAAGCGATCCGAAGTTGCTGCTGCTCGACGAGATCGCTGGCGGCCTGACCGAGCATGAATCGCATGTGCTGGTTGATCTGGTGAAGAAGGTTCGTCGCCGCAACGTCACGGTTATCTGGATCGAGCACGTGCTGAACGCAATCATGGCTGCAGCCGACCGGATGATGGTGCTGAATTTCGGGGAGAAGATTGCTGAAGGCAGCCCGCAAGCGGTCATCGCCGATCCCAATGTACGCCGGGTCTATATGGGAATTGAAGCATGACGGCTGAAGTACCGATCCTCTCCACGCATGGGCTGTGCACCGGCTACGGTGATTTCCAGGCACTCTTCTCGGTGGACTTCGAGGTCATGCGCGGCGAGGTGGTTGCCCTGATCGGCGCCAACGGCGCCGGCAAATCGACTTTGCTCAAGACCATTATGGGCTTGTTGCCGAGCAGCCAGGAGATGATCCGCCATGCCGGCGTGTCGGTGGGCGGCAGCGCACCCTATCAGATGGTTCAGAAAGGCTTTGCCATGGTACCCGAAGGCCGCCGGCTTTTTGCAGGCATGACGGTCGAGGACAATCTCCTGGTGGCGCTCGATCATGGCCGCAGGAACGGCACGGCGACCTGGACGATGCAGCGCGTCCTCGATCTCTTTCCAGCCCTCGCGTCCATGCGAAAGCGGTTGGTTGAGAAGATGTCTGGCGGCCAGCAGCAGATGGTGGCCATAGGCCGCGCGCTGCTCAGCCAGCCGGAGGTGCTGCTCTGTGACGAGATATCGCTTGGGCTGGCCCCCAAGGTGATCGGTGAGATCTACGATTCCATGCCGGCCATCACCAAAGCGGGCACGGCGGTGATCCTCGTCGAACAGGACGTGTCGCGGGCGCTAGCCGCGTCCAACAGGCTCTATTGCCTTCTGGAGGGCAGGATCACGCTCTCTGGAAATTCAGCCGATGTCTCGCGGGAGGATGTCGCACGAGCCTATTTTGGAGCAAATCATGCAGTGGCTTGACGCCGTCATCCAAGGAATACTGCTGGGGGGCATGTATGCCCAATACGCGCTTGGCATGGCGCTCATGTTCGGTGTGATGCGCATCGTCAACATCGCGCATGGCGACCTGGTCATTCTGCTCGCATTGATCGGAATCTCGCTTGCGGGCATCCTCGGTTTCGGGCCGTTTACGCTAATGATCCTGCTAATCCCAATGGCCGCGGCCGTGGGCTGGCTGTTGCAGCGCCTCATTCTCAATCGCGTCCTCGGTGACGATCCCCTACCGTCGCTGATCGCGACGTTCGGCCTGTCTATCGCGCTCCAGAACCTGATGCTGCAGATCTGGTCGGCCGACACGCGTTCCCTGCCGGGCGGGGGCATCGAGGCGGCGTCGGTCAACATGGCCGGGCTCTACCTCGGGGTCCTTCCGCTGATCGTACTGCTGGTCGCCACGCTTCTCACAGCAGGTATCGATCTGATGTTGCGCTCCACGCGGTTCGGTCGTGCGCTGCGCGCGTCCGCCGCTGATACCGAGGCGGCGGCGATCAGCGGTGTGAACCCGCGCAAGGTATACGCCCTGGCGACGGCGCTCTCCGTCGGCATCCTGGGTTTTGCCGCCGTCTTCCAGTCCTTGCGCTCCACCGTTTCGCCGGCCGACGGTCCGGCGCAACTGATCTACGCCTTCGAAGCCGTGATCATCGGCGGGATGGGCTCGATCTGGGGAGCTTTCCTTGGATCGATGGTGCTCGGCATCTCCCAGGCCGTGGGGTTCCGGCTCGACTCGGGTTGGGGAATTCTTGCCGGCCATCTGGTTTTTCTGCTCCTGCTCGCGACCCGCCCGCAAGGCCTGATTTCGAAAAGGTAACCCGTCATGAACCAAACGATCTTGCAGGCTGCGACGGGTGAGACGATGAAGAGAGCTTTTGCGCCGGCTCGGGTTGACCGGCACACCCTGTCGAGCAGGGTGGCTCAGACGATCGCCGTTCTCGTCCTCGTTGCCATGCTCGCCATGCCATGGTGGGCTGGCTCGGGCAGCATCCGCTGGGCAATCGAGCTTTCTTGTCTGATTGCCATCGCCCAGATGTGGAACCTGCTCGCCGGCTATGCCGGGCTGGTGTCGGTCGGCCAGCAGGCATTCATTGGCGCTTCTGCTTATTTCATGTTCGTCCTGGCCTCAAACTTCGGCGTCAACCCGTTCCTCGCCGTCGGGCTCTGTCTCGCCCTGCCGGCTCTACTCGCCGTGCCGACCTATGGTCTATTGCACCGGCTGGACGGCCCGTATTTTTCGATCGGGACCTGGGTCGTGGCCGAGGCCTTGCGGTTGTTGACCAGCAATCTCGATTACGTCAATGCCGGCGCGGGTCTCACGCTTCGCGTGCTCGCCAAGTATAGTCTGCATGAGCGCGAAGTCGCGATCGTAACACTATGCGTGATCATGCTGCTGGTGACAGTCGGCGGCAGCTATCTGCTGCTTCGTTCTCGTTACGGGTTGGCCCTGACTGCCATGCGCGACAATCCAGTCGCCGCCGAAAGCCAGGGCGTCAACGTGAAGCGCCTGCGTTTCCTGATCTATGTTGCAGCCGCTGTAGGCACGGGGCTTGCGGGCGCAATCTACTATTTTGCGCAGCTGAGGATTACGCCGTCATCTGGCTATGATCCGAATTGGGCCTCGATCTGCATCTTTATCGTCATGGTCGGGGGCATCGGCTCGATCGAGGGGCCGATCATCGGCGCTCTGATCTACTTCTTTGCCGACCGCTATTTCAGCCAGTATGGCGCGATCTACATGGTGATCCTCGGCATCCTCACTCTGTTCATGGCGCTCTATGCCCGGAGCGGTATCTGGGGGCTCTATTGCCGGTTCTTCGATGCGGCCTGGTTTCCTGTTGGGCGCAAACTAATCCGGCAATCCGACGAGGGTAGGAACTGACATCATGAAGGCTGCACTTTTCGACCGGCTCGGCGCGCCTCTCAAGATCATGGAAGCGGAAGACCCGAAACCAAAGACAGATTATCTTCTGCTGAAAGTCTGCCGCTGCGGCATTTGCGGTTCAGACCTCCATATGACCGAGGATCCAGTCTTTGGCGTCGCGCCCGGCGACATTCTCGGCCACGAATTTTCCGGCGAAGTGATAGAGGTCGGCTCAAAGGCTGGAGCCTTCAAGGTCGGCGACCAGGTGACGGTCGCGCCCAATCGTGGCTGCGGCCATTGTTTGAACTGCCTGAAGGGGGAACCGGCCTGGTGCGATAGCATGGCGTTGATCGGCGGCGGCTATGCACAATATGCCGCTGTTGCCGGCCGTCAGTGCCGTAAACTGCCATGGGGCATTCGCACTGCCGACGGCGCACTGGCGGAACCGCTGTCCGTGGCCCTGCATGGGCTGATGCGGGCTGCCATGGGGCCGGGCGACCGCGTGCTGATCGTGGGCGCAGGCGCTATCGGACTTGCAGTCGCCTTCTGGGCGCGCAGACTGGGAGCAGGGGCCGTCGCCGTCACCGACATCCATCGTCATCAGGAAGCGCGTGCGATGGACGTCGGTGCCAGCGTCTTTGTCACCGCCGATCCCGATCAGGCAGCCAATGTCGACGCCGCCCTCGGTGGTCCGCCTGATATCGTCTTCGAATGTGTTGGCAAGCCGGGTCTCATCGACCACTGTATCGAGCTCGTCCGGCCTCGCGGTAAGGTGGTCGTGCTGGGCCTTTGTACCACGCGCGACCATTTGGACAGCTTCCGGGCAATTTCCAAAGAGGTCAACGTCATTATGTCGGTGTTCTTCAATATGCACGAATTCGCAGCCGCCATCGACGCGTTGGATTCCGGCCGGTACGCGCCGCAGAATCTTATTTCCGAAACAGTCTCGCTGAACGACCTGCCCCACGTTTTTGAAGCTCTCCGCAAACGAACCACCCAGTGCAAAGTGTTGGTGGATCCCTTCGGTGCGTGAACGACAATGGCCTCGGAAGTTCCCAGGCTGGCAGTTCGAATCTTATCAAGGCCATCACGCGATGGGTCGGGGCAGAGGCTCGATCGAATTGCACATCAGCGTGAGATTACAGACCGGCACGGCCTGCATGAACCCGAAACTTCAGTCTGATCCCACGTGCCCCTTGTTCAAGGATGCTCCATAAATCCGGTTCATCTCCCAGGTCGGGTCCGTCAGCGTAGTGGACGTCGTTGGAGAGCGTTCGTAAACGCCTCACCTTTCCCGGAAGGTCTTCAGCAATGCGATATTGGAGGCATGCACATCTTCATAGGCGGGGATGTAGATCAGCGCGCCGCTTTTCACATCCTCGCTGACCGCTTCGGCCAGAGGCTTGCGCCAGATCTCCGGCTCTGGCGCCTCGTCACTCATCGCCTCGACATACCGGATCGTCGCGTCGATGAAGGAAGGCTCGTAGCCGCCTGCGAAAATACGATCCGGATCGCCATGGCAGGGGAGGATACGGGCGATGGGAAAGGAGCGCAGACGTTTCAGTTCTTCCAGATGCTGCGGCAGGGCGGCAGCGTCCGTTATGTAGGTGACGGTGTCTTCGAGTGTGTCGCCGGCAAACAGAAGCCGCTCTTCAGGCAGCCATAGGATCGTCGCATCGGGACTGTGGATGTTGAACTCGTGAAGTTCAATCGCGCGGCTTCCGACCGTGATCGACCGGTTGCCGTCGAACAGGCTGTTCGGCATGATGACAGGATCGATCTTCGGCAGGCGGGCGGCGATGCGCGGTTTTTCCGCTTCGAGAAGCCGGGCGGTCGCGCCATTCGCGACGATGATGCAATCGGCAAATACCTCGTTGCCGGCGATATGGTCGTTGTGGAAATGGCTGAGGACGACCGTGATCTTCGATATGTCTCGCGCTTCCAGATGGGCGCGGATGGCGCGGGCATGGTCTAGGCTTATGTGGGTGTCGTAGACCAGCGCCTCATTGCCATCGACGATCGCATAGGATGCGATGCCGAGGCTGAAGGCGCCATCGTCGAGCCAGTTCGGCCCTTCCGAATAGAGCCGCTTGCCGGCGATGCGCCCGTCATAATAGGCGAATATGCCCGGATAGGGCTCGAATATCCGGAAGTCGTCAAGCATGCTCTTCATTCGGTTCCTCCTGGATATCAGCCTTTACATTATGATGAGCGGGGCGCTTCAGCGCGCCCAGGTCGCGTCCCAGAAGGACTGCGGATCCCTTGCCAGCACGTCGGAAATCGTCGGTGCCGGTCCGGGAATACGCTTGCCGCCGATGCGTTCGCTGAGTTCCGCCTTGGCGGTAGCGATCGTTTCCGGCGATGCGAGCAATGTGATCGCGCCCATGGCAAGCGCTTCCGACGCCATCAGCGGTCCCGGACTGCTGGACGAATGTCCTGACAGCGCCGTCCATGCCCAGTGATGGATCGGCACATTGTCGGGATAGGCCCAGTTAACCCGTCCGAGCGGGATACGCCAGCTGATGTCGCCGTCATCCTGGCCGTAATAATCGATGCCAGTGTCGAAATATTCGAGTTCACGATGCAGCTTGAAAGGCTTGCCGGGATCACAGGCGGCGGAAAGCTGCTCCATCCATTCGATATCGGCTTCGGTCCAGCGCGGCGGGCCGATTTCCTTGAGGCACGTATCCAGCACGCGTCCGACCGTGTCATTGCCGAGATAACCGCGGCAATTGGCGATCTGCTCGGCCACCAGTTCGACGCCTTGTTCAGCGGCGATCCGGCTGTAGGTATCAAGCATCAGCCGGTAACCCTTCTGCACCATGTCGAAGTCATGATGCCGGACGGAGGACCACAGGCGCACTTCCTCGGGCGTCACGCCGGGGGTGATGCCCGCGAAGCGATAGACGTGCTTCAGCTGCAGGCCCGGAACCTCCTTGCGGAGGTTGTCGAATTCCGCATAGGCGGCTTCTGCGGCAAGGAGTGCGTTGCGGGTGGCGGTCTTGCCGCCATGGGCGCTTTCGCCGATGAACTTGAATTCGCCGCTCGCCATGGCATGGCAGGGGCGGGCAAGCGAGCCGTTCTGGTAATCGCCATGCGAGGTCAGGACGAGGTCGAGTCCTTCGAACACGCCGGCCGCCTGCAGCGCGAGCTTGCCCCAGCCGATCTCCTCAGCCGGGCAGCCAACGATGACGATCTCGCCGGGCAGGCCGAGTTCGATCATCGCCTTGGCGGCGGCGATACCGGCGCCAGTATTGGCCGGGCCGATATGATTGTGGCCGCAGCCATGGCCGGGCAGGCGGCGATTCCCCTGCCGATAGGGAACCGCGTCATTATAAAGGCTCGGCAGGGCGTCGTATTCAATCAGGATGCCGACTTTCGGGCCTTCACCGTTTGCAATGCGAGCGAGGAACGAGGTCGGAACGCCGCCGACACCGCGCTTGACCGAAAAACCGTGCCGTTCGATGAAGCCGCAGAGGATCGCCTGCGACTTGTATTCCAGCGCCGGCAGTTCCGGCACTTTCCACATCTCGGCAAACAGCTGCTCGATTTCCGCGGCAAGCCCCGACCAGATGCGGCGTGTTTCCGTCTTCAAGCGATCCTGCATGTCAGGCAGCCTTCCCCTGTTTGAAGGCGAGGAATGCTTCGCTGATCTCGGTGGCGGTGCGGCGGGCGCCGTGCTGCAGATATTCCATATTGGCGAGAGCGGCGTCATGCGCCTCGATCGACGAACCCGCCACGCAATCCTCGACGACGCGGCAGTGGTAATCGGACTGGTGGCCGTCCGCGAAGGTATAATGGACGCAGATATTCGTGAGGCCGCCGACGAGGATCAGCGTCTCAGCTTTCAGGCCGCGCAGCAGGATCTGCAGGTCGGTGCCGATGAAGCCGGAATAACGGCGTTTGACGATCACGTAGTCGTCGTCGCGCAGGCCGACTTCCTCGGCGGCGATCTTGGTGCCCTCCCAGTCTTCGCGCAGGTGCATGTCTTCGTCGCCATCCATTTCGCGGCCGTAATCGACGCCGCTCTTGCGGTGGCTTTCCTGCAGGAAGATGATCGGCACGCCGCCTTCGCGGGCGGCATCGATGACGGTACGGGCCTTGCGCATGCGCTCGATTATGCCCGGCATCAGGGGGATCGAGCCGTCATCGTCGAAACCGACTTTCTGGATGTCGACGACGATCAGGACCGGCTGGCCGACGATCATGGGGTTTTGCTTCTTTGTCATGGGATGCTCCTTCGATCTAGAAACGTGCACCGAGAAGTTTCGGAAGATTGCCCAGGCGAGCAACGGTGATGAAGCCGAACAGACCGATCAGCATGAACAGGACGGCGCCGACGCACATGGTCGGCGAGAAGCCGGTGCGCATGTTGGAAAAGATCTTGACCGGCATCGTCTCGGCAGTGAAACCCGCCACCATGAAGGCGATCACATATTCGTTGAGGCTGAAGATCGCGACGAAGATGAAGCTCGAGACGACGAAAGGCAGGACCATCGGTATGGCGACAGTTCTGAGGATATCGTTTTCGCGCGCGCCCATCGTCCGGGCGGCCTCGACGAGCGACTTGTCGATCCCCGAAAAGCCGAGCGAGATCATCACCAGCGGCACGGCGATGAAGGTGACGGCATGGCTGATGACGATGTTCTCGATCTGGCCGACATGGCGGACCGTGCCCCAGAACAACAGGAACAGGACGGCGATGACGACGGGCGGCAGGATGAAGGGAACGCCCGCAATTCCGGCCAGCAGTTTTGCAAAGCGCGAATTGGTCTTCCACTGGATATAGGCGATCGGAAAGGCGACAGTGATCGTCAGAAGCGAAGAGGCGATCGCGATGATGACGGAGCGCAGGAAGGCCGAGGTCCATGCCGGGTCTTCCATGAAGGTCCAATACCAGCGCAGGCTGATATTCTGCGGCGGAAAAGTCATCTGCGCTGTGGTGTTGAAGCTGACGCCTGCAACGATGATGAGTGGCGCCGCCAGGAAGAAGGCCAGGCAGAGGAGGAAGAACTGGCGCACGAATTTGAGAACAAACCGGCTCATGACGTGTATCCTTTGCCGCCGATGCGGTTGATCACCAGGATCATCGCGCCGGTGACCATCATCAGGAAGACTGCGATTGCCGAGGCCTGCGGCAGGTTCTGGGCGGAATTGGCGACTTCGCTGATGATGACGCCGATCGTCCAATTGCTCGGGCCGCCGAGCACGAGGGGCGCGACATAAGCACCGATCGTCATCACCACAGTCGTCAGATAGGCGGTGGCGATCGGTTTGCGCATGAGGGGCAGAAGCACGTTGAAGAAGGCTCGGATCGGGGGCGCGCCCATGGTGGACGCCGCTTCCATATATGAGGCATCCATGCGCGACAGGCCGGGATAGATGGTCATCACGTTAAAGGGGATGACGACATAGATCAGGCAGCTGACGACGGCATAAAAGCTAGGGGTCAGCGATACCGGCTTGTCGAGGAAGCCGAGGAAGACGGCGATGTTCGATATGCCGACCCGCTTGGAGAGAATGATCTGCCAGGAAAAGGTGATCAGCACCTCGGACAGGGCAAGCGTCGTCAGCAAGCCGATCAGCCAGACGATCTGCGCCTTGCGGCTCATCCGGGTGATGAAATAGGTCGCCGGAAAGGCGATGATCATGCTGAGCGTGGCGACCGTCAGCGCCAGCCCGAGCGAGAAGGTCAGCCCGTTCATCACCATGGGCTGGAACAGGCTTGCCATCGCTTCGAGCGACCAGCCGCTGCCCTGGTAATAAGCGGGATCGACGCGGGCGACACTGACGCGCAGTAAAAGCACGAAGGGCACGCCGAAAAAGGCGACGATCATGAAGAACGGCCAGAGCAGGCCGAGCGCCACCGACAGACGCTGCCGGTTCATGCCGTCTTGTCCGGATACGAGCGACATGGTCAATCCTCCAGCACGGTCACCGATCCCGGTGCGAAGGAGATGGAAAATTCGCTTGCGCCTTCGAGCTCAGCCCAGGCGGCGGGGGCGAGCGAGGCGACCACTTGGCGGCCACCGCTTTCGAGAAAGACTTCGACGCTCGAGCCGAGGTCGCGCACGAAGGTGGCCGTTCCGAAGGGGCCGGCGCTACCGGCGGACGGCCGGCTGATGAGAGTGCTTTCCGGCCGGGCGCAGACCGTCACGCGATCCCCCGTCTTCAGTGTGGCGGAAGCGGGGCTGGTGGTGACGACGCTTTCGCCGATCCGTACATGCTCGCGATCGATGAGAATGCCGTCAGCAAGATTGCTCTGGCCGATGAAGTCGGCGACGAACCGGTTGACCGGCTTGCGGTAGATATCGACCGGGCTGCCGACCTGCTGCACCTTGCCATGCGCCATGACGACGATCTGGTCGGCAATGGTCATCGCCTCGCGCTGGTCGTGTGTGACGAAGATCGTGGTGATCTTGAGCTTTTGCTGCAACTGCCGCAATTCGACCTGCATATGGTCGCGCAGCTTCGCATCGAGCGCCGAGAGTGGTTCGTCCATAAGGAAGAGAAGCGGCTCCTGGGCCAACGCGCGGGCAATCGCGACGCGCTGGCGCTGGCCGCCGGAGAGCTGATCGACCCGCCTCGACTGCATGCCGGGCAGATCGACGAGCTTCAGAAGCTCGTCGATCCGTTCCTGCTTGTGATGCTTCGCCATCGTCCGATAGCGAAGGCTGTAGCCGATATTGCCGGCCACATCGAGATGCGGGAACAAAGCAAGGGCCTGGAACACCATTCCGAAGTTTCGTTCGTTCGTCGGAACTCCGGTGATGTCGCGACCGTCGAGGCGCACCGTGCCGCTGCTGGGCTGTTCCAGACCGGCGATGATGCGCATCAGGGTCGTCTTGCCGCAGCCGGACGGACCGAGAAAGCAGACGAACTTGCCCTGTTCGATACTCAATGAGACGTCGGAGACGACCGTGTTTGCACTGAAGGACTTCGTGAGGTGTGAAATTTCCAGGCCTTGCATCATTCCGTCCAGACTTACTGACCGAGCATCTTGAGCATCTGCGTCGAGATGTAGTCGGCGTTCTTCACCTTTGCGGCGGAAGCGACGACAATCGGTTTTCCAGTGAAGGAAACCGCGTTGAACTCGTCGTCCGTGAGCGTGAGCTTCGAACGTTCGATCAGCGGAGCGGCGCCGACATTGCGGGCGATCAGCTCGTGGCACTCCGGCGTGGCGCTCCAGTCGAGGAAGGCGATCGTCGCGTCGCTCACTTGAGAGACCTTCGGAACGCACCATGCGTTGTAGCCGAGCACGGCGCCTTCCTTCGGGAAGATGGAGGCGACGTCGGTGCCTTCCTTCTTCATGATCATCGAAACGTCGTGGAAATAGAGACCGCCGACAACCTCGTCGTTCTGGTAGGCGCTCTGCATCGAGCCTTCGTCGGTCCACCAGAGCTTTGCATTGGGCTTCAGTTCGGCGATCTTGGCGATGACCTTGTCGATGCCTTCCTGGGTATCAAGCGTCGAGGGGCCGCCGAAATAGACGGAAGCGACGATGTCGAGCAGCACGCTGTTGCCGCCGCCCTGCAGGCCCCAGGCCGAAGCACGCGGCTTCCAGAGTTCCGTCCAGCTGTCGGGCAGCTTTTCGAATTCGGATGGATTGGCGATCAGGGTAATATACCAGGCCATGGCGCCGACACCGTCGACCTTGCCGTCTTCGCTATAGACGAAGCCGTCCATCAGGTTGCCGAGGTTCTTCAGCTTTGAGCCTTCGACCGTTGCCCAGAGGCCACGCTGGCGGCCGCGGATGACGTCCGCCTGGCCGGCGCAGCAGATATCCATGGGGGCCGAGCCTGCCTGGATCGCCTGGCCGAGCTGGACCAGGAACTGCGAGCTGCCGGATTGCGGGATCGACTGGACCGCGATGCCGGTCTGCTTGGTGAAGGCCGGATAGACGCTCTTCGCGAAAGCTTCCTCGAAGAAGCCGCCGAAGTTCGAGACCCTGAGCGTCGCTGCGGCATAGGAGGGTCGCACGAAGGGCGCCGAAAGGATCGACGCTGCGGCAAGGCCGCCGGCGGCCTTCAGGACCGATCTGCGCGATATCGCCGAGTTGCTGTCCTGGCCGGAAGGCGAGGAGGGCTTTCTGGATGCCATGCTATGTTCTCCTTAACTGTCCTCTTGAGCGGATGACCAATTGATATGCAACGCCTGTGCCAAATTAAAATAATCGTTTGAAAACATATAATTACAGAAAAAATGACGGTTTTTATTACTTTTATTGCAGCTTAAATCTTGAAGGGAAATAGGCATATGCCCAAATAATATGCGCATTGTATGCAATATTGCATACTGAAATTCGTCGTGTATAATCCTCGCCGTGAAAGCCGTTTCTCACGCCTTTTAATGGGCAAAGGCGAGCGATGGCCTTGGTGTTTATTCAAAGCGAGCGAGTGAAAATGACGTCTGGAAATCCGATCGTGCCGAAGCCTATGATCGTTGGGCGTGCCGCCCTGATCGTTGTCGATATTCAAAAATCGGGCTTCATGCCGCGTCCGAAGACGTCGCGTCTGGAATTCATGGGCGATCATATCGAGCGCAACTGGCGTGCGAAGTCGGTGGTGGATGCGGCCCGCAAGGCCGGCATTCCCGTCATCTTCGTGCAGGAAGCCCATCGCGATAACCTGATCGACTTCGGGCGCGAGCTGGATGGTTCGGAAAGCATCCATTGCCTCGAAAGCTCGCCGGGCACGCCATTCCCGGTCGAGGAAATGGAGATGCGTCCGGACGACCTGCGCATTACCAAGCGCCGCTATTCGGTCTTCTACGGCACCGAAATGGAAATCCTGCTGAAAGCCGTCAAAGCCGAGACCCTGTTCTTCGTCGGCGGCTTCACCGATGTCTGCATCCATTACAGCTTCGTCGATGCGCACCAGGGCGATTATTACTGCCGCGTCATCGAGGATTGCGTATCCGGTTCCGGGCAGGCTGCACATGATGCGGCGCTGGTCGCCATGGAATATCTGCAGGCCGGTGCCCGCCGCAGCGCCCAGGAGGTCATTAATGCCTTCGCCGGTCAGGTCGCCGCAGCCTGATCGGGACAAGCATGAGCCGTACGACATGGAATGAACTGCGCTCGCTGGCAGGCATCGCAGCTCCCCTGGCGGTGACCCAGGCGAGCCAGCTCGTCATGAGCTTGGCGGCGAGCGTCATGCTCGGCCGCCTCAGCGGCTCGGCGCTCGCGGCCGGTGGCCTCTGCGCCATCTTCATCCAGGCGCTGACGGTCGTCTCCCAGGGTGTGATCGCCGGCGCGCACCCGCTGATGGCGGCCGCAAAAGGAAGAAGCGAAACGAGGACGGTTGAGGAGGATGGCGCAGCCTATGCCTATGGCGGGGCCGTGCTGGTCGGCCTCGTCTTTTCGCTCCTATCGATGACAATCCTCCTCAATCTGCCGTCCGTACTTGCGCCGTTCGGTGTCGCGTCCGAAATTCTTGGCGATGTAGAGCAGTTCATCAGTCGGGCGGCCTGGGCGCTGCCGGCTATCCTGTGGATCGCTCCGATCCGTCTCTATTGCTCGGTATCGGGAAAATCCTGGCTGATCATGGTATCGGTCGGGCTTGGGGCGCTCTGTTATGTACCGCTTCTATCGGTTCTCGCCTTTGGTGCCTTCGGCGATCCCGGCCATGGGATTGCGGGTGCCGGCCTCGCCTATGTGATCGCCTGGTGGCTGATCGCCGGTGGTTTGACGGCCTATGCAATTGCACGAGGACATTTGCCGCTTTCGACGTTCCGCAGCGCCTTTCCGACGGCGGCAAAGGCGGCGAGGGATGTCTGGTCGATCGGCTGGCCAATCGCCCTGATCTATGCGGCGGAGCTCGGTATGACGCTGGTGCTGACACTGATTACCAGCGGCTTGGGGACGGTTGCAATCGTTGCCAACCAGATTGCCTATACGCTGAACAACATCGCCTTCAACCCGATCGTTGCGATTGGCCAGGCGGCAACCGTCCGCGTCGCCTACCATCTGGGTGCCGGCAGAGACGCGGCCGCCCGGCTAGCTGGCAATATCTCACTGATCGCCGCAGCCGGCCTGATGGCGCTGTTCGGCGCAATCCTGCTGGTGGCGTCAGAAGACATCACCGGCATGTTCCTCGCTGAAGAGGCCGCCGATTTTTCGGCGATCCAGGCGCTGGCGCAAAAGCTGATCATGATCCTCGCGGCGTTTCTCATCTTCGATGGCATGCAGTCGGCAGCCAATGGCGCCCTGCGCGGTTTGAAGGACACGAAAGTGCCGATGATCATTGGTCTCTGCGGTTATTGGCTGCTCGGCATGCCAATCGCAATCTTTCTCGCCTTCGGGCTCGGTCTCGGCGCCGTCGGCATCTGGTTCGGCGTATTGGTGGGCATTACAAGCGTCGCCTGCACGCTTCTCCTGCGCTGGAGGAGGCTTGCCGATAGCGCGGTTATATCGGTGACGGGTCCGTCCAATACACGCCGAGGTCGAAGCATGTTGCGCAAGCTCACCAGTCCGACATAAGAATACTCGCAAAGATGGCCGCTTTGGACAACATAATGAAGACTAGACCCCGCCGGGGCGAAGACAATTCCTTGATCAAGGAAGCCGGATCGCGGCGGAAGCTGACGCGTGCCGAGGAAGTGCGCACGCGCCTTGCAGACGATATCGTCGATGGCAAGCTCTCGCCGGGAATGCCGCTCGACGAGACCGAGATTGCCGCAAGCTACGGCGTTTCGCGAACCCCCTTGCGGGAAGCAATCCGGGACCTGGCAGCCATGGGCCTCGTTGAGACGCGGCCGCATCGTAGCGCAATCGTCACCCGTCCTTCGCCGGAACATCTGCGGCAGATGTTTCACGTCATGGCGGAGCTTGAAGCGCTTTGCGCAAGCCTTGCCGCCGCCAGCATGACCCTTTCGGAACGGCGCAATCTCGAGACCATTCACGAAGGCCTTGCCCAGATTCTCAAGGAAAACGATCCGAGCCATTACCATGTGCTCAACGAGAAGTTTCATGCGGCGATCTATGCCGGCAGCCACAACGCCTACCTTGTGGAGATCACGCTCGCGACACGTCGGCGGCTATCGCCGTTTCGTCGCGCACAGTTTCTGACCACAGGACGTTTGGCGAAATCGTACAAAGAACATGACGCGATCCTCGTCGCCATCCTGCAGGGCAACCGCGAACTTGCCGCCGATACGATGCGAAGCCATATCCTCACCGTCGAGGATTCCTACGAGGAATATGCCGGCTTAAAAGCCCCGTCCGTTTCTCTGTAGCGGCGGTGCTTAGAGCTCTTGTCGATCGCAAAATAGGACGATTGTGACCAGTGCGATTCGGCGGGATTGGTCGTCTGGGCCGCCCGAAAAGGGCGCTGACGCGCATTTGCTGATGGTTTCGAGCGCGTTTTGCTGATTCAGTAGAGGATCAGTAGATGTGCCGTCATGATGGGCGCAAGGGCAGTGCGGTCCGGACCGCGTGGAGGGCTATCGCGGTAGGCTCGGAGCGCTGGAGATAGACGCACGTTCAACGAATTCTGTCTGAAGGACGACTTCGCGTCCTGGCCCCGCAAACCCGTTCAAGCGCTCGACGAGAAGACGCGCAGCCATTTCACCAAGTTGATAGACCGGTTGGCGCACGACCGTTACGGGAGGAGAGGTGACCGCGGTCCAGTCAGCATCATGAAATGAGATGAGTGACAGATCATCTGGAATTGCCAGCCCGATCGCGCGGCTCGTCTTGAACACTTCCAGCCCGATCACGCTGTCGGAGGCGATAATTGCCGTTGGACGATCCTTTGCCTCGAGCAGCCGCTCGGCGATCTGACGCGTTTGCTCGGGGATCACGGCGCCCATGTGAATCCAGTGTTCGACCGGGCCAAGACCGGCCTCGCGACAGGTGCTAAGAAACCCCTCAATTCGTCTGCGGACGGAACCGGTATTGATGTCACCAGGCGTTCGGAAAAGGTGATCGGGTGTGTCGCAGGCCGTGAGATAGGCGATATGGCGGTGTCCCAACGCGATAAGCTGGCGTGTGACACCCTCGGCTGCCTGCCGGTCGTCGGCAATGACCGTATCAACCTCGAAAGCATTGATGCCGCGGTCCAGCAACGCCAGTGGCCGTCCTGAACCGACAACCTCCCGAAGATGCTCAACGTCGGTCTCCTTGGCCGGAGAGACGATCAGACCGTCTACCCGCTTGGCAATCAGCGTCCGGATCGCGGCTTTTTCTGCCGATACGTCTTCCCCCGAATTGATAAGGATGACGGTAAAGCCGGCTTGCCGGGCGACGTCTGTGATCCCGCGCATCGCGAGGCTGAAGAAGGGGTTTTCAATATCGCCTACGACCACGCCGATCGTGCCGGAACGTCCCGTCGTCATACTGCGTGCAAGTTCGTTGGGCCGATAGTCGAGCGCGCGGGCGGCGGCGGTGACAGCATCGCGCACCCGATCGCTGACGGTCCCATAGCCGCCCAGCACGCGCGCAGCGGTTGCCTTTGATACGCCCGCCTTGCGCGCGACATCGGCCACCGTAACGGAGGCGGTTTGAGGTGAGTTCGGATCCATGAAAACTAGCCTTACAAGAGATATTGACGACTAGCAAATGCGAAGATAACAATTGATAAAAGCCAATGAGACCGGTCTCAATTTAAAAAGAGACCGGTCTCATATAAAAATCCATCGAAATCCGACATGCGATCGCATGGGCCGGACGTGCGGTTTCTGCCGTCGCCCGGATGGGACCCTTGCGTCGTGGAAAATCGCAAACGATACCACCAGAGGAGAATGAAACGATGAAATTTCCCGAGATTGTCACGTCCCCCTTCGCCAGAGTTCGCGTCGCCCTTTTTGCCATCGCCCTTGGCCTTTCTGCAGGTGCAGCGCCGGCCTCTGCCGAAGATAATCCCTATGGCCTGATCGATCCGGGCGTTATCAGCGTCGGCACGATGGGTGACGCCAAGCCCTACGCTTTCACGACCGCTGACGGCAATTTCACCGGCTTTGACATCGAACTCTTTCTCAATGTCGCCGAGCGCATGGGCTTCAAAAAAGAGCAGGTTGTCTTCACCGGCCAGGAATTCTCGGCCCTTATGCCATCGGTCGCCAACAGTCGTTTCGACGTTGCGGCCGCCGCAATCGGTACCACCGCAAAGCGCAAGGAGACGGTCGATTTCTCCGATGGTTATCTTGCGGGTTACCTCACCGTGTTGACGTCGGATGCCGGCATTACCGACGTTGCGGGCCTCAAGGGCAAGCGGCTCGGCGTCGTACAGGGAACGCTGCAGGAAATCTATGCACAGAAGAACTTCACGAGTGCCGACCTCGTGAAATTTCCGGACAACAACTCTGCTGTGTCGGCCCTCAACAACGGAACGGTCGATGCGCATTTCCTCGACTACGAGGCTGCCAAGGACTATTCGGCGCGTTACCCGGTGCTGAAGGTGGCGATCAACATCCCGAGTTTTGATGCGCCAGCCGGCTTCGTCGTCCGCAAGGGCAACGACGCATTGCGCGAAGCTCTGAACAAGGGTCTTCATGCCGCCATGCAGGACGGAACCTGGAAGAAGCTCCACGAAAAATGGTTCCCCGGCACTCCCATGCCAGACGCCTATCTTCCCAAGCAGTGATGCCACCTTCCGGTCCGACCTCTGTTGGTCGGGCCGGCCTTTCTTGCAAGGGATCATTTGATGAACTGGCTTGAAAATCTGCGTCGTAGCTTCCTTGACTGGAATGCGATGGCCGAAGTCCTGCCGACCATGATCACGGTCGGCCTGAAGAATACATTGATCCTGGCCGCAGCTTCGACCGTGCTTGGCGTCGTCATTGGCATGGTGCTTGCCATCATGGGCATCTCTCGCTCACCTTGGCTGCGCGTTCCCGCCCGCATCTACACGGATGTCTTCCGCGGTCTGCCGGCCATCGTCACCATTCTTCTGATTGGCCAGGGCTTTGCGCGCATTGGACGCGAACTCTTCGGCCCGTCGCCCTATCCCCTTGGCATCCTGGCGCTCAGTCTGATTGCCGGTGCCTATATCGGCGAAATCTTCCGCTCAGGCATTCAGAGCGTCGATCGCGGCCAGATGGAGGCGTGTCGGGCGCTGAGTATGAGTTACGGCCAGGGCATGCGGTTGATCGTCGTGCCCCAAGGCGTGCGCCGCGTGTTGCCGGCGCTTGTCAACCAGTTCATCGGCAATGTGAAGGATTCGAGCCTTGTCTACTTCCTCGGCCTGCTTGCATCGGAGCGCGAGATTTTTCGCGTGGGGCAGGACCAGGCGGTCGTAACCGGTAATCTTTCGCCGCTGCTGCTCGCAGGCATTTTCTATCTCATCGTCACCGTGCCGCTGACCCATGTCGTCAACGCGATCGACAATCGCTTGAGACTTGGCAAGCAGCGCCCTGCGATCATCACCAGCGGGCTGGAGGAGGTCAGCGAACTCGACGGCACCGGCAGCATATCTCAACCTAAATTCAAGGGTGGCAGCCTCGATGTGCGCCGGCTTGGCATGGCCTATGGTGAACTCGATGTGCTGAAGGGCGTCGACCTTACGGTGAAGGCTGGTAGTGTCACCTGTATCATTGGTCCGTCCGGCTCGGGTAAATCCACTCTTTTGCGCTGCCTCAACCGATTGGTGGAGCCGAAGAGCGGGGATATCCTTGTCGACGGACAAAGCATTCTCGCCATGAAGCCTGAGCGGCTGCGCAGGCGTGTCGGCATGGTCTTCCAGCACTTCAACCTCTTCCCCGATCACACCGCGCTCGAAAACGTCATGCTGTCGCTGACGAAGATCAAGGGCCTGCCGAAGGCTGAAGCCGAACGCATTGCCAAGGCGCGGCTTGCTGATGTCGGCCTTGCAAGCCGCCAACATCACCGTCCCGGCGGTCTTTCGGGCGGTCAACAGCAGCGTGTTGCGATCGCCCGCGCGCTGGCGATGGAGCCTGAGGTCATTCTGTTCGACGAGGTGACAAGCGCGCTCGATCCCGAGCTGGTCAAGGGTGTGCTCAACCTTATGGCCGATCTTGGAAAGCAGGGAATGACTATGGTCGTCGTCACCCACGAGATGGGCTTTGCCCGTCGGGCCGCCGATCAGGTCGTGTTCATGGACGAGGGCCGCGTGGTCGAGGCGGGAACGCCCGAGGCGATCTTCGACAATCCCGAAAGCCCGCGCCTCCAGCGCTTCCTCGCGGAAGTGCTCTGACCACCAGGCGCATGGAGATGACAATGATACTTGCCTCAACCGTTTCAACGGGGAACCGCTCTTGTCAGGGCTGGATGATGCCATCGCCAACATGAAAGGCGATTGACGTTCTCATTCGCTCAGCGACGACCGGCGGCTGGGAAGCCTTCTGATCTCTCTCCCGATCATTACGCACAACCATTGAAAGACACGAAAATGAACGACAACATCATCAGCTCAACGGCCATCATCGGAGCCGGCATCTTCGGCGTTTCCACCGGTCTGCAACTGGCCCGGCGCGGCATCCGGGTGACCATCATCAATGACGGTCCGCCGGCCAACGGTGCTTCGGGCCGTTCGCTCTCCTGGCTCAATTCTGCGCGCATGCGTTCCAGACCCTATCATTTGCTGCGCATGGCAGGGATCGACCGTTATCGCACGCTGGCTGCACGTAACCCCGCTGCGGACTGGCTCCGCTTTGAGGGTGGCTTGACCTGGGACGCCGAGGGCGAGGGGAACGAGATCGTTCGCGCCTTCGACTACGAGACCTCGATTGGCTATGACGCTCGGCATCTTTCGGCCGACCAGATCGCGAGTGTGACCCCGGGCGTTGATGCCAGGTCCGTCACGTCGCCGGGCGCCATTTTCAATCCAGGGGAGGGTTGGGTCGATTTGCCGCGATTGATCGGCCATTTGCTTGAGGAGTTTCTTACGCTGGGCGGCGTGCTCATTACGGATCAGGGCAAAGCCAGGGTCGTGATTGAGGGCGGGCGGGCC
>UCKU01000044.1 GCA_900473185.1 Hyphomicrobiales bacterium | reverse complement strand
GCCGAAACCAGCCATCATCACGACAGCAAGAGCTGCCGAGCTCAAAAACTTGCGCATGAATATCCTCCCGTTCGTAAGTGGCGGCGAGACCCACCTCGCCCGCCCCGATGTCCTCCGCCGTGAGGGCGGCCAAACATCACGCTACACCGCACCTCCCAGCGCGGTTAACAATTTAAAACGTTATAAACGCGGTTACGTCAAGTCCTTCCTCGACTCCCGAGAAAAATATGATTAGTTCGATAAATATTGATTTTATTTGATTTTTTCTGATTGCTTAAGAAACCGTAAAAATTTAAATCGTTTGCATTGATTGATTGCGTGCCGGTTTCATCGTGTTATTGTAGCCGCGATCCAGCACGGAATGTCCCTAGTGACCGAATCGTCCCAACTGCAACGCGGTGAAAATCCGGATGGTGCGCAAAAGCGCGGCAAGCCGACCTTGCGTACCATCGCGACACTGACCGGTCTTGCGGTGACGACGGTTTCGCGCGCACTCAGCGACGCGCCGCAAATATCAGTCGAGACGCGCGAGCGCGTCCATCGCATTGCCCGCGAGATCGGCTACCTGCCGGACCGGGCGGCCCAGCGCCTCAAGACAGGCCGCACCAACGTCATCAGCATCCTTCTCGATCCACATCAGGAAGTGGTCGGCTTCGGCACGGCCATTATGTACGGCATCGCCAAGGTGCTGAAAGAGACATCCTATCACCTCGTCGTCGCCCCGAACTTCCTGTCAACGACCGATCTCGAGGCAGCGGAATATATCGTCCGCAACAATTTCGCCGACGGCCTGATCTTCACGCGGACGGAACCCTTCGATGCGAGGGTGCGGATGCTGCAGGAAGTCGGCTTTCCCTTTGTCTGTCACGGCCGCACCGAGTTTTCGACACCGCATCCTTACGTCGATTACGACAATTATGCCTTCGCCTACGAAGCCACCCGGCGCCTGATCGCCAAGGGCAGGAAGAAGGTCACAGTCGTCATGCCGCCGAAACGGCTGACCTTCAGCCAGCACATCCTTCATGGCTTCATGACCGCCGTGCGCGAGGCCGGCGTCGCCTATGAGATATCGGAAACGGTCACGCTCGATTCACCGGCCAACGAGATCAGGGATTTCTTTCGGGCGCGTGCCGCGGCACCCGATGTTCCAGACGGGTTCGTCTGTCCGGGCGAGGTTTCGGCGCTGGCGCTCGTCACCGCCATGAATGATGCGGGGCGCGTTCTCGCGGAAGACTACGATATCGTCGCCAAGGAGACCTCGCATCTCCTCACGCATCTGCAGCCGAAGATCGACACCATCTATGAGGATCTGGTCGAGGCGGGCGAACATCTCGGCCAGATGCTTCTTCAGCGCATCGGCAATCCGGCAGCAGAGAGCCAGAGCCTGCTCCTGCCGCCGCAGATCAATTTTCCGGTAGCCTAAGCTGCGTCACGCCCCGCTGTCGGCTTTTCGCGGAAAGCGAAGACTTCGACCGGCTCGCCAAGCCCGCGCAGGGGAAAAGTGCCGAGATTATCCATCTCTTCCGTGCAGGTCGCCATCTCGACGAAAGCGCGAGACAACAGTACCGGCCGCTTAACCTCCTTGGTCAAGGTTTCAAGCCGCGAAGCGACGTTGACTGCCGGGCCGATGACCGTGAAATCCAGCCGCCGGCTCGAACCGATATTGCCGTACATCACGTCGCCGACGTGGACGCCGACGCCGTAGCGCAGGGGATCACGCCCCAGGCGCTGATGTTGCTCATTCACTTTCGCCATCGCCTCCTGCCCTTCCCGGATCGCCGTCAGCAGATCCTCGCAGGCAGAAGGCTTCGACAGCGGGAAGATGGCGAGCAGCCCATCGCCCATGAATTTCAGGATTTCGCCGCCGTGCCGTTCGATCGGATCGGACATGGCATCGAAATAATCGTTGAGCAGTTGGATGACGTCGTCGCGCGGCCAGAGATCGGAGATCGCCGTGAAATCGCGCAGGTCGCAGATCATGATCGCCGCGCCGACGGTCGTGCCGCTGCCGCGGGTGATGACGCCGGAGAGAATCTGTTCGCTCGCATGCGGCCCGACATAGGTCTGCAGCAGCGTGCGCGCCATGATGTTCTTGAGCCGGATCTCGCTGACAAGAGTGAGAGCCGGTAGCAAATCGCGCAGAAAATCCACGTGTTCGCTGGTAAAACCGCCTGGCCTATTGGTGGAGAAGGTAACGACGTGGCGCTTGTCGAACGTATGATCGATCGGCCAGGCGATATATTCGGAATAGCCGTCGTCGCGCAGTTCCTGGTAGAAGGGATAATCGTCGCCCTCCCATAAATCCTCGAGGTTCTTCCGCACCTCGTTGGTGCCTTTGTGGATCTCATTGACCGGGCTATTGAGGAATTGCGGCGTGGTTTCCACCCCGTAGGCAAAGGTGTTGATCTTTGCCTCTTCCATGCCCTCCACCCACAGGATGCGGGCGCCGATCCATTGCGGATGGTTGGTGCGGAAATGCAGGCTGGACCGGTTCACCGGTACGCCGGCTGCCAGCAGCCGCTTGCACATCTCCACCAGGATATTGTCGATGAAACGCTCGCCGCGGGTCTCGTTGATCAGCCAGTCGAGAATTCGGCGCCTGCGGATTGGCCAGACACCTTCGGCAGCTTCGCTTGCCGGATCAGCCTTGTTCAAAAAGGATTTCATCGAAAACTCCCGCTACGCCACATTCAACAAATGCAGAATCTCTGCTTCGCGTTGAATGTGGGCGATAGCGGGCCGGATGATAAGGGGCTTCGTGCAGTTAAACCCTAGAAATCCCAATCCTCGTCCTCGGTCGCGACAGCCTTGCCGATAACGTAGGACGAACCGGAGCCAGAGAAGAAGTCGTGGTTCTCATCGGCATTCGGCGAAAGAGCAGACAGGATCGCCGGATTGACCCTGCAGGCTTCGGCCGGGAACAGCGCCTCATAACCGAGATTCATCAGCGCCTTGTTGGCGTTGTAATGCAGGAACTTCTTGACGTCCTCGGTCAACCCGACGCCGTCGTAGAGCGCTTCGGTATATTTCGCCTCGTTGTCGTAGAGCTCGAGCAGCAGGTCGAAGGCGAAATCCTTGATCTCCTGGCGGCGCTCTTCGGAGAGCTTTTCAAGTCCGCGCTGGAACTTGTAGCCGATATAATAGCCGTGCACGGCTTCATCGCGGATGATGAGGCGGATCATGTCGGCCGTGTTGGTGAGCTTGGCGCGGCTCGACCAGTACATTGGCAGATAGAAGCCGGAATAGAAGAGGAAGCTTTCGAGGAAAACGCTTGCGACCTTTTTCTTCAAGGGATCGCCGGACGCATAGTGCTCCATGATCAGCGCCGACTTCTTCTGCAGGAACTCATTCTCTTCCGACCAGCGATAGGCATCGTCGACATCGGGCGTCAGGCAAAGCGTCGAGAAGATCGAGGAATAGGAGCGCGCATGCACCGCCTCCATGAAGGAGATGTTGGAAAGCACCGCCTCCTCATGCTGGGTTGCCGCATCCGCCATCAGCTTGACCGAGCCGACACCGTTCTGGATCGTGTCGAGCAGCGTCAGCCCGGTGAAGACTCGGATCGTCAGCTGCTGCTCGGCCGGCGTCAGCGTGGCCCAGGAGGGAATGTCGTTCGACAGCGGCACCTTCTCCGGCAGCCAGAAATTGCCGGTCAACCGATTCCAGACTTCGAGATCCTTGTCGTCCTCGATACGGTTCCAGTTGATGGCGCGCACGCGGCTGACCGGTTTGAATTGCATGTTCATCATTATCTCCGGTCGGTTAAAGCGTGCAGGATACGCAGCCCTGCACCTCGGTGCCGGACAGCGCCATCTGGCGAAGGCGAACGTAATAGATCGTCTTGATACCCTTCTTCCAGGCATAGATCTGGGCACGGTTGATATCGCGCGTCGTTGCCGTATCGCGGAAGAACAGCGTCAGCGACAGGCCCTGATCGACATGCTGGGTGGCCGCCGCATAAGTGTCGATGATCTTGTCTGGCCCGATCTCGTAGGCATCCTGATAGTAGTCGAGATTGTCGTTGGTCATGAA
The DNA here is from genome assembly GCA_900473185.1 of Hyphomicrobiales bacterium. Lineage (GTDB taxonomy): Bacteria > Pseudomonadota > Alphaproteobacteria > Rhizobiales > Rhizobiaceae > Rhizobium. The sequence goes on along the minus strand of UCKU01000044.1, from coordinate 41,795 downwards.
CGGCGCCGGATAATAGACGCGGCCGATCTTGCCTTCTTTGCGGATCTCGATCTTCGAGACGATCGGATGGATCGAGGAGGTCGAGTGGTTGATATAGGAGATCGAGCCTGTCGGCGGCACCGCTTGCAGGTTCTGGTTATAGAGGCCTGACGTCATTACGGCCTTCTTCAGCTCCAGCCAGTCTTCCTGTGTCGGTATATGAATGCCGGCATCATCGAAGAGCGACTGAACCTTCTCGGTCGCCGGCTTCCATTCCTGGTCGGTATATTTGTCGAAATATTCGCCCGAGGCATATTTCGAATTCTCGAAGCCCCTGAAGCTCGCACCACGCTCCACCGCCAGACGGTTGGAAGCGCGCAAGGCGTGATAGGTCACCGTATAGAAATAGATATTGGTGAAATCGACACCTTCCTCCGAACCATAATGGATGCGCTCGCGGGCAAGATAGCCATGCAGGTTCATCTGGCCGAGGCCGATCGCATGACTGTCGTCATTGCCCTTCTCGATCGAAGGGACGGATGAGATATGGCTCATGTCGGAAACGGCCGTCAGCGCGCGGATCGAGGTCTCGATCGTCTTGCCGAAATCGGACGAATGCATCGCCATGGCGATGTTCAGCGAGCCGAGATTGCAGGAAATATCCTTGCCCATCGTCTTATAGGAAAGGTCGTCGTTGAAGGTGCTCGCTTCGCTGACCTGCAGGATTTCAGAGCAGAGGTTGCTCATGCTGATGCGGCCGGCGATCGGGTTTGCCCGGTTCACCGTGTCTTCGAACATGATGTAGGGATAACCGCTCTCGAACTGGATTTCGGCAATCACCTGGAAGAATTCGCGGGCCTTGATCTTCTTCTTGGTGATACGGGCATCCGCCACCATCTCGCGATACTTTTCCGTCACCGATATCTCGGTGAAGGGCACGCCATAGACCCGCTCCACGTCATAGGGCGAGAAGAGGTACATATCCTCATTGTTCTTGGCGAGCTCGAAGGTGATGTCAGGCACGACGACGCCGAGCGACAGCGTCTTGATGCGGATCTTCTCGTCCGCATTTTCGCGCTTGGTATCGAGAAAGCGCATGATATCGGGGTGATGCGCGTTGAGATAGACGGCACCCGCCCCCTGCCGCGCGCCGAGCTGGTTGGCATAGGAGAACGAGTCTTCCAGCAGCTTCATGACGGGGATGATGCCGGAAGACTGGTTTTCGATCTGCTTGATCGGCGCACCGGCCTCGCGGATGTTCGTCAAGGACAGCGCCACGCCGCCGCCACGCTTGGAAAGCTGCAGCGCCGAATTGATGGAGCGGCCGATCGATTCCATATTGTCTTCGACACGCAGCAGGAAGCACGAGACGAGCTCGCCGCGCTGCTTCTTGCCGGCGTTAAGGAAGGTCGGCGTTGCCGGCTGGAAACGGCCGGTGATGATCTCTTCGACCAGATCGCGGGCAAGCTGCTCGTTGCCTTCGGCAAGCGCCAGCGCCACCATGCAGATACGGTCTTCGTAGCGCTCCAGATAGCGCTTTCCGTCAAAAGTCTTCAGCGTGTAGCTGGTGTAATATTTGAAGGCACCGAGAAAGGTCGGGAAACGAAACTTCTTGGCATAGGCTTCGTCAAACAGGTCGCGGACGAAATTGAAGGAATACTGGTCGAGCACTTCCTGCTCGTAATAGCCTTCCGTGACCAGATAATCGAGCTTCTCTCGGAGATTATGGAAGAACACCGTGTTCTGGTTCACGTGCTGCAGGAAATACTGCTTGGCCGCCATGCGGTCCTTGTCGAGCTGGATCTTGCCCTCATCGTCATAGAGGTTCAGCATCGCGTTCAGCGCGTGATAGTCCAGCGCTTCCAAGGCCTTTAATTGCCTGTCACCAGCGGCATGAGCAGAAATGCTATGCGGTTTTGCGCCCGCATCCCGCGTCAGGTTTGTCCCCGTGTCCAAAATCGTCCCATCCCGTCTTTGACATTGGCGACATCTTCCGCAGTCCCGAGCAACTCGAACCTGTAAAGGTACGGCACCCGGCATTTCTGCGCGATCACGTCGCCGGCAAGCCCGTAGGTCTCGCCGAAATTGCTGTTGCCCGCTGCAATCACGCCGCGGATGTTGGAGCGGTTTTCCGCCTCGTTGAGGAAACGGATCACCTGCTTGGGCACGGCCCCTTTGCCGCCGTCACCGCAATAAGTGGGCGAGATCAGCACATAGGGTTCGCGAATGTGGATGTCTTCAGCGCTGAGGGGAATGCGCGCCGCGCGCAGTCCCAGCTTCTCGACGAAACGATGGGTATTTTCGGACCGGCTGGAATAATAGACGATCAGGCCCACCACTCTTCTCCGATCAGGAGAGTGCGCTGATCATGTCGGGACGGAAGCCCGCCCAGTGGCTATCGCCGGCGACGACGACAGGCACCTGCATGTAGCCCATGCCGCGCACACGATCGAGCGCGTCGGCATCTTCGGAGATATCGATGATCTGATAATCGACGCCCAGACGATCGAGGGCGCGGTAGGTAGCGGTGCACTGTACGCAGGCAGGCTTGCTGTAAACGGTAACGCTCATCATGTTCCTCGTGATGTCAATGAATTCCGGACGCAGAACTAGGATCGGGCGCCTTTCGGCGTCCGGGGCAACGCTTGAGAATGATCTGGCAAAGTTGGCGCTTTACACGCCAGGCATTATTCCTCGCAGAATCTGCGCGGGCGGCAGTTTTGATGCTCTCGACATGACTTCAACCCCGAAGTGCTCATGCGGACGTTCGGGGCAGCGCAACAGGTGCGGATTTGATCCGCCTGACATGCACGCAACCTTCCGGACACCCCGCCCGTGGACGTTTCGTTCAAGGCAGGTCTCCTGGCTCACGGGTCGAAGCACCCTGCCCGCAGCCTTCCCAAAGCTTCATGCCTCAGTGACCTGAAATCGGACAGTTGCTCGCCGCTTACAGTTGCGGGGGCAGCTCCGGCTTTGTTTTGCCATCATGGCGAAACGCACCGTATTCCCGTCTTAGCCCGCGATCCTGACGAATCGAAGGAACCTTGAACACTAGATATAGTACTCGAATCGGAGTTGGCGTCAACGGATGGTTTGTGCGTCGCGTTACGGCATGTTTGAAATTGCTACATTCCTGTGAAAATCATGGTTAACGAATGCTTAAAGAAAGCGGGCTGTGGAGAAGGCTGCTGAGGCAAGAGCCGGCATATAGCCGGCTCTCCAGGAATCAACTAGGCGCTCAGGCGCGGGTCGTCGCTGCGGCAGCACGCAACAGCCGAGCAGCTGCCACCATATTGACGAGTGCCGGACGCACCTCTTCCCACTTTCGGGTCTTCAGGCCGCAATCGGGATTGATCCAGAGCTGTCCATCCGTCAGACGCTCGCGCGCCAGCGTCAGAAGCTCGGTCATTTCCTCGACATCCGGAACGCGCGGCGAATGGATGTCATAAACGCCGGGACCAATCTCGTTCGGATATTTGTAGCTGCGGAAGGCTTCCAGCAGTTCCATCTTCGAGCGCGACGTCTCGATCGAGATCACGTCGGCATCCATCGCCGCGATAGCATCGATGATCTGGTTGAACTCCGAGTAGCACATATGCGTATGGATCTGCGTCTCGTCGGAAACACCGGAGGCGCACAGGCGGAAACTCTCGACGGCCCAGTCGAGATAGGTCTTCCAGTCGGCCTTGCGCAGCGGCAGACCCTCACGGAGAGCGGCCTCGTCGATCTGGATCATCGCCGCGCCGGCTTTTTCGAGATCGAGCACCTCATCACGGATCGCCAGCGCGATCTGCAGGCTGACATCGGCGCGTGAGAGATCATCACGCACGAAGGACCAGTTGAGGATCGTCACCGGCCCGGTCAGCATGCCCTTGACCGGCTTCTCCGTCAGCGACTGCGCATAGCGCCACCACTCGACCGTCATAGGCTTCGGCCACGAGACGTCACCGAAGATGACAGGCGGGCGAACGTAACGCGAGCCGTAGCTTTGTACCCAGGCATGCTGCGTGAAGGCGAAGCCGGAAAGCTGCTCGCCGAAATACTGCACCATGTCATTGCGCTCGAATTCGCCATGAACGAGCACGTCGAGGCCAATTTCCTCCTGCCAGCGGATCGCCGCTTCGGTCTCCTCCCTCAGGAAGGCATCATACTCAGCCGTACTGATCGTACCCTTCGCGAAAGCCGAGCGGGACTTGCGCACGTCTGACGTTTGCGGGAAAGAACCGATCGTCGTTGTCGGGAAGAGCGGCAGACGAAGCTTACGCTCCTGCAGGCCGGTTCTCTCGGCAAAGGCACTGCCGCGCGTTTTCATCGCCTCATCGATCGCGCCGACCCGCTGCCTGACGTCAACATCATGCACGCGAGGAGATGCAGCACGCGAGGCAACAGCCCGCGACGCTGCCGCAATCACCTCCGATGCCTTGCCGGCATCGCCGAGTGCCGCGAGTTCATAGAGCTTCTGGGTCGCGAAAGCGAGCCACGATTTCAGCTCGCCATCCAGGCCAGTTTCCAGCTCCAGATCGATCGGCACATGCAGCAGCGAGCAGGACGGCGCGATCTGCAGTCGATCGGCACCGAAGTACTGGATCAGCGGCTCAATCCTCTTCAGGATCGCAGAAAGATCCGCTTTCCAGATATTGCGCCCGTCGATGACGCCGAGCGACAGCGTCAGGTCGGTAGGCGTCGTGAGAAGCGCATCGATCTGCTGCGGAGCACGAACGAGATCGACATGCAGGCCCGCGACCGGCAGCGCAAGTGCCGTCGGCAGGTTGTCGCCGATATCGCCGAAATAGGTGGCAAGCATGATCTTCAGGTTCGGCACCAGCTCATGCAGTGCGCGATAGACATGTTTCAGCACCGCCTGCTCTTCTCCCGAGAGATCCAACACCAGGCACGGTTCGTCGATCTGCACCCAGTCGGCCCCGGCTGCACTCAGTTCGGCAAGCAGCCTCGCATAGACGGGTAAGAGGCGTTCCAACAAACTGATCGATGCAAAACCTTCCTCCGTTCCCTTGGCGAGTTTCAAAAAGGTGACGGGGCCAAGGATGACAGGCCGGGTGTGGATGCCGAGCGTCTTTGCTTCGATGAAAGCATCGAGCGGTTTGTTCGCCGTCAGCGCGAACGACAGATTGGGGCCGAGTTCCGGCACCATATAGTGGTAGTTCGTATCGAACCACTTCGTCATTTCCAGCGCCGGCACGCCATGTCCGTGATGGTGCTGATGACCGCAATCGGCATGCGCCTGATCGCCGGTCGAACCGCGCGCCATGGCGAAATAGGTGTCGAGCGCCACAGGCCCGCCCTTCCAGCCATAGGCGGAAGGAATGGCCCCGACCATGACGGCCGTGTCGAGCACATGGTCATAAAGCGAGAAATCATTGGAGGGGATGATATCGATCCCCTTCTCTTTCTGCAGCGCCCAATTTTCTGCCCGCAGCCGCTTGCCGACATCGAGAAGCGCGCCGGCATCGGATTTGCCGGCCCAGTACCTTTCCAGTGCGAATTTGAGTTCGCGATGCTTTCCGATCCTGGGAAAGCCGAGATTTGCAGTCTTGATGGTCATTTCCTTACCCCGAAGGTTATGGGCAAGGCTGCGGCGCAACGCATCGACGAGATACGGCCACGGGAATGCCGTCTCGCGCAAAGCGGCACACCGGGACACCCCACCCGTGGACGTTATCTATCGTGGCAGGTCTCCTGGCTTGCGGGTCATCGACATCGTCCAGTCTTCCCGGGCGTCTTCCCAGTGACGTCTTAGGACGGTGTCTCTCCGCTTACAGTTGCGGGGGCAGCTTTGGTCTTGGCGATTGCCGCACCGAATTCCCTCTTAGCTTGGGATTGTCTGATCCCAAGAACCAACGATGCGGCAAGCATGCACCCGCCGCATCGCAACGTCAAGGTGATATAAAGAAATCTTTATGTCTTTATCTGAAGGAGACGAAGCGCATTCATCGTCACCAGCACGGTCGCACCCGTATCGGCGAGGATCGCCGGCCACAGGCCGGTAATGCCGATGATGGTGGTAACCAGGAACACGGCCTTCAGCCCGAGCGCGATGGTGATGTTCTGAAAGATATTGCGCATCGTCCGCTTCGAAAGGTCGATCATCCGGGCTACGTCGCCGACACGCCCATGAAGCACAGCCGCATCCGCCGTCTCCAGCGCCACATCGGTGCCGCCGCCCATGGCGATGCCGACATCGGCAGTGGCAAGCGCCGGCGCATCATTGATGCCGTCACCCACCTTGGCAACGAACAGACCTTCCTTCTTCAATTCGCCGACGATGCGCTGCTTGTCCTGCGGCAGCAGCTCGCCGCGCCAGTCGATGCCGAGATCGCCGGCAACGGCTGCCGCCGTGCGCTTGTTGTCGCCGGTCAGCATGATGGCGCGTACGCCCGCTGCCTTCAGCGTCGCAAGCCCGCTCTTTGCGTCTTCACGAGGCTCATCACGCATGGCGATGAGACCGACTGCGACACCATTGACGAGCAATACCGAGACACTCTTGCCCGCCCCGTTCAGTACGGCGACCTGCTCGTCCTGTTCCGCATTCAGCGCCCCGCGCTCGCGCGCAGCTGGCGGCGACAAGAGATCGAGCGTCTCCCCACCCACCTTGCCGGTCATGCCCTTGCCGGGAAGCGCTTCGACTTCGAAAGCCGGCGGTACGGGCACACGGTCGGCCTTGGCACGGTTGAGAATTGCCAACGCCAGCGGATGGCTGGAGCCCTGCTCCAGAACGGCAGCGCGCGAAAGCACCTCTGACTCGATGCGTCCATAGGAAATTATATCGGTGACCTGCGGTTTGCCTTCGGTCAGCGTACCGGTTTTATCGAAGGCAACGGCCGTCACCTTCCCAAGCGATTCCAGGACCGCGCCACCCTTCATCAGCAGGCCACGGCGCGCACCCGCCGAAAGCGAGGCGGCGATCGCCGCCGGCGTGGAAATGACCAGTGCGCACGGGCAGCCGATCAGCAGGATTGCGAGACCCTTATAGACCCATTCGCCCCATGCCCCGCCCATCAGAAGCGGCGGCAAAACGGCCACCAGAGCCGCCACGACGACGACACCAGGCGTATAATAGCGGGAGAAGCGATCGATGAAGCGCTCCGTCGGCGCCTTCGATTCCTGGGCTTCCTCCACCAGCTTGACGACGCGGGCAATCGTATTGTCCTCCGCAGCGGCCGTGACACGGATACGTAGGGCCGCATCGCCATTGACCGTGCCGGCGAAGACCGTCTCGCCAGCGCCCTTGCGCACCGGCGTGCTTTCACCAGTGACCGGCGCCTCGTCGATCGCGCTTTCGCCAGAAACAATTGTCCCGTCGGCGGAAATCCGGTCTCCCGGCCGGACGAGAATGACGGAACCGACCGCAAGCGTCTCAGCCGGCACTTCCTTCACCTCGCCGCCCGTCTCGAGCAGCGCATTCTTCGGCACCAGCGTCGTCAGCGACTGGATGCTGGCGCGCGCCTTGCCGGCAGCGACCCCTTCCAGCAGCTCGCCGACGAGGAACAGGAAGACGACCGTTGCCGCCTCTTCGCCGGCATTGATGATGACGGCGCCGACAGCAGCAATCGTCATCAGCATTTCGATCGAAAAGGGCGTGCCGGAAAGGGCGGCCATGACCGCGCGGCGCGCAATCGGCACCAGCCCGACCAGCATGGCGACGATGAAGGCATAGGAAGCGATCGATGGCACCAGGTGGCCGAGCGCATAAGCAGCAACGAGTGCGAGGCCGGAAAAGATCGTCAACCGGCCCTTCTTGCTCTGCCACCAGGGGCCGGTCATTGGCCCGTGATCATGGCCGTGCAGACCCTCGATCTCCTCGGCACCATGCGAATGATCGTGACCGGAATGATCGTGATCATGGCCTTCGTGATCATGATCGTCATGGTCGTGGCCATGGTGCTCATGCCCATCGTGATCGTGGTCATGGTCGTGCCCATGATCGTGGTCGTGACCCGCATGGTCATGGCCGACCTTGCTCTCGCGAACAGGAGCCTTGCCTGCGAGCGGAGCAACCGAATAGCCGAGGCCGGTCACCTTCTTCTCGATCGCCTTGAGATCGCTACTGCCATCGTGGCGCACCGTCATCGTGCCTGCCGTCACCGAAACGGAGACGTCTTCGACGCCGGGCACGCGTCGGATGGCAGTATCGATTTTCGTTGCGCAGGCGGCGCAATCCATGCCGCCAACCCGGTACCGTGCCTGTGCTGCTTCACTCATGATTTCGATCCTTGCTTGTAGGCAGTATCGTTCCTACATCCTCTAGCGACTAGAGGTGCAAGAGGAAAATCATGAAAAAGATCACCATCGGTGAAGCCGCCCGCCAGAGCGGCGTCAAGGTGCCGACGATCCGCTATTATGAGGGCATCGGTCTGTTGTCTGCGCCGAACCGCAGCGAGGGCAATCAGCGCTCCTACGAGCCATCGGACCTCAACCGCCTCGCCTTCATCCGCCACGCCCGCGAACTCGGCTTCGAGATCGAGGCGATCCGCACATTGCTGCAGCTGCAGGACGACCCGCACCAGTCCTGTGCCTCCGCCGATGCCATCGCCAAGGCCCGCCTGATCGAGGTCGAACAGCGCATCCGCAGTCTCAATGCCCTGAAGGCCGAGCTAGAACAGATGGTCGAAGGCTGCGGCCATGGCCGCGTCGATCAATGCCGGGTCATCGAGGTGCTCGCCGATCACGGCAAGTGCGTGCATCCGCATCACTGAGACTTGCGCTCGCTGACCGCCCGCGCCAAGAAGGCGCTATGAACCAGAAGACGATCGCGATCATCGGCGGCGGCCCCGCCGGCCTTTCGGCAGCCGAAATGCTGTCGGCAAGCGACCATGCTGTCGCCGTCTATGATGCGATGCCCACCTTTGCCCGCAAGTTCCTGCTCGCCGGCAAATCCGGGCTCAACATCACCCATTCCGAAGACTACGAGCGTTTTGCCACCCGCTTCGGCAATGCCAATCCCCGTCTGCGCGCCGCCCTCGACGCCTTCACCCCGGCCGATATCCGCGCCTGGGCGGCAGACCTCGGCACCGAAACCTTCGTCGGATCTTCCGGCCGGGTATTCCCCAATGTCATGAAAGCCTCGCCGCTGCTGCGCGCCTGGCTCGCACGGCTCGAAGCCCGCGGCGTCAGCTTCTTCACCCGCCACCGATGGATGGGCTTTGCCGAAGGCGGCCATGTTTTCGAAACACCCGACGGCCGCAAAACCATTTCCGGCGACGCCACACTGCTCGCGCTCGGCGGCGCCAGCTATCCGCGTCTCGGTTCCGATGCCGGTTGGGTGCCGCTGCTCTCCGGCAGCGGCGTAGCGATCGCGCCGTTTCAGCCCGCCAATTGCGGTTTCGATGTCACCTGGAGTGATCTCTTCCGCGATCGCTTCGCCGGAGAGCCGCTGAAATCGGTGACGGCAACATCGCGCGCCGGGACGTTTCCGGGCGAGTTCGTCATCAGCAAACACGGCATCGAAGGAAGCCTGATCTATGCGCACTCTGCCGCTTTGCGTGAGGATCTGCTCGCACATGGTGAGGCAACGCTGACAATCGATCTTGCTCCTGGCCGCACTCTGGATCGGCTGTTTCGCGATCTCGCGCGACAGGATGCCAAGACGAGCTTTTCCAACCGCCTGCGTAAGGGCGCGGGTCTCGACGGTGTGAAGGCTGCTCTGTTGCGTGAGTTGGTGCCGGAAGCCGATCGCAACGATCCGCACAAACTCGCTGCCGCCATCAAGTCCCTGCCGGTCCCGCTGCTGCGCCCACGCCCCATCGCCGAGGCCATATCCTCTGCCGGCGGCATCGCCTTCAGCGAAATCGACGAGACCTATATGCTGAAACATCTCCCCGGCGTCTTTGCAGCCGGAGAGATGCTGGATTGGGAGGCGCCGACGGGCGGCTATCTGCTGACAGCCTGTTTCGCCACGGGCCGGGCCGCAGCAAGAGGCATCGAGGGCTGGCTCAGCCGAAGGTGAAGGCGAAAGCCTGCGCGCCGGGATCGAGGAAATGGATCTCGAACGTGTGGTCGCCGACCGGCCCGGCTTCACGCACGAGCTGGTAGAGCCGCTGCCCCTTCACCGTGCCATTGCCGTCGGCATCCGTATCGACACCGTGCCCATCGCCCGGCGCCTTGCCGTCGACCGTCACCTTGAAGCGTACCGGCTTGCCATCCGCACCAGGTCCCAGAACCAGATGCAGGTCGCGGGCATGGAACCGGTAATAGATGCTGCCATCGACGCCGTTCAGCGTTGCCTGTTCAGGGCCGACCGTCCAGTTGCCTGTAAGGCCCCACTCATTGAGCTTGGGCGGCGCGGCGACATAGTCATGAGCCGCATCGTTGACCGTGCCCTTGTCATCGACGAAGTTCTGCGAGCGTGAGTAGCCGACATAGGTTTCCGGAGACTGCACATTCGCCGCATCCGAAGCAGCTTCGGCGCCGGTCGCCTTCACATCGACAATGTCGCTGGAAACGCCGGTCTTGCCGGCTTCGGCCAGCAGTTGCTGGATTACCCGTTCGGACTGGTCGTAATCGCCCTCGCCGAAATGGTGGTGCCGGATCTGCCCTTTCGCATCGATGAAATAATGCGCCGGCCAGTATTCGTTGTCGAAGGCACGCCAGATCGCATAGTCGTTGTCGACGGCGACCGGATAGGTGACGCCGAGATCGGAAATCGCCTTCTTCACATTGTCGACATTCTTCTCGAAGGCGAATTCCGGCGAGTGCACGCCGATGACGACGAGGCCCTGATCCTTGTATTTCTCCGCCCAGGCTTTGACATAGGGAATGGCGCGCAGGCAGTTGATGCAGGAATAGGTCCAGAAGTCGACGAGCACGACCTTGCCCTTCAGCTGCTCGGCCGTCAGCGGCCCCGAATTCAACCATTGCACCGCGCCGTCGAGCGGTGGCATCTGTCCCTCGACCGGCAGCTGCTCGGCAGCACCCTTCGGCTTCATCGCCATCATCATCTGATTGCCGCCGCTCATGGCCATCGAGCCGCCACCGCCAGCCGGCATGACGACAGACTTCATCGCGCCGCCCGCATTGGCGGCCGTCTGCTGCCGCGTATGGAACCGATCGACCAGCCCCTGTTCCAAAACATTGGTGCTGGCAAGCGAAGCCTGTGTCAGGAAACCGGTATCGAGGCCAAGCGCGATCGCCACGACAGCGACGAGAACAGCCACGCCGACGCCACGCCGCAGCCAGTCGCCGACTCCAAGAGATCGTTTCATGGCCTGATAGACCTGGCCACCGATCAAAAGCGCAAGCGCAAGCGAGGTTGCTGCCCCGAGCGCATAGGCAAGCAGTAGCAGCGTCGTGCCGACATTCGCACCCTGCAGTGCCGCACCGGTGAGGATCAGGCCGAGAACCGGCCCGGCGCAGGGCGCCCAGAGCAAGCCGGTCGCAACCCCAAGCAGCAGCGAGGCGGCAATAGCCGAACCACCGCCACGCGTACTTTTATCGGCGGACTGTGACAGGCGCGCGCCCAGCGAAACGAGCGGCCGCGTCAGGTAGTCGGACAGTGCCGGAAACAGCAGGATGACGCCGAAGATCGCAAGCAGCACGATGGCGGCATAGCGGCCATATTCGTTGGCCTGCACGGCCCATCCGCCACCGACGGCCGCCAGTGTCGCGACCCCGGCAAATGTCGCGGCCATGCCGACGAGCATCGGCAGCGTACTGCGCAAGAAAGGCTGGCCGGCACGGGCGAAAACGAAGGGCAGCACCGGCAGGATGCAGGGGCTGACGATCGTCAGCACCCCGCCGAGATAGGCAAGGCCGAAGAGAAGCATCGCAATAATCCGTCTATCAGGCAGAAGCCGGGTGGAATGTCATGGCCACGCCGTTCATGCAGTAGCGCAATCCGGTCGGCTTCGGTCCATCGTTGAAGACGTGACCCAGATGCCCACCGCAGCGACCGCAATGAACGGCATCGCGCACCGTGCCGAAAGACGTGTCGCGAGTAGTGCCGACGACCTTGTCGTCAAGGGGCGCCCAGAAACTCGGCCAGCCCGTTCCGCTGTCGAATTTCGTGGTCGAGGAAAAGGCCTCCTGATCGCAGCCCGCGCAGGCAAAATTGCCCTTGCGCTCTTCATGCAGCAGCGGGCTGGAGAAAGGATATTCCGTTCCCTCCTGCCGCAGCACCGAATATTGATCCGGCGTCAGAAGCTTGCGCCACTCTTCGTCGGTATGGGTAACGGCGAAGCTCTGCTCCGCCATGGCATGGCTGCCAAAACCGAAGCGCAGGGCAAAGGCGCCAAGTCCGGCAGTGGTCAACAGCAATCGTCTGTTCATCATCGCTTTGCTCTCCTAGTCAGCAGCTGCGACAGGTCCTCTTGTCTGGTAGACAACGCCGGGTGGGACTTATTCCCGGCATGGCGATTTTTTCTTTCGTTGTTGCCTACTGAGGAAACTACGAAGCCGCGCTGGGATCTGTTTCACTGTCACCAGTGCAAACACTTAAATGTGAAGTCCGCGATATCAGCAGCCGGCGCCCGCCGGCCGCTGTATCCAGGGAAATACGACGCTATTCCGCAAAATCAGCCTCGGCAAGCAGCCGGCTGGTCAGATTATCGCGATCACGATGCTCGGACGGACAGCGCAACTGTCTCAGAAATGCGACACCACCATCAGGCCGTCATGCCGGCCTGATTGCAAAGCTGCCATATTTACATCAGAATATGCGCAAGTTCTGGGAGGAGCCTCAATGCACGAACAATCCGCACATGCGGAGCATGTCTATACGTGCGCACAGCAAAATTCCGCTGCGGCCAGCTCTCCAATCGTGGCTTCCTGGCGGCGCTGCATGACAATCTACCAGCTGGCGCCAGAAGATAAGCGCGCGCCACTACGCCTCACCGAGCAGGAATTCGGCCTCGCGCAGGAGCAATCCGAACAGTTGATCGCCGATGCCCGGGAGGAACTCGACCGGCTCTTTGCAACCGTCGGCAAGGCCGGCTGCTGCCTGCTGCTGACAGATCGCAATGGCATTGCGCTAGAACGCCGAGGTGCGGCCGGCAATGACAAGGAATTCCACGATCTCGGCCTCTGGACCGGTTCCGTCTGGACCGAAGCCAGCATCGGCACCAACGGCATCGGCACGGCACTTGCCGATGACCGCGCCGTCGTCGTTTTCCGCGACCAGCATTTCTATTGCTCCAATATCAAGCTGAGCTGCACCACGGCGCCGATCCGCGATCACCGCGGTCTGCTGGCGGCTGCGCTGGACATTTCTACCTGCCGCGACGACGTCAATGAAATGACGCTGAGCATCCTCTCGCAAGCCGTGCGTGATGCGGCGATGCGCATCGAGCTCAACCTCTTCCGTTCCGCCTTTCCAGGTGCCCGCTTCGTCATGGTGCCGGCCGGCGTCAATTCCGCCAATGCCCTGCTCGCCGTCGACCGGCATGATCTCGTTCTCGGCGCTACGCGTGCCGCCCGCCTTGCCCTCAAGCTGGATGACAGACATATCGCAGCCGGCCTTCCCGCCTCCGACGCCCTGCATGAAGGCCGCGTTTCGCAGGAAGAAGAGATGGCCGAAGCCGAGAAGGCGGCGCTGCTGCGCGCGCTGTCACGCACGCACGGCAATGTCTCCCAGGCCGCCGCAGCCCTCGGCATCAGCCGTGCCACACTGCACCGGAAGATGAAGAAGCTGGACCTGCACTGACATCAGGCCAAAGGTTCAATCACGATTTCGTGGCACCACCGGAACCTGTCGCAACTCTGCGACACTGTGCGCTGCGGTATTGCGGATCGACCCTGTTCCATCGGCCAAAAGCGACACAGATTTCCTCTCACTGGTTCGATCCGGAACCCGTTCATCAAGGGAGGATGATATGCTTCATCAGAAAATCGTCGAGTCGCCGTACAAGCTGAGATATGGCAACTATATCGGTGGCGAATGGCGTGAGCCGATCGGCGGCAAATATTTCGACAACGTCACGCCCGTCACCGGCGGCAAGCTCTGCGAAATCCCGCGCTCGGATGAAAAGGACATCAACGCCGCGCTCGATGCCGCCCATGCCGCCAAGGAAAAATGGGGCCGTACATCGACCACCGAGCGCTCCAACATCCTTATGAAGATCGCCCAGCGCATGGAAGATAAGCTGGAGCTTCTGGCCCAGGCCGAAACCTGGGACAACGGCAAGCCGATCCGTGAAACCATGGCAGCCGACATTCCGCTCGCCATCGACCACTTCCGCTATTTCGCCTCCTGCATCCGTGCCCAGGAAGGCACGATCGGTGAAATCGACCACGATACCGTCGCCTATCACTTCCACGAACCCCTCGGCGTCGTCGGCCAGATCATTCCCTGGAACTTCCCGATCCTGATGGCCGCCTGGAAGCTGGCTCCGGCACTCGCCGCTGGCAACTGCGTCGTCATCAAGCCGGCCGAGCAGACGCCCGCCTCTCTGCTGTTCTGGGCGGAAATCGTCGGCGATCTCCTGCCGCCCGGCGTGCTCAACATCGTCAATGGCTTCGGCCTCGAAGCCGGCAAGCCGCTCGCCTCCAGCCCGCGCATCGCCAAGATCGCCTTTACCGGCGAGACGACGACAGGCCGCCTCATCATGCAATATGCCAGCCAGAACCTCATTCCGGTCACGCTGGAACTCGGCGGCAAGTCACCCAACATCTTCTTTGCCGATGTGGCTGCAGAAGACGACGATTTCTTCGACAAGGCGCTCGAAGGTTTCGCCATGTTCGCGCTGAACCAGGGCGAAGTCTGCACCTGCCCGAGCCGCGCTCTTATCCAGGAATCGATCTATGACCGCTTCATGGAACGGGCCGTCAAACGCGTCGAAGCCATCACGCAGGGCAACCCGCTCGATCCGGCAACAATGATCGGCGCCCAGGCCTCCACCGAGCAGATGGAAAAGATCCTCGCCTACCTCGATATCGGCAAGCAGGAAGGCGCACAGGTGCTGGCCGGCGGCTCACGCAACGATCTCGGCGGCGAATTGTCTGAGGGCTATTACATCAAGCCGACCATCTTCAAGGGCCACAACAAGATGCGTGTGTTCCAGGAAGAAATCTTCGGCCCGGTCGTCTCGGTCACCACCTTCAAGGATGAGAAGGAAGCGCTCGAGATCGCCAACGACACGCTCTACGGCCTCGGCGCCGGTGTCTGGACACGCGACGGCAATCGCGCTTACCGCTTCGGCCGGGAAATCCAGGCCGGCCGCGTCTGGACCAATTGCTACCATGCCTACCCGGCCCATGCCGCCTTCGGTGGCTACAAGCAGTCCGGCATCGGTCGCGAGACCCACAAGATGATGCTCGACCACTACCAGCAGACCAAGAACATGCTGGTGAGCTACAGCCCGAAGAAACTCGGCTTCTTCTGAGAAGTGGCCGGCTATGTTATTATCAGGCCTCTTCCCCTCACGGGGAGGAGGCATTGTCTTCGAGGAGGCAATCAATGGAACAGACGATAAATGGCGAACCGCGCGTGCTTGCAACCGATGCAGCGCTCGACCTCATCACGGAAATCCAGCGGGATTATCCCGATATCCTCTTCCACCAGTCCGGCGGCTGCTGTGACGGCTCTTCGCCCATGTGCTACCCGACGGACGATTTCATCGTCGGCGATCTGGATGTGAAGCTCGGAGAGATCGGCGGCGTTCCCGTTTATATCAGCGCCAGCCAGTTCGAAGCCTGGAAACACACGCAGCTCATCATCGACGTCGTACCCGGCCGCGGCGGTATGTTTTCGCTCGATAACGGCCGAGAGAAACGGTTCCTCACACGCTCGCGCATGTTCGGCGGCGATGCCTGCGCCATCCCCGATATCAGGGCCCGCGAGACGACCTGACAAGTAATTGCTGTAGTATTCCCATATTACCCGCGGCTCGCGATCCTTTGTTAAAGTCCATCTGTTGGTTTTTACGGGAGGAAGAAATGCCAGCATCCAAGATCCTGATGATCACAGGCGATTTCACTGAAGACTACGAAACCATGGTGCCGTTCCAGACGCTGCTCGCCTGCGGCTATACGGTCCATGCTGTCTGTCCCGGCAAGACCGCCGGCCAGACAGTCGCCACCGCCATCCACGATTTCGAAGGCGACCAGACCTATTCGGAAAAGCGTGGTCACAATTTCGCGCTCAACGCTACTTTCGAAAGCGTGCGCGCCGAAGATTACGATGCTCTGGTCATTCCGGGCGGCCGCGCGCCGGAATATCTCCGCCTCAACCCCGATGTCATCAAGGCTGTCAGGCATTTCTTCGATGCCAACAAGCCGGTTGCCGCCATCTGCCACGGCGCCCAGCTTCTGGCTGCCGCCGGTGTTCTGAAAGGCCGCACCTGCTCGGCCTATCCCGCCTGCCGTCCGGAAGTCGAGCTCGCCGGCGGCACCTATGCCGATATCGCCATTAGCGATGCCGTCTCCGACGGCAATCTTGTCACTGCACCGGCCTGGCCGGCCCATCCCTCGTGGCTACGCCAGTTCATGACGGTGCTTGATGCGGCAGCGACCCTGGAGACCAACGCCGCCTGAGCGGACCCGCGGGAGGAACGTGATGTGTGAACTGTTCATCAAGGCCGATGCGCGGCTCTGGGAAAGCACCACCCGGTCGCTGCGCATCGACGGCATGGTCACCAGCGTGAGGTTGGAGAATTTCTTCTGGTCGAAGCTGGAGGAAATTGCCACCCGCGACGGCATGAACGTGGTCCAGCTCATCACCAGGCTACACCATGAGTCGATCGACGCCGGCCATGATCTCGGCAACTTCACCTCGTTCCTCCGCGTCTGCTGCGCCCGCTATCTGGATCTCCAGCTCGCCGGCGACATTCCCGCCGATCTATCGAGGCCGATTGCCGGCCTCAACGCCCCGGAAATTCTGGGGCGAGAGAAGCGGAAATATCATTGAATCGTCCCAAGCCTGAGGCGATGATTTTTAGATAGGCGGAATGCCCCTCTGCGTGAGACAATCGCTCGCAGCCGCCGCCGAGCCGCACCGCTCGGTTTGCCCACGCGGCGGAGAGAGCGGAGAGGAAAATGGCAGCGCGCTTAGTCTTGGTGCGAGGATACTCCGTGGCCGGTAGTGATCCCGATGACTGACAGTTCCGCATTGCGCACCACCAGTATGGCGGGCATCGTCCGCGAGGAATGGTTCTTTGGCGTGAGCGTCGCGACCAGCCTCGCCTTCCTCGCTTTCTCTGAGACAATCTTCGAGAAACTATCTCAACCCTTCTGGTTCACCCTTATTTTCTTGTGGCTTTTTGGCGTCGTGCTCGGGTCAGCCCTGTCGGTCGTTCGCCATGCCGAACATCTGGCAGAGCAGCTTCGGGAGCCCTACGGGACCCTCATCCTGACCCTTGCGATTACCTCGATCGAAGTGATGGCGATCTCGGCTGTCATGCTGCATGGGGAAAACAATCCGACGCTCGCCCGCGACACGCTCTTTGCCGTCGTCATGATCATCCTGAACGGCATGGTTGGCCTGTCGCTGCTCTTTGGCGCCTGGCGGCGGGAAGATCAGCAGCACAATCTGCATGGCGCCAATGCATATCTCGGCGTCATCGTGCCGCTCGCGACCCTCAGCCTCGTCATGCCGACTTTTCTCGCCGGCCCGGATGGTCCGCACCCCTCGGCCCCGCGGCAAATGTTTCTCGGCATCGTCTCAATTGGTCTCTACACCATATTCCTGCTGCTGCAGACCGGCCGCCATCAGCGCTACTTCGCCGAAGACGGCAACCACCATGAACAGCACATCGTCAACATGCGGCACCATCGGGCGGTATGGCATCATGCCGTTCTGCTGCTTGCCTATATGGGACCGGTCGTCTTCCTGGTGGAACAGCTTGCCAAGCCAATCGACTACGTCATCGAAACCCTGCACGCGCCGACAGCCTTTGGAGGTGTGGTCATGGCGGTGCTTGTCGCGACACCCGAGGCGATCAGCGCCGTGCGCGCCTCCGTCGCCAACCATCTGCAGCGTTCCATCAACATCTTTCTCGGCTCGGTCCTGTCGACGATCGGCCTGACAGTGCCGGCCATGCTGGCAATCAGCCGCCTCTACGGGCACCCGGTCACGCTAGGGCTTCAAGGGCCGGATCTCGTCATGTTCGTGCTGACGATCGCCGTCAGTATCATTACCTTTTCAAGTGGCCGCACCAATCTCATGCAGGGTGCAGTTCACCTGATGCTGTTCGTGGCTTACGTGCTGCTCATCACCCAGCAGTGAATACAAATAGATGCAGACTGAGCCGTTGCCGGGATTACGCGATCACCAATCGTTTAGGCACAGCTAAATTGCATGCCAGAAGCTATTGCAATTTTAGGCGACCCCGCGACATAGTACCATATGCCTGAGACACCCGGCGGCTTATGGGGGCCGCCGCGAAGGCACGCATGAAGACCGGGGCAAAATAGATCGTCGGGGCGGAAGCAATGCGTGGGGGATTGCATCGGGGTCTGCAGATTTTTGTAACGCTCATCGGCACGGCAGCGCTCTCTGCATGCGATGGAAGCAGCAATACCTACGTCCCGCCTCCGCCGCCAGCCGTTCGCGTCGCCCAGCCGGTCCAGGAGCCAATCACCCTCTATTTCGATCTGACCGGCAATACCGCACCGCTGAACTCGGTCGATATCGAAGCACGCGTCCAAGGCTATCTTCAATCGATCGACTATCAGGATGGCACGACTGTAACGAAGGGAACCAAGCTCTTCGGGATCGAGCGCGACACCTATCAGGCCCAGCTTGATCAGGCCAAGGCGTCCCTCGCATCGCAACAGGCATCCCAGGTTGGTGCCAAGCAGGAGTACGATCGTCAGGTCAATCTGATGAAGCAGCAGGTCACGACGCAGACAGCCGTCGACAGCGCCAAGGCGACGCTCGACGAAGCCAATGCGCAAATCCTCAATGCCCAGGCCAATCTCGAACTCGCGACGATCAATCTCGGCTATACAGAAGTTATTGCGCCCTTCGACGGTACGGTGACCAACCACCTCGTCGATATCGGCACGTTGGTCGGCGTCTCAGGCCCGACCAAACTTGCAAGCATCGTTCAAACGGATCCGATCTACGCCTATTTCAACGTCAGCGAATCCCAGGTGCTGCTGATCAAGGATATGTTGAGAAAGCAGGGACGCACCTTCAAGCAGACGGACCTGCCGAGTATCCCCGCCGAACTCGGCCTGCAATCCGAGGAGGGTTATCCCCACAAGGGACATCTCGACTACGTCTCGCCGCAGCTCGATGCATCGACCGGCACGCTCCAGGTCCGAGCTCTGTTCGACAACAAGGACAAGGCCATGCTACCCGGCCTCTTTGTGCGCGTTCGCGTGCCTATCGGCCACAATGAAAAGGCGCTGCTCGTACGCGACGATGCGATCGCCAGCAACCAGCTCGGCAGCTACCTGCTCGTTCTCGGCAAGGATCACGCTATCGAGCAGAAACAGGTCAAAACGGGCCAACGCGAAGGCGCGCTGCGCGTCATCGAATCCGGCCTCGATCCGGCTGACTGGGTTGTCATCCAAGGCATCCAGCAGGCGATACCCGGCAGCAAGGTTGCACCCGAGAAAATCGATATGAAAACGCAGCCGGCCGAAGCCGGCGCCGATGCAAGGGCCACGGCGACGACACAATAAATCCACCACCACGCTTCATCTGAACGTCCAAGGACAACAGCATGATCTCGCGCTTCTTCATCGAACGGCCGGTGCTCGCCAATGTTCTAGCATTGGTCTTTGTTCTCATTGGCGCGGTGGCTCTCTTCCAACTGCCTGTGGCGCAATATCCGAATGTCGTTCCGCCGACCGTGCAGGTGACGACGCGCTTCCCGGGCGCCAGCGCCAAGACGCTCGTCGATACGGTCGCCCTGCCGATCGAGCAGCAGGTCAACGGCGTGCAGGACATGCTCTACATGCAGTCCACCAGCGCAAGCGACGGCACCTACTCACTGACCGTGACCTTCGCCATCGGTACCGATCCCGATCAGGCACAGGTCCTGGTGCAAAACCGTGTTGCGATTGCCATGTCGTCGCTTCCGCAGTCCGTGCAGGTTCAGGGCGTCAGCACCCAGAAGAAATCCACTGCGATCCTCGGCTTCGTCAGCCTGACTTCGCCTGATAGCCGCTATGACAGCCTGTTCCTCTCCAACTACGCCGTCATCAACCTGCAGAACGAACTTGCCCGCCTGCCCGGCGTCGGCAATGTCACGGTCTTCGGCGCCGGCCAATATGCCATGCGCATCTGGATGGATCCGAACCTGCTGCAGGCCCGCGGGCTGACGCCGCAGGATATCGTCAATGTCGTGCAGCAACAGAGCCAGGAGGTCACGGCCGGCCAGATCGGCATTCCGCCGGTTCCCCAAGGGCAGACATTTCAATACACGCTCAACATCAATGGCCGGCTGAACGATGCGGTCGACTACGAGAACATCATCGTCAAGGTCGACGGTTCAGACGGCGGCCGGGTGACGCGCATTCGCGATATCGGCCGGGTCGAACTCGGTGCACAAACCTATAGCCAGACCTTCATGCAGAACGGCAGCCCGGCTGCCGGTATCGGTATCTCCCAATTGCCGGAAGCAAACGCCATTGCCGTGGCCCAGGCGGTCGATGCGAAGATGGCGGAACTGGCGAAGGCTTTCCCGCCGGGCCTCGAATATCACCTGCCCTTCGATACGACGAAATTCGTCAAGGCATCGATTAACGAAGTCTATGTTACGCTGATTGAGGCAGGCGTTCTCGTTCTCATCGTCATCCTCCTGTTTCTGCAGGACTGGCGAGCCATGCTCGTGCCGGCGACGACCGTTCCCGTCACCATCATCGGCGCCTTTGCGGCGATGGCAGCCATGGGCTTTACCGTCAACCTCTCCACCCTGTTTGCGATCGTTCTCGCGATCGGGATCGTCGTCGACGATGCAATCGTCATCGTCGAGGGGGTTGCGAGGCATATCGAGGCCGGCATGTCCGGCAGGCAGGCAGCCGAAAAGGCGATGGACGAACTGCTCGGCCCCGTCATCGGTATCACGCTGGTGCTGATGGCCGTCTTCATTCCGGCCGCCTTCCTGCCAGGGCTGACGGGCCAGCTTTACCGGCAATTCGCCCTCGTCATCGCAGCCACGGCGCTGATCAGCGCCATCAATGCTGTGACGCTGAAACCGACGCAATGCGCCCTATGGCTGCGCACGCCGGTACCTCCCGAACAACGCAACTTCATCTATCGCGGCTTCAACAAGATCTACGACTGGGGCGAACGCGGATACGTCCGGCTGATCGGCGCGATGACACGCCACGCCGCTGTTATGGTCGTTCTTGCGCTGGCCCTGATGGGCGTCGCCGTCTGGGGGCTGACGCGCGTACCGACTGCATTCCTGCCGATCGAGGACCAGGGCTACGTGCTGATCGGCGCACAGCTGCCGGATGGTGCCTCCAAGGAGCGCACCGACGCTGTCATGGCGGAGGTCGGCAAGATCGCCCAGGCGACACCGGGCGTCGATCAGGTCCTGACGATCAGTGGCATATCCGTTCTCGACAACAATGCCAGCCTACAGAATGCCGGCGTTGCTTATGTCGTGCTGAAGGACTGGGACGAAAGGCTAAAGGAAAAGGGCCAGGATCTCCTGTCCATCTACCAGCATCTGAACGGCGCGCTGCAAAACGTACTAGTCGCGAAAACCCTGGTCATCGTGCCGCCCCCGATCCAGGGCGTTGGCAATGCCAGCGGCTTCACGATGCAGGTAGAGCTCAAGAATGGTGTTTCCGACTATGCACTGTTGCAGTCCCTTACCGATACGATCGTGAAAAACGGCGAAGCCCAGTCATCGCTGCAAAGGCTGAGCACGTCGTTTCGCTCGAATGTGCCGCAGTTTGAGGTCGTGGTCGACCGTATCAAGGCCGAGACGTTGGGCGTCACGGTCGGACAGGTTTTCTCTGCGCTGTCGGGCTACGTCGGATCGAGCTACGTGACACAGTTCAATAAGTTTGGCCGCACATTCCAGGTCTATGCCCAGGCATCTCCGGAATTTCGCGTCACTCCTGACGATATCCGCAATCTGGAGGTCAAGGCCGGCGATGGCACGATGGTGCCGCTTGGAACCGTTGTCGATATCAAGCCGATGCAAGGCCCCTCACTGATCAGCCTCTACAACCTCTACCCGTCAGCAACCATCGTTGGCGGACCTGCCGCCGGCTTCAGCTCCGGCCAGGCGCTCGATGTCATGGAGCAGATCGCCGACCAGACCTTGCCAACAGGAACCGGTTATGAGTGGACGGCGCTCTCCTATCAGGAAAAGGCGGTCGGCGGACAGATCTACTATATCTTCGCGCTCGGCATGCTGCTCGTCTATTTCGTGCTTGCGGGCCAATATGAAAGCTGGATCCTGCCGCTTGCCGTGCTGCTGGCCGTCCCGCTTGCGCTGCTCGGTACGGTCGGCGCGCTGATGGCGGCCGGTGTTGCCAACAATCTCTACACCCAGATCGGCCTGATCCTTTTGATCGCGCTGGCATCGAAGAACGCCATCCTGATCGTCGAATATGCGCGTGAAAAGCGTGAGGAAGGCATGGAGATACTGGATGCCGCGGTAGAGGCGGCCCGCCTGCGCTTCCGCCCGATCCTCATGACATCCTTCGCCTTCATTCTCGGCGTCCTGCCGCTCGTCCTGGCAACAGGAGCCGGCGCATCCGCCCGCAAGTCGATCGGCATATCTGTCTTCAGCGGCATGATCGCATCGACCTGCCTTGCCGTTCTGTTCGTTCCGTCCTTTTACGTTGTGCTGCAGCGCCTCGAAGAATTCAGAAGGCGCCGCAGCAAAGCCCCTGCGGTCGCAGAGGCGGCAGAGATGAAGGTGCAATAGGCTGACTGACGCCTATTGCACGATCACCTGCACATAGACGCCGCCGCTCTTGGCATAATACAAGCCACCGCAGCGGTAGTAATAGCCGCCATAATAAGGGCCGTAGATACAACCGGGAGGCAGAACGGCAATCGTCGTCGCCGTTCGCCGGACAACCCGGCGCGTCGTCCGGCGGGCAACGCCGGCATAGGAGAGCGGCGTCAGAGGCCGACCGATGACGGCGCCCGCCGGTGTGGCGAAGCCGATCGACACAGGCAGCGGACCTTGCCCCTCTAGGCGAAAATCCGTGAAGGTCATCACGCCGGCAAGGCAGAGGGCATAAAAGAGCTTGCTGAGGGTCATTGCATCTCTCCTGTAACGGCAGGCGCCGGAAGCTCATCGATCGATTGAAGTTCGCTCAGATCCACGGTCTTGGCATTGGCCGGGATATCGATGTCGTAGGACGTGGCGGCAACATCTGCTCCGCTTTTGAAGTCACTGATCTCAACCGTATATTGCGGCGCTTGGACGACATGTTTACTGGTGATCACATAGCGCCGAGGTATCGGTTGCGGCCCCGTCTGTATCCAGATCTGCCAGTCGAGTTCCGGCGTACGGAAGGCCAGATATTCGCATTCCACACCGTCGACGAAGGCGCTGGAGATGTGCTTTGCCTCGGTCACATCGGTCATCAGGATATCGAAGACATGCGATGAGAGAAGATCGGCGCCCGGTGCTTCCACGCCAGCATCGGCGAGCCTGTCGATCAGATCATCGAGCGAGCCCTTACCGTCGATCTTCGCGTAAGCGTCGAGGTTTTTGCCATGCACGGTCAGCGTCGAACCGTCGAAGCTGACATCGATATCGGCAAAGCCGCCGGTTCTCGTAACGCGCAGTTTGTCAGGCCGGGTAATATTGGCCGTGCCTGAACTGACGAATTGCAGCTTCTCGAAGTCCGGCGTCACTGCCTCAAGCGATGACTGGTAGTTGAAAGATATCGTCTTCTGCGCCACCAGAAAATCGGACATGGCCTTCAGAAGATCTCTTGCATCATCCGCCCATGCATGTGTTGGCAGAACGAGGCCGGCAACAACAGCGGAATAGCTGAATATTCGTCTCAATCGCGATAGATGAGAAGTCGATGACATGACAACTGCCTTTCATTTGTGTCGTCGTTGAATTCATCGAATGCGGAGATTTCGGATCGCCCTGTGACGATCGCGGAATGGCTGTGAGGAACCATCAGGAGAATGCCTGACGGCTCAGGCATTCCCGGCGAAACCGGATACGAATAGGAAGGCCGCTACAGCCCCGAGGTCAGCACCCTGTGGCAGGCTGGCGATACGCGCTGCAGATTGTCCCGCAGGCACGAGATGACCCGCCCGCCGCCGACCGGCACCATTCGGCAAAAAGCCCGAAAGTCAGGCCCGCAGGTCTCGCGCACGATCATCATTTCCTCGCGCGGAGAAAAGACAGGCATGGCAGCCGGCCGGGTTGCCGGCGGTGCCGCAGCTGTTGCAGCACCTGCACCGGCTGCAGGCGCGCCTGCTGCACCGATGGCCGCAACGGCCTGCTGGCAAGGTGCCGACAGGCGGGCGCTATGCTGCTGCAGGCATGAGAGTGCCGCAGCGCCTCCCGGGGACACGCCGGAGCATTGCGCCATGAAATCGGAGCGGCAGGCTGACTTGACGGCATCGCGCTGCGCCTCGGTCGGTTGAGCTGCCGTCTGAGCGCCAGCTGCCGGTGCCGGCGTCGCCGCCCCTGTCGTAACAGGCGCCGTTTGAGATGGCTCTGCAGATGTCGATTTCGGCTTGGCGGTGATCGCAGACACCGCTTTGCGGCAGGCGGCGGAAAGAGTGGAATCATGTTGCTGCAGGCAATTCAGCGCCTCCATGCCACCCGGCTGCACGCCGGAACATTGTGCGATGAAATCGGAACGGCAGGCTGCCCGAACCTCGTTGCGCTGCTCTTCGGTGGGTGTCTGGGCAACGGCAATCCCGGTAAGAAGACTGGCTACGCAGAAGACGCTTGATATCGATAGCCCAAGCGGAAACCAACGCCCCCTGCGCCATATTACCGATCGAGAAGATGCATATTTTCGCATTGTTCCCCTCCTGGAAAGTTTATCGATTTACGGCATGAAAACAAATACTCCGGCTGAACGAGACAGCAGGCCTGGAAAGACCAATAGAAACCTGTACGCGGAAACTTAAAGCACCACGTAAAAATACTTTAGCACATTCGAAATTTCGATAGTAGACGTGAATATTCGGACAAGCATTAGCCCACTATGCTTACGACAAACCGAAGCCCCCGCGGCATTGGCGTTGGGATATTTTGGAGAGATGGAAGTGGGGAAGATTTTCGTTGCGGGATTTGGGTGATTTACTGCCCCGTTGCGTCGGCTTTGCCTGCTTGCAGGCCCCTCGTGAGGTGTCAGATTCCTCGGCCCGTTATCGACAAAAGAGCCCGCTTTGTAGCGGGCCTGTTTATCTCCGGTTTTGTCCGGTTCGCTTGATCTCACCCTTGCGGTTATGGAACGCGTTGGGAGCGAAGAGCTACGCTGGCCATCGAAGATGAAGTCTTCGCGCCCGCAAAAAAGGTTTGTAGACGCCTAGAAATCGAAAGAAAGATTGGTTGCGCCACACGCAACCAACGATTCCGCCGATTGGGCGAGCGTCAAATACCAATGCCGGCAACGTAAGTGATCGTTGGCTGATCACACAACATAAACGCGTCTGAGCCCTATAGCCGATCGAAAAGGGCAGCTAGTTCGGTTGGCGTAGCTACCCATCGCCGATTGCTTAATCCCGGCTCATCTGCTGAGTTCCTTCTGGAGGATCAAGGACGTTACCTAGTCGGAAATCGAACATTCTAAAAGGCTTGCCGCCGCCATCACCACGCCGGCGCGCGGCAAGACCTAAATCTTCGCTCTGATCAACACCTCGAACTACTCCCACCCGATCAATTGCAGGCTACTCCTTCAAGGCACTGGATGTCGAGCGTCTGAGCCTGCCGCAGCACTATGCAGATAAGGCAACAATACCGGTCCTGAACGACCGCGCCGGCATCGACAATCCGGGTGACTGGATGTTCCATTGTCATATCCTCGAACCTCCCAAGACCGGCATGATGAACTATGTGAGAGTCGCCTGAGTGAAGCCTGCCGGACACACACACACCTAGCCGTCGTTACCGCGCAGAGGCGACCGGAAACACGCTTGCCTTGGCGCTTGGGTCGCTTGTGCGTTACTGCAGGCTCCCGTCGCCGCCGCGGTCGGCGGCCTTGAAGTCCGCCATCACCCTGTTCAGGAACTCGCTCTGGCTGACCTTGCCGTCACCGTTAGCATCGGTGGCGGAGAATTGCTGGACGGTCAAAACTCCGGCAACTTCGTCGGAGGTCAGGCTGCCATCCTTGTTCTTGTCAAGGCTCGTGAAGGCCGACGTCATGAAGGCTTGATATTCGGATCGGTCGACCGCTCCATTCTTGTCACGATCGAGCCGGTCCATTTGGCCCTGGTTCATAGCTACAGGTCGATTCTGCGCGGCGGCCGCAATGGCGGTAAAAAAAACGAATCCTGTCAACAGGACTACTCTTTTCATAATTCCGACCTTTCGCGTCAATGACATGTCAAGGCACTGCCGCCCGCAGCGCCCAGCGTGGCGCCGCCGCCAACAGCCCAGAGCTGCCCGGTCCCCGCGCCAATGGTCGCACCAAGCAATCCGCCGACGACCGCGCCGCCGACCGTACCGGCGATGCAGCCGAACTCGTTACTGCGTCCTGCTTGGGACGTCGAAGCAGATTGGCAGCCAGACAAGGCAAGGCAACCTAAGAGAGTAAGACCTATCGTGCACCTGGTCATTTTTTCCTCCAGTATATCCGTTCACGTTTAAGACAAACAGGCGGAGGCACCGTTGAGTGGCGGCGGTCGAAAACAAGCTTCTGAGTATGTTCCTCATGTGCCAGAGATTCTCTGCTAATCAGAAGCAAATCACAGACGAAACATACAGAGCGCGCGCCAAAGCTGCAACGTTACTACTGAATCCTACCACCGCACAGGGATGAAGACAACACCTGCACCTGTCTCCACCACCCATGTCCTGCCGAAGCTAGATCAGATCGCTGGTTTCAGCGCTCCCAGACCGGATGCGGTCCCGCTCCTGTCTCGTCAAAGCGATCGTCGGTCCGCCTCAGCCGTGAAGCCGGCGTAACAGTGCGCCAAACCGTTCTTCAGGCGCGTACGCCTTTAGATCGGTCGCGGGCCTGTACGGCAGATCGGCCTTTTGCCCGCTCCTTACGTCGGTGGGGCTACAACCAAATTCGCGCCGGAAAGCGCGGCTGAATTCCGTCCCATCGTTGAAACAATGTTGCTCAGCGATCTCGATGATACGGCGTTGGTCGGTCGGGTCACTCAGTGCCGAATGTGCATCTAGCAGACGCCGATGCTGAATATAATGCATGACGCCGCCGAACGGTTCGAACAGGCGATAGAGCCGCGAGCGTGAGACGCCAAGTTCCCGACGCAGGGACTCTGCTCCAAACTTCGGATCGAATAATCTGGCCTGGATAATTCGATGCGCCCTTTCGATCAGCACCGACGCAATCGGCTCCCGCGCTTCTTCGATATGGTCTGCAGAAGGCGACGCACAGGCGAGTATCATTGCCCGCGTGGCAGCCACCAGTGCTGGAAGTTCAGCTTCATCAATCACCGGCAGCCGCTTGGCAAGGCCAATCATGTAGTCCGTGAACAGTCGACCCATTCCGGTGCTGAGATTGGAGAATTCCGCGGCATTCAGGGCGCCCGTTACTTCGGTGCAAAAATCACGTGGGACGAACAACATCAGCATTTCGCTGTTGGTGATATTCCCTTCGAAGGGTCGGCCGAGAGTATGGACCTGAACCACACCCGCACTGCCTTCAAACGTCCTGGCTGGTGCGATAGTATTCACGCACCCGTAAAGTAACGTCGTCAGCGTCCAGTGATCCAGTGGATCCCGTCGTGTATGTCCGGGCAGGCTGACGAATCCCAATGCGTCGGTCTCGATGCGAGAGAAGGCAAGGCAACCGAGATCCCAGGTCACTTGCTTGCCGCCAAAACCGACTGTCACGTCGTCAGGTTCGTCGAACTCGAGCATGGGTGCAAAGTTCTTTCGCCAAGCTTCAAACTGGTATCCTGGGGGAAGATCGTGTGTCGTGAGCTCATAAGTGGGCAGGTGCTTGGCGCCACGTGCTCCCTGTTCGGGCTCAACTGGTGTTTGCTTCGGCGCCGCGGGCTTTGCATCTGAGATTGTGCCGTTGGCCAATATATCTCGTCCAATCGCGCCTTCGGCTCTCATAGCTTCACACTCCCGATAACTAGGAGAGCACGCAACCGGTCGCCTACCGCGGCTACGTCTACCGGAATCAGGCAAATCACGCTTTTCCGAAGATGCTGCATCACTCCCCCCGACGGCCAGATACTCACCCCTGCGTAGCAATGGTGCATAACACAATTAATCCGGATTGTTTAGATGTTGCTTACATCCAAAACTACACGGGGAGCGCCCGGCACAACTGCAGCGCCGACGTGGTTAACAGCATACGAACACGCGCATGCCACTTCTGGGTGGTACTCGGAATAGCCTGGCCCACCCCTGTACGTCAGCAGATGGCCGATACATCTGTCGGGCGTGCGCAACAGGTCAAACTGATCTCTATTCGCTCTACGTCCCAAATCTTGGCAATCAGTCCATTTCTATGTGGAGTGGTGGGGAATTTCTTGTTCGCACAGTGATCTGCAATATATATTTTCTTCGTGCGACGATGCTATCGCCTTGGAGATCCAGATGAAAAATATCTCCTGGACTATCCTTGCCATCTCTCCTTGGCTCGTCTTTTTTTCAGCATTGCCGGTCCGTATTTCAGCGCAGGACACCCCTCCTGTGGGCCGGCCGCCCCCCACTGTCGTGGTGCAATCGGTTGTCGATGGACCGGTTGAATCTCCGAGTGAGAATATCGGCCGCGTAGAGGCTCTGGAGGCGGTGGACGTTCGCGCTCGCGTTTCGGGTTTCATTGAGGAAGTCGCATTCAGTCCAGGCGCAGCCGTAAAAGAGGGCGATATTCTGTTTGTCATTGAGCCTGCGCTTTATGAAGCTGCCGTCGCCACTGCCAAGGCGCAGGTCGCACGTGCCGAGGCAACCCTTCGGCAGGCCACTGATAATCGAAACAGGAATGCGGAACTTGTCCGACGCAGCACCGTGGCCCGCGCCGCCTATGAAGAGTCCCAGACAGCCTTTGAGATTGCGACCGCCGACCTTGCCGCAACTCAGGCGGGCCTCACGAAGGCTGAACTCGATCTTTCCTACACGCGCATAACAGCGCCGATCTCGGGGCGCATCGGTCAGCCGCTTTTTACCAGGGGCAATTTCGTTGGTCCGGATGTCGGAGCGCTTGTCCGATTGGTGCAGGTCGATCCGGTGCGCGTTGCCTTTTCTGTCACCGAAGGAGACATCACAACCTTTCGCCAAAGAGATGCGGCGGAGATGAAATCGACAACCGAGGCCATGAAATTGAGCCTGAGGTTACCGAACGGCAGCGTTTACAATCAGGATGGTGTTCTGGAGTTCCTATCGCCAGAAGTCGATTCAAGAACAGGAACAGCCACCGTCGGGACGATATTCCCAAATCCCGAGAGACTGTTGATGCCTGGCCAGTTCGTCAAGCTCATTGTCGGTAGCGCCCAGCAGGCCACGGGGCCATCCGTGCCCCAAACCGCCGTCCTGCAGGACCGCGACGGTCGCTTCTTATACGTGATGGGCGAGAACAATATTGTTCGGCAACGCCGTATCGACACCGGGGCGAAGGTCGGTGATCTGTGGGCTGTCCGACAGGGTGTGAAATCGGGAGAAAAGATCGTTGTGCAAGGGACGCAACGGCTCTCCGATGGCATCGCTGTCCAGCCCGTCGAGCAAGATGCTGGGAAGCAGCCATGATTTCGGGTTTCTTCATCTCCCGTCCACGGTTCGCAATTGTCGTCGCCATTATCTTGTGCCTTGCCGGCGGCCTATCAATTTTCGGGCTTCCCATTGCCCAATATCCCAACATAACGCCGCCAAGCATCACGGTTTCGGCTTTCTATCCCGGCGCCAATGCCGAGGTTATCGCAGAGGTGGTCGGGGACCCGCTGGAAACGGCGATAAATGGCGTCGATGACATGATATATATGTCGTCAAACAGCTCCGATGCCGGTACCTATACGCTAACGGTGACCTTCGCCGTCGGCACCGATCCCAACCTCGCCCAGATCAACGTCCAGAATCGCGCTCAACTTGCAACCGCACAGTTGCCGGCCGCGGTCTCCCAGCAGGGGATCACCGTGCGGGCCCGCTCTCCTGATTTCCTGGTGGCCTTCGGTTTCTATTCCCCGGATCACACGCTCAGCGAACTCGACATTGCCAATTACCTCTCCATGAATGTCACAGACGCCCTATCGCGCGTGCCGGGTGTCGGCGAAGCGTCGGTCATGGGATCATCCCAATATAGTATGCGCATCTGGATGGATCCCGTGCGCATGGCAGCGCTCGAGATAACACCGGATGATGTCGCATCGGCAATTCAAGCCCAGAATATTCAGGCATCGATCGGCCAGGTCGGCGGTCCACCTTCGCAAGACAATGCGAAGGTTCAGTACACGCTGGTCGCCCAAGGCCGACTTGAGGAGACCGAAGCCTTCGGCGACATTATCGTGAAGACAGGCCAAGCAGGTGCTCTCGTTCGCATTCGCGATATCGGCCGGGTCGAACTCGGGGCGCAAAGCTACGCATCCAGCGTGAGAGTGAACGGAGCTCCTGGTGCGATGCTCGTCGTAAATCAGGCGCCGCGCGCCAATGCGCTGGGTACGGCAGATGCGGTGACCAAGGAACTTGAAAGTCTCTCGCAACAGTTTCCGCACGGTCTGACCTATGAGCCGGTTTATGACTCGACGCAGTTCGTGCGCGCGTCCATTCGCGAAATCATCATCACACTCGCGATCACCTTCATAATTGTGGTGGCGGTCACCTTCTTGTTTCTTGGCGAATGGCGCGCCACCATCATTCCTGCGCTTGCCATTCCGGCATCGCTGATCGCCACATTCGCCGTTCTCTATGTCGCGGGGTTTTCAATCAATCTCATCACGCTGCTTGCGCTCATACTGGCGACGGGACTTGTTGTTGATGACGCCATCCTCGTCGTGGAAAATGTGCAACGGCTCATGAAAGATGAGGGATTGGACGCAAAAACTGCCAGCGAAAGAGCCATGCTACAGGTCACCGGCCCGATCATCTCCACGACGATGGTGCTACTGGGCGTGTTTGTTCCGACGGCATTTCTGCAAGGCATTAACGGCCAGCTTTACCGGCAGTTTGCGATCACAATCTCCGCATCGCTCGTCTTTTCATCTTTTATCGGTTTAACCTTGAGCCCGGCCCTTTGCGCGACCCTTCTCCGCAAGCCGGCAGAACTCAGCGGGCCGCTGGCAAGATTCGAGTCCCTGCTGGAAAAGACGCGAAATGGCTATACCCGTGTTGTCAGCGGTCTCGCTCGGCGTATCGTCATTGTTCTTGGCGTCCTTGCTGCCACGATCGTTGTGGCAATGTTGCTTTTCCTGAAAGTGCCGTCGTCATTCCTGCCAGACGAGGATCAGGGCTTCCTCTTTGTGGATCTTCAGCTGCCTAATGCATCCACACTTTCGACCACGGAAAAAACGATGCAACAGGTTGAAGCGGCGTTGCGAGAAACGGAGGGCGTGGCGAAAGTCGTGACGATATCCGGTTTCAGCCTTTTGCAGGGCGGCTCTGTGCCGAATGGCGGCTTCGCCATTGTCATGCTGGATCCTTGGGAAAAAAGAGACGCGCCAAACCTGTCGACAACAGCCTTGTTGGCATCGCTCAATGCGCGCTTTTCGACCCTTCCGCAGGCCAACGTCGCTGTATTCGCTCCTCCACCTATCCCCGGCATCGGTCAGGTGGGGGGATTAGACTTCAGGCTGCAAGCACGCTTGGGTCAGTCGCCGGAAGACATCAGTCAGGTGGCGCGGGCGCTGATAGCTGCAGCCGGCCAGACACCGGAGATTGCCGTTGCATCCAGTTCTTTCTCGGCGGATGTCCCCCGGGTTTTCGTGAATGTCAATCGCGTGCGTGCCGAAAGCCTGGGCGTGAGCGTCGACCAGATTTATTCAACGCTTGGGGCCCAGTTCGGCGGACGATATGTCAACGATTTCACCCATGACGGCAGATCATTCAAGGTCAACCTGCAGGCGGACAGCCAGTTCAGAACAATTCCGGATGATGTTCTCAATCTGCATGTCAGAAGCCGCGATGGCACGATGGTACCCCTGCGCACTTTGATAACCTTACAACCAGACCTCGGACCGTTTTCGCTGTCGCGGTATAATCTTTTTCCCGCCGCTCCTATAAACGGAATTCCGGCTGTGGGAACCAGTTCAGCTCGGGCGATGGCGGCTTTCGAGAGCGCGGCTGCAGAAGTGCTGCCTGAAGGTTACGGCTACGAATGGTCAGGGCTGTCCCTGCAGGAGCGGCAATCTGCGGCGCAGACCCCTATGATTTTGGCGCTGGCGCTCATCTTTGCGTTCCTGTTTCTTGTTGCCCAGTACGAAAGCTGGACTCTGCCGGTCTCCATCATCCTCTCGCTCTCCTTCGCCGCTTTAGGCGCAATTACAGCACTCGCGGTATCAGGACTGGAAAACTCGCTATATGCCCAGATTGGTATCGTTCTCCTAATTGGCCTCGCTTCGAAAAATGCCATCCTGATCGTCGAATTTGCGCGAGTTGAGCGGGAGCGCGGGCTCTCGATCGTTGATTCAGCGGTTTCCGCGGCGGCTCAGCGTTTTAGGGCGGTGATGATGACTGCCGTTTCGTTTATCTTGGGGATGATCCCGCTGGTGATCGCAACGGGCGCCGGTGCCAACGCCCGCCAAGCACTTGGCGTCACCATCCTCGGAGGCATGTTGGCGGCAACGACCGTGGGAATATTGTTGATCCCGGGATTGTTTGTCGTTGTGGAACGATTTGCAGAATGGTTTTCCGGCCGGTTCACCCGCCCGCTCGACGGTGCTCGGGAAGCAGAGAGGGCGGAACAGCGACAGTCGTCACGCTGACCGGCCCAGATTCACGGGCTGGTCATCTCGACGCCCCTCGCGAAGCGAGTGTCGCGATCCATCTCGTGGATCTCTCGCCTGAGCAATAGACAATGAAGGCAATGAGAATTGGCACACCGATGAAGGCGCCAGGAACACCCCACATGAAGCTCCAGAAAAACACTGCGAAAATTACCGCAAACGGCGAAATCGAAAGAGAAGTGCCAATCAGCAGCGGCTCAAGATAGCTCCCGATAACAAATTGGATCAGGTTAAGCCCCACGAAGACCCCGACCGCCATCGGCCATGACTCGAATTGGGCAATGGCAAACAGTGTCGGCAATACCGTTGCGACAAACGGACCCAAGAACGGAATATAATTGAGCGTAAAGGCGATCGCGCCCCAAGCGGCCGCAAGTTCCAGCCCTGCCGCGAGCGCGAACATCCAGACGACGAGACCCGTCAACAAACTGGCGAATGTGCGCACGATCATGAAGCGCCGCAATTTCATGCCAATCTCGCGGTTTGCAAGGAGAATGCGCGCGCCATAAGGCTGTGCAGCAGGGGTCTTCAGTCTTTCGTTGAAATCGTCAACCTCGAGCAGACCAAGCATGGTGAAGACAAGAACCAGCAATGCAAAGCCGGCAAAACTATTGACTCGCCCGGCCATTCCTTGCGTGAAGCCGACCAGCCACCGCACATCGAAACGGTCGGCGAGCACGCCGGCGATTGCTATGCCATGCCCTTCCAGCCAGTCGGTCCAGCTCGTGTAGATGAGCTGGAAACGGCTCGCATTGGCGAAAAGCCATTGACCGAGTTTGCCGAACCCCCAAGCGACCGATGAACTGATGGCGGCAATGATTGCCATCGTCAGAATAAGGGTAAGAAGCAGCGCTATCAGCTGCGGCAACCACCGCTGCAGTGTGGATTGGATTGGACAAACCAACGCGATGAGAAACAGCGAGAATGCAAGCGGAACGAAGATCGCCTGGGCGAAATGAAGGAGGGCAAGAATCAGAATGCCGGTCGCAATAGGTCCGAATTGCCTTTGTCCTGTCATGTTTCACTCCCTATCGGCTCGCCAAACGGAATATCAGGATGTTCATGCGCCGATTGGGCGTCGCCTGGATTGCCTGGCGACTTCGAAAATTTCGATTTTCGCATACCTCCTTCTCGCCGGCTCAATGCCGGCGATCACAATGGGTTACGCTTCAGGCGTGAACATCGGCCAATTACGCCGCCGCATCTTTCTGCAGGGCGTCACGTAACGTCTGCTCCTTGGTCTCATCCAAAGAGGTTTTAAGCACCACACCGCCAAAAACGGATATTTCCTTCAGCAGTTTATCGGCCGTCATTTCCTGCACCAGCACAAACAACGCCGCATTCCCGGGCTGCAGACTGCTCGCAAGGTCTTTCATGAACGTATCGTCTATGCCGACATCGGTTAGCGCGCCTGCGATGGCTCCCGATGCCGCCCCCACCGCCGCCCCGATGAGCGGGTTCAGAAACAGGACGCCCACGAGAAGGCCCCAAAAACTGCCCGATACAGCTCCAGACGTCGTCATACTTACAAGCTGGTTCAGCCTGACTTTGCCGCCCTGTGTCTTGGTTGCGATGACAGCGTCACCAAGCTTGATCAAATACTCCTTCTGCAGTTCGATAAGGCGTCGGCGCACCTCCTCAGCCTTTGCTTCCGTTGGATAGACGATGGCGATCAGACTAGACATGACACCCTCCAAGTTGTGAACCGAACCCTTAGACCTTGATCACGAGGTCACATCGAAAACATATCGCGCGAACGCAGCGAGGAAATTGGCACAGAATCCCAGAGTGATGCGTTGCGTCTCTTTTTGAGTGCGCCGTCGGCAATGCATACGACACTACAGTCGACCGGCGCCGTAACTGATTAAAACCCTATCCGTGCGCGGCCATCTCAGCGCCACTTCGAAACTTGTTCTCGAAAAATGTCTTGAGGCGGAGAACATCATCGGGGGAAAGACCCTGCGGATCGGTAACTGCAATCCACGCATCGATATAGTGTTCCGGCGCATAGACATGGCCATACCCGATCGGAGATGTGGTGGCTGTTGCCATGTCCAGCAAAAGCTGGGTCATTGTGACCAGGGGGAACCAGCGAAACTCAGGGGATACATCCGGACCGCGTGGCATCTTCATCCAATCAGGCTCCCGGTAGAGCGAATGAAAATCGAAAAACGTTACTGGATCGCTAGCATACTGCAGATAAACGATCCGGATCGGCCCCCAGACGGAACCCGGGAGGTTTAGCGCATTATGCTGATTGGTAAATCGAACGATGGAGCCGTCGCGGAAGCGCGGCAACCAGGCGGGCGAACCCGGATTGCGATTGGCAGTCACCGACTTCCACGTGCGGCTCTGGAAGGGAGGCCCGCTCCACAATGCGCCTTGAAACGGGTCGGCAACGATATCGAAGAGATCGGCCGAAAGCTCTGAATTCATTGCGCCAAGGCTGAGGCCATGCAGGTACAGTTTCGGGCGCTGATCACGAGGGAGTGTGATCCAATAGCGATAAACTTCACGGAAAAGCGCGCGCCCCGCTTCTGCGCCGTAGGCTGGCTCGACTAACAGCGACAGCCAACTGCTCAGGTATGAATACTGGAGGGCTACGCTCGCAACGTCGCCCTTGTGAAGGAATTCGACCGTGTCCACTGCCGCGGGGTCGACCCAACCAGTCCCCGTTGGAACAATGACGATCAGAATGGATCTCTTAAAAGCCCCGTTTCGCTTGAGCTCCGCCAAAGCCAACCGAGCTCTCTCCTCAGCGGTATCTGCGCTGTTAAGTCCGACATAAACCCGGATAGGGTCAAGAGCGTTTTCGTGGAAGAAATTGCCAATTTCAGCGCCTGTAGGCCCGGAAATAATGAACTCGCGGCCCCGCCGCCCCAGTTCTTTCCAGCCGATAAGAGAAGCCGTACTGCCTGTTTTTAGAGGATCACCCGGTATCGCCAGATCATCGTCA
Source organism: Hyphomicrobiales bacterium (assembly GCA_900473185.1). Lineage (GTDB taxonomy): Bacteria > Pseudomonadota > Alphaproteobacteria > Rhizobiales > Rhizobiaceae > Rhizobium. The sequence goes on along the minus strand of UCKU01000044.1, from coordinate 5,934 downwards.
ATCATGGCGTCGAGCTGCTGGAATGACGTATCCGCAATCCGCAACGCTGTTCTGAAAAGAAGGCCCTCTGCGATTGACCAAAACAATCCGACCGCAATCAAACCGCCCACGAGAATGGACACTCGTCTTGGAAGAAACCGTTCGAACAAAGCCGCGAGAACCACGCAAGTCAGCCTGAAGAGCCGCGAGAACAATACCAGCAAGCCGAACACCGCCAGCGCAATGACGAGAAGCTCAAAAAGCTCCGCGCTTTGCACTGGATCGAGCCCCATCAGTTTCCGGATGGAGTTCTGCCACTCAGTCGCTCTCCAGAGAACGATAGCCGCAATTGCGACGCAGATGGCAAGAGACGCGATCTTCACAATTGTTCGAATACGCGGCAGCGGCAATTCCAAATAGAGCCAAAGCCAACGTATCAAGACGCCGATCCCATAACCCAGCGCTGCGCAGAAACCGGCAACAATGCCTTGAACCAGGTAAGTTCGTGGCATCAGGCTCGGGCTTAAGGATGCAGCGAAGAAGACAGTACCGACAACCAAACCGAAAATTGAGAATGATCTTCCCAAAGCAATGATTTTCGCCTGCAACTAACCCTCCGCACAGTAGGCGTTAAACTTTGCTACTATAAAGCGTGCGCAGTATTTGCCACAGCGATCAAAGCATCCCAGAATTAGTAATCCACCGCGTCGCGGATGATCGGGCACGTCATGCAATGGCCGCCACCACGACCGCGGCCAAGTTCGGCGCCTATGATGGTAATGACCTCGATGCCCTGCTTGCGCAAAAGCGTGTTGGTATAGGTGTTGCGGTCATATGCGAAGACGACACCCGGGGCAGCACAAACGAGATTGGCACCACTGTCCCACTGCGTGCGTTCGCGCATATAATCGTTACCACCCGTTTCAACGATACGCAGCTCCTTGAGGCCCAAAGCATCGCGTACAGTCTCGACAAATGTTCCCTTATCCTTGTGCAGTTCGACCGTTCCCGGCGTTGCACCGGGCCGATACGAAAAGGCGGAGATGCCGTTGACGATATCGGGATAGAGCAGCACGCAGTCGCGGTCTGCAAAGGTGAACACTGTGTCGAGGTGCATCGCGGCACGCAGCTTCGGCATCGCCGCGACGATGACTCGTTCGGCTGCACCTTGCGCGAAGAGATTGGCGGCAACCTGGCTGATCGCCTGACGCGAGGTGCGTTCGCTCATGCCAATGAGTACATTGCCTTTGCCGATCGGCATGACGTCTCCGCCCTCGAGCGTGGCAAGACCCCAGTCCTTGGTCGGATCGCCCCACCATACCTTGACCTTGCCGGCGAAGTCGGGATGGAATTTATAGATGGCGGTGGTGAGTATGGTCTCCTCGTGGCGTGCCGGCCAATAGAGCGAGTTCAGCGTCACGCCGCCATAGATCCAGCAGGTCGTATCGCGGGTGTACAGCGTGTTGGGCAGCGGCGGCAGCAGATATTCGGTGACGCCAGCCGCCTCGCGTACCAGCTTCAGCATCTCGCCGCCGTGCGTCTCAGGGAATTCCTGCGTCGACAGGCCACCGATCAGAGTTTCCGCCAACTCGCGGTTGGACAATCCTTCAAGATAGCTGCGGATCTCATCGACGAGGCCGAGACCAACCTGGTTTGGCACCACCTGATTGTCGAGGATCCACTTCTTGCCTTCAGGGACCGCAACGGTTTCAGCGAGCAGATTGTGCATTTCCACTACTTCGACGCCGCGGTCGCGCATTTTGGTCATGAAGTCGAAATGATCGCGCTTGGCGTTGTCGACCCAGAGAACGTCGTCGAAGAGCAAGGCGTCGCAGTTGGTCGGCGTCAGGCGCTGATGGGCGCGACCAGGCGCACAGACCATCACCTTGCGCAATTGGCCAACCTCGGAGTGAACGCCAAATTTGATGTCTTGGGTCATGATTCTTCTACCTCCCTATCAAGGCGTGATAGTGCCGCTCAGCAGACCGTAGGCGCCGATCATGCCGGCGATCACCGTGACGGCCAAAACGATGAGTTCGACGGACGTAAACATCTGCACCTTCTGCTCACGCCGCGCCCAGACGTAGAGAATTGTGCCTGGCACGAACAAGACCGCGACGAGCAGCACATATTTGAGCCCGGCGGCGATGAACATGATGATCGTGTAGATGACCGCAATCCAGGAAAAGATCTGGTCGCGGCCGCGTTCATTAGCGGTTTCTTCATAGCCTTCGCCACTGCGGGCGAGCAGAACGCCGTAACCCGCGACAAGGAGATAGGGCAAAAGAGCCGTGACGCTGGTCATGTCGAGCATGAAATTGAACGCATCCCGGGACCAATAGGTGGAGATGACGAATAGCGACACGACGATGTTGGTCAGCCACAGGGCATTGGCGGGCACCCGATTACCGTTCTGCGCGGCAAAAAGCCTCGGCATGTCGTCAGATTTGGCGGCAGCAAACAGGACCTCGGCGCAAATCAGCGACCAAGCGAGATAGGCACCAAGAACCGAGACCAGAACGCCAATGGAAATGAAGACCGCGCCCCAGTGACCGACGACCGCCTCGAGAACGCTGGCCATCGAAGGCTGCTGCATGGCCGCGATAGCCGATTGCGGCATCGCTGCGTAGGGCAGCAGGGTGACCGCCACCATCAGGCCGGTAACGCCGACGAACCCCAGAATCGTGGCGGTGCCGACATCCGCGCGCTCTTTGGCAAAGCGCGAATAGACACTCGCCCCTTCGATCCCGAGGAAAACAAACACGGTGATCAGCATGGTGTCGCGCACCTGCGCGACCAATGACTTTTCCGGCATGCCGACGCCGCCGAAGAAGTTTTCGGCGAACTGCCCGTAGTGGAAGGAGAAGATCAACATCAGGATGAAGACGAGGATTGGCACGATCTTGGCGATGGTGACGATGGTGTTGATGAACGCCGCCTGCTCAACGCCGCGCAGGATCATGAAATGAAATGCCCAGATACCGATCAACGACACGATGATCGCCGTGGCGCTGCTTCCGTCGCCGAAGACGGCAGGGAAAAAGCGCCCCAGCGTCGAACCGATCAGCACCCAGTAGAAGACGTTGCCAAGGCAACTACCAAGCCAGTAGCCAAAAGCCGACAAGAAGCCCATGTAGTTGCCGAAGCCAGCCTTGGCATAGGCGAACACACCCGAGTCGATATCCGGCTTTTTCTCGGCAAGCGCTTGAAACACGCGGGCCAGCATGTACATGCCGGTCCCCGCGATCGCCCAGGCGATCATGGCGCCAAATGGGCCTGTTGCGGCACTGAACCGACCGGGCAGGTTGAATATGCCGGCGCCGACCATCGAGCCGACGACCATCCCCGTTAGCGCAAACAACGAGAATTTCTGAGTAGAGTCTGAAGTCATGGTGTCCCCTACAAAACTCTATCAAATGTCCGAGTGCGCTGACCGCAGCGAGTGCTGATTTGAATTATAGTGTTGTTCGGTCCTCCAGTGGATCAGCATAGAATCCCACGACCATTCTTCGCGTCCCAATTTTCGTGACGACTTACGCAAGCAACGACCTTTTGGACCGAAATGAAACGCTGCGACTGACTGAGCCAGCAATGGCGCCAAAGCGTTTCTTTCGACGCACACCGTTACAGCACTCGGTCAGACGGAAATGAGACCTGTTGTGATGGAATAGATCGCTATTGCCGCGCCGATACTTGCAGCTGCGAATATGATCAATTCGCTTGGGGTGAAGACGGTTTTGGCCCTTTCACGGCGTGCAATAATAAACAGCATTGAACCGGGGCCGTAAATCACCGCCGACAGCAGCAGGTGTTTTGCCCCGGCCGCATAGATCAAGCCTGCAGTGTATATGAGAGCGATCCCTGCACGCATCAGATCCGTCCTGTGGCCGGCCGGATCCCGGTCGTATGTTTCACCCGACCAGGCAAGTTTAAGCCCGTAAGCAGCAACGAGGAGATAGGGAACGAGGATCATCGAGCTTGTCAACTCGAGCGCAAGTGTGAACGCATATTGCGTAAACAGCGTCAGAATCAAAAACGTTTGGACCACGATATTGGTGAGCCACAATGCATTCGACGGCACCCCATTTCTATTTTCGTGCGACAAGAACTGCGGCATAGTTCCGTATTTCGAGGCCGAAAAAAGAATTTCTGCGGCGAGGAGCACCCACGACAGGTAGGCGCCCAGAACGGAAATCAACAATCCCAAACTGACAAATACGGCGCCCCAAGGCCCAACGACGCTTTGCAGAACGCCGGCCATGGACGGGTTGCGCAATCCTGCAAGATCGGCGCGCAACATGGCGCCATAGGAAAGGATCGTGACAAGAGCAAGCAGGCATAATACGCCGAGGAAACCCACAAGCGTTGCCACTCCAACATCGTTGCGGTTCCGCGCATAACGGGAATACACACTTGCGCCTTCGATTCCGACAAACACGAAGACGGTCACGAGCATCGTGGCGCGAACCTGGCTGGCGACGTTGCTGACACTGACATCCTCGCCGCCCCAGAAATTGGCAACGAAAATATCCGCATGGAATCCCCAGGCAACAAAGGCAATGAAAAGGATAATTGGAATGATCTTCGCGAAAGTCACGATGGTGTTGACCGCGGCTGCACCCCTGACACCGCGCAGAATGAGCGTGTGAAAGAGCCACAGCAGGATCGATGAGCAGAAGATCGCTATGATTGTGTTACCATCCCCGAAGGCGGGGAAAAACAAGCCAAGTGTCGACTTGATCAGGACGAAATACGAAACATTGCCGAGGCAGGCAGCCGACCAATATCCAAGCGCAGAGAGAAACCCGAGATAGTTGCCAAACCCGGCTTTTGCATAAGCGTATATCCCTGCGTCCAGCTCCGGCTTTCGTCGAGACAGTGTCTGAAATACGAAGGCTAGCATCAGCATGCCGATACCGGCGATCGACCATGCGATCAGTGCGCCGAACGGTCCGGTCGCGCTTCCGAAGGCCTGCGGAAGAGAAAAAATTCCGGCCCCGACCATTGAGCCCACGACCATCGCCATCAATGTCCAAACGGAGAAATACCGGTTTGAATCTGAAGTCATCGTCACGCGCTCCTGACGGGCTTGCCGTGTTCATCGAATTGCGACTTTAGCCTTGCCCCGGAGTCCCGGTAATCGGCATGGAATCCCAAGACTATGCTTCAAGTCCATTTCGACCTGGAATGACCCGACGGCAATGGCGAGGCGGCGCGGTCCGAGCTATGCTTTGCCAACCGTACGCCTAAATATCTGAATAGCCTGAACGATTGGCCAAAGCTCCTTTCCTCCGATCTTCAGGTCCAGGGATAATCGATACCTTCTGCTGATACGGGGTGCTGGGCATGCCTCGATGGAGCCGTTGCCCCGACATTGCAAGGTGGTTTGACCACCGTCAGTTCTGCCGACGGAGTACGTTTATGCTCTCGCTGTTTCTATCGCTACGCTATGTCATCATCATCGCGCCTTTAGGCCTTCTAAGCGGTGCCGCGCTCACGTTCTGGGAGGGCACTCTGACGCTCGGCAATGCGTTCGCGGCCGTTCGCATGGATCCAAGTTCGTCCGTTATCGCCGCAGTGCTGCGTTCTACCGACAAGTTCATTTTCGGCATCATTCTGATCATCTTTGCATATGCGATTACGTTCGGATTCGTTTTCGATGTGTCGGATGATGAGCGTCGAAAAGTGCCGAGGTGGATGCTACTGTCCACAATTAATGAACTGAAGATTCTCTTCTTCCAGGTTATCATTTTGTATTTGGTGGTTCATTTTGCGACGCTCATCGCGGAAACCGAGGGAGAGCTGGAGTGGAACACTCTCGTGCTGCCCGGCGCTATCGTCCTGCTCGCTGCCGCGATGAAACTGGTGGCGAGTTCGTCGCATGAGGAGAACCGCAGGCGAGCGGCACAAAAGTGATTGCTTTGCAGCCTCTCATCTCAAGCTGGTATTAAGTCT
>UCKU01000037.1 GCA_900473185.1 Hyphomicrobiales bacterium | reverse complement strand
GCATTGCCCGCGCGCTCGCCATGCGGCCGGATGTCTTGATCGCGGACGAGAGTGTTTCGGCGCTCGATGTGTCGGTGCAGGCGCAGGTTCTGAAACTGCTTCGCGAGCTGCAGGAGAAGCTGCAGCTTGCCATCGTCTTCATCACTCACGACCTGCGCGTCGCTGCCCAGATCAGCGATGAGATCGTGGTGATGCAGAAGGGTGAAATCGTCGAGCGCGGCAGTGCGGCCCAGGTGCTGCAGGCGCCGACACATCCCTACACGAGAACGCTTCTCGACGCGGCGCCGGGCCGCAGCACATTCTAGCTGCCGCCTTCCGGGCGACGGCACCCTGTTTCGTTTCAACGCATGGCCGGCAGAGGCCGGCATGCGCGTGGTTGGCTATTGTCCTGAGGATACCGTCATGACGGAATATCGCAATTTCATCGCCGGAGAATTCCGGTCTTCCGGCAGCCTGACGCCGGTGCTCAATCCGGCAACGGAAGCTCAATTCGCCAAGGTGCCGTCGGCGACTGCCGAAGACGCTATCGAGGCCGTCGAGGCGGCGGCGAAGGCGCAGAAGGAATGGCGGGGGCTGCCGGCGNNAGGCGATTGCCCGTGGTGACGCGCTACGCAAGCTTGCCGCCGTCATCGAGCAGCGGGCGGAAAAGATCGGCGCAGCGCTGGCGCTGGAATCCGGCAAGAGCCTTGCCGATGCGACGGGTGAGGCGATCTATGGCGCCGAGTTGATGCGTTACCATGCCGAATGGGCGCGGCGCATCGAAGGCGAAATCATTCCGAGCGACAATGCCAATGAGACACTGCTTCTGAAGCGCGAGGCGATCGGTGTCGTTGCCTGCCTGATCCCCTTCAACTTTCCGATCTACACGCTGGTGCGCAAGATTGCGCCGGCGCTGATTGCGGGCAATGCGGTTGTGGTGCGTCCGAGCAATTCGACACCGACCTCGGCCTTCGAAATCGCCGAAGCCGTGGCCGAGGCAGGCCTGCCGGCGGGGCTCGTTAATATCCTTACCATGTCGCATGATGTTGCGGCGACGCTCTGCACCCATCCGAAGGTCGGCATGATCACGCTGACCGGCAGCCTGCAGGCTGGCCGCGTCGTGCTCGACTATTGCAAGGCGAACATCGCCAAGCCGTCGCTCGAACTCGGCGGCAAGACGCCCGTCATCATCGAGCCGGATGCCGATCTCGATGATGTCGCCGCCCAGCTCGTTGCCGCCAAGACCAATCATTGTGGACAGCTCTGCACCGCGCCGGAGCGCGTCTATGTGCATCGCTCCATCTATGATGGGCTGCTTGCCAAACTGAAGACCGGCTTTGCCGCACGCGCTTTCGGCGACCGTTCGGTCGATGCGTCTCGTGTCGGGCCGCTCTCCACGAAGTCTGCACAGGCGAATGTGCACAAGGCCGTCTTGAAGGCGGTAGAGCAGGGCGCGCGTATCGAGGCCGGTGGCATCTTCCCTGAAGGCCCCGGCTTCTTCTATCCGCCGACACTGCTGTCCAATTGCCGTCAGGACATGGAGATCATCGCCGAGGAAATTTTCGGACCGGTTCTGCCCGTCGTTGCCTATGACACGACGGATGAGGCGCTGGCGCTCGCTAATGATCACCAGTTCGGCCTGAGCGCGGTGCTCTTCACCAACAATCATCGCACCATCATGCGCTTTTCCGATGCCATCGAGGCTGGCGAATTCTACGTCAACCGTTTCCCGGCCGATCCTTATCAGGGCTATCACGCCGGCTGGAAACGCTCCGGCCTTGGCGGCGATGACGGTAAACACGGCATGCTCGAATTCACCCAGACGCGCCTCGTCATACTCAAGCATTGAGGATCATCGCCATGCAGATCGCATCGCTTTCCACCCATGTCGTCGCCGTCCCGCCGCCGCATATCGGCGGCATGTACTGGATCTTCGTGCGGCTGACGACGGCAGACGGTATCGAGGGTGTCGGGGAAATCTATTCGACCGCCTTCCATCCGCAGGCGCTGGTGCCGCTGATCGAAGATGTCTTCCAGCGCTATCTGCTCGGCCATGATCCGCATGACATCGAGCGCTTCTGGCGCCTTGCCTATTCGAGTGGTTTCACGCAGCGACCGGACCCGACGATGATGGGCATCGTCTCCGGCCTGGAGATCGCCTGCTGGGACATTATCGGCAAGGCCGCCGACAAGCCGGTGCACAAACTGATCGGCGGGCGCGTGCATGAGAAGTTGCGCGCCTATACCTATCTCTATCCGAAGAATGCCGCCGGCGAATATGATTATAACGATCCGGACCTTGCCGCTGAATGCGCGGTGAAAATGGTCGAAATGGGCTTTACCGCCGTCAAGTTCGACCCGGCCGGTCCCTATACCGCCTATTCCGGCCATCAGGTTTCGCTCGGCGTGATGGACCGCTGCGAGGAATTCTGCGCCAAGATCCGCGAGGCCGTCGGCAGCAGTGCCGATCTGCTCTTCGGCACGCATGGGCAGATGGTGCCGTCATCGGCGATCCGGCTGGCGCAGCGGCTGGAGAAATACGATCCGCTTTGGTTCGAGGAGCCGGTGCCTCCGGGCCAGGAAGAGGCGATGGCGGAAGTCGCCCGCAAGACCTCGATCCCCATTTCGACCGGTGAACGGCTGACAACGAAATACGAGTTCCAGCGCGTGCTGGAAACGGGTGCGGCCTCTATCCTGCAGATGAACGTGGCACGCGCCGGCGGCATTCTGGAATCCAAGAAGATCGCCGGCATGGCCGAAGCGTATTACGCGCAGATCGCGCCGCATCTCTACAATGGACCCATCGGAGCTGCGGCCAGCATCCAGCTTGCCACATCCTCGCCGAACTTCCTGATCCACGAAGCGATTGTCGATTTCTCGGGCTTCTATACCGAGATCCTGAAGACGCCGCTGCGCTTCGAGGATGGTTACCTGATCCCGTCAGACGAACCGGGGCTGGGCGTGGAACTCAATCTTGATGTCGTCGCAAAACACTCGCCTTACGAAGGGCAGCGACTGCATCTGCAAATGGATGACAAGCCCGCCGACGTGAAGGCTTTTGCGCCGGCCCACGGCTGAGAACGAAGATGACCACATACGATTACATCATCGTCGGCGCCGGCTCGGCCGGCTGCATTCTGGCCGCACGTCTCAGCGAGAGCGGCAGGCATAATGTGCTGCTGATCGAAGCCGGCGGCAATGACAGTTCGCCGTGGTTTCGTGTCCCGGTTGGCTATGCGCGCTCCTACTACGATCCGAAGGTCAACTGGATGTACTGGAGCGAGCCGGAGGCCGCACTGAACGGCCGGCGTATCTATGCGCCGCGCGGCAAGGTCCAGGGCGGTTCCGGCTCCATCAATGCGATGATCTTCGTACGCGGCGCGGCTGATGATTTCGACGACTGGAAGGCGGCCGGCAATCTCGGCTGGGGTTATGAGGACGTCCTGCCTTTCTTCCGCAAGCTGGAGACGCATGCGGGTGGCGAGAGCAAATATCATGGCGGCGGCGGGCCGATCCATGTGACGCCGATGCGCGGCCAATCGCATGCGATTACCGACCGTTTCCTTGAGGCGTGTGCCGAGCTGCAGATACCGCTGAATGCGGATTTCAATGGCGAAAGCATCGAAGGCGCCGGTATCTACGACATCAATACGCGGAATGGCGTTCGCTCCTCGTCATCGCTCGCCTATCTGAGACCGGCGCTCGGGCGGCCCAATCTCGCTATCCTGCGCAACAGCCGGGTAAGGCGCGTCATCGTCGACGCAGAAGCCCGCGCGACCGGCGTCGAGGTGATTGGGCCGGGTGGGATAACAAGCTATTCGGCGCGGCAGGAAGTCATTCTCTCGGCCGGCGCGGTCGATACGCCGAAGCTGTTGCAGCTCTCGGGCATCAGTGACGGCGCGCATCTGCAATCCCTCGGCATTCCGCTGGTGCGGCATCTACCGGCCGTCGGCAAGAACCTGCAGGATCATCTCTGCGCCAGCTTCTACTACCGCTCCACCGTGCCGACGTTGAACGACGAGCTCGGAACGCTGTTCGGCCAGGCGCGGCAGGCGCTGCGCTATATCCTGACGCGGCGCGGGCCGCTGGCGCTCAGCGTCAACCAGGCCGGCGCCTTCCTGCGTGGCAGCCCGGATGAAGAGCGGCCGAATATCCAGCTTTATTTCAATCCGCTCTCCTATCGCATTCCAACGGATCCGAAGGCAGGTTTGAAGCCGGAGCCCTATTCGGGTTTCCTCCTGGCCTTCAACTCCTGCCGGCCGACAAGCCGCGGCACGGTCGGCATCGTCTCGCCTGAGTTGGCGGACGCGCCACAGATCAGGCCGAATTATCTCGGCACGGTGCATGACGAAGAAGAGGTTGTTCAGGGCAGCCGGCTGGTGCGCCGGATCATGGAAGCGCCGGCTCTGCGGTCGATCACCGAAATGGAGATGCCGCCTTCGGTACAGGCCCAGACGGATGAGGAACTGCTTGCCTATTTCCGCGGCAATTCCGGTTCGATCTACCACCTCTGCGGATCGGCTTCGATGGGGCCGGATGCCACGACATCCGTGGTCGATGCCTCCCTGAAGGTGCACGGCATCACCGGGCTGCGGATCGTCGATGCATCGGTCTTCCCGAACATCACGGCCGGCAATATCAACGCACCGACGATGATGGTGGCGGAAAAGGGTGCGGCGATGATCCTCGCCGCTGCCTGAGCGCTAGTGGCGGTGGATCGGGTCGATCCACGGCACGTCCTCGGGCTTTTCGACCGGTTCGATGTCGAGGTTGACGACCACAGGTTCCTGGCCTGAGCGCACGACCACGCATTCCAGCGTCTCGTCACGGTTGGCATTGATTTCCTGATGCGGAACGAAAGGCGGCACGTAGATGAAATCGCCGGGGCCGGCTTCTGCAGTGAATTCGAGGTTTTCGCCCCAGCGCATGCGGGCCTTGCCTTTCACCACATAGATGATGCTTTCGAGATCGCCGTGATGATGGGCACCGGTCTTGGCATTGGCATGGATCGTCACTGTGCCGGCCCAGATCTTTTCGGCCCCGGCGCGCGCATTGTTGATAGCGGTTGCGCGGTTCATGCCCGGCGTCTGCGCCGTATTCGGATCGAGCGCATTGCCGGGAATAACCTTCACGCCATGTTCGCGCCAGTCGATATGCTTGTGATCGTCGCTCATGCCGCTCCTCCTGCTTTCAAGCTGAATTTAGGTCAGGTCGGATCGACAGCCAAGGGCCGTCGGTCCTTTGCATGCTATTCGCGGATCAGCACATGGTTCGCTTTCAGCCAGAAAGGTGGCAGGTAGAGCGGCGTGTCGGACAGCGGCAGTATGTTCTCATTCAAGGAAACGCCGAGCTTGTCCGCCATGAAGGTACGACGAGCGGTAATGCGGGCATGCATCTCGGGATACTTCGTGCGGATTGCCTCTCGCAGCTCTGCATCGGCAAAAGCGACCGCATCCTCGCAGTTCAGCGCCCAGCCGGCCGGCATGGGCACGGGGATGACGTCGACCTGGAAGGGCATGCCGGAGCGCAGACGTTCGGTGGAGCCTGGGCGTACGGGTGAATGCAGCCATTCCTCGTGGCTGCCGAGATGGCCGGGGTTAAGCGCCGAGTTAAGGCCAGCAGATTTCAGTTTCTCGGTGACTGATGTGAAGAGATCGCCGCCGGTCGTGCCGATATCGGCCGTCTCGTACCAGGTGATCAGCGCTTCGAAATAGGCCTTGGCGGGTTTCAGGAAGGCGTCGTCATGGTCGGTCAGCAGGCCGGCGCGGGAGGAGAGGGCACCCCAGTAACCAAGGGCAGTCGTCACGCCGTCACCCTTCTTCACACGCCGTGCCGTCGGGCTGCGCAGGCCGACGATGGCCTCGCCGGAACTGACAGAGGCGAACATCGTGTGCAGGTTCAGCGGATCGCCTTCATAGCCTAGTCTGCCGAGTGCCTCGAACTCGCTGTCGCCTTCGCGAACACCTGAGACGACACGCCAGAGAGCGCGTGAGCAGCGGGCAGAAGCCCATTCGAAGGCGGCGAGCTGGTCGACATCGACGACGGCACGCAAGCCGGTCTCCGGATGCATGAGAACGGTGGTCGCATCGGTGATCTTGCCGGCCAAGCGGCGCAGCGCAGAAACAATGAAGTCGGGCACGAAGAAGCAGTTTGCGTGATCCTCATCCTCCTCCGCCGAAAGATGCTTCCAGCCGACGAGGCCGATGCTATCGCTTTTGCCGATGCCGGCGTCGCGCAGACGGTCGGAGAGGCGCGGATTCTGACTGCGGTCCTGGCCCATGAGGCTGAAGGTCTGGGCTCGCAGCACCTCGATGCCGGGCAGACGGGCAAGCACCGTGTAGCTCTCGGATTCATTGCCCGTGATGATGACCCGCTTTCCCTTGGGGCCGAGCAACAGCAGGGCCTCTTCGAAGCGTGGCTCGAAGCCGGAGAGGAACATGATGTTGCCGAAGTGTTCGCGGTCGGCATAGACCACCAGCCAGTCGGTGCCGGCAGCTTTTAGCGTGGCATCGGCGCGGGCGGCGTAGGTCTCCGCCGGGATCTGTGGCTGCTCGGCGCTGACGGGGCCGAAATCGGGCAGGGTTATAGGTGAAAGGGTGATTGCCATATAGTTCCTCCATTCAAGCTGGCATTGAGATGAAAAGGGCCGATGGCACCGGTTTCAGTGCCACGAAAGTGGATGATTGCAAGTTTCCGATAGCGAAGATGCGCTTCTGTGCGCTATCACGCCATGACAGGTTGGAAAGCGCTCGAATATGACCCAGAACAATGGCCGCGATGCTGCCCCGACGATTGCCGATGTTGCAAAGCTCGCCGGGGTATCGCGTGCGGTTGCCAGCCGAGCGCTCTCCAATGAGCCGCGCCCGGTCTCGGCCGACAAGCGCGAACGGGTAGTCGAGGCCGCCGCCCAGCTTGGCTATAAGCCAAACCTTCTGGCGCAAAGCCTCACGACCAAGACGGTCAACCTCGTCGCCGTCGTCGTCAACCATATCCACGACCTTTCGGATCTCGATCTTTTCGACCAGCTGCTCGATCAGATCCAGTCGATCGGCAAGCAGGTCATCATGATCCGCATCGGTTCTGTCGCCCGCGTCGAGGAATTCCTGCGCAACGGCGTCGCCTATCATGTCGATGCGGCACTGGTCTTTTCGGATTTTGCGGATGCGCCCACGGTCCGGCGCATGTTCCGCTCCGATCTCGTCGTCATGCTGAACGGTCTTCATGACGATCTTTCGCCCGTCGTTATTCCCGATGAAGGCAGCGGCATTGCCGAAGCCGTCGCTGATGCCGCCAAGAAGGGCGTGAAGCGTGCGGGGCTCGTTACCGGCCGTTCCTCTTCGCCGATGGAACAGGCGCGCATCGCTTTCTACAGGCAGGCCTTCGCGAAGAATGGCATAGAGCTGGTGCGCACGGTGCAAGGCGACTATTCCTATGAGAGCGGGCATGCGGCTGCGGCAGACCTGACTGGTCTGGATTGCCCGGATGCGATCTTCTGCACGTCGGATGCGATGGCTATGGGCATTCTTGATGTCTGCCGTGCCGATTTTCCCGGCAACCGGCCGACGCGTTTCCGGCTCTACGGTTTCGACAATTTGTCGCTCACCGATTTCGATGCCTATCCGATCTCCTCGATCGGCTATGACAAGGGCGTCTACGTTGAGCAGATGGTGGATTTCATCGCCAATCCCGGCGACTTCCATTCCGGTCAGCCACCGGTCATCGTGCCGACGACCTTCTTTCCACGCCTGACCTCCTAATAGCAAACAGGCCGCCCGGAGGCGGCCTGTCAGGATCATCTTACCACTGCGGGTTCAGAGCCGGCGGGTTGGCTTCAGCGCCCCACCACTTCTTGTAATTGGCTTCATAGGCGCCCGACTGGATGTAGTCGGAGACGAACATGTCGAGCCAGCGGACGAATTCCGGATCGCCCTTGGCAACGGCGATGCCGATTGGGTCGTTGGAATAGAGGCCGGCAAGGGTGACCAGCGTCGGGTTCTTGGTAGCGAGGTAGTCGAGCAGCGAGGAATCTTCGATCGCGGCATCCACACGCTTCTGCTGAAGCTGCAGGACGCCATCGGGAGCGAACTGATCGACATAGACGAGCTGGGCATCCGGCACGGCCGTCTTCAGGAAGGTTTCGCCGGTCGTGCCGCGGCCGACGACGACCTTCTTGCCGGCGAGATCCTTCAGTTCCTTGATGCCGGAGTCCTTCTGGACGATGACGCGCAGGCCGGCGCGGTTATACGGGATCGAGAAATTGACGACCTTGGCGCGCTCGAGCGTCGCCGAGGTATTGGCGATTGCGACGTCGATCTGGCCGGAGACCAGCATGGAGATGCGGGCGTCGCCCGAGACATCGGTAAATTCGACGGGTACACCGAGCTTTTCGGCGAGGCGAGTGGCGACATCGACGTCATAACCGACCGGGTTGTTCTGCGCGTCGCGGAAGCCGATCGGCTCGCCGCCGAGCGAGACGCCGATGCGCACGACGCCACGTGAGCGGATATCGTCGATCATGCCGGCAAAGGACGGAAGCGCAGAGCCGGCAACGACGGCCAGCGCGGCAATGGCTGTGAGAATGCGTTTCATGGTTCCATTTCCCTCTTCTTGATTATGCCAGTTTCGCTGCCCGGAGTTCCGGTTCGGGCATCGAGTCCTCCCAGAGCCAGTAGCGGATTTCGCCCTCGCATCTGAAATTTACGACCTCATGGTTCCCCTTGGCATCGACAGCATGGATAACCACGCCGGCCAGGAAACCGGAGGAAAGTTCGTTGAGCTCCTCAACGGCCAGCTTGACGGCGTCGGAGAGCGAATAGCCGAATTTGAGCGCAAGCACGACGGTGCGCGCAGTCGAGCAGCGCATGGTCATTTCGCCGGTATGGGTGCAGGCGGCGGCGCCGTAACGGCTGTCGGCATAGAAGCCGGCGCCGGGAATAGGGCTGTCGCCGAGGCGGCCGGGATATTTCCAGGCCCAGCCGGAGGTGGACGTCGCAGCGTGGATGCCGCGTGCCGGATCGGCGGACAGGAAGACGGTCGTGTCACGCACGCGCTCGGGATCGGTGATGGCGCGGCTCAGCGGCGCCAGCGGGATATTGGGGAATTTCGCCAATTCGTCCGGCGAGAGTTCCTTTTCCAACCGGTCCCACCAGACGCGTTTGCTGTCTTCGAACAACACATCGTCTTCGGAGAAACCGATTTCACTGGCAAAGCGTCGCGCGCCGTCGCCAGTCAGCATCACATGCGGCAGGCGCTTCATGACTTCATGGGCGAGGCGGGCGACGGGTAGCGTGTTCGGTACGGCGCCGACCGTTCCAACATCACGTGTATTGCCGTCCATGACGGCGGCGTCGAGTTCCATGTTGCCGAGCATGTTCGGCCAGCCGCCGTAACCGACGCTGCGCACCTGGACTTCGCTTTCAACCTTGCTGATGCCGGCGACCATGGCGTCGAGGCTGATGGCGCCTTCGCGCAGCATCTGCACCGTCGTCGGGAAACCGGGCCAGGCTTCTTTATTGGCCAAGAGCAGCATGAATACCTCTAATCTTTGCGCATTTTGGAGAGGAACTGGGCGATACGGGGATTCGCCATGCCGCCATCGGCGGCGAAGAAATCCGCAGTCGGCAGATCGACAAGCAGCTTGCCCTTGTCGAGGAAGACGATGCGGTTGGAAATCTGCCGCGCGAATTCGATTTCGTGGGTGACGAAGAGCATGGTCGTGCCCTCGGTCGCGAGCTTGGCGAGGATCGCAAGGACTTCCGATGTCATTTCCGGGTCGAGCGCGCTGGTGACTTCATCGAGCAGCAGATAGCGCGGCTGCATGGCAAGCGCCCGGCAGATGCCGACGCGTTGACGCTGGCCGCCCGAGAGCTGGGCCGGATAGGCGTCGGCCCGGTCGCCTAGGCCGACGGACTGCAGTAGGGCGCGGGCGGTGGCTTCTGCTTCTGCGCGCGGCTTCTTCAGCACTTCGATCGGCGCCAGCGTGATGTTTCCGAGGACCGTCATGTGGGGGTAGAGGTTAAAGAGCTGGAAGACGGTGCCAGAGCGCTTGCGGGCTTCCGCCAATTCCTTCGGCTTGCTGACGTCGTAATCATCGACAGTGATGCTGCCACCGTTCAATTTTTCCAGGCCGTTGATGCAGCGGATCAGCGTCGATTTGCCGGAGCCGGAAGAGCCGAGGATAGAGACGACCTCGCCGGGATTGACGGTGAGATTGACGCCATCGAGAATGGTGACCGGACCGAAGGCCTTCTTTACGTTTTCTACTTTGAGCATATTAGAGCCCTCTCCAGGCGGCATGCGCCCTGAGGCGATTTTCGAAGCGGGCGCCGAGCCATGCGAGCAGCTTGGCGCAGACATAATAGAGCAGGCCGACCACCGTCCAGACGATGAAGGGTTTCAGCGTCCGCAGGTTGAGGATGTTACCGATCTTGGTGAGATCGACGACACCGATGACCGAGATCAGCGAGGTGACCTGCAGCTGGTTGACGAGCAGCGCCGTCAGCGGGCCGATCGCAAAGGCCATTGCCTGCGGTGCCACGACATGGCGCAGCACTTGCCGGCGGGTGAGGCCGAAGACGCGAGCGGCTTCGATCTGGTCGCGACCGATGGATTCGATTGCCGAGACCGCGATGACATAGACGAAGGCCGCCGAATTGGCCGAGAGCGTGATCATCGCGGCCGTCGTCGGGGTGATGCGGATATGGAAGAGGCCGGGCAGGCCGAAGAAGACGAGGAAGAGCTGCACCAGAACAGGCGAGTTCTTCAGGAGTTCAGCAAAGAAGGTGATGATCGGCGTCAACACCGGCACGCGATAGAAGCGGCAGACGGCCCAGAGTGTGCCGATCAACAGGCCGATCAGCGATGTCGAGAGGAACAGGCCGATGCTGACGCCGAGGCCTTGCAGCAGCAGCCAGATATCGAAGGGCGTGAAATCGGAGAAGCGCATCAGGCAACGGCCTCCATCATGTCACGGTTCAGGCGGCGGTGGAGGAGGGCGATACCGAGCGAGACAAGATAGGTCAGCACGGCATAGACGACGAGCAGCACGACATAGACTTCGAAGGGCCGGTAGGTCTGGGAAACGACGATCTGCGCGGAGCCGGTCAGTTCGTTCAGCGTGATGGTCGAGAGGATCGAAGAGGTCAGGACCATGTTGATCAGCACGGAGCCCAGCGGGCGAACGGAGGTTCTGAGCGCGATCGGCAACACGATCTTGGTGAAGATCACGCGGCGCGAGAGGCCGCTGACCTCCGCCGCTTCGATGATGCCTTGGTCGATCGCCAGAATGCCGGCGCGGATGACATCGGAGGCATAGGCGCCGCCGGCAATCGACAGTGCCACGACACCCGTCGTGAAGGCATCGATATAGATGCCGATCTCCGGCAGGCCGTAATAGAAGAAGAACAGCTGCACGATGAAGGGGACGTTGCGGAAGATATCGACGTAGACGAAGGAAATTCTGCGCAGAAGAACCGAGGAGGAGGTGCGCGCAATGGCGACGAAAGCGCCCATGATGACGCTGCCGACCAGCGCCAGGGCGCAGGCTTCTGCCGTCAGCAGCGCGCCTTGACCGAGAAAGCCCAGATGGGGCAAGAGGATCGAAAGGTCGAACCGCACGATCACTCCCTTATGTACGATTGAAACCGGTTTCATCGTGTCGTTTGTGTGCACCGATGTCAAGAATGCCTGATGTGAAATGCTGATATATCTGTGACGAAAAGTTCGTTTTTACCGGTAACGTTCGGCGGAATATTTTTCGTCAAAAGGCGGAAAAGCTGGATGAATATGGACTGCACAATATCTCGCCACCTCGTTAGCCTTTATCGCACAAAGAAAGAGCAATTCGCATGAGCCAGCTTCCCCATATCGATTACGACACCGCTTCCGAAGAGATTCGCGCAGCGCATGACGAGGAAGTGCGGGTTCGCGGCAACATGACCAATATGAAGCGGACGTTGCTGCATTCGCCGCAGGCACACCGCATCTATGCCGAATGGTTCACGCTCCGGGCCGAGCTCAATCCTGCCATCAGCGACCGCGAGATCTGGATCTTCTCGCATTCGATCTCCAAGGCGCTGAAGTCCGACATTGCCATCACCTTCTTTCGCCGGGCTCTGATCAAGAACGGGTTCAATCCCGATGCCCTGGAGTTGAGCGATACCGAACAGCTGCTTAAACGTTTTGGCGCGGCAATCGTCGCCGATTCCAACGCCATTCCTGCCGATGTCTGGGCCGAGTTGAAGGCGCGCTACGACACCAAGGTGCTCGTCGATCTCGTGGCCTTTGCCGGCATCATGATTGCCACTGCCGTCTACATCAATGTTGTCGAGGTCGATTTCGATCCCGAGCTTGAGGCTTTCGCCGAAGGCACCAACTGACTTTTTCATCACCCGAGGGGAGTTTTCCATGTCAATCATTACCAGCCGCGCCAAGCTGCTCGGCACTGTTTTCAGCCTGGCACTGGCATTCAGCGCGCCGGTTGTTCACGCCGAAACGCCGCCAAACGTGCTCGTCGTTGCCCAGTCGATCGACGATGCCGTCAGCTTCGACCCGGCCGAAGGCTTCGAGCTGACGACCGTCCAGTCCTTCAACAATATCTACCAGCGCCTCGTCCAGTCCAACCGCGATGACGGCACGAAGATCGAGGCTGCACTTGCCGCTACCTGGGAAGCCGGCAGCGATGGCAAGAGCCTGACATTCGCGCTTTCCGACGCCAAGTTCGGGTCCGGCAATCCGGTTCGCCCTGAGGACGTGATTTTCTCGCTGACGCGCGCCGTGAAGCTCAACAAGTCACCGGCCTTCATCCTCAACGAACTCGGCTGGAAGGCCGACAATGTCGATGCCGCGATCACCAAGGTTGACGACAAACATGTCAAGCTCACCTGGACGGCCGATGTTGGCTCCGGCTTTGCGCTCTCGATCCTGACGGCGCCGATCGCCTCCATCGTCGATGAGCAGACGGTTTCGGCGCAGGCCAAGGACAATGATTTCGGCAATGGCTGGCTGAAGACCAATTCTGCGGGTAGCGGCGCCTATACGATTGCCACCTACACGCCGCATGAGGCGCTGGTGCTGCAGGCCAACGCCAATTCCTCCGACAAGCCGGCGCTTGAAAGCGTCATCATCCGCAACGTGCCTGATGTCGGTGCCCGCCGCCTGCTCGTCGAGCAGGGCGATGCCGATATTGCGCGTGGCCTCTCTGCCGACCAGATCGAAGCGCTGAAGGACAAGAGCGGTATCAAGGTGCTCTCCGTTCCCTCTGCCCGTCAGGACTATATCCTGCTGAACAGCAAGGCGGACCCGACGCTCGGCAACCCCGCTTTCTGGGAAGCCGCGCGTTATCTCGTCGATTATGACGGCATCACCAAGAACCTGCTGCGCGGCCAGAGCAGCGTTCACCAGGCCTTCCTGCCGAACGGCTTCCCCGGCGCGCTCAGCGATACGCCTTTCAAACTCGATGTCGAGAAGGCAAAGAAAATCCTTGCCGATGGTGGAATCAAGACGCCGTTCAAGATCGAATTCATCGTCTTCAACGACCAGCCGTTCCTGTCGATCGCCCAGTCGCTGCAGTCGACCTTCGCACAGGCCGGCATAACGCTTGATATCCAGCCGGGTGTTGCGAGTGATATCTATGCCCGCGGCCGCGCCGGCAAGTTCGAGATGACGCTGCGCTACTGGATCCCGGATTATTTCGACGCCCATTCCAATGCTAGCGCCTTTGCGATCAACAAGGACAACTCGGCTAACACCGTTGCAAAGCAGGCTGGCTGGGTGATCCCGGAACTGACCGACGAGACGCTTGCTGCGGTGAAGGAACAGGATGCTGCCAAGCGCGCTGCGCTCTATCAGGACCTGCAGAAGAAGATCCAGGCAAGCTCGCCCTTCGTTTTCATGCTTCAAGGCAATGACCAGGTCGTGCTAAGCGACAAGGTGAAAAACTATGCCCAGGGCCTGAACGCAGACCAGGTCTATTACGACAAGGTAGCAAAATAAGTGCCGCAAACGGCAACGACAGATAATGCCGACATGACCAACTCCCGCCAGCGCAACAGCTGGCGGGAGTTGTCGTTCGTCTGGCCGCTTTCGAAGTGGCTGTGGTCCTTTGCGCTGACGCTTTTCGGGCTGGCGCTGGTGACTTTCACAATGACGCGGCTTTCGCCGATCGACCCGGCACTGCAGCTCGTCGGCGATCATGCAAGCCAATCGACCTATGAGCAGGCGCGGTTGGAACTCGGGCTGGATCAACCGCTGCCGGTGCAGTTTCTCCGCTACGTCGAGACTGCGCTGTCGGGCAATTTCGGCCAATCGATCTCGACCGGCCAGCCGGTGGCGAAGGACATTGCCCGCACCTTTCCGGCGACGATCGAGCTTGCGACGGCGGCGATCATCCTCGGCGCGGTCATCGGTCTTGCGCTCGGCATAACCGCCGCCATGCGGCAGGGGACATGGGCGGACGGGCTTGCCCGTTTTGTGTCTCTCTTCGGCTATTCCGTGCCGATCTTCTGGCTCGGCCTGTTGATGTTGTTGCTCTTCTATGCGCGGCTGCACTGGGCGCCGGGGCCGGGCAGGGCGGATGTCGTCTTTCAATATACGGTCAAATCGGTCACCGGCTTTGCGCTTGTTGATACCTGGATATCGGGCAAGGCGGGCGCTTTTCGCGACGCGCTGGCGCATCTGGCGCTGCCGGCGATCGTGCTTGCCTTTCATGCGCTTGCTGCGATTTCACGATTGACGCGCGCTGCGATCCTCACCGAACTCGGGCAGGAATATGTGACGACGGCGCGGGCCAAGGGAGCGAGCCTCGGCCGCATCGTCTTCATCCATATCCTGCCGAATATTTCAGGAACTCTGCTCACGGTGATCGCCCTTTCCTACGCAAGCCTGCTGGAAGGCGCCGTGCTGACGGAGACGGTCTTCGCCTGGCCGGGTATCGGCCGGTATCTGACGACGGCGATGTTTGCCGGCGACATGCCGGCGATCCTCGGTGCAACGCTTGTCGTCGGAGCCTCCTTCGTGCTTCTCAATGCGCTGACCGATCTCGGCGTGGCGCGGCTGGCTGCGGGGAGAAAGCGATGAGCGCGATCGTGCAGGCGCCGCTCGGCGGTCCATCCTTCCTGCGGCGCGTGCTGCGCTCGCCTTCGGCTGCGGTGGGCAGCGTGGTCGTGCTCTTCATTCTGTTGCTTGCACTGCTGGCGCCGCTGATTGCGCCCTATGATCCGAACCTTCAGGAAACGGCCAATCGCCTGATGCCGCCTGATGCTGCGCACTGGTTCGGCACGGATGGTTTCGGTCGGGATATCCTCTCGCGCATCATCTATGGCGCGCGGCCGACACTGCTGCTGGTGCTCGTCGTCGTGCTGTTGATGGCGCCGCTCGGCATTCTCGTTGGCATCCTCTCGGGCTTCTTTGGTGGCATCACCGAGCGCGTGCTGATGCGCATCACCGATATCGTCATGTCTTTCCCACGGCTGCTGCTCGCCTTCGCCTTCGTCGCGATCATGGGGCCAGGGCTCATCAACGGCGCACTAGCACTGGCGCTGACGAGTTGGCCCGCCTATGCGCGCCAGGCCCGCGTCGAGACGGCGGCGCTCCGGCGCAGCGATTATCTGGCGGCAGCCGAAATGGTTGGTATTAGAGGCGCGCGGCTGCTCTGGGGGCATATTCTGCCGCTGGTGCTGCCTTCAGCGATTATTCGTCTGGCGCTCGATCTCTCGGGCATCATCCTTGCCGCTGCCGGTCTCGGCTTCCTCGGCCTCGGGGTGCGTCCGCCGACGGCGGAGTGGGGTTCGATGGTTTCGGAAGGGACGCAGGTGATCTTCGATCAATGGTGGGTGGCGGCCGTACCCGGGTTTGCCATCCTGATCACCTCCTTCGCCTTCAACCTGCTGGCCGATGGCCTGCGCGATATCCTGGATCCGCGCCATGACTGAGCCGCTGCTTTCCGTCGAGGATCTGTCGATCGCCTTTCCATCAGAGGCAGGGCCAGCGCATGTCGTCGATGGTATTTCCTTCTCGGTCGGTCGCGAGGTCGTGGCGCTCGTCGGTGAATCCGGATCCGGCAAGTCCATGACCGGCCGCGCGATCATGGGGCTGTTGCCACGTCGAGCGGAAGTGAGAGCAAAGCGTCTCGCCTTCGACGGGCAGGAGCTGACGACGCTGTCCGCATCCGGGTGGAACAGGTTGCGCGGTAGTGGTCTCGGGTTGATCCTGCAGGATCCGAAATATTCGCTGAATCCGGCCCATAAGGTCGGTCGGCAGGTCGAAGAGGCGCTGCTTCTCCACACGAAACTATCGTCTGCCGAACGGCGCGAGCGGGCACTCGATATGCTGGACAAGGTCGGTCTGCCGGATCCGAAGCGCATCTATTCCAGCTATCCCGCTTCGCTTTCGGGCGGCATGGGGCAGCGGGTGATGATCGCGGCCATGCTGATCAACCGGCCGAAGCTGCTAATCGCGGACGAGCCGACCTCGGCTTTGGACCGTGGCCTGCAGGACCAGATCCTGACGCTGCTGCGGTCGCTGACGGAAGAGCTTGGCATGGGACTGCTGCTCATCAGCCATGACCTGCAGCAGGTCTCGCGTTATGCCGATCGCGTTATGGTCATGCGGCATGGCAAGATCGAGGAACAGATGGCGTCGGCTGATCTTGCCAATGCCAGATCGGATTATACGCGGGCGCTCTGGGCGGCGCGACCTTCGGCGGCGACCTACGGGACACGGCTGCCGGTTTACGGAGACGAGGCATGAACGCGCTCTCCGTTTCCCATCTTTCCGTGACTTTTCAGGGCGGCGGCAAGGGTTTTATCGCCGTGCGTGGCGTCAGCTTCGAGGTTGCCCCGGGCGAGACGTTCGGGCTGATCGGTCCCTCCGGCTGCGGCAAGACGACGGCGCTGCGTGCTGTTGCCGGGCTGAACACCCATTGGCAGGGCTCCATCAGGGTCTTCGGTGAGGCGCTGCAGCCGGGGCACAAGATCACCGGCGCGTTGCGATCCAATATCCAGATGGTGTTTCAGGATCCCTATTCCTCGCTGCATCCGCGCCACCGTATCGCCCATATTCTGGGCGAGCCGCTGGCGTTGCGTGGGGTGCGCAATGTCGAGGACGAGGTGCGCACCGCGCTCGATCAAGTCGGCCTGCCCGCTGCTGCCACCGGGCGTTATCCGCACCAGCTTTCCGGCGGCCAGCGGCAGCGTGTGGCGATTGCCCGTGCGCTGCTTCTGAAACCGAAGCTGCTGTTGCTCGATGAGCCGACCTCGGCGCTCGATGTTTCGGTGCAGGCCGAAATCTTGAACCTGTTGAACGACCTCAAGGCATCGCATGGCATGACCTTCGTGCTGGTCAGTCACGATCCCGGCGTCGTCGCGCACATGTGCGACCGGGCCGTGCTGATGCAGGCCGGTCGCATCGAAAGCGAACTCGACCGCGCCGCGCTTTCGCAAGGCGGCTGGGTCGAGCAGCTTGCCGTCCGCTGATTAGGCCAGCGGCAGGATCAGGACATCGCGAGCCGGTACTTCTATGTGGCCAGCATCATAGGCATGGTTTACCGGCCACGCCGGCTTACCGCCAGACAGCTTTCCATCGGCAAGGCTGACCGTGGTTGTCTGGGCCTTGCGCGTCGGATTGACCAGCCAGAGGAAGCTGCCCTTTTCGCCCTTGTGGATGCGGGCGAAGACCGCGTCATTGGAAAGCGTCGCATGACGCGCCCTGCCGCTCCATCTCACCAGTTCGGCGAAGAAGGCGGCGTTGGCCTTGCCATCGGTGCGGTAGAAAGCGACCGAAGGATTGGTGCCGATCAACAGGGTGCGGCCCTTGCCGAAGCGGTTTTCGACAACGGCAAGACGGCCGCCATCGAACGTACCGCGACCGGTGCCGCCTGTCAGACGGTAGGACTGCAGGAGGCCGCCGCCATCGACGGCGATATCATCGAACTTGAAGTGGATGCGGTTGCCGATGTCGGGCATGAATTCCACTTCTTCCTCGCGCGCACCGAAGACCTCGTCGAGCCCCATATTCGGCTGTACCTGGCCGACATGGCCGCGATCGCCGAAATAGCCGGGGCAGGCTTCCGCAATCAGCGTGCCGCCCTTTTCCACCCAGGCCTTCAGGCGCGCCGCCTGCTGGGCGGTGAACATGATCGGGTAGGGGAAATAGAGGAAGTCGTAGGCATCGATATCGTCGATATGCACCCAGTCCGGCTGCAGGCCCTGCCCGAGGAAGGCGCGATAGGCGCCCCACATGGCTTCCGGATAGGGCTTTTCCCTGCGGTCGTAATTCAGCAGGTAATCCCATTCCTGTGTTTCCGGGACAACGAGAATACCGACTTCGCCACGAACAGGTTTTGCGTCCCAGAGGGCCTTCTGTGCCGGGTCGTTTGCCCATTTCGCCATGGCGCTCTGGATGTCGGAGCGCGGCGTGCGGCTGCCGTCCATCCCATAGGCACCGAAGGCGCCGAAGAGCGGGCCGTCGAGCAACGGGCGCCAGCGCAGATTGAGGACGCCGCGGGCGCCGCCGGCAAAGGAGGTCATGCTCCAGATGCGGATATCCTCGGGCTCAGCAACCCGGCCGTCTTCCTTGTCGCGGCCGATCACCTGCGGCTGCAGCCAGAGCGGGCCGCCCTGACGCTCAGCATGCCAGAAGGGCTTGCCGCGGGCCGCGGCGCGGTTGATATCGACGCCGTACCAAGTCTTCCACGGCTCGGTGCCCTTGCGGGCCTGGATCCAGGTGAAGCCGTAGATTTCTACCTTGGAGGCGGCGAGCCAGTCGTCGCAGCCATTGGCGGCCATGTTGGGGATCGCGCCGGAAATGCCGTGCGCGGCAATGACGTTCTTCTGATCGACGGCGCGGATCGTGTCTATGCGCCATTGCATCTGGCCATAGAAGTTGTCCCGCTTGAACTGCAGCCAGTCGATGCATTCGGGATAGGGCGCCATGTGGACCGGCGGCTCGACATCCTCCCATTCGGCATAGCTGTAGCGGTGCCATGCCTTGGCGAGCACTTTCAGGCTGCCGTATTTCTTCTCCAGCCATTTGCGGAAGGCGGCCTTGGCATAGCTGCTATAATCGACATCGGCGGAATAGTTGACCTCGTTCCAGACGTCGTAGCCGTAGATCGCCGGATGGTCCTTGTAGCGGGTAGCAAGTGCGGTCAGGAACTTGCCGGCGGCTTCCTTCACCTCAGGGCAGTTCAGCGTCAGCGCGCCGGCGCCGCCGCCATTGTTGGAAAAGCCGCCGGTTGCGGCCGAGACGCCCATGTAGGAGCCGAGCTTGGTGCCGTCGGCATTGACCTGCAGCGCATCGGCATATTTGCGGACGGCCCAGTCCGGCACGGCGTGGATGAGTTCGGCAATGATCGTCTTGATACCGTTCTTGGCGGCGAGATCGAGCTGGCGGTCATATTCTTCCCAGTCATAGACACCGGGGGCCACCTCGATCGCGCTCCACATGAACCAGTGGCGAAAGATGTTCATGCCATCTTCGCCTGCCGTCGTGTAGTCGCGTTCCCAATCGTCGCGCGGGGGATTGGATTTGCGGAAATAGACGGCGCCGAAAGGGAATTGGATATCGTTTCTAAGCATTGTCCTGTCCTCTTCTATCGATGTCCGGACATGGCTTCGCCGTCCGGAGAAAAGGCTCCGGCAGGAGGCGGTCGAAGATGTCGTCCGGGTGTTCTAAGTGGTCGTGATCTAGCGCGGCCCTCCGGCGAGGAGCTCGAGCGTGCGGATAAGGGCGGAATGGTCGCGTTCGCCATCGCCATTGGCAACAGCGGCGTTCATGAGTTGCTGAGTGGCCGCCGTATTCGGCAGCGAGAGGTCAAGCGCGCGGGCGGCATCGACGGCAAGCGTCATGTCCTTGCGGTGCAGGCGGATGCGGAAGCCCGGTTCGAAAGCTTCCTTGACCATGCGCTCGCCGTGAACTTCGAGAATGCGCGAGGCGGCAAAGCCACCCATCAGGGCCGCGCGCACCTTGGCCGGATCGGCGCCGGCGCGTTTGGCAAAAAGGAGCGCTTCGGAGACGGCTTCGATTGTCAGGCCGACGATGATCTGGTTGGCGACCTTAGCGGTCTGTCCGTCGCCGACGCCGCCGACCAGGGTGATGTTCTTGCCCATCTTCTCGAAGAGTGGCCGTGCGCGCTCAAAAGCCGCTTCCTTGCCGCCGATCATGATCGTCAGCGAGGCCGCCTTGGCGCCGACCTCGCCGCCTGAAACCGGCGCATCGACATAATCGCAGCCGAGCGCTTCGATGCGCTTTGCGAAACCCTTGGTGGCAACGGGGGAAATCGAACTCATGTCGATGACGAGCTTTCCGGCGGACAGCCCGGAGGCCACGCCGTCTTCGCCAAAGAGCACGGCATCGACGTCGGGCGTATCCGGCAGCATCAGGATAATGATGTCGGAGGCCTCAGCCACAGCCTTGGCGCTATGAGCGGCCTTGCCGCCCTTGGTGACGAGATGCCGGGAGGCTTCCTTCACGCGGCTCAGATGCAGCGTGTGGCCGGCATCGATCAGGTGTTCCGCCATCGGGCGGCCCATGACGCCCAGTCCGATAAAACCGATATTCATGTCCTGCTCACTTCCGATAGGGTTTCATCCAGCCAAGCCCCTCGCTGGTGCCGGCCTTCGGCTTATATTCGCAGCCGACCCAGCCGTCGTAGCCGAGGCGGTCGAGTTCGGAGAGGATGAAGCCGTAATTGATCTCGCCCGTGCCGGGTTCGTTGCGGCCGGGATTGTCCGCGATCTGCACGTGGGCAATCCTGTCCTTCAGCCGTGTGAAGGTCGGGATCAGATCGCCCTGCATGATCTGCATGTGGTAGAAATCATACTGGATGTAGAGATTGTCAGAGCCGACTTTTTCGAGGATGCGTTCTGCATGATCGGTGTTCGACAGGAAGAAGCCGGGAATGTCGCGCAGGTTAATCGGCTCGATCAGCAGCTTCACTCCGGCATCTGCAGTGCGTTCGGCGGCATATTTCAGGTTCTCGACCAGCACCTTTTCCAGCGTCTCGAGATCGGCTCCCTTTGGCACGAGGCCGGAGATGACGTTGACCTGCGGGCAGGCGAGCGCCTTGGCATAATCGAGGGCGAGTGAGATTCCGTTGCGGAATTCCTCGACACGATCCGGCAAGCAGGCGATGCCGCGTTCGCCGCCGGCCCAGTCACCGGAGGGCACGTTGAAAAGTGCCTGCTTTAGACCATTCGCCTTGAGCGCATTGGCGACCTTTTCCTTCGGTTCGGCGTAGGGGCCGAGATATTCGAGCGCGCCGAACCCATCCTTTGCGGCGGCGGCGAAACGATCGAGGAAGGCAAGATCCTGGTACAGGAAGGATAAATTGGCGGAAAATTTCGGCACTGGAACATCCTCAGGCATTGGCGGGGGCGACGAACCGATGCCGGTGCAGCATGCGCTTGTCGCGGGGGTCGGGATTGGGAACGGCTGAAATGAGGCTCTTCGTATAGGCTTCCTGCGGCGCGGTGCAGATCTGCTCGGCCTCGCCGAGTTCGACGATCTTGCCGCGATGCATGACGGCCACGCGGTCGCAGAAGTAGCGTACCACGGAAATGTCGTGGGAAATGAAGATGAAGCTCAGGTTCAGCCGCTGACGAATATCGAGCAGCAGGTCGAGGATCTGGCTGCGGATAGAGACGTCGAGTGCCGAAGTCGCTTCATCGGCGATGATGATGCGTGGATCGAGCGCAAGCGCACGGGCAATGCCGATGCGCTGGCGCTGGCCGCCGGAGAAGGCATGCGGGTAACGTTCCATGCCCATCGGATCGAGGCCGACGAGGCGCATGAGTTCAGCGACACGATCTTCCAGCGCCTTGCCCTTGGCAAGGCCGTTGACGATGAGAGGGTCTGCGATCACTTCCTTGACGGTCATGCGCGGGTTGAGTGAGGCGAAGGGATCCTGGAAGACGAGGCGGACTTCGCGATGGAAGTTGCGCAGGTCTTTCTTTCCAAGCTTGGTCACGTCGGTTTCGCCGCCATCCCTGCCGCGATAGAGGACGCTTCCGGTCGTCGGCTCGACGGTGCGCAGGATCAGGCGGCCGAGCGTCGTCTTGCCGGAACCGCTTTCGCCGACGATGCCGAGGTTTTCACCGGGATAGAGATCGAAATTGGCGTCATCAACAGCGCGTAGCGTGTTGGCATTGCCATGCCAGCCGAAGGTCTTGCCGAGATTGCGTACCGACAGGATCGGCTGCGGCGCTTCCGATGAGAGGGCGATGGCCGGCAATCGACCTTCGACGTGACGCGTCAGCTTCAGCGTCGAGGCGAGGAGCTGGCGCGTATAGGGATGGGTTGCGGCGTGATAGATGGCGTCGACCGGGCCGCGCTCGACAATATGGCCGAAGCGCATGACGGCGACTTCATCCGCCACTTCGGCCACAATGCCCATATCGTGGGTAATCAGCAGCATCGCCATGCCGCGATCGACCTGCAGCCGTTTGATAAGGTCGAGGATTTCGGCCTGCGTCGTCACGTCGAGGGCGGTGGTCGGCTCGTCGGCGATCAGGATATCGGGATTGCCAGCAAGAGCCATAGCGATCATGGCGCGCTGGCGCATGCCGCCGGAAAATTCGAACGTATAGCGGTCGGCCATCTTGTCGGGATTGGGGATTTCCACCTGCCGCAACAAATCGACCATGCGGGCACGCGCCGCCTTCTTGTCGAGATTGCTGTGCAGGCGGATCGCCTCGATGATCTGCGAGCCGATCGTGTGGACCGGTGACAGAGAGCTCATCGGCTCCTGGAAGATAAGGCCGATGCGGCGGCCGCGGATCTCCCGCATGGCGCGGCTGCCGGGCGGAAGTGTCGCGATATCGGTGATCTCGCTGCCATTGCGCAGCAGGATGCGGCCGCCGACGATGGTGCCGGGCTTGTCGACGATCTGCAGCAACGAGCGGGCCGTCACACTCTTGCCTGAGCCGCTTTCGCCGACGAGGCAAAGCGTCTGGCCGCGCTTGAGCTGGAAGCTGACATCTTCGACGGCATGCAGGATGTGTGTGCGCAGCCGAAAATCGATCGAGAGATTTTCAACCGAGAGGACGACGTCGTCGGGAAGATCGATCATGGCTTCCTCCTCAATTGTCATAGGGATCGGCTGCATCGCGCAGGCCGTCGCCGAAGAAGTTGAAGGACAGGACGGCAATGACCACAGCCAGAGACGGCCAGATCAGCAGCCAGGGTGCGGTTGCGACCGTGCGGATATTCTGCGCGTCCTGCAGCAGCACGCCCCAGCTGACGACAGGCGGCTTGAGGCCGATGCCGAGGAAGGAGAGCGAGGTCTCGGCGACGATCATCGTCGGCACTGCGAGGGTGACGACGGCGAGGATGTGGCTCGTCAGCGAGGGCAGGATATGGCGGAAGATCAACCGTGCCTCGCTCGAACCGTCGAGCTTTGCTGCCGTGACGAAATCCTCGCTGCGCAGCGCCAGGAAGCGGCCGCGTACCTCGCGGGCAAGGCTCGTCCAGCCGAGCAATGAGACGATGATGGTGATGACGAAATAGACGTTGACCGGCGACCATGTGAGCGGGATCGCCGCCGCAAGGCCGAGCCAGAGCGGGATGGTCGGCATGGCGCTGACGACCTCGATGACGCGCTGGATCAGTGTGTCCACCCAGCCACCGTAGAAGCCGGAGATTGAGCCGAGTACGACGCCGAGCACCAGCGACATGGCGACGCCGACGAGGCCGATCGACATGGAAATGCGGGTGCCGTAGATCAGCCGCGTGAGAACGTCTCGACCGAGACGATCGGCGCCAAGTAGGTACATGGGATCATTAGGATTGATCGGCCCGAAGAAATGCGTGGTCATCGGGATCAGGCCCCACAGATAATAGGCCGGACCTCTGACGAAGAAACCGACCGGCACGACCTTGGTGTCGTCGACAACGAAAGTGCGCCGCAGCGCCACTTTGTCGATTTCCACCTTGTAGCCTTTCACATGGAAATTGAATTCCGAGCTGCCATCCGGCTTGGTAACGAAGAAGCTGAGGCTCTGCGGTGGCGCGTAGGTATATTGTGGCTTGGAGGTCGCGGGCAGGGAAGGCGCCAGGAATTCGGCAAAGAGACCGATGAGATAGAGGAGGAGGATGATCACGCCAGCGACCATCGCCACCTTCTGGCGGATCAGCTTGCCGGCAATCAGCCGCCAGGGACCGATTGCGGCGATCGAGACAGTCTTGCCCTGTTTGAGCGGGCTGATCGAGGGGCCGTCGACAACGACGTTCAGGGGGCCAGTATGGGGTGCGAATGTTTCGTGTGTCATCGGCGCCGCCTCAATTGAATCGGATGCGCGGATCGAGCAACGCAAGCAGCAGGTCCGACAGGAGCATGCCGACGAGGGTCAGCGCTGATAGCAGCAGGATAAAACTGCCGGCGAGATACATGTCCTGCGAGACCAGGGCGCGGAAGAGCAGCGGTCCGGCGGTCGGCAGGTTGAGGACGATCGCGGTGATCGTGACGCCAGAGACGAGATGCGGCAGCACCCAGCCGATCGCCGAGACGAAGGGGTTGAGTGCAATGCGCACCGGATATTTCATGATCACCTTGTATTCTGGCAGGCCCTTGGCGCGCGCGGTGATGACATAGGGCTTGTGCAGTTCGTCCGTCAGGTTGGCGCGCAGGATGCGGATCAGAGCGGCCGTGCCCGAGGCGCCGATGATGATGATGGGGATCCAGAGATGGGCGAGAAAATCGCCGACCTTGGCGAGGTTCCAGGGCGCTTCGGCAAATTCGGGCGAGTTGAGACCACCGACGCTCTGGCCGAGATAGCGATAGGCGACATACATCAGCGTCAGCGCCAGGATGAAGTTCGGCACTGCGAGACCGATGAAGCCGAAAAAGGTGAAGACGTGGTCGCTGATTGAGTGGCGGCGCACGGCCGAATAGATGCCGATCGGCAGGGCGACGATCCAGACGAAAAGGAGACTCAGCAGCGAGATGACGAGCGTTGAGCCCATGCGCGCCCAGATGAGGCCGGAGACGGGTTGGTTCCACTCGAAGGACCAGCCGAAATCGCCGCGGCTGACAATGCCCCACATCCATTTGAGATATTGGATATAGAAGGGATCATCGAAACCGTAGATCTCTTTCAGCCGCTCGATCTGCGCAGGATCCACAGCCTGTCCGCTATCGCTCATCGTCGCGATCATCGAGGTCAGGTAGTCACCCGGCGGCAGCTGGATGATCAGGAACGAGATCAGCGACATGCCGATCAGCGTCGGGATCATGTAGAGCACGCGCTTGAAGATGTAGCCAAGCATCGGAATGTTTCTCCTCCCGTTGAGAGCGCCCGGTCAGACGCTTCCTTCGGATCTCCATCCGCTTTCGGCCCCTCCAGGCCGAAAGCGCTCCTCCTCTTTTCAGCACCTCATTTCCAGGTGAGGTGCAGCACCTCCAGCCGTTCGATGCCGGGCACCTCCACCTGTGCGCGGCCATCCCTAACGCTGAAGTTTGCAGCGCGGTCGGTAACGACGAGCCATGCCTTCGCCACCGATTTGCCCGGGGGAATTTCCACTGAAACCGTCTGCGCCGCCAGAGGGTAATTTTCGCGTATCGGCCCCTTCATCATCATCGGGTTTGTGAGGTTGAAGAGGCTGAGCGCGATACCTTCGGCATTTTCGCGCAACGCGATGTCGATGACGCCGGGGCCTTCGACGGTGACGCGCGAGGTTTTGCCGAGTGCCCAGCGCACCGCATTGGCAATCAGCTTTCCGTGGTCGACCGCAAAGACTTCCCAGAAGATCTCGCCGATATTCCATGGGATATAGACGGTGCGGCCGCCCTTGCCGGTTTCGCGGGCGATGACGCCGGCGCCTTCCGGTGCCTTGCGCGGATAGACCTCTTCCATCGGCAGATCCGGGAAGTCGGGAACATAGAGGAAGGGTGTCGTCGCATTGCCGATGGGATCGGCATGAATGAGACGCGTGCCGCCCATGATGCGCTCGGCACCCTCATAGCCCTGATTGACCGAATGATCGCCCGACAGCGCCACATAGGTGTTCTTGACGATGCCGCGCGGGCCGGAGACGAATTTGGCGCCGAGCACATCGGAGAGGCCGAATTCGCTGCGCTTCTTGCCGAATTCGTCGCGTAGCGAGGTTTCGTAGGATGCGATGACGCTGCCGCCGCGATCGACATAGGCGCGGATCGCCTCGTTCTGCGCATCCGAGAGGCATGAGGCGTTGGCGAGGATGATCAGCTTGAAACGATCGAGGTTCTCCTTGGTCAGAACCTGATCCGAGAGAAGCTCGAAGGGCAAGCGGGCTTCGACAAGCGCATGATAGAAGCCGAGATCGTGCTTCTCGGCGCTGTGGCGCTCTTCCGGCGCCCAATGGCGGAGCGTCGTCGAGGGGTCGATGACGGCGATTTCGGCCGTCGGATGCATGCTTTCAAGGACTGGCTCGACAGCTGCCTGCAGGGCGAAAGCATCGGCGACCGGTTCCACCCAGCGCTTGTCGGGCACGACGCCGTTGAACTTGGTGAACCAGGCATAGAGGCCGTGGGCCGTGCCGTCATTGATCCAGAGCTGCATTTCCTCGCCCGAGGTGACGGCATCCTTCCAGCGATATTCCTCTTCCGGGCCAATTGAAGTGATCAGGACGACCGGGCGGTCAGGGAAGGTGGCGCGGATGCGCTTGCCGTTGCGGCCGGCGGACCAGCCAAGTTCGAGGCCCTTGCGGCCCTGGTGGTCGACGACGAGGAAGGGGCAATGTTTGGCGATGACCGAGAGGTCGAATTCCATCAGCGAGGCGCCACCCATGTTCGGGATAAAGCTTGCATGCGGGCGGATCGCTTTGACCGCATCGTCCCACTGGGCAATCATGTCGGTCAGCACGCGGCGGCGCCATTGCAGCCAGCTCTGCCAGGCCGGATCATCGGCATCCGCCTTCTTCGGCAGGGCGTGGCCGAACATGTCCTTGAAGCGGCGAGCGCTGTCTTCGCTGTAATCGACGCCATGGCCCTGCCAGCGATTGGCGAAGATCGCGTCTATATCGTATTTGCGGACGATCTCCTTCACCACTTCGGGCATGAAGACGGTGTTGTAATCGCCGTAGGCATTGGTGACCCAGACATCCGGGTAAGCCCAGTGGCGGCGCGGTGTGCCGTCGGCATTGATCATTACCCATTCCGGATGCGCCTTGGCGGCATCGTCGTGAATGGCGTGCGGGTCGACGCGGGCCATGACATGCATGTCGAGCTTGCGGGCGGCATCGACGAGTGCGCCGAAGATATCCTTGTCACCCAGATATTTGCTCACATAGTGGTAGGGCACTTCGCTCGGATAATAGGCGATGTAGCCGCCGGCGCTGAGGCATACGGCGTTGGATTTGGTGCGCTTGAAGACATCGACCCAGAAGGCCGGATCGTATTTTTCCGGGTCGTCCTCCACGAAGGTGAGCTGGGTCCAGCGTGTTGCGGTCTTGAACCAGTCCGGCGTGCGTAGCGTGTCGGTATTCTGTCTTCTGGCGTCGAGCATCGACTTCATCCAATCATTGGCAAAAGAGGGGCCTTGGCGCCGACTGATAAAGCCGGCGCCTTGAATGCATCATCATTTTGCAGGCCGTCAGACCTTGTAGAACTGCTCCGGCATGGTGGGAGCGGGAGTTGGCCAGCCGAAGGAATTCGGCATGGTCTTGGTGATGTTCTTCATGTTGTTCTTGACGACGCCGTAGCCATCCGGCGGCTGGGAAATGCCGAAGACATAGAAGTTATCGGCGGCACCCTGCAGGATCTGCTTCATGATCTCCTGCTGGCCGGCGGGATCGGAGGTTGCCTTCAGCTTGTCGTAGAGTTCAAGCAGCTTCTTGGTTTCTTCCGGCGGCTCTTCCGCATTGGCATTGTTGCGGTCGAGATACCAGAGCTGCCAGGCCGGAGCGTACATGGCGTTCGAATCCGTCGGCACGTAGTAGCGCGGGTCGAGCATGGCGGCGACACCGCCATTGGCGCCGAACTGGTGGGCCGTCGCATCGAAATCGCGGCCCTGGCGGACGCGGGTTTCCCAGAGCGAGCGGTCCATGGTGCGCATCTGCGCATCGATACCGACGGCCTGAAACATCGGAATGACCAGCTGGAAGAGATCGAGGAAGACGGCGCGTGCCTGGTCGATCTCGAAGATCACCGTCAGGCGTCGGCCCTTCTCGTCCAGACGGAAGTTCTGGTCGTCGCGCTTCGGGATCAGCGTGTCGAGCATGGCATTCGCCTTGTCGACATCGTAGCTGGTGAACTGTGTGGCAAGCTGCTCGTTGTAGAGCGGATCACCCTGCTTGATCGACGGCTGAGCCGGCGCGCCCTGGCCGACGAGCACGGCATCGATCAGCGATTGGCGATCGAGTGCCATGGAGAGTGCCGCGCGAAAATCCTTGTTGCGGAAGAGCTTTCGCTTGGTCTCGTCATTGTGGTTCAGGTTAAAGATGAAGTTCATCACATTGGCTTCGGTCGAAGTCAGCGTGTAGAAATCATACTTGCCCTGCTCGCGCGCATCGTAGAGCACCGACTTGTTGTTCGGTGTGGCGATATATTGATCCATCAGATCGATTTCGCCCTGCATGGCCTTCAAGAGCAGCACCTGCGGATCGGCGACCATCTGGTAGACGATGCGGTCCATATAGGGGAGCTGGTTACCTTCCGTATCCACCTTCCAGTAGAAGGGGTTGCGTTCGGCAATAGCGCGTTCGGTATTCTCGCCGGGCGCAGTCGTAAACATCCAGGCATGCAGGCAGGGCTTCTTCGAGGAGTTCAGGAAGAAGGCATTGTCGTCCTGGAAGCCGGAGGCGGACTGGAAGGCGGCGATCCAGCTTTCGAAGCCGCGCTGTTTGGCAAGCTCGTCGGCCTTCGGGTTATAATCGATATGGAACTGCTCGAGATAATGTTTGGGGCAGCGTGTCGTGTGGTCACTATTGGCCCAGGCGACCTGCAACGGGAACATACCGTTAGGCTTGGCGAAGATAACTTTAAATGTCTGTTCGTCGACAATTTCGAGCTTCGCCGGCTTGCCTGCTGTCTTCCAATGGCCTTGTCCGTTAACGGCAACGCGCTTATCGGTCAGGATCGTGTCGTACCAGAATTTTACGTCCGCGGTGGTATAGGGATGGCCGTCTGACCACTTCATGCCCTTGCGCAGGCGGATGGTGTATTCCGTTGAATCCGCATTGCCGTCGAAGGCCTCGGCGACATTCAGCGTCACGCCGGACCAGTCGGGTGTGTAGCGCAGCAGCGGCTCATAGGCCTGATAGCGGAACAGCATCGACAACGAGCCGCCGCCGACGAGCGCCATATTCCAGTCGCCGCCATATTTGCCGACGCTTTCGACCGGCTTTATGACGAGCGGATTTTGCGGCAGCCGATCCTTCAGGGCCGGCAACGCGCCGCTTGAAACCTTGTCTTTCAGAATGTCCGCTTCCTTGAAGTCGGCGGCGAAAACCGGCAGAGCCGGCAAGATCAGAACGGCCGAAGTCCCGGCCAGAAACGCACGACGTTTCAGCTTGATCATAGGGTTCTCCTCCAAAAATCCGCAGCCCTTATCGTTATTTTTTGGTTTCAGGCGGGGATAACGAGAAGAATACATTTGGATATTGTTAGGTAAAGCGTTATGTTTTGTTAGTGCAGGAATTTGCTATTCCGGTAGGGAACGTGTAGCGAAGCGCTCCGAATGCCGGATGGAACATCGAGGTGGAGAGTGGGAAGCAGGGGGCGAGTTACCTTACAGACGATCGCGCGGGAGGTCGGCCTCTCGAAATATGCGGTGTCGCGCTCGCTAGCAGGCAAGAGCGGTGTCAGTGAGGAGACGCGCGCGCTGATCCGCGCGGCGGCCGAACGGCTGGGCTACACGCGCCCTGCCGGCCAATCGCAGACCAATGATATCGCCGTCGTTTTCCACGATCTCGATGCCGTCAACAGCGAACTCTACATGCAGATCCAGAATGGCGTGCAGCGCGAGGCGCATAGGCTCGGCATGGCGCTACGCATCCGCTGGACCCACAGTGCCGGTCAGCTGGAAGAACTGGGGCGCTCCTGCGCCGGCCTGCTGCTCGTCGGACCGCATGATCGTGAGGCGATCATGGCGGCAACGGCGACCGGTGTGCCGATCGTGCGTTTCGGCTGGGTTGATCCGCTGGAGCAGGCCGATCAGGTGACCGGCACCGACCATGAGGCTGGGCAGGCGGTACTGCAATATCTGATCGAACTCGGCCATCGGTCGATCGCCTATGTCAACGGCACGCCCGGTTTCCGCGGCCGGCGTGAGCGCTTCTACGGGGCGCGAGAGATTGCCGAACGCTGCGAGGACGTCTCGCTGCATGTGTTACGCTTCGACGAACAGATCGGCTTCGGCGAGGCTTTCAAGGACCTCAAGGCAGAGGGCATCCACCCGACGGCTTTCTTCTGTGCCCATGACGGACTGGCGCTGACCGTGGTTTCCGAATTGCTGGGCCAGGGCTATCGCATTCCCGATGACGTCTCGGTCGTAGGCTTCGGCGATTTCTCGCCGGCCACGCAAATTTCGCCGCCATTGACGACGGTGAAAATGGAAGGGCAGGAGGGCGGGGCCGTCGGTCTCCGGCTGCTCCTAGAGCGGATAGAAAATCCGCGCCTGCCCGGCATGCCTGCCCGCCGCGTCATGATCGCTTCACGCATCGTCGAGCGCCGTTCGGCCGGTCCGTGCAAGGTGCCGGCAGTTGCCGATCCAGCAAAGCCGGAATCGGAAGCCGATCGGCACAACGCGCTTGTGAAGTGATCGGGCAGATGCTGCCGGATGACAGCAAAATGCTGAATGTCAGCCCAAGGTCGCAATTGCCGCCTTCACTGCATCCGCACCCGGAGCCGTTGGCTTGTATTCCAAGCCGATAGCCCCGGTGTAGCCGTTGGAGAAGATCCAGTTCAGGCGGTGAGCGAGATCGATCGTGCCGGTGCCTGGTTCGTTGCGACCGGGATGATCGGCGACATGAACGTGGAAAACGCGGTCGACGCGGCCGGCCAGAACATCTTCCGTGCGCTCATGCATGACGGCGGAATGATAGATGTCATAGACGATGCCGATTTCCGGACGGGCGACGTCATCGACGATATCCAGCCCCTCGCGGGTGGAATCGAGGAAATAGCCGATGTGGTCGATGCGGATGTTGAGTGGCTCGACACCGAGGCGCACGCCGCTATCATCAAGGATGTCGGCGCCGGCCCGTAGCGTTTCGGTGAGCGCCTTGCGCTGTTCGTCTCGTGTGAAACCCGCGAGATCATCGCCGGCTTGCGCGATCAGGACAGGGGCGCCGAGGCGTTTCGCGACGGCGACGGAATCGGTAAGGCCCTTCAGCCAGGTTTCGCGATTGGCAGCGTTGGTCAGCGCGATCATCGGCTCGGCGACGAGGCTCGTCACCTTGAGGCCGGTTTCCTTCAATGCGGCTTCGATCGCGTCGAGATCCTTGTCCGTCCAGCGCCAAAACTCGATGGCTTTGAGGCCGGCGGCATGGGCGCGGCGGATGCGATCGGCGAAATGATCGCCTTCCTCGGCAAACAGCCATTCAATGCAAGCTGAATAAAGACGCATGAAAATTCCTCCACTATGCCTGCAGGCATGCGACAGATCGCGGCCTGCGGCAAGAGGGATCAGCTAGCGGCACCGATGATTTTCCGCCATGGCTTGACGGGCAGAGCCAATGTCGGAAGAGTTGGCGGAGCGGCCGGACCGCCGGCCGGATTGGGAGGATTTCATGGATCTTGGATTGAAGGGAAAGACCGCCGTCATCACTGGTGGTTCGGTCGGTATCGGGCTGGCGATCGCCGAAGGGCTGGCGGCCGAGGGGGTCAACCTCATTTTGTCTGCGCGTGGACGTGAGCGGCTGGATGCTGAAGCTGTGCGCATCGCCGAAAAATATGGTGTCAGCGCCATTGCGGTCGAAAGCGATGTGGCGACCGTCGAAGGCACAGAGGCGATCATCGCGGCGGCAGCCGACCGTGGTGGAGCGGATATTCTCATCAACAATGCCGGCACCGGCTCCAACGAGACGGTCATGGAGGCGCCCGACGAGAAGTGGCAGGCGTATTTTGATCTACATGTGATGGCCGCCGTGCGCCTTGCCCGCGGAATTGCGCCGCAGATGAAGAAGCGTGGCGGCGGGGTGATCCTTCACAATGCCTCGATCTGTGCCGTGCAGCCGCTGTGGTACGAGCCGATCTACAATGTCACCAAGGCGGCGCTCATGATGTTTTCCAAGACGCTCTCCACCGAGCTCGTCAAGGACAAGATTCGCGTCAACTGCGTCAATGCTGGCCTCATCCTGACACCTGACTGGATCAAGACTGCCAAGCAACTGACGGCCGAGACTGGCGGCGACTGGGAGGGCTACCTACAGAGCGTGGCGGATGAGCATGCCTCGTCCAAGCGTTTCGGCACGCCGGAGGAGCTCGCGAACTTCTTCGTCTTCCTCTGCTCCGACCGAGCGAGCTACAGTATTGGCTCTACCTATTTCGTCGATGGCGGCATGCTGAAAACGGTCTAGACGAGACTTCCCGTCTCGCATCGGTTGACGGTGCGAGACAACCTTCTGGAGGCCTGCAAGGTTCAGGAAACTCTGAATAGCGGTTTTACGGCAACATATTGCTGATGTAGCCTATAAAAACTGGTTATTTTGTTGTCTCTTCATGGTTTTGACTCTATTTGCCTGCTATTACAGAAGCATAATGCCGCAAAGTGCAGGGCGACGCAGATGTTGACGAAAAAAGGAAAATACGGATTGAAGGCGCTGGTCGATCTGGCGCGGCTAGCGCCGGGCGAGACCGCCTTCATCAACGATATCGCCTCGCGCAACAATATCCCGAAGAAGTTTCTCGATACGATCCTGCTCGAACTGCGCAATGTCGGCATCCTGCGGTCGAAGAAGGGGCCGGGCGGGGGCTATTCGCTGTCGCGGCCTGCGTCGGACATCCGCATCGGTCATGTCATCCGCACACTGGACGGGCCGCTCGCGCCGATCCGCTGCGCGAGCCGCACGGCTTACGAGGCATGCGACGACTGTGCCGATCCCGAGACCTGTCAGGTGCGGCGCTCGATGACCGAAGTCCGGGACGCGATCGCCGCCATTCTCGACAATATGACGCTCGAACAGTTCGTTGCCGGCGGCGGCATCGAAACGGTCGAGGAAAAGGTCCCGGTTTCCGCCGCGAGCTGATCCGCGCGCCCTTTATTTTCACGCAATTCCGGGCTCAAATCGCGGCACAGTTTTGCTGGAATTGTTTCAGCTTTCCCTGAGTTTCAGAACATGCGCGCCTGCTGCGTTCAACAGCGGCTCGCGCTGGATTGCCATGTCGTGGATGCGGGCATTACGCCAGTGACGGTCGAGGTTGAGTGCTATGCTGCCGGTCGCGCCCCGGGCCAGTTCGAAGAGAGTATTTGCCGTCTCCAGCGCCACCTCGGTTGCCGTGAGGCAGGCGGATGAGGCGGAGAAATAGGCTTCTGCCATGGCTGCTTCGGCGGGGCTTACCTGGGCGATATCCAGTTTGCGGCCTGCCTGTTCCAGCGCGCCGGTCGCGATTTCGATGCGGATGGCGCGCTCGCCGATTTTGCCAAAGAGGGCAGAGGGCTCCTTAGCCATGACGAGCAGGTCGGCAAAGGCTGCACGGGCGATACCGAGGCTGACGGCTGCCTGCAGCAGAAGGCCCAGGGACTTTTCCGTCGTGTGATCACCGGATAGAGCGGCGGTGACGGTATCTGCATTCACATGCAGCTTGCCGGCAATCAGTGTTGCCGTGCCGTTGGTGCGCAGCCCGAAAGCATCCCAGTCGTCCACCGCCTGCAGTTCGTCGCTGTCACGCTGCAGATGCAACGTCACCCTGCGGCCGCCGGGATCGATCGCTGCTGCGGCGATCCGGTCGGAGAAAAGGATGGCGGCTGCCTGTTCCGACCGGCCTGTCAGGCGAAAGCCGGAGCCCTCGGCAACGAGACTTGCCTGATCGGTAAAACGGGTTGCGGCGAAACGGTCGCCGTCCAGCGCACGGGTGAAAAGGGCGATCTTCAGCTCTTCCGAGGGCTGGTTACGCAGCCCTTCCAGCACGCGGAAATGAGATGCGAGTACGTTGCCGATCGAGGCATCACTTTCGGCGGCAATGGCGACGATCTCGGCGAGCAGGGCGTTGGAAATATCGAGCCCGCTATATTCAGGGGGAACGGTGATTGCTGTGAGGCCAGATTGCGAGAGCGCGTCGAGCTCGGCGTTCGGCATGAGGCGATTGATGTCGCGCTCGCTTGCCTGCCGGCGAAAGCCGACCGCAAGCTCGCGAGCCGCGGAAATGGCTTCCTCCTCAGTCTCGATGCGGTGCGCCGGAGGACGCACATTGTCATGCAATTGCGATACGGTGCCCATCTGCCACTCTTTCCTGGTGCTAAAAAAGTGCGTGATTGCATCGGCTTGCGTAAGGCCGCTTTTTCCACAAAAGCCCGGCCGGCGGAATTTTCTTACCAGCTTGATCGCCTTGCCGTATGCTCTACTTATGGTTAAGGGACGGCGAACTGATCAGGAATGATGATGAGTGATTCTCTTGCACGAAGCCGCGAGGGTTCGAAGGCTGGACGTCAGCCGCGCCCGCGCGTGAGCATGGATATAGCTGACATCCCCACTTATGCCATCGGCGACGTGCATGGTCGTCTCGACCTGCTGCAGAAAGCGGAAGAGGCGATTGTCCGGGATGCAGAGCATATACCAGGGACCAAACTCATCGTTATGCTTGGCGACTATATCGACCGCGGTCCGCAATCGGCG
The DNA here is from genome assembly GCA_900473185.1 of Hyphomicrobiales bacterium. Classification (GTDB taxonomy): domain Bacteria; phylum Pseudomonadota; class Alphaproteobacteria; order Rhizobiales; family Rhizobiaceae; genus Rhizobium. Next base: position 25,748 of record UCKU01000037.1, on the reverse strand, counting down.
CATGTCATCAGCCATATCATGGACCCGGCGCCCGAGGGTTTCGAGCGCATCTGCCTTGCCGGCAACCATGAGATCGTCATGCTCGACTATATCGACGGCTGGGCATCCTATGACGACTGGATGACCATGGGTGCCGCCGAGCTTCTGCGATCTTATGGTCTCGATCCCGATCACCTGCCGCTCGTTTTCCGTTCCGGCGCGCAGCTCGACGCCTTCATCCGCCAGTCGCTGCCGCATACCCATATCGATTTCATACGCTCCCTGCCGATCATGCTCGATACGCCCAATGTCGCCTTCGTGCATGCGGGTATCGACCCGCGTGTGCCGCTCGAAGAGCAGGCCGATGACGACCTGGCTTTCATTCGCCAGCGTTTCCTGGAAAGCCCGCTACCACTGCCGAAGCTCATCGTGCATGGTCACACACCCAGCGACCAGCCGGACGTGCAGCCGATGCGGCTGAACCTTGATACCCGCGCCTTCAGGAGCGGCAGGCTCTCCGTCGCCCGCTTCTGGCAGGGCCAGGTTTACCTCTTCTCCACCTGAGACCAGTTCAGGCAGCATTCTCCTCTGCATCGACCTGAGCCGGCACCTCTGCCGGCTTTTTCCGCCAGCGGCGCAGCACGACGTAGAAGACCGGCGTGAGGAAGAGGCCGAAGATCGTCACACCCAACATGCCCGAGAACACAGCCGTGCCGAGCGACTGCCGCATTTCAGCACCTGGGCCGGTGGCGATGGCAAGCGGTAGAACGCCGAAGATGAAGGCGAAGGCCGTCATCAGGATCGGGCGCAGGCGAAGATGGCTTGCCTCGATTGCGGCATCTACCACGCTTTTCCCTTCTTCTTCTGCCTGTCGTGCAAACTCGACGATCAGAATGGCGTTCTTGGCCGCAAGGCCGATCAGGACGATCAGACCGATCTGGGTGAGGACGTTGTTGTCCATTCCCCTGAGCCACACGCCGATCAACGCGGCGAGCACTGCGAGCGGAACGATGAGGATGATCGCCAGAGGCAGGACCCAGCTCTCATATTGTGCCGCAAGCGCAAGGAAGACGAAGATCACCGACAGGGCGAAGATGTAGATGGCGGTATTGCCGGTGTGAGTTTCCTGATAGGCAAGCTCCGTCCATTCGAAGGTCGTTCCCGGCGGCAGGATCTGCGCAGCCAGACCTTCCATCTTCTTGATGGCATCGCCCGTCGATGTGCCGGGCGTCGGATTGCCCTGAAGCGGAACCGAGACATACATGTTGTAGCGCTGGACAAGTGCCGGACCGCTGGAATCCTGGATGTCCATCAGAGTGCCAAGTGGAACCAGCGCGCCGGTTGCCGATCGAACCTTCAGCGCCAGGATATCGTCTCTGTCCATGCGGTATTGCCGGTCGGCCTGGGCGCGAACCTGATAGACGCGTCCGAATGCATTGAAGTCGTTCACATAGGCAACACCGAGATTGATGGAGAGCGCGTTGAAGATGTTGGGGATCGGCACGTTCAGGAAGCGTGCCTTGTCGCGATCGATCGCAAGGAAATATTGCGGGCTTGCATCTGAAAATGTCGTGAAGACGCCGGTGAGGCCGGGTGTTGTTGCAGCCGCACCCATCATCTGGCGGGCCAGACCAAGGACGCGTGTCATATCCGCATTTTCAAGATCCGAGATCTGCATCTTGAAGCCGCCAGAATTGCCGACGCCACGCACGGATGGCGGTGGGATGGCAATAATGAAGGCCTCCTGGATGCTCTGCAGCTTGCCATAGAGCTCGCCGATGATCTTGTTGGCGGTCTCGCCGCCCTCCTCACGTTCAGCAAAGGATTTGAACGGGACGAAGACGACGCCGGCATTCGAGGCATTGGTAAAAGTCGCTCCGCTGAAGCCGGCAAACTGCACGGCATTGCCGACACCGGGCACCGTGCGGGCGATGTCACCCACCTGTTTGACGACGGCGTCAGTACGCGCCAGCGAGGCGCCGTCCGGAAGCTGGATCACGATGATCGCGTAACCCTGGTCCATGGTGGGGATGAAGCCCGAGGGAACCTTCTGTCCCATGTACCAGGTCGCGCCCAGCAGGCCGGCGAAGACAATAAGCGAAGCTGTCAATCCGACCCAACTACTGACGAGATGTCGGACGATCCAGGAATAGCCGGAACTCATCCGATCGAACCCGCGGTTGAAGCCGTTCGCAAGCCCGCTTCCCAGCTGGGAGAAGATATTCTTGCGCTTGGCTTCGTGATCGTGGGTTTTCAGCAATATGCCTGCAAGTGCGGGCGAAAGCGTCAGCGAATTCAATGCGGAAATCGCCGTCGTGACTGAAATCGTCACCGCGAACTGTTTGTAGAACTGCCCGGAAATGCCCGGAATGAAGGCCGTCGGCACGAACACTGCGATCAGCACCAGCGAGATGGCGACGACGGCGGTCCCGACTTCGTCCATCGTGACGTGCGCCGCCTGTTTCGGGGTCATGCCGCGCGCCAGGTTTCGCTCGACATTTTCAACCACCACGATCGCATCGTCGACGACAATACCAATCGCAAGGACGAGTCCGAACAGCGTCAGCATATTGAGCGAGAAGCCGAAGGTGAGCAGCACGGCGAAGGTGCCGATCAGTGATACGGGGATGGCGATGATCGGAATGAGGGCGGTTCGCCAGGATTGCAGGAAGACGAGGACGACGATCGCCACGAGGATCGCTGCCTCGGCTATGGTCCTGTAGACCTCGTTGATCGAATCCGAGATGAATTCGGTCGTATCGTAGACGATGCGGTACTCTAGGCCCTGCGGGAAGTTCTGCGAAAGATCCTTCATGATGCCCTGGATCTGATGAGCGGTATCCAGTGCATTGGTTCCCGGTCGGGCGAAAATGCCGAGGGCGACGGCGGGGTCATTATTGAGATAGCTATTGGTGACGTAATCCTGTGCGCCGAGCTCGATGCGAGCGACATCCTGCAGGCTCACAAGCCGGCCGGTGGCTGTCGATTTCACGATGACATAGCGGAACTGGCGCACATCAGAGAAGCGCCCGTCCGTTCGCACTGTATATTCAAACGCATTCTTGCCGGTAACAGGCGGGGCGCCGATCTTGCCGCCCGATACCTGGACGTTCTGGTCTCTCAATGCGGCGACGACGTCATCGGATGTCATTCCGTAGGCGGAGAGCTTTTCCGGATCCAGCCAGATTCGCATCGAATATTGGCGTTCGCCGAAGAGCTGCACGTCGCCGACGCCGTCGAGGCGCACGAGAACGTCGCGTATGCGGTTACGGGCGTAATTCGAGACGTAGAGCTGGTCATAGCGATGCGACGGCGACAGGAGATGCACCACCATCATCAGGTCAGGCGAGCTCTTGTCGGTGGTCACGCCCAGCCGCTGGACTTCCTCGGGAAGACGGGGCAGGGCGATGGAAACGCGGTTCTGGACAAGAACCTGGACCTTGTCGAGATCGGTGCCGAGCTTGAAGGTGATCGTCAGCGACATGGCGCCATCGGCGCTGGAGTAGGAAGACATGTAGAGCATGTCTTCGACGCCGTTGATCTGCTGCTCGAGCGGGGTCGAAACGGTATCGGCGATCGTCTGCGGGTCGGCGCCCGGATAGGAGGTGCGCACGACAATCGTCGGCGGCGCGATCTCCGGATATTGGGAGACCGGCAATTGCGTATAGGCGATGCTGCCGACAACGAGGAGAACGATCGAGATGACGGCCGCAAAGATCGGCCGGTCCACGAAGAAGTGAGCAAATCTCATTGGCCGCTCTCCGCACCGGCGGTTTCCGGCGGAGCGTCCGTCCGCTCCTTCGGCAGTTCGGTCATCTGAGGTGTTACCTTTGCGCCGGGCCGGGCGCGTATCAGGCCATTGACGATTATCGTCTCGGTGCCATCGAGGCCTTCGCGAATGACGCGGTAGCCATAGAGCCGCGGGCCGGGCCTCACGGGCTTGGTCGAAACCGTGCCGTCGGCGCCGACGACGTAAACGACACGCTCATTCTGGTCGGAGCCGATTGCCTCGTCGGGGACGAGAATGGCCTGATAGGTGTTGGAGGCTTCGACCTGAATGCGGCCGAAGAGGCCGGGCTGAAGGACGAGATCGGGGTTGGGGAAGCGGGCACGCAGACGAATGGTGCCGCTCTCGTTGTCGATCCGGTTCTCGGCGAAATCCAGTTTTCCCTTGAATGGCTTGGCGTTGGGATCCGAGATCGTGACCATGACGTCCAGCCCGCCGCCGCCTTGCTGGAGATCCTTGCCGAGTTTGCGTGCCGTGTCGGCGAAATTCAGCAGTCGGCGCTCGTCGACGTCGAAATAGAAATCGATCGGGTCGAGTGAAACGATCGTCGTGAGCACGGTCTGGTCGGTCTGCACGAGGTTTCCGGCGGAGATCAGGCGGCGGTCGATGCGGCCGCTAAGCGGCGCGGTGATCTCGGTATATTCCATGTCGAGAGCGGCGCGATCGGCTGCAGCCTGCGCGCCGCGGACGTTGGCCTGAGCCGAATCGAATTCGCGGCGGCGATCGTCCAGCGTCTGGGCCGACTGGCTGCCGCTCGAAGCAAGGGACTGGGCGCGTTTATATTGCGCATCGGCAAAGACGAGAGCCGATTTCGACGCTTCGAGCGCAGCATTGGCCTGATTGAGTGCGGTTACGAATGGCCTCTGATCGATGACGAAGAGCCTGTCCCCTTGTTTCACCAGAGCGCCGTCGGTGAAGTCGATTTCCTGCAGGTAACCACCGACGCGCGAGCGGACGGAGACCTCATCGACTGGTTCGAAACGGCCGATGAACTCATCACTGTCGACGACATCGCGCACGACGGGTTTGGCGACGGTGACGGGTGGGGGAGCAGGCGCCTGCTGGGCCTCAGCAATGAGCGGCAGGAAAGCCGCAAAGCAGCTGAGCGCCAATGTCTGTCGAAGCGAATAAGCCATTCCGGTCCCCCTTGCGGGCGGCCGAACGCAGCCGCCTGAACATATACCTGAGATAAGCTGTTCATGTCTGCTGGAACGAAAGCATGAGCCTTCGTCCTAAGTCCGAATTCTACTCATGCTTGGCTGCCGGGAAGATGACAGGTGCAAGCCAGCACCTCGAAATCAACCGGAGGGAGAAAATCCTGCTTCTCCCTAACTCTATGAAGACAGACTATAAACGGGAGAATCCAAAAATTGCAAATGCCAATTGATTGCATGGATTTGGAGTTCCACAAACCCCCGGAATTTCCGCCGATGCCTCGCTTTATCACATTGTTGAGACGAGTTTCGGCCGCTGCTTGAACCTTTCAAAAGACCGGATCGAAGGCTCTCCTTGTGCGGGCTGCGGCATTTTGGCCGCAGGCGCGGAATCTTGAGGTTGCATCCTTGTGCGCCGCGCATGCTCAATATATCTACCAATATCATAAGGATGCTTATTACTAGCCGGCGAAGGTATATGACCAACAATCCAACACTCGGTTTTCTTCTGCACGACGTTGCCCGTCTGCTTCGCAAGCGGTTCGAGCAGCGCGCAAAGGACCTAGGGCTGACGCGGTCTCAGTGGCAGACGCTTGCCTATCTCGCCAATAATGAGGGCATCCATCAGAGCGGGCTTGCCGAAATCCTCGAAATCGAGCCGATCACGCTGGTCCGTATCCTCGACAAGCTCGCCGAGCGCGGCCTGATCGAGCGCCGCCAGCACCCGACCGACAGGCGCATCTGGCTGCTCTACATGCGTGAAGCAGCCCATCCGATTCTCGCCGAAATGCGAAAGATCGGTGACGTGACCCGCGGCGAGGCGCTGGAAAGCATCACACCCGAACAGCGCGACCAGCTTTTCCACATCCTATCCGTGATGAAGACGAACCTGGTGCAGGCGTGCCGGTCCCCGGTCGCCGAGAATGAGACGAAACATGGCTGATCAATCCCCCCTGCGCGTCGTGTCCGACGCGAATGCCAAGAACCCTGTCGAAAAAAAAGAAATTCCCCAACAACCGGAAACGGTGGCTGAGGCGCCTTCATCCAATTCAGCGCCCGCGGCTGCCGCGGTGGCTGCGCCTGGCGGCAACAAGGTCCGCCGCCGGCGCAGCTTCATCCGCCCCGTTCTCTTTGCCCTGCTGCCGGTGGCGCTCGTCGTTGGCGGCTATTATTACGTCAATGGCGGTCAGATCATGTCGACCGACAATGCCTATATCCAGGCGGACATGGTGGGCATCACGACCGACGTTTCCGGTCTCGTCGAGCAGATCAACGTGCATGAGAACGAGCAGGTCAAGGCGGGGCAGGTGCTCTTCAGCCTGCGCTCGGATTCCTTCAAGATCGCGCTCGATGGCGCCAAGGCGCAGCTCGGCGCGCAGCGCAACCAGATCATGAACCTCAAGGCCAGCTACCAGCAGTCGCTCGCCGAAATCACTCAGGCTGAAGCCGATCTGCCCTATTACCAGGATCAGTTCGACCGGCAGCAAAATCTCGTCAACAACGGCAGCGCCACGCAGTCGGCCTATGACGAAGCCAAGCACAATCTCGAGGCCGCACAGCAGAAGGTTTCCGTCGCCAAGGCGGAAGCCGCAACGACGCTGGCTCAGCTCGGCGGCAATGCTGACCAGCCGGTCGAGGAAAATCCGCTGTACCTGCAGGCCAAATCGCAGGTCGACAATGCTCAGCGCGAGCTCGCTCACAGCGTTGTCAAGGCGCCGTTTGACGGCACCGTGACCAACGTTAACGCGCTTCAGGTCGGCTCCTACCTGCAGGCTTCGCAGCAGGCCTTCTCGCTGGTTTCGACCTCGCATCTGTGGATCGCCGCAAGCCCGAAGGAAACCGAACTCACCTACGTCAAGCCCGGCCAGTCGGTCGATATCTACGTCGACACCTATCCGGGCGTCATGTGGAAGGGCAAGGTCGAGAGTATCAGCCCGGCATCGGGTTCTTCCTTCTCGCTGCTGCCGGCACAGAATACGACCGGCAACTGGGTAAAGGTCGTACAGCGCATTCCGATGCGCGTCAGCATTGACGACTCTCAGGGCAAGCCGCCGCTTCGCGTCGGCATGAGCACGGTCGTCGATGTCGATACCGGCCATGCGCGGGGCCTGCCTGATTTTGTCAACAACCTTCTGGGCCACGGCAACAGCCACGAGTAACGGCCATGAGCACTACTCCTGCATCACCGGCAACCCCGGTTGCCAATCGCGGCGCGATCACGGCCTGCGTCATCCTGGCCGTTATCATGCAGGCGTTGGACACGACGATCGCCAATGTGGCGCTGCCCTATATCCAGGGCAGCGTTTCGGCTTCCGCCGACCAGATCAACTGGGTTTTGACCTCCTACATCGTCGCGGCCGCGATCATGACACCGCCGTCGGGCTTTCTTGCTGCCAAGTTCGGCCGCAAGCGCGTGCTGCTGACGGCGATCGTCGGTTTCGTCGTCGCCTCCGTGCTTTGCGGTCTGGCGCAGTCGCTGCCCCAGATCGTTGCTTTTCGCCTGCTGCAGGGCCTATTCGGCGCCTCGCTGGTTCCGCTTTCCCAGGGCATCCTCCTCGACATCTATTCCGTCGAGGAGCGCGGCTCGGCCATGGCCCTATTCGGCGTCTCGGTCATGGTCGGGCCGGTTCTGGGTCCTGTCATCGGCGGCTGGCTGACGGACAATATCAGTTGGCGCTGGGTCTTTTACATCAACATTCCGATCGGCGCGCTCGCCTTTGCTGGCATCGTCATATTCGTCTCGGAGACGAAGAGGGATGCACTCGCCAAGCTCGACTGGTTCGGCTTCGGGATGATGAGCCTGTTCATCGCTTCGCTGCAGCTTTTCCTCGATCGCGGCGAGCAGCTCGACTGGTTCTCCTCAGGTGAGATCATGGTCGAAGCGATCGTCTGCGCCGCTGCCTTCTATCTGCTGGTGGTGCATACGCTGACGGCGGAGAAATCCTTCGTCAATCCGCGGCTGTTCCTCGACCAGAATTTCACCGTCAGCATGGTGTTCATCTTCGTGATCGGCATCACCTATCTCGCCTCGCTGGCGTTGATGACGCCGTATCTGCAGACGCTGATGGGCTATCCGGTCATCACCGCGGGTATCGTCATGGGACCGCGCGGCCTTGGCACGATGCTCTGCATGTTCATCGTCGGCCGGCTGATCGGCAAGGTGGATACGCGCTGGCTGCTGCTGCTGGGCCTCGGGCTGACGGCCTGGGCGATGTACGACATGACCGGCTGGACGCCCGACGTCTCGCAGTGGACGATCATCTCTGTCGGCTTCGTCCAGGGTGCAGGCCTCGGCTTCCTCTTCGTGCCGCTGACGACGATTGCCTTTGCGACGCTGCCGGCTCAGATGCGCGGCGATGGAACCGGCCTGTACAACCTGTCGCGAAACATCGGCTCCTCTGTCGGCATCTCCATCGTCTCGGCGCTGATCGTCGAGAACACGCAGAGCAACCATGAGTCGATCGCGGCCTATGTGACGCCGTTCAACCATGCTTTCAATGCGACGGCGGCGCAGGGCCTTAGCCCGCTGACGGCGGTCGGCCGCGCGGCGCTTAACGAGGTCATCACGCTGCAGTCGACCATCATTGCCTATATGGACGACTTCAAATTGCTGATGCTGATGTCGCTTGCCGTCATGCCGCTGGTCCTGCTGCTGCGCAAGCCGAAGGCCGCGCCGGCTGTGGACCATAGCGCCGTCATGGAATGACGTTGAAGGTTCCTATTTAGCGGAACGGCTTGCTCAGATATCGCGATCCCTGAATGCCGAAGCGCCATGGTGCTTCGGCATTTTTCGTAATGCCGATCCGCTTGCCCGAGACGATGGGTACGGGTGTGGACGGCGAGATCGCGTAAGGTGGTTGGTCGAGTGTCCGGTCGTTGATGGAGATATCGATGTCGAGTGCCTGGCAGAGCTTGCCGGGACCGCTGCAAAGCTGCGTCAACATATCAGTGCCCCGCCGATCAATCATCGCAGGCAGACCGATTTCCGGCTCCAGCGCGCGGATCAGTACCGCAGAGCCTGGTGTGCAGACGAAGTTCAGGCACCAGTACATGCCATAGATGCGGTAGATATAGACATTGCCCGGATGGCCGTACATGGCGCCATTGCGCTTCGTTGGACCACGGAAACTGTGGGAGGCCGCGTCATCAGGGTAATAAGCTTCCGTCTCGGTGATCCGCCCACCTATATCGTTGACCGCGAGGTGGCAGCCGAGAAGGTCGCGAGCGACCTCGATCGCATCGCGTTCGAAGAAATGGCGCAGGCTCTCCCCGGCAAGCGGGCCGGCGCCGATCGCGCCATCAGTCGTTTCGATCGTCATGGAAATTGCCGATAGCATTCCCTTCGCCGATCCGCCACCCGGGACAATCGTTCGCCGGCCGGCCCGCGCGGCATCGTCAGCAGGTCTGCGTCGACAATATCATCACAGAGCAGATCTAGTGACCGGCATTCGGATCGCGCATCGAAATCGACGAACTGGTGACGGAAACCGGATCGCTCGCCGGGAAGGAATCTTCCAGGCCTTCCTGCAGCTCTTCTTCAAGGACCGCTGCATCCTTGCTGCGGGCGCCGTCACCGTGAACGGGCTCGAATGCGGAAGAAAGCAATGCTTTCGCCTTGGCTATGGCATTTTCGTGCGTGAGATCGGGGGCGTTGCGCAGCGTGACTGCAATCCTGTCTTCACCCTCGTTGCCGAACTCGACGACGAAGCCCTCATCCGTCTGGTAAACCATGGTGTCGCTGAGTGCCATGTTCGTTCCTCCGAGAGTGCTAATATGAGTGAACCGTGTTTTCGGAGTTTTGTCGAGCAAAGACCTTCACCAGCCAGTCGATGAAGACGCGCACGCGCGGCGAGAGCTGGCGGTTGCGCGGATAGAGCAGCGAAACCGGCGTCTGCGTGAGCGGGAAATCGGCCAGCATTTGGACCAGGGTGCCGGCAGCAAGATCCTGCTCGGCGTGGTAACGCGGGATCTGGATCATGCCTAGCCCCATGCGAGCGGCGGAAATGTAGCTTTCGGCGGCGTTGACGGTCACAGTCGCGGGGATAGTGATGTTGCGCACGCTGCCGTCGACGATGAATTCCAGGGGCAGAGGGCCTGCGCTGCCGGTCGCACGGAAGCCAACCATGCGGTGTGTATCCAGCTTGTCGGGATGCCCGGGCTGACCGAAAGCGGCGATATAGGATGGGGAGGCGAGGGTTATCTCATCCAGCATGGCGACTCGCCGCGCAACCATGTCACTGTCCTGCGGAGTGCCGACGCGTAGCACGCAGTCGATGCCCTCGCGCACGAGATCCACCAGCCGGTCGCCCTCGCTCATATAGAACTCGATATCGGGATAGGTTTCCAGAAAGGATGGCAGGCTCGGCAGCACGAAATGCCGGGCGAGCGTGCCGTGTACATCGACTCGCAGTAGCCCTTTCGGCTTGGCACCGGCGAAGGCGCCTTCGGCATCCTCGATATCGGCGAGGATCGACAGGCAGCGCTGGTAATAGGCTTCGCCGTCGAGCGTCGGGCTGACATGGCGCGTCGTGCGCTGGAGCAAGCGCACGCCGAGGCGGGCTTCCAGCTGCTTGACCGCATCCGTCACCGTCGAGCGCGGCAGGCCGGTATCTTCGGCGGCAAGCGTGAAGCTGCGGCGCTCCACGACGCGGGAAAAGACCCGCATGGCATCGAATCTGTCCATTTTATTTTGTTTGTGTTTCCCGGATAGTGATGCCGAATAATGGCCGATTATCCGCAGGATAGAAAGAGGCATCCTCCTCTCATCGAAAGGACGCTGCGGCGTCGAACCCAAAGGAGAAGAAAATGTCTGCCAATCAAAACAAGGTCGCTCTCGTTACCGGCGCTTCCCGCGGCATCGGTGCTTCGATTGCAGAACGTCTCGCAAAGGATGGCTTCACCGTTGTCATCAACTACGCTGGCAACGCGGCACTTGCCGAAGAAATGGCCCAGAAGATCGAGAAGGCCGGCGGTAAGGCGCTGACGGCACAGGGCGATGTTGCCGATGCAGAGGCCGTGCGCCGCATGTTCGACGCTGCGGAAGCAGCTTTCGGCGGCGTCGACGTTCTCGTCAACAATGCCGGCATTATGCTGCTGTCCCGCCTTGCCGATGTGGACGATGCCACATTCGACCACCAGATCAGCGTCAACCTCAAGGGCACGTTCAACACGCTGCGCGAGGCTGCCAAGCGTCTGCGTGATGGTGGCCGGGTCATCAACTTCTCGAGCTCAGTCGTCGGCTTGAAGCCGGAAACCTATAGCGTCTACGCCGCGACGAAGGCGGCCGTCGAGACGATGAGCGCCATCTTGTCCAAGGAAATGCGCGGCCGCCAGATCACCGTCAATTCGGTCGCTCCCGGCCCGACAGGCACCGACCTCTTCCTCAACGGCAAGTCCGATGAACTGATCGAGCGCCTTGCCAAGGCAAACCCGCTCGAACGTCTGGGCGCGCCCGAAGATATCGCCGCTGTCGTTGCCTTCCTCGCTGGCCCTGACGGCGCCTGGGTCAACGGTCAGGTTCTGCGCGCCAATGGCGGCATGGTCTGATGCAGATTCCGTGGCGGCATGCGCGCCGCCACACTCTTCCCTCGCATTCTTTCAACCGCCCCACTCTCATAGAAGGAATAGGATCATGAGCAAGCAAGTCATCGTCATCACCGGCGCTTCCAGCGGTTTCGGCGCTCTTACCGCCCGCGCACTCGCCAAGGCCGGTCACACCGTTTATGCCTCGATGCGTGAAACCGAAGGCCGTAACCTGCCGCAGGTCGAGGCTGCCGAAGCCTTCTCGAAAGAAAACGGCGTCGATCTGAAGGCTGTCGAACTGGATGTCGCCTCCGATGCCTCCGTCGAAGCAGGTATTGCCAAGGTGATTGCCGCCGAGGGCCATATCGACACGATCATTCACAATGCCGGCCATATGTCCTTCGGCCCGGCTGAAGCCTTCACGCCGGAGCAATATGCCGAGCTTTTCGACATCAACGTGCTGTCGACCCAGCGCGTGAACCGCGCGGTGCTGCCGCATCTACGCAAGCAGGGCAAGGGCCTGGTTGTCTGGGTGTCTTCCTCCAGCACCCGCGGCGGTACGCCTCCGTACCTTGCTCCTTATTTCGCTGCCAAGGCCGCCATGGACTCGCTTGCCGTCTCCTATGCCAGTGAACTGACTCGCTGGGGCATCGAAACGGCGATCATCGTTCCCGGAGCCTTCACCAAGGGTACGAACCACTTCGCCCATTCCGGCTCGCCTGCCGATACCACCCGCGCAGCCGAATATAACGAAGGCCCCTATAAGGGTCTGCCGGAGCAGGCACTGAAAGGTCTTGCCTCGCTCGAACCCGTCGATGCGGATGCCGCTTCCGTTGCAACCGCCATCGTCGATGTCGTAAACATGCCCTTCGGCAAGCGGCCGTTCCGCACCCATATCGATCCATCGGAAGACGGTGCTGAAATCGTCAACGGCGTCGCTGACCGCGTTCGTGCCGAGCTCTTCCGCCGCATCGGTATCGAGGATCTGCTGAAGCCCGTCACGAACGGATAAAGATCGTCGCAAACTTGTGAACGGCCTCTTGGTGAGCTGCCCCTTACTATCCGGCTAAGCGCACCTATATCAGAATAGACGGAGGCGGACGGTAATCGCCGCCAGCCTCCCGACCTCCACTCCAGGGCCTGCCGCGCCTTTCCTGCGGTGCGACAGGCCTTCAGTTTCAGACATCAGATCAAGGCCCGTGACGGTTATCCCTCCCGTCACGGGCCGCTTTTTTGCCAGCGGCTCTATGTCAGCGGGCGTTAAGTTTGGCGTCGGCCAGCAGTTTCACCAGCCAGTCGACGAAGACGCGGACCTTGTTGCTGAGATGCCGGTTTGGCGGATAGACGACGTAGAGCGGCAGCGACTCGCGCGTCCATTCCGGCAGAGTCTGAATCAGTTCCCCCTTTGCCAGGGGCTCGCGGGCCATGAAGATCGGGATCTGGGCGAGGCCGAGGCCGGCGAGTGCCGCGGTCATATAGGTGCGGCTGTCATTGACGGAAACGATATAGCGCGGATTGACCTCAATGATCTCGTTGCCCTTCCGGAATTCGAAAGGCACCGTGCGATTGTTCTGGGCGCGGAAATAATTGACGGAATAATGTTCCGTTTCAAGCTCTTCCGGTCGCTGCGGCAGGCCGAATTTCTCGACGTAGAGGGGGGCGGCGCAGGTGATCATTTCGATTTCCGAAACGCGCCTCGCAATCAGCGACTGGTCGGCCGGCGTGCCGGCGCGCAGAGCACAGTCGACGTTTTCGGCGAGATAGTCGACGGTGCGGTCGCCGACGCCGAGGTCGATGCGGATATCTGGATAACGCTGATAGAAATCACAGAGCGCCGGTACCAGAATGGAATCGGCAAAGGCACCCGCCATCTCGACGCGCAGCCTGCCCGTCGGCAAGCTCTGGGAGTTTGAAAGACTGCCGTCCAGCTCCTCAAGCTCGGAAATGATCTGCGCGGCGCGTTCATAATAAAGAGCGCCATCCGTCGTCACCATGACACGGCGGGTGGTGCGGTTGAGGAGCTTGGTGCGCAGATGCGCTTCCAGTCCTTGAATGAGATTGGTCACCGTCGCCTTGGGCATGGCGAGCATGTCGGCGGCGCGGGTGAAATTGCCCGTCTCCACTACGCGGATGAAGACGCGCATTGCCGAGAGCTGATCCATCGGTTCAATTCCGCAGTTTGCGTTGCAACATTGTTCGGGATTTGGAATAGTGTTATCGCGATATCGCTTCTTATTCCCCGATTTGAATAACAATATCTTTTTGGTTCAAAATGCAAGAGGCGGGCGCTGTGCGTCCATTGCAAAGCAGCGAAGAGATAGAAACGATGGTGCCCGAGATCAAAGACATGGTGCTGGAAAAGGTGGCCGCTGGCCCCGTTTCTGCGCGCGTCTATATGGGTGCCGATTTCGGCAAGGGTCCGCCGATCGTGCTCTATCTGCATGGCGGGGCGTTTCTCGACAGCGATCCTAAGGCCGATCGCCCGATTGCACAGAGCCTCGCAAAGGCTGGCGCGATCGTCGTTTCCGCCGACTACAGCACGCTTTCGGGCAATGTCTTTCCGAAGGCGCTCGAAGTCTCTTTCTCGATCTTTTCCTACCTCGCTCTCAAGAAGGCCGGCCTCGGCGACCGCAAGTCGCTGCTTTTCGTTGCCGGCGAAGAGGCGGGCGGTAACGTTGCCGCCGGTGTTGCGCTGAAAGCGCGTGACCAGATGCCGGATGCGCTTGACGGCCAGATCCTGCTTTCTCCCCTTCTCGATCCTTTCATGGGCACGTCTTCGATCCGCAAAGCGGACAAGATCGGCATGCGCCAGCGCTGGACGGAAGGCTGGAGCCATTACCTGAGCGGCGGCGGCTGTCATCCCTATGCTGCGCCTTGCCTGTGCTCGCGAATTTCAGGTGTTGCACCGGCTCTGATTTTTACGGCGGAAGACGATCCGCTGCACGACGAGACTATCGGTTACGCCGCTCGCCTGAAGAAGGCAGGCGTTGGCGTGCGCCAGCATGTCCTTCCCGCCGGGACAGGTTGGCCATCCATTTATGGCGGAAAATCTGAGGGGACTTCAACGTGGCAGGGCAACGTCAGCCGCCACTTCGGAGATTTCCTTCAGGACGTGAGCGTTCAGCCACAATTGCATTGAAGACGAACTGATTTTTTACGGCCATTCAGGGCCGCAAGGAGAGTACCGATGACGTCCAGAAATAAGCGCTGGGCCCTGGTGGGCGCCGGTCTGGGTGTTGCTGCGTCCGTTTCGGCCGCTGCCATCTTTTTCGAACTGCCGATGAGCGCAACCGCCACGGCCGCCTCTGAACCTGCGCAGCCTCCAGCTGTGCCGGTGACGGTTGCCGTCGTCGCCAGCCGTGATGTGACGAACTGGGAGAATTTCTCCGGTCGTCTCGAGGCTATCGATCGTGTGCAGATCCGTCCCCGCGTTGGGGGTGCCATCCAGTCCGTGCATTTCCGTGAAGGTGCGTTGGTCAAGCAAGGCGATCTGCTTTTCGCCATCGATCCTGCCCCCTATCAGGCAGCCGTCGCCCAGGCCCAGGGCCAGGTCGCTTCGGCCGAAGCCAAGGTCAGCCTGGCACAGACCGAACTCGACCGCGGCCGCCGTCTCTCGGACAACCGGACGATTTCGCAGAGCGATCTCGACCAGCGCCAGAGCACGCTGGCTGAAGCCCAGGCAAGCCTGCGTTCGGCACAGGCTGCTCTCCAGTCCGCGCAGCTCGATCTCGATTATACGCAGGTTCAAGCGCCGGTTTCCGGCCGTATCGGCAAGATCGAGGTCACGGTCGGCAATATTGTCGCGGCAGGTTCGGCTTCGCCCGAGCTGACGACGCTGGTCTCTGTCGATCCGATCTATGCAAGCTTCAATGCCAGCGAAGAGATGGTCACGAAGGCTCTTTCGGAGCTTCCGGCAACTGACGCCGCATTGCCGGCCGTTGAGCAGATCCCGGTTGAAATCGGCACGCTTGCCGATGAGGGAACGCCGATCAAGGGCAAGCTTCAGCTCGTCGACAACGAAGTCGATGCTGCCAGCGGCACCATCGCCGTGCGGGCAGTCTTCGACAATCCCGGCGGCAAGCTGATCCCCGGCCAGTTCGTGCGGGTACGCATGGGCCAGCCGAAGGCCGAGAACAAGATCGTCATCAGCGACCGCGCCGTCGGCACTGACCAGGACAAGAAGTTCGTCTTCGTCGTCGATGGCGAGAACAAGGTCAATTACCGGCAGATCAAGCTCGGTTCGCTCTTCGATGGCCAGCGGGTGGTCGAAGACGGCCTTGCGGTCGGCGACAAGATCGTCGTCAACGGCCTTCAGCGTATTCGTCCGGGTGCAGTCGTAGCACCCCAGATGGAAGAGAAGGTCGCGACCGCTCAGTAAGGTTTGAGCCTCCTTCCCTCGGGGAGGCGGCCGTTACCCTAGATAACATGACCTGCCGGTGCGCCTTTAAGCCGCCGGCGAGGGACTTTGCATCCATGTTCACCCCGGAGAGGGCGTTAAAATGAACATATCCAGATTCTTTATCGACCGCCCGGTCTTTGCCGGTGTTCTTTCGGTCCTCATCGTGGTCGCAGGCCTCATAGGCCTCCGGGCGCTGCCGATCTCCGAGTATCCCGAGGTCGTGCCGCCGTCGATCGTCGTGCATGCCACTTATCCCGGCGCAAACCCGTCCGTCATCGCCGAAACCGTGGCCACGCCGCTCGAAGAGCAGATCAATGGCGTCGAGGGCATGCTCTACATGTCCAGCCAGGCGACGTCTGACGGCGCCTTGAACGTCACCGTCACCTTCAAGCTCGGTACCGACCCCGATAAGGCACAGCAGCTCGTGCAGAACCGCGTGTCGCAGGCCGAACCGCGCCTGCCGGCGGAAGTTCGCGCGCTCGGCATTACCACGGTCAAGAGCTCGCCCGACTTCATCATGGTCGTCAACCTCGTCTCCGACGGGAACAGCCATGACATCACCTATCTGCGTAACTATGCGACGCTGAACGTCAAGGACCGGCTAGCCCGTATCGCTGGTGTAGGCCAGGTACAGGTCTTCGGTGCCGGCGACTATTCCATGCGTGTGTGGATCGATCCGCAGAAGGCAGCCGAGCATAATCTTGCCGCAAGCGACATCAGCACTGCGATCAGCTCGCAGAACGTCCAGGCCGCCGCCGGCATTATCGGCGCTTCGCCGAGCCAGAAGGGCGTCGATCTTCAGCTCAACGTGAATGCCCAGGGTCGTCTGCGCACGCCCGAGGAATTCGGCAGCATCATCGTCAAGACGGGCGCCAATGGCGAGATCACCCGTCTGCGCGACGTTGCCAGGATCGAACTGGGTGCGGCCGATTACACGCTGCGTTCGCTGCTCGACGGCAAGCCGGCTGTCGCCGTTGCCGTTCTCCAGGCGCCGGGTTCGAACGCGATCGAGATCGCCGACAATGTCCGCGCGACGATGGACGAGTTGCAGTTGGCCATGCCTTCAGGCGTGAAGTACGAGATCGTTTATGATACGACGAAGTTCGTTCGCGCCTCGATCGAGAAGGTCATCGACACGCTGCTCGAAGCCATCGCGCTCGTCGTTCTCGTCGTCATCCTGTTCCTGCAAACATGGCGTGCCTCGATCATCCCGCTGATTGCCGTTCCGGTATCCATCATCGGTACATTCGCGGTCATGTACATGTTTGGCTTCTCGATCAACGCACTCAGCCTTTTCGGCCTGGTGCTGGCGATCGGTATCGTTGTGGACGATGCAATCGTCGTCGTTGAAAACGTCGAACGCAATATCGAGGCCGGGCTCAGTCCGCGTCAGGCGACTTACAAGGCCATGAAGGAAGTATCCGGCCCGATCATCGCGATCGCGCTGGTGCTTGTCGCGGTCTTCGTGCCGCTCGCCTTCATCTCCGGCCTGTCGGGTCAGTTCTATCGCCAGTTCGCGCTGACGATCGCGATCTCGACCGTCATTTCGGCCTTCAATTCGCTGACGCTGTCTCCGGCGCTCGCCGCCCTTCTCCTGAAGGGTCACCATGCGCCGAAGGACTGGCTGACGCGGTTCATGGACGCGATCTTCGGCTGGTTCTTCCGTGGCTTCAACCGCGCTTTCGGCGCCGGTTCGAACGCCTACGGCAAGGGTGTCGGCGGTCTGGTATCGCGCAAGAGCATCGTCATGGTGATCTACCTTGTGCTGGTCGGAGCGACATACAACATCTTCAACACGGTACCGGGCGGATTCGTGCCGTCGCAGGACAAGCAGTATCTGATCGGCTTTGCCCAGTTGCCGGATGCAGCAAGCCTCGACCGCACGGAAGACGTCATCAAGCGCATGACCGACATCGCTCTGGCGCAGCCGGGCGTTGCCAACGCGATCGCCTTCCCGGGCCTGTCGATCAACGGCTTCACCAACTCTTCGAACGCCGGCATCGTCTTCGTGACGCTGAAGGATTTCGAGGAGCGCAAGACGCCTGATCTTTCGGGTGGGGCAATTGCCATGGCCCTGAACCAGAAGTTCGGCGTCATCCAGGATGCCTTCATCGCCATGTTCCCGCCGCCGCCGGTCAACGGCCTCGGCACGACGGGTGGTTTCAAACTGCAGATCGAGGATCGCGCAGGCCTGGGCAACCAAGCACTCGACGAAGCAACCAAGGCAGTGCTTGCCAAGGCCTATCAGACGCCTGAACTCGCCGGCCTGTTCTCCAGCTTCCAGATCAACGTGCCGCAGCTCTATGCCGATCTCGACCGCGCCAAGGCCGAACAGCTCGGAGTGTCCGTCACCGACGTCTTCCAGACGCTGCAGATCTATCTCGGTTCGCTCTATGTGAACGACTTCAACGCCTTCGGCCGCACCTACAGCGTCCGTGTGCAGGCCGATGCCAAGTTCCGCGCCCAGCCGGAAGATATCGGCCAGTTGAAGGTTCGCTCGGCATCGGGCCAGATGATCCCGCTTGCAGCTCTTCTGAAGGTGGATGCAAGCACTGGTCCGGAGCGTGCGAACCGCTATAACGGCTTCCTCGCTGCCGATATCAACGGCGGTCCGGCTCCGGGCTTCTCGTCCGGACAGGCGCAGGCAGCGATCGAGAAGATCCTGCACGAGACCCTGCCTGCCGGCATCGACTTCGAGTGGACCGACCTGACCTACCAGCAGATCCTTGCCGGTAACTCCAGCGTCGTCGTCTTCCCGCTGGCGCTGCTGCTCGTCTTCCTCGTGCTTGCCGCCCAGTATGAGAGCCTGACATTGCCGCTTGCGATTATCATGATCGTGCCGATGGGTGTTCTGGCCGCTTTGACCGGCGTCTGGCTCACCGGTGGAGACAACAATATCTTCACGCAGATCGGCCTCGTCGTCCTTGTCGGTCTATCGGCCAAGAACGCGATCCTGATCGTGGAATTTGCCCGCGAGCTGGAGTTCGAAGGCAGGACGCCGCGTGAAGCTGCAATCGAAGCCAGCCGCCTGCGTCTGCGCCCGATCCTGATGACCTCGATGGCCTTCATCATGGGTGTTGTGCCGCTCGTCACCTCGACCGGTGCGGGTTCGGAAATGCGCGCGGCCATGGGTGTCGCGGTCTTCTCGGGCATGATCGGCGTGACCTTCTTCGGCATCTTCATGACGCCGGTGTTCTACGTGCTTCTACGCCGGATGACGGGCAACCGTCCGCTCGTTCAGCACAACGACAATCATCCGCAGGACGAGGACGACCATATGAAGGTCGCTGCGGAATAACCTCTCCTTTGTCGGGTAAATCGGGCGGGGGCCTCGGTCCTCGCCCGTTTCGTTTTTAGGCGATGAGACAAAAATGCGTTACGTCCATCAAAACGGTTGCATGCTGAGGTGAGGGGGATATCAAGGGCAGGCAACAGTTCGGGAGGGCTGGGTGACACACGCATTGGAAAACAGCGGAAAGCGGAAGATCGCTTTCCTCGGTACCGGGCTCATGGGTACGCCGATGGCGCGGCGTTTACTGGGTGCAGGCTTTTCTGTCACCGTCTGGAATCGTGACCGAGCCAAGGCTGTGGCGCTGTCCGGCGATGGTGTCATTATAGCTTCGACGCCCTCGGAGGCTGCTTCCACAGCCGATGTCGTTATCTCTATGCTGACCAATGCTGAGGCTGTCGGGCAGGTGCTGTTCGACATGGGCACCGTCGAGGCCATGAAGCCGGGTGCTGTTGTCATCGACATGAGTTCCATTGCCCCGCCTTTTGCGCGGGAGCATGCTGAGAAACTGGCCGAGCGCGGCGTTCGCCATATCGATGCGCCGGTTTCCGGCGGCGTGGTCGGCGCTTCGGCCGGGACGCTTGCCATCATGGCAGGCGGGGATGCTGCCGTCATCGCCGAACTTTCGGATGTCTTCGCGCCGATGGGGCGGGTCACACATGTCGGCCCTGATGGGGCCGGGCAGCTTGCCAAACTTGCCAACCAGCAGATTGTTGCGGTGACGATCGGCGCCGTCGCGGAAGCGATGATGCTGATCGAGGCAGGCGGCGGTTCGCCGGCCGCTTTCCGGGACGCGGTGCGTGGTGGCTTTGCAGACAGCCGCATCCTGGAGATCCACGGCAAGCGCATGATCGACCGTCAGTTCGCGCCGGGTGGTTCTTCGGCCAACCAGTCGAAGGATCTCGATGCCGTCATGGCGACGGCGAAGGCACTGTCTCTGACCTTGCCGCTGACGGAAGCGGTACATGCCGAATTCACAGAATTTGTTGCCAGGGGCAACGGCGAGACGGATCACAGCGCCTTGCTGCTCCATCTCGAAGACAAGAATGCCCGACCGGGAGGGAAGAAATGACCGACAGCAAGACCGCCAAGCGCCGCCTACGCTCGCAGGACTGGTTCGATAATCCTGATCATATCGACATGACGGCGCTCTATCTGGAGCGCTTCATGAACTACGGTGTGACGCCGGAGGAACTGCGGTCCGGTAAGCCGATCATCGGCATTGCCCAGAGCGGCAGCGACCTGACACCCTGCAACCGTGTCCATACCGAGTTGGCCAAGCGGGTGCGGGATGGCATCCGCGATGCGGGCGGCATCCCGATCGAATTTCCGACGCACCCGATCTTCGAGAACTGCAAGCGGCCGACGGCAGCACTTGACCGCAATCTCGCTTATCTCGGCCTCGTTGAAATCCTCTACGGCTATCCGCTCGATGGTGTCGTGCTGACGACCGGCTGCGACAAGACTACGCCTTCGGCGATCATGGCGGCTTCGACGGTCGATATTCCCGCGATCGTTCTCTCGGGCGGGCCGATGCTCGACGGCTGGCATGAAGGAAAACTCGCCGGCTCGGGCATGGCCATCTGGCAGTCGCGCCGGAAGCTCGCGGCAGGCGAGATCGACGAAGAAGAATTCCTGCAGACGGCGCTCGATTCGGCACCCTCTGTCGGCCATTGCAACACAATGGGCACGGCCTCGACCATGAATGCGCTGGCCGAGGCACTTGGCCTCTCACTGACCGGTTGCGGCAATATTCCGGCTGCCTATCGCGAGCGCGGCCAGATGGCCTATCGCACCGGCCGTCGCGCTGTCGAGATCGTATTCGAAGACCTGAAGCCGTCGGATATCCTGACGCGTGAAGCCTTTCTCAACGCCATCAAGACCAATTCGGCGATTGGCGGCTCGACCAACGCCCAGCCGCATCTTGCCGCCATGGCGAAGCATGCAGGGGTCGAACTACATCCCGAGGATTGGCAGGTGCATGGTTTCGACATTCCGCTGCTGGCGAATGTGCAGCCGGCGGGTGCCTATCTCGGGGAGAAGTTCCACCGTGCCGGCGGTACCCCTGCCGTGATGTGGGAATTGCTGCAGGCCGGCAAGCTCGATGGCGACTGTCGCACCGTCACCGGCAAGACCATGGCGGAGAATCTGAGAGGGCGTGAATCACGTGACCGCGACGTTATCAAATCCTACAGCGAGCCTCTGAAGGAGCGTGCGGGCTTCCTCGTACTCAAGGGCAACCTCTTCGATTTCGCCATCATGAAGATGAGTGTCGTATCCGAGGATTTCCGCAAGCGTTATCTGCAGGAGCCGGGCCGGGAAGGCGTCTTCGAGGGCAAGGCTGTTGTCTTCGACGGTTCGGAGGATTACCACAAGCGCATCAACGATCCGGATCTCGGTATTGACGAGAACACGATCCTCGCTATCCGCGGCGCCGGTCCGCTCGGCTGGCCGGGCTCTGCAGAAGTGGTCAACATGCAGCCGCCGGATCATATCCTGAAGCGCGGCATCAAGAGCCTGCCGACGATCGGTGACGGGCGCCAGTCCGGCACTTCGGACAGTCCCTCGATCCTCAATGCCTCGCCGGAAAGTGCGGCAGGCGGCGGGCTTGCGTGGCTCAGGACCGGCGACACCATTCGCATCGATTTCAACCAGGGACGTTGCGATATGCTGGTTGATGAGGCTGAAATCGAGCGGCGCAAGGGCGATGGAATCCCGCCGGTTCCGGCCGATGCGACGCCATGGCAGCGCATCTACCGCAATACGGTGACGCAGCTGTCAGATGGTGCGGTCATCGAGGGGGCAGCTGAGTTCCGGCAGATTGCCAGGAACCCACCGCGACACAATCACTGATTAAACAATACTGATTGAAAAGAAGGCAGTCGTAACGAACAGTTCACCTAGTAACTAGTTCGGTACTTACGAAAAGGCTTCATTAATGAGGGCTTGCGACTATATTATGAGTTTTTGCAGGCTTCGAAGGCTGAAACGAATTGCCCGAGAATAAACCAACGCGATCAGAGCGAGAGTTCCAGGATCTTCTTCGGCGACTGGAGCTGGCGCTTGATGCTTCGCAAATTGGTGTGTGGGAGCATAGCATCAACAAGGATGTTATTCTCTGGGACGCGCAGATGCACCGTCTGTATTGTACCGGCCAGACAGACCGGGAAGTGCCGACCTGGATCTGGACGAATGCCCTGCATCCCGAGGACCGGGAACGGGCCGAGCAGGACTTCGAAAAAGCGATCGCCGCTCGCGGTGCCTATAACTCCCAGTTTCGCATTATTCTGCCGAGTGGAGAGATCAGGCATTTAAGGTCGCGTGCACATTTCTATGTCGATGAGGAGGGCACCCCGTCCTTCATCGGTGCGGAATGGGACGTAACATCCGATGTGCTTCTCAATGCCGAGCTCGGTAAGCAGAAGATGATGGCCGAGGCCCGGGCGCTGGCGCTTGAAGAAAGCAATGCGCGGATCGAGCATGTCGCCAATCATGACTACCTGACCGGCATGCCGAACCGGCGCCTGTTCGACAGGCGGCTCGCGGCGCTGCTGGCGGACAAGAGCGTGTCGACGCTTGCCGTCCTGCATCTCGATCTCGACCAGTTCAAACAGATCAATGACAGCCATGGTCACGCCGCCGGTGATGCCGTGCTGCGCACGGCATCACTCAGAATTGCCGCAGCCATTCCCCCAGACGGCATGGCTGCCCGTGTCGGCGGCGACGATTTCGTCATCGTGCTGATCAATTTCGCCGGCCTCGATGCGCTGAAGGCAATCGTCGAGGATGTGCAGCGGCGACTGCGGAAGAAAATCCGCTTCGGGCAGGAGATGCTGCAATCCGGTGCGTCGATCGGTGTATCCTGGAGCAGCGACAAAAGGGCGCGCAACCTGCTCGCCGAATCCGATCTGGCGCTCTACCAGGCAAAAAAGCTCGGCCGTAACCGCATCGAATTCTTCAGCCGACAGCTTCAGGACGACTTGCGCGGCAAGCGTCGCCTCGCCGAGGATCTCGCGCAAGCCCTGGAACAGGGGGAGATCATTCCCTACTACCAGGTGCAGCTCGATGCGCGCACCCGCGAGATCACCGGGCTGGAGGCGCTGGCACGCTGGAACCATCCGGAAAAGGGCGTGCTCGCGCCAGGCGTCTTCCTGCGCATTGCGGATGAATACGGGCTTTCGGCTGATATCGATGCCGCCGTCCTGCAGCGCGCGCTTGAAGATCGCGTCGCCTGGCAGGCCTTGGGATACCATGTGCCGCGCATCGCCGTGAACATCTCGCCCGGGCGTCTTGCCGATCCTGCTCTGCTGGACAAGCTGCGCCGGCTGGCCATTCCGCCGGGCGCCATCGTCTTCGAGCTCGTGGAGACGATCTTCCTCGACGATTGCGATGAGAAATTCCTCGCCAATATCGACCTCATCAAGCAGATGGGCATCGATATCGAGATCGATGACTTCGGTTCCGGCCATGCCTCGCTCATTGGCCTCGTGCGACTGAAGCCGAAGCGGCTGAAGATCGACCGTCAGCTTGTCACCGATGTGGTTGAATCGGCTGAGCAAAGGCGCGTGGTCGGATCGATCGTCGAGATTGCCAAGGCTCTCGATGTGGAAGTGATTGCCGAAGGGGTGGAGACCGAAGCCCATGCCGTGACGCTGTCATGGCTTGGCTGCGACAGCCTGCAGGGTTTTGCGCTCGGCTATCCCTCTAACACCGCCGATACGGGGCGCCTTCTTGCATCAAACGGCCACGGTGGCAAATCGCGAAGTGTGGCGGGTTGAGATCTGGGGGCTGAAGTTTAGTCGATGAATGGAATGTGAGGCCGATTTCGGTTCGAACGGTCCAGTCGGCGAGCACTTTAGGCTAACTCTCAGTGCACCGACACGGCACGCCTTGGGTGCGTGCCGTATTTTTCAGGTAGTGCGGAAGCGGCCCCGGATCTGGCTCATGTAGAAGTCGCCAGGAGAAGCTGCTGCGGTCAGTCCGACGACAATGCCTTCAGGGACATCTTCGTAATGGCGACGTTGACCGTTGGTCAGATAGAGCGTGAGGTGTCGAGTCTCGCGTTTGTAATCGATCGCTTCAATGAGTTTGGACTGCAGTCTAGTTTCCATGCGGT
Source organism: Hyphomicrobiales bacterium (assembly GCA_900473185.1). Classification (GTDB taxonomy): domain Bacteria; phylum Pseudomonadota; class Alphaproteobacteria; order Rhizobiales; family Rhizobiaceae; genus Rhizobium. The sequence goes on along the minus strand of UCKU01000037.1, from coordinate 1,502 downwards.
ACTCCCCGATGTGTTTCGCGCGAGAGAGGTGGCTGCTGGATCCGACGAGCGGTTCAAGACAGCGTCAAAGCTAATCTCTGGTCGATTCAAGTCAAGGATCGAAAGAGCTGAGCCGCACCTATTTTGAGTTAAATGCGTCTGAAGTTTGACGCGCTAAATTAGCTCGGAGGCGCTATGACAATTAAGCGCAACCTGCAGCGGAACAATGCTCCCTCAGCGAGCGATCAAAAGCGTATCGTCCAGCCTTGAAATGGGGATGTCTTTGCGGGTGATTGCAGAGCTGATCATTCTTTTCGGCCGTATCTGTTGCGCGCTCGTGGCCGTTGCGGGCGCGATGGCTTTCGCCTCCTATCTGATCGCCTCTCCGGTCGATGCGACGCCGCGGATGGATGCAGAAAGTGGAGCGATCTGGACCTCCGTGCCGGTTCATATCGATCCGAGCCATCAGCCCTATGAACGCGAGCCCGATCGCTATCCCTTCAAGTTTTCTGCCGGACCGTTCCTGAAGGTCGTCGATAATGCGACCTTTTCGTTGAAGGGCGACACTTTTGTCATTGCCGGTGTCGCGCGGATCGCTGCGCGGTCGCTCTGTGCCGATGCGCAGGGGCGGCGCCTTGCCTGCGGTCAGAATGCAGCGGGCCTATTGCGGAGCGCCTTGCGCCGCAGCTTCATCGAATGCAGCCGCAAGCAATTGGCGCCGAAGCTGTTCATGGTGAGTTGCCGACGGGATGGCCAGGATCTTGCCGGTCTGCTCAACGACACGCGCCAACTACCGCTCGTTGCCAGCGCGAAGTGATCAGGCGCGTCGCCAGAAGATGAGTTCCGGCACCTGCCAGGAGGGATCAGGCGCGGGCAGCCAGGTCTTCGGGGAGAAGTAATCCTTCGTGCGGCGCTGTTGGGGGGAGGTTTCCTGAAGCAGGAGCGTGAAGTTGAAGGCGCCTGGCCGCGAATATTCCTGAGTGAAGTTGATGAGGGCGCCGAAGCCTTCCTCCTTCACATCCTTGAGATTGCGGATTGCAGTCAGTGTATCATGAAAATCCAGCCAGGCCGGCTGCGTCAGCATGGTTTCGAAGATGCGCATCGTTCCGGCATCGAGCTGCCCGTCGCTGTTGGTCGCCGGCCCGACCAGTTTCACGCGCATGTTTGATATCGCGCCATTGCCGTTGCCCCGAACGACGAGGAAAAGCGAGCTGACAATGTGCTCCTTATCTTTCTTGAAAATCTGTTCGTGGGAGCATTCGAACGTATCGGAATTGAAGGCTGTTTCCTTCCATTCGCTGGTTTCGATACCCGCCGAGCGCAGCGCTTCGCACATGGCCGGGCCCGAAATCCGCCAGGTGCGCAGGAAAACGCTCGCGAGTGCGGGCTGCGGCGGCTCGAACATGCGCGGTGCGATCTTGATGCTGACAGGTTCGGCGCGGCGGAAGACCTTGGGCGGCGGGGGAGGCGGGGGTGCTGCGGGCGGGAAAAGCTCTATGCCGAAGTAGTGGGCCAGCGACTTC
>UCKU01000043.1 GCA_900473185.1 Hyphomicrobiales bacterium | reverse complement strand
GGCGAGCGCGCGGGCAATGCCGATGCGCTGCCGCTGCCCGCCGGAAAAGGCCGACGGCTTGCGCCAGTAGGCACTCTTCTGCAGGCCGACGAGATCAAGCAACTCTTCCGCTCGGCGGCGCGCTTCACCGGCTTCGACACCGGCAAGCATGGCGGAGCGGGCGATCATCGGGCCGACACGGCGGCGCGGATTGAGCGAGCCGAACGGATCCTGGAAGATCATCTGGATCGACCGGCGGCGTGCGCGCAGCGGTGCCGGCGCAAGGCCGAGCAGATCCGCACCTGCAACCTCTACCCGGCCGCTCTTCGGCTGGATGAGGCGGATCATCGCCTTGGCAAGGGTGGACTTGCCGCAGCCAGATTCACCGACGATGGAGACCACGCGGCCCGGCGAGAGGCTGAGCTCTACATGTTTCAGGACCTGAACGCTGCCGTAGGAATGCTGCAGATCATGCACCGCAAGCACCGGCTCTTCACCCCGCGGCGGGGCTGGGCGGTCGTGCGGCGTCAGGCTCGGCACAGCGGCGATAAGCTCTTTGGTGTAGGGATGTACAGGCGCTGTCAGCACCTGTCTTGCCTCGCCGATCTCGACGATCTCGCCATAGCGCATGACGGCGACGCGGTCGGCAATATCGGCAACGACACCGAAGTCATGCGTGATGAAGAGAATGCCATGGTCGTGCATATTACGAAGCTCGCGCACGAGCTTCAGCACCTGCGCCTGCGTCGTGACGTCGAGCGCGGTCGTTGGCTCGTCGGCAATCAGGACGCGCGGGTTCATGGCCAGCGCCATTGCGATGACGACACGCTGGCACTGGCCGCCGGAGAGCTCATGCGGATAGGCCTGCAGGATACGGTCCGGGTTCGGCAGATGCATGGATTCGATCAGCGCCCGAGCGCGCTTCTTGCGCTCGGCGGCATCGAAATCCGAATGCAATTCAAAGACTTCCTCGATCTGTGCCGACACCGTCATCGCCGGATTAAGCGAGGCGATCGGCTCCTGGAAGATCATTGCGATATCGCTGCCCCGGATCGCCCGGAACGCCCGTTCGGAGAGGCCGACAAGATCAGTATCCCCGAGCATCACCTTGCCGCCGGAAACCTTCAGTCCTTCCGGCACTGCTCCCATCAGCGCGCTGGACAGAACCGACTTGCCCGAACCGGACTCGCCGACAATGCAGAGAATTTCCCGCGGCCTCAGATCGAAGCTAGCCGCCTTGACGGCGTAGGGTCGGTCGGCGCCCTTCGGCAGGGCGACACTGAGATTTTCGACCCGGAGGATCGGTTGGCTTTCGTTGCTGCTCATGCACGCCTCCCCTGCGCTTCCGAGACTTCCCGCAATCCGTCCGCCAGCAGGCTCAAGCCCAGCATCAGCGACGAGATCGCCAAGCATGGAAAGATGACGAGATGCGGGAAGGCGATCGCCATGGCGCGGCCTTCATTGACCATTGTGCCCCAGTCCGGCGTCGGTGGCGGCAGGCCGAGACCGAGAAAGCCGAGCGTGCCAATGGTGATCGCCGTGTAGCCGAGGCGCAGGCAGAAATCGACTGCGAGCGGACCGCTGGCATTGGGCAGGATATCGAAGAGCATGATGCGCCAGGTGCTTTCGCCCTGGGTCACCGCAGCCGCCACATAGTCGCGGCTCGAAACGTCGATGGTGATGCCGCGCACGATGCGGAAGATTGCCGGCGCGCTGCCGAAGGTGACGGCAAGCACGATGTTGAACGGCGAGGAGCCGACCACCACGATGATGACGATGTAGAGCACCAGCACCGGGAAGGAGAGCACCACATTGGCGATATAGGACAGCACCGCATCGCCCCAGCCGCGCCAGTAGCCGGCGACAAGCCCGAGGACCACGCCGACCACATAGGCAGTCACTGTCGCAAGCGTCGAGAACACGACCACGGTACGGGCGCCGTAGATCAAGCGCGAGAGAATATCGCGGCCGAGCTTGTCGGTTCCGAGCCAGAACACATCGCCGGACCGATCGGCAGCACCCGGTTTTGCGAGCGGCAGCAGCGTGCGGATCGGATCATAGGGTGCCAGGAACGGCGCGAAAATTGCCACCAGCAACCAGCCGATCGTCAGGAAGCCGCCGATCAGGATGACCGGATTGGAGACGTAGGGTTTTACAACCTTCACCATGGCGCCCTCACTTCCGTCCCTTGGCCGCATCGAGCAGCGAGACGCGGGGATTGAGCCAACCATAGGCGAGGTCGGAGAGAATCTGCGTCGCGACGACAACGACAACGCTCACCATCGCGCAGGCTTCGACGAGGCGGATATCGCTATTGAGCGCGGCGTCATAGAGCAGCGTGCCGAAACCCTTATAGGCATAGAAGACCTCCACGACGATGACGCCGGACAGCAGCCAGGGAAACTGCAGCATGATGACGGTGACCGGTGTGATCAGCGCATTGCGCAGCGCATGGCGCCAGACGATGCGTGCGGTGCTGGCACCCTTGAGGCGCGCCGTGCGAACATAATGTGTGCCCATGACCTCGATCATCGAGGCGCGGGTCACGCGCGCCAGGTAGCCGGTCGAATAAAAGCCGAGCACGAGAACCGGCAGAATGATCTGCTGCAGCGAGAAACCGGATAGCATGGTGCTGGCGCCTGGCAGCCAGTGCAGCCAGAACACGAACACGGCGGAGAAGAAGACGGCGGAAGCGAAATCCGGGATCGAGGTCGTGGCGATCGCAATGAAGGAGACGACTCGATCGAGAACCGAACCCTGACGCATGCCGGCAATGATGCCCGCAAACAGGCCGACAGGCACGATCACCAGCAGCGCACCGCCAGCAAGGATGCCGGAAGCCGCAAGCCGATCGGGGATCAGCTGGGCAACGGGCGCACGATAGTAGGTGGACATGCCCCAGTCGCCAGTGATGAAGGACCAGAGCCAGCGGCCGTAACGGATGAGGAAGGGATCGTCGTAACCATTGGCCGTCAACCACTGGGCGCGTTGGGCCGGCGTCGAGAACTGGCCGAGGACCTTGACGGCGACATCGCCGACATTGACCTCCAGCGCCAGGTAAACGAGCAGCGACACGGTGAACATCACCGCGAGTGCGCTTGCCAGTTTACGGAGAATGAAAAGGAAAACGGTCACGAACCACCTCTTTGCCGGGTCGGGGCCGCCGCGATGAGCGGCCCCGCCGAAGATCAAGCCTTGGCGAGCCAGACGCCGTCCATGCGGAAGTAATCCGCCGGATGGAGCACGAAACCGCGAACGGTGGTGGCTGCGGCGCTGAAGCGGTTCGGCCAGTAGGGTTGAACGATGACGCCGGAATCCTGCAGGATCTGCTGGACATCCTTCATGGCTTCGGGGCGCTTGGCGGGATCGACGACGGCCAGAGCCTTGTCGAGCGCGGCGTCGAATTCCTTGCTGGCGAAATGGCTCTCGTTCCAGGCACCGCCTGAGCGGTAGGCAAGATCGAGCGTCATCGCACCGAGCGGACGGTGCGCCCAGTAGGTCAGACCAAAGGGAACCTTGTCCCAGATCGGCCAATACTGCGAGGCTGGCAGGACATTGAGCTTGAGCCGGATGCCGGCTTCGGCAAGGTTCTGCTGCAGCACCTGCGCGGTATCCTGTTCCCAGGTACCCTGCGTGTTGCCGAGCGTCAGTTCAAGGTCCAAACCGTCCTTGTAGCCGGCTTCTGCGAGCAGGGCCTTGGCCTTCTCGACATCGCGGGGCACAGCCGGCAGCGCGAAGTAGTCGGGCTGAACCGGCGAGACGTGGAAGTTGGCACCAACTTCGCCTTCGCCGCGATAGGCAACGTCGAGCATCTGTTTGTTGTCGGCGGCAAGCTGCACGGCCTTGCGGACGCGGATATCGTCGAACGGCTTCTGGTCGGACTGCATGCGCATGACGAGCGTATGGGCAGCCTTGCCGGTCAGGATCTGGATGTTCGGCAGCGACTTCATGAGATCGTATTCGGCGATCGTCGCACGGTAGATGATATCGATCTGGCCGCTCGAAAGCGCTGCGAGATGCGTGGTGATATCGGTGCCGAGGTCGATATACTGGATGCCGTCCAGATGAGCCGGTGTGCCCCAGTAATCGCCGCGCTTGCTGAACACGGCCTGACGACCAACTTCGTAGGCGTCCAGCTTGAACGGACCGGTACCAACAGGATTAGCCGGCCAGTTGGCGCCACCCTTGACGAAGTCGCGGTGCAGCATCGGGCAAGTGTAGGAGTAGAGCTGTTCGGGCAGCGAGGAAACCGCGCGCGACAGCGTGATGCGAACCGCATGATCGCCGGTCTTTTCCACCTTCTCGACGGCCGAGAATGCGGTCTTGTTGGAAGACTGCGAGTCCGGAGCGATCCAGCGCTGGATGTTGAAGATCACGTCCTCAGGCGTGAAAGCATCGCCATTCGACCACTTGGCGCGCTCGTCGAGCTCGAAATCCCAGGTCTTGAGATCGGCAGACGGCGTCCAGCTCTTGGCAAGGTAGGGATGGGTGACGTTGTCGGCATCGACATAGGTCAGGAATTCGAGGCTGTTGCGATAGAGGTTCGAAGCCTCGATCCAGCTCGTCATCATCGGATCGGTCAGTTCCTGGATCTGGCAGCCGAAACGCAGCGTGCCACCATCCGTGGGCGTTTCCTGCGCAAGAGCCGGCTTGCTGTCGCCGAGGAAGGCGCTGGCGGAGGCCGCCGTCACACCGAGCCAGGCGACGGCACGCAGGAAACCGCGGCGATCGATCTTGCCGGCACGGACCTGTTCGCACAGTTCCGGCACGGAGGGATGCAGCGGATTGCCGCTGTTGGTTTTCAATTCAGTCATGATCTGCCTCCTCCTTGAATGGCAGTATGTTCGCTATCAGACACCCTCTGTGCCAGACACGATGCGCAGGGCGGGCTTTTCACCGTCGTTCACCATACGATTGCTGAAGCGGCTGATGATCCAGGATCGAAACCCTGCAATCAGAGGATCCACCAGCCCTTCCGCATCGGTCTTCAGGTAATAGCCGAAGCCTTCGTAATAGTGTGCGGTGACCGGTGCAACCAAGCGGCCGCTTTCTATTTCCTCCCGAAACAGCGCCGGGTCCGCCAGTACCAGGCCCTGCCCCGACAACGCGTACTGAACCCCGAGGCTGGCGCTGTCGAATGTCACGCCACGCGCCACGGAAACCCCGCCGAGACCGTTCTGCACAAGGAAGCGCTGCCAGGTGAGGTAGGGCTCCATGTCGACGATCTTGATGTGGATGATCTCGTTTGCAGCAATGAAGGCCGCGATATCCGAAACCCCTCCCCGCGTCAGATCGGCCCGTACGAGATCAGGATGGCACAGGATCGTCGGCCGCTCCTCCCAGAGCAGGTCGGTGACCCATTCATCGACGGCCGGCCGCGTATAAACGACCGCCACATCGAATTCACTGTTCGGCACCCCGTAGGGCGTTGAAACCTCCAGAAGCACCTCAGGAAAGCTGCGCCGGAAATCCGTCAGCAGCGGCACGGTGAGCTTCATGGCAAAGCTCGGCGGCAGATTGATACGCAGCTTGCGCTGGCGCTGTTCGTCCGGCGCGCAGACTTCCTTCAGCGCCTGCTCGATACGGTCGAAACCCTTGCCGATGCCGGCGGCGAGCGAGCGCCCGGCATCCGTCAGCGTCGTGGCCTTGTGACCGCGTTCGAAAAGCTTGCGCCCGATGCTCTCTTCCAGGCCGATGACATGCCGCGAAAGCGCGCTCTGCGAAATATTGAGCGCGGCGGCTGCCGCCGTGAAGCTGCCGTGGTGTGCAACGGCCTCGAAGGCCCGGAGCGCATTCAACGGCAACCGACGGCGATCAACCGCCGGCTCTTTCTTCGTATGGGGAGAGCGATCCTCCGTCATTATCCCGCAAGCCCGCCGAACATGACGTATTTGCTCTCGAGATATTCATCGAGCCCTTCGGCCGCACCTTCACGGCCGAGGCCGGATTGCTTGACGCCGCCGAAGGGAGCGACTTCCGTCGAAATCACGCCTTCATTGATGCCGACCATGCCCGCTTCCAGCGCTTCGGCGACACGCCAGGCGCGGCCAAGATTCTGAGTGAAGAAATAGGCCGACAGACCGGTCTCCGTATCATTGGCAAGCGCGATCGCCTCTTCCTCGCCCTTGAAGCGGAAAAGGCCGGCGACCGGACCGAAGGTCTCTTCGGTCGCCAGCGCCATATCCGTCGTCATGCCGATCAGCACCGTCGGTTCGTAGAACAGGCCGCCACGCTCATGCGGCTTGCCACCGGTCAGCACCATGGCGCCCTTTTCGACAGCATCAGTCACGTGCCGCTCGACCTTCGTCAGCGCCGGCGCATTGATCAGCGGCCCTTGCGCCGCGCCGTCCTCGACGCCGGGCGCAACCTTCATCGCCGCAACAGCCTTGGCAAGCGCCTCGGCATAGCGGTCATAAATACCGTCCTCGACGAGGATACGGTTGGCGCAGACGCAGGTCTGTCCGGTATTGCGGAACTTGGAGGCGATCGTGCCGCGCACGGCCTGGTCAATATCAGCATCGTCGAACACGATCAGCGGTGCATTACCGCCGAGTTCGAGGCTAATGCGCTTCACCGTATCGGCACTCTGGCGCATGAGCAGCTTGCCGGTCGCCGTCGATCCCGTAAACGAGAACTTGCGCACGACGGGGCTCTTCATCCAGATGCCGACGACATCGGCCGGCGACTTCGTCGTCACCACGCTGACCACACCAGCGGGAACGCCGGCCTGCTCGCCGAGACGGGCAAGCGCCAGTGCCGAAAGCGGTGTGTCCTCGGCGGGCTTGATGATGATGGTGCAGCCTGCAGCCAGTGCCGGACCGACCTTGCGGGTGATCATCGCCAGCGGGAAGTTCCACGGCGTCACAGCCGCGACGACACCGACCGGCTCCTTCATCACGACAATGCGCGCGTCGGCTTTGTGAGACGGCACGACGCCACCATGCGAGCGGCGACCTTCCTCGGCAAACCAGGTGAGGAAACCGGCCGCATAGGCGACTTCGCCACGCGCTTCGGCAAGCGGCTTGCCCTGCTCGGCCGTCAACAACCGGGCAAGGTCTTCCTGATTGGTAAGCATCAGCTCCGCCCAGCGGCGCAACACGGTGGAGCGCTCCGAAGCGAGCGTCTTGCGCCAGGTCTTGAAGGCCTTCGCGGCGGCGTCGATCGCCTGCTGCGCTTCCGCCGCGCCGCAATCCGGGACGGTCGCAAGCTCGCTGCCATCGGCGGGATTGAGCACGGCAAAGCGCTTGCTGTCAGCAGCACTTCCCCAGCCTCCACCGATCAGCGCATTGTCTTCGACAAGCTTCATGTCAGGCGACCTTCGGCGTGAAGAACGGATTGCCGACCGTTGCCACGCCTTCGGCAAGCTCGGCACGCGACGGCCAACCCTTCAGCAAAGCGCGCTTGGCGGCAAGATGCGTTGCAGCCTTGTTGTTATGATACACCTCTTCGGCATCGTTTGCCGATGGATTGACCCAGACGGCGGCAATCGCGACCCAGTCGTCTTCAGCTTCCGCCGGCAGCGAACCATCGAGCAGCGCTGCAGTAATACCGGCGGCAACACCGGCCTGTGCCGGGCCCCAGGTCATCAGCTCATGCGATGAGCCCGACTCCATCACCGCCTTGGCGATGAACAGCGTCACCGGCTTTGCCGGCAGGTTCGGCTTCAGGACCGCCTGGAACGGCAGGTGGCCGGGACCGGGGCTTGCCGCAGCACCGGCAAGTGCGCCGGAAATCGGGCCGTTCTTCGGGCCGAGATAGAGGTTGATATGGGCAGCGTTCGTGCCGGAACCCTCGAAGCCTTCACCGATATAAAGCATTGAAATCTCCAGTAGCGATGCGAGTCGAACCCATTATGCCTTTGCCCATTACGCCTTTGAAAGCGCACGCGGGCGACGGACCGGGTTATAGTCGTTGATCATGTCGCGCGGGCGGTAGGGCTCTTCCAGGAAGCAGCGCTCTTCTGCCGTCAGCTCGATCGCCGCAGCCTCGATGGCGGCGGTGACATGTTCGGGGCTTTCCGTGCCGACGATCGGAACCGTGCTGTTGCCGGAGCCGATGACCCAGGCCTGGGCGATCTGGCTTGCCGTCTTGCCGCGCTTGGCGGCGATCTCGTTGACGCGCTTGGCAATCTCCTGGTCGATCTCGTCGCCGAACCAGTCGAGATAGAGGTCATGCGCAATACGCGGCGCCGAACCGCCACCGGCGAGATATCCGCGGGCGAGCGGCGAGAAGGTCGTCACCGCAATGCCCTCATCCTTGCAGTAAGGCATCATTTCGCGCTCTTCCTCACGGTAGAGCAGCGAATACTGGCACTGCATGTTGACGAACCGCGTCCAGCCATTCTTGTCAGCGATATGGTTCATCTTGGCGAACTGCCAGGAATACATGGTGGAGGCACCGATATAGCGCGTCTTGCCGGATTTCACGATGTCATGCAGTGCATTCATCGTCTCTTCGATCGGCGTTTCCGGATCGAAGGCGTGGATGACGTAGAGATCGACATAGTCGGTGCCCATCTGCTTCAGCGACTTGTCGATCGAGGCCATCAGGTGCTTGCGCGACAGGCCCTTGTCGTTCGGGTCGTCGCTCATCGGATAGAAGGCCTTGGTGGCAAGCACCAGCTTTTCGCGCTCCGTCAGCGACAGCAGCGTACGGCCGACGACCTGCTCGTTGATGCCGGTCGAATACCAGTCCGCCATGTCGAAGAAATTGATACCGACATCGAGCGCCTTCTTCAGGATTGGCACCGACTTTTCTTCGTCCAACACCCAACCCTTCCACTTGGATGTCCCGATACCCATGGTACCAAGGCAAAGCGACGAAACCTTCAGGCCGGTCTGGCCAAAGCGCACATATTCCACAGCAATGTCCTAAAAGTGTTTCTCCCTCCTAAGACTATGCCGTGGCGACACTATTGTGACAAATAGGTTTATTCGATGCGGCTATCTCAAAATGAGATGGCGCCATCAACCACCCGCAGGGGCCTGTGCCGCAGGCTTTTCCCTTGCGGACCTGATGTCCAGCAGCACCGCGACAAGCCCGTAGACCGCGGCAAGTATCCACAGCGTAAGGAACGGTTCCCTGACCGCCTGAAGCGGAGCGCCGAGCTGCGACACCTCGACGATGCCGTTGATGGCACTGGTGCTTGGCAGCAGAACGGTCAGCACCCGCAGCGGCTCGGGTATGGCTTCGCTTGGCCATGAAAAACCGGCAAGGAACATGAAAGGCAACCCGAGCGTGGCGCAGACGAGCTGAACGGCGAGCGGCTTGCGGAACAGGGAGGCAATCACCATCCCGAGCGTGGCAACTGCCAGAACGAACGGCAGGCAGAAAGCAAAGATCGTCAGCAAACCACCCAACCGCGGAATGCCGTAAAGATAAGGCAGCACGATCAGATAGAATGGCAATACGATCGCCTCGATAACGAGATAGGCAAGCAGCCTGCCGCCGACGCGGGCAAAGGGGCCGGCGGCCGAGGCAGCAGGATCCCGCGCCGCCGCATCATTGCCGATCGTCCCAAGCAGGCCGACGCCGATCAAAAGCGTTTGCTGCAGGATCAGCACGAAGGCTGCGGGCAGGATATAGGTCGCATAGCCGCCCTGCGGATTGAACAGTGCCACCGTCGTCAATGGCATGGGATCGGGGGCAGCTGCCGCCAGCACCGGGTCGATATTGGCCGCAATCAGTCGCGCCGTCTCGATTTCCGCACCCATGGTCCTCGCAACGGCAACGACCGCGCCGGAAATGCGCTGATAGATCAGGAAATAGCTGGCATCCCCATAAAGCGCGACCGGCGATTGCCGCCCATGCAGCAGATCACGTTCGAAATACTGCGGGATAACCAGGATGCCGTAAAGTTGACGTCCTTGTACCGCCCGCTCGGCACTGACCTGATCCGGCAGCATCGCGGCCACTGCGACATCGCTCGACGCATCGATACGGCGCACCAGCTCACGGCTGCTCGTCGTATCGTCGAGATCGACGACGGCGATCGGCACGTCGCGCAGCGCCTCGTTTGCATAGGGCTGTGGGTAATAGAGGGCATAGATCAGCGGCCCGAAAACCAGCACTGCGAGTGCAGGGCGCAGAGTCAGGATGCGGATCAGCTCGATGCGGAAGATCGCCAGCAAGGCCCTCATGGCGTGACCTCCTTCAGCCTCTGCGCCGCCTGTCGCTGCCGGCGAATGCGGAACACTTCCAGCCGCAGCGCCGTCACGATCGCCAGAACCAGAACGAATATGCCGAGCACCATCAAAGGCTTCAGCGACAGATCGACCGGCGTGCCGCGGATTGTCTGATCGATCCGGGCCGTCAGATACCAGGTGCCGGGAATGAGCTCGCCCCACCAGTAGGAGAAGGCGTTCATCGCCAATCGCGGAAAGCCGATGCCCATATAACCGAAGGATGGGGCGAAGATCAGCGTGCCGACGCTGATGGCGCTTGCGACCGGCCGCAGGAAAAGCGCCAGCAGCACGCCGATGAACTGGTTTGCGAGGATGAAGAGCAATCCGGCCACGACGAGAATCCAGCGCTCGCCCCTGAGCGGCATGTCGAGCACGCCGAACAGAATGGCGTCCGAAAGACCGAGAACCACAAGGAAGACCAGTGTGTAGGGTAGCATCTTGCCGGCCATTGCCGGCCACAGACCGCCGCCAAGCCGCCGCAGAACGACGAGACGGTGCATCGTTTCGGCATCCATGCCAACCGTGTAGGCCATGGTGGTAACGATCACCACCTGCAGCAAGGCGGGCATCAGCGCTGCGAGCAGAAAATGCGCATAGTTGAGCGTCGGATTGAAGAGCGGATTGACCTGCACGGGGATCGGCGAAAGATCGGCCTGCGCAATGTCGACCGGCTGCCCCTGCGCCGTGCGCAGCGACAAGCGGATGCCGGCGGCCACAGTCGGCACGGCAGCACTGACGCCCCTGAGCGTAAGATTACCTGTTGTCAGCGTCTGCGTATTGTAAAAGAACACCACCTCGGGACGCCGGCCGGCGAAAACATCGCGCTCAAGATTGCGCGGTAGCATCAGCAGTCCGTGAACCTTACCGGACAGGATCAGCGCGCGGCCTTCCGTGAGGTCGCTGACATTGACGGCGACAGCCGTATCCGGCGTCGCATCGACGGCGCGAATGATCGTTCGCGAAAGATCGCTGCCGTCGAGATCGAGCACGGCGATCGGCAGCCGCGTCGCCAGTCCCGCGCTGAAGACTATGGCAAGTACGCCCATCAAGAGCAGCGGCAAGAGCGTCGTCAGGAAAAGCAGAAACGGCCTGCGATAGAACCAGTCGAACTCCCGCCGGAACACCAGGAGGAAGCCGGGACGAAGCCCGCCGGGCGGCTTCATCTCAACGCCCCGCCGGCGGCCAGGAGGCGATGACGCTCATGCCCGGCCGGAGCCCCTCGACGGGATTGGCCGGAACGGCGCGTACCTCAAAGGTGCGCAGGTCGAAATCGCCGGTCGCGCGTGTCGCGCGCCAGGTCGCGTATTGGCCCTGCGCGTTGATCATCGTCACCTTGACCGGGATCGGGCTGCCGGCAAGCGCCGGAACGGTGACGTCAAAACCGTCGCCGACTTTGAGTCCCTTCAGCAGGTCCTCGCGAAGATTGAACGTGAACCAGGGATTCTGCAGGTCGATGATCGAGAACAGCGGCGAACCGGCGCTGAAATTTTCGCCGAGCTCGGCGACGCGCGTCGTCACCTGACCGGAGATCGGCGCATGGATGACCAGTTCTGAAACGTCCACTTGCCGCTGGTTGAGGGACGCACGTGCCTGCTCCACCTGAGCGGCGGCAAGCGCCTTTTCTTCCTTGCTGGAACCGGCCGTCGCAAGCCGTGCATTGGCGGCTGCGGATTCCTGCTTGCGGATCGCGGCCTCCAGGTTACGGGCAGTCTGATCGACCTGCGCCTGCGTCGAAGCGCCTGTCGTGATCAACCGCGCCTGACGAGCGGACTCTTCCTGATAAAGCGTGACATCGGCGCTTGCTGCGGCAAGCTCGGCATTGGCCGCATCGATAGTTTCGGGACGCGTGCTGTTGACACGAGTGAGGTCGGCCTCTGAAACGCCGACTGCCGCTTCAGCCAAATGCAGCGCCGCCGTCAATTGCGGGCTTTCCAGTTCGGCAATAACGGTGCCCTTCTCGACATTGTCGCCGACATCGGCATTGAGTTTGAGAATGCGGCCGGCAACACGCGGGCTGATATCGACGCGATTGGCGGAAACCTCGCCCTGCACCACCAGCGGCGGCGGTCGCGTCGCAAACCACAAAAGAACACCAAGAACGACAAGGGCTGCAATTCCCACACCTGCCCGAACCATTCCTGCTGCCTTCATCGGTGCCCTCGTTCAGATGGAGTGTTCCGGCTGACTGTGTCTCAGGATTATCCCTCTGGCAATATGACAAGCGCGCTGCGACTCCTTGGCACGCCATAAAGTCGTGATCGTGTCCGAGGAATTTTTACCGTTCTGCTTGCCATCTGCAGCGTCATTATTGCGATAGCGGAAGTCGTCGGAACAAATTTCAAAGCCATTCACCAGGGAAACCGACCTGCCGCTTCGTATGGCCGGACCAAAACCTAAGTATAGTTATGTCTCAGGACGCTTGGATTTAACTTGTACTCGTAGCTCGGAACCGACCTGACCATTCACGGTTCCAAGCTGGTGGCACCGCCCCTTGCCACCTCTAGGGCAGGCGTCCCCCTCCGCCGAAGCCCTGCGGATCCTCCCATCCGCCAGAGACCGTCCCGCCGCCCGGGGCGGTCTTTCCTTTTCAAGCGTAGAGACAATTCGGCCCATGCTTCCAACACTTTGGTATAGTTTTGCGCCGATAAACACGCCATTAAGGTAAACGCGCACTAGCCGGTATGGGTAGAAGACCGGAACCAACAGCGAGGGGGTATGGGATCATTCATTGTATCGAAACTCACCAACCGGCGAGGAACGCTCTCGCATGAGATCACGCTCGGCCTGATCGCACTGGTGCTCGGCGCCACCGTGTTCTACGTCGATGCCTTTACCGAGATCGAAAGCGCCATCGCCGTCCTCTATGTTATCGTGCTGCTGCTATCGGCAGAAATGCTGACGAGGATAGGCACCACCCTCCTCACGGTTGTCTGCGTCGCCCTTACTCTTTTCGCCTATTTCTATTCTCACGGCCTCGGAGAAAATGTCCCAACCCAGTTGCGGTTGGCGGTTTCTCTCGCCGCCATCACGATCACCTGCGCCCTTATCCTCAGGAACGAAACCGCACGTGCCGGCCTCATCGAAGCCAACTTGCATCTTCGCGACAGCGAAACCCGCTATCGCTACATCTTCGAGCACAGCCGCATCGCACTCTGGGAGCGCGATTATTCCGCAGTGCGAGCCTTCCTGATGTCTTTGAAGGCGGAAGGTGTGAGTGACCTCAAGGACTACTACCGAACAAACCCCAGCGTCATCGCCACCTGCACAGGCCTCATTCGCACCATCGCCTCCAACGACGCAGCAATGGAACTGCTCGGCCATGTGGCCGGCGGCCTGCCCTCACACACGATGCGCCACTACATCGCTCCTGATGACGATACCTTCCTGGACCTGATGAATGCCATCTTCTGCGGCGAACGGCATTTCGAGGGCAAGGGCAATCTAATCGCAGAGAATGGCGAGACCAGGCTTGTCATCATGAGCATGAGCTTTCCGGAAGATCCCGCCGCCTTCAATCGCGTGGTCGTCGGCATGGTGGATATCACCCAGCGGGAAATGATGCAGAAGACCATTCGCGAGGCTCAGGATGAGCTTGCCCGCGCCTCGCGCGCCGCGACCGTCGGCACACTTTCCGCCTCGCTTGCCCACGAGCTCAACCAGCCGCTCGGCGCTATCGTCGTCAACGCCCAGACGCTCCTCAGATGGCTGAACCGCGAGCCGCCGGATCTCGCGGCCGTGCGCCGTTCGGCCGAGCGCATCATTCGCGACAGCCAGCGGGCGAGCGAAATCATCCACAATACCCGCTCCATGCTGACTCAAGGCGACCGCACGCCCGAGCAGGTCGATCTCGAAACGCTGATCGAGGAAACACGCGCCCTGATGGAGCACGACTTCCAGCGCGACATGGTCGATTTCGATGTGACCCCACCCGAACAGCCGATCACGGTGAAGGCGATCCGTATCGAGCTGCAGCAGGTGCTCATCAACCTCGTCACCAATGCCGTGCAGGCCATGCGCGAAACGGCAATTGACCAGCGCAAGATTCTGGTCTCGCTCGCCAGGAAGGATGATATATTCGTCACCCTCTCCGTCAGGGATTTCGGCCCCGGCATCAGCGAGGAGGCCATGGCGAAGCTCTTCACGCCCTTCTTCACGACCAAGCCCTCCGGAATGGGCATGGGGCTCTCCATCTGCCGCAGCACGCTGGAAGCCAGAGGCGGCCAGCTGATCGCCGGCAATCATCCTGAAGGCGGCGCCATCTTCGAAATGATCATACCGATTGAGGACGACCATGACCGACACTAGCGCCGCATCGAAGGCAGCCTCGCAGTCCGCATCACCGATCGTCTATGTCGTCGATGACGACGAATCCATTCGCGAGTCGCTTGTCGATCTCTTCCGGTCGGTCCAGATGGATGCCGTCTCCTTTGCCACCACCACTACCTTTCTCGATACCGCCGACCTGCGCCGGCCGGGCTGCATTCTCCTCGACGTGCGCCTGCCAGGCCTGAGCGGACTGGATTTCCAGCTTCATCTCGAACGGATCGGCAGCAGGATGCCGATCGTCTTCATGACCGGCTTCGGCGATATTCCGATGAGCGTGCGCGCCATGAAGGCCGGCGCTGTCGACTTCCTCACCAAGCCCTTCCGAGACCAGGATATTCTCGATGCCGTCGGCGTCGCGATCGAAAAGGACATGTCCCGCCGGCGGGAAATGGCAGCAAGCGATGCCGTCGCCTCACTGGTCGATACGCTGACACCCCGCGAGCGGGAAGTGATGGCCGCCGTCGTCAAGGGGCTGATGAACAAGCAGATCGCCTATGACCTCGGTATCAGCGAAATCACCGTGAAGCTGCATCGTGGCAATGTCATGCGCAAAATGCAGGTCCGCTCGGTGGCCGATCTGGTGCGCAAGGCCGAAATGCTGGAAGGCAGATAGTGAAACCTAGACCCTTGTATGGTACCGCGACATGGCCCGATCCTCATAATATAGCCTAACGTAATGTAAGAATAAGCAAGGCTACCAAACTCGTGTCACATACATCCATAATCGCTGTCGTCGATGACGACCAGGCTATCCGGGAGGCGCTTGACGATCTGATCCAGTCCTGCGGCTACCAGAGCAAGCTTTTCGCTTCCGCGGAAGAGTTTCTGGCCTTTGACGACAGGGCGACGATCGACTGCATGCTGGTCGACGTCAAGATGCCCGGACTGAGCGGCATCGAACTGCAGCAAATCCTCAACGGCGAACCTGAAAAGCCGCCGATGATCTTCATGACATCCTATCGCGACGAGAGAACCCGTACGGCGGCCATGGAAGGCGGTGCGCTGGCCTTTCTGGGCAAGCCGGTCGAATTCGATTCCCTCATCAACTATCTGGAAATAGCTTTGAAGCCGTAAGGCTTTACTATGTCGGGTTCCCGGGTATTGCTTCCGCCATCAGATCGGTTCGAATTATACACCTATGTATAATTCAATATTTAAGCAATAAAGACTATGGTTAATCTCGTATCTTCCAGTAGAGATGGATAGGAAAACGAGGTGAACGCCATAATAAAGCTCAAGCGCCCGATATTTGTCAGCGTCGGGAAGAACATTCTGATGGATGTGATCTTCTCCAACATCGTAACCGGTGCGAATTACAAGTTTCACTGTGCGCTGCTGCGCCTGGAGCCGGAAAATCCGATCTACGAATACCAGCCGGTCCGCATTGCCACGCATCGCCGCCCGGACGAAATCAGCCGGACGCATTTCTGATCCTCCCCCTTTTGGCGCTGACCGGTTTCCTCCCGGCCGGTCAGTGCATTTGCCTGCAGATGATTCATGACCCCCAAGAATTCGGTAAAATCCCCCTGGCAGGGGGATGCAGCCAGCGCCTCTGTACAGGCCGATCCCCCGACAAGTTTCTCTGCTGCCCTGCAGGAAGTCATGCAGGCGCATGGCTTTCGTTTCTTTCTCGCCGCCAGCTTTCCGCAAGCTGATAAGCTCGGCTTTCGCGCCAACATCATCGCCAGCAACTGGCCACAGGAACTGATCGACCGTTACGACGCCTCAGATCTCTTTTGGCGCAGCCGGTTGATCGATAGCTTGAAGAAGACCATCATGCCGATCTATGCCGGCACCGGTATCTTCGCCCAGCCCGGCAGCGCAAGCAGTTCGGAAGAACTCTCCCGCCGTTTCGAGGATCTCGGCCTGCACAGCACCGTCAGCTTCACGCTGCATGACGCCATCCTGAGGCACTATGTCATCATGTTCTCCGGTCAGCGCAGCCCGCTCGACGAGCAGGAATGTGCGCGCATGGTCTTTGCCGTACTGAAGGCGCTCGACAGCCACAGCCTGGCGACCGAACCGCCGCTTGCTGAATACGAGCGCCTGACCGTTCGCGAAATCGAATGCCTGCGCTGGTCAGCTTCCGGAAAGAGCAGCGAGGAAATCGCCATCATCCTGCATATCTCTGCCCATACGGTGAACGGTTATCTGAAGACGGCGATGCGCAAACTTGATGCCGTCAACCGGATGCAGGCCGTGGCGAGGGCCTATCGTTTCCGTCTCATCTGAAGGTCTGCAGGCTCTAAAACTCTCCCGGTTTCAGGCCGTCCAAACCTATCCCGCGCGGCCGCTGATGAGATATCTGCGAATTTTCGGCTGAGATCATCGTCAAACAAATGCGAAAATTCCCGTCAAAACTCAACCTACGCATGCAGGACAAATACTCGCGCTATTGTTCCCGTTGTCGACAGAACATGCTAAGTTCCTAGCGGGAGGGACATTTCGCAGGAGTTCTCTTGTCCGCCGAATACACGTCAACCGATATGGCCCACGCCTCCGGTAATCTGCCGCATATCGACTCGCGCCAGCGCGCCGAGGCGGTTGCCGCGCGTCTCGTCACTGAACAACACGACCGGCCGTCGCTGGTTTCCACCATCGCCCGCGAAGTGGCAGCCGAGATCATCGAAGACATTCGCAAACCAGGCGATGACCTGAACTCCGTCGAACTTGCACGGCGCTACAAGACCAGCCGGACGCCAATCCGCGAAGCCCTGATGCTTCTGGAAAGAGAAGGGCTCGTCGAAATCCCGCCGCGCCGTCGCCCACGCGTCGCCAGTCTCTCGATCAAGGAAATCCGCGATATCTACCGCGTCCGCGCCAATCTGCTGGAACTGATCGCCGGGGACATTGCGCGGGACGTGTCGCTTGACGATATCCGCACCCTCCAGCCGATTATGCAGGTCATGGAAACCGCGAGCAAGGCCGGCGACGTGAACGTCTATTTCTGGGCAAATGTCGACTTTCACGAACGCAACACCGAACTCGCCGGCAATCGCACGGTCAAGAAGATCGTCGATTCCCTGCTTCTGAGAACGCTTCGCTTGCGCCGCATCGGCCTGTCCCAGCCCGGCCGCCTGCAGAAATCCTACGAGGATCACGAGCGCCTGTGCCGCGCCTATGAGGATCGCGATCCGACGCTCGCAGCCGCGCTCATCCGCTCCAACCATATTACCGGTCTTTCGGTGCTGGAGAACATCTATTCATAGCACGGGACGTCAGGGAAAGACGATATGACGGGCATTACCGACCTCTCAGTTCTCCTCGCGACGATGGAGCCGGAATTGGTGGCGGGCGAATTCGTCTACTGCACCGTGCCGGCCTCGCAGCCGGAAGACTACCTCCATCTTCGCCCGCTCGCCCTCTTTCACGAACAGGAAGGGCTGACGCTCATTCTGCGCCAGGATACGGCAGAAAAAGCCGGCCTGCAGGCAAGCGCGCCCCTGCGGCAGATCACGCTGAAAGTGCATTCATCACTTGAAGCCGTAGGCCTGACCGCCGCCTTTTCCCACGCGTTAACGGAAGCCGGCATCAGCGCCAATGTGGTCGCGGCCTATTACCACGACCACATTTTCGTACCTGCCGCCGATGCCGAACGGGCCGTCGAAGCGCTCCGGCAGCTTTCGGCGGCAAGCCGGAGCTAAAGCAATTCCAGCAAAAGTGTGCAGCGCTTTTGCGTTCGGAATTGCGTGAAAACAAAAAAATCAGGTCGGCGGCGCGTCAAGCGCGTGCAGAATGCCGCGCAACTCGGCGAGACCGCGAAGACGACCGATTGCCGGATAGCCGGGCGTGACATTCTTCTGCAGGTCGTCGAGCATGCGGTGGCCATGGTCCGAGCGGAAAACGATCGACTGGTCGGTGCTGCGACGGCGATCCTCGGCAACCAGTTCCTTCAGCACGGCGACCATGTTCACGTCGCCTTCAAGATGCGCGCTTTCATGGAAGGTACGACCATCGCCTTCGCGGGTCGTGGCGCGAAGATGCGCGAAATAGATGCGCGAGGCGAAGCGCCGCGCAATCGCCGGCAGGTCGTTGCCGGCGCGCACGCCCAGGCTGCCGGTGCAATAGCACATGCCGTTGGCGGCCGCCGGCACGGCATCGAAGAGTGCTGCATAATCCTCTGCCGTCGAAGCGATGCGCGGCAGGCCGAAGAGGGAGCGCGGCGGATCGTCGGGATGCAGCGTCAGCTTCACCCCGCGCGCTTCCGCAACCGGCACGACGGCTTCGAGGAATTCGATGAGATGCTGGCGAAGCTTCTTCGCATCGATGCCCCGATAGGCAACAAGCTTTTCGCGGAAAGCCGGAATGGTCAGCGGCTCGGTCGTCGAACCGGGCAGAGCCGACGTGATGATGTGGGTGATTTCGGCAATCTCCGCTTCCGTCATGCTTTCATAGACGGCCTTGGCCCGAGCCCTGTCTTCTTCAGAATATTCTTCGGCAGCGCCCGGACGCTCCAGCACGAACAACTCGAAGGCGGCAAAGCGCTCATGATCGAAGCGCATGGCGGTAGCCCCGGTCGGCGTCACGTAATCGAGATCGGTGCGCGTCCAATCGACAACGGGCATGAAGTTGTAGCACACGATCGGAATACCGCAGGCAGCGACAGCCTCGAGACTGGCGATCCAGGCTTCGATCTCGGCCTTGGCCTGCCCGCCCTTGCGCTTGACGGCATCGGGGATCGGGATGCTTTCGACGACGCTCCAGGTCAGCTGCGAGCGGCCGGCCGGCGTCGTTTCGATCAGCGACTGGCGCTCGCGCACTTCCGCCTCGGTCCAGGCACGGCCGATCGGCACCTGATGCAGCGACGAAACAATGTTCGTCGCACCCGTCTGGCGCACCTCGTCCAGCGTGACCGGTGCCTCCGGCCCGAACCATCTCCAACCTTGCCGCATCTCGTCTTTCTCTCCTTGGTATCCTGTGTTGTGTAGTTCCGCCGTCAGCAGAAATAGTCGGGGAACTGCGAGCGCAGCTCCGCCACGTCGGGTATGACGGCGCTTAAGTGATGAATCATCGCCTCTCGCGCCGCCGCGATATCATGCGCAGCAATTGCGTCGCGGATCACCATATGCTCGCGCACGACATTATCCATGCGCCCGAGTACCGGCAACGTCAGACGCCGTGCCCGGTCGATCTGCACCTTCACTGTCTTCAGAATGGCCCAGATGCCGGGATAGCCGGCAATCTGTGTGATCGCCTCGTGAAAGGCCTCGTCTTCTTCGTGAAAACTCGAAGCATTGCCGAGTGCGGCATGTGTCTTCTGCCGGGCGATGATCGCATCCAGCCGCGCAAT
This sequence comes from Hyphomicrobiales bacterium, assembly GCA_900473185.1. Classification (GTDB taxonomy): domain Bacteria; phylum Pseudomonadota; class Alphaproteobacteria; order Rhizobiales; family Rhizobiaceae; genus Rhizobium. Next base: position 85,182 of record UCKU01000043.1, on the reverse strand, counting down.
ATCGGCCTCGGTCGCAATGCCAGCGGCCATCTCGACCGTCGTCCCCTCAAGCGCCTTGCGCACGACCACCGCCTCCGGAATGGCCGAGACCGGCACTCGCGAAACCACCGTGCCCGATTGCGGATAGATATCGACGAGCCCGCCCTCGGAGAGCCTCAGCAGCGCCTCGCGCACCGGCGTGCGGCTAACACCGAAATCCTCGGCGATGCGCTTTTCCTGCAGCGCGGTGCCCGGTGGGATCCTCAAAGAGACGATATCGGCATGCAGCCGCTCATGGATCGCGGCAGCCGTCGTCACGCGGCGGATCTTTCCGCCGGCGTCGCGCGGCGCCGGGAAGGCAAGGATTTCAGGGTCGGAAGCCTGCCGCATGCATGGTCTCGGGACGTTGACACTTTTGTGCATACTAGTATATCAATTGAATTCTGTTGCCAAGACATGCCGCAGAGGAGACAGCGGCACGGCATTTGCACCTGGAGGAAAAGCTTCGAGCTGCGAGCATTTGATGCCGCCGGAAAACGGCGCATCGAGGCATGAGACGTGCATCGCGATGCAAACGAGCGGCGTTCGGGGCAAAGGCCGGCACCGCCGCAAAGGAGGAGGATAGAATGAAGATCACACGCAGAACCTTCGTCGGCGGAGCTGCCGGCGTCGCCGCGGCCGGAATGTTGCCGCTTCGCGCTTTCGCGCAGGCAAAAGCACCGGCAAGCCCTGTTACCATCACCATCGTCGATGTCGCCGGCAACCTGGCGCTGACGCAGGGCATGTTTCAAAACTACGCCAAGGCCAAGCCGGAATTCGTTTCCAGCTTTTCCTTCACCAAGGCCCCTGCCCCGGAACTGCCGGCCAAGATCCAGGCCCAGCAGGCTGCCGGCAAGGTCGATATCGATCTCGTCTTGACCGGCACGGACGCGCTTTCGGCCGGTGTCGACCAGGGTCTCTGGATCGACCTGTCCAGCCACAAGTCGACACTGCCCAATCTTGAGAGCATCCTGCAGCCACAGGCCTTCAAGATGCAGGCACTCGCCAAGGACCAGGGCGTCGTCATCACCTATTATCCATCTGGTCCGCTGATCGAATACATGCCGGACAAGGTGGCGACCCCGCCGAAGACCGCGCAGGAGCTGCTCGACTGGACGAAGCAGAACAAGAACAAGTTCCTCTATGCCCGCCCGGCAAACTCCGGCCCCGGCCGCACGCTGCTGATGGGCCTGCCCTATCTGCTCGGCGACAGCAATCCGCGCGACCCGGTCAACGGCTGGGCCAAGACCTGGGAATATCTGGCCGCTCTCGGTGAAAACATCGAATACTACCCGACCGGCACCGCAGTGGTCTTCAAGGAACTCGGCGAAGGCACGCGCGACATCGTCGCGACGACCACCGGTTGGGACATCAACCCGCGCGCGCTCGGCATCGTTCCCGAAGAAGCCAAGGTCGGTAAGCTCGAAGGCTTCCACTGGGTCACCGACGCTCACTATGCGGCGATCCCGAAGGGCGTTTCCGAGGAGAAGATCGGCGTTCTGCTCGACGTGCTGAACTTCATCTACCAGCCACAGCAGCAGGCGATCGCCTATGACGCCGGCTACTTCTATCCCGGCCCGGCGGTGAAGGACGTCACCCTCGAAATGGCACCGGCAGAAAGCCAGGAAACCATCAAGGAATTCGGCCGCCCGGAATATGCCGACTGGATCGCTGGCAGCCCTCTGGAAGTGCCGCTCGAGCCCAAGCAGCTCGTCCAGGCCTTCCGCATCTGGGACGAAAAGATCGGCGCCAAGAAGGGCTGATCCTTTTTGACAGAAATGAACCGGCGCCGGGCATCCCGACGCCGGATTTCTAACGGCCATGATGCCGATAAATGGAGATTGCATTGACTTTGCCGGTTCAAAACGCAGCAACGCTGTCTTCGCGGAAGAATGCGCGCCTTGAGCTTGATGGCATCAAGCGATCCTTCGGCGCCTATAACGCCCTCGATGGCATCGATCTTACGATTGAACCCGGCGAATTCATCGCACTTCTCGGCCCCTCCGGCTGCGGCAAATCCACGGCGCTGAACTGCATTGCCGGCCTGCTTGGCCTTACCGGCGGCGAAATTCGCCTCGGCGGCAATCGCATCGACCAATTGGAGCCGGAAAAGCGCGGCTTCGGCATGGTCTTCCAGAGCTATGCCCTCTTCCCACATATGAGCGTGCGCAAGAATGTCGGCTTCGGCCTTGCCATGCAAGGCATTCGCGGCGCCGAGGCCGACAAACGCGTCATCGATGCACTGGCACTGGTGCGCCTCGAAAGCCAGGCGGACAAGCTACCCGGCCAGCTCTCCGGCGGCCAGCAGCAGCGCGTCGCGATCGCCCGCGCTATCGTCATCCGCCCGCCGATCGTCCTGATGGATGAGCCGCTGTCCAACCTCGACGCCAAGCTGCGTTTGGAAATGCGCGCCGAAATTCGCGGCATCCACGATCAGATCGGCTCGACCACCATCTATGTCACACACGACCAGGATGAGGCACTTTCGCTTGCCGACCGTATCGTCGTCATGAGCCAGGGCCATATTCAGCAGATCGGCACGCCGCAGGATCTCTACCAGCGACCGATCAATCTCAATGTTGCCGATTTCATGGGCTTCCGCACCCGCATTCCCGGTCGCGTCGTCTCCGTGTCGGGCACTGAGGCGGAAATCGAAGCCGCCGGCGCACGATTGACCGGCACCATGCGCGACACGTTGAAAGTCGGCGATGCCGCTGTACTCTCAGTGCGCCCGGAAGATCTCGTTGCCACCACCGACGGCATTCCCGTCATCGTCGCGAGCACCGAATATCGCGGCCGCGCCTTCTTCGGCATGGCCCGCTCGGCCGACGGATCGGAGCTCTATTTCCGCTCCGACGACGCCTTGCCGCGTGGCTCTGCCACCACCCTGCAGCCGGTCGCAGGCCGTTCTCTGGTCTTCAAAGGCTCACCTGCATGAACGGCGGCCCCTCACTGAAAACCAGACTCGCCGCACAAGGCCTCGACGGCACGACGCTGCTCGTTCTGCCCGGCCTCCTCTTCATGATCGCGCTCTTCATCTATCCCTTCGTCTACGGCGTCGCGGATTCGCTGATGCCGAAGGATGGCGGTGTCTGGTATGAAAATTACGCGAAGTTCTTCTCGGACCAGTTCCAGTACGGCACGATCGCCAACACCATGTGGCTAGCCTTGCCTGTCACCATCGTAAACCTGGCCTTCGCAGTCCCCGTTGCCTTTCGCGTCCGGCTGATGCGCCGGCAGCGGCTACTGACGACCATTCTCGTCCTGCCGATCACGCTCGGCACCGTCTTCGTCGCCGATGGTCTGCTGACCTTTCTCGGCCCGCGCGGCTGGTTCAACGAGACGCTTATCCTGTTCGGCATCCTGGATTCGCCGGTCAAGCTCACCAACAACTACTGGGGTGTCTTCGCCTCGCTGCTGATCACCGGCTTCCCCTTCGCCTTCCTGCTGACGCTGTCCTACATCACCGGTATCGACCCGGCGATCGAGCAGGCTGCCGCCACGCTCGGCGCCAATGCGCGCCAGCGCTTTACGCGCGTCTTCCTGCCGCTGCTGGTGCCTGGCCTTGCCGTGACTTTCTGCCTGTCATTCGTTCAGGCCTTTGCCGTCTTCCCGTCGGCCGTCCTGCTCGGCGCGCCAGCCGGCCCGACGCGCGTCATCTCGATTGCAGCCTATCAGGCCGCCTTCGAGCAATATGACCATTCCTACGGCACGGCGATCGCCCTGATCATGGGTGGCGTCGAGCTCATTGTTGTCGTCGCCATCCTCGGCGCGCGTTCGTTCTTCTACCGCGGCCCGGCCGGCGGCACGAAAGGCTGAGCCATGATCCGTGACCAGGGCCTTACCTCGAAGATCTGGCGCATCGCCGTCTGGGCGCTCGCGACCCTCTTTGTCCTCAACCTGCTTGCGGTCATCGCGGCCGTGATCGTCAACTCTTTCGCCACACGCTGGCTCGGCACATGGCTGCCACGCGGCTGGACGGATCGCTGGTATTTCAGCGCCTGGAGCGAGTTCCAGCTTTCCAGCGTCGTCATCGTCACCTTCGAGATGGCGTTTGTCGTCGTCATCATCTCGGGCATTCTGGGCGTATTGACGGCCTATGCACTGGCGCGGCGCGATTTCCCGGGCAAGCGCGCCATCATCCTGCTCTTCCTGCTGCCACTGCTGATCCCACCGCTGACCTACGGCATTCCGCTGGCAACCGTGCTTTACCAGCTCGGGCTTGGCGGCACGTTCTGGGGCGTGGTGCTGATCAACCTCGTGCCGTCCTTCCCCTTCGTCGTGCTCGTCATGATCCCCTTCATCGAGCAGATCGATCCGCGCATCGAGGCAGCCGCCCGCGTCTTTGGCGCCGGCACGACCAGCCTCTTCATCCGCATTCTGCTGCCGCTCTTGCTGCCCGGCATGCTGGCAGCACTTCTGCTCGTTCTGGTGCGCACGCTTGCCATGTTCGAGCTGACCTTCCTCATCGCCGGACCGCAGACCCAGACGCTCGTCGTCTCTCTTTATTACGCGGTCTTTGCATCCGGCGTACGCGCCAGCCAGTCGATCGATGCGATGGCGGTGATCTATATGGTGACGACGCTGTTCTGGCTCATCATCGCGCTGCAATTCGTCAATCCGACGCAGATCGTCGCCCGCGCCAAGCAGCAATCGGCGCATTGAAGCAGTCGCGCAAAAGTGTGAAGCGGTTTTGCGATAACGACATGCCAAAAAAGAGCCGCTGCCGGTAGAACCGGCAGCAGTTGGTGTAAATCAATAGACTTCGGGGACGTAGAGTTCAGGCGGAACCGGGATACGCTGATAATCTTCGTGACGCACGCGCTCGGGAAGTACGATCTCTTCCTTCGGTACATCCTCGTAGGGGATCTGGCTCAGCAGATGCGCGATGCAGTTCAGACGCGCCCGCTTCTTGTCCACGGCCTGCACGACCCACCACGGCGCTTCATCGATATGCGTACGGTCCAGCATCTCTTCCTTGGCCTTGGTATATTCCTCCCAGTGGACGCGGCTCTGCAGGTCCATGGGCGAAAGCTTCCACTGCTTCAGCGGATCGTGGATACGCATGTTGAAGCGGAATTCCTGCTCCTCGTCCGTGATGGAGAACCAGTATTTGATGAGGATGATGCCGGAACGCACCAACATGCGTTCGAACTCAGGCACCGAGCGGAAGAACTCTTCCAGTTCATCCTTGGTGCAGAAGCCCATGACGCGCTCGACACCGGCACGGTTGTACCAGCTGCGGTCGAAGAGCACCATCTCGCCTGCCGACGGCAGATGCGGAGTATAGCGCTGGAAATACCACTGGTTCCGCTCGCGCTCGGTCGGCGCCGGAAGTGCCACGACACGGCAAACGCGCGGGTTGAGGCGCTGGGTCACGCGCTTGATCGCGCCGCCTTTGCCGGCGGAATCGCGGCCTTCGAAAAGCACGACAACCTTGAGCTTCTTGTACTGGACCCAGTCCTGAAGGCGGACCAGTTCATGCTGCAGGCGGAAAAGCTCTCGGAAATAGAGCTTGCGTTCGAGCGTCTGTTCGGCCGGGCCGGACATGCCCTCGGCGACCAGCTCGTCGAGCCGGTCCTCCTCCATCTGCATTTCCAGCTCTTCATCGAAGCTGTCGGCAATCTCGTTCTTGATACGGTCGAGCTCAGTGTTTTCGATCATGGCACGCTCCCTGTTCAATTCGCTCGATAAAGCACGTTCTCGCCATAGCTATATGACAGAGTTGCGACGATCGAAAATTTGCTTGGCAAAACGCAAGATTATAGGGCCAAAACCCCGGTTTATCCTGCTTCTCATGGCCGTTGCGGCAGGCGCAATCGACTGGTTCTACAGATGGCCGCGGCTTGTGCCATGTCAAGTTTTATGTATACATTGCACTTGCTGAGCAATTTTCGCGATGGCAGCGTTTTCTTCGGAGGAGCGAGGGAAAACGCTCAGGTCGCGGGCATGTCTCCGGGAGAGAGATATGGTGCACAACATTGGGAGGAGTATACATGATTTCGTTTTCGAGAAGACTATTCGTAGCCGGCGCGGCGCTCGCCACACTTGCCGGCACGCCTGCATTTGCACAGGAAACGGTAAAGATCGGCGTGATCCTGCCGATGACCGGCCCTTTCGCCTCAACCGGACGCCAGGTCGAAGCCGGCGCTCGCGCATACATGGCAATCAATGGCGACACGGTTGCAGGCAAGAAGATCGAGCTCGTCCTGCGTGACGATGCCGGTACGGCCGACCAGACCCGCCGCATCGCCCAGGAGCTCGTCGTCAATGACGGCGTCAAGATGCTTGTCGGCTTCGGCCTGACGCCGCTTGCCATGGGTGTGGCACCAGTCCTCAACCAGGCGAAGGTTCCGGCGATCATCACCTCGGCCACGACCTCGGCCATCATGAAGCAGTCGCCCTATTTCGTGCGCACCTCGATGGGCGGTCCGCAATCCGCGGTTCCAGTCGCCACCTGGGCCGTCCAGAACAACCTCAAGCGTGTCGTCACGCTGGTAACCGACTACGGTCCGGGCATCGACATCGAGAAGGGCTTCACCGATCAGTTCAAGAAGGAAGGCGGCACGGTTGTCGAAGCGCTCCGCGTTCCCCTGCAGAACCCGGATTTTGCACCCTTTCTTCAGCGTGTGCGTGATGCCAAGCCTGATGCCCTCTTCGTCTTCGTACCCTCGGGTGTCGGCGCGATCTTCATGAAGCAATTCGTCGATCGCGGCCTTGCAGATGCCGGCATCAAGCTGATCGCCACGGGCGACGTGACAGACGACGATCTCCTGAATGGCATGGGCCCGGCTGCCAAGGGCGTCATTACCGGACACTTCTATTCGACCGACCATGATAGCCCGGAAAACAAGGCTTTCGTCGCCGAAGTGCGCAAGGCCAACAAGAATATGCGCCCGAACTTCATGTCAGTCGGCGGTTATGACGCCATGCATGTCGCCTATGCCGCGCTGGAAAAGACCGGCGGCGACACAGATGGAACCAAGCTCGTCGACGCCATGAAAGGCATGGAATTCGTCAGCCCCCGCGGCCCTGTTACTATCGACCCGGCAACTCGCGACATCGTGCAGGACATCTACATGCGCGAGGTCAAGGAGAAGAATGGCGAACTCTACAATGTCGAGTTCGCGACTTATCCAAAGATCCACGATCCGAATACGGCTGCCAAGTAAGCCCAGGAAACAGGCGGCGGAAGCAATTCCGCCGCCTGGATGCAGTGAGGTCTCATGCTGACAATCCTGTTCGACGGCATCGCCTATGGCATGCTTCTCTTTGTTCTCGCCTGCGGATTGTCGGTCACGCTGGGCCTGATGAATTTCGTCAATCTGGCGCATGGCGCCTTCGCCATGGCAGGCGGTTACGTCACCGTAATCATGATGAATAGCTACGGCATCTCCTTCTACTGGTGCCTGCCGGCCGCCTTCATCGTCACGGCGCTTGCCGGCATTGTGTTGGAACGGCTGCTCTACCGCCGCCTCTATTCGGCTTCGCATCTCGATCAGGTGCTGTTTTCGATTGGCCTCGTCTTCATGGCGATCGCGGCAATCGATTATTTCATGGGCGGTCAGCAGCAGCTCATCAACCTGCCGCCGGAACTCAGCGGCCGCTTCGACTTCTTCGGCATCGATATCGGCCGCTACCGGCTCTTCATTATCGTTATCTGCGCGGTGCTGACAGTCGCACTGCAACTGGCGCTCACCCGCACGCGTTTCGGCAGCCAGCTACGTGCGGCCGTCGATGACGGACGCGTCGCCCGCGGCATGGGCATCAATGTCTCGGTCATCTTCGCGCTGACCTTCGCACTTGGTTCCGGCCTTGCCGGCCTTGGCGGCGCACTCGGCACAGAGCTACTCGGCCTCGACCCGAACTTTCCGCTGAAATACCTGATCTACTTCATGATCGTCGTCACCGTCGGCGGCACTTCGTCCATCACCGGCCCGTTCATCGCAGCACTGCTGCTCGGCATCGCCGATGTTGCCGGCAAATATTACGTGCCGCAGCTCGGCGCCTTCATCATCTATGCCGTCATGATCCTTGTGCTGATCCTCCGGCCCCATGGCCTCTTCTCCCGGGAGGGCGGCCGATGAGCAGCGAACGCAACAACGCCTCCAAGCAGGCCATGGGGCTCCTGAGGCACGCCGGCCGCTGGCAGATATGGGAATTCGCGCTGTGGCTGGTGGCCATCGCCGCGATCTTCGTCCTGCCATCGCAGATGCTGATCCTGACGGAGATCGCCATCCTGGCGCTCTTTGCCGTCTCGTTGGATCTCATCCTTGGTTATGCCGGCATCGTCTCGCTCGGCCACACCGCCTTCTTCGGCCTCGGCGCTTATGCAGCAGGCCTCTTTGCCGTCCATGTCTCCGGCGAGCCGATGATCGGCCTGTTGGCGGCTGCCCTTGTCAGTAGCGTCTTCGGCTTCCTGACAAGTTTCCTTGTGTTGCGGGGCTCCGATCTCACGCGCCTTATGACCACCTTTGGCGTCGCCATGCTGCTTGCCGAACTGGTCAATCAGGCGGCCTGGCTTACAGGTGGCGCTGACGGATTGAGCGGTATCATCATCAACCCGATCCTCGGCTATTTCGAATTCGATCTCTGGGGTCGCACCGGCTATGTCTACTGTCTTATCGTGCTTGTCGCTCTGGCCTACATCGCCCGTCGCATCGTCAATTCGCCCTTCGGCCTGTCGCTGAAGGCAATCAAGCGCAACCAGCGCCGCGCCTCCATGCTCGGCATCTCGCCTACCCGCCGCATCGTCGCGATCTACACGATCTCTGCAGCCTATGCCGGTATCGCAGGCGCGCTGCTGACCCAGACGACAAGCTTCGTCTCGCCAGACGTGCTCGCTTTCCATCGTTCAGCCGAAGTGCTGCTGGTGCTGGTCATCGGCGGTGTCGGCTATCTCTATGGCGGCGTCTTCGGCGCGGTGATCTTCTCCATCCTGCGCAACTGGCTGTCGGTCATCACGCCGCAATACTGGATGTTCTGGATCGGCCTCGTGCTTATCATCATCGTTCTGGTCGGCCGCGAGCGCCTGACACGCTGGCAGACTCTGCTACCAGGCTCAGCCCGCAAGCGCGAAGCCGGCATGCAACAAGCCGTCGCGGAGGAAAGCAAATGACGCTCGCCCTCGAAACCCGTCATCTCGTCAAGCGCTTCGGCGGCTTCATCGCCACCAACGATGTCTCGCTGCAGATCCGCCAGGGTGCCCGTCATGCCCTGATCGGCCCGAACGGCGCCGGCAAGACCACCATCATCAACCTGCTGACCGGCGTGCTGACACCGAACAGCGGCGAGATCCTGCTCGCTGGTGAAGACATTACCGGTGTCTCTTCCTATCGTCGCGTCGGCAAGGGTCTTGCCCGTACCTTTCAGATCAATCAGCTCTTCGGCGATTTCACGCCGCTCGATTCCGTCATACTGGCGATCAGCGAACGCCGGGGGCATGGCCGCTTCGCGTGGCGGCCGCTCTCGGCCGACCGCGAAGTCGCCGACGAAGCGGCCGCACTGCTGGAGCGTTTCCGTTTGGTCGATGTCATGGGTACGCCAACGACACTCCTGCCCTATGGCAAGCAGCGCCTGCTGGAGATCGCCCTTGCGATTGCCATGCGGCCGAAGGTGCTGCTGCTCGATGAGCCCGCAGCCGGCGTTCCCGAAGAGGAGCGGCACGAGGTTCTCGGCATCGTCCGCGAGCTGCCGGCCAATGTCACCGTCGTGCTGATCGAACACGATATGGATCTCGTCTTCTCCTTCGCAGACCGTATTTCGGTGCTCGCCGCCGGGGCACTCTTTGCTGAAGGGACCGTCGCCGAGATCTCGAAAGACCCGCAGGTCAAAGCCATCTATCTCGGGGAGGATGCCTGATGGCCGAATTGCTGCGGATCGAACGCCTCGTCGCCGGTTATGGCGAAGCGCATGTGCTTGCCAAGGTCGATGTCTCGCTGGAGGAAGGCCGTTCGCTGGCATTGCTCGGCCGCAACGGCGCCGGCAAGACGACTCTGCTCAACACCATCATCGGCGTCACCACCCACCACGCCGGCTCCATCCATCTGCAGCAGCGCGACATCACCCGGCTCAGGGCGGAAAAGCGCGCGCCGCTCGGCATCGGCTGGGTGCCGCAGGAACGCAATATCTTCCGTTCGCTGACGGTGGAGGAAAACCTGACGGCGAGCGCCCGCCCCGGCGCATGGAATGTCGGCCGCGTCTACCAGATGTTCCCACGCCTGCAGGAACGCCGTCGCAACCTCGGCAACCAGCTCTCCGGCGGCGAGCAGCAGATGCTCGCGATCGCCCGCGCCCTGATGCTCAATCCGAAGATCCTGCTGCTCGACGAGCCGCTGGAAGGCCTCGCGCCGATTATCGTCGATGAACTTCTGGCCGCACTGCGCCGCATCGTCACCGGCGAAGGCATGTCAGCGATCATCGTCGAACAGAAGGCCCGTAAGGTGCTGCCGCTGACGGATGAGGTCATCGTGCTTGAACGCGGCGCAGTCACCTACCGCGACACATCCGAGGCACTTCTCGCCTCACCCGAGACTCTGGATGCACACCTGAGCGTCTGAGCCTTAGGCCTCGCGCGGCGGTACGCGGGTGATGCGCGCACCGAGTGCATTCAACCGCTCCTCGATCCGCTCATAGCCGCGCTCGATTTGCTGGGCATTGTTGATGACGCTCGTTCCCTCGGCACACATGGCTGCGATCAGCATCGCCATGCCGGCGCGGATATCCGGGCTCTCCACCTGCGCAGCGCGCAGCTTGGACGGACCGGCGACGATCGCCCGGTGCGGATCGCAAAGCACGATGCGGGCGCCCATGGTAATCAGCTTGTCGACGAAGAACATCCGGCTTTCGAACATCTTCTCGAACATCAGCACCACACCGTCGCATTGCGAAGCAGTGACGATGGCGATCGACATCGTATCGGCCGGAAATGCTGGCCAGGGCTGATCCTCGATCTTCGGAATGTGCCCGCCGAAATCCGGCTGGATCTTCATCTCCTGCCCCGCCGGCACCACGAGATCGTCGCCTTCGATACGGCAGCGGATGCCGAGACGCTCGAAGGTCATCAGCGTTGAGCGCAAATGTTCCACGCCCGCCCGTCGGATGGTGATTTCAGAACCGGTGACGGCAGCAAGGCCGATCAGCGAACCGATCTCGTTATGGTCAGGACCGATACGGTGCGACGCGCCGCCAAGCGGCCGGCCGCCATGAATGGTCATTGTATTGGTGCCGATGCCCTCGATCTTTGCACCCAGGGCAATGAGGAAATGCGCGAGATCCTGGACATGCGGCTCGGAGGCGCAATTGCGCAAGATCGTCTTGCCCTCGGCAGCAACAGCCGCGCAGAGTGCATTTTCCGTCGCCGTGACGGAGGGTTCATCCAGGAAAACGTCGGCACCACGCAGGTGCCTGGCCCGGAAACTATAGGAGCCGTTGACACTGATCTCCGCCCCGAGTTGCTCCAATGCGAGAAAGTGTGTGTCAACGCGGCGGCGGCCGATGACATCGCCGCCCGGCGGCGGCAGCGTGATCTCGCCGCAGCGCGCCAGCATCGGACCGGCAAGCAGGATCGACGCGCGGATACGGGCGCAAAGGCCGGGATCGAGATCAGCCGGCTTGAGGTCACTCGCCTCGATCTCGAGTTCGTTGCGGCCGAGCCAGCGCGCCTTGGCGCCGACGGATTGGATCAGCTCGACCAGCGCCTCGACATCGCGGATGCGCGGCACGTTGGTCAGATGCACGAGCTTGTCGGTCAGCAGCGAAGCGGCAATGATCGGCAGGGCAGCATTCTTGTTGCCGCTTGGTTGGATCTCACCGGCAAGGCGATGGCCGCCCTCGACGATGTACTGAATTCGCTCATGCGGCTGGGCCTGTGCCACTGCTGTCATCCTTGTTCGATTCGATTTTCAGGAGGCATATCTGCGTTGTCATTGTGACATCGGAGTGATCGCCGATCGGGAAGTGTGGCTGTTTTTAGCGCTGCTGCGCACGGACGGCTAGAGGCAAGACGACGGGACGAATCCACAAAAAACGGCGCCCTCCCGGGCGCCGTCGTTAACACCGTGGATGGAGGTGTCGGATTTCAGCCCTTCTTGCTACGCCAGCTGTCGGCGTAATTCTCGCGAGCTTCGCTTGCGTAGGGCGTGGGCGAAACGCGCACACGGATTTCCGCCTGCTTGTGCGGCTCGACCGACGTCTTGCCGGAGCCACCGTCAGGCTCGCCCCAGACAAGGGTCAGTACGTCGCCGATCTCGACATCGGCATCGACGATGCCGAGCGAGAGCATGCAACGCTCATTGTAGCTGTAGCCGTTGAACATCGACATGCCGACCATTTTGCCATCGCGCATGATCCTGTCGGCGCTGGTCGAGGCGTAATTCGGCTGCGGGAAATCGATCCACTTGAAATGATCCTCGCCGGGACGGAAGGCCGAGGCGATAACGTTGACGACATCTTCGGCGTTCCATTCGAAGGTCACCTTCTTGCGGCTCGTCTGGCCCTTCATCTTCTCAAGCGCGGACTTGCCGATGAAATCGTCCTTCTTCCAGCCGATGTAGAAGTCGTAGCCGAGTTCGAACGGCGTGACGTAATAATCCTCGATATTGCTGGAAACGAAGCTGCCGCCGATGGCGCCCGTTGCCTCATAGCTGTCGGCGCCCAGCCAGTCGCGATAGGCTGCCAACATGCCGTCACCTGTATAGATGCCCGGCAGCGGCGACGGAATCCAGCCGGATTCCAGCGTGTTGGTGGAATAGGCGCGGCTGCCGCAGCGAACAAGATCGACGCCGGCCGCCTTTGCCGATTCCATGATGACCGAGTGGATATAGGCCTTGTCTTCGTAAGGTCCCCAGATTTCCAGGCCCGGCGCGCCGGACATGCCGTGGCGCAACGCATTTACCGTCCTCGAGCCGACCTTGATCTTGTCGACATGGAAGAACTTGATGTCAGGGATCGGCCCGCCATTCATCTTCTCGAAGATCTTCGGGGCATCCGGTCCCTGGATCTGGTAGCGGTAATGCGTGCGCAGCACCCGTTCGCCTTCAGGGCGAGAGGGCGAACGCGGATCGTATTTGAGGCGCACATTCCACTTGCCGTAAGCGGCGCAGAACATCAGCCAGTTGGAGGTCGGCGAACGGCCGACGAGGATGAACTTGTCCTCACGCTCACGGAAGATGATCTGGTCGCCGATGACATGACCGGCAGGCGTGACCGGCACGAAATGCTTGGCGCGGTTCGTATCGAAATTCGAGAAGGAGTTGACGCCGTGATAGGCGAGGAACTTCTCCGCATCCGGGCCTTCGACGGTCAGCTCGTCCATATGGTGCGACTGATCAAAGAGGACGGCGGAGTTGCGCCACGCGGCCTGCTCCGAACGCCAGTTGGAAAACTCGGCCGCCACGACCGGGTATACATACATGCCGACTTTGGAATTGCGCAGCAACTCCACCGTATTGCCGGCCGACTTCAAAACTTCGGATAGGTTCGATCTCGCCACCTGATGTCCTCCCATTGGCATGCGATAATGTATACATGAAATGCCCAATGCGATCGGATTGCAAGCCTATTTTCTCCCGGTAGCACCCAGTTCAATGCGCTGAAAATGAAAAAGGGCGGCCATAGGCCGCCCTGCTGAAGCGCGAATTATCTGAAATTACCGGTGAATCAGCGCAAGCCCCCTGATCTGCTCGATCAGGGTTGGGTCCTCCGCCAGAATGTATTCAAGATTGCGCCGCGCCGTCCGTGCGTGCTCCCTGGCGATCGCTTCCGCACGGCTGCCTTCGCGCGCCTCGATCGCACTGACGAGCGCCCTGTGCTGGTCCTGCGCGGAGCGCAGCGAACGGCGGAAGGCGGTGATATCAGCCTTGTCAGGCAGGAACGCCGAGGGCGAGGCAAAGGGCAACGAACTTGCCCGCTCCACCTCACGCCGGATGATCTCGCTGCCTGCAAGTGCAGCAAGCTGATGGTGGAATTTTTCATTGAGATCGGAATAGGCGTCGAAATCGACATCGTCGAGCTGCTCGCCGAAACAGGCGTCGAGCTTCAGCACCGTCTGCCTGATATCCTCGAGCGCCTCAGGTGTGACACCTCGTTCGGCAGCGAGCCTTGCCGCCATGCCTTCCATGACGCCGCGCACCTCGATGGAATCGACCACATCGGCAAAACCAAAGCGACGGACCACAAAGCCGCCATTCGGCAGACGATCGAGCAGCCCCTCCTCCGTCAGCCGCGACATCGCCTCGCGCACCGGTGTGCGTGAAATATCGAGCGCCTCCGCTAACGGCACTTCGAAGAGGCGCGTACCGCCCTGCAACTCGCCGCTCAAAATCTTTTCCCGCAACTCGATAACGGCACGACGGCCATGCGTTGCGGCTTCACTCTGCTTCATCGGCGCCTCCAATCCCGGCTAAATGTATATAGCAGCCAGAACGCATACAAAACCCCACCCTGAGCCGGCATCCTATCACATAATTGTATGCATTATACCAAAGCTTCTTCGCCAAATTGGCGTTTATTAAAGTCGAACCTCACCCATCTCTTGACACATGTATACATTTATGATGTCTGATTTGCGGGAGGAAAATCGATGGCGACGCTCGCGCTCATTCCGGGGCTCGTGTCCGACAGCATTGTCTGGGCGCCGCTTGCCGATGCCGTCGGGCACCGCATGCCGGTGCACGCGGCTGATGTTTCGCGTGCTTCCTCGATATCGGGCATGGCGGAAAATATTCTCGTCGCCACTGAAGGCGATTTGATTGCGGTCGGCCATTCCATGGGCGGACGCGTCGCCATGGAAATGGCTCGCATCGCGCCGGATCGCATTCGCGGACTGGTCCTTGCCAATACCGGCCACCATCCGAAGCGCGATGGCGAGGAAGTCAAACGCCAGCAAATGATCGATCTTGGTCATCGCAGCATGGATGAACTGGCGGACCAGTGGCTGCCGCCTATGCTCCACCCTGGCCGACTGTCAGATACCGGCTTGATCGGCCATCTGCGCACCATGGTGCTACGGGCCGGCGCCGATGTCCATGAGCGACAGATTCGAGCACTTATCAATCGGCCGAACGCCAGCACCTATATGGCCGACCTCGGCTGTCCCATCCTGCTCATCGCGGCGCGTCAGGATGGCTGGAGCCCGATTGCCCAGCATCAGGAAATCGCCGAAGCAGCACCCGATGCAGAACTCGTCATCATCGAAGATGCTGGTCATTTCGGCCCCGTGGAACGCCCGACCGAGGTGACGTCCGCGATCATCGACTGGCTGACGCGCAGATTTGGAGGAATTTATGCCTGAAAATACCGCGACCATTCCCGATATACCGCTCTTCGATCGGGCCGGATCGATCCGTGGTTACCAGCTCAACAAGATGGCGATGGCGCTTGGTCAGCCTGCAAACCGCGATGCCTTCAAGGCGGATGAGGATGCCTATCTCGCCCGCTTCGGCCTGGACGATGAGGAAAAAGCCGCCGTCAAAAGGCGTGACTGGCACGAGATGGTCCGCCTCGGCGGCAACCTGTTCTTCATCCTGAAGATCGCCGCTGTCGACCCAACGCCGATCACTCAGATCGGCGCTGCACAGGCCGGCATGTCGCATGAGGATTTCCTCTACGAAAGACTGGGGAAGAAAAGAAATGGCTAGGATCATCGGCGGCCTCGGAACGAGCCACGTTCCCTCGATCGGCGCGGCACTCGACAAGGGCCTGCGCGACACGCCGGACTGGAAGCCTTTCTTCGATGGCTACGAGGCAGGCAAGCAATGGATGCGCGAGGCGAGACCCGACATCGCCGTCGTCGTCTTCAACGATCACGGCAACAGCTTCTTCCTCGACCGCGTGCCGACCTTTGCCGTCGGCGTGGCGGCAACCTATCAGCCGGTCGATGAAGGCTGGGGACCACGGTCCATTTCCGCCTTCGAAGGTGCCGTCGATTTTTCCTGGCACTTCGTCGACAGGCTGGTCGAGCGCCATTTCGATCCGCTGGTCTGCCGCGAGATCGAGGTCGATCACGGTCTGCAGGTGCCGATGGAACTCTTCTTTGGCCGGCCGGAGCGTTGGCCGGTGAAGGTTCTGCCGATTTGGGTCAACACGATCCAGTATCCGATCCCCACCCCGCAGCGCTGCTGGGAAATGGGCAAGGTATTGCGCGAGGCGATCGAAAGCTGGCCGGGCGACGAACGTGTCGTCATCCTCGGCACCGGCGGCCTGTCGCATCAGCTTCAAGGCGCACGCGCCGGCTTCATCAACCAGACGGCGGATCGCGCCTGGCTGGACGGCATTGCTGCCAATCCGGAACCTTATCGCGCCATGAGCCGTGAGGATTATGTCGAGCAGTTCGGTTCTGAAGGCGCAGAGCTCATCATGTGGCTGGTCATGCGCGCGGCCATGAATGAGCAGGTAAACCTCATCCACAAACACTATCATGCCCCGGCCTCCATGACCGGCGCCGGCATGGTCGTTCTGGAAAACGCCGCCTGATGCCCGCCTTCTTCCTCATGCGCTGCCTGCACCATTCCGGGCAGGATAGCGCCCGCGACCTGCACCGACCGGCTCATCGAGCTTGGGTGCAATCCGGCGGCGAGGGCCTCGCTACGGTGCTGATCGGCTCTGCCCTGCTCGATGATGGCGGGACCTCGATCGGCAATTTCGGCATATTGGAAACGGCTGGTATGGCCGAGGCAAGAGCCTTTGCGGAAGGCGACCCTTTCAACAGGGCAGGCATTGTGGCAAAGATCGAACTCACGCCATTGCCTGCGACATTCCAGGCCGGACGCATCAGTGATCCGATGACACCGAGGACATAGGGTTTTAGTTCCGCCATGAGCGGTAGGGGTGCCCCGGAGAGGGGCAGATGAGGGGGCTGGCAAAGCAAGAGAGGGAACGATCGAACCGAGAGGGATGGTCGCTTGTGAGCTACGGCCCCCTCATCCGGGCCGCACGATCCCGACCTCGGATGCTAATCCCTTCTGAGGCTTCAACCGCAATTCCAGCACACGTCCGACAGTTTCTTCCAGCCCACCAGTCTGCCCGAGGCCGCAAGCACCCATGCGCTCCTGCACCTTGGCAATCTCCATCGCCAAGCCGCCGCGAAGCCCAAGCGCATCAAGCGTCGCAGCGCTTTCGCGCATCTCCGCCGCTCGCCGCCGCCCGTGCCGCGTCGTGCGCTCCATCTGGTATTCGGCAAATTGTGGCCAGTTGAGACCAGGAAAAGACCCTGAAAGCGAAGAGAGGATTTCCTCGTAACAGCCGGATGCCTTTGCCGCGAGCAAGGCCTCGACGGTGATCGCCTCCAGCCCTTTCACAAATAGCGAACGTACCATCTTGATCGCTGTTGCAGCGCCGGCTGCCGGCCCGGCAATCTCTGCCGAAAAGCCGAGACCAAGAAGCTCCGGCAACAGCCGCTCGGCCGGAGCACCGGCGAGCAGGACCGGCGTCTGGTGCTTGCGCGGATGGACCGGTGCCATGACCGCCATGTCGAGATAATCGCCGCCCGCCGCTTCTACAGCGAGAGCTGTCTCCCGCTTTCGGCCCGGCGACACGGAATTGATATCGATCACCACCTGCCCTTTACGCAGATGCGGCAGCAGCGGTTCGACCGCAAGCAGGCTCTGGTCGGCAGTTACGGCGCTGAACACCCAGTCCGCTTCCGAGAGACCCGCAATGGTCTCGGAAATATCAGCGCCGCGAGTCCGCATCGCTTCGCGCACGGCCTCGCCGCCCGAGGCAAGCAGGATATCATAGGCGATGAAGCTCAGGCCCGGCCGGCTTAACCCCTCGTGAAAAGCTCGCGCCGCTTCGCCGTAACCTAGAAACCCGATCCTCATCACAGCCTCCTGTTTTGCGGATACGATGGCTTGTCCTTGTTGGTCAGCAACAAAGTGCCGCAGCATTCACACAAAGACATATCCATCGAAAAGCTTACGGGCGGTCCGCAGCACCGCCGCATCGGTCACGACACCGTCCCTGACGGTCGCGACCACACTCATCTCCCCAGTCGGATGCTCGACCGAGATCAATTTCTCGTTGCCATCGGGCACGACAGCCAGTTTTGCCGCAGGCCCTTCCGGCAGCAAGCAAGCCGTCGCCACGCTGACGGCACCGAGCACGCCGATCGCATCATGGCAGCGATGCGGAATGAAGGTCCGCGTCGAGATCGCGCCGCCAGCTCTTGCCGGCGAAACCATCGTCATCTTCGGCACGGATTTCTTCACGACATCACCAAGATTCATCATCGTCCCGGCCTTCAGCCGGATCGCCTCCAGTTTCGCTTTGAGGTCTCCATTGGATTCGAGCGCGTCAGGCGTCTCCGTTCCCTCGATGCCGAGATCGCTCGCCAGCATGACGACGCAGGGCATGCCATTGTCGATCAGCGTGCATTCGATACCCTCGATGATATCGACGGCATGGCCGGTCGGCAGCAGGGCTCCACAGCTTGAACCTGTCGTATCCGCAAAGGTGATCGGCACCGCCGCCGCCGTGCCTGGCACACCATCGATGCGGGCCTCCCCCGCATAAGTCACCCGCCGATCCGGCGTGGCAATCTTCGCGGTGGCGATCTGCCCGGTATTTTCCATGAAGATACACACTTCCGTCTGCCCGTCCCCGGCCTCGATCAGGCCGCGCTCGATGGCGAAGGGCCCGACACCGGCAAGGATGTTTCCGCAGTTCTGCGCATCGGTGACAATGGGCTCATCAACAAAGACCTGCAGGAAGAGATAGTCGATATCGACGCTGGGCCGCTCGGACCGCTTGACGACCGCGATCTTCGAGGTCAGCGGATCGGCGCCGCCCATGCCGTCGATCTGTCGCGGATCGGGCGAGCCCATCACCCGCAGCAGAAATCCATCGCGATCCTCGGGCAGATCCTCAGCCAGGAAATAACCGCCCTTGGAAGTGCCGCCGCGCATCCACATGCAGCGAACGCCGTCTTGCGCGGCAGCCCTAGACATATTTCAGCCCCTTCTCCGCGAGCCGTTCGCGCATCTTGTAGATATCAAGCCCGAATTCGCCTGCGGCAAGCCGCCGGCGCTTCTCCTCTTCCGCCGTGACGCGCTGCTCGGCCTTGCCGGCAACGTCAGCAGCCTCCTCTCGCCGCACGACACAGACGCCATCATCGTCAGCAACGATCACGTCACCTGGATTGACCAGTGCAGCGGCACAGACGACGGGAATATTGACCGAGCCCAGCGTCTCCTTGACCGTCCCCTGCGCAGAGATCGCCTTCGACCAAACGGGAAAGTTCATCGTCTTGAGATCGGCAACATCGCGTACGCCGGCATCGATCACCAGCCCGCGGCAGCCACGCGCCATGGCAGACGTCGCCAGAAGATCGCCGAAATAACCGTCCTCGCAGGGGCTGGTTGGCGCAAGCAGCAGGATATCACCCGCTCTGATCTGCTCGATAGCCACATGGAGCATCCAGTTGTCGCCCGGAGGGGCGGAAATAGTCACTGCGCTCGCCGCAATCCTCGCACCCGGATAGATCGGTCGCATGTAGCTTGCGAGCAGGCCCTTGCGGCCCTGCGCCTCATGCACGGTCGCCACTCCGCAGGCAGCGAGACGATCGACGACAGACTGCTCCGCCCTCTCGATGTTCTGAACGACGACGCCCATCAGAGTTCATCCACCGTTCGCGGGAACACCGACTGGAAGCCCTCGGCATGTGTTGCCTTGCGCCCGCCCGACTGCCCGCCGGAATTGCGCATGAAATGATTGCCGCGGTTCTCGGCGACATTCTTGTAATAGTGCCAGAGATGTTCCTGCCCCTCCATGCACTGGATCGCCGCCCATTTCTTCTCCCAGACCGGTGAAATATCGAGGAAGACGTCGGGCTTCCATTCCATCTGCTCAGTCTGATGCGGCTCGAAGAGATAGAGCTGCGGCGCACCAAGGACCTTCTCGCCGGGATTATGCCCCCAGGCCTGCGCGATCATCCGCGCTTCGAGCGCCACCTGTGTCGCGTACATATGGTCGGTATTATAGGGATCCCACTTGGAGTGGCTGAGCATGAATTCCGGCTGCACGGCGCGGATCACATCGACCAGCCGGAACTTTGCCTCCTGATCGACGACCAGCGGATAGTCGCCGAGATCGAAGAACTGGATATCGTGCACGCCAAGCGCCTTGGCCGCGTTTTCCGCTTCGATACGCCGCCCTGCCTTTACCTTCTCCAGCGTCATCCCGGCATTCTTCCAGAGCTTGGCGCTCTCGCCGCGTTCGCCGTAGGACAGGCAGAGAACGGTGACCTCGTAGCCCTTTTCCTGATGCAACGCGATCGCGCCGCCGCAGCGCCAGACGAAATCCGCCGAATGCGCGCTGATGACCAAGGCCGTTTTTGCCATGAACTAGTCCTTCCTTGCCACGGGGGGCGTGCCATGCGTGTGAAATGTCTCGATCGTCTTCAGGCCCCAGGCCTGGCCTTTCTTGCGCTCCGTCTCCGTCCAGGTCACGGTCGGCCAATCGGGCCTGAGGATCAGCCGAGCGCCGGCATTGGCGAGCTCGACACGGTTGCCTGCCGGCTCCCAGACGTAGAGGAAAAAGGTGCCCTGGATCGCATGCTTGTGCGGCCCCGTTTCGATATGGACGCCGTTCTCCAGAAAGATATCGGCCGCGCGCAGAATGTCCTCGCGCTGGTCGACGGCATAGGTCACGTGATGGAAGCGACCCTTCGCACCGGTATGGTCTTCAGAATAGGCGATGTCATAGGTCTTGTTGTTGACCGTGAACCAGCAGCCTCCAAGCCGGCCATTGTCGAGCTGGATCTGCTCGGTCACCCGGCTGCCAAGCGCTTTCGTCATGAAGTCGCGGATTGCCCTGATATCGCTTGCGAGCAGGTTCAGGTGGTCGAGCCGGCGCGGACTGGCGCCGCGCCCATGATAGCGCTGGGCGATATTCTTCAGCGCTGGACGCTCACCTTCAGGCGCCTCATAGACATGCGTGTCGTAATAGAGCTCGAAAATATGACCGTCCGGATCGGTGAAGCGATAGGCGCGGCCATGCCCCGCATCGCCGTCCACCCAACCAAGGCCGCAGCCCATTTCCTCGATCACCTTCACCCGCCGCTCCAACGCTTCCGGAGACGACGTGCGGTAGCCGACATGGCCGATGCCGGTCGTGTGATGGCGCACCAGCTTCAGCGTATGGAATTCATAATCGTCGAAGGCGCGCAGGTAGGCGACGCCATCCTCGATCAGGCTGGGCGTGAGCCCATAGACTCGCGTGAAGAAATCGAGGCTCTCGTCCAAACGGTCGCTGTAGAGCTCCACATGTCCGAGATGGGCGACGTCAAAACAGGGCTCGGTCATGCAGCAGACCCCCGGGCGATGGCCTCGCCGGCTTTCAAAAATCTCATGATGATCCTCCTCGCGGGCGAACGCCTCCACGTCCGCCTGCCGTTGGAAATACTAGGAAGGTTGGCAGCAGCAGGCAATTTCGTTCTGCTGACCGGTCATAAGCTGAGGTTACAGATCGGCCTCAGAACCGAGCTGAATGGACAGCGCCGAAGCCTCTTTCCGGCGCCCGTACACCCCGCCGGCACTTAAGCGAAATGGATGGTTTTCAGCTCGATATAATTGTCGAGACCTTCGATGCCGCCTTCGCGGCCCTGCCCGGATTCCTTGACACCACCGAAAGGCATGGTCGGATCGACGATGTTGCCGTTGATCGTCAGGCCACCGGAGCGGACACGCCGCGCGACGCGATAGGCGCGTTCCGGATCTGCACTGTAGATCGCCCCGTTGAGACCATAGGCACTGTCATTCGCCTTACGGATCGCATCCTCTTCGTCGGTATAGGTAATGATGGAAACGACCGGCCCGAAGATTTCCTCCTGCGCGATCCTCATGTCTGGCGTCACATCGGTGAAAACGGTCGGCTCGACATAAAAGCCCTTCTCCAACCCCGCCGGACGACCGCCGCCGCAGGCAAGCGTTGCGCCATCCTTGATGCCGGCATCGATATAGCCTTTCACCCGCTCCAGCTGACGCCCCATCGCGAGCGGTCCCATGTGCACGGAGGGATCCGAGGGGTCTCCGACCTTGATGTTGGAAACGGCACCGAGGAAAAGATCAAGAAATTCCTGCTTGCGCGCCTCCGGCACGAGGATGCGCGTCAGCGAAAAGCAGACCTGACCAGTGATCGGCATGGTGTAGATCATCAGGCTCGGCAGCGCCTGTTTGAAATCCGCATCATCGAGAAGAAGCGCTGCGGACTTGCCGCCAAGTTCCAGGCTGATGCGAGCGAGGCGCTCGGCGCAGGCCACAGCAATATGTTTGCCCGCCGCCGTCGAGCCGGTGAAGGCGACCTTGTCGATACCCTTGTGGCGGATCAGATAATCGCCTGCCTCGCGCCCTGCCGGGACGAGATTGAAGACGCCTTTCGGCAGACCCGCTGCCTCGATGCATTCGGCAAGAATATAGGCCTCCAGCGGCGTTTCCGGCGAGGGCTTGGAAACGAAAGTGCAGCCTGCCGCCAGTCCTGCCGCGATCTTGTAGCTCAGAAGCACCATCGGCGCATTCCAGGGTGTGACCGCAGCGCAGACGCCGACAGGCTCCCTGACGACCCGCACCTTGCCGCCATCGGCGCGCGTGCGTTCATCAACGAAACTGTAGGCATTGCCGTCGATCAGATCGGCATAATAGTTGAAGAGCGTCGCATTCTGCGGCACCAGCTTTTTCGTCAGCATGATCGGCGCACCAACCTGCAGTGTCCAGGCTTCGGCAATCTCATCCAGCCGTTCGGTAATGTTGGCGGCGATCTTGCGCAGATAGCCAGCGCGCTCCCGCGGCGAAAGCCGCGGCCAGGGGCCATTGTCGAAGGCGTCACGGGCAGCAGTCACCGCCGCATCCATATCCTCGATCGAGGCCTCCGGATATTGCATTATCAGCTCTTCGGTGACCGGTGAGATCACATCGAGCATCCGGTTGGAAAGCGGGCTCACCCATTCGCCGCCGATGAAGAACTTCTCGGGCGCACGCAAGACAGACTTTGGCTTGGTCATTACGTTCATTGCTGCTCCTCCTCAGACACGGTGACGGTTTGCGGGGCTCAAAAGACCCGGCAATTTCAAGCGCTACGGCACCGGATCCGGACAATGCCCGGCCGATGTCATGCCATTCCTCCAGCGCCGGCTCCCTCCGCGAAACCTGCACGCCCTCCGGGAAAGCAGAGTGCCAGAGGAGACTTTGGCGCGCAAGCTGCTTTCGGGCAACCAACCTGTTCTTTTCAAAAAAATGCATACTTAAACATCAAGGTATTTGTAGATTTATCACAGTTTCACGCGAAACTGACTCATTTTTATTGAAATCGATTTTGTAATGTATACATTTTGAGGGGCGCGGAGGAGCGCCGAACGGAGTAATGAAATGGCGTTGTTGAATTTTACCAGCAAGTCCAGGGAACGCACTCCTGAGCCGGAATTCGCCGACATGATCGAAGGTTGGTCGATCGAGGTCATGCCAAGAACGGCCGCCAAGATCGATGACTTTCGCGCATTCCTGCCAACCGGGACACGCGTCTATATCGCTCATCTCGACGGCACCCCGATCGATGATATGGTGGCGACAGCAAGGCGGCTAAGCGCACAAGGGTTTGCAGTCATGCCGCATCTCCCGGCCCGCAGTATTCCTGATATCAGCACATTGGCGAACTGGCTGGAACGATATCGCGGCGAAGCCGATGTCCGCCAGGCTCTCCTGCTCGGTGGCGGCAGGACCACGCCTGTAGGCGATTTTCACAGTTCCACACAATTGATCGAGACCGGGCTTTTCGACCATCACGGCTTCACGCATCTGCATTTTGCCGGTCATCCGGAAGGCAGCCGTGACGTCGACCCGGACGGATCAACTGCCCTGGCCGACCGGGCACTGCTCTGGAAGCAGGATTTCGCCTCGCGTACCGATGCGCAGCTTGCCCTCACCACTCAATTCACCTTCGACCCTCAACCTGTCATCGACTGGGCGGAACGCATCCAGGCAGCCGGCGTCACCATGCCCATCCATGTCGGCGTCGCCGGCCCTGCCAAGCTTCAGACATTGATCAAATACGCAATCTCCTGCGGCATCGGCCCCTCGATCAAGGTGCTGCAGAAGCGCGCCATGGACATGGGCAAGCTGCTCTTGCCCTACGAGCCGACCGATCTGGTCGCTGCCTTTGCTGATTACAAAGCAGAAAAGCCTGAAAGCCTTATCAGCCAACTGCACATCTTCCCGCTCGGCGGCATCCAGGTGGCGGCCGACTGGATGAACAAACACCGTTCCGTCGAAACACCGGTCGCGCTACCCTGAGAAGCCCTCCGCGGGTCCTCAGGAAGAGCCATGCCGACGCCCAACCATCCGAATATCAGGCATATCAGGCTATTCGTCGCCTGCGCCGAGACCGGCTCGCTGACATCAGCCGCAGCCGTCCTCGGCATTACCCAGCCTGCGGCATCCCAGGCCTTGCGGCGGCTGGAGGAGCTTCTGGACGCAACCCTTGTCGAACGCGACGCCATGATGCTGACGGCGGAAGGCAAGGTCGCCCAACAGCGGTTCCGTCGCCTTCTTGGTCTTATCCGTCAGGCATGCGGACCGGCCGCAAAAGCGGCAATCGGCATTATCGAGACGCGCCTCACATGGCCGCACCTGCGCGCCATTACGACATTTGCCGAACATGGCAGCTTCAGCGCTGCTGCCCGCATGCTGGAGCAATCGGAACCGGCCGTACAACGCGCCGCTCGCGAGGCCGAAGCCGTCATCGGCATTTCCCTTTTCGAAAATTCCGGCCGTAACGTCCGCCTGACCGCCGCAGGCCTTTCCGCCGCCCGCTGGTTCAGCCTGGCGATGTCTGAATTCGAAAACCTTCGCGACCAGCTCCTGGAGGCGCGCAATCACTATGCCGGCCGTATCTCGATCGGCACCCTACCACTGACCCGAACCTTCCTGGTGCCCGACGTGGTCGCCCTTCTCGCCAGCCGCTATCCGCTCGCGCGCTTCGAAATCGTGGAGGGCAGCTACGAGCTGCTGATCGACGATCTCGAGCGCGGCCGCATCGATGTCCTCGTCGGCGCGCTGCGCAGAAGCCCCGTCTCGAAAACGCTGCATCAGGAACCGCTCTTCGATTTTGAACTCTACATCGTCGGACGGGCCGACCATCCGCTGACACAGCGCCGGGAGATCACCCCTGACGATCTCGCAGACTACCCCTGGGTCGTCGCCCGCCGCGACACGCCCTCGCGCGAAACCTTCAACGCCGTGGCAGCAACCTTTCCGAAGGACAAGCCTGCCCGCCAAAGCGTCGAGACCGGCTCGCTCAATGCCATCAGAGGCGTGCTCCTGAAATCCGACCACCTCGCCCTGCTCTCCCGCCATCAGATCCGCTATGAGCTGGAGGCAGGCTTTCTCGCCGCGATGGATTATTCGCTGCCGGCTTCGCGGCGCCCCGTCGGTGTCACGCTGCGCCGCCACTGGCTGCCGACAGCACTTCAGGCGGAGTTTCTGGCTTTGCTCAGGGAGCATTCAGCAGAACTCGACTAGCCAATGCCTCTCTCACGATTGCGCGAGCGGCCACCATATCCTCGGAATATGCAATAATGGTTCTCAGACCGGGGCACCAAACACCGATATTTCATGGAGTTCTTCGAATGCCTTTACGCTGTGCCATTCTCGATGACTATCAGCGCGTCGCCCTCTCCATGGCCGACTGGAGCGGCATAGAGGCGAAGGTCGAGATCAACCGTTTCGACGACCATATCGCCGATACCGACGCACTGATCGGCCGGCTGGCGGACTATGACATCATCATAGCCATGCGGGAACGCACCCCTTTCGACGTTGAACGCCTCGGACGGCTACCGAAGTTGAAACTGCTGATCACGACCGGCATGGCCAATGCCTCGATCGACATGGCCGCTGCCACCCGCCTCGGCATCACGGTTGCCGGCACGCGCGGTTTTGTCGGCTCAGCTGCTGAACTCACCTGGGCGCTGCTGATGGCGCTGGTTCGCCATATCCCCTCGGAAGTCGTCAATTTCCGCGCAGCGCAAAATCCGTGGCAGCTCTCCGTCGGGCGCGACCTCAGGGGGCTGACACTCGGCGTTGTCGGTCTCGGCAAGCTCGGCCAGCAGGTCGCCACTTACGGCCGCGCCTTTGGCATGAACGTCATCGGCTGGTCGCGCTCCAACACACTGCAGAAAAGTGCCGATCTCGGCATCGGCTACGCCGTCTCCCTCGATGAACTGCTATCCGCCGCCGATATCGTCACGCTGCATCTCACCCTCAATGCTGAAACAAAGGGCATCATCGGCAAGCGCGGACTCGACCGCATGAAACCGGGCGCCATCCTCCTCAACACGTCCCGGGGACCACTCGTCGACGAGCAGGCACTGGTCACAGCACTGGAAAGCGGCCATCTCGGCGGCGCCGGCCTTGATGTTTTCGACGAGGAACCCCTGCCCGCGAACCACGCGTTCCGGCGGCTCGCCAATGTCGTGGCGACCCCGCATCTCGGCTATGTGACGGAGGAAACCTATCGCATCTTCTATCGGGATGCCGTGGAGGATATCGCCGCCTGGATCGACGGAAAGCCGATCCGGGTTCTAAATTCTCCGAAATAGGGCGGGAACGACTGCTTACACATCGCCTCGCAGGCGAACGCC
Organism: Hyphomicrobiales bacterium; assembly: GCA_900473185.1. Classification (GTDB taxonomy): domain Bacteria; phylum Pseudomonadota; class Alphaproteobacteria; order Rhizobiales; family Rhizobiaceae; genus Rhizobium. The sequence goes on along the minus strand of UCKU01000043.1, from coordinate 58,538 downwards.
GCCATCAAGCGAGCGGCGGTGTATTTTGAACAAAGGCTCCCCGCTTTGCCGCGGGGAGCCTTGTTCGTCAGACAGGTGCGCGAGGATCGTGCTGCGCAAGGCGGCGCAGCAGATAGTCGACCTCAGCCCGCGCCGTGGCGCTGAGCGCGCTTCCTGGTTTGCGTTGCGCATCCGAGGTAATGGCGCCCCGGCGCATGAGAACATGCTTGCGGACGGCAAGGCCGACGCCGAGCTGCTGCTCGTAGCGGATCAGCGGCAAATGGGCATCAAAGAGATCATGCGCCTCATCGCGTTTTCCCGCGGCAAACAGATTAACCAACTCCACCAGCATGTCCGGGAAACCGTAACCGGTCATAGCACCGTCAGCACCACGCTCCGGCTCGAAATCGAGGAACATGCCGCCATTGCCGCAGAGGATCGAGAAGGGCCGAAGCTCGCCGGCTTTCTGCATGGCGCGCAGCTTTGAGATCTTCTCCAGCCCCGGCCAGTCCTCGTGCTTGAGCATAACGCAGGAGGGATGATCGGAAATGATCTTGGCAACCACGCTGGCCGACATGACGACCGTCAGCGTCAGCGGATAATCCTGTAGCACCCACGGAACGTCCGTGCCGACGGCCTCAACAGCCTGCGCAAAATACTGGACGATCTGCTCGTCGGTGCGAAGCGCCGGCGTCGGCGCGATCATGACGCCGGAAGCCCCCATGTCCATCGCGTCGCGGGCGAGCGAACGCATCGCCGCAAAGCCGGGTGCAGAAACGCCGACAACGACCGGCACTCTTGAACGCCCGACCACTTGGCGAATGATTGCCCGCGATTCCGCTGGCTCAAGCTTCGGCGCCTCGCCCATGATCCCGAGGATGGTCATGCCGGTAACGCCGCTGTCCTGATAGAAGTCGGTCAGCCGGTCGATTGACGGCGCGTCGAGAGTACCATCAGGCAGGAATGGCGTGGTTGCAATTGCATAGACGCCCTTTGCGTCAGTTCCGAAGCTCATTGTGCATCCTTCCACGCCTGATAGCGTGCCTTGGTTTCCGCGTTCATAGGATAGAGACCAGGCAGCGGCACGCCCCGGTCGATTTCGGTCATGATCCAGCCTTCCATGCGCTCCTGCTCCGGTGCTTCGGCAAGCACCGCATCGAGCAGGGCGGCCGGGATGAGCACGGCGCCATCCTTGTCGGCAACGACGATATCGCCGGGGAAAACAGCAACACCACCACAGGCGATCGGCTGCTGCCAGCCGACGAAGGTCAGCCCGGCGACGGAAGGCGGTGCCGCCATTCCATCGCACCAGACGGGCAACTCGCTCGCAAGCACGCCTTCCAGATCGCGCACCACACCATCGCTGACCAAGGCCGCGACCTTGCGCTTCATCATCCGGGCGCAGAGAATATCGCCGAAGATGCCGGCGTCCTGCACGCCCATCGCATCGACCACGGCAATGCAGCCCTCCGGCATCTCTTCGATCGCCGCCCGCGTGGAGATCGGCGAAGCCCAGCTTTCGGGCGTTGCCAGATCCTCACGCGCCGGTACGAAACGCAGCGTGAAGGCTGGGCCGACCACCCGCTCCTGACCCGGCCTTAGCGGCTTCGTGCCGCGCATCCAGACATTCCTGAGCCCCTTTTTCAGAAGCACGGTTGTCAGAGTCGCCGTGGAGACGCCCTTCAGAGTTTCGATAACAGCTGGATCTAGAGACATGGATTGTACCTCATATGCTCTGGATAAGGCCGCCGTCGATGCGGATGACGGAGCCGGTGATATAGGATGCGCGTGGGCTGGCGAGAAAGGCAACCGCGTCGCCATATTCCTCCGGCCGGCCGTAACGCCCGACAGGAATGGCGGCCGTGCTCTCCGCCGTCACTTCTTCCACCGGCCGGTTTTCGCGCTTCGCCTTCTGCTCGTCGAGGAAAGTAATGCGGCCGGTCGCGATGCGCCCCGGCAGCACGATATTGGCGGTAATCCCATCACGGCCGATCTCACGGGCGAGCGTCTTCGACCAGCCGACCAACGCCAGGCGCAGGCTGTTGGAGATACCCAGATTGGGGATTGGCGCCACGACGCCTGATGACGTGGACGTAATGACACGGCCCCAACCGCTCGCCTTCATGCCGGGCAATACGGCATCCGTCACCGCGATCACCGAACGCACCATCATGTCGAAATATTTCGACCAGGTTTCCGCCGATTGACCGGAGGCCGGTGTCGGTGGCGGTCCGCCCGTATTGTTGACGAGGATATCGACGGCCCCAAAAGTATCGGCGATCACAGCCAGTCTTGCCTCGATGACAGAGAGATCGGCGATATCCCAGCCAATCGCCAGCGCCTTCCCCCCAGCGGAAACGATGCCTTCCGCCGTCTTTCCGGCAGCGGCTTCATCGATATCGGCAACGGCGACGCGAACGCCTTCCGAGGCCAGCGAGCGGGCAATCGCACCGCCCAGTCCACCACCCGCGCCGAACACCAGCGCGGTCTTTCCATTCAATTGCATATCCAAGGCAGATACTCCGGTTTCGCCAGCATTATGGCGATCACGAAAAGAAGAAAAATCTCGCTTTTTCTGGTTTCAGAAGATAGAAAAACTTTTCTTATGGAAACGCGCTTTCTCGACACCTTCCTGCTGGTTGCCGAACTCGGATCGCTGGCCGAAGCCTCCCGCCGCCTCGGCATCACACCGGCCGCGGTCGCCCAGCGTATGCAGGCTCTGGAAGAAGATGTCGGCGTGCCGCTGCTGACCCGGGTTGGCCGCCGTGTCCGCCCGACCGATACCGGCCACGCCATCATCGAAAAGAGCCGCAGGATCCTCGCCGAAGTCCGCGATCTGCGCAGCCTTGCCAATGCCGATCTGCCTTCCGGCGAGCTTCGTCTCGGCGCCATCACCACTGCGCTGACCGGGTTGCTGCCATCAGCCCTGCACGAAGTCTTCGCCAGCATGCCGCTGGTCGAGGTCTTCCTGCTGCCGGGCCCATCGACCGATCTCTACCAGCGGCTGATAGACCGGGATATCGACGCGGCAATCATCGTAAAGCCACCTTTTTCGATACCGAAAACATTGGAATGGGAACTGCTGCGGGCCGAACGTCTGGTTCTCGTAGCCCCCGCTGCTTGCCGGGGCGAGAACCCGCACACGCTCCTGAAGACCCGCCCCTTCATCCGCTACGACCGGAACAATTGGGGCGGCCGCCTTGCCGACGAGTATCTTCAAAGACAGGGTTTGAAGCCGGCTGAACGTCTGGAACTCGATTCCCTCGAAGCGATTTCGGTCATGGTCGCCAATGGGCTCGGCGTCTCGCTGGTGCCGGATTGGGCAAGACCCTGGCCGGAAGGCCTCAACCTCGCTGTCCTCGAATTGCCTGTGCCCTTTCCACCGCGAGAGGTCGGGATGCTCTGGCCGCGCAGCTCCCCATCGCGCCGGTTGACCGGCATCGTACTCGACGCGCTCAAACGCTCGCAGACCGCCATCCGGCCCTAATCGTTTTTGGCCGAAATCAGGTTCTTGCGCTGATAGACATGGATGTAATCAACCAGCAGATAGGACGGGTTCGGCGTTTCATCGATCGGCCAGCCAGACCCGAGCGCAAGATTGACCAGCGGATAGAAGGGCATGTGGAATTCCGGCGGCGTATCGAAGCTCCAGAGGGGATTGCGATCCAGATAGAAGGTCGATTTCTGCGGGCCGATATCGACGCCAAAAGTGTGATAGTCGCTGCTGAGCGAGCCTTCGGGCACATTCGTCAGATGGCCGTCCGTCGTGTGCTGGTTGCTCGGGCGCCAGACATGATAGCCCATGCTGAACTCGCCGGGCGCACGGCCGTAATATTCGATCACGTCGATTTCCGAGGTAAATTTGGACCGGTCGAGGCCAATCAGCCAGAAAGCCGGCCAGACGCCCTTGCCGGGCGGCAGCTTCATGCGCGCTTCGAAATAGCCGAACGTCTGGGAGAAGCCTTCGCCCTTCGGATTGGTGGAGGCGAGCAGGCCGGAGCGCCACTTGCCATCCGCATCCTTCCGAGCCTCGATCCGCAAGATGCCGTCATTGACCGTAAAAGGGAAACCGTCCATCGGGTCGGTAAACTGAGCATCGCCGAAATCACCATTCCATGGTGTATGTGCAATCCAGCGCGATCCGTTCTCGCCCCAGGCCGAAGCATCGAGCGTGTTGAAGTCTTCGGCAAAGGTCAGCTGAAAATCGTCGAGATTGAGCGGCTCTTCCGCTTCGCTCGGCCGAGGACCTGGCGGGCCGAAAAGGCCGATGACGATCAGAAGCGCAAATCTTCCGGCAAATTTCGCGTGACGCATGTTTCTCCCTCCCGGAGATTTCGACCCCGTCGCGGGGTTTTGCGAGCCGATCATGAAACGACGACTCCGTTTCGCCAGGGCATAATCTTCCTGACGATGATGGCCTCCAGCCCGTCGGGCCGTCCTACGGCCTGCCACAAGAGCAGGGAAGAAAGCCAGAAGATCGCAAGCGCTGCACCGCTGCATAAGCCGACGCCAGCGACGAGCTCGATGCCGAGCGGCATGGCAATGAGAACAGGCTGAACCCAGAGCAGGAAACCGACCATCGGCAGGCAGGCCCCAAGCGGCCGGACAAACGCGTAGAGCTGCGCACCAATCGAGGCGCCGATCAGCCGTTGCGTGATGACAAGGCAGACGACATAGGCAACGACAGCGGCGATGACGCGCGCTGCCAGCGCACCGTCAAGCCCGAACATCACGACGCCGAACACTGTAACCGGCGCCCTCACTGCGAATTCAGCAAACATCCTGAGTGCCACATAGCGGGTCTTGTCGAGAACCATAACGAGTGGCGGCATGATGGTCGTCGGCAGGCCGATCAGGCTGACGATGCAGAGCCACTGCAGGATCGGCGCCGCAAAGGCCCATTTCTCGCCGACAACGATGCGCAGGATCGGATCGGCCAGGAAAATGATGACGAGCAGGATGGGGGCCGCCACGACCATGATTGCATTGGTGGCCTTCAGATAGGCGGTGATCTGCTTGCCCCGGTCGCTGACATTGGAAAAGGCGGCCATCAGCGGGCGCATCAGCGGACCGACGAATGTCTGATAGGGAATACCGGCAAGATTGTCCGCGACGCTGAAGGCGCCGTAAGTGGAAAGGCTCGTAAAGCGCGGCAGCAGCAGCCGGTCCATCTGCCAGTTCAGTGAGTTGAGAACCTGCGAAATCGTGTTCCAGCCGATCATGTCCTGGAAATGCTTCCATTCCGAAAGGCTGAGCCTCGGCCGCATCGGCGCGAAGACATAGGAGACGATGGTCGACGCCGCCGGCCCGGCAACGGCGCCAATCGCCAGCCCCCAGTAACTGTCGGTCGCAAGCGCGACACCGACGCCGAAGATCAGGGTCGATCCCTTGGCGATGATGTCGAGAGCAAATTCGCGCCGGAAGTCGAAGCGCTGCATGAAAAGCACCATGCGCGGGCTGATGACGCTCCGCATCGCAGGTGCGATCGAAACCACGGCAACCAGCTGAAAAAGCCGCGGATCGTTGTAGAGGAGAGCCATCGGCCAGGCGATGACGATCATCAGCAGGCTGATCGCCGTTCCTCTGATGAGGCTCAATGTAAAGGCTGTTGCAAACATCCGCTCGGATGGCGAGGGAACACGCACCAGCGCCTGGGTGAGCGGCAGATCGAGGATCGCCTCGACGATGACAAGAACCGAGGTGGCAATGGCGACGATCCCGAAATCGGCCGGGCTCAAAAGTCTTGCAAGAATGAGCAGGCTCACGAAATCGAGCAGTCGTGCCAGGAATTTTCCGCTGATTGTCCAGATGCTTGCTGTCGCCGTTCTATGCGATACGCTTGACACGATCTATTCCTTGGCCATGAGCAACGAACCTCTTCTGGGGAGCGCCGGATGCCGCCGCTCCAGGGTTTTTGTGCGTGTCAGCTTACTTTCCTTCTGACAGGGCTTGCGGCCTGATGGCCATGCTTGGCGAGTTGCTCATCGATGAGCGAGCCGAGGCGGTCGCGGAACACTGCTGCGGAGAATTTCAAAGCGTGGTTATGGATCGCCACCGGATCGAGCGTGTCCTCGACCGCTTCGAAGGCTGCCATCGTTTCCATCAGCGCTTCCGTACTCTGCTCGGCAAAGCGGAAGCCGACATGCGGTGCGCAGACAGTTTCGCGTGCGCCACCCGCATCGAAAGCCAGAACCGGTCTGCCGGACGCCATCGCTTCCACCGGCAGAATGCCGAAATCTTCGATGCCGGGGAACAGCAGCGCGCGGCAGCGCGACAGATGATCGCGCAGAACCGGAAACGGCTGATGGCCGAGGAACTGCACCGTCGGTCCGGCGATTGATCTCAGATAGGCTTCCTGCTCGCCCTCACCGATCACGACCAGATTGCGGCCCATTTCCGTGCAGGCCTTCACGGCAATATCCGGCCGCTTATAGGCGGTAAGCTGGCCCGCATAGAGATAGAACTCACCCCTGCCCTGCCCGATGGCGAAATCGTCAGTCGCAACCGGCGGATAGATAACGACGGCGTCGCGGTCATAGAAGCGGCGGATACGGCCCGCGACATAGCTGGAATTCGCTACGAACGCATCGACGCGCGAGGCGGTCGTCACATCCCAGGCACGCAGCATCGGAGCAGTGAGTGACATCATTGCCTTGCCGATCCAGGAAACACCGCGTCGGTACACATGGAACTGATCCCAGATGTAGCGCATCGGCGAATGGCAGTAGCAGATGTGAAGCGCATCCGCCCGGGTGATGACGCCCTTGGCGGGGCCGGATTCACTCGAAATGACAAGATCATAGTCCTGCAAGTCAAAGTGCTCGAGCGCGAAGGGCATGAGCGGCAGCATCTTCGTGTAATGGCGCGTAGACCGCGGGATCTTCTGCAGGAAGGACGTTTGGATGTTGCGGCTGTTCAGGAAATCGCTGGTACGATCGGGATTATGCACCAGCGTGAAGATGTCTGCCTGAGGGAACATCCGGCAGAGTTCTTCCACCACCTTTTCGCCACCGCGCATCGATACCAGCCAGTAGTGGACGATAGCGACGCGAGGCTGCTTCGCATCGACCCGGCTGCCGGCTTCGGCGACCCGACTTCTTGCCACGACGGGCGCGTCACCGCGGAATGCCATTGCTTCGGGGAGAGAGCTTGCTGCTTTGACAGTCACCTGAACGCTCCTTGTACGATCGCCCCGCCCCTCGGCTCGGGCACTACATTCGTCGGAATCAGACTGCGGTATTGCGCGAGAAGGGCATCGCGCCATTCTTCGTGTGTCGTCGCCAGATTGGGCGATAGCCGGAAGGCACGTTCGCTCATAAGGCGGACATCCTCCTTCGGCATGTTGCGGAAGGCCGTCAGCGTTGCGGCGAAGGCTTCCTCGTCCATCGTGTTGCAGGAGATCGCCATTCCGGCCCTCTCCATTTCCTCGGCGAGGAAAGCGCCCTTGGTCATGATGACAGGAAGGCCGCTGCGCGCCGCCTCGATCGCCACAAGGCCGAACGGCTCCGGATAGCGGGACGGCATGACAAGCGCGCTTGCGGTGCGGATGATCCGACCGATCTCCGCATGCGACTGCCAGCCCATGGCTCTAACATGATCGCCGGCCGCCACGACCTTCGGCATCAGCGGCCCATCGCCGATCACGCGGAGCCTTGCACCAGCCCTGCGCGCCGCGGCAAGCGCGTCTTCGATGCCCTTTTCCTCATCCAGCCGGCCGATGAAGACGAACTCATCATTGTCCTCGGCCGTGATACGCTCGGCCGTTAGTGGCGCGATCGGATTGCGGATGGTGACGAGCCGTTCCGGCTGGTAGCCGGAGCCCACCAGGAACTCAGCCATCTTTTCGTGGAGCAGGATGATCCTGCTGAAGGCAGGGCGGCTTCTCAGCGCGCGCAAGAGATTGGCGCCGCGGGCCGTACGCCACAGCTTTTGCGCATAGCTACGCTTGTCGCAGGAGGTGGTGATGCAGCCTACCCCGAGCGGACGCCGCTGGCAGGTCTCCTGCGCCTGATAATCGAAAAAGGCCCCATTGGGACAACCGGTAAAGAAATCATGGGCGTGAACGACGCATCGATCGGCAACGGGTGCAAGCGCGTCGAAGACCGCCGGCGACAGGATCTGATGCCAGCCATGAACATGATAGGCTGTCTTGGGCGTATCGTTAGCCCGCACCCAGGCGGAAATCATGCTGCGGGCTGCCGGATTATGAATACCGGTCGCGAAGGCCTTGGCTCGGTTAGAACTCAAGAGGTCACGGCTATTCAGCTTGACGATTGAAACGCCGAGTGAAGCAAGCTCCTCGTTCGCTCCATCGTCGCCGCAGATATAGGTCACGGCAACGCCGAGTCCGCAGAAGAGCTTCGCCGACAGGACCGCAAGGGCGGTCGCCCCACCCCTCGCCGTCGAATAATCGTCAATGACGACCACACGGTCGAGCGCCGGGTGCGCCGCGATGCCGTCCCTCCATATTTTTGCGTAGCGTCCGGAAGCCGGCCACCGCAACGTCGAAACGGCGGGCCCATTCTCATCAGGACGCAGTTGGCCGATGTCGTTCATAGAAGCTCTCCGACGACAGACACAATGGATGCTTTTGACGGCCAGGCCCCTAAGCCGTCTATGAGGGTGAAGTGGGTCACGGACCGGCTGCGGACGGCAGCCGGATCGTGACGAAGTGCATTATTTTGCCGACGCCGCACCGTCGGCATAGGCTTCCAGCGCCTTGCGGTTGAGGATACGGATCCTGCCCTGGGCTCCGTCGATCACCTTGCATTCACGCAGGCGACGCAAGCACTGGTTGACTTTTTCACGAGAAGCCGGAAGCGTCGCCGCCAGATCGTTCTGGGAAATTATCAGCACGTCCCGGTTCGCCGGCGTATCCTTTCCATAGACCGAAGATAGCCGCAGAAGCATTGCCGCCAGCCGCGACTGAAGGCTGGATCCGGCGTTCGAAATGATGCGGCGCTCCAGCTCGGAAACACGCGCAAGCGTTCTCGAAAAGACCTTCTCCTGGAACTGCGGATCGGTTGCGTACCTTTCCCGCAACAGCCGGCCTTCGAAGAAGTATAGCTCGCAATCCGAACTGGCTCTATACTCCAGATTCAGTATTTGCTTACGTAATACTTCAAGCTCGCCGATCAAACCTCCCCTCGGAATGATCTCGACAATAAACTCCCTGCCATCAGGCAGCATCGTACTGGCGCTGACTAGCCCGCGCTGCACGCGAGCAAACATATCTACAAAGACTCCAGCGCCTGCAATAAGTTCGCCGCGACGAAAGTTGCGTACAGTCGCGCGGCAGAACGGGAAGTCGTCGTCACTTGAGATGCGATTGTTCAAAGATGTATCCGGAACAACGCTAATAGCCGCATTGCCCACAGCGACCCTATAGTCTCTCGTTTGTGTAGCTCCGTCCATGCGCATAACTCCCCAACAAAACAGATTGGTCGTAGCTGATGCTGCACTGCATCATTTATATTGTCCTAACTTGAGAGTCAAATAACAATCGAAGATGACAAGAGCATCTCAAATAATAGTGACAATACCACCAGTTATATAGATTATATTTTTTCTAGTATCCGTCGAATTCAGGAGAGGTATTAAGCCAAACTGCCTATTTTTGGGGCGATCCTATCAAAATTGTTTAAAAAATAGCTACAACGCCCGGCTTCATCTATTCAAGCCGTGCGCCTCAAACGACATGTAAGTTAAATTTTCGAATAAAATTAGGATGTAGAAATCCCCTGCCGCCGAATTCGTAGCGAACTCCGTAGCATTACAGTATTAGCATAAAGAATTTGCTAATCATTATGACCGCGGTCACAGACAAGCACATTGCGCTGCACCAAACTTCATAAGGTTCTAACCGGAAACTTTTGGAGTCGGTCGATGACTTGGGAAACACAGAGTATTGAAGTTCGTGAATCCTGGCCGAACGTTGACCAGTCCGGGCCGCATAACGATCATCGCCTAGTATCACGGCCTCATGTGGTCGGAAGGGCATCCAAGCGCGCGGTTGATATCGTCGTGGCAACCACCGCTCTGGTTCTGCTGTCACCTCTCATGCTGATCGCAGCACTCATCGTAAAGTTGAGCGATCCCGGGCCGGTCTTCTATTCGCATACACGTATTGGATATGGGGGCGCCGCCTTCGGCTGTCTCAAGTTCCGCACCATGAAAACCGATGCCGCCGCGCAGCTCGCCGAGTTGCTGCGCGCCAATCCCTCAGCGCGGGCCGAGTGGGAAACGACGCGGAAACTGAAGAACGATCCGCGCATCACCACTGTCGGTGAGATCCTGAGGAAGTCCAGCATCGATGAGCTCCCGCAGCTCATCAATATCTTGCGCGGCGAAATGAGCGTTGTAGGCCCGCGGCCGGTGACGGCTGAAGAACTTGCGCGCTACGGCGAGCATGTCACGAGCTATATGGCCGCAAGACCAGGCCTGACCGGACAATGGCAGACCAGCGGCCGCAACGATGTCAGCTACGAATATCGCGTCGCGCTTGACGTCCAATATGTCCGCGACTGGTCGCTCGTGCGCGATTTCATCATTATCGCAAAGACCGTTCCGGCCCTGTTTTCGCAGCGCGGCTGCTACTAATCCAAGAACGACGCATGGCCCGACCGGGGCCATGCGCACCTGCTGAATATCAACGAAGAAGACACTCTCGCCCTTTGGATCAGGACACTATGAACTCAAATCACGTCTTCAGCAGCGTCTCCCCGATATCTTTGCCGGCCACTGCCAGCGGCAGTTCGTCGCTGACGCTGCGGGACATGTCCTTTTTCGTCAGGATGCGTTGGCCCTGGATCGTGTCTACCATCCTGGTCTTCCTGGCACTTGCCGCCGCCTATCTCCTCATCGCCAAGCCGACCTATGTGGCCAGTACCCAGCTTATGGTCTTCCCACAGGTGAACGGCTCGGACGCTCAACGCGCCTTCGCCGAAGACGCCTTCATCGATGCACAGCTCGAAATAGCGAAGTCCAGCGACGTGCTTGGCGGCGCCGCCAGCGCGCTGAACCTCGCCAACGATCCGGCCTTCTCCAATCAGTCCCTTTCCCTGCAGGACAAGGTCAAGGACTGGCTGACGGGCAACCCCGCCAGCACCGCCCAGCCGGAGACGGCACAGGGTGATGCGACCTCGGGCAATGCCCAGCCCGCTGCGGCGAGCCAGGAAGCGCAGCGGACCGACCGGGCGATCGCACGGCTGCGCAATATTGTCGCGATGCGCCGCATCGGCCAGTCGACAATCCTCGAAATATCCGCATCCGCATCCAACCCGCAGAGGGCGGTCGAGATCGCCGATGCTGTTGCCCAGCAATACATCCGCAAGAATGTCCAGATGAAGGCCGCTGCGGCCCAACAGTACAGCGAATGGCTGGAACAGTTCGTCAATGAGCAGCAGCGCGGGCTTGCCGATGCCGCGAGTGCGCTTGCGACCTTCAAGGCGAATCCACGCGACCAGTTCAAGCTTGCTGAGTTGCAGAGCGCGACCGACGCCCGCCGTACCCTCTTCGAAAACACCCTTACGCAGTACACCGAGGCCAAGCAGCGCATTTCCTATCCGGTCTCCGACGCCACCATCGTTTCGCGGGCCACCTCACCGCTCTCCAAGGCGCAGCCGAACAATTCGCTGATCCTCGCCTTCGCGCTGATCGTCGGCGCCGGTTCCGGCCTTGGCCTGGCCATGATCCGCCATGTCAGCGACCGGCGCATCATGCGCACCAACCAGCTCTCGCAGGCGGCTGGCCTGTCTTTCGTCACACCTCTTGGACGCGCAAAGAGGGCTGGCCGCGCGGCGGCGCTGCCTACTGCCAATGATAGCGGCACCGTCGCCTATCCGATGATCCCCGGAATGGCCGAGCTTGGTGCGACTGTCACCGGCTTCCGCCGCAGACGGCGGGTGGTGATCGGCATCGTGGCCGTCAACCCGGGCGGAGGAGCATCCACCATCGCCTGCGAGCTTGCCGTGCTCTCGGCAATATCAGGTTCGCGTACCCTGCTGATCGATGCCGCGGCGACAAAATCTTCCCTGAGCAAGTCCATTGCGCCGAACAGTTCAGCCGGCCTGATCGACGTGCTCGACAATATCGAGGCGATCCGCACCGCCACCCTGTCACTGACACCGACGCTGAAATTCCTGCCGCTTGGCAAGGTTCGCGCGGTGACGCCCGCCGTCCGCCTAAGCTCGCGCCGCACCCAGCTCAACTTCGCCGACCTTAAGAAGGAATTCGACGCCATATTCGTCGATATCTCCGCCTTCACCTCGTCGCCGGACGCCAATGCGATCGCTCCGGAATTGGACGGCGTTCTCGTCGTAACCTCTTACGGCCGCACTTCGATCGACGAGACCGTTCGCGTCATCGACAGCATGCGCAATGTCGGCGCAGAAATCCTCGGCGCGATCATCAACAACACACCAGCGAGTGTTCAGACATGATGGCTCCGACCCCACAAGCGCCGAAGCTGAAGATCGCCGTCGGCATTGCCTCGGCGGGCCGGCCGGCGACGCTTCTGGAGACGGTAACCTATATCGACAGCCTCCAGCCTCACCCGGAACGCATCATCATCTGCGTCCCCAACCTGGATGACGCTGCCGGGCTCGCCGACCGAAAGGGCGTGGAATTGATGGTCGGCCCCCGCGGCCTGACCTGCCAGCGCAACCGGATCATTGAGGCCGCAAGCGCGGACATGGACGTGCTGATCTTCCTCGACGACGACTTCATTCCCGCGCCCGGCTTTATTCCGCGCATGGCGGCCGTCTTCGCCGACAATCCGGATGTGGTCATCGCCACCGGAGACGTCCTCGCCGATGGCATTCTCGGCAAGGGGCTGACCCAGTCTGAAGCCCTGCATGTCATCAAGACCGCAGGCGAAAGAGGTGAGCAGGTGACCGAAATCTATAACGCCTATGGATGCAATATGGCGGTTCGGCTGGCGCCAATTGTCGGCCACGGACTCGCCTTCGACGAGGACTTGCCGCTCTACGGCTGGCTCGAAGATGTCGATTTCAGCCGGTCCATCGCCCGCTACGGACGATCCGTGCATATTTCGGGCGCCTGCGGCGTCCATCTCGGCGTCAAGTCCGGACGCCAGCCCGGCAAAAGGCTCGGCTATTCGCAAGTCGCAAATCCCGTGCATCTGATGCGCAAGGGCACCATGTCCTTGACCCGTGCGCTGGCGCAGATCGGCCGCAATATCCTGGCGAACGCCCGGGGCACCCTGCTCAATGATCGCGCAGTCGACCGTCTTGGCCGGCTGAACGGCAATTTCCTGGCTTTGTCCGATCTGCTGATGGGACGTGCATCTCCCAAGCGCATCCTCGAACTCAGCCAGTCCTCAAATCGCGAGATGCCTTCGCCATCCATCGCGGCAAAACGGAGGTAACAGACGCCATGTGGCCCATGTCTTTCCTTGATCGTCTTCCATTCGTTGGCCTTGCCGCCGTCTTTGCCTGCGCTCTGGGATGGAGTGCTGCCCACGCCGACAGCTACACGCTCGTCCCCGAAGACAAGATAAAGCTGCGGGTCGTCGAATGGCGTTCCACCGATTCCAAATATGCGAGCTGGGAAGCTCTCGATGGAACCTACAGCGTCGATGATGCGGGCAATCTTTCGATCCCGATCGCCGGTCAAATCAGGGCCTCCGGCCAGACGACCGAGCAGCTGTCGGATGCCATTTCAGAAGCACTGGCCGACAAGGCCGACCTCCCCGGAAGGCCTTTCATCGCTGTGGAAATCGACCAGCACGCGCCGATCTTCGTCAACGGCAGCATCGAGCGGCCGGGGCGCTATCCCTTCGAGGCCAATATGACCGTTATCAAAGCCGTCAGCATTGCAGGCGGCTACATGCGGTCGCGTGACGACAGCAGCTACTATCAGCGAGACCGCATCCAGTCGGCCGGTGACTATCGCTCAGCCCTCTTGAATCGCCGCGATCTCTTGATGCGTGCAGCCCGCCTGCGCGCCGAGATCGCCGGTCAGTCGGATTTCGACATTCCTGCCGAGATCGCCGGCGTGCCGGATATCGACAAGCTCAAGGCGGAGGAACTGAACCTGATGCGCCTGCGGGCTGTTGAGTCCAACAGCCAGATTGAGGCGGCAGACGATCTGAGCCGCCTCTATACGCAGGAAATCCAGTCGCTGGAGGCAAAGATCGTCTCCCAGAAGCGGCAGATCGACCTTGCGCAGCAAGAGCTGAACAACGTCAACAGCCTCGTCAGCAAGGGCCTGACCAGCAATACCCGCCAATATTCGGTGGACCGCGGCCTGGCTGAAACCCAGAGCGAACTGCTGGACCTCGAGATCGCACTAACCAAGTCCCGCCAGGGACTGAACGAGAGCCAGCGCGAAAAGGCAACGATTATCAACAAGCGGAACGCCGAAAACCAGCAGGAGCTGAACACGCTCAGCCTCGCCATCAACAAGGCGGGCATCGATATGCAGGTGGCGCAACTCCTCGGCGATCAGGCCGGATACAGCGCCGAACTCGCCCGCATGGGTGCAGAATCGACGCTCCTCGGCACGACGAAGAAGAACTTCAAGATCGTTCGCCGCAACGAGGACGGCAGCTACAGCAATATCGTGGCAGATGAAAACACCGCCCTGTTGCCGCATGACATCATCGAGATCGGCGTCGAGGCAGCTACCGATGCCTCAGCATCGCAGCCCCAGCAGCCGGCCGCCGCCCTCATCCCTAATGTAGCCCGAAGCGATGCGCCCCGTCCGAACTGGGTATCGCAGACGGGATCGAACTAGGAGACCAGTGTAGAATTATGCCTGTTAGCGTCGGAGTTCAGTTCATGTCTGCATTTGCCGTCTTTTTGCGCCGCACGCAGGGTCTGCGTGGCGTGACGGCAGGGAAGCTTCGACCCTGTTCGGAGGTGGCGGCGTGACAATTGAACCGATCGGCTTCCTCGTTTTCCTGCTCGGCCTGGCGCTCGTCTACTATGGATCCCGCTTTGCGATCACGGCGCTATGCATCTCCACACTGCTCGGTGCAGCCGCAGCCTTCCAGCTTCCCGCACTCGGCGGCAGCAGCATTCAGCCGAGTCATCTGCTGCTGCTCTTCGTCACGATCGGTGTGCTGCTGCGTCCGCGCCAGAAACAGGCGGCCCTGACGAGCCTGGCCTATCCCGGCCCCGGCTTCTGGTTTGCGGCCTATGTTCTGTTCTCCGCCGTATCGGCCTTCTTCCTGCCCCGCATTTTTGCCGGTGCGACACTGGTTTATTCATCCGCACGCAGCAGTTCCGGCTTAATGTCGATCATGGCATCGCCGCTGGCGCCGGGTTCTTCCAATCTCACGCAGTCCGTCTACCTGCTCGGCGACCTCATCTGCTTCGCCGTCATCTGCGGTTTTGCCCGGCTCGGGCACGGGCGCTTCATCGCCCGCCAGCTCATCGTCACGGCGCTCGTCTGCCTGGGTTTCGCCCTGCTCGATATTGCCACGTTTACGATAGGTCAGCCCGACCTGCTCGATTTCATGCGCAACGCCAACTATACGATGCACACAGCCGAGGTCATCGGCGGCTTCAAGCGCATCGTCGGTTCCTTCCCGGAGGCAAGTGCCTATGGTGCGGCGGCTCTGGTGTTTTTCAGCTTCACCCTCATCCTCTGGCTTGAGCGCTTCCCGAGCCGCTTCACCGGCTTTGCAACGGTATCGGTCGGCCTGACCCTGATCCTCTGCACCTCGACGACTGCCTATGTCGCCGGCCTCTTCATGATCGGTGTTGCGATCCTGTTTAGCCTCAAGCGGCTTTTGAGCGGCCAGGCCACACGTCCCTATGCGACCTTCCTTTTGATCACTCTGCTCATGGTGCCCTGCCTGATCATGGCTGTAGCCCTGATCCCGAGCGCCTGGAACGCCGTCGGAGATTTGGCGAACGTCACCCTGGCCAACAAGCTCGAATCGCAATCCGGCGAGGAGCGCACCGCGTGGAACACATTAGCACTGGTCTCTTTCGTGGAGACGGCCACTTTCGGGGCAGGCCTCGGCACCGTGCGCGCATCGAGCTTCGCCGCGGCACTTCTGTCGAACGTCGGCCTCACCGGGACGGTTCTATTCGTGCTCTTCCTCTACAGCCTCCTGATGGCTGCTGCTCGCAGCAAACTGGCGAGCCGTGAAAACCGGGCGATTGGGATGGCTGCCGTTTTCGCCTCCGTTGCGCAGATTGCCTCGGCGACGATTTCCGGAAGCAGCACCGACCTAGGCCTGCTTTTCAGCATCACGGCCGGGCTTGCAAGCGGGTGCCTGACCGCCCCCTACGGGCAGCAGAACCGCATGACCCGTCTGCAGAGGACGCCGGCATCTCTGATGAGTACGCCGGTATTTCCATCACGATGATGTGCGGGGCAGAAGACATGTCGGTGATGTCAGCCCTGCTGCTGCTTGCTCGGTACGGGCGCCGGGTCGACGATCGCACTCTCCTTGGACGGCTTGCGGCTGCGGCGCCAAAGTCCGGCCACGAAGACGCCCGTCACATAGCAGACCTGCATCAGCACGAGGATAGCGAGACCGTAAAGCGCGGCTTCAAGCAGCGACGCGTTTTGATGAGCCACGATGCCGAAACCGAGGGCTACAACGATCGCGAAAATAGCGAAGGCCCAGGCGCGAATGGCCGCTCCGGCTGCAAGCGAAATCAGTATCACAATGATCGTGCCGTTCAGCATTGCGATGCCTTATTCCTTTCTATCGTCCCACATGCGCCCCGTGCCGATCTTCACATTACAGGGCTTAATCCACAACACCCGGCTTTTGGTAGTGGAGCGATAGCAATGGTTAATTTTCTCACAATCCGCCGTGATCAAAACGCCGACGAGGCACGATTGGCTCCCGATCGGATCAGAAATTACCTGCTTGTAACAAGTACAGGGCAGCAACTCGACAAAGAGAAATTTTTCACAGACTCAATAAAGACACTTGCCGACGAAGAACGACGAGAAGGATTGTACAATGAGTAATCAGTGCGTGGCCTACGTTACGGATGTCGAATATTCCTTTCCGACTATTCTCTCGGCGCTGCAGGCCCGAAAATTTGCAAATCCTGAGACGGATGTCTGTGTTCTTATGTCGGAACATCTGGACAATTTTGAGGAGCTGAAGAGCCTGCTGGCGTTGAGCGGTGTCAAGCTGATGGATGCGACGGAAGCACTGCACCAATCCCTCGGCAAGCTCGATGGTTCGCATTTCATGGGCCGTATCAGCGTCAGCACCATGGCCAAGCTCGTACTCGCCCAGATCCTGCCTGACAATTATACCCAGATCATCTATCTGGATGGCGACACGCAGATCGTCAGCAGCCTTGCCGATCTCGAAAATGCGTTCGCGCCCCCCGGAAAGTTCTTCGCGGCTCGCGATTACACATCTATCAATGGCTTGCTGCAAAACGGCAAGGACAGCAGTTATTTTAACGCCGGCGTTTTGAAATTCCACCGTGATGGCTGGATCGGGCCGGAAGCGCTGCAACTCTTTGCCACGAACCCGGAAGCCTGCGACGGCAAGCATGATCAGGGCGCGTTGAACTATGTTTGCGGCTCCTCGCTCATCCTGGTGTCGAACCGCTGGAACTTCCCCAAGCAGTTCCTGCATCTGGTGGACATGTCCTCGCTTGCCATCGTCCACTATATGGCACACCCCAAGCCCTGGCACGGCACGTTCTTCCCGTGGAGCGATACCGAAAGCCAAGTCTATATCGATCTACGCAAGACACACCCAGCCTATAACGCGCTCTACCGGGGCATCAGCTTCGACCGCAAGGTGGTCTACAAATATCGTTCGATGCGCGAGCGCGTGAGGCATGCCCTTCAGAATGAGATGCCCAATCCGCGCGTCCAGACCCTGCTCGCCGGCGACTATGTCGTCTGACGAAAAGTCGGCCCGATCCCTGCAGGCAAAGCCAGTCTTTGAAGCAGGCACCAGTGTTCAGGAGCAGAAATGAGTGCTTTGACGACCAGCATCTCGCACTACGCCAAGGCCCGGCTGCGCCGTTCGCTGAAGGCCGGCCAGGTCGGCTATGCCGGGCTGCGCGACAGCCTGAAGCAGGCACGCCATGTGCTGATCTGCGTGATCCGCGACGAAGGACACCGGATGGAGTTCTTCCTGCAATATTATCGCGATCTCGGTGTCGAGCATTTCATCTGCATCGACAACGGTTCGAGCGACGGCACGGCCGAGCTCCTGTCTGGCATGCAGGATGTTTCGCTATTGTCAGCCACCGGTTCCTACAAGGCAGCGCGCTTTGGCAATGACTGGATCAACGCAGTCATAAACCGCCATTGCCAGGAAAAATGGGTTCTCTATGTCGATGCGGATGAGTTTCTCGTCTATCCGCATTGCGATACGCGTTCGATCAGCCAGTTGACCGCCTATATGGAATCGGCCGGTGCCCGCTCTCTGCGCTCGGTCATGATCGACATGTACAGCCGCAATCCCGTCAGCGAAAACATCTGCGAGCCCGGCCGCAATCCACTTGACGTCTGCAACCTCTTCGACCGGTCAGGCTATGAATCGCATTTCGACAGGAACAGCCGCACCATCTGGATCAAGGGCGGTGTACGCGGTCGTGTCTATTTCCGCGGCCGCATCTGGGATGGCCCCGCGCTCAACAAGATCCCGCTGATCTACGTATCCGGTGAGCGCCTCTACCTCAAATCCTCGCACCAGGTCTGGCCGCTCGCCCTGAACCTTGGCGAAATGCGCGGCGCCGTCGGCATCACAAGCGCCCTCCTGCACTTCAAGTTCCTGTCGAGCTTCCTCAACAAGGTCGCCGATCCCGCCAACCGCTCGGAGCATACTGCCGAGTACACGATGTACTCTTCCCCCGAAGACGCTCGCAACTTCGTCTACACGGGCACCAACACCTATCACCACTGGAAGGATCTCTCCGATAGCGGTCTTATACAGGGCGAAGGTTGGCAACTCTGGCGAAGCGCGTCCGATAGCGACGTGCGGCAGCAAAGTCTGCTTTCACAGGAAAAAGCAGGCACCCCGGCGCAGGGAGGCACAGCCATCGTGGGCGAAGCGCAAGCTTCCCGTTGAATTCGTACATTCAGATGGCGCATCGGTCGGCCCTTCACTTCGGGTCGCTGCCGAGGCTGCCCTAAATATTCGCATTAACACCCGCATTTACGGTAACTTACTTCCATCCTCGCTGTAGCGCGGCCTAGAGTGCCGGACTGTTGAACCAGGAAGTGATCATGCTGCGACGCATTCTCCTCGCCGCACTTTCCGTGCTGGCAGGCTGCGGCCATCCGACCGGGGTGATGACCCCTGTCGCCCTCACAGTCAATACTCCGAAAACATCCCAGGTCGAGATGCTGGTGGCGACCACCCGTCAGCCTTCCGAAAATCCCGCGACGCTTTTCAATGGGGAGCGCAGTCCGAAACCCTACCTGACGGATATCGCAATATCCATTCCGCCGAAGCGTGCGGCCGGCACCGTACAGTGGCCAGAAAAGCTGCCGCCGAACCCGGCGACCGATTTCGCCGTCACGCGGGTCGAGCAGCTCGAGACACGAGCGGAAGGGCGCGCCTGGTTCCAACAGCATCTCGTTGACGGCCATGCACTCGTTTTCATACACGGCTTCAACAATACCTATGAGGATTCCGTCTTCCGCCTCGCCCAGATCGTCCACGACAGCGGCATGAGAGCGACGCCGGTCCTTTTCACCTGGCCTTCGCGTGCACAGTTGACGGCCTATGAATATGACAAGGAAAGCACGAACTATTCGCGCACGGCACTCGAACAGGCGCTACGAATCCTCGCTCAGGATCCGAGTGTGAAGGATATCACTATCCTTGCCCATTCCATGGGAACCTGGCTCGCCATGGAATCTCTGCGCCAGATGGGCATCCGTGACGGGCATGTGAACCCCAAAATCCGCGACGTCATTCTTGCCTCGCCCGATATCGACATACAGGTTTTCGCCAAGCAGTTCGTAGAAATGGGCACGCCCCGTCCGAAATTCACGATCTTCGTTTCGCAGGACGATCGGGCTTTGGCAGTTTCGAGCTTCATCACCGGAAAAGTATCCCGGCTGGGCGCCATCGACCCGTCCAAGGAACCCTATCGCAGCCGGCTGGAGGAGGCCGGCATTACGGCCATCGATCTGACGAAGGTTGACACCGGTGACAAGCTCAATCACGGCAAATTTGCCGAAAGCCCTGAAATCGTCCAGCTGATCGGCCAGCGGCTGATGACTGGCCAACCCCTGACAGACTCCAACATCACCCTCGGCGAGGGCGTTGCTGCCGTCGTAGGAGGCACGGTGCAAACTGTGGGTAAGGTCGCCGGCACGGCGGTCGCAGCGCCACTGACGATCGTCGGACAGCCTCGGCCAGCCGCCACAAAACCAGTCGAAGTCGAAGATACACTTCGCGCCGATCCGCAATCGAAGCCGCTGACTCAATAACGAGCGCGATTTACGTGCGTGGTTACATGTCGCAACATCGACATTTACGGTAACGTACTTCCGCAGATGGCCTCAAAGTAGAAGTCTCTCCCGGTCGAATGGCGACCGATCCAGTTCCGGCGGGCTCTGCCCTGCCCGACACCAGGGAGAGCGTAATGTTGAACGACCTTGCGGCGGGGAGAACGTGATGGCCACGACACTCTCCAGCAGACTTCTTTCGGCAACGGCAGCAGTCGCAATGAGCCTCGCCGCTGCACCCTTCGTTTCCATGATCTACGCCCAGGAGGCAGCTCCTGCGGCGCCCGACAAGCCGAATATCCTCGTCATCTTCGGGGACGACGTCGGCCAGACGAATATCAGCGCCTATTCCTTCGGCGTCATGGGTTATCGCACGCCCAACATCGATCGCATCGCCAAGGAAGGCCTGATGTTCACGGATTATTATGCCGAGAACAGCTGCACGGCGGGCCGCTCCACCTTCATAACCGGCCAGGTCTGCCTGCGCACCGGTCTCTGCAAGGTCGGCATTCCCGGCGCAACCGTCGGCCTGCAGCCGCGTGACATCACCATTGCCCAGGCCCTCAAACCGCTCGGTTATTCGACGGGCCAGTTTGGCAAGAACCACCTTGGCGACCGCGACGAATTCCTGCCGACCAAGCATGGTTTCGATGAGTTCTACGGCAACCTCTATCACCTGAATGCCGAAGAGGAGCCGGAACGTCCCTATTATCCGAAAGACGATGAGGAGTTCGTCCGCACTAGCTCACCGCGCGGCGTGCTGAAGGCAACGGCAGACGGAAAGATCGAGGATACCGGTGCGCTTAACACCAAGCGCATGGAAACCATCGACGATGAGACGACCGCCGCGGCGATCGATTTCATGGACCGGCAGGTCAAGGCGGGCAAACCCTTCTTCACCTGGATGAACACGACCCGCATGCACGCCTTCACGCATGTTCGTGCGTCGATGCAGGGCCAGAGCGGCATGCCCGGCAACGAATATGCCGATGGCATGATCGAGCATGACGGCGACGTCGGCAAGCTCTTGAAAGCCCTCGACGAACTCGGCATCGCCAACAATACGATCGTCGTCTACACGACCGACAACGGACCGAACCAATGGTCCTGGCCGGATGCCGCTACCACGGCGTTCCGCAGCGAGAAGGATACCAACTGGGAGGGCGCGTTCCGCGTTCCCGCCCTGGTGCGCTGGCCGGGACATATCAAGGCCGGCGAGGTCTCCAACCAGATGATGTCCGGCCTCGACTGGTTCCCGACGCTGCTTGCAGCGGCCGGCGCCCCAGACATCAAGGACGAGCTGGTAAAAGGCACGACGATCGGTGGCAACCAATTCAAGGTCCATCTCGACGGCTATAACCAGCTTCCCTATCTCACGGACCAGCAAGAGAAATCAAACCGTCAGGACTTCTATTACTTCAACGACGACGGACAGCTCGTCGCCTATCGTTACAACAACTGGAAGATCGTCTTCTGCGAACAGCGGGAGCCGGGTGGCTTCGTGGTATGGGCCAATCCCTTCGTCTGCCTGCGCGCACCGAAGGTCTTCAATCTCAGGATGGATCCATACGAGCGAGCTGATGTCGTCTCCGACCAGTATTACGACTGGCTGGCGAAGAATGCCTATCTCATCCAGTACGGTGTCTGGCGTGTTGCGCCATTCCTCCAGACCTTCCGCGAATTCCCGCCAAGCCAACGTTCGGCAAGCTTCAGCGTCGACCAGATGGTTGAGGCGCTGATGCGATCGCTCGAACAAAGCCCGAGTGGCGCCCAGTAGCGCCGTCTGGCGAAAGATCGCAGGCGCGGCGAATTCTGTCGCGCCTGCAATTCGAACTCCCGCGGAGCGCACATGACGGCACGTGACGACATCCTCGATCTCGGCAAGCGTATCGGCCAATCGATCATCGGACAGGAGACGATGGTCGAACGGCTGCTGCTCGGGCTGCTCGCCAATGGCCATCTGCTGGTCGAGGGCCTTCCCGGCCTTGCCAAGACGCGGGCGATCAAGAGCCTGGCAAAGAACCTCGATTCAGAGCTTTCGCGCGTCCAGTTCACGCCGGACCTGTTGCCTGCCGACATCACCGGATCGGAAGTCTATTTCTCAGAGGGCGGCAAGGGCGAGTTCAAGTTCCAGCAGGGGCCGATCTTCGCCAATCTCATCCTCGCCGACGAAATCAACCGCGCGCCGGCCAAGGTGCAATCGGCCCTGCTCGAAGCTATGGAGGAGCGTCAGGTCACTGTCGGGGGCAAGAGCTATCCGCTGCCTGATCTCTTCATGGTCATGGCGACGCAAAATCCGATCGAGCAGGAGGGCACTTATCCCCTGCCCGAGGCACAGCTCGACCGCTTCCTCATGCATGTCGAGGTCACCTATCCCGATGAGACATCGGAAGCCGCGATCATGCGGCTCAACCGCGACGAAGAGAACGCCGTCCATAACAAAGGCTCCGCTCCAGCCACTGAGCGGCTGAACCCTCAGGCCGTCTTTGACGCCCGCACGGAAATCGGCGTGGTGACGGTCTCCGAACCGGTCGAGAAATACATCGTCGCCCTCGTCTTCGCCACGCGCTATCCTGATCGTTACGACAAGGATCTGGCGAAGCTCCTGCAGGTCGGCGTCAGCCCGCGCGGCGTCATCGGCCTCGACAAGGTTTCGCGCGCCTACGCATGGCTGAAGGGCCGCGACTATGTGACCCCCGACGATGTGAAGGCTATCGTCAACGATGTCTTTCGACATCGCCTCATCCTGTCCTACGAGGCGCATGCGGCCAATACGAGCGCCGATCAGGTGATCGACCGCATCACCGAACTGGTTGCGGTTTCATGAGCTCCGCGGCCAAGAGCAGCGACGGCGTATATGTCACGACGGAACAGCTCGTCGCTCTCGAGGGCCGCGCCCGGAACCTGACCTTTGTCCAGAAGGCGAAAAGCCACCAGCAGCTCGCCGGCCGCATGCAATCGGCGCTGCGCGGCCGAGGTCTGATCTTCGAGGAATTGCGAGATTACCTGCCGGGCGACGATATCCGTTCCATCGATTGGCGGGTGACGGCCCGCACCAGCAAGCCGGTCGTCCGCATCTATGGTGAGGAGAAGGAGCGACCGGCAATCCTCGTCGTGGATCAGCGGATCAACATGTTCTTCGGCAGCCGCCGCGCCATGAAATCCGTCACCGCCGCCGAGGCCGCCATGCTCTGTGCCTGGCGCATTCTGGGGTCGGGCGACCGGGTGGGCGGCTTCATCTTTGGCGATGGCGACATAGAAGAGGTGAAGCCGCATCGCAGCCGCAACGCCGTCATCGCGCTTGCCGACAAGATCGCCACGAAGAACGCAGCACTCAATGCCGGCTTTGCGGGCACGCCCTCTCCGGCCTCGCTGGACGAAGTGCTGCAACGCCTTGCAGGCATCGCCCATCACGATCATCTCATCGTCATCATCAGCGATTTCGGCGGACACGGCGAGACGACGCGCAAGCTACTGCTGGCGCTATCGGCCCGCAACGACGTGCTCTGTTTGCTGATCTACGACCCCTTTCTTCTGGAGCTTCCCAAATCCGCCGATATCGTCGTCAGCGGCGGAGGGTTGCAGGCGGAACTGTCGCTCAGCCAGGCCGGCGTGCGCAAATCCATTGACACGTTCGCCCGCAATCGCGGCCGCGAATTGCGGGCATGGCAACGCGAACTTGGCCTTCCGATGCTGCCCGTCTCCACCGCAGAGGAGACTGCCCCACAGCTTCGCCGCCTGCTCGAACAATCCGCCTGGCGGCAGCGGAGGCGCTGATGGAGCCGAAAATCCAGCTCGATCCGATGACCGAGACAGCGCTCCGCTCTTTGCACGACATTGCGGTTCCTCCGCCTGTCTCATGGCTGCCTCAGACCTGGGGCTGGGCAGCACTTGCCATCCTGCTCGGCATCGCAGTGCTGGCGGTCTTCCTTGTCTGGCTCACGCGGTATCGTCGCAATGCCTACCGGCGGGAGGCCCTGCGATTGCTTGACGGCATCGAAGCCGACATTCGCAGTCCGGCGAGCCGCGAAAAGGGTGTGCACGAACTGTCGGAACTGTTGAAGCGCACGGCGCTTGCGGCATGGCCAAGGAGTGATGTCGCAGCGCTCACCGGTCAGGCGTGGCTAAAACGCATGGACAGCCACGAAGCGGACAAGGCGCTGACCCGCCTGCTCGATGATCTCGAGTATCACGACGGTGCGGCCATCGCCGCCCTTCCTCCTGATAGCGCCAATGAGCTCATACTCAATTCGAGACGGTGGATCGGGAGGCACCATGTATCAGCTTGAGCATCCATGGCTGCTTCTGCTGGTTCCGCTTCCCCTGCTGATCTGGTGGTTGCTGCCGCCGCACCGGGAAACATCGGCCTCGATCCGTCTGCCGTTTTTCGATCAGGTAACGCGCGCCGCCGGCGTTCAGCCGACAGAGGGTTCCGTCGTACCCAAGCGAGCCTGGCTGCAGACCATCGCCGAGGGCCTCGCCTGGTGCCTTGTCGTGCTGGCGCTCGCCCGGCCGCAATTCGTCGAGCCCCCACTGGAAAAGGTGGAGCCGCAGCGCGACATCCTGTTGGCGCTCGACCTGTCGCAATCGATGGAGACGCGTGATTTCCCGGTACCCGACGGCAGTCTGGGAGCGCGCGTCGACGCGGTACGGTCAGTGGTCGCCGACTTCGTCACGAAACGCCCCAACGACCGGCTGGGCCTGATCGCCTTCGGCGATGCGCCCTACCCGCTTGCGCCCTTCACCATGGACCATGATCTCGTGCGGATGATGATCAACGGATTGCTGCCCGGTATCGCCGGCCCGCGCACATCGCTCGGGGATTCGATCGGCCTCGCGCTCAGAATGTTCGAAAAGACCACCGTACCCGAAAAAGTCCTGATCCTGCTGACCGACGGCAACGACACGGCGAGCAAGATGCCGCCGTTGAAGGCGGCATTGATCGCCGGCAAGAATGGCATCACTATCCATGCGATCGGCATCGGCGATCCCGCCGCGACAGGCGAGGACAAGCTGGATACCGCCACATTGCAGAAGATCGCCGCAGATACCGGTGGCCGTTATTTCTTCGGCAGCGACCAGAGCCAGCTCGGGGCGATATACGACATTCTCGATCAGATCACGCCTGACGAACAGAAGGTGCTGTCCTGGCGTCCGCGTATCGAATTGTTCCATTGGCCGCTTGGCGCAGCGATCGCCGTTCTCGCTCTCTATCACCTCTTCGCAGGCACTCTCGCCATGATCCGCCGGAGGGCAGCGGCATGATCACGGATCTGCATTTCCTGCGGCCATGGTGGTTGCTCGCCCTGCTCGTTCCGCCCCTCATCCTCTGGCTCGCGGCCCGCTCGGACGATATTCGCGACCGCTGGAAGGGCATGATCGCGCCGCACCTACTCGACAAGCTGATCGTCGAGCCTATCGGTCGTGGACGGATCAATCCATCATGGCTGCTTGCCGGCCTGATGGCTTTGGGCGCTATCGCCGCAGCAGGCCCGACATGGCAGCACGAGGCCCCGCCCTTTGTCGAGGATACCGCGCCTCTCGTCATCGCCGTCGATCTTTCGCCCACCATGGATGCGATCGATATCAGCCCCAGCCGCATCGAACGTGCAAAGCTCAAGATCCGCGATATCCTTGCCGCGCGACCCGGAGCAAAAACCGCAATCGTCGCCTATGCCGGCACCGCCCACCTCGTAGTACCGCTGACGGAAGATGCCTCCTTGATCGAGAGCTACTCGGATGCCCTGGCGACGCGGATCATGCCCCGGCCCGGCAAGGACACGTCAGCTGCGCTCTCGCTGTCGAACGACCTGTTCAAGACCGAGGGCATGGCCGGCACGATCCTCTTCCTGACGGATGGAATCGAACCGGCGGGACTGAATGCGCTGAAGGCCGCAAATTCCAATGGCGTCGTCATTCTCGGCATAGGGACAGCCGAAGGTGGACCGGTCAAGACGGCCGACGGCAACTTTCTGACCAATGCCGGCGGCGGGCGTATCCTCCCCAAACTCGATGTCGAGGCCCTGAAGCAGGTGCAGTCGGCCACGGGGGCAGATGTCGCAACGATCACGGATGACGATACGGACGTGCGCTGGATCATCCAGCGCATCAGCACGAATTTTTCCGATACACAGGCTTCCGAGGGCAATCGCTGGCGGGATGCCGGCTGGTGGCTGGTGGCTCCGGTCGCCTTGCTGCTCGCCTTCTCCTTCCGGCGCGGCTGGGTGGTCAGGGTCGGTGCCCTGTTGCTCGCTGTCCGATTGCTGACGCCCTCGCCCGCTGAAGCGGCTGGCCTCATGGATCTTTGGCTGACCCAGGACCAGCAGGGGCGGCTCGCCTTCGAACAGGATGACTACGAAGGAGCCGCCGGCCATTTTCGTGACCCTATGTGGAAGGGCGCAGCCCTCTACAGGGCCGGCCGCTTTCAGGATGCGCTCGACGCCTTCGCCGCCGTGGATACGGCCGAGAGCTGGTACAATCAGGGAAACACTCTCCTGCATCTCGGCAAGTTCGAGGAGGCCGTCGCAGCCTATCAGAAGGCCGTCGAAATGCGGAAGGACTGGCCCGACGCCGAGGCCGATCTCGTCATCGCCGAAAGACTACTGAAGGCTCAACAGGAGAAGGAAGAAGAGCAACCGCAGGAGCCGAACGAAAAGCCCGACAGCGTACAGTTCGACGACAAGGGCAAGAAAGGCAAGGAAGGGCAGATCAGCACCGCCGAACAGACCTCGGAAATGTGGATGAAGAATATTCAGGTGAGCCCGGCCGACCTGATGACGCGCAAATTCGCAATGGAAGCGCAGGGACAAAAACCATGACGCGCTTTGCCCTGTTGTTTTGGCTGTTGGCATCGGGAAGCGCGCTGGCTGCCGAACCATTTGCGCGCGCTGCCATTGAAGGCGGTGACGAGATCGTGCCCGGGCAGCAGGTGCGCCTGACGGTCGATGTCTTCGTACCCGAGTTCTTTACCTCACCGCCGCAATTTCCCCTTTTTGCCGTCCCGAATGCAATGGTGACCCTGCCGGAAGAGCGCAGCTTCAATCTCACCCAGACCATCGACGGCGTGCAATATTCCGGCATCCGCCGCAGCTATGCGATCGTGCCGGAAGCGTCCGGCCCCTATACCCTGCCGGATGTCCCGATCGAACTCGGTTATGCGGTGGATGGGAAGCCGACCAAGGCGACCGTCACTATGCCCGGCATCTCCTTCACGGTTGGTGGCAACGCCCTGCCGAACGAGCCGGTATTTGCGACCCACGGTCTGACGATCGAACAATCCTTCGATCGCGATCCCGCCAAGTTGAAGGCAGGCGATGCGCTTTCGCGCACCATCACCATCACCGCTCTGGACACGCAGGCGATGATGATCCCGCCGGTGGAGACCGGTAGCGCATCCGGCCTGCAGCAATATGTGAAGCCGCCGAAGATTGAAGACGGCATAGAGATCGACAGGGAGACGGCCGGCCGTCACACCGAAACCATCATCTATACCGCCGCCACTGCCGGAACATTCGACATACCCGCAGTTTCTTATCGGTGGTTCGATGTCGACAGCAAAACGGAGAAAACCGCCACCCTTCCTGATATGAAAGTCACGGTCGGCACTGCAGCCGCCAAAGAGGCGATCGCTCCTCAGCTTTCACAGGAAGAGAACCCCTCGTCGCGCCCGCGCAGCATCTGGCTCATGGCCGCGATCGCCCTCGCACTGGCGGCTGCTGTCCTCATCGTCCGCAGGCTCGCACCCCGTTTCGCCGCATGGCGCTCGAAACGTCAGGATATCAAAGACAATTCCCGTTCCCATCACCTTCACCAAACGATGCAGACCATCAAGAACGGCAGCGAAACCGAGGTCTATGCGGCGCTTCAGGCCTGGGCCTCAGAACTCGGGTACAGAACCATCGCCGATTGGCTGGCAAGAGGGAGCTCTGCTGACCTCAAGCAGCAGATCGATCTTCTGGAACGCAAGCTCTTTGCGGCACAAGTGGGTACGGATATCGACAGGGCCCCAATCACCAAGGCCCTTGTCCGGCATGGTACTGTGATCGACGAGAAAAAACGATCGGCCCTGCCGCCGCTCAATCCGATCACGGCCGATGAGAGATCGCCAGCCTGACGGCGGACCCGGCTTCTATTTCGGAAACAGGAACGTCATGCCGACGCGAAAGGCCCAACCTTCGGCCCCATTATCTGGCGCATCCGCCCAGTAGCGGACGCCGGCGAACAGGCTGACCGGCTGCTGGTCGAATTTCAGAAGCTTCGAAGCCTGCAGATTGATCGGTACAGACCACTGGTTGGCTTCCCAGTCATAAGTACTCTCGGTGTTGAGCGTGAAGGTCCAAGCATCTTTCGTCGTATAGGAAAGGAAGGGCTGCAGGAAGGTCGAGCTCACATCCGCCCTGTCGCTCTGTCCCGCGAAGGACCAGATATGATTGGCGAGAATGCCATAAGTCCAGGGACCGTCCTGTTTCAACAGCACCGCCGTTGGACCCGCGCCCCATTTACCGGTTCCCAGCAATTCGTCCGTCGCAGTCGGAATGAGAAAGACCGGGCCAACACCCCAGATGAGTCCACCCGGTCCAGGCTGCTTGGGAGAGAAGAAGAAGCTCTGCGTGATATCGCCGATGCCAAACTGATGCCCGGAGGAGCCAGCAATATCGTCCTGCCATATGACAGGCAGAATGGTGCGCGAAATGACGTTCCAGTCCTCATTGATAGAAAACGGAATGACCGGCTGGATATTCAGCGTCTCGCGATTACCATCCTCGGGGCCGAAGCCGCGGTCATAGTTGAACTGGAAGGGAACGCTGATCAGAGAGGCGACCGGATTGCTGAGCTTCTTGGCAAGATCGCTGTTGGACTCTTGCGCGGCAGCCGCATCAATCATGCCGGAGAGCCCGGGCAAAAGCGCCAGCAAGCAACACGCGGACCCGATGCGTCCCATCACATCCCTCCGATACCATGAGGCACGAGAAGATACAGGCGCGCGCCGGCAAACAAGTACGTTACGGTAAATTTACGCCCACCGTTAACGCCACGCGCCGACGCGTTTACGGTAACGTACTTCCGTCCCTTCCACATACGCGCGAAGCTTCCAACTCATATTCCGGAGGTGACGATGGCATTCGCGTTCGACGATGGGCGGACCTCGGGCATGGCACCTGAAAACATGGTCTGGATTCCTGACCGGACCTTCACGATGGGCTCAGATAACCATTATCCGGAGGAGGCTCCAGCGCATCCCGTTAAGGTCGATGGCTTCTGGATCGACGAGATCCCGGTCACGAACCGGAGGTTCATGGAATTCGTCAAGGCGACGGGCTACGTGACATCAGCCGAAAAAGCACCTGAGGCAAAGGATTATCCCGGCGCCAAGCCAGAGATGCTGCGCGCCGGATCGCTTGTCTTTTTCCAGCCGAAGACGGTCAGTGGATCTGATATCAGCCAGTGGTGGACCTTCAAGTTCGGTGCCAACTGGCGCCGGCCGCTCGGTGGCTTGAGCGACCTGCGCGGCAAGCTCGATCATCCCGTCGTTCATGTCGCCTGGTGCGATGCCA
Source organism: Hyphomicrobiales bacterium (assembly GCA_900473185.1). Lineage (GTDB taxonomy): Bacteria > Pseudomonadota > Alphaproteobacteria > Rhizobiales > Rhizobiaceae > Rhizobium. The sequence goes on along the minus strand of UCKU01000043.1, from coordinate 28,578 downwards.
AGGCCTATGCGGACTGGGCGGGCCTTGACCTGCCGACTGAAGCGGAATGGGAACTTGCAGCTCGCGGCGGCCTCGACGATACCGAATTTGCCTGGGGCGACGAGCTGATGCCCGGCGGCACCCCCATGGCCAACACTTGGCAGGGAACTTTCCCTGTGACATCCACGAAGCCGAAAGGCCATGAACGGACCTCGCCCGTTCGCAGCTTTCCGCCAAACGGCTACGGCCTCTACGACATGATCGGCAATGTCTGGGAATGGACCACCGACTACTGGTCCGACCGCCACCCGGTACCTGCCGCAAAAGCCTGCTGCATTCCAAGCAATCCGCGCGGCGGCGGCGTAGAGGCGAGTTACGATCCCCGCCAACCCAGCATCCGCATTCCGCGCCGTGTGCTGAAGGGTGGCTCGCATCTTTGTGCGCCGAATTACTGCCGCCGCTATCGCCCGGCCGCCCGCCATGCCGAGCCGGAGGACACATCGACAAGCCATCTCGGCTTCCGCTGCATCAAACGCGTTTCAGCACCACCGGAGGATGTCCATGAGACGATCCGCTCAAACCATTGACGCAAGCCTTGCCTCCCTCGTCGTCGCTCTCGTCCTTCTGATCGCGGCGGCGTGGAACCCGGTCCTCGCGCAGGAGCCGCTGCCTTCGTGGAATGATACGTCCGCCAAGAGCCGCATCGTGGATTTCGTCAAGGCAACCGTCACGGAGGGTGGAGAGGGCTATGTCGCGCCTTTGGACCGCATCGCCGTCTTCGACAATGACGGCACGCTCTGGTCCGAGCAACCCTATTACGTCCAGCTTGGCTTTATGCTCGACCGGGTCAAGACGCTAGCGCCGCAGCATCCCGAATGGAAGACCAGGGAACCCTTCAAGAGTATTCTCGGCGGCGACCTGAAAAGCGTCGCGAGAGGCGGGGAAAAGGGCATGGTAGACCTCGTGATGGCGACCCATGCCAACATGACGTCAGACGAATTCAGCAAGATCGTCACTGACTGGTTCGCGGCATCAAAACATCCGAAGACCGGCAAACCCTATACCGACATGACATATCTGCCGATGCACGAACTGCTGGACTATCTGCGCGCCAACGGCTTCCGGACCTATATCGTCTCGGGCGGCGGTGTCGAGTTTATGCGTCCGGTAACGGAACAGATCTACGGTATCCCGCCTGCACAGGTCGTCGGCAGCACGATTGCAACCGAATATGATCTCGTCGGCGATGTACCGGTTCTAAGACGCCTGCCGAAGATCGATTTCGTCGACGACGGTCCGGGCAAGCCCGTCGGTATCAACAAGTTCATCGGCATGCGGCCGATCTTCGCGGCCGGTAATTCGGATGGCGATTACGAAATGTTGCGCTGGACGACATCAGGTAAAGGCCCCGGCTTCGCCATGCTGGTCCACCACACGGATGCCGATCGTGAATACGCCTATGACCGGGATTCGGCCTTCGGAAAGCTGGACAAAGCCCTGGACGAAGCCGAACGCCGGAACTGGCTGGTGATCGACATGAAAAACGACTGGAAAAAGATCTTCGCCTTCGAGCAATGACAAAGCGCTCGCGAGATTGCTGCGAGCGCCTCGCGCAATCTCAGAAATGAAAGACGACGCCCAGGATCGGGCCATGCTCGACGATATCGTTGGTCAGGGTATCGTCACTATAGTTCACGCCGAGAGCACGATAGCCGGCAACCGCGGAAATGGCGTCGTTCCATTTGTAGCCGATAGCCGCCATGACATCCCAGTCGAGATCGGCGCCGCCGGCACCGATCAGGCCCCACCCGGTCAGATAGACCGAAGGCGTGATCGAATACATCCCCCTGACACCGGCCATGGCATCGACCCAGGTGGCATCGTCAGTGCCTGACACGCCGCCCAGCGGGCCGCCGGAAAAGGAGATCGTCGTTTCGGTATACCAGATCTTCACGCCGCCGATCACATCGAGGCGACCCTGGGGCTCGTCAATCACCGAGTAACCCGCACCGATCATCGCCGCGAAGGTTTCCGTTTTCAGGTCGACCTCGTCGGCAAATACGCCGCGCGGCGTGGCCGCGTCCGTCGTTATGCGGACATAGATAATATCGGTCACGATGCTGAAGCGGTCGTAACGAGCATCGCCAGCGGCCATGAAGGCAAAATCGAGATCCGAGAGAATGTCGCCGAAACTCTCGTCGACATGAACCTCCGGAAGGCCGAAAACGCTGGTGTCGCCAGTGATCCCCGCCGCCCAGAAATAGGGCGATATCGAAAAGGTCCATTTGTCAGGATCTGCAGGCCGCGGCTGCGGAGCGAGAACGGGAGCAATATCCGCAGCCTTCACGACTACGGGAGCGGCCAGAATGGCCGCGGAAAGCAATAGCATGGTGGTTCGCATCCAATATCCCTCTGCTGACCCACGAATTCAAACTTGCCCCTGTAACGATAGGATACATCTCCGCCTCCCGGCGGAAGTACGTTACGGTAAACCGCGCCGTAAATGCCGCCGTAAGCGGCCCTGTCGTTTTCGGGATATTGCGCCGCTTCTGCCTCGAAAGCCGAAAGGAAAAACGCTTCGAATGTTCTCGTCGCAGCGGCCGACCGGCTTGCAGGAGAGCTTTGCAGAAAGCGGGAGCGAGCAGCTAATCCCATTTACCGGTTCACGGCTCCGGTGACGTCGTTGAGCGCGAACACGGCCCCCGCCTTTGTCAGTCCCGCTACGATCTCTGCCGAAAGCAATGGCTGGAAGCGCCTTGCCTCCAGCTTCCAACGCAAGGTGCGCTCGAAATCCGGATCCCTGCCCCGCACATCGGCAAGCCGCGCCTTCGCCTGGTCGGAACCGAGCTGGCCGAGTGCGGCCACCCGCAGGACTCGCACGACGAAATCGGTACAGTTCACCTGTTCGGCAAGCAATGAGGCCTCCGACCAGTCGCCGCGGCGATAGGCATCCAGGGCAAGCACGAGCATGGCATCACGCGGCACGATATCGACGGCCCGGCCAGCATCCTGCGCCATAGCAACACCGGCGTCGAAATAACCGGCCGAAAACAGTACGGAAGCAAGTTTCGCCACCGCATCCGGATTGCTCGGGTTGAGCGAGATCGCCCGATTCCCGGCCTGCAGCGCCGCATCGATGCGCCCGTCGGCGAACTGCGTCATCATCAGCGCCACATAGGCGCGGTCCGACATGGGGGCGATCGAAACCGCGCGGTTTGCCAGATCGAGAGCACGGGCGCGCACCGCGGCATCCCCGGCCGCGGCCTCCGGCGCGATGAGGACACGCGCGAGCAGTGCCTTGGCATCGGAATTGCTCGGATCGGCAGCAAGCGTCCGTTCGAGACAGGAGCGCTCGGCGGCCATATCGTCCGAGCTGCCGTCATCGAGCTGATATTCGGCACGCAGGACGCAGGCGTTTCCGATCGACTCCGTACTGCTTGCATGCGTTTCGATATTGTTGATCGCGCCCCGCGTCGCTGCAAAGCGGCGAGCAAGAACATCGACGATCTCCTGACGGATCGCTGCCGCGCTCCTGCCATCGATGGCGATCTTTTCGAGCCCCGATTTCAGGAGGTCGCCGGACTGGCTGTCGACGATCTGCCACCAGACGCTCCTGATATCGCCGTCGCCGTAATATTTCATGTCGATTTCATAGGCCCGCCCCGCGACCTTCTGGGTTCGCATGCCCGCATAACCCGACTTCGCCACTGTCAGCGTCTGGAATTGCGTCAGCGCCGTCAGCAGCATATCGCGCGTCTGGCTAGCCTCGCCCTGCAATCTGATGTCGACGGCATCCATGGAAAGAGCAACCGACGGACGGACCGTCAGGGACGGCTTCGATGCATAGGCGATAACGCCGGCGGCAATCGCGACGCACAGCAGCAACGCCACGCTGGCATGTATCGCCAGAGGCCGACCTGAGGGTGAAGCGGCAACAGGGCTCTCCGCAACTTGAGAAACCGGAACATCATCCGGCGTCTCGGGCAGATCGCTTTCCAACGCCAGCTCTTCCTCGTCTTGTTCGTAAGGCACATGCGAACGAGGGAAAAGCGTCACATACGTTCCTTTGGGGATGTGGATTGTCACATCACGCTCGGCGCCGAAGGCTTCGTAATAGTTCTCGACCGCCGAACGCAGCCGGCTCACCTCGATGCGCACGATCGGATCATTCGACGCATCGAAATTGCTCGCTCGGCCGAGAACGTCTAATGCGATGGAATAGGCCTTAACCCCCTCCTCGCAGCCGGCGAAACGCCTTTCCGCAAGATACCTGAGAATGGCCCGTTGCCGTTCCGTGGCGTGGAACCTGGAATCGGACAGAATTCGTTCGAGTTCCGCCCTGGCCTCCGGCAACGATACTTCGCATGCCCTGGTATCGTGTACTTCAGCACCCATGATCGCCCCGTACGCGCTGACTAGGCTAAAGTATAACCGAGATGTTTATCGCCGAGACAGCAGCAGGTTGCAACCGAAAATGCTAACAAAACCAGTAGACGATCGATTTTAACGCGAGCCTGCGCCTCAATCCGGCACGCTCGGGCGGTGTTCCAGGACATATTGGATGATGTCGGATTCGATTTCGGAACAGATGGTTTCGTATTCTGCCACCATCGGACAATGCTCGTCTCCAGGCTGCCGCATCAGCCGCTCCAGAGCGAGGCTTGCTTCTTCATAAGCCTCGAAGAGATCATCGAGCGAATGGGATTTCGAGGCGAGAAGCTGCAGTCTGCCGCGCATGGCAGGCAATTTCAGCATGAGCCGCCACAGCCCGCGCTGTGCGGTTTCGGTACTGTTGCGATAAATGCCTCCTTTCCCACCCATTGGAATTTCGGCCTCCTGCTCATCCCGCCGACTATGAAGTGGCGGGCGGAAGATGGAAGTACGTTACCGTAAATTCGCCACCGTTTACGCTTCTCCCCCGCCTTTACGCCGGAGTTTACCGTAACGTACTCCCACAAACGCATCGGCTGTGCTCATCCTTCTATTTGTGTAAGGATGAGCGCATGGACAGATCGGTGACGGCCTCTGCTGCAGCCGGCAGCTTTGCCGGGAGACATCTGGGATGATCAAGCTAACGGTATTTCTTCTGGCTTTCCTCGTCGTGACCTCGGCGGCGGCGCAAACCGCGCCGCCACCGCCTCAGCAGAAGATCGACCAACTGATAGGCCTGTTGCAGGATCCCGAAATCCAAACCTGGCTGGAAAGTCGGAAGAAGGAGCAGGACGCAACAGCCGCAGCCGCCCAGCCATCAGGCTTTGCTACCTGGGAAGCGCGGGCGCGCGCACGCATCGATGGTATTCTTGCGGCCGTTCCGCGCATCCCCTCCCAAGTGTTCGAAGGTGCCGCTCGTGCTCGCCAGGATGCCGTATCGCACGGCTATGCGCCGATCTTCCTGATTTTTGCCGGCTTGGTCGCAATAGGCGCGGCCGCCGAATGGCTCTTCAGGCGCGCCCGCCCCGCATCGATCGGCCCGGTCGCCCGCCTTCTTCCGGTCGCGGTCTTTAGCGTGGTTGTGGCGATCATATTCTTCGCCGTCGAATGGCCGCCGCTCGCCCGGCTGGTCCTCCTCGCCTATCTGGTCGCCTTCGTCGTCTACCGCATCGGCGCTGTCCTGATTGGCCTTGTGGAAAGCAATCGCCCCGGACTTGTTATCCGCGCCCGAATCTTTCTCGGCATCACACTGTTTGCTGTGGCAACCGCAACACTCGGAGCACCACTTGGCGTCGATCCCGCCGTCACCGAAGCGATCTCCTACTGCTTCTCGATTCTTGTGCTGGCGCTGGCGATTGAAACGGTCTGGTCGGCTCTCGTCCATCCCCTCGTCATAAAGGCAGGGCTGACCGCCTTTCTTGCCCTCCTATGGGCACTCTGGTGCCTGGATCTGCAAGGTCTTTTCTGGATCGGCGTCTATGTCCTTGTCTTGCCGGATCTGTTGCGTGCCACTGGCAGGGCTGCGGCAACACTCACTTCAGCGCCGCCTGAGAATCCAAGAAGCATATTGCTCGTGCGCGGCAGTCGGGCAATCGTCATCGCGCTCGCCGCCGGGTGGCTGGCTCTCGTCTGGCGCCTCAGCCCAGATTCGCTTGCAAATCAGAACGCAACGATCGCCGCCATCCTCTACGGACTGCTGAAAGGCGTGATCGTGCTCTTGATTGCCGACCTCCTCTGGCAGCTTGCCAAAGGCTGGATCGACCGCACCATTACGACTTCAGGGGATGCGACCGGTCTCGCCCCCGCTGAAGCCGCCAAACGCGCGAGATTCCGCACGCTGTTACCAATCTTCCGCAATGCGCTCGCCGTCATAGTGGCGGTCATGGCCGCCCTCATCGTTCTCTCCCAGCTCGGCGTCGAGATCGGACCGCTGATCGCCGGCGCAGGCATCTTCGGCGTGGCGATCGGCTTCGGTTCGCAGACCCTCGTCAAGGACGTCATCAGCGGCGTTTTCTACATGCTCGACGACGCCTTCCGCGTCGGCGAATATATTCAGGCGAAAAACTACAAGGGAACGGTGGAGGGCTTCAGCCTGCGCTCGGTGCGGCTACGCCACCATCGCGGCCCAGTCTTCACCGTTCCCTTCGGAGAGCTCGGCGCAGTGGAGAACATGAGCCGCGACTGGGTGATCGACAAGTTCCGCATATCGGTCGCCTACAACACCGACATCAACAAGGCCCGCAAGATCACCAAGACGATCGGCGCGGAACTGAAGGCTGATGAGGAGGTCGGCCCCCTCTTCATCGAACCGCTCAAGATGAAGGGCGTCGAGGAATTCGGCGACTACGGCATCGTCCTCAGCTTCGCCATGACGACGGTGCCGGGTATGCAGACCTATATCCGCCGCAAGGCCTACGCCATGATCCGGGAAGCCTTCCAGAACAACGGCATCGAATTCGCCCAGCCCATGGTTCAGGTCGGCGGTGACGACAAGAACGGCGCGGCCGCTGCCGCAACAGCCACGCTCCGCGCCGCCCAGCAGGCGAAGGCGGCCGGCGCGGAGGGCTGACATATTATTATAACGGCAGCGACCGTCCTTACTCGGCCTCGACGAGATAACGCGTCAGCGCCGCCGCCGACATTTCGCGCGCAAGGCTCGCGGCCTGACCGGCCCACATATTGCTGAAATCCGGCCTGCCATCCTTCTCGGTCACCGCTCTCAGCGGCGCAAGCGCACCGCCAGCTGTCGGGAAGGCCGGTGCAGCCTTCGCAAGCGGTCCGATCTCCCGCATGATGCGATTAACGATCCCCCGTGCCGGACGGCCGGTGAAGACATTGGTGACGGCCGTATTGTCGTCCCGCGCCGATTTCAGCGCCTCGCGATGAAACGCGGTAATCTTTGCCTCCGGCGTTAAAAGATAAGCCGTGCCGACCTGAACGGCCGATGCCCCGAGCGCGAAGGCTGCCCGAACGCCCCGCCGGTCGCTGATGCCGCCTGCTGCAATGACCGGCACCGAAACCGCATCGGCAACCTGCGGCACCAGCGCCATCGTGCCGACCTGCGTTGCCATGTCATCGCTAAGGAAATTGCCGCGATGCCCTCCGGCTTCGAACCCCATCGCAATGACAGCATCGACGCGATTCTTGGCGAGCCAGCGCGCTTCCGCAACCGTCGTTGCCGAGGCGATGATCTTCGCGCCGGTGCGACGCACACGCTCCAGGAGATCCGGACCCGGCAAGCCGAAATGGAAGCTCACGACCTCGGGCCGGTAGCTTTCGACAAGGGCGCAATAATCGTCATCGAAGGGCGCTCTTCCTGCCGCCGGAACCGGCGCGGCGGGATCCAGCCCCAGCTCAACATAATAGGGTGCGAGGGCGGTACGCCACGCCATCTGCGCAACGGGATCGGCGACAGGATTGGTGTGAGCGAAGAAATTGACATTGATCGGCTTTGATGTCGCCGAGCGTATCTGGTCGAGTGCCGCTTTCGTCTGCTCGATCGTCAGAAGGGCGGCAGGAAGCGATCCAAGGCCACCGGCTTCGCTTGCCGCAATCACCATCTCGGGCGTCGTCGCGCCTGCCATTGGCGCCTGAATGATGGGGAGTTCGATCCCGAAGAGGTCGATGATGCGATTGTCCTGCCAATTGCCCATGACACGATACTTCCTGCATTGCGTTTGATCACAAAGCGAGTGGCGGCCTTGCCGGCCGCCACGACACTATTTCTGCTTTGCTGCTTTTTCCGCAAGCTGCTTGCGATATTCAGGCACAGGTAGACCGCCGACACCCCAGTTTTCCATCTCGACTTCATCGATGACGACGAAGGTGGAGTCATGCGGCTTGCCCATGATGTCGAAGAGCAGATCGCTGACACCCTTGATCAAGGCGGCCTTCTGCTCAGGCGTCGTGCTGGTTGCGCCCGGAGCCGTGCCTTCCCGCGTCACTTTGATATTCACATAAGGCATTGTCGTTCTCCTTGAAGGACGGGCGCAATGGAGCGCCCCGTCCGTTGCCTATTCTCTCGGCTTACCAGCGACCGGCGTGCTGGCCGCCATCGACATTCAGCGTCTCGCCGGTGACGAAGCCGGCACGCTCCAGATAGAGCACGGCATCGACGACTTCGCTCACCTCGCCCAGGCGGCCCATCGGATGCAGGGCACTGAGGAAATTATGCGTTTCCGGCGCATGCATCGGCGTCCTGATGATGCCGGGCGCCACCGCATTCACGCGAATGCCGCTCTTGGCATATTCGATGGCAAGCCCGCGGGTGACAGCGTCAAGACCGCCCTTGGTCAGCGTCGCAAGGCCCGTGGGAACATCGGCGATCGGCTGATCCACAAGGGCCGTCGTGATCTGGACGATGTGACCATGTCCCTGCTTCAGCATCTGGGCAATGGCAAACTGCGTGACGTGGAAGAAGCCGGCAACGTTGACGTTGATGACGTTGTTGAAGTCTTCGACCGTATAATCGGTAAACGGCTTGCCGATGAAGATACCGGCATTGTTGATCAGCGTATCGACACGGCCGAAACGCTCGACGGCCGTCTTGACGAGCTGTTCGGCCACGCCACGCTCGCCGATGCTGCCAGGTACTGCGATAATGCCTGCATCGGACGACGGCTGGATGTTGCGGGAATTGGCAACGACGACATAGCCTTCCTTGCGATACCCTTCGACGATGCCTGCGCCGATACCCTGCGAGGCACCGGTAACGATTGCGACTTTCTGTTCATTGCTCATGGTATGTCTCCTTGAAAGATGGCGCTTTGCGCCATGTTTGAGAGGTGATCAGGCCGTCAGGTCGACAGCGAGTGGCTTGCCTTTTTCGAAGAGTTTCAGGCGATCTCTCAGGTTGAAGACCGAGAACGTGTGTGCGAGCTGGTCCTGAGTTTCGCGGAAGTGCACCCAGCCTTCGTTATGCGCGGATACGAGGAGGGCGTTCGGGAAGGCGTGCGCCGCCTCCAGAGCGTCTTCGCTGCCCATCGTCACGTGGAAACGGCCACGGGGCTCGGCAGCGCCCGTAAACAACAGCACGACTTTGGGAGAAAAGAGCCGCGCAACCTCGGCCGTGCCCTCATACCAGACCGTGTCACCGGTCACGTAGAGAAGGTCGCCCGGCTTTTCGTGGCCGAGAGCGAAGCCGACGACATCGCCGGAAATCGGCTCGATACCGACAGGGCCGTGGCGGGCGGGTGTTGCCGTGACCAACAGCTTCTCGCCACCGGCGCCTTCCAGCGTGACGGTTTCGAACGGTGCAAGGCCCAGCGCATTGCCGCCCAGCCGCTCCGCTCCAGCCTTCGTCGTGAAGGTGGTGCCGACCTCAGGGAGCATTGTCCGGCCGGCATTGTCGAGATTGTCGAAGTGCTGGTCGTGGCTCAAAAGAACCGCATCCAGCCGACCAATCTCTTCGACCGAAAAGGCAGGGCCGGAGGTCTTTTCGAAACGAACCGGCGTTTCCTTGTAGAGGCCCGGCGGGTCGAAGGTCGGATCGGTGAGAAGCCGGAGCGTGCCGTATTCGATCAGCACGGTCGGTCCGCCGATAAGCGTGAGATTGAGATTGGAAGAAGTCATGTCGGCAACCTTTCTGTTTCGAGGTCGCGTTCTATTTAGTCCCGTTCCCTTCTGAGAAAAATTCGCTATTCTTTGCCAATGGCTGATAAAAAACGCACAGAGCCCGATTGGCAGGACATCAGGGTCTTCCTCGCATTGGGGCGACATGGCAGTCTGTCAGCGGCGGCCCGCACATTGCGCGTCAACCACGCAACGATTGCCCGCCGGCTTCATTCACTAGAGGAAACGCTCGGCGAAAAACTGGTCGAGCGCCGCCCCGACGGATATGTGCTCACGCCCGCCGGAACCCGCGCACTCACCGCAGCAAGCGATATGGAAGCCTCCGTCCAGACGCTCGGACGGGGCTGGAAGGATAACACGCCGAAAGGCCTGGTGCGCATCAACGCTTCGCCCGCACTCTCGCAGGGCTTCCTGATCCCCCGTCTGGCGGAAATCACCAAACACTATCCGGGCCTCGACATCGACCTTGCGACTGACCTGCGCACCATAAGCCTTGAACGCCACGAGGCCGACATCGCCATACGCCTGGCAAAACCGCAGGACGGCGATCTCATTGCCAAGCAGCTCGCGACGATCGGATACGGATTTTACGGAACGCAGGAGGTTTGCCGGCAAGTCGAAAACGGCGCGGAACCTGTCTTTGTGGGATTTGACGAGGTGAACGGCTATGTGCCCGAAGCGATCTGGCTGGCCCGCCACTTCTCGCACGCGCGTGTGTCCTTCCGCGCCAACAATCAGGTTTCCCAGGCGATGGCTGCCAAGTCAGGAGCAGGTCTGGCACTCCTGCCGCATTACATCGGTCGCACGGAAAAAAACCTCTATACCTGCTCGCTCGAGCTCGTCCCACCGCCGCGGGAAGCCTGGCTTCTCACCCGACGCCAGCAGCGCAAGGATCTGCCGATCCGGACCGTCGCCGAATACATCACCAAGATATTCGCGACGGAACGAGCTTTATTCGAGGAATGAGCCTCGACATCCCGAAGCCGGGCTTCCTCAGAAGGACAGATCGAGCACGCGTCCTTCGAACAGACGGTCGCGTGAACCCTCCAGGTGAGCGCGCATCAGGTCACGGGCATTCTCCGCCCTGCCCTCGGCGATCGCCTTGTAGATTTCGTTATGCTCCTGGTACACCTGCTCCAGGCCCGGCCGCGGGCCGAGCAGCGAAAGCCCGTGCAGATGCATGCCGACGGCGATATGCGCTTTCAGCGCATCCATGGAAGCGGTGTAATAGTGATTGTTGGCCGCCTCGGTGACGGCACGGTGGAAGACGAAGTCGGCATCCACCCGGTGCAGCTGATGACTTGTCGCTTCACGCAGATCCGCAAGGGCTGCGGCAATCTTCCGGATCGCGGCATCGTCGCGGCGCTTGGCGGCAAAATAGGCGGCAGCCGGCTCGATCGTCAGGCGGAATTCGTAGCAGCGCTGGATATCGGCGATCGTCTTGACCGGCGAATAGGCAAGCTGCGCCGTCGGCGAGCCATGCGCGCTGACGAAGGTGCCGGCCCCCTGCCTTGCATAGACAATCCCCTGCTCTCTGAGACGCGCCAGCGCATCGCGCACGATGGGGCGCGAGACGCCCAGCAGAGAGGCAAGTTCATGTTCGCCCGGAAGGCGTGAATCCGGCGGATAGTTGCCGGCGCGGATACGCTCCATCAGCTGATCGAAGACACGGTCGACCAGCTTCACGGCTCTGCCTGGCCGGGCTGCTGGCGCCGCTTCCGGATTCACCGATCCGCCATTCGCTTCATCCACTCTCATTCTCCCTGCTGGCATCCGCTCAAGCCGCCTGATTCCGAACGATCAGTCTTAGCAAACTATCGGAATTGCCGAAGCCCCCCGACTTGACGGCACACCGGAATTGCCGCCCGTTGACGCCGGTCACGTCGAACCACGGAATACCGGCCTCGATTTCCCCCTTAGGCAACAGGACCGAAACGCCCAGTTCGCGAAAAACGGCAAGCGCAGTATCGCCGCCGCCCACCATGATCATGTCCGGGTTCGTATCATCTATGACCGATTTCACGCCCTGCGCAAAGCGAGTGGCAACGAGTGCGGCATCGCTGTTCATCTCGCCCGTGCAGCGCATCAGCACCGGCAGCGCTAGGCCCTCGCCGCTTTCGACCACGCCCATCGGCGCATCCACGACGACACGCAGCGCACCGGAAGCTTCCAGACGATCCATCTGCCCGGAAGTGATCGGATCCCGTGAGCCGAAGGCAAAGAGTGTTTTTCGCGTCGCAAGAAATTCCGGCATCAGCCGCGCAGTTCCGCCGAGCCGGCGCGCCAGGGCGGAACCCAGACCACGGGCACCGACGGCAAGGGTGGAAAGCCAGTCGTTCTCCGTGACGACAATATCGAGATCGGCATCGTCTTCGGCATCGGCAACCATCACGTCGCGGCCAGACCCTGCGAAGAGGCCGGCTATCGGCAAGGGATGCTCCACACCGCGCCCGACCACGCAGCCACGATATGTGATCCGCTCCTGATCGGGAATGGCGGGCGCCATGAGGATTGTCTTGAGATCAAGCACATCGGCGAGCGCAATGCTTTCGGCTGCGACATTGCCCTTCAGTCGGGAGTCGATCTTCTTCATGAAGATGGCCGACCCGGCGGCGTGCAGGGTCTCGGCAACGGCCCGCACGCGTGCGGCCGCATCCGCTTCCGGCAACCCGCGCGAAGCAGTATTGACGACAACGACTTCGGCGCCAGTTTCCAGCGCCTTGCCGGCCGCTTCGACATCGATCGCCACGGCGACTGACAGCCCGGCCTCCACGAAGGGAGTGCCCGTATCGAGCGAGCCAGTCAGGTCGTCGGCAATGATGGCGACTTTCAGCGTCATGAAGTCTGCCCCGGATTGACGGCATGGCAGGCAACGAGATGGCCGGGCTTTGCTTCCTTCCATTCTGGAATGACCTTGCTGCAGACGTCCATAGCGATCGGGCAGCGCGTATGGAAACGACAGCCTGTCGGCGGATTCAGCGGGCTCGGCACATCGCCCTGCAGGATCTGACGCTTACGTGTCCGCTCAAGCTCCGGATCAGTCTCGGGAACGGCCGACAACAGCGCCTTCGTATAGGGATGCAGCGGATTATCGAAAAGCTCTTCGCGCGTTGCAAGCTCAGCAAGACGACCGAGATACATGACGCCGACGCGCGTGCTGATATGACGTACGACGGCCAGGTCATGGGCGATGAAGAGATAGGTCAGGCCGTATTTTTCCTGCAGGTCGAGCAGCAAATTGATGATCTGCGCCTGGATCGACACGTCAAGCGCCGAGATCGCCTCGTCGCAGACGATGAACTTCGGCTGGCAGGCAAGCGCACGGGCAATGACCACGCGTTGGCGCTGACCGCCCGAGAGTTCATGAGGATAACGCTGCGCAAAACGCGTCGGCAGGCCGACATCCGTCAGCAGTGCCGCGACCTTGTCCTTCAACTCGGCCTTGGTAGCAAGCTTGTGAAAGAGGATTGGCTCGCCGATCGCCTCGCCCACGGTCATGCGCGGGTTCAGCGTTGAATAGGGGTCCTGGAAGACGATCTGCAGGTCGCGGCGGAACGGCCGCATCTGCTTCTCATCGAGCGTCGCAAGATCCTGGCCCTTGTAGACCACCTTGCCGCTCGTCGCCTTGTAGAGATTGAGGATGGTGAAGCCGGTCGTCGACTTGCCGCAACCGGATTCGCCGACGAGGCTCAGCGTCTCGCCTTCCATAATCTCGAGATTGACATTGTCGAGCGCATAAACGGTCGCCGAGCGCTCGCCGAAAGCACCGAGTTTGACATGGAAATGCTTGACGAGGTTTTCGACCTTCAAGAGCGGTTGAGCACCCATCACGCAGCCTCCTGCATTCTCTGGACGACGAAACAAGCGGCGCGATGCGCGCTGTTGCCGGAAATCGGCTCGAGCCGCGGCACACGCTCATGACAGACGGCTTCGGCCAGCGGGCAGCGTGGCGCAAAGGGGCAGCCCTTCGGCCGGCGACCGGGCTCCGGTGGCGTGCCGCCGATCGAGGACAGGCGACTTGCCGGCGCATCCGAAAGCTTCGGGATCGAGGACAGCAGGCCGCGCGTATAGGGATGGCTGGGACGAGCATAAAGCTCGTCCACAGGCGCATCTTCCACGACCGTGCCGGCATAAAGCACGGCGACGCGATCAACGAGACCCGCAATCAGCGCGAGGTCGTGGGTGATCCAGACGACGGACATGCCCAGCTTGGCGCGCAGATCCTTCACCAGATCGACGATCTGGGCCTGGATTGTCACGTCGAGCGCGGTGGTCGGCTCGTCGGCGATCAGAAGCTTCGGATTGCACGCAAGGCCGATCGCGATCATCACGCGCTGGCGCATGCCGCCGGAAAGCTCGTGCGGATAGGCCATCAGCCGCTCTTCCGGCCCTGGAATGCCGACAAGGCGCAGAAGCTCGACGGCACGCGCACGGGCATCCGCCTTCGAAATCTTGCGATGATAGATCAGCGGCTCGCAGATCTGGTCACCGATGCGCATGACCGGATTGAGCGAGGTCATCGGATCCTGGAAGACGAAGCCGACATCGCCGCCGCGCACCTTGCGCAACTCGCCGTTCGACATCTTCTGCAGGTCGCGTCCGTCGAACGTCGCCGAGCCCTTCGTCACCTTGATCTTGTTCGGCAGGAGCCGCATCAGGCTCAGCATGGTCAGGCTCTTGCCGCAGCCGGATTCACCGACGACGCCGAGCGTCTCGCCCTTGTTGACGTAGAGATCGATGCCATCGACGACGACGGCGGGGCCGCGGCGCGTGTCGATCTCGATGGTGAGATCCTTCACATCCAGCAGGCGTTCAGTGGTTGTTGCGTTCATCATTTGCTGCCCCGCGGATTGAGTGCGTCGTTGAGGCCATCGCCGAGGAAGCTGAAGGCTACCGAAGCAAGGCCGAGCACGGCCGCCGGAGCGGCGAGGAGATGCGGATAATGCTGCCAGACGCGCAGGCCGTCCGAGATCATATTGCCCCAGCTGGGGGTCGGCGGATTGACGCCGACACCGAGGAAGCTGAAGGCGCTTTCCAGCACCATGGCAGTACCGAGGCCGGCGCTGACGGAAACGATCAGCGGACCAAGCGCATTCGGCACGATATAGCGCAGAATGACGATCCAGTTGGAAAGGCCGAGCGCCTGTGCCGCCATGACGTAAGGACGATTGCGGATCGACAGAACCTGGGCGCGGACGAGGCGCGCATAAGGCGGCCAGGAGATCAGCGCCATCGAGCCGAAGACCAGCAGGAAATCCACCCAGACGGTCTGACGATAGAAGGGATTGAGGGTCGCGAGATACTGCGCCTCCATCCATTTGGTAATCGGCGTCTTCAACGATGCATTGATGACGACGACCAGGAGCAGGTTCGGCACCGACATTGTCACATCGGTCAGCCACATGATGGCCCGGTCGTAGGGATTGCCGAAGAAGCCGGCAATGGCGCCGAGCAGAAGCCCGATCAGCACCGCGATGAAGGTGACGATGACGGCGACGAGAAAGGCCGTACGCGTACCGAACACAATACGGCTGAAGACGTCGCGACCAAGATCGTCAGTGCCGAAGAAATGCGCGAGCGACGGCGGCGCATTGCGAGACGCGAGATCCTGGCTGAGGTAGTCATAGGGCGTCAGCGCGGGGCCGAAGATTGCCGTGAAGGCGAGTATCACAATCACGATCAGGCCGAAGATCGCAAGCTTGTTGCGCTTCAGGCGATGCCAGGCATCGCGCCACAGGTTAACCGGCGGCTCCTCGACCGTGTCGATCGTCGAAAGAGGAATGGCGGACATGATCAGCGGCTCCTTCTGGAATCATTGGCGCGCGGATCGAGCAGCGGGTAGAGCACATCGACCAGCAGGTTCGACACCATGACCAGGAAGGATCCGATCAGGGTGATCGCGAGAATGACGGGATAATCGGAATTGGTGAGCGCCTGCACGGTCAATCGGCCGAGACCCGGCAGGCCGAAGACGAGCTCGACGAAGATTGCGCCGTTAACGATGGTGATCATGATGAGGCCAAGCTGCGTCACAACGGGCGTCAGCACCGGACGCAGGATATGCTTCAGCGCCACCACGATTTCCGGCACGCCCTTGGCACGCGCGGTGCGAACGAAATCCTCCGACAGTACCTCGATGACGGCGGCACGCGTCTGGCGCACGATCAGCGCGATCGGCTGGAAGGAGAGCACGATGAGTGGCAGAAGGATGCGCACGTCGAAGACGCCGCCCCAGCCATAGGGCACCTTGATCATCGGCAGCAGCACGATCAGCGCCACCATCAGCAGCGGGCCCGCGACATAGGCCGGGATCGCCCAGAGGAAAAGCGCC
The DNA here is from genome assembly GCA_900473185.1 of Hyphomicrobiales bacterium. Taxonomy (GTDB): domain Bacteria; phylum Pseudomonadota; class Alphaproteobacteria; order Rhizobiales; family Rhizobiaceae; genus Rhizobium. Next base: position 12,266 of record UCKU01000043.1, on the reverse strand, counting down.
GTACCGAGGATCGTATAGTCAACACGATTGTTCTGGTTGAGAGCGGCGATCATCCCGAGCGGGATCGCAACGACCGTCGTCAAGATGATGGAACAGAGCGCAAGCTGGAAAGAGACGGGAGCAGCTGCCGAAACCATTGCCCAGACGGAGCGGCCTGACGTCAGCGAATTGCCGAACTGCCCGTGCAGGAGGTTCCAGATGTAAAGACCAAACTGCTCGATGAAGGGCTTGTTGAGACCCGCACTTTCGCGGATCGCCTCGATACGCTGCGGGTTGTAGGCGACGTCACCAGGCGCGCGAAGGAAGATCAGCTTGATCGGATCGCCGGCACCATAAAAAGCCATCGCGTAGACGGCCATCATCACGACCAGGACAGACGGAATCCAGATGGCAAACCGCGTGAGCACATAGCGTAGCAAGGCCACCTCCCATTCTTGCCCGGCGCATTCCCGCGAGAGGGCCGCAGCCGCCGGTTCTTCTTGAAATATAGCGCGAAGGCCTTTCGGCCTTCGCGCCGCTGCTTTGGCCGCATCATGCGGCCCTGCTATCGGCTTCAGCCGATGGAAACATCCCAGGGAGCCACGACCTGCCAGTCGAGGTTCTTTTCCATTGCCTTGACCTCCTTGGTTGCCCAGCGCGACATCGCCTGAGAGTACCACGGAAGGAAGGCCCAGTCGTCGCGGAAGGCCTTCTGTGCCTCCTGTGCGAGCTTCACGCGATCCGGATCGTCGGCAGCCTTGGTTGCTGCTTCAGCAAGCAGGCTGTCCACCTTGTCGTTCTTGTATCCGCCGAGCTTGTTCTGGGCGTTGGACGAGGTGGAGGCGATCGAACCGGCGAGATAGGAGACCGCATCGGGAACACGCGTACCGACGTCATCACGGAAGATCTGAACCGAGTTCTGGTCCGGGCCCGCATAGGCGTCCTGCTGCGGCTTCATGTCGACGGCGGTGATGCCAAGGTTCTGGCGCCACTGCTCGGCGATGAACTGAGCAGCCGCCTGGATCGCCGGGCCGGAAATGCCGACGAACAGCAGCTTTGGAAGACGCTCAGGACCGCCATAGCTCGATTCAGCCAGCAGCTTCTTGGCTGCTGCCGGATCATACGGATAGGGTTCGAAGCCGGAATTATCTGCACCCGGAACCGAGTTCAGGATCTGGTCGGCCTTCTTGTGCGGACCATCCGGATAGGACGCCTTGAACAGGCCGTCGCGATCGACGGCCATGATCAGCGCCTGGCGAACCTTGGGGTCATCCATCGGCGCGCGCGACGTGTTGAACCAGAAATGCTGGCTGGTCGGGATGAGCGGGCCGGCAGAGAATTCCGGGCCGAGATCCTGGATGATCGTCGAGGTGACAAGCTCGGTGTGAGCATTGTATTCGCCTGACTTGATCAGCGAGGTCGCAGTCACGTTGTCTTCGATCGAGCTGATCTCGATGCGGGCAAGCTTCGGCTTCGGTCCGAAGAATTTCTCGTTCGGCTCGAAGGTCAGCGTGCCGGCATCGATATCAAGAGCCGTCAGCTTGAAGGGACCGGAATAGACGGCGCTGCTATCAGGCTTGTACCAATCGGCCACTTCCTCACCGTCGCTGCCGCGCGACTGGGCGGCCTTGGTGATCGGGACGATGTGATTGGCAAGGCGCATGAAGAAGATCGGATCGGCTTGCGTCAGCGTGCAGACAACCGTCGATTCATCGGGCGTTGTTACGCCGGTCAGCTCCTTGGCTGAGCCGGCAGAGATTTCCTTGTAGCCCTGCACCTTGCTCAGTACCTGGTCAACGCGCTGGTTCTTGGTATTGGGCATGGAAGAAACTTCCCAGGAGCCCTTGATATCGGCCGCGGTGATCTTGCTGCCATCGGAGAAGACTGCCTTCGGGTCGATCTTGAACGTCCAGACCTTCTTATCCGGCGAGTCCCAGCTCGTGAAGACGTAAGGCTGGATCTTGCCCTCAGCGTCGAAATACATCGGCGACGCCCACCAGAAGGAATTCCAGCGGAAGGTTCTGCCGCCGCCGCGCAGCGGCGACCAGTCCTGGTCGAAGGCCGGATTGATGGCCTTCAGGACCTGCCCGTCCTGCGCCATGACGATGCGCGCGCTCGCACCGAAGAGCGAGAAGCCGACACCGGCCGCAAGCCCGAGCTTCAGCGCTTCACGACGGGAAATCTGCGAAAAGTTTTGGTCACTACCAATTGTCATTTGCTCCTCCGTGACAAATAGCGCGCCTTTCGAAAGACCTCCCCGAAGCTGCGCGATATGGCGCTGACATTTGCGCGATAATGTAAATCTGTCAATGAAAAATAACGAACGAAAGATTAAAAGCGAGGATATCAATTATTTAGTTACGAAAATCAATAGCTTAAAAATTAGCACACGGAGTTTTCAAATTTGTAAGATTGACAACTACACCGCGTTGGATGAATACGACAGGGTAGGAACGTGCCGGGAAGGCCCGGTCTGGCGAGGAGGATATTTTGAGCAATCACAAGATTACAGGCGTCTATAGCGCCGCCACCACCCCTCTCAATACCGATGGCAGTCCGGATCTCGGCCTTTTCACCGAACATTGCCAGCGGCTGATCGAAGAAGGCTGCCACGGCGTGGCACTGCTCGGAACGACGGGCGAGGCCAACTCCTTCTCTTCCCCCGAACGCCGCGTGATCCTCGAAGCGGCGCTGAAGGCTGGTATTCCAGCCGACAAACTGCTGCCGGGCACCGGCGTCGTCGCCATTCCCGAGACGGTCGAACTGACGAAGCATGCGCTTTCGCTCGGCGTTACCAAAGTGGTCATGCTGCCGCCCTTCTATTACAAGGGCGTCTCCGATGAGGGGCTGTTCGCTGCCTATGCGCAGATCCTGGAGAAGATCGGCGATACCAGGCTGCAGGTGATCCTTTATCATATCCCGCAGGTCTCAGGCGTTCCACTCTCCATTCCGCTGATCAGCCGGCTGGTCGAGGCCTTCCCGGAAACGGTCGTCGGCATCAAGGAATCTGCAGGCGATTTCAACAACATGCAGGCGATCATCGCAGCCTGCCCTGGCTTCTCGGTGCTCTGTGGTGCCGACCCGCTGCTGTTGCCGCTCCTGAAGGCCGGCGGCGCCGGTTGCATTACCGCGACCTCGAACCTCGTCGCAAACTCGCTGCGCACGGTCTACGACCATGTCCACGACGAGGCGAAGAGCGCAGAGGTCGAGGCTGCGCAGGCACGCATCAATGGCTTCCGCACCCTGTCGAACTCCTATGTCCAGATCCCGACGATCAAGGCCATGGTCGGCCTGAAGACCGGCAATGCCGGCTGGCGGCGCACGCGCCCGCCGCTGGTACCACTCAATGATGCCGAATATGCAGCTCTGGCCGAAGGCTACACAAAGCTGCCGTAAAGGAGGATGCCATGCAAACGACAGGTTTGAAGCCCCAGGACATTCCGGCGTTGATGGACGGTGTCCTCAGGGCAAATACCGCGCAGACTGACCGCTTTGACGCCTATCTGCCCTCTCCCTGCATCCAGAACCATGCTGCTAATCTCGCTTTTCTGGCCGATGGCACGCTGACCTGCGTCTGGTTTGGCGGCACGATGGAAGGTATGGGCGACATCTCGATTTACATGTCGCGGCTGGCGCCCGGCACGGATCGCTGGTCCGAACCGGAGAAAATGTCTGACGATCCGGCAAAATCTGAACAGAATCCCTTGATTTTCAATGCACCGGATGGTCGGGTCTGGCTGCTTTACACCTCGCAGACATCTGGCGATCAGGATGGCGCAGTTGTCAAATGCCGGATCTCCGAAGATGGTGGCAAGAGTTTTGCGCCGCCCTCCATTCTCTGCGAGCTGGCCGGCACCTTCGTGCGCCAGCAGATTGTCGTAAATGGCAAAGGCGACTGGTTACTTCCCATCTTCCGCTGCATCAGCCTGCCCGGTCAGCGCTGGAGCGGCGATGCCGACACTGCAGGAGTTCTGATCTCCCGCAACAGCGGAAAGAGCTGGCAGATGAAGGAGATAGAAGGCAGTCTGGGCGCCGTGCACATGAATATCGTGCCGCTTGAGGGCGATAGGATGATCGCCTTCTTCCGCGATCGTTATTCAGAGAATATTCGCGCCTCGCTGTCATTAGACCAAGGCGAGACCTGGAGCGCGCCGGAGCCGACCAATCTGCCTAACAACAATTCCTCGATCCAGGCCGTAGGACTGACGGACCGGAGAATAGCGATGGTTTACAACCACAGCAACGCTGCGTCCTCCGATGCGCGGCGCCACTCGCTCTATGACGAAATCGAAAGCGATAGGGCGCCTGTTGCGGAAATTTCGAGCATGCCGGCCAGAAAGGCCATCTGGGGTGTCCCGCGCGCGCCGCTCAGCCTTGCGGTTTCTGCCGATACAGGCGGTTATTTCGAGCGCAAGTTCGATCTCGATACCGGCGACGGTTACTGCCTGAGCAACAATTCGAAGGATATGCTCAATCGCGAGTTCTCCTATCCCTCCATCACACAGGGACCGGATGGCGCGCTGCATGTAGCCTATACCTATTACCGACGCGCCATCAAATATGTGCGTCTTCCATTGGAATCAATTGCTTAGAAGCAATCGCAAGTGCCGGTAGCGCATGGGGGAGGCCGAATGTATGGAACACTTCGGCCTCCCCCATGCGCGTCTTTATTTTTACAAATACACGACAAGCGATTGGCAAGTTGGCTCAACCAGACGAGCCCATTGTCGAACTCCAATAATAATCGTTATAAATCAATTTCTTAAGCAATAAAAGGAACATAGAAAATACCCCCGATTTGCCGAGAATTGATCGACAGATGAGAAAAACCCTCATTCATTCTTGCCAAAAACAACGGGACAGGATAACAAATTTACATCATTGACGGTCAAGTCCGTCGCGCATCGGGGAGGACCGTATATGGTCAGTTTGGATTCACCTATTACCGTTGTCCGGCCACACCTGATCGAGTTCGGTGTCGGAACTGCGGGGAAGTTGGGCGCCTGGGCGGCCAGCAAGGGTTATTCCCGAACGCTGGTTATCTCGGATGCTTTCAATGCCGCACGCGTCGATGTGTTGCAGCTGAAGGGTGAGGTTTCGGTCTTCTCTGATGTAACGCCCGAACCGGATATTGCCAATCTCGACAAAGTGCTCGCCGCGGCAGAAGCGACACAGGCTGAGCTCATCGTCGGCTTCGGCGGCGGTAGCGCCATGGATCTTGCCAAGCTCGCTGCCGTGCTTGCCGGCTCGCAACAGACGCTTCGCGAAGTTGTCGGCCCGAACAAGGTGCAGAGGGCGCGCAAGGCAGCGCTCGCGCAGGTGCCGACCACATCGGGCACGGGCAGCGAGGCCGGCATCCGCGCGCTCGTCACCGACCCCGAGACCAAGGCTAAACTCGCGGTCGAGAGCCTTCACATGCTCGCCGATATCGCCGTCATCGACCCGTCGCTGACCTTCTCCGTTCCCGCCCGAACCACTGCGGCAACCGGCGTCGATGCGATGGCGCATTGCGTCGAGGCCTTCACCAATCGCAAGGCGCATCCGATGATCGACATGTATGCGATCGAAGGAACGCGGCTCGTCGGCAAGTATCTTGCAAGAGCCGTCCGCGACGGTTCGGATGCCGAAGCCCGTGCCGGGCTTTCGCTGGCCTCACTCTATGGCGGCTTCTGCCTTGGCCCGGTCAATACCGCTGGCGGCCATGCACTCGCCTATCCGCTCGGCACCCGCTGGCATGTCGCCCATGGCGCGGCCAATGCGCTGATCTTCCCGCATGTTCTCGCCTTCAACACGCCGGCCGTGCCCGAAAAGACGAAGGCAGTCATGGAAGCGCTTGGTTACGACACGTCCGATACCGTCAAATCGGTCTTCGATGCGGCCTATGCCTTCTGCGCCGAACTCGGCATCGAAATGACGCTCTCCGGCCTCGGTGTGCCGGAAAACGATCTCGACGCCATGGCCGACGATGCTTTCGCGATCCGCAGGCTGCTCGATAACAATCCGCGCGACTTGACGCGCACTGACATACGCTCGATCTACGAAGCGGCCTATTGAGGCAGGGCTTTCAAGAGGAATTTGACTGATGGACAGAAATGCAAAAGTCGCAGTAACCCTCGGCGACCCCGCCGGCGTAGGCCCTGAAGTGATCGTCAAGGCGCTGGCTGCACTGCCGGCCGCCGAACGGCGCGATTTCGTCATCGTTGGCAATGCCGAAGCATTGGAACGCGCTGCGCGCGCCACCGACGTCAGCCTCAATTTTGGCCCCTCCGCCTCCGAGGACGGAAACACCATCGCCGTCGACGAGGTGCCGCTTGGCGCCCCCCTCCCCGAAATCGGCAAGGTCAGCCCGGTCGCCGGCGACGCATCCGTTCGCTACATCGCCCGCGCCGTCGATCTCGCAATGTCGAAGGAAGCCGACGTCATCGTCACGGCGCCGATCAACAAGGAAGCCATGAACCTCGCCGGCCATCATTTCGATGGCCATACCGGCCTGCTGGCGCATCTGACCGGTTCCAAGAGCTCTTTCATGCTGCTCGCCTCCGAGCGGCTGAATACGATCCATGTCTCCACTCACGTGTCGCTGAAGGGTGCGATCGAGCGGGCCAAGACTGAGCGCGTGCTGGCAACGATCGAAGCCGGCCACAATCACTTCATGCGCCTCGGCAAGAAAGCCCGCATCGCCGTTGCCGGCCTCAACCCGCATTGTGGCGAAAACGGCCTCTTCGGAACCGAGGACACGGAATTCCTGGCACCTGCCGTAGAGCTCGCCCAGGCCAAGGGTATCGATGTGGTCGGCCCGATCTCCGCCGACACGGTCTTCGCCCGCGCCTATAACGGTGCCTTCGACCTCGTCATCGCCCAGTACCATGACCAGGGCCACATCCCGATCAAACTCGTCGCCTTCGAAACCGCAGTCAACGTCTCCTTGGGCCTGCCGATTGACCGTGTCTCCGTCGACCATGGCACCGCCTTCGACATCGCCGGAACCGGTAAGGCCAACCACGTCAACATGCTGTCCGCGATCGCCTATGCACGGCTGATGGCGAAGTCGCCGCGCGGCGCCACAGCGCTGGCCTCCTAAGCAACGGGTTTTAGATTTAAGCTCTTGGCCAACGAAAAGCCCGCTTGAGAGCGGGCTTTTCCGTCGGTGGTTAGGCGCTATTTCAAGATACGCACGCGGGACTGGCGACCGATCCCTCAGCCGGACAGGATACAAATTTCTATCGTGACCACCGTGCTATGATTTGGTCTGTATTTGCCAGCACCTTGCGGACCGCGTTGCGCGCCAAATTCGGTCGCTGCAATCTGATGCTTTTCTCAATATTTTCGTGAAGTTTCAGCACGTATAGCAAGTTGTCTTCCTCACGCGTGACATGAGTGAAGAGGTGGTTCAGCGCCGATTCGATCAATACACCGAGCGGCACCAGCAGATCGTTTCCGGAGGCGCTCAAGATCGCGATGTGAAATCGCGCATCGGCCTCTGTTCGCTGCTGGAGTGATGTCGCGTGACCCATGTCATGCAGGGCCTGGCTGATCGCGTTCATTTGCTCCTCGGTTCGGCGCTCAGCAGCAAGCGCGGTCGCTTCCGGCTCGATGATATGCCTCAGTTCCTGCACGGTCCTCAGAAACGATTCGCGATCGGGTGATGCGGCATACCAGCCCAATACATCCCGATCCAACAGGTTCCAACGTTCCTTGGGCTCCACCCAACTGCCGATTTTCGGGCGGGAAGAAAGCAGGCCCTTGGCCATCAGCATCTTGATCGCTTCGCGCACCGCCGACCGGCTGACTTCAAAGACCTGCGACCATTTTGCCTCGTTTGGCAGGATCGTGCCGGGCGGATAGTCACCGCGCACGATTCGGAGGCCGATCTCGCCCGCCAAAGATACATGAACACTCGCCCCAGTCATGCGGGGAGCATTTGGGCGCCTTGTGGTGGCTGAGCGGTCAACCACCGCCACCTCGACCGGAGTCGTCGGCCTTCCCGATTTCTTGTCAGGCATCTATTTCTACTGCCCCAGCATTCTTTCGACTGTCTGCACGTATTATCAAAACAATCGTAATAACGAGGAAGTCGCCTGCGATTGGATCCGGCACAAAGCGCGGAATTCAGAGCACGTCAAGCCCTGCAGATCTTTCGATCCGTCTCGTGGAGGCAGTCGGCGCACCCTTGTACCGGGTGCGCCAAACCGCGAGCCTACTTTTGAATGCAGGTATCGACTGTGTCCTTCGTGCACTCGTCGAGCCCGGTGAATACCGGATCTTCAACTGCCTTGCCGGCAATTAGATCCATCATCACCGTAGGTGCCTTATAGCCCATCTCGAACGGCCGTTGGCCGACGAGTGCGGTCACCAGGCCTTCTCTCGCAATAGCAACCTCGTCACCGATCGTGTCGGCGGCACCGATGACGAAATCGTTGCTGGCGATCTTGGCGGCCATCGGCTTGAACAGGTCACGATAGGGTTGCGGCGCGCCGAACAATGGCCAGCCGCCCATGATGCCGAATGCGTCGAGGTCGGAATTGGCCGCCAGGATATCGGTCATTGCCTGCACACCCTTGGCGCCGTCATCATTGGTGAAGACCGGGCAGCCGGCGACTTCCGTCCAACCGCCCTCGCCTTTCAGCGCGGTCAGCCCTTTCTGGCCAGTGAGCGTGTCACGCATACCTTGAGCACGACGCAGAATATTGTCCGCTCCCGGATTGCCTTCGATTGTGCAGATCTTGCCGCCCTTCGGCTTGGCCTTCTTGATGTATTCGCCGATGCGTGCGCCCATCAGATAGTTGTCGGTGCCGAGATAAGTCTTGCGCAACGCTGCATCCTCGGCTGCAAGATCGGCATCAAGCGTCATCACCGGAACCGTCGGATTGGCGGTCTTCAGAGTCTGGGCGATGAGCTTTGCATTTGACGGCGAAATCGCGATTGCAGCCGTATCTGCCTTGCCCAACATATCCTGCACGATCTGCGCTTCGCCGGCTTCATCCGATGTCGATGCCGGACCGGTGTAGAAGCACTCGTATTCCGCAGTCGGGTTTTCCTTGTTCCATTTCTGGCAACCTTGATTGATTGCTTCGAAGAACGGATTGTCGAGGCCCTTGACGACGATGACGAGTTGCTTCTTGGCCAGGGCCTGCCCCGCTGTCAGTGCTAAAACTGCGGCTGTAAGTAGTAATGCCTTCCTCATGGTTTCCTCCCTTGAAACAGACGGGCACGGCATGCCCGCCACACGAAATCAACCCGGATACCAGACGATGCGAGGCTCCTCCTTCGAACGCTCGTATTGCCACGCCGAGTCGATAAGCATTTCGAGATCGTAATTTGGCCGCCAATCCAGCAGGTATTTTGCCTTGCTGTTGTCCATCCAATTGGAATGAAAACGGCTCGGTATGTTGACGGAGCCGAGATTTCGCGTGCGCGACAAGTAGGCGGCGACTTCAGCATAGTCGACAGGCCGATCCATGCAGATATTGAAGAGTTGCCGCTCCGCCCGGGGGTTGTCGATCGCTGCCAATATTGCAGATACGAGGTCATCGACATGCACGAAGTTGCGTTTCAGCGGACGGCCGTCAGCATCGAGCAGCAGCGGCACCGTACCCATGGCTGCATAGCCCCGCGCGGCTTCTTCCGGAACGAGTGTCTTCCAGTCCGGGCCGCCGAAGACGTCGTCTCCAAAGGACAGCGAATATTTGAAATCGTCCTTCTCCATGATCCAGGGCGCGCGCAGGCAACAACCATTGAGGCCGTACTGAATGCCAAACTGCTCCAGCATGACCTCTTCCAGAACCTTGGAGAGCGCGTAGCTTCCCGGATAGGCGCAATGGGGTGCGCTCTCAGTGATCGGCCCATTGTGGCGATAGTGGAAATGCCCGATGCCCGCATCGCCGCCGATCAGGATGAACTGGCGTGCCGTGACACTCGCACGGAATTCCTCAAGCAGCCAAAAGAGACCTTTGACCGTGACATCCATGACATCTTCAGGCGTTTCCTTGCATGTGGCGAGATGCACGACATGGGTAACATCAGAGAGCGCTGCGGCCACAACATCCCGATCGGCGATCGAGCCGCGGATGACTTCGACTCGGTCCGTCGCCTCGCACAAACGGTTATGACAAAGCGCGCGAATACGAGCTTTGGAAAATCTCGGATCGTCAAGCAGCCCAGCAATGAAGCGCCGCCCGACCTTGCCCGTCGCACCGGTAACAAGGATCAGCATGCTCTCTCTCCCACTGACAGCTAATATTCGGACGCCGCTTCCGTCAAATGATATTTGTCCGACAAAACAGATTTTTGTTACAATAGGCCCAACACCTCGGACAATGAGTTGACGCTGTCGCGGGGTTTTGCGTAAATGCTAATAATCGCTTTTCCTCGGAGGATATAGGAAAGGCGAATTCGCTGAGCCTCGTCGAAAACAAGCCGGGTCCAGAGCGAATTGATAGCGACAAGTTTTTGGGAGGCCAGGAGGCTGGTGGCGGTTCTCGAGCTCACCAATATTTCCAAACATTTCGGTGCCATCCAGGCCGTCAACGATGTTTCGTTTTCGCTCGAAGCGGGGCAAGTGGTCGGCCTCATGGGCGATAACGGCGCTGGTAAGTCCACATTGGTCAAGATGATCGCCGGCAACTTTCGGCCGAGCCACGGAACCATGCGTCTCGATGGCGCCGAGATCGTGCTTCATCGGCCGAAGGAGGCACGGCTGCACGGCATCGAGATCGTTCATCAGGATCTGGCGCTCTGCAACAATCTTACGGCGGCGGCGAACGTGTTCCTTGGACGAGAATTGCGCCGCGGCGTATGGCCTCTTCGCATCCTCGACTACAAGACCATGTACAAGCGCGCCGGCGAGATATTTCGCGAACTCAAATCCGAAACGCGGCCGCGCGATCTCGTCAAGCAAATGTCAGGTGGACAGCGGCAAGCGGTCGCGATTGCTCGCACGATGCTGTCAGAAGCGAAAATCGTGCTGATGGACGAGCCAACGGCAGCCATTTCCGTGCGGCAGGTGGCCGAGGTTCTGAATCTGATCCGCCAATTGCGTGACCGGGGCATTGTCGTTGTCCTGATCAGCCACCGCATGCCCGACGTCTTTTCGGTCGCAGACCGCGTGATCGTTATGCGGCGGGGCAGAAAAGTAGCCGACAAGCCAATTGCAGCAAGTTCGCCCGAGGAAGTGACGGGGCTGATCACCGGCGCCATCGAACAGGTGTGATCGATGCTATCCGTTGCAGCAGCAAGAAAGAAGGTCGACGATGGCGATTACACTTGACCAGACGATCGGACAGAAGCAACGGAGTTGGCTTGCGGCGATCTTGGGCGGCCAGACATTCTGGGTTCTGATTGCGGTCATTTTCGCCTGCATTTTTCTGTCGATGGCAACAGACTCCTTTGCGACGGCAAAGAACATCTACAATATCACCCGCAACGTCACCTTCGTCGCAATTATCGCGCTGGGCATGACACTGGTCATCATCACCGGCGGCATAGACTTGTCCGTTGGTTCCGTGCTTTGCCTGTGCAGCATGGTGCTGGCGGTCGTCATGCACGCGGGGTACAGCATTGAGGTCGGCATCGCCGCCTCGATCGGTACCGCTCTTTTGGTCGGAGCTTTCAACGGCCTGTTGATTGCCTATCTCGGCTTCCCGCCTTTCGTCGTCACGCTCGGCATGTTGTCGATTGCGCGCAGCCTTGCGATGGTCGCATCCAACAACACCGTCGTTTTCCAGTTCGGGCCTGATCACGACAAGCTGCTGGCGCTGGGTGGCGGCGCCTGGCTCTTCGGCATCGCCAATCCAGTGCTTTACATGGTCGTGCTGGCACTTATCACCGGTTTTGTGCTGCGCTGGACCAAGTTCGGCCGCTATGTTTTTGCCATCGGTGGCAATGAGCACGCCGCGACACTGACGGGCGTTCCCGTGCAGAGGATCAAGGTCATCGTCTATATGATTTCCGCCCTGTCGGCAGGGGTTGCCGGCATCATCCAAACCGGTTGGCTCGGCGCTGTCACCACAAATATCGGCGCCGGGATGGAACTTCAGGTCATCGCCGCTGCGGTCATCGGCGGCGCCAATCTGGCCGGCGGCGTCGGCACCGCCTTTGGAGCGTTGATCGGCGCCGCACTCATCGAGGTGATCCGCAACAGTCTTGGCCTGCTCGGCATCAACGCCTTCTGGCAAGGCTGCTTTATCGGCGGTGCAATTGTCCTTGCCGTTCTTTTCGACCGAATTCGCAACTTGCGACGCGACGAGTAAGCGAACTTGGTCCCACATCCTCAAGCTGGTATTAAGTCT
>UCKU01000041.1 GCA_900473185.1 Hyphomicrobiales bacterium | reverse complement strand
GCTCTGTCGAGCGGAGACGAGAGCCCCCGGCCGGACGGGGCGTCCTCCCGATACACTGAACCGGGCGCCAGAAAATAAGGGAAAACTGGAAAGATGCCGCGCTCCCGCAAGCCATGTCGGCTCCTTCGGATCGTTGCCTGCACCTTTCTCGAAACATGGCCGGCGCTATTTTTCTTTGCCGGTTTTCACATGCCTCGATACGCTGTTCCCTTTTCCGGAATTAAGGCCAAAAAAATACCAATTGTCCAGCCGAAATTAACTTCTTGAGCCGAGAAAATTCATTAAAAAATTTTATCATTTAAAATCAACATGATAAAAACAGGAATTTTCCCGATCATTTCCGCTTGGTAAATGGTATTTTTTTGGTATTGTGTTAAAAAACATAAGGGAACGGCGTATCCGGAGGTCCGATGACGGAACTTGCAATCGGCATAGATGGCGGTGGAACGAGCTGCCGGGCCGCAGTTGCGGACAGAATGGGCAATGTCATTGGTCGCGGCAGGGCGGGCCCTGCCAACATCCTTTCCGATCTGGAAAACTCTCTCGTCAATATCGTCGAATCCGCTCGTCAGGCTCTGCGTGATGCAGGATTTGAAAATGAAACCGTTTCCACCGCCACCGCTGTCATCGGTGTCGCCGGTGCCAATGTCGGCGATTACGGCAAGCGCATCGAAAAGGCTCTTCCCTTCAGAAATGGCCAGGTCGTCACCGACGCGCTGATTTCGCTGCAGGGCGCGCTCGGAGACGGCGACGGCATTGTCGGCGCTCTAGGAACCGGCTCTGTTTATAATGCCCGCCGGAATGGCAAACTGCACGGGATCGGCGGCTGGGGTTCGATCGTCGGCGATCAGGCAAGCGGTGCCCGGCTTGGCCGCGATCTCCTGGAAAGATCCCTGCTTGCCTATGATAAAGTTCGCACTGCCTCACCGTTGACGGAAAAGGTCATGGCCGAATACGGCAACGATCCGGAACGCCTCGTCGAATTTGCCCATACGGCCCGGCCGACGGACTTCGCCCGTTATGCGCCCATGATCTTCGAAGGCGCTCAGGCCGGCGATGTCATTGCAATCGAGATCGTCGAGGATGCAGCGCGCGCGATCGACGAAAGCCTCAATGCACTCTCATGGGCGGAATGCCCGTCCATCTGCCTGCTTGGCGGACTGGCCAAAGCCTATCATCCGTGGCTTGCCGATCGGCACAAGGCACTTCTCGCAGAGCCAAAGGCCGATGCGCTGCAGGGCGCCGTCGACCTTGCCGTCAAGCTTCGGAACGAACGGCAGAGAGGTGTGGCATGACCGACGATCTCGCCTCCATCCTTTCGCCCGAACGCTTGCAGGCCGGCGGCACCGGCCCGCTCTATGTGAAGTTGCGCCGCACGCTGGAAGACGCAGTGCGCACCGGCACGCTTGCCCATGGAGATGCCCTGCCCCCGGAACGCGATATCGCAGAATTTGCGGCCGTCAGCCGCGTCACCGTGCGCAAGGCAATCGACGAGCTCGTGGCCGACGGCCTGCTCGTGCGCCGCCACGGCTCCGGCACCTTTGTCGCAAAACCGGTTTCGAAAGTCGAACAGCGCCTGTCGCAGCTCACCTCCTTCACCGAGGATATGGCCCGGCGCGGCATGACCGCCCGCTCCGAATGGCTGCACAAGGGCATCCACACGCCCTCGCCCGACGAGATGATGATCCTCGGCCTCGGCACCGACATCAAGGTCTCGCGCCTCTCGCGCCTGCGCATAGCCGACGACGAGCCCCTGGCGATCGAACATGCGAGCGTGTCAGGCGAATTCCTGCCCGATCCCTCCGCCGTCACCAATTCGCTCTATGCCGAACTGGAGCGCCTCGGCGTGCGCCCCGTGCGCGCCGTGCAGCGGATTTCGGCGACCAACATGAAGGAAGCCGACGCCCATCTGCTCGGCGTCCCCGTCGGCCAGGCAGGGCTTTCCATCGAGCGTATTTCCTATCTCGGCTCCGGCCGCGCGGTGGAATTCACCCGCTCGCTCTATCGCGGCGACGCCTATGACTTCGTCGCCGAGCTGACGATCGGCGCGAGCTAAATTTTTTATTTAAATTCAAAAACATAAAGCCGGAAAGTGAATCACTTCCCGGCTTTTTCATTCATTGAATCGACCACTGAGCCTGCCGCTTTAAGCGACGGGAAAGACTCAGGTTTCAGGCCGCGTCTTCGATCTCTTCATTGATCTTGCGCGGCACGTAGTTGAGCACCGGCCCGAGCCAGCGCTCGACTTCGGAAATCTCCATGCCCTTGCGCTTGGCATAGTCTTCCACCTGGTCACGCTCCACCTTGGCAACACCGAAATAGTAAGAGTCCGGGTGGCCGATATAGATGCCTGACACGGACGAGCCGGGCCACATCGCATAGCTCTCGGTCAGCTTCACGCCAGCGGTATTTTCCGCGTCGAGAAGAGAAAACAGCGTCTTCTTCTCGGTGTGGTCGGGCTGGGCCGGATAGCCGGGTGCCGGACGGATGCCGGCATAGGCTTCGGTGATGAGATCCTCGTTGGAGAGCGTCTCGTCCTTGGCATAACCCCAATATTCGCGGCGCACGCGCTCATGCATACGCTCGGCGAAGGCTTCGGCGAAGCGGTCGGCAAGAGCCTTCACGAGGATCGAGGAATAGTCGTCGTTCGACCGCTCGAAACGTTCGGCGATGGCGATCTCCTCGAAGCCGGCCGTCACGACGAAGCCGCCGACATAATCCTGCACGCCGCTATCAACAGGCGCCACGAAGTCCGACAACGCCACGTTCGGGCGGCCGTCGCGCTTCGAAAGCTGCTGGCGAAGCGTGTAGAACGTCGCCAACTCTTCCTTGCGCGCATCGTCCTTGAAGAGGCGGATATCGTCGCCGACGGTACCAGCCGGCCAGAAACCGATGACGGCGCGCGGCCGGAACCACTTCTCGTCGATGATCTTCTTCAGCATCGCCTGGGCGTCGTTCCAGAGAGCGCGCGCGGCTTCACCCTGCTTCTCGTCCTCGAGGATCGCCGGGTAGCGGCCGCGCAGTTCCCAGGTCTGGAAGAACGGTGTCCAGTCGATGTACTTTGCAAGCTCGGCCAGATCGTAGTCTTCGAACACCTTGGTTCCGAGGAAGCTCGGCTTGGTCGGCTTGTAGGCTGCCCAATCGACCTTCTGCGCATTTTCGCGGGCGCGCGAAAGCGGCAGGCGCACCTTTTCGGCTTCGCTGCGCGCATGAGCGGCAGCAACCTTGGCATATTCGGCCCTGATATCGTCGATATAGGGCTGGCGGTTTTCCGGCGAGAGCAGCGAGGACACGACGCCAACGGCACGGCTGGCATCCGTCACGTAGATCGACTGGCCCTTGTTGTAGCCCGGATGGATCTTGACGGCCGTATGCACGCGGCTGGTCGTCGCGCCGCCGATCAGAAGCGGAATGTCGAAACCCTGCCGCTCCATTTCGGCCGCCACATGCACCATCTCGTCGAGCGACGGCGTGATCAGTCCGGAGAGGCCGATAACATCGACCTTCTCGGCAACAGCCGTTTCGAGGATCTTCGTTGCCGGCACCATGACGCCGAGATCGATGATCTCGTAATTGTTGCAGGCGAGCACGACGCCGACGATGTTCTTGCCGATATCGTGAACGTCGCCCTTGACGGTCGCCATCAGGATCTTGCCGGCAGACTTACGTTCCTCGCCGCCGTTCAGCCGTTTCTCCTCCTCCATGTAGGGCAGGAGAACGGCAACAGCCTGCTTCATGACGCGGGCGGACTTCACCACCTGCGGCAGGAACATCTTGCCCGAGCCGAAGAGATCGCCGACGACATTCATGCCGGCCATCAGCGGTCCCTCGATGACATGCAGCGGACGCGCAGCCTGCTGGCGGGCTTCCTCGGTATCGGCTTCGATATATTCGGTAATGCCATTGACCAGCGCATGTTCGAGACGCTTCTCCACGCTCCATTCGCGCCAGGAGAGATCCTGCGCCTTGGCCTCCTTGCCGGCAGCGCCGCGGAAGCGCTCGGCCACATCGAGCAGTCGCTCGGTCGCGTCGGAGCGACGGTTCAGCACCACGTCTTCGCAGATCTCGCGCAGTTCCGGATCGATCTGGTCGTAGACGGCCAGCTGACCGGCATTGACGATGCCCATGTCCATGCCCGCCTGAATGGCGTGGTAGAGGAACACGGCATGCATCGCCTCGCGCACCGGCTCATTGCCGCGGAAGGAGAAGGACAGGTTCGACACGCCGCCGGAGATGTGGACGAGCGGCATGGTCTTGCGGATCGTGCGCGTCGCCTCGATGAAGTCGACGCCGTAATTATTGTGCTCTTCGATACCGGTCGCGACGGCGAAGATGTTCGGGTCGAAGATGATGTCCTCGGGCGGGAAGCCGACCTTTTCCGTCAGCAGCTTGTAGGCGCGCGTGCAGATGTCCACCTTGCGCTGGTAGCTGTCCGCCTGCCCCGTCTCGTCGAAAGCCATGACGACCACGGCGGCACCGTAATTGTGCAGCAGGCGCGCCTGGGCAAGGAAATTCTCCTCGCCTTCCTTCAGCGAGATCGAGTTGACGATCGGCTTGCCCTGAACGCGCTTCAGGCCGGATTCGATGATCGAGAACTTCGAGCTATCGATCATCACGGGCACGCGGGCAATATCGGGCTCGGCGGCAATCAGGTTCAGGAACTCGACCATCGCCTTTTCGGAATCGATCAGCCCTTCGTCCATGTTGATGTCGATTACCTGCGCGCCGTTCTCGACCTGGTCGCGGGCAACATCAAGCGCTGCCGTGAAATCGGCATTGGTGATCAGCTTGCGGAAGCGAGCCGAACCGGTGACGTTGGTGCGCTCGCCGACATTGACGAAGGGGATATCCTTGGTCAGTTCGAAGGGTTCGAGACCCGACAGCGACATGAAGGGGCGATGCTCGGGGATTGGCCGCGGCTTATACTTGGCCACCGTCTCCGCGATGACACGGATATGTTCGGGCGTCGAGCCGCAGCAGCCGCCGACGATGTTGACGAGGCCTTCGCGCGCGAAGCTGTCGATCTGCGCCGCCATCAGTTCCGGCGTCTCGTCATACTGGCCGAACTCGTTCGGCAGGCCGGCATTCGGATAGGCGCAGATGAAGGTATCGGCAACGCCCGAAAGCTCCTGCAGATGCGGGCGCATCGCATTGGCGCCGAGCGCGCAGTTGAGGCCGATGGTGAACGGGTTGGCATGGCGCACCGAGTTCCAGAAGGCGCTCGGCGTCTGGCCGGACAGCGTACGGCCCGAGAGATCGGTGATCGTGCCGGAGATCATGACCGGCAGGCGGATGCCCTTGGCCTCGAAGCGCTCCTCGCAGGCAAAAATCGCAGCCTTGGCATTCAGTGTATCGAAGATCGTCTCGATCAGGATGATGTCGGCGCCGCCGTCAATCAGGCCGTCGATCTGTTCCGCATAGGCATCGCGCAGATCGTCGAAAGTGACGGCGCGGAAACCTGGATTGTTGACGTCGGGCGAGATCGAGGCCGTACGGTTCGTCGGGCCGATGGCACCTGCAACGAAGCGGCGCTTGCCGTCTTCGCGTTCAGCACGCTGGGCGGCGCGTCGAACGATCTCCGCGCCTTCCTTGTTCAGCGCATAGACCTCGCCTTCCATCTGATAATCGGCCTGCGCGATGCGAGTGGAGGAGAAGGTGTTGGTCTCGAGAATGTCGGCGCCGGCCTTGGCATACTTATAATGGATTTCCTCGATCGCATCCGGCTGCGACAGGATCAGCAGGTCGTTATTGCCCTTCTGATGGCAGGCGCAGCCGATGAAACGGTCGCCGCGGAAATGGTCTTCGTCGAAGCCCAGGCCCTGGATCTGCGTGCCCATGGCGCCGTCAAGAACGAGGATGCGCTCGCTGGCTGCTTTCTTAAGCGCCGCAAACACTTCACTGCCATCACGCTTGCCCCCTTCGGGACCAAAAAGGTTATCAAACACGGGAAGGCTCCTTGACGTCATAAGATCAGAAATGACAAATCACATAAAGATATCTTTATGTCAACATATGTCTGTCGGTTTAGGCCATTGCGCGCCTTGGCGGATGACAGACTCGCCCGACCTCTATATAGGCGTTTTCCTAAAGGCATTGTGCACGAATTCGGAGGAGTATCATGGCACCTGCACTCGGCAACTGGTCCACCCGCGCCTATCACCGAGGCTGGCTGCTTTCGCAGGCCAACGGTCTCTTCGATTTCTTCCAGCACAATTCCATCAATCGCAAAGGCGGCTTCTACGACCTCGACGACGCCGGCAAGCCGCTCAATGCCGGAGGCCAGGTGCGGCCGCTCCATATTGCCTCACGCGCCGTGCACTGCTTCTCGATCGGCACGCTTCTCGGCCGCCCGGGTGCCGCCGATGTGGTCGATCACGGCATGAATTACATCTGGAACCACCATCGCGACCGTAAGAATGGCGGTTATTTCTGGTCGCTGGATAACGACGGTCCTGTCGATTCCAACAAGCAGGGTTACGGCCACGCCTTCGTGCTGCTTGCCGCCTCCTCGGCAAAGACGATCGGCCA
Source organism: Hyphomicrobiales bacterium (assembly GCA_900473185.1). Lineage (GTDB taxonomy): Bacteria > Pseudomonadota > Alphaproteobacteria > Rhizobiales > Rhizobiaceae > Rhizobium. The sequence goes on along the minus strand of UCKU01000041.1, from coordinate 23,513 downwards.
TCCGCTCGCTGACGGCATGCTCGCCGATATCACCGAGGTCCTGAACACGAAGTTCTGGGAAGCCAAGCACGGTGCTATCGCCGAAGAGTTTACCACGGACTGGCAACCGCTCGATGGCGGTACCTATCGCGGCCAGAACTCCAACATGCATCTGACCGAAGCGCTGATGGCCGCCTTCGAGGCGACCAGCGACCGGGATTACCTGACCAAGGCCGAAAGCATCGCCGACCTCGTCATCCGCCGTTCGGCTGGCTCCGTCGACTGGCGCGTCGCCGAACATTTCGATTCCGAATGGAACCTCGACAAGGATTACTATCATCCGAACGAAATGTTCCGCCCGGCCGGCACGACACCGGGCCACTGGCTGGAATGGACCCGCTTGATCCTGCAGCTCTGGGCGCTCGGCGGCAAGCGTATCGAATGGATGCCGGATGCGGCCAAGGCCCTCTTCGAGCAATCCATGCTGCTTGGCTGGGACAATGACAAAGGCGGCTTCTTCTACACGCTCGACTGGGCCGACAAGCCTGCCAAGCGCAACAAGCTCTGGTGGCCTGCCTGCGAGGGCGCTGCTGCCGCGCACTTCCTCAATGAGCACCTGCCGAGCGATTACCACGAGGAAAGCTACCGCAAGATCTGGAACGTGATCGAGCGCTGCTTCATCGATCACGAGAACGGCGGCTGGCACGAGGAACTGACGGAAGACCTCGTGCCCTCACACTCGCTCTTCCCCGGCAAGGGTGACATCTACCACGCGCTTCAGGCCTGCCTTATCCCGCTCTTTCCGGCGACGGGCAGCCTGACCAAGGGCATCAGCGAAGCCGGCGGCAAGCTCTGAGGCGAAAGCCTTAGTAGCCCGGCATGACCGGCGGCGCTGCGTTCGGGTTCTGCTGAAACCACTGCGCCTCGGCGCTGGTATTGTCGAGTTCGTCCTGAACGTCACGCTGTTCGCGGCGGATGCGACGCATATCGTCTTCGAGATCATCCATCCGCCGGCGGATATCGCGCCGGTCCGCATCCGGGGCATCCTTAAGCCTGCGCGACAGGTCGTCGATCTCGGCTTCCTTCGATCCGTAATCGCTCTGAAGCGAGCTCAGTCGCGACTGCTGTGAATTCTGGCGGTTGCCGAGCGTATAGCCGCGCAGGAAGCCTGCAGCTGTCTCCGGCGGGCAGACATTGGAGTAGCCGTGACCCGCCTGCCCGTGCATCAGGCCGCTCATCGGCGTGCAATAGCGCACGAGACCCGCCTGATAGCCCTGATACCAGATCGTCTGATCGGGCACGATCTTCACCCGCTCGCAGGATTTGGCATGCGCGGCAAAACGCTCCTGCGGCTCGTAGCCGGCAGCGCCGTCGGATTCACCGATCACCCGCCAGTCGGCGGCGACGCATTCTTCCTTCGAGAGCGTATTGCAGGAGGCGAGGAAAAGGCTGAAACCAATGGCAGCAAAGGCAAAGAGAAAACGTAACATGATGTCCCGGCAGCAAGTCACAAAACCGGGTGCACCTTATCCTCACGAAATATGACCGTCACCGGGAACGGATCGCGATCTTGCAGTTTTCGTGGCTTTTATTTGTCAAAAATGCGGCAGGCCTCATGCAAGCCGCAGGCTTTCGAGATCCTTCGCCAGGATCAGCGCCAAGGCTTCGACCGCAAGATTGTGATCGTCCCGCTGCGGCAGACCTGACACGGTGACTGCACCGATGCAGCCCGTGCCTCTGACATTGACAGGAAAACTGCCGCCATGCGGGGCATAATCGGCGGGAGAAAGCCCATTGTCCTCCACCTTCTTGCCTTCCTTCTGCAGCTTGAGGCCGGAGGCATAGCTGCTGCGGAAATAGCGGAACACCATGTTGCGCTTGCGGCGCACCCAATTGACGTTATCAGGCGTCACACCCGGCAAGGCCACATAGAAGACCGGCATGGAATGCAGTGTGATATCGATGGCAATACCGAGGCCGCGTTCGGTAGCGAGTTCCTGCAAGAGCTTGCCAAGCTGCCATGCAGTCGTCAGATCGAAGGCATCGAAGCTCAGTGCCTTTTCCTGTTCCGCGATACGGATCAGATCCTCGTCGATCGACATGGTACGGCTCTCCTCTCAGCGTGATGATCGGCTGTGACAATTCTCACGCGAGGGGGAAAAGTAAAGCAGAAACTTGGCACTATGCACTATCAAGAGCTTCGCTGCGATGCTCAGCCGACCGCCCGGATCGGCGCAAAACCGCTCATCGCGCCAGTGAAATGTTTCGGCAGCGGCGAGGCATAGGAGCCACGCTTGCTGGTCGAAAGACCGAGCGACACCAGCGCTTCCGCCTGCTTGACGGCAGCCGCGACCCCATCGATGACCGGCACGCCGTAGATATCCTGCAGTTCGCGCGCCAGATCCGTCATGCCGGCGCAGCCGAGCACGATCGCCTCCGCACCGTCTTCGGAAAGCGCCCGTTCGATTTCCGCTCTCAGTTTGCCGATCGCGCCAGACGCAGCATCTTCCAGTTCCAGCACCGGAATATCCGATGCCCTCACCTTCGCACGACTACCCATGCCATAACGGCGCACGAGATTATCGATCAGCACCCGGGATCGCTCCAGCGTCGTCACCACAGTAAAGCGCTGGGCAAGGAAGCCTGCGGTAGCGACAGCGGATTCGCAGAGCCCGAGAACGGGAACGTCAGCGAAGGTGCGCGCGGCGTCGAGCCCCGTATCGTCGAAGCAGGCGACGATCGCCGCATCGTAACCGGCCTCCTGCCGCTCCTTCAGCTCCGTCAGCAGTCCGGGGATGGCGAGTGCACCGTCGTAGTGTCCCTCGATGGAAACAGGCCCCATGCGTGAGGTCGCGGCAATGATGTCAGTGCCGGCAGCAGCGACCGCGCGGGCGGCGGTCGCCGCCTTCTCGGTCATGGAAGCGGTGGTATTGGGATTGACGATCAATATGCGCATGTCAGCGGGTCTTTGCCTGCCGCCGGCCAAGCATCGTCATGATGCCGAGCGCGACGAGAATGATGGTGAAGGAGAAGAGCGTCGTGACCGTGCCGAGCGCATAGAGCACCGGCGTCGTGACGTTCGTGGTCATGCCGTAGATTTCGAGCGGCAGCGTGTTGTAGGTGCCTGACGTCATCAGCGTGCGGGCGAATTCGTCATAGGAAAGCGTGAAGCCGAACAGGCCGACGCCGATCAGGCTCGGTGCAATCATCGGCAGCACGACATGGCGGAAGGTCTGCCATGACGTCGCCCCGAGATCGCGCGCGGCCTCCTCGTATGCCGGCGAGAAACGGTTGAAGACGGCAAACATGATCAGCACGCCGAAAGGCAGTGTCCAGGTGAGATGCGCGCCGAAAGCCGAGGAATACCAGGCGGGCCGCAAACCGCCCTGCTGGAAGACGACGCCGATACCGAGCGAGATAATGATCGACGGTACGACGAGGCTTGCGACAGTCGCGTAGAACAACACCGACGAGCCGCGAAAGCGCCGACGGAAGGCAAGGCCTGCCATCAGCGAGACGACGACGGTCACCACCATCACCATCAGCCCGAGAATGAAGGAGCGCTGGAAGGAGGCGCCGAAATCGCCGACCGCCTGCTTTTCGAAGAGATTGAAGAACCAGTGCGTCGAAACGCCATTGAGCGGAAACGTCAGGCCGCCATCCGGCCCCTGGAAGGAGAGGATAACGATCGCCGAGAGCGGCCCGTAGAGAAAGAGCACGAAAAGGCCGAAGAAGGCGGCAAGTACGTAGAATTCGAAGGAGCGTTTTTCGCGGTTCATCTCAGAGCTCCTTGCGAATATCGACGACGCGCAGGATCGCGGCGACCATCATCAGCACGACGATCAGCAGCACGACGGCATTGGCGGCGGCGGCCGGATATTGCAGCAGCGACATCTGGTTCTTCATCATCAGCGCCACGGAGGCGCTCTGCCCGCCGGACATGACCTGCACGGTCGAGAAGTCAGCCATGACGAGCGTCACGACGAAGATGGTGCCGATCGCCATGCCGGGCTTGGCCAGTGGGATCACCACATTCCACAGCACCTGCCAGCCTGAAGCGCCGGCATCGCGCGCCGCCTCGAACAGCGAGCGATCGATGCGCATCAGCGTGTTGAAGATCGGCGTGACCATGAAGAGCGTATAGAGATGCACCATGGCAAGCACCACGGCAAAATCCGAATAGAGCAGCCATTCCACCGGCTGCGGCACGATGCCCATCTCCACCAGCGCCGAATTGACGAGGCCATTGCGGCCGAGCACCGGGATCCACGAGATCATGCGGATGATGTTCGAGGTCATGAAGGGCACGGTGCAGACGAGGAAGAGGATCATCTGCGTCGAAGTCTTGCGGATATGGAAGGCCAGAAAATAGGCGACCCAGAAGCCGATGAAGAGCGTCAGCCCCCAGACGATGACGGTGAATTTCAAGGTGTTGAGATAGGTTTTCCACGTCACCCATGAACCGAGCGTGTCGGTATAGTTCATGGTCAGGAAGTCGGGATAGAGGCCGGCGAAATCGTAATCCCAGAAGCTGACGACCGCGATCATGGCGATCGGCAGGATGAAGAAGAAGCCGAGGATGGCGATCAGCGGCGTTGCCTGCAGATAGGAGATCGCCCACGGCGCAAGCCGTAAGACGCGTTTGGGCGCCTCCGCTGCCGATATCGTCTGCTCTGAAGCGATCGTGGCCATTCTTCCCCCTTTGGAAATCTGTCCTGTCCGAACAGGGAGGGACCGGTGAAGACCCCTCCCCAACCCTCCCAAGCGAGAGGGCGTTTTGCTTAGGCCGCGATGAACTCGTTCCAGCGGCGGACCATGTAGCGGTCTTCATCCATGACCGAGTTCCAGCACGCCACATGACCCATGCGCTCTTCGAACGAGCCACCATCGCGAACAGCGCCGGCCTTTTCCATGACCTTGCCTTCCGGCGAGAGGATATCGCCCTGTGCCGGCTTGCCTTCGATCCAGTAGCCCCATTCGTCTGCCGTCATGAAGTTCTTGGCCGTATCCATGCAAGCGGAGTAATAGCCCTGACGGTTGAGATAGCCACCGACCCAGCCAGAGGTGTACCAATTGATATACTCGTAGGCGGCGTCGAGCTGCGCGCCCTTGAGGTGCGCGGCGAGGCCGAGACCGCCACCCCATGAACGATAGCCTTCCTTGAGCGGCTGATATTTGCAGGCAATGCCCTTGGAGCGGACGGCGGCGACGGCCGGCGACCACATGGACTGGATGACGACTTCGCCCGATGCCATCAGGTTGACCGACTCGTCGAAGCTCTTCCAGAAGGCGCGGAATTGGCCGTCGTGCTTTGCCTTGATCAGGAACTCGATCGTCTTGTCGATCTCCGCCTTGGTCATGTTGCCCTTGTCGGCATATTTGATGTTGCCCAGAGCTTCCATGATCATCGCGGCGTCCATGATGCCGATCGACGGGATGTTGAGGATCGAGGTCTTGCCCTTGAACTTCGGATCCATGATATCAGCCCAGGTGGTGATCTCGCGGCCGACAAGGTCGGGGCGAATGCCGAGCGTATCGGCATTGTAGATCGTCGGCATCATGGTGAAGAGCTCGGTCTCCCCCTTGGCGAAAGTCTTGGCATCCTTGCCTTCGACATAGCCAACGGTGTGCGGCGCCGTACCCTGGGCAATGACGCTGTCTGGCTTCAGCTTGCCGTTCTTGAAGAGCGGCACGACCTGGTCGTAATGCTTCAGCTTCTTCACATCCATCGGCTGGATGACGCCGGCCGGATAGACCTTTTTCAGGATCCAGTATTCGATATCGGCGATATCGTAGCTGTCGGGCTGGGTGACAGCGCGCTGGGCAGCGGCGTCGGAATCGGTCGCCGTCATTTCCAGCGTGATGCCGAGGTCCTGCTTGCACTTCTCGGCGATCGCATTGATGTTCGAAACGCCGGTGCCGAACTGGCGAAGCGTGATGTTGGACTGCGCCCAGATGGTCGGGAAGCCGGTGATGGCGCCCGAGCCGGCAATGGCGCCGACGGCGGCAGCACCCGTCTTCAGAAGCGAGCGGCGGGAAATTCCCTTTTCCGCCTTGGTGGTTTTCGTTTCAGTCGTCATGGCAGTTCCCCTTTTCTTGATACTGAAGGTTATGCGGAAACGCGGCCAAGGAGGACGGCATCCTCCAAGGCCCAACTCAAAGACACCGCATCGCCGACCGAGACCGGGCTGGCGAAGTAATCGCTGTCGCTTGCGATGACGGTGAAATCGTCGCTGCCAGCTCCAAAGACGGTGATCTTCACCGAGGAGCCGCGATATTCGATATTGGAGACGATGCCGTTGAAGCCGAGCGTCCACTCGGTCGCCACCTGAAGGCGTACGCGGTCGGTGCGGATGCCGATATCGACGGCTTCGCCGACCTCCCTGCCTGTCCCGCGCACGGAAAAGCTCTGCCCTTCCGGCACGGTCATGACGATCACGCCATTCTCGCTCGAAGTGACGCGGCCGGAGAGCACGTTATGATCGCCCATGAAACGCGCGACGAAGGCAGTCGCCGGCTTTTCGAACACCTGCCGCGGCGAAGCCGCCTGCTCGATCTTCCCGTCATTCATGATGACGATGATGTCGGCGAGCGCCATCGCCTCTTCCTGGCTGTGCGTTACATGCACGAAGGTAATGCCGAGCGTCTTCTGCAGCTTCTTCAGTTCGGCGCGCATGCGGATCTTCAGGAACGGGTCGAGCGCGGAAAGCGGCTCGTCGAGCAGCAGCGCTTCCGGATCGGTGATCAGGGCGCGCGCCAGAGCGACGCGCTGCTGCTGGCCGCCGGAAAGCTGCGCCGGCCGGCGGGTGGCGTAAGCCTCCATCTGCATCAGCCTGAGCATGTCGAGCGCTTTGGCGCGACGCTCGTCCTTGTCGACGCCCTTCATCTTCAAGCTGAAGGCGACGTTGTCGATCAGGTCGAGATGCGGAAACAGCGCATAGGACTGGAACATCATCGCCGTGCCGCGTTTTGCTGGCGGGAAATCGGTGACGACGACATTGCCCAGACGGATATCGCCCGACGAAATGCTCTCGTGACCCGCGATCATGCGCAGCGTCGAGGTCTTGCCGCAGCCTGACGGACCCAGGAAGCAGCAATAGGAACCGGCCGGGATTTTCAGGCTGATGGCATGGACCGCCGTGGTCGCGCCATAGACCTTGGAAACGGATGCTATATCGATCTCTGCCGCTTTCGACATCGTGTCTTCCCCTGTTCGAGAAAGACGATGCATCTGCCGTGCCAATTTGATCAGCGCATCTCAAACCCTTGCAAATCATGAACTTTTCATGACGGCATGCCGGTCGACGAAATCTCGGGCACTTTTCGCACTGCACACAAAATGGGCTTTCGTCCTCAATTCGTGCAGAAAATCGTATACAATTTGACCTCTGCTATGAGAACAAATTCTATTTAACTTTTGAGACGAAGGCAGCTATGGTTTGCTGACATCAAGGAAACCGATTTCATGAAATCCGCCGCCAGCGCCATGAGCCACGACGACACCCAGGAAACGGGCGTCCCGCAGATCCGCGATGCGATCAGGGAGGCTATCGTCGAGCGGCGCCTGTCACCCGGCACGAAACTATCGGAAAGCGATGTCGGCAATCTTTTCAATGTCAGCCGCACGCTGGCGCGCGCCGCCTTACAGGCGCTTTCCTACGAAGGTCTTGTCAGCGTCGAGAAAAACCGCGGTGCCTTCGTCGCCTATCCCTCTCCGGAAGAGGCCCGGCAGATTTTTGCCGCCCGCCGTCTGGTCGAGCCCGGCATCCTGCGGGACGCGGCCGCCCGCGTCACGCCGTCGGATATCCAGCATCTCAAGCAATTGCTTCTGGAAGAAGGCCGGCTGATGAGCGAGCGCGGCCAGACCGCCAGACGGGCCGAAATCAAGGCATCAGGCGATTTCCACCTGACGCTCGCCGCGATCTCCGGCAATGCCATCATGCAGCGCTTCATGGAAGAACTGGTCGCCCGGTCGTCGCTGGTGATTGCCCTCTACGGCCAGTCGACGGTCTCAAGCTGCGGCCATTCCGAACATGGCGATATCATCGAAGCGATCGAGAGCAAAGAACTCGACCGAGCCTGCCATCTGATGCTTCACCATATCGCCCATATCGAGGCGGACCTCGATCTGCGCGAACGCAAGAGCCTAGGCCTCAAGGAAGCATTCGAACTCTGAAAGCTCAGTGGCTCGGCGACGAGATATCAGCAGCGCGGCTGATCTCCTCCACACTCATCGGCTCGCTGGAGCGCAACTTCACTTTGCCGTCAGTGCCAACAAGCACGAGCCCGAATTCGCCGCTGAGCGGCCCCTGAAGCTCATCGCGCAGTTCGTCGGCATCAAGGTCGCGCCCATCCCCGAACAGCGAGAACGCACCGCCGCCGGCGATCGTGAAGACCTCGATATCATCTTCGATCAGGCGCATCTGTGATTTGCGCAGCAATTCGTCCTGAACGATCGGTCTGTCGTCCTCGGCATCCGCAAAGACGATCAGCACGTTCTTTTCATCGAGAAACTGTTCCAGCGATCGCGGCAGATGAGCCTCGCGAACGCCCGTTCCCATAATTTCGTGCAGAATGGATCTCAACATGGTGCTCATTCCTTCTCTGCCTGTTTCAACGGCTGGAAATGAGCAGGGTTCCCCGCGAGGAATAGGATCGCGGCCAGTGCCGCGATCCTGAAAGGCCTATTCGCGGGGTTCCGCTTCGGATGCGCGCGTCGAAAGCGCGACGATATCAGGCGTGCCATTGGCAAGAAGGCGCTTGCGCACCAGAACGCGCATGACGCGCGCCGCCGTTGAGAAGGTCATCTGGTCCAGTGGTCCCTCGCCTTCCCAGGGCTTGGTCAGCCGTTCCGTGACGGCGCTGACGATATTGGCTGGGACGATATCGGTGCATTCGCGCATGGCTTCGAAAACGAAGCTGATAGGGATGACCCTGCCTTCATAAGTGACGATCGGCTCCGTCAATTCGCTGTCCCATTCCTCATAGGCGTAAAGCGCCTCGCGGAAGAGCTGCTGCAGGGTAAACGGTGCATGTCCGTTGTGAAGTGGCGGCAGTGCATTCATCATGTCTGTCTCCTCTGATGGATTTAGCCAGCTTCCTCAAGATCCGGCCCGGATCGACGCGGAAACAACGCTCGGCTCCTCCTTCGGACCGGATACACGATTCATTTTATAGAGTAACAGACGTGTGATAAAGCCATTTCTGCCCACCCCGCCTGGCCGCAACATCTAACCGATTGAAATTCATCGAGACTTACAGTCATTTTTTTTGCATTCGAGGCGCGTGAAACCGGCATTTTCAGCTGTAGGCTCCTGCCGAAAGGCCAAATCTGGAACCTTTAACGTGCTGGTCGGTTTTACCTCGGCAATCAGCCTGGGGAGAAATACAATGACGCAAATTCGCCAACCCGAACGACGCAGCCGGACGCTGCGCGGACGTCCCTACAGTCTTAACGAATTCGCCGCCAAGTATGGCTTGAGAAGCGAGCAGGCAGAAAGCCTGTACACCCGCTTCGGCCCCTCCTCGGTCGAACTTGACCTGCTGATGGCCGCCAAACGCCGTCCACCAATGTTGCCAGACCGCATCAGCGAATGAGGCAAGGCCCAGACAATCGTCTCCGCGCTCTGCGACAAAATTTCACAAAATGTGTCGGGAACACATGTCAGGTGAAATCGTTCTTCCGGTAGGCATGGCAACACGCCATGCCGCCCCCATCGAAAATGCCGGCAGATTGCCGACCCCTTCTACAAGATGAGCTTGAGGTACCGCTTCGGCGGAGGCCATCCGTGTGGAATCGATTGGAGGAAAAAGATCGGCGCAAGAAGGACGGAACGATGAGCAACACTTCCCCGCATGAGTGGATATGCAAGCGAGCCTACGCAATCTGGGAAATGGAAGGCAGGCCGTATGGCCGCGATGCCGAACATTGGCTCCAGGCAACAGCCGAACGCGAACGGCTGGAACGTACGCGTGCCTCGACGGATGGCAATGAAGTCCTCGTCAAATTCCCGAAAACGCCCCAAGCATCCAGGCCGGCAGTTACCGCCACCCCACGCCAGAGGCTGTCGCGCGCCGGTTAATCCAGAGCGATCCTGAAACGAGCGGAGAAATCGCCTTCCCACCACATTGGGAAGTTGGTTCCCCACTTGTTGTTGTGCAGGTTGAAGCGGATTCCATTATCGAAATCCGGCAAGCCTTTGCAAAAGGACATGAAATCCCAGCTCTGCGGTGCAACCAGCGGCGTATCGAGGGGCTCGATGACGAGCGCTCCGGCATCCCCAAATTCGCCGCTGACAGCGTTGACCGCCTGTAGCTGCGCGCCGCCGGACCTGGCGAAATTGCCGGACTGATGCCACAGCTCCATCTTCCTGAAGGCCCAGTCCTTTGCGCCATCAGGTGTGAACGACAGGAAACTCGCCTCCGGCATGCGATTGGCCGGCTTGTCGCGCAATGAGAGCCGCAGTTGCAGGGCGCTATCATCGGTCGAAAACTCCACGGCGAGTTGGCGTGGTGCCCCAAACCGCTCGACGGCTTCGTCCGGCATGGACAAGAGAACCCCACCCTCGCCCGCACCTTCCAGGCTCGGCACAAAAACCTTCGAAAGCGCAGCACCCGAACGGCCAAGCCCGGGCTTGGCGTGATCGAGCACTGCCCATTCCTGCCGATGCGTCAGATAGCTGTCCATATGCCTGTTGACGTCGGCAGCATCGTAGCTCTCGTAGCGATAGGCGATCAGCGAGCCGTTGCGACCGGCAATCCGACGCCCCTGCGGTGAAGTAAGCGCAGCGACATCGCCCGTCACCTCGTCAAGCTCGATCGACCAGTCGCCGGCACTCAGGCGGGTCTCCCGGCTCGTACTGCCGACGAGCGCCGGCGCGAAAAGCTCTGCAAGCACCACCTGCGCCTGCTGCTGATCGTCGGCATCGAGTTCGGCGACGGCCTGATCGATATAGCCGCGCTGCTCGTCCCATGACGCCTCGGTGTAGGCAAAACGATAATCCGTTTTGCGCGCGGCGTTAAAATCGGCTTTTGCCCAGGCCTTGTCGTCACGCAGATAGGACTTGATATCCACCCCGCACGTGTGCTCCGCCACCATGGCAAGCCCGCGGCCGAAGGCGAGCCGGCGCCGATTGAGCCCCTCGCCCGCAAAGCGGTCATAGAGCCGCTGCAGGGCCAGAAATTTCGCCGTCTTCAAGGGATCAGTGGCGCTGCCATGGATCCAGCTATCGCCCAACTCCAGCTCCAGCACCGGGAAACGCTCGCGCTTTTCCCAGAGGATCGCGCCATAATCCTCCAGCGTCGCCGCGCGGATGACCGCGTCAGGTTCCAGGCGACGCATATCGCGATAGGCTTCCGCCGTCTGCGGCACACTCTGCGGACCGATATTGTCCTGCGTATGCGCAAAGCTCAGCCCGTCATCGAAGCCTTCGGGGAAATAGGTCTCGCCGTACGAGCGCTGATACATGACGACGACTTCGGCACCATCAGGTGCGCGCCAGCGGAAGATGTCAGGCACGTCAGGAGGCGGGGAAGCCGTGTTGACGCCGAGATGCAGGAAGCGGATGCCGGCCTCGGCAAGCAACGGCACCATGCCGAGTGTGTGGCCGGGAACGTCGGTCATCTTCGCCGCAATCGTCTGCTTGCCGAAACGGCGGTCGAGCTCCTGCGAATAGGAAAGGCCCGCGCGGAACAGGTCTGGTGACATTAGCTCCGTATGGGAGGTGAACGGCAGGCCATGCCAGCGGATGAGCCCGCGTTCAATCGCTAGCTCAAGAGCCGCGACCTCGGCAGGCGAGCGCGAATTCAGATGATCCGAGATCAGCCAGGCGCCTGTCGTCCAGATGAACTTCGGCTCCTCGGGGTTTTCGGCATAGAAATGCGCACCGGTCTCGATCGCCTGCGGAATGAAGCGCTCGTGATATTGACGGCGAACCTTCTCGGCATGGTCGGTGAAACCGATATCGAGATGGGTCTTGAAGACCAGGTGCACGCGCTTTTCCGTCATCCGCATTCCGCTAGATCAGTCCTGCCGTCGTCAAGCAGCTCTCATGAGACGCAACGCAAATGATTTTGCGTCCGACACGCAATCCCGATGCCCTCCCAATATGGCACAATGGCATTTTGTGTAATCGTTTCCACAAAGACCTTTGCGCTTTGTGGTAACGATCCGTCAAGCATATTTGCTTGAGTAGTCCCGAATATGCTGGATATTTCATCGCGCTGGACTTTGCCCATCTTGCTTCCAGCAGGCAACGCAAATTAAGTGGCGACAAAATGTGAAAACGTGTTCATGCGCCGTTAACCTGACCGACCAAGGCGTTGCACTCGCGATACACCTGTCATCTTGCCGCCTTACACGACATAGCCCGGACCTCTTGCCAATGGCCTCCATGATCGAAATCACCATCCATGTCCGCGTTCCGATCAGGCGAGCGAATTCCTTCTCCCGCGCGAGATTCCGCTGGGAGATTCCAACACGGTCATATCCGGGCGGGCCGATTTTCTGGCAGTTGCGCGGCGTCAAAATAGCGACGCGCCCTGTCAGGCACGCACTCGTCGATCCCGTCTGCATGAAAGAAATGCGTCACTGATGTAACGATAAAGGAGCGATTATTTCTCTTCGCAGAGCGTCCGGTGAACCTCTGTCCAGAACAAGGCAAGCAACGTATCGCCGTTGCGTTCGGCGACGAGCGCGCGGATCAGCGCCTCGGAGCCAGCCATGTCCTGCCAGCTCGATCTCAGCCCTTTGGCTGCCTGATGGCACTCGGCGATATCGAACGTTCTCTTGCTATCCATCTGGAGCCTCCCCGAAAAAGGCGCTAACAGACGGATCTGGAAAAGTCATTCCCCGCATATGTGGGGATGCCTTGTATTTTTGACATTCCTCGCGGTAGGATTGAACGGTTTGAGACAGGCGGCACGATGACGGAAAATAGTTATTCCCAAAAGTTCGAAACCGTTTTCGAACAGATCAAGGCTGCGATCAATGTCGATGCTTCCATCCGCATTTTCCAGGCGGAGTATGCCGTTGACTATGTCACCTATCACCTCGCTCAGACCATTGCGGCAAAGATCGACGCCCCTTTCGTGCGCACCACCTATCCGGACGCCTGGGTGTCGCGCTATCTGCTCAACAGCTATGTGAAGGTCGATCCGATCGTCAAACAGGGCTTCGAGCGCCAGCTGCCCTTTGACTGGAGCGAGGTGGAGCCGACGCCGGAAGCCTATGCCATGCTCGTCGACGCCCAGAAACACGGGATCGGCGGCAACGGCTATTCGATCCCCGTTGCCGACAAGGCGCAGCGCCGCGCGCTGCTTTCGATCAATGCCCGCATTCCGCTCGATGATTGGACCGCCATGGTCAAGCTCTATCGCAATGAGTGGATCGAGATCGCCCATGTCATCCATCGGAAGGCCATCTACGAGCTTCACGGCGAGAACGACCCGGTGCCGGCGCTTTCCCCGCGCGAAATCGAATGTCTGCATTGGACGGCACTCGGAAAGGACTACAAGGACATCGCCGTCATCCTCGGCATTTCCGAGCATACGACCCGCGATTATCTGAAAACCGCCCGCTTCAAGCTCGGCTGCGCCACCATTTCCGCGGCCGCCTCGCGGGCCGTGCAGTTGCGCATCATCAACCCCTAGAACTTCCTGGCCAGATTGAAGCCTTCTGCTGGCATAAACGTCGGACGTACCGGGAGGTATGCCCTTCTCCATCAATTTCTGCCCTGGCGAGAGCCTGCTCTGCAGAATGCTTCGAGCTGACCAGACGCGGCTCCAGCCGACCCCCCCATATGCGGGGGCTCATCTGTAGGCACCCATATGAGGGAATTTCCGATACCGCCGTCCTGAACCATTCTGCCCTCACGAACCCAACACGCTGGAGGGCAAAATGTTCGTTATCATTCAGGCACATGAGTATCAGAAATACGCTTTCATACTCGACCAGATGTTCCGCCTGCGCAAGAAAGTCTTTGCGGACACCCTTGGCTGGAATGTTCCGGTAATCGGCCCCTTCGAGCGCGACAGTTATGACTCGCTCTGCCCGGCCTATCTCGTCTGGTGCAACGAAACCCGCACCCGCCTTTACGGCGGCATGCGCCTGATGCCGACGACCGGACCGACCCTCCTCTACGACGTCTTCCGCGCAACCTTCCCGCAGGCGGCCAATCTCGTCGCCCCCGGCATCTGGGAAGGCACCCGCATGTGCATCGATGAGGAAGCAATCGCCGACGATTTTCCCGATGTCGATGCCGGCCGCGCCTTCTCCATGCTGCTGCTGGCGCTCTGCGAATGCGCCCTCGATCACGGCATCCACACCATGATCTCCAATTACGAACCCCACCTGAAACGCGTCTACAAGCGCGCCGGAGCCGAAGTCGATGAACTCGGCCGCGCCGACGGCTACGGCAAGTATCCCGTCTGCTGCGGCGCCTTCGAAGTTTCCGAACGCGTGCTGGACAGGATGCGTGCATCCCTCGGCATCGATACCCCCCTCTACACCCGCTACGTCCCGACGCGTTCCGTCGTGACGCAATTCCTGGAGATGGCAGCATGAACCGCTTGAGTGAAACCACCGTACAAAAAGATATCGGTGCGTTGGAACGACATATCCTCGCATCCCGCGATATCGCCACGCAGATGGGAGACCCCTTCCTCTCCTATCTCCTCTCGATGGCCCTCTTCACGATCTACGAGAAGAAGGCGCATCAGGAAAACGACCTGCTGAAGAGCAGCTACAACTAGAGCAATTCCAGCAAAAGTGCTTGAGCGTTTTGCGTCCGGAATTGCGTGAAAACAAAAAGGTAGAGCATTTCCGTGACTCGAAAAAAATGGAAATGCTCTAACGGCTCCCCCGGGGGCCAGCGGCCGGGCTTGAAGCAGACCTCCCCTTCAGGCTCGGCTGCGCCTCCCGATCTCAGGCGCCTCGCCGGAACATTCGGCTCCCCGGCCGGTTTTACGATGATCGAAAAACCAGGGGAGACCGCCATAACGGACCGGAATGGGGATCGCGTGCGCCAGCGCCTACGCAATCTAGGAAGAGCAAGGCAGGCCGGATGGCGAAGATTTATGCCACTGGAGCGATGCCGAAGCCGAATTGCGCGGCGAAACGACAAAGGCCAATGAACAGGCTCGCAGGCAGGTCGAAGAAACCGAAGCCGCGACCGGGGCAACGGGCGCCCCATCCCGCCGCCGTCGATGGCGAGCCCCGATTGATTGCCAGGCTGGAGCTACCGCGTCATGGAAGCGATCGCCGAAATCAAGGCCTCGTGCTGATAGGGTTTCGGCAGGAAAGCCGTGTTGGCCGGCAGCGACATGGGATCGAGCCGCACCAGGCCCGAGGTGATGATAATGCCGATATTAGGCCGCATCGCCCTCACCCGCTTGGCCAGCTGGATCCCATCCATCGAACCGGCCATGTTGACGTCGGTGAAGAGGACATCGACATCATCGCGGGTCTTCAGAACCACCATTGCCTCATCCGCGCTCCCAGCCTCAAGCGCCACGTGCCCCACTTCTTCGAGCACATCCAGAATATTGAACCTGATCAGCGGCTCATCTTCGACGATGAGCACCACGGCACCCTGGGAAGCCACCATTCTGCGATTGCCCTCTTCAGATCTAGTCTGACGGGAGTAAATGTAGCCCGCGTGCGAAGGTTCCAGAGGACAAACCGGAAATATGCATCGTCCACAGATGCTTGCGCTCATGGCTTGTGACTGTCCCGGATTTGCGTTAAGCGGACAAAAGCCGCGGGAGCCATTGCCCCGGCTGACCGCACCATCGGTGCCGGGCCTGTAGCTCAATGGTTAGAGCCGGCGGCTCATAACCGCTTGGTTGGGGGTTCGAGTCCCTCCGGGCCCACCATTTATTCTAGACTACACACTGTAGCCGGACGCGAAAAACCGGAATTTTGACATCAGGTTCCGGAATTTTTGATCCCTCGTAGAAAGAATTCCTGATTGCGTTTCGACCGTTTGTTGATCTTCTCCCAATCGTCCACGACTAACATCAGCTAGCAGTCTTTTCTCCGATCAACGTTGGCTGGGGTACGAGAATGGGGCGATGGGGAAGAGGTGGAAAGATGAGATCGGCGAAGGGATCGGATAGAGCGAACAGACCCGGTTTCTCCAACACCTCTTGATAACGAGAAATACTAACAAGAACCTCAAAGGCAATCTGACGAACTGAGGCCCAGGCCACATTGTGAAGAGCATCCGCAATTGGGTCATGTATGTTGAATTCCTCGTCTGTCCCCTCCCCTTGCTCCATTTGCACCCCAAGAGTGTCAATGGTCAGATCCTGATAGTCGGCATCAAGCCCAACACCATCGACATGGCTGGCTCCATCCTGGTTAGCCATGATCAAAATCAGATCAGCTCTCGAGAATGATTTACCCGACGTCCCTTCAATCAAAGGCTGGCGCCACCAAAATTCGAAGTCGCTCTGCCGGGGGATTGCTTCGTAAGCGGGAGAATCTTTGCTGAAACGTTGAAGGCGCAGTGGAGCATACCAGCCAACCCGACCATTACCGGCTTCTCCGAGTTCCACCAGTCCAACCTCGCTTGGCGCACGTCCGACTTTTAGCGTTCCTGGTGAAATCCGCGCAAGGTGTGCCACCCACGCTGGTTCAAGAAGGTGGCGATAGATACCGGTGTCGACGAAATCCATTTTTGATTTGAACCCAAGAAGGTTCAGAAGCGAAGTTGACGCTTGGGTGTCATGCAAAAGAACGCGGATAGTTCCGGCTAATCGTATCGCTTCAGCGTGATCGCCTTTATCGTACAATTCGGAGGAAGTCTGAAGGTACTTCATCTGACGAACCAGCTGCTCTTGGTAGTATTCCGGCTTAACTGGCGCTTTGTTTCCTTTAGTTCCTATCACCATTTGCCACCTGAAGGTTAGACAAGAATCAAATATAAACTCTATACGATGCAACCCAAAGATCATCATCCGCCAAAAACACAGGTTGTGGAAAGATCGAACAACAGTTGATGGGGTACTATGCCGGTCGAAGAAATAGTTGAACTTCCGTCACATCATGGTGCGTTTTTTTTCAGTTGGACTCTCCCTTACCCATGGCCGCCTGAGTACCCCGAGGTTTTCACGCAAGACCTCGGGACGGCTGAGTTGGAAGTGCACCTGGGCAATGAAGAAGGCAGACTATATGCGACGCTTTGGGAGCGAACTGGGCCGACTGAGCGTGTTGCCATAGCAGAAGGAAAGACAAGGCGTCTTTTGGCAGGCGGGGGAGAGATCGTTGTCATCGGTATAAGGGTTCAAAGAGGGAAACTTGAATTCTTTTTCGACGACGGGATCATCAACGATCACAGCGTCTCAGACGATAGGCCAGTGGCCGTTAAGATCTACCCGACTGGAAATGGCGTCGACTTTACCGACAAGAACAGGAAACGGATCGAGAGGCGGAGAGGCACGTTCAAGAAACTGATCGAAAAGAACGACAAGGATGCTCGCAATCACCTATTCGTATCGCTCGCTGAGGAAGCGCAGCTCTTGAAGAGCAATCTTGATGCACTGGAACGAGGGGAGTTGTTCCAAATCAGAGGCATATCCGCTCGGCTTAGACTTCTCTTGGTTAGAGAAGGCCAAACTCCACTCCTGCAAGCTTGTGCAGCCTTAAAAAACTTGCCTCTGATCGTTTATTGCTTCGCTAATCCCGACGCGGTTTTCGTCCCCGACAAGTTCATCGATGCCACTGTAAGTGCAGTTCGCGTAGACAGCGTGAGGCCTCACGAAATGCCCCCCTACACAAATCCCGTCGACCTCGACATTTGGCTGGGGTTCGGGGCTATGCGCTTGCAGAAGACCGTCCTTACGAACCACGAGCTAATTTCGCAAATCGGAAACACGATCGGCTCACACTTAGATCCTGACCAGCTACCGTCCGTTATTACACTTCGACGAAGCCGGCACGAAACTCGTGATATGACTCTTGATCAGCTGCAATCTTACTTGAAGAGCGTGGCAAGCGCAGTTCAACCAGTCTGCGAGTTCGTGGCTCACTTCGATGAGACAGGCGGAAAGGCTGACTTTCTCGGGTGATCCGACTGATACTAAAGAATTGAAGGCCGTCGAGCGCACCGTGGTTCAATGAAAACATCTTTGCGAAAATTCACCCCAGTTCGTTTGGAACCTGTTGGTCGCTGCGTCTACTGTGGCACGTCCGTTTTTGACCCCAAACGCCCGGAACTTCGCCTTTCAACAGAGCACATCATCCCTGAAGGTATTGGCGGGTATGAACTACTCCCCGAGGCGAGTTGCCATAGCTGCGCAACGATCACTTCCTCTTTCGAATTAACGTTGCAGCGCAAAGCGTTCGGGCCGATTCGCTATCATCTCCGGCTTCCATCAAAACGGCCCAAGAACAGGCCCGAAGTACTGCCGTTTACGCTTGTTCATGCAGATGGAAGTACGCGCACCATCGATTTGCCGGTGGCCGACTACCCTCTGATGATCGCATTGGTCACTATGTCGCCTCCAAGAATTTTAGCGCCCCCTACTGGCGGCGATAGCAAAATTCTTTTCACAGCCCCCAAAGGGGTGGACGTCGTTGATGCTCAGATTTTTAAGATCGCCCGGGAACACGGGGCTTTGAACGGGCGTCTAGAAATGGCCGTAGGATCGGGAGACCTTAGGTTAGCTCTCGCGAAAATTGCTCATTGCTATGCCGTGGTGATCTTTCGAAGAAAAGGTTTCCAACCGCTCCTTGCAGATCTAATTCGCAGAAAGGATGATCAAGGACTGAAGCTGTTTGTGGGAGCCGCCCAAACGGAGGCGCAACATAAGGAAGCGCTTCACTTTTATGATGTGAAGTATGTGCGCCGTGGCCGCCAGAAGCTGATCGTATTTACGATCGCCCTATTCGGCTACTATGGCACGCAGTCTTACGACGTTGTGGTGGGAAGGCTTAACGAGAATTTTCCGATTTTGCCAAAGGTAGATGGCAATTACCAGTCTGAGCCAATCGTTTGGTACAATCCAAAGGATTCCCCTCCGCCACCGCAGGCAATCTTGATGCACGGCGCAAATGAACCTGAAGCAGCGAGCTAGGTGTCTTCCGAACACCTGGCCCTAGCTCTCCCGCCAGTCCATAGCTGGTTGGGAAAGAGACTGCCCGGTGGCAACAAATGCCACCGGGCTTCATACGGGCGGGTCAATTCAGTCTAACCCCCGCCCGTAGGAATCACTGGACCCACTGCGTCACAAGTACTTCAACCGAATCAAACCACGGGTTGGACTGACCGTTTTCGAGAAGCGGCGTTTTGATCAGGCGTATCGCGGTTCCTTCGTGCTCCGCCACAATTAAGAGCCTGATTTTAGGCGCCTTCGCGTACGTTCCCGGATAATCCCAGAGATTCCCACATTTTCCGGATACTGGTGTCAGCCAACAACCAAGTTTCGGAATTTGAAAGTCGTTTGAAGCCCGGATCTGCGATCTCGCGGATGATTGAGCGCCGATCTTGGCGCGCCCTGCCCCGTCGTGCAGAGATGGCGGAGGACGATCAAGCTTTCGCATCGTATATCCCCCACACACCACCGTCATTCATTGCCGCCCCATCATATTCATGATAGCTTAACTATACTTTCGCGCTTGTAAGCCAGTAATGGCAAGACGGGGGTGCGCGATGAATGTCTTTTGGATCAGCTTCATCTGTTTCGGCCTTGGGATTTCCGCAGCGTCCGCGGGCCCACTGCATGATGCCGCGCGCGCGGGCGATGTCGATCGCATCAAGCAGCTCGCCGATCAGGGCGCAAACCTCGCTGAACTGGATGATACGGGCGAACCGGCGCTGCTTATTGCGGCCCTCTCCGGCAAGGCCGATGTGGTCACTCTTCTTCTTGATCGCGGCTGCGACATCGAAATCCGCAATAAGGGCGGGCTGACGGCGCTGCATGCGGCCGCCTATGGCGGCCATCTCGATATCGTCGAACTGCTGGTGGCAAGAGGCGCCTCCGTCAACGACCACGAGAACTTCTACAATATGACGCCGCTGCATGCGGCAGCCGAAGAAGGTCATGCCGATGTCATTGCTTTCCTGCTCGCGCAGAAGGCCGATATCGAGCCGAAGGAAAGAAACGGCTACACGCCGGTGACCCAGGCCGGATGGCGATCGCACTGGGACGCCGTCACTCTTTTGTTGAAAGCAGGCGCCGCCTGTCAGGGAGCGGACCTCACGGGTCAGTGGCTCTATGACGAATGCACGAAGCGAAAATAAGCGTGCGCGCCTGAGAAACGGGAGCATTAAAATGTCTCACTGGAATGGATTTGTGAAGGCCGCAGCGATAGGCGGCATCGCCGTCCTGCTGCTGGCGAACGAGGCCACGGCGGAAGACTTCGTCAATACAGGCTATTTTGGCGACGTGGCGATCAAGGGCTATGACCCTGTTGCCTATTTCACCGATGATAAAGCCGTGGAAGGGGTGCCGCAATATTCCCACCACTGGCTAGGCGCCACCTGGTATTTCGCGAGTGCCGAGCATCGTGACATGTTCGTCAAGGATCCCGGCAAATATGCCCCGCAATATGGCGGCTACTGCGCCGATGGCGTGTCCTTCGGAACGGTAACCACCAATATCGATCCGAATGCCTGGCGGATCATCGAAGGCAAGCTCTATATCAGCTATGATCCGGGCGCGGCCGACGGACTGGTGAAGAACCCCACCAAGGTGGTCGACTCCAAAAAGCACTGGTTGGAAGTGCAGAACATCCTGATCTCGGAGAAGGCGCAGAAAGACTGGCAGCATCCCTCTGCCCAGTAGCTGACCAATCACCAGTCAACCCTCGATCGAGAAGAATTTCAGCGCCTGCGGCGTGACATGCACATATGTCGCGCCGGGCTCTTCGGGAGCTCGATTGCGATAGACGTTGCCGCAGACCATCCTGTCGAGGAAATAGCCCGGGAATTTCTCGCAGAGCCAGTCTCCCTTGATCTCAACGGTGCCGGTAATATTCGTGTTGGCGCTGCGATAGGCGGTATTGCCGGCTTTGTCGAAGAACTGGACGAACTGCGTGCCGTTGCGGTGTTTGCCGGTCCAGGTCTTGTCGCTGATGAGATTGCGCAACTGCTCGCCGGTGACCTGATCGGCCTGCGCGCCCTGAAATCCAAAAGGCCATTCGGGAATTCCCGCTTTCTGCAGCCTGCTCAAATGCAGGTCCAGATCCTCCTTGCGCCAGTAATCGTAGAGATAGCTGTAATAGGTCAGATTGCTTTCGGGAAAGAGCGCCAGCAGCTTCGTCTTCTCCTGCAGGCTGCGTTTCTTATCGCTGTCTTCGATATAGGCTGCAGTCAGGAATTCGCGCGCAGCCTCCGCATTTGGAAGCGCGTCGCGGGCCGCCTCCATCAGCGAGATCGCCCGGTCGTCGTCACCGATGATGTAGAAGACGATACCCGCCAGCAATTGGAAGCCGGGAGATGGCGAAGGGTCGAAGCGCAACGCCTTTTCCATTTCGGTGGTCGCCTGGTCATGATTGCCGATATGAGCGAGCACGAGGGCCAGATTACCATTGGCTTCAGCGTCGTTCGGCTGCGCCTGCACGGCACGGTTCGCCGATATCAGCGCCTCCGTCTGGCGACCATCGACCAGCTGCAGGAGGGCAAGGACCGTATGCGCCCGCGCATTGTTCGGATCGATCTTCAATGCCTGCCCTGCAGCATCGTAGGCGATCTTGCGGGCCACGGCCGCCGACCAGAGGATATTATAGTCGTTGCGCCAGACATCGACGGCGATGCGCGCGATACCCGCATGCGCATCGGCAAAATTCGGATCGAGGTCGATCGCCTTCTGGTAATAGGACAGCGCCTCGCGATAGGTGGCCACGTCTCCATAGGTGAGGCCCGCCTGCTCGGCGCGCATGTAATAATCATAGGCCTCGAGATTCTCCGTCGGGATCTGCGCCAGTTGCGTGCGCTCGCCCTCGCTGAGCCTGATAGCAAGCGCTGCGATAATCTTGCTGATGACATCATCCTGGACCGCGAAAAGGTCGGCATATTCGCGGTCGTAGCGCTCGGCCCAGAGGGAAAGGCCGGTCAGCGCATCGATCAGTTTGACATTGATGCGCAATCGTGAGCCCGCGCGCTGCAGCGTGCCTTCAAGGACATAATGGACGCCAAGCTCAGCCGCCACATCCTGTATCTTGCCGCCATCATCGCGCACCGCAAAGACGGAATGGCGCGCGATGACGAAGAGGCCGGAGACTTTCGACAGTTCCGTAATCAGATCATCGGTCAGGCCTTCTGCAAGATGATCGTGCTCCACGTCACCGCTGACATTGATGAATGGCAACACGGCAACGGAGGGTTTGTCCGGCAAAGGATAGGCAAAGCGCTGGGTCAACGATGGGGCCTCAAACAGCGCCCATGGCTGCCACCACAGCGCCGCTCCTGCCAGAATGAGCAGGATGGCAGCAGCAGCCATTGCCGCGATGCGCCGGCGGCTGAGATATCTCTTGATATTGGTGGCCCTGTTTGCCGCAACCGGGCCAAGCACCACCCGATAAACCCGCACGGGCTCGGGTATGCTTTTGACCCTTTGCTCGCCGAGCGAAACGAAACCGACGTCGAGCTTTGATTTCACCTGGTCGTAAGCTGGCCCGGAGATCGCGATACCGCCGGGCTCGGCGAGCACCTGCATACGGTCGGCAAGATTGACGCCATCGCCGTGGATATCGTTCCCCTCGACGATGATGTCACCCAGATTGATGCCGATGCGGAAATCCAGGCGAAAATCGGCCGGTATCTCCGCATTGTGCTTCGCCTTCAGCTTCTGCACGTCCACCGCGCAGCGCATGGCCTCGACCACACTGTGAAATTCGACCAGCAGCCCGTCGCCCATGGTTTTGACCAGCCGCCCGCTATGCTCGGCGATCAAGGGCTCGACAACCTCCCTCATGTCTGCCTGGAAACGCAGACGCGTCCCCTCTTCATCGACCTGGCTTAAACGGCCATAGCCCACGACATCGGCAATCAGGACGGCTGCAAGGCGGCGCTCCATGTCAGTCTCTTCCCCCGAAAGGACGACAGCGGCATCTTACAGCACCGCTATGGCCGATACCATCGCGGCCATTGACCGGATCTCGGACGCCTTATGCGGACCGCGATCCCTTCCATGTCATATCACTGTCATATTCTGCATAGGTGGCATGCCAAAATGCCCATTGTTGCAGCATCGCGCACAAATTATATGCTCGCCGGCTAACAAAAATAAAAAAAGTGAGCTTGATATGCCCTTGATTTTCAAACGCCGCAAAAGCGGCCTCATGCGCCGGATCGTCAATGGTCTTGGTTCTGCCCAGCAGCGCTATCGTGATGCGCGCGAGGCAAGGAAGACCGCGATCCATCCTTCGTTTCTGGACGATTTCGGTATCTGACCACACGAGCGCTCCAGCCTAGGAGCGCTCGGCAACCCCTTTTGGGCTGGGTTCCATCGCCCTCTCAGGCAGCCTTCTGATCCCGAGATACCATGCCGGTATCCTGCCTGATCTCTCCCCTCTTCAACATGATCCCGCA
>UCKU01000040.1 GCA_900473185.1 Hyphomicrobiales bacterium | reverse complement strand
CCACATCACGTTCGTCGAAAACGCTCTTCTCGCGGATGACCAGGTCAAGAACGATATCGGGAGTGAGCTGGATACGGCGAGCATTCTCTGCACGCCGCGCCTCTTGAAGCTCGAGCCGCTCCAGCAAGACGTCAGGGCGGCGACCAGCCGCTTTCCGTTCGATCGCCTTTGCTCCGACACCGAGATGGATTGTCGGCGTCAACTCGACGCCCTGCTTTTCGAAGGAGCGCCCATCGACCCTGACGTCGAGACCGGCAAGCGCCAGATGCCGGTTCTGGCAGGCAAACCAGCTGTCGCGCAGCCCGTTGAAATCGTCGATGCCACCAGCCCAGAGCTCGTAGACGATCTTGCCGGCATCGTTGCGGATCGGTTTGCCGTCCGCACCAAGCAGCGCAATCTTCTTGCCCCCGAAACCGTCATGCGTCAGCGGCCGCAGCGTCGTCATCAGATGGACATGCGGATTGCCCGGAGCGTCGTGATAGACCCAGTCGGCAACCATCCCTCTGGCTGTGATCTGGGTCGCAACGAAATCTCGAACAAGGGCAATATTCTGCTCCCCTGTCAGCTCGATCGGCAAGGCGATAGTGAGATCCTTGGCAAGTTGTGAATCGGCGCGTCTCTCGAAGGCTTCCACGGCATTCCAGAACTTCTCGGAAGCGCCGGCGACCGAAAGATCGGCGATCATTGACCGCAGCCACGGCGGAGTGTCGGTGGGGATGGCAAATTCCTCATGCACGAGCCCCTGCTTGCGCGTGTAGTCGATGGTCCGGGCTTCCCGATCGAACTCCATGCGTGCGCAGTGACGGTACGCGGCCGACAGCACGGCGCTGCGGCCGGAGCCGCGGGCGACGATGCTGACGGAAAAATGCGGAACGGCCACGGGCAGGGCTCCTGGAGGTCAACGAAACGACAACGTCCATTGGAGACGGAAACAGTCCGGACCTTCAGCAAGCACGTCGCGCCAGCGACGTATAATTGCGCCCTTCAGGACCGCTCCTTCGGATCGGCCGGGATCATGCGCAAAGGTGTCGGCTGCGCCAACTCGCATTTCTGTTAGTAGATCGGCGCGCCGATCTACGGGACTGTCATGCCGATCACGTTCGAAACGGCATGAAAGGGCGAAGCGGAATGAAGAAGCCATCCTCCAGGATCCGCGAGGAGATTTCCAAGCTGCAGGAGCAGCTGAGGCTTGCTGAAACCCGTGAAGCCGAACGCATCGGACGCATCGCACTGAAAGCAGGACTTGGCGAGATCGAGGTCGAAGAGGCCCAACTTCAGGCTGCCTTCGAAGAGCTAACGAGACGATTTCGCAAAGGCGAGACATCGACCAGTAGCGAACAGGGCAGGCGATCCGAAGCGAGCCCGGTTCAGGCAGCGCCCATCGCGCCTGGCGCGACTACGGGCGGGTCTGCTGAGAATTGAGCGCATGGCACGCGCGACCAAATCCGACGCCCGCAAAAAGGATACACGCGAGAAAATCGAGCTCGGCGGGCTGATCGTCAAGGCGGGCCTCAGGTTCGAAAAACGTGCCGTGCTTCTGGGAGCTTTGATCGAGCTCTCTCAGCGACTGAAACGAGACGAACAAGAGCGGATGCGATTGGCGCAGCTCGGCGCGGAATTCTTCGGTGATGATCGGGCATAGGATCCTGCTGCCCGCTCTCGTGATCGGCCTGATGCTCTTGGGAACGATCACGACGAACGGGATCGACGAGACATTTGCCGGACTCGCCAGGACACAGGCGACGATGCTCTTTCTTATTCAGGCCAGAATCGCACTGCCGTGCGTTGTGGCGGCCGCGACCGGCATTGTCTTCCTGTTTGCCTGCGTCGGATCTGCAAGCATCAGACATGCGGGGTGGGGCGTCGCAACGGGAAGCCTTGTGAGCCTCGCCATCGCCATCCTCAGAGAAGCATCACGCCTCGAGCCGTCTGCGACGAGCGGCTTCGGCAGTAGATCGGTCATGACCGCTATCGATACAGGCACTGTGGCTGGCGCTGCGGTTCTATTGATATCGGCCGGCTTCGCTCTGCGCGTTGCGCTCCTGGGCAACGCGGCCTTCGCCGACGTTCGGCCAAAGCGCGTTCGGGGCCGGCGTGCCATTCATGGCGATGCTGGTTGGATGGCCTTGCCCGAAGCGCACAAACTCTTTCCCGACACGGGCGGAATTGTCATTGGCGAGCGCTACCGTGTCGATCGCGATCCTGACGCCGGCCGGTCGTTTCGTAGCACCGACAAGGAAAGCTGGGGAATCGGCGGCAGGTCACCACTGCTTTGTTTCGATTGCTCGTTCGGCTCGACTCACGGGATTGTTTTTGCAGGATCAGGCGGTTTCAAGACGACCTCGGTGACAATTCCGACGGCACTCAAATGGGGCGGCACCCTCATCCTTCTCGATCCTTCGAACGAAGTCGCCCCGATGGTATCGGACCATCGCGAAGCGGCCGGCCGCAGAATTCGCATTCTCGATCCGCATCATCCGCAGTGCGGATTCAATGCGCTTGATTGGATCGGCAAATTCGGCGGCAGCAAGGAGGAAGATATTGCTGCCGTCGCGTCCTGGATCATGAGCGATAGCGGCCGCGCAGCCGGCCTGCGCGACGACTTCTTCCGAACCTCCGGGCAACAGCTTCTGACCGCAATCATCGCCGACATCTGCCTGTCAGGACATACGGACGAAGACCATCAGACGCTCCGCCAGGCGCGGGCAAACTTGTCAGAGCCGGAGCCGAAACTGCGCCAACGCCTGCAGGAAATCTACGACAATTCCAGATCGGCTTTCGTCAGGGAAAATGTCGCCGCTTTCGTCAACATGACGGCGGAAACCTTCTCAGGCGTCTACGCCAATGCGATCAAGGAAACCCATTGGCTCTCCTATCCAAACTACGCCGCGCTCGTGTCCGGGTCGAGCTTTTCGACCGAGGACATTGCCTCCGGCAAAACCGATGTGTTCATCAACATCGATCTGAAGACCCTCGAGAACCATGCCGGGCTTGCCCGCCTTATCATCGGCTCGTTCCTGAACGCGATCTACAACCGGGACGGCGCAATGAATGGGCACGTGCTCTTCCTCCTCGATGAGGTCGCGCGTCTCGGCTATATGCGCATTCTCGAAACCGCCAGAGACGCTGGCCGCAAGTATGGCATCACACTGACGATGATCTATCAGTCGATCGGCCAGATGCGCGAAACCTATGGCGGTCGAGACGCCGCCAGCAAATGGTTCGAGAGCGCCAGCTGGATTTCGTTTGCCGCCATCAACGATCCGGAGACGGCCGACTATATCTCACGCCGATGTGGCACGACGACGGTCGAGATCAATCAGGAGAGCCGCAGTTTCCAGCCTCGGGGATCATCGCGAACACGATCAAAACAGCTCGCGTCCCGGCCATTGATCCAACCCCATGAAGTGCTGCAAATGCGAACCGACGAACAGATTGTCTTTACCGCCGGCAACGCGCCCCTGAGATGCGGACGAGCCATGTGGTTTCGCAGGCAGGATATGCGCGCATGCGTGAACGAGAACCGGTTCCGCACTGACGTGGTGCGACCGATTGAGTAGATCGCAGTTGGGCTTGAGACAGAGATTAGGACCGCGCGCCCGCCAGACTGAGATATTTTGTAAGGCGATCGGGGCTCGCCCCACCAGCCTCAGAAGGGCGGTTCGGTATCGATCGTGTCTAACTGTTCCGCAACGGCTACGTTGAGTTCGGCCCGTGCCAGATCCAACTCGGCAATGATCTGACGGCGTTCGGCCGGATCGACCGAATTCGAGAGCTCGAGCCGCAGTTCCTCGATCTGTTCTTCTATTGAAAACGTCATCGTCCCGTCTCCTTGAAAGGGTGAAAGATGACGAACGGCGGTGCGGCGAGTGGGCGGGGTCAAGGATCGCGAAGCGACCGCAAGGCGGGGCGCGGGGGAACCGATTTTGTGCGGACGGACAAGGTCCGGCCGCGCAAAATTGGCGGGACCGCGCATCCTTGAGGCTGCCTGTTCGCCGCGCCACAGTTGGAGGATCTGAGCAGACATCCCGCTCCCCGTATCGCGCCGTTAAGACGCAAGCGAGCTCGATGCTCCTGCGCGTCTTTCGAGGCGATCAACGGGACCGGTTAACCTCTGTCAACGATTTGCGACGGGCAACGAATTCGCCAAGCCGCGTCCCGGAGGACGCAACCTCCGCATACATGGATGCCGGAGCCGGATTCGATACCGGCTCCGGCGTCGACATCCAGCAGGAAGAGCCCCGCCTTTCGGCGGGGCTGTGCCTGTCAGTCCTGGCTAACGCGGCGCGACCAGATGAGCTGGTATCCGTCGTCACCTTCGACCTCCGAGAGTGTCGCGTAGATTGGGGCCGGGAAGCTCGGATCGTCGAGCTTGACCGAGAGGTAGTCGCGGCCCTGTTCGGATGTCTTCTGCCAGGCGGCGCCGAGCTCGACGGCGCCCGCGAAAATGCGGAAATGCGGGCCCTTGTCGGTGGGGTTATCGATGCGGGCGATGCGCGCCTTGACGTTGAGGGCGAGGGTGCGGATCGAGCCGGAGAAGCCTGTTTCGGTGGAAGTGAAAGTGCCGATAGTTGCCATTGTCCTGTTCCTTTCGCTGTTTCGGGCCACGACCATCGCGGCCTCGATGGCTGTCGCAAAGACCGGGGACGATCGGGCCGCACCCATAGGGCCGAAATGCAATGAAGGACGGCAAGTCGCAATTTTGTTAGTTGGCGGGGAATGACGGCGGAGCCGGCAGGGGTGGGAAAATTGCGACTGCCGTTGCGGCAGCACGATCGAGGCGCAGCCGCTGTCCGGTCAGACAGGCCCCATCGAGCCCGCAGATGGGCTGCCGGATCACAGGAGAAGGAGGGGGATTGGCGCGACCGCACATTCATCACCGGAAACATCCAGGAAACCACAGCGCGCCCGACCGACGGCGAGGCCGCGCGAAGGGAACATTCTCGCGCTCCACCAGTTGCTAAGGCCGGTGCAATGAATATCGTTGCCGAGAGATTTGCCCGCAGAGGACATATGCGCCAGACAAAGCCGTTCATCGGTGAGATGAGGTCAGGCCAGGAAATCGAAGCCCCTCGCGCGCAAGCCGTCGATCTGGGGCGATCTGGATCTGAGCCAGGATCAGGATCTTGCGGCAGCAGCCCGACGGACGAACCTGCCTCGACCTCAGACGGCACCCGCGACTGATCAGGCTCGGCAGCCGGGCTTTGCCGGTGACGACCAGTTCTGCGCATGATGCTCAATTCACATCCCGTGGATCCATCCCAACCGGAACATATCCCCTCTTGCGCTTCCTGCGAGCGAGCGCCAGGAAATGCGAAATCGCCTGATGTTCACTGGAAAAGATCTCGCTCTTTTCTCCGCCGGCCTTGCCGATGCGACCCCAACTGCGCATGACCGCGATCTCCCCGAACAGCGTCGGCTGGATCGACAAGGCATAATAGCGTGCCATGTTGCGGGTCTCGTCGATACGCTGGCAATAGAGCTGATAGGCATGGGTTGTCATGCGCGCAGGATGGCCAGCTTCACCCGGCGCGTCCAACGACAAGTTTGAATCGATCCGGCTGCACCGATTCATGAAGATGATGGATCTCATCCCGGGCCGTCTTCACCTTAACGTCCATTCTGGCAGCAGCAATCGTGTCTGTAATCCACGACGGCGCTGTTGGCGGACCTGATGATCAGGCCGCGAACCCTTCGGCCGATGGCGTCTACTGATCTGCCGGATCAAGGGTCGCCGCAGAAGGGTGGCACAAGGGACGAGAACCAAGCCGTCTTGCCGGCCCAGGCCGATACGAGCCGGATGAAACCAGTGTCCACATCGTCTTCGCTCGCTCTGCCCAGGCGGCGGCGCTCATGCGCCTCCGAACGTCCAGACCGGAATGCCGAGCCTCCGGGCCTTGTCTGCAAGATTATCGTTGATGCCTGTGCCGGGGAAGTGCATCACGCCCTTCGGCACGATCTCCAGCATCAGATCGTTGCGCTTGAAGGGCGCTGCGCGGCCATGCTTCGTCCAGTCGGGCGCGAAGCCGATTTGCGCCACGTCGCGGTGTGTCGCCCAGACCGAGGCGATCTTCTCGGCGCCCTTCGGTGCCTTGCCGTGGACCAGCACCATGTTGGGATGCTTAGCGTGGACCTGGTCGAGCTTGGCCCAGATCAGCCGGTGATCGTTGAAGTCGACTCCACCTGTGATGATGATCTTCGGACCGGGAGGCAGAAGAATTTCGTGCTCGGCGCGCTTCCTCGCCATCAGGAAGTCGCGGCTATCGATCATCGCTGCCGTGAGATTGTGATGATTGACCTTTGATCCGCCGCGCGGGAGCCAGGGCTTGCCCGCGTGGCGCTCGTAATTTTCGCCGGCCTGGTCGCGCATCAGTTCGAAGGCGTTTCGGCGCTCGATCATCGTCATGCCCTCGGCGATCAGGCGTTCGAGTTCGACCGACTTCACCTCACTGCCGTCCTGTTCCCGCTGGGAACGTTTCTGGGCTTGCTCGTTATCATCGAGTTCGCGTGCGATACGCCCGGCCGCTCGATGGAAGACATTGACAGTCGACCAGAGGAGATCGTCGAGATCGGGTTCGAGGCGCGTATCCGCCAAGGTTGCCACCAAGGCGTCGAAGATGTCGGCAACGGCGCCCGCGATCGCGTTGCCGTCCGGTAAGAGCCGCTGGTCGGGTTCGTCCGCCAAGGGTCGATAGCCGTAGAGCTGCAGCTCCTCCAGGACATGGCCGGTGGGAGAGGATTCGTCATGCGGGTGGAAATCGAGCTCGTTCATCGGATGCTCCGTCGGTTGGGCCGCGACCGTCGCGGCCTTCATGGCGACGAAGCCCACGGGCCGGATGTACCTGCACCCGCAGCGTCAGCGAAGGGCCGGAGCGATAGCGCAGGATGGCGGCGCCCGACTATTTTGTCTCGCGATGGAAAGGCCACATCCCGAAGCGGCTTCCGCGTCGGGATGTGGCCGCCGGAAAATAGTCGGGCGGCGCCATTGCCAGGCTGGCCGGCTTGTGGGCCGATCGCTCTCTCGAAGGCCGGGGCGCGCTCACTCCGACCGAAGCATCCCGACGAGCACAGCGGCACTGCAGCACGTTTCCGCTCGCCGGTTACGCCGCCGGCTCCATGAAGCGTGCGGCATCCCGCGGATCGATCTTCATTCGGGTCTGGCCCCGCAGCGCCTCTAGACCAAGAGTGCGGAGATCCTCGTTGAAGTCGCCGAGCTGCGGCGAGAGGACGATCGCCTCGATCCCGACTGCGTTCGTCCGGTCGACCAGACGGTCGCACGCGCCGTCGCCGGCCGCATCATCGTCGCGCAAAATGTAGAGCCGCCGCAGCGTATCCGGCAACAGGACCGCAGCAAGGTGGGTTGCCGAGAGCGCTGCCAGCATCGGCATGTCAGGCAGGACCTGTCGCATCGAGAGGACGGTCTCGATGCCTTCGCCAGTAGCCATGACGTCGCCGCTCGCGCCGAAGCGGACGGCGTTGCCGAGAAGGTGACCCATCGCCCGCCGCGGCCGATCGATCGGAGCCTTTCCCCGGCCTGTCGGGTCGAGCCAGGTCCGATGTGCCCCGGTGATCTTGCCATCCAGGTCGGTGATGGCCGCGATCATGGCGGGCCAGGCCTCCGGCGCGACATGCTCGTCGGGCCGATAGTAGCATCGCGGATGGAAGCGGAGGTTTCCGGTTCCGTGCAGGTCCGTGATGCCGCGTTCGTGCAGATAGGATTGCACGAGTGTGCCAGCGATTGGCTGCGACATGGCAAATAGGCGCCTCGCGGCGCTGGGCGAACCATGCAGTGTCGGGACCTGATGCGTGATCGGCGGGGTAGGTCGGGACTGCGGCATGGCGAGGAAGGTCCGTGCCTCCTCGACGACCTCCTTGAAGGCGGCGAGACCGCAGCTCTCACGGATCACGTCGAGAAGATCGCCGTGTTCGCCGGTGGCGGCGTCGGTCCATTTGCCCGCCGCACCGTTGGGCGAGTCCTTAAGCCTGACGTAGAGAGACCGGCCGGGCGTGTTGTGCACGTCTCCCACAAGCCAGTAGCGCCCCACGCGGCGGCCGCTGGAGAGATAATGGCGGCACACTGCCTCTGCCTGCCGGCCAAGGCGACGGGCGAGATCGGAAGCGTCCTGACGGGTCATCACACGACGCCCCGCCTGGAGGCACGCGTCTCGAACGCGCCCACGCGTCGAACGCTTGGCAGGCTCGGAACCGGCGTGTTGATGGGAAAGTCGCGAAAGGACGATAGGGGCTTCTTCTCAACTGCAATAGCCATCGGGTTTTGCTCCGCGACGGGCGGCCGAAAGTCTCTCTTTCGACCTCCAACCCGTCACGAGGCACAGCGCCGCCCTCTCACTCTCGAGGGCAGCGCCGCCGGTTCCGTTAAAATGCGAGGCGTGGACATCGAAAGCCGGAGCGCCCGCCAATCCTCCGGCAATCGGGGTATCAGCCGGCACTATTTAAAAGTTTCTTCGCCTTCGCCTCCATGTCGAGACGTGCGTCCTGATGCTGCTTGTCTCGCGCGATCGCGGTGATGCCCTGGACGAAGTCGAAGATGCTTTCGGGAGGGCGGCCTTCCTCGGCCAGCACCGTGTCGATGATCCGACCGGTCTCGGCCTTGGAGAAACCACGGCGGCGCAGAAACTCTGTGCGATCCTCATCATGGTGCGCCGCGATCCGTTCGCGCGCCGCCCTGATGCCATTGATGAATGGCAGGGGAGAGGAGTTCGCGAAATTGAGCAGGGCCGGTGCCGCCTCATGGGCAAAGCGGGAGGCGGCATATTTCGAGTGGCGGATGGCGATTTCCTCGAAATCTTCGACGCCCCAGAGATTTCGATTCTGGCAGACGGCACGCAGATAGAAGCTCGCCATGCCGAGCGTCTTGGCGCCGACCTCGGAATTCCAGCAATAGAAGCCCCGAAAATATAGATCCGGAGAGCCATCGGGGAGGCGCCCGGCTTCGATCGGGTTGAGATCATCGACGAGGAACAGGAAGACGTCGCGGTCGGACGCATAGAGTGTCGTCGTATCCTTGGTGATATCGACGCGCGGGTTATAAATGCCGGTCGACCAGTCGAGCATGCCGGGAACCTTCCATCTTGTGTCGCCCGTGCCGTTGCCGGCGATGCGCTGCACCGCATCGACGAGCTCATGATCGAAGATCCGGCCATAATCGGGACCGGTGACGGCGCGCAGTTCCAGCCGCCCGTCGTCGGTTTCGAGGGTCTTGATATGTTCAGCCCGGGTGGCGGTCAGGCCATATTGCAGGTTGATGGCGGCGAGCGGGGCGGGAAGCTGGCGCAGGTAGGCGGCCGGAGCGCCAACGAGGCCGGCAAGCTGGCCGAAACTCCAATGGGTCGGCACAACAGGGCGATCGGCATCGGGAAGCAGGAGCGCCAGGCGCTCCGGATCGGCACGGTTTGCCTCTACGCGGATACGAGCGCTCTCGACGACCCGCGTCTGGCTGTGGTCGGCACGATCGCGAACGGAGCGCGCCAGCTCGGCGAGGGACAGGTAACGCTCGTCAGCCGGGCGCGAGAACCACTCGGACGACACACGGCTTATCCGTTCGCCTCGGCCGATATCCACCTTGTAGCCGCCGCTCGTATGATGGCTTGCGTCCGAAATTCCAATCTGGGTCATGGGACCAAACTCCATGACGGGCGTCGGAGACCTCTTCTCCAACCCTCAACCCGTCGGCAAATCCGGTCCGCGCTCTCACTCTAGGGCGTTGCGGGTCCCCCGCGCGAAAGGGGTCCACCGCGCGGAAGGGATCGGCCGAACTGAAGGCTCGGCCGCAGGAGGAGGATTTGCGACGCGTGTGCATATCGGCCTGGGACATATCTGTTCATTTGTTGGGCCGAAAGAGCGCAAGGCGGCCGGCTCGCTCGACGAGCGATGCGACATTCGCCTTTCCGGACCTGAATCATGTTACGAGGTTCGTCCAATCCAATCTGAGAGTGGGTGCGTCTCATTGCCTCTTCCTTGCCGGCGATGACCCATTAGTGCCATTCGCAAGTCGCAAATGTGGACGGTCGCCGCTCCACAAAGGGTGCTATGTGATCGGATCGGTTGCGATCATGTGCCGGCCTGTTGGTGCGGCTGTATATGACCACTGGTCCATATCCGCAGCGCCAGCAGCTTCCAATCGATCTGTCGCCTCTGGTGTGCTTTTTGTTCCAATTTCAGGAAATGCAAAGATGGCTGGTCATTGAGGCGGATAGCATCAACTTCTCACCACACTTCCCCAGCTTGCTTTCGCGCTCAACTGAGCCTATATTATGTCTCATCTGAATAAGGAGTGGTCCCTATGTCATTTACGGCTTATTCCGATGTGGCTCGATTGTTAGGAATACCATCTTCGACCAGATCCGGTGCGGATGTTTCACCCCTGCGCCTGATTGAGCGCATTGAAGGGGGCCTTCCAGTCGAGAGCTTGATACGGATAGCGAAATCGCTCGCACCCGATGATATCAAGTTCATTTACAACGTGGTTCCGAGAGCCACCTTAAACAGGCGCAAAGCGCAATCCGACAACAAGCTTTCTGCTGATGAAGGTGCAAAAGTCACCCGCATAGCGAGGGTTTGGTCCGCAGCGGTCGACGTTTGGGGTTCAGAGGAAAATGCACGTGCTTTCTTGTTTCGCCCTCATGCGATGATCGAGGATAAACGTCCGATCGACCTTGTCATTCAAAGCGAACTCGGAGCGGAAATGGTTCTCGATATTCTCGGCCGGCTGAAATATGGATCCGCCGCTTGACGGCTCAGGCCCTAGACAGAACGCTTCTGGCTTATCGGATCGGCGATCCGCGCGGCGCCCATCCCATTTTTGATGCGACCGGCTCGACCATCGCTCCCGGGCGGTGGAACACGCCCGCAAGCCCGATCATCTACACGAGCTTGCAGTATTCGACCGCCCTCCTGGAAAAGCTGGTGCACGGGTCCGGCGCACTGCCGCCGAACCAACACTATATCGAGATCACAATTGCAGCTGGCGTGTCCTATGAAGTGTTTTCCGAGCCCGCTCTGCCGGAGTGGGACGCGATCCCGCCGCATGTCAGCAAGGTCTATGGAGAGACGTGGGTGAAAGAGGCGCGCAGCACCGTGCTCTTGGTGCCGAGCGTGATTACCCGGATCGAGCAGAACGCCCTCATTAATCCAGCTCATCCCGAATTCCGTAAGATTAGTGCGAGCCTGCACCGGCCTGTCTTTTGGGATCGGCGGTTGTTTGGTGCGTAATCTGCCCCGGGGGAGAGGCAGGAGGATTTGCGCGGCGCGTGTGCATATCAGCCTGGGGCTCGCCTCTGACAAGGATCCTCGCATCCTAAACTCGCTCGGCCGCCTGCAGCAGGATTCTAGCGATTACGGGACTCCGTGCACAGCCCAAGGGTTGATAACCCTCAAACCCGCAGCTTCGAATGGGCTTTTATCCCGGGTAGCGACCACGAGATCGCGCGCTGCTGCGATCGCTGCGATGTAGCCGTCTGCTGTGGCGATTGCTTTGCCTGACCGGCGGGCACATGCCATGAGTTCGCTGTAGAATTGCGAGGCTTCAAAATCGAAAGCAAGGATGCGGCCTGAAAACAGCGGCAGGACGTCTCGTTCCAAGCGGTCATGAAGAATTGTCTGGCGTTTGCCCGCAGGCATCGCGGCGATACCGAAGCGCAGCTCAGCAACCGTGATCGCGGAGAGGAAAAGTGTCTCGATTACCTGAGCGTCGATCCACGACAGCACGTTTGCGTCGGGCGCGGGTTTCCAAGGCTCCGAGACAACGTTGGTGTCAATCAGGATCATTCAAAGCTCGTCGGTTCGGCCGGTGTCTTGTCGCGAACCTGTCGCAGAGCGTCTACATCCGCATTGGAAAGACCTGCCTCACGACCAATTGTTGCCAGAAGCGAACCGAGCTTGACACGCTCGGGCGGGCGGACCGCCGCCTCCAATATCTCGCGGATTTCCGCCTCTGTACTACGGCCATGATGAGCTGCCCTGACCCGAAGGGCCCGGTGAGTCTCGTCAGACAAATTGCGAATAGTGACGGCTGGCATTGATACCACTTAAATTAGGGTCGATGGCATTGATATCAATTTACGCACCTTGATAGCACTTTGCAAGATGCGGTCTTCCGTCGAGCCGACAACACCGCGAACCTGGCGCGCTTGCAAGTCAGCGCACGAGCAGGGCCTCCAATATATCGGCCAGCCCCACGTAGTCGGCAGGCTCGTTATAGGGTGCGACTGACAGCCCGTGAATTAGCCCCCGAAAGGCCCGGACATGCTCCACCACTTAGCTAAGTGGGTAGGAGTAATGTTGGTAATATGACTAGCAGCAATTTTAAGATGGAAGTCCTCGCCGGGCCGGAACGTCGGCGGCGCTGGAGCACGGCAGAGAAGCTGGCGATCATCCACGAGACCTATGAGGCGGACGCGACGGTGAGCATCGTCGCGCGTCGGCACGGCATCCAGCCGAACCAGTTGTTCGCCTGGCGCAAGCTAGCGTCCCAAGGGGCACTGACGGCGACGGCCGCCGAAGAGGAGGTCGTTCCGAATTCGGAATACCGGGCGCTTCAGGCCCAGGTGAAAGAGCTGCAGCGCTTGTTGGGCAAGAAGACGATGGAGAGCGAAATCCTGAAGGAAGCTCTCGAGATCGCCGGTGGCCCAAAAAAACATCTGTTGCGCTCGCTCTCTCTTCCGAGGGGGATTTTGGAATGAAGACCGTCTGTCAAACTCTGGGTGTCGCCCGCTCGAATATCGCTGCGCGTGCCGCAGGCTCCCCTTCCAGAGCCAGAGGACGCCCGCCACTCCCTGATCGTGAGCTGGTGGAGGACATCAAGGCCGTCATCGCCGATACGCCTACCTACGGCTATCGGCGTGTCCATGCCATCCTACGTCGGAATGCCCGGAAACTGGGGCGTTCATGGCCCAATGCCAAGCGTGTCTACCGAGTGATGAAGCTGCACAATCTGTTGCTGGTGCGTCATACCGGAGCGGTCGATGATCGCCTTCACGACGGCCGCGTCGCCGTCGAGCGTTCAAACGTCAGATGGTGCTCCGACGGCTTCGAGATCGGCTGCGACAATAAGGAGAAGGTCCGCGTCGCCTTCGCCCTCGATTGCTGCGACCGCGAGGCAATCGCCCATGTCGCCACTACGGAGGGCATCAAGAGCGAAGACGTGCAGGACCTCGTGATAACTGCTGTCGAGAACCGCTTCGGCCGCATCAACATGCTATCCGAGCCCATCGAATGGCTCACCGACAACGGCTCCTGCTTCATCGCCAGGGACACGGCATCCTTGCTCCGCGAGATCGGCATGGAACCGTGCACGACACCGGTACGAAGCCCGCAATCGAACGGCATGGCCGAGGCGTTCGTCAAAACCTTCAAGCGCGACTACGTCTCGGTCAATCCAACCCCGGATGCTGAAACCGTCATCGCTCAACTCCCGTCCTGGTTCGAGCATTACAACAATCTTCACCCGCACAGTGCTTTAGGATATCAATCGCCGCGCGAGTTCATCAGCTCGCAATCTCAAACCTGAGCACGTCCGGTCTTTTGGGGGCAACTCCAGCCCGAGCCAGATCGCCCCGTCGATGAAGGAGAGTGCGGCATCGCACTGCCTGTCCAGCAACGCTTCACGCAGACGCAGGACTATCGCGCTCGGCAAGCTTCTCGGCCGCCAAGGTCGGTGCGAAATCCGCATAGCGTTCGCGAACCAGCGTCACCGCGTAATCTCGACCACCGTCACTGATCCGATTGTCCGATCGCCGGCCGATTGCCTTGTGCCGGATTGAAGCCGCACCGCCAGTGCGCATCCGCCCCAGCAAACGACGCATCTAGCGCGCTCAGATCAAGCACATGCGCCGCCGACACCAACCTCATGCGGCCGGCGATCACTTTCGATAGTATCTCGATTCGCCGCAGATTCATGCTCGCTCATCGCATCAGTCCCAATCCGCAATCTCTCAGGTCATCAAAACCAGGGCAGATCTTTCTGGCTCGCTCCTCAGCTTACGGTAAGTTCTGAGCGCGGCGTTCGACTTTGTCTTTGCGGAAATAACGTCTCAGCCTTTTCGAGGAGGAACTGCTTGTGAAGCTGGACGCCGGAACGGCCCGGTCGGGATGGAAGCACTGATCTTGTTGCGATAGTCCACGTTGATAGCAAACACAGCTATTGCGCGCTTCGACGCTCACCGGGAAGGCTTATGCACTTAACGCGTATTCCTTCGCAGCCTGTGAATTCGCTATTTCGCGTCTTGCCGCGCGGGCCAGAAAACCAGAACGCGTCAGGCCCTGAGATTCCGCATAAGCGTCGATCGCATTCAAAACGTCTTCCGAGAGAGTGACATTGATGCGAACGGATTTTCTACTTTCGCCTTTGAGCGAAACAAGGATTGCGACACCCTTCCTGTTGTCAGGGTCCGCCATTACAGTATCCAGCGAGGAGGGCTCGGGAACAGCCTCGCCGTCCTCGACTAGTCCTTCCACATGAAAGGCCAACGCCTCCTCGGCAAGCCGACGGGCGTCATCAAGATCCGTGCCCGCGGTGACTACGCCGGGAAAATCAGGAAATGAAACGCCGAAGTCACTGTCAGCGTCCTTATGGATCAGTCCGATATAGTTACGCATCATGCCACCTATTTCAGTTTCAGACCGGATTGTCTTTCAATGCTCTTGAGCGTTCCAACTGGAAAGTCACGCTTCGGATGCGGAACCGTGACACGACCTGGTTTGGTTGGATGCTTTAATTGGACGTGGCTACCTTTGGTAGCCACTTCATACCAGCCATCATTTTTCAGTGCCGCTATGATGTCGCCGCTCTTCATAAACAAAAAATACACATCCAGTGTGTATAAATCAAGAGAGAAAGCGAGACGCACGTTTTACCCTGTAGCCCCATCTGTTAGCCGTTTGTAGGTGAGGGACCGAGCCCCCTCGGCTTGATTGGGACGCACCGGCGCCTACGGCACGTCGGCATGAAGACACATAAGTATATGAATACATTATTATTTTTCTAAGCCTGGAGGCAAAATCGCGTAATAGATATTATGGAACGTCCGAAGTCCGTGGGACCAAAATGAATTGTAGAACCGGAGCAAAGATCGGACTATTAGGAACGAAACGCCGAAAATGACAAACTACAGCCTGAATAGCCCCGAGATTTGT
>UCKU01000053.1 GCA_900473185.1 Hyphomicrobiales bacterium | reverse complement strand
GGCCATTTCCTGGCTGAGCGACTCGATGAAGGGCATGGTGTCGACGAGGCGGGCCTTGGCCTTGTCGGGTGCGAGATCGAGCAGGCGCATGTCGATTTCGGAGCGGGCATGCACGAAGCCGGTCGTGTCATCCACCTGCTGCATCGTCGCCTTCGACTGCTTGATGCCCTGGTAGAGCCGGCCCCAGGAGACCGAGGGCAGGCCGGTGCGCACCATGTGGCGGTGCACGGCATCCATGTTGCATTCGACGGCCATCGCGTCGTCGAGGATCGGGTTCTGCTGGGAGAGAAGCTCGATGACGGCGCCTTCGGCAGAGCCTTTGAATGCGTCAACGAGGTTGGGGTAGTAGCTGCCAATGGTGGCCATGTCTTATCAGCCCTTCGGTGCGTCTTTGGGAAACATCAGGTGCGCGGTTTCGGCCTTCCGGCCGTTTCCGCCCGCGCCGCCATTCGGTGGGTTGTCCTCCTGGATCATCGATCCGACCTTTGCGAAAATTCTGATCATTTCGGGGTGGTTGCCGCCGCCGCTGGTGTTGAGATATTCGCGCAGCGCCGGGGTGCCGAGGCGCGAAAGCGCGCGCTGGGCCGAGCCCACGGTGCCGCCCCATTTTGCGCCGCCGATCTCGCGGTCCCGGCGGGCCTCGTCGGCCCAGCCCTGAACACGGCCGGCCCAGGCTTCGGAGGCCGCCTTGCCGCGCCGGCCCTGGATCTCGATGAAGCGGTCGGCCAGCTGCTGCGCCTGCCGGTTTGTGAGGCCGAGATTGTGGAAATCGGGGCCGAGCGCGTCGATCAGTTCCTGATCCACCTCGATGCCCTCTGGCATGGTGAGGGAATAGCGGCCATCGTCGGGGACGCGATCGGCTGGATCGTCGCCGCTATCATCGGGCTTGCCGGCGTCGCGGTCTTCGGTTTCGGCGTGGTCATCGCCGCCGGTGTCACCATCCGGTGATGGCGTATCATCGGGAAAGAGAATGGTTTCCGGTGCAGCACTTTCACTGCTGCCGCTGTCACCGCCGCCGCTATTTGGGCCTTCGGCACTCATCGCGATTTCCGGCCTGCCGATCTTAAGCATCGCTGTCATGGTCTTCGCCTTCCTCACTTGCGGCGCGGCTTGCCGCCGCTGCCTTGTCATTTGCCTTGAGATCCGCGATCGCCAGCAGCAGGCG
This sequence comes from Hyphomicrobiales bacterium, assembly GCA_900473185.1. GTDB lineage: Bacteria > Pseudomonadota > Alphaproteobacteria > Rhizobiales > Rhizobiaceae > Rhizobium. The sequence continues at coordinate 5,593 of UCKU01000053.1, read as the reverse complement.
CGGGTAGAGCGTCGGGTCGATGCGGTCGAGCTCGGCGATCAGCCGGCGGCCGGCGCCCTGCTTGCCGAGCGTGTAATGCGTGGCGTTGACGAGTTCCCCCGCATAGGCTTCCTGGTAGATCGCGCATTGTTCCAGCATCCAGAACAGCACGCGCTTGCCGGAGGCGGTGGCGAAGACCTCGCGGAACGCCGCGGTGATCTCATTCCGTTCGATGTTTTGGGGGAGAGATGGTTGATCCTTAAAATGGTCCATCAGGCGAGACCCAGCTGGCGCAGAAGCGCTGATCCATTCGGGTTGTCATTGGCATCGGCCAGCNNCCTGTGCGGCCTTGGCGCCCTGATTGAGGGCAGGCGCCACCTGCGAGGCCATCTGCGCCGTCTGTGCCGCTTGCATCTGCTGTGCCCGCTGCGCGCGGATATCCTCCACCTTGTCATCGGCAAGGATCATGGAGGGCGGGGCACCGATCGCATCGAAATAGAGCTCGATCGCCTCATCGACATCGAGCTTGTCGAGCGCTTCCGGCTTGACGGCGGAGACCTGGCCCATGAAGGCCACACCGCGCTCGATCGCACCGGTGGCGACCGCCTGCTGCGCCTGCGCCAGAGTGGAAATATATTCCACCTTCAGCTCCGTGCCCTGCAGCTCCGGCGGCGGCGGGGGCAGCTCGTCGCGGGCGGCGAGAATATCGAAGGTGCGGTCGATGGTCGGGCCAAGCTGATCGCCGAAGACGTTTTCCAAGACGGGCCCGAGCTGCAGCAGCTGCTCTTCCTTGCGCTGGGTCAGCTCGAACTGGTTGCGCGGCTGCACGCCTTCCATATTGGTGATGGCGAAGAAGAGATCGGCAAAGAAGGTCTTCTCGATGCGGTTCTGCACTTCCTTGATATCTTCGCGCAGCTCCATCAGGCTGAGGTTCACCTCCATGGCCGGGCGGAAGCCCTTGCCGGTGGGGTCATCCACGTAGTTGACCGCACCCGGCAGCAGCGAGGCCGGGCTGTTCTGCATGGAGGTCGGCGCGTTCATCGGCGGGCGCACCTTCTTGTCGATGCCTTCGAGCTTTCGCGTCTGCTCCAGCTGCAGCATCCTGATATCGCCGAGCGCCTTCTGGCCGGGGGACAGCGCGTAGTGATCGTCTTCGGAAAGCTCCCAGGCGGGCGCGATGATCGGGTTGGAATCGAAGCCGCTTTCTTCCAGCAATTCGGAGCCGATCTCGTCGATCCAGTAATTGGAGAGGAAGGCCTTGTTGCGCTTGTCGATCAGCTTGGGGTCGCGGTCGTAGCGCGGCTCGATGGCGTGGTAGACATCGAAACACTCGCCATATTTTGAGCTGTCGTAGAGGCTGCGCAGCCGCTCCGGCACATTGTCATAGCCGAAGCGCTCGATGATGCGCTGCACGGACCAGCGGAAGGTGCGGTAGAGCGTGGTCGCCTTGCCCTTGTGATCTCTCGCGATCCAGAAGCGGCCATGCACCAGCTGCTGCACGCGGATCACCGTTTCCTCATCTTCCACGAGGATCGCCACCGACTGGCCGAACTGGCCGAGGTCGCCATAGCCGATATGGAAGGCGCGGTAGAGATTGGAGGCCGCAAAGACCTCGCGCATCTTGTCCTGCACGGCAGCGAGATAGACTTTGACGGAATCCCGCTTCTTCAGATCGGGATCGAAGGTGGTGAGGCGAAACCACGGCCGGGCCGGCGAGGTCAGCCCCGAATGCATGCCCGATTTCAGCGTCTCATAGGCATGGGTGCCGGTGCTGTCGATGATCTTGTCACGCGAACGCGGGCCTTCCCGGCCGGAATGGAGCCGCAGCCGCGTCGGCTCGATATGCTCAGCCAGCGCCCGCCACTCGGCTTCCCATGGCTGGCGAACCTCCTTCAGCTCATTCAGCCGCCGGCGGTGATAGGCGATCTGTGTCTCGTGGTCGCGACGAAGATTTTCCATTGATCTCTCCGCCTTACTGCCCGAGCAGCGTCTTCTTGAGGCTGTTGCCCGAGAGCAGGGGTGACTGCGTATCGGCAAGCGGCGGTGCACCCGAAGGCGAGGTGAGAATGGTGGAGGGGGCGCCCTTCACCTTGTCGGAAGCGCGGCGCGCGGCAGCGGACTGGGCTGCGGCATAATCAGGCGTCTTCTGCTGGGCGTATTCGGGTGGCGCCTGCGGCGGTTCGGCTTTCGGCGGCGAGGAGAACATGCACATGAGGGGCATCCGATCGTTAGGTTGAGCGGTTGGCCGGCGCAGATGGGGTGGTCTCCAGCCGGTTCGGCGTCGATGGGAGGCAGCCTGCGGGTGAAAGGTTGTGGGGGTGACATGGGGGGTGCCACACGGCACGAGGCCGGGACCATCATGGATTCCGTGCGTGAGGCCATGATTGCGAAACGGCACCAAAGTCGAGCCCTGGCGGGTTCCGCGGTATGCCATTGAAAATAGAAAGATGATGGTGATGTCCGAGGGGATCTGATCGCCAGTCCTTCCCTAGACGACCACGGTTTCTTGCCACGATCTTGATAGTCCCGCCGCAGATGGTTGGCCGCAACCACACGCGTCGGGGCTTAAACATGATCCAAAATGAATCGATCACTGCGGCGGCAAAAGGCGAAATCTCCGCTGCTCCTCATCCGTACTCAGCGCCCGAAATCGCTGATGAACCACGGCAATTCCGATTTCTCCTGTTCTCGAGAATACTGACTTTCGTTCTGCGGGCCCGTTGGAAGCGCGGCGTTCTGTTCTGGCTTCGCTTCGTCGCGCATCCGCTCCTGACTATCAGCTGGTGGCGCTTCCTTGCGGGTTTTACCGCAGCACGAGGGTTTCCGGCCCCGCATGACGCGTTGCTGCAGAAGCCATTGTCGAAATTCCTGGTTTACGGAATGCGCAATTCCGCGCGGCTCGCACTTCTCGTCGACCATTTCCTTGTTGCGGAAAAGATCCTGGCCAGGGAAACCATGATGAGGCTATGGCAAGGGGAACGGCTGGACATGGGCATCGTGAACGGCCGCAATGAGGCCTATACGTGCCGTATCGCACTGGCCGATCTTTGCGGCGGACGTCACGAGGGTGCCTTCGCCGTCGAGCTTGTCCGTACACGCGACAAGGCCCTCCTGTGCACAGTCAGGTTCACATTCCTTCGCCAGGGCTCTGAAGGCGGCTATACCTTTGTTATCGGCAGCATGCAGGGTCCTCGCCATGGAAAGCGGCTGATCGTCGAGGCGACCCGCGATCTGCGGGGAGTTCGCCCGAAGGAGGCGATCCTGATCGTCCTGCAGGGGCTGACCGTCGAAGGCGGCATGCCGCATTTCCTGGCCGTGTCGCGGGCGAGGCAGCCGATCCAGTACCGCCGCCGCAAACGGCGCTCCATGATGCTGTCGGCGATCGATGCGTTCTGGGCCGAGCGCTCCGCCGATCCTGAAGAGACCTATGGGTTCAGGGTGCCCAAGTCCGCAATCGGCGGAACGGACAGGCGCAGCCGGAGCAAATTACGGTTCCACACGATCGGCGAACTGTTCCATTGAGGGCGCTTGGCCTCGTGCGCACTATGCCGGACGCAGGTGGATTGCGACCATCGCGCCACCGCCTTCACGGTTTGCGAATTCAAGATGTCCGCCATGGGCAACCGCGATGGCCTGTACCACCGATAGTCCCAGTCCCGTGCCGCCCGTTGCACGAGACCGTGAGGGGTCACCGCGCCAGAAGGGGTTCGTGGCCACGGCATCCAGGCCTTCAGGAAATCCGGGACCTCGATCCAGAAAGCGGATGACGACGCTCTCATCCGGCAATTGCTCCGTTTCGCACCGCAGCCAATTGCCGTCTGCCGCATAGCGGCTGGCATTTTCCAGAAGCGCCAGCACGGCCTGGCGAATACGCGGCGAGTCCACCGATATAAAGGCGGGTTGCAGACCGGTTTCGAGCGTCAGCGTGCTGGTCTCCAGCATGGGTTTGGCCGATGTCAGCACCGCTTCTACCACCTGCGACACATCGGTCCGTTCACGCTCCATGACGAGTTTCTGGCCGATCGCCAGCGACAGGGTGCGCAGATCTTCGACAATTCTCCCGAGCCCTTCCACCTGAACCAGGAGATCGGAGATCATCTTCCGGTCCATTGGAAAAACGCCGTCGACCATGCCTTGCAACGAACCCCGCAGGATCGTCAGTGGCGTGCGCAATTCGTGGGCGACGGCCATGTTGTTGAAGCGCAGCCTTTTTTCCATGCTGTCGAGGCTGGCTGAGAGCGCATTGAAGGTATCCATGAGACTGGAGACCTCTCGGGTGATGTGGCGCGAGGCAGCGACGCTCACTGAGAAGTCGCCGGATTTCAGGCCTTCGGCAGCAGATGTGAGTTCTGCGAGAGGCCTTGCGATCTGTCGCGCCAGAAATATCCCGATAATGGCGCAGACAAGGGCCGAAAGCAGGCCGCAGGTCAGAATCAGGATCTGGAGCTGGAAATCTGTCTGTTCTTCCTGCAGCCCATTGAGGTTAGCGAGGAGGAGCTTGAGCGAATCCTGGTCGGGGACGACGCCATTGTCCAGATCGCGATAAGCAGCCGCGGCTCTCGGTGGCAGGTTTTCAATGATGCTTTCCTCAAGATAGGTGGAATACCAGATGGCCCCGAGATAGGTCATGCCGACGCTGAGAAGCAGCATGACTGTGATGATCGCAGCGGTAACCGTTGCAAGCGGCAGCGATGGGAGCCTGAATATCTTCATCTTGGATCCGAAAAGCGATAGCCAATTCCCCGCACCGCAGGAAAGAAGCCGTTCTGCCCCAACTCTTCCAGTTTGCGCCGAAGGTTGGAAATATGCGTATCGACAGTGCGCACCAGAGCGTCGCTTTCCGGCAGGCAGGCGTCGAGAATATCGGCGCGCGCAAAAGCCTGGGTCGGACGGCGTATCATATAGGCGAGAATTCGAAATTCGCTGAGCGTCAGGGGTAGATGCGTCCGGCGCCCGTCGCTCGCGACAAACGCCGTATAGCTGGCGAAATCGACCTCTATGGCCCCGAACCGCTTGATGACCTCGGCCTGGTCTCCCTGCGTCCGGCGCAAGACGGCTTTGACCCGGGCCACGACCTCCTGCGGATTGAACGGTTTCACCACATAATCGTCGGCGCCAAGGCGCAGGCCGCTCAACCGGTCGATGTCGTCGGCAACAGCCGTCACCATGATCACCGGCGTCGATCCTGTCTGGCGCAGGCGCGCGAGCACGTCGAAACCGTCGAGTTTCGGCAGGCGCACGTCAAGCAGCACAAGATCCGGTTTCAGATGGGCATGATGTTGAAGCGCTATTTCGCCGTCGCCGGCGCGAACGGTACGGAACCCGTCACGCAACAAATACCCTTCCAGTATCTGCGCGATTGCCGGTTCATCCTCAACGATCAGAACGAGACTGTTATCCACCCCAATGCCCTGCGGTTGTTCAATTGTCTTTGCCGGCTTTGCCGCCGGACGCCCACTATCACGGACAAGCGAGATTTCTGCAATTTGCAAGCGCGCTTTCAGCAGCCAGGCAACCTCTTCTCAACAGCGCCTTGATCCCTTCCTCGTCATTTCTTGACAATTCGAAACCAGCTTGCCGGCCGACTAGAGCGTCGTGCGTCCATTCGGACGCA
>UCKU01000038.1 GCA_900473185.1 Hyphomicrobiales bacterium | reverse complement strand
AGCGCACGAAGGCCGGCGTCCTCTCGCCGGGGCGCTGGAAGAGATCGGCCCTCGTGTATTTCGACAGGGAATCATAGGTCTCGAAGAAACCGTGCGCGCCGTAACCGCGGGCATGGACCACGCGCTCGGGAATGCGCTCATGGTCGAAGTGGAATATCTTTTCGCGGAAATGGAAATCCTCCATCAGGGCCGGTCCGCGCGGGCCGACCTTCAGCGTGTTCTGATCGTCTGCCACGGGTGCGCCCTGCGACGTAGTCAAGACCTCGGCGCCTTCCTCGGCGATCTGGTGGAGCTCGCCGCCGGCGCCCCTGTGAAGGCGCTGATCGTGGATGGTCACCGTGGCGGATGCGGCTGTTTTTTCGGTCTTGCGTGACATTGGTCCCTCCTTGGGTCGATGAGGGAATGCGCTCGACTGTTGATTGTTCCTGTCCGGCGAAGCGGCTCAGCCGCGGCATTCGGACCGGAACGAAATCGGGCTCAGGGAGATGGCGCCGGATCTCGGCAATCAACAAAGCCCGCTTTGGGGCGGGCTTTGTTCGGCGGTGCCTGATATCGACCGTCGGCAGATGCTCGGTACAAGGCCGAGCATGATGGAGGAGGTGGGTGTCAGTTCGACTGCTTGGCGTCGACTTCCTTATAGGCGGCATCCAGGAAGCTGGTGTCGATCCACTTGTCGTAATCGACGGAGCCCTTGAGCAGCTTTGGGGCGCGCGCCTGGATAAACAGTTTCAATGAAGTTCTCTCCACTCTACCGGGGTAAGCCCTTCCCATGCGCGGAAGGCCCGATAGAACGAACTGGTATCCTGAAAGCCCAGCAGAAATGCGATCTCGTCGATGCCGTTCTGCCCGTCGGACAGCAAATGGCGACCGAGTTCCCGCCGCGCCTCGTCCAACAGGCCGCGATAGCTCGCGCCCTGTTCGGTGATGCGGCGCTGCAGGGTCCGTTCGCTCATGCCCATTTCGCGGGCCACATCGGCAATATCGGGCTTGCCGCTGGCGATGCGGCGCTTGATCAGGATCTTCACCTGATCGGGCAGCGAGGATTGCGCTTCGATTTCGCCAAGCGATGCGGCAAGAGAGGGATCGAGGATCGCAAGCAGTTCGGGGTTATATCCGGCGAAGGGCAGGTCCAGATCGGCGCGATCCAGCACCAGCGCGTTTTGCGCGCAGCCGGTACGAACAGGGGCATCAAAATAGGAGCGATGTGCCTCGGCCACCGGCCCGGTTCGGGTCATCTCGACCCGGATGGGAGTGAGGCGCCGCCCCGTTCCCCGCCGCCCGAGTTCAAGGATCGCCGCAAAGGTGACGTCGGCTGCCGCGTCCGGCTCGGCTTCATCCGTATGAAGCCAGCGCACTGCGACCCGGCATTCGGTCCCGGTTTCGGCTGCGGTCAGTTCCTCCGGGGTGCAGAGCCGTTTGAACCGTGCCAGCCGGTGCAGCCCGTCGCGGTAATCCCGGGCGAAGAAGGCCGACATTGTGGCGGGCGGATGCAGCGAAGTATCGGTCTCGACGGCCATGCGCAGGCCGATGGCGGGATCCTGCGAGAGCGTTTCGACCGCACGCCATAGCGCGAAATACTGTGCCGTGGACAGCCATGTCTCCGGCGCGATATGCAGTGTCGCCGGCAGCCTTGCCTGACGTAGCAGAGCGGGGGCGGGCAGGCCCATACGCTCAGCCGCGCGCCAGAAGGCCTGCGGCAGCCTGCACCTGTCGCCCGCATTCCTGGTCATCGTTGCATCCTCCGCCGAGGCCTCACATCTGGCTCTTGATCAGCCGGTCGAAGGCACGGTCGCCGAGCCACTTTCGCACCCAGATCATGAGCTTTGCGTATTTTCCCGCTGCGTAGCGGGTTTTGGGCCGGGCCGACAGGAGGGCATTACCGACGACATCGGCGATGACCTTGGGATCGGTGCCCTGGCCCCGGCCATAGCTCCTGTCGATGGAGGCGGCCACGCTTTGCGCGAGCTTTCCGTAAGGGCCGGCCCCGGACCGTTCCAGGATGCCCCGGGAAGCAGCATCGCCAAAGCCTGTCTCGATTAGCCCCGGCTCGATCACGACGACGCGGATGCCGAAGGGTTCGACCTCGAGCCGCAGGCTGTCCGACCAGCCTTCCAGCGCATGTTTGGTGGCATGATACCAGGCGCCCAGCACCGTATAGATCTTGCCGCCCATCGAGGTGATGTTGACGATGGTGCCCGCGCCGCGCGCCCGCATCGCCGGGAGCAGAAGCTGGGTCAGGCGAGCGGGGCCAAAGACGTTGACCTCAAACTGGTAGCGCGCCTCATCGAGCGGGATCTCCTCGACGGGGCCGTAAAGACCGAAGCCGGCATTGTTGACCAGCACATCGACGCCACCCGATTTTTCGGTGATCGCCCGGACCGCGGCAACGATATCCTCGTCCTTGGAAATATCCATCCGCAGAGGGATTGCGCCAAGCTCTGCCAGATCGGCCATCTTCTCGACGCTGCGGGCGGCGGCATAGACCAGATAGCCGTCAGCGATCAGGCGTGCGGCGATGGTTTTTCCCATGCCGGATGATGCGCCCGTAACCAGGGCCGTAGGTTGGGATTTGCTGTTCATGATGCACCTTTTTGCTCTTGCATAGAACGTAAGGTAGCCGGCGCATCATGCCAGATCAGTTGCAGACGACGCCAGAGATATTGCGAAAGGCGCCAATTCTCCGATATTCGCAATGCTTCGGCACGTCATCTCGCTTATTCTTTTGGTTTTATGTCATTGAAATAAAGTATTTTTTACTAATACTTTTATTGTGGGGAGAGATCTGTGATTAAACTCTAATGTCTTGTGTCAAAAGTGCATTTTTAGAATTAATAACTATAAGTTGACAATATATAATTCACGTTTATCCTTCCTCTAGTATTTTTAGAGGAGGAGAAATTGTCTAGCGCAATCAATGAAAAATTCTTCTTCGACTATATAAGGCTGCATTTGTTCGATGGCAGCCTGTCGGCAAAACAAGTCGGCGGGATGCAAAGTATTCTGACCGCGTGGAGTGCAAAACACGGAGGGCAGGACGACAGATATCTTGCCTATATGCTTGGTACGACCCATCACGAGACCGGGAGAACCATGCAGCCGATCAAGGAATGGGGCAGCGATGCCTATTTCTTCAAGATGTATGATCCATTTGGTCAGCGGCCCGATGTCGCGAGGCAACTGGGCAATACGGAGCGCGGAGACGGCGTCAAATTCTGCGGCCGCGGCTATGTGCAACTGACCGGACGCGCCAATTATACCAAATGGGCCGCGAAGACCGGGCAGCCGCTGGTGGATAATCCTGATCTCGTCCTGCAAGCCGACATCGCCACTGTCATTCTCATGGAGGGTATGATTGCCGGCTCCTTCACCGGCAAGAAGCTCGCGGATTACTTCTCCGGAGCAACGGCCGACTGGGTGAACGCCCGGCGCATCATCAACCGTCTGGACAAGGCCCAGCTCGTCGCGAGCTATGCCACCAAATATTACGCCGCCATCAGCTACACGACGTGAGCCCGACGCAATGACGGATAGTTCCGAAAACCCGCCGCCGCGCGAGGCGACGCCGCTTGCGGAAACGCTCATCAAATGGGGAACTGTCGCAGCAGGGCTGATCGCAGCCGCCCAGGCCGGTACGACCTGGATCAATGGCTATTTCAGTGAACGCAATGCCAATATAGCGGCCGTGCAGAGTGTCGAGCTGCAGAAGGTCAAGGACCAGAGCGAGCTCGCCAAGACCTATCTCGATCTCATTCTCGACGACCAGACCACGCCGCAGGACCGGACGCTGCTCTACGATGCGCTGAGCCAGCTCAAGGATCACCCGCTACAGGCATGGGCGAAGCAAAAATATGATGCCAATCGGCTCTATATGGAAGCACTGGTCAGGAACGCGCAGGAGAGGGCAGAGGCCGCGCGCATCAAGGAGGAATCCCAGCGAGAGAGCACGGAGCTGAAGCTCGAGGCCGATGCCATAACGCTCGACATGAGCCAAGCAAAGGCTGAGGGCGATCCGGCTAAGGTCGAAGAGCTCCGGGAAAAGATCCTGGCGATCTATGCGAAGATATCGGAGACCGAAGCCGTGGTCTCCGTTGCAACAATCACCATCGAAAAGGGCGCGTCCGACCAAAGTGTCGGCTCGAAACTGCCCGAGCTGAACAGTAGCGTGGGCGAAACAGGCGATACGGTCGTTGCGCTCAGTGAAAAAATCACGCCTGACCTGCTCAAGCCATTCTTTGCCGCCTCCGCCTCCGAGAGGATCGAGGACAATTACATCTACCTGCAGAAGGCGCTGCAGGAGTTTCGCGTCTCCGATCCCCGGATCGTCGCCGCCGTTGTCGCAAATCTCGCGGTGGAGGCGCCCGACCTCAGGGAGCAGGAGGAAAACGAGGCCTATGCGGCGCGGACCTATGAGGGCAAGGCTGTATTGGGGAATACCCAGCCGGGGGATGGCGCAAAATATCGCGGGCGAGGCTATTTCGGCCTGACCGGACGAGAAAACTACGTGCGGATGAGCAAGAGCCTGAAGCTGCCGAGCCTCGTCGATTTCCCAGAGGATGCGAAGAAGCCCGAGCTTGCCCTGCGCATTGCCGTTGCCTTGCTGACGGAACGAACATCGCGGCTGACGGCGGCACTCGATGCAGACGATCTCGTCATGGCATCAAAAATCGTCCGCGCAGGGGCGAACCCCGAGCTTCATCAGAAGTTTGCGGCCACTTATCGGCAGGTGATCGTGAAGCTGGCGGGGTAGGCTTCCTTGTTGACGACTGCCGGAAGGAGCGGAGCGCCGGCTTTGACGCGGGTTCAATTTGTCGGCAAGGCCTTTGCTGCCAACTCACTGTCATCCTCGGCCTTGCGCCTGATATCGAACGACAGCAGATATCAGGGACAAGCCCGAGCATGACGACGGGCAGGTGGCGGCTCTGCCTTGCTTGTCAGTTCGACTTCTTGGCGTCGACTTCCTTATAGGCGGCGTCGAGGAAGCTGGTGTCGATCCACGTGTCGTAATCGACGGAGCCCTTGAGCAGCTTGGCGTCGGCCATGAACTGCTCTTCGCTCTTCAGCGAAGCGAGCGCTTCCGGGGTGATCTTCGGGTCCTGGTAGAAGACGTTGTCCTTGTAGGTTTCACGGACCGACTTTTCCGAGGACTTGGTTTCATCGACGAAGATCTTGATCGTGTCTTCCGGGTGGGCGTCGGCCCAGCGGGCGGTTTCGATGTCGACCTTCAGGAGGCGCTTGACGAGATCGGGGTACTTGCGCACGAACTCGCCATTGGCGGAGATGACGAAGGGGGCGGACCATTCCGGATGCGAGGAGGCATCGAGGATGACGCGGGCCTGGCCGGTTTCGACGAGCTTGGCGGCGACATCGCCACTTTCGACGACGGCATCGACATCACCGCGCACCAGCGCCGGACCCGAGGCATCGAAGGCGAGGTTTAGGGATTCGACATCTGTGAGCGACAGGCCGACAGACTTCAGCGCCTTGGCGAAGGTGGAGTGGCGGACCGTGCCGGCGAGATAGGCGACCTTCTTGCCCTTGAGATCGGCGAGCGACTTGATCGGGGAATCCGTCTTGACGATGATCGCCGAGCCGTTGGCCTTCACGTAGCTGGACAGGCCGATCGCCTTCACATCCGCACCGGCCGCGGCGACGCGCAGCGCCGGGTTGTTGCCGGTATAGATGAACTCGACAGCGCCGGTGGCAAGCGCTGTGGTCGCTTCCGAGCCGCCATTGGTGAAGGCGATGAACTCGACCTTGATGCCGTCCTTTTCGAATTCCTTGGCGAGCGAGCCGCTATGGCGCTCGAGAATGAATTTCAGGTGGCCGGGGGCGGTGCTACCGATGCGGATGACATCGGGCTTGTCTTCGGCAAGGGCCGGGGTGGCGAGTGCGGCGCTGCCGAGCGCAAGCGCCGCAAGGCCCGATAGTAGCGTGCGGCGCAGGATGGATGGGTTGAAGCGTGTCATGTGGTGTCCCCTTCAGAAACGGTATTGCATTCAGTTGTGAGAGATTTCGGAAGAACCCTTCCAGGCGGTGGCCCAGCGCTCGAACCAGACGAGCAGGTAGTTCACGAGCAGGCCGATCGCGGTCATGGTGATGATGCCGGCATACATGTCGGCCGTTTCCATCATCAGCTGTGACTGCTGGATCAGGAATCCGAGGCCGGATTTGGCGGCGAGCATTCGGCGCCGATGACGGCGAAGATCGAGGATTTGACGGCAAGCCGCATGCCCGAGACGATGGAGGGAATGCTCGCCGGCAGGATGACCTTGCGGAACATGTCGAGATCGGACGTGCCCATGGAGCGGGCGGCCTTGAGGAGCAGCGGATCGACCGATTTGACGCCCGAGATCGTGTTGATCAGCAGGAAGAAGACCGAGGAATAGAAGCAGATGGCGATCTTCGAGGCTTCGCCGATGCCGAGCAGCAGGATGAAGACCGGCAGCAGGGCGAATTGCGAGGTGTTGCGCAGCGTCTGCACGAGCAGGTCGGAGACCTTTTCGAAGAGCGTATAGCGGCCCATCAGGAAGCCGAGCGGCACGGCAATGACGACGGCGAGCAGGAAGCCGATGGCGGCGCGCTGCAGGCTGATGCCGATATTGGCTGACAGCGTGCCGTCGAGCAGCATGGCGTACCAGGCTTCCAGCACTTCGCTCAGTGGCGGGAAGAAGATGCGGTTCAGCCAGCCGAGGCGGGGGGCGATTTCCCAGAGGCCGAAGAAGACGACCATCAGCGGCAGGCCATAGGTGAAGGTGCCGAATTCGAGGCGGCGCTTAGGGCGCGCAGCTTTCTCCCGCGAGGGGAAGAGGCGGGCGCCGAAGGCGGGTTTATCGGTGACGTAGGCCATAAGCTTTCTTCCCTTCAGTGGGCATAGGCGGGCGAAAGCGCCCAGTCTTTCTGCGCCTTGTTCACCTCGTCACGCAGCGCCTCCCAGACGCGGCCGCGATGGGCGTTGAACTCCGCACTTGCTCTGATGTCGCCGTCGCGCGGGCGGGGCAGGTCGATCTCGATGATTTCCTTCACCGTGCCGGGGCGCGCCGTCATGACGACGATGCGGTCGGCGAGGTAGATCGCCTCGTCGATCGAGTGGGTGACGAAGACGACGGTCGTGTTGATCTTTTCCCAGATGCGCAGAAGCTCGGTCTGCAGGATCTCGCGGGTCTGGGCGTCGAGGGCCGCGAAGGGCTCGTCCATCAGCAGGACTTCGGGGTCGGTCGCCAGCGCGCGGGCGATCGCCACGCGCTGCTGCATGCCGCCGGAGAGCTGGTTGGGGAAACGATCCTCGAAGCCGGAGAGGCCGAAGAGGGAGAGGAAGTAGCGGGCCTTTTCGGTGCGTTCGCGCTTGGGAACGCCATGGACCTCAAGCGCATATTCGATATTGGCAAGAGCAGTACGCCAGGGAAAGAGCGCATATTGCTGGAAGACATAGCCGGTCTTCGGGTCCGGCTTGACGATGTGCTTGCCGTCGATCCGGACGATGCCGTCAGAGGCTTCCGTGAGCCCGCCGATAATGTCGAGAAGCACGGATTTGCCGCTGCCGCTCGGGCCGACGAGGGTGATGAATTCGCCTTTGCGGATGGTGAGATCGATACCGTTCAGAACCGTGACGCGGTCCGAGGGGCGGCCGTCGATCTGGACTGTCTGGCCGGGCTTCAGCTGGAAGGTCTTGCGGACATCGGTGACAGTGATGCGGTCCATGGGCTTCTCCAATTCAGACCTGAGCAACGCGGATGCGGTGGGTGGGATCGAGTTGCGATCCGCCCGGTTTGCCGCGCTGCCAGCCGAGCGCGCGGGAATAGCTGCCGAAGAGATTGCGCTCTTCCACTTCCTCTTCGGTGATCGACAGCGGACCATCGGCGCGCTCGGCGACATAGAGCGCGTCGGTCGGACAGTAGATCTCGCAGAGGAAGCAGGTCTGGCAGTCATCCTGGCGGGCGATGACGGGAACGCCATCGGTCGCGTCAAAGACATTGGCCGGGCAGACTTTCACGCAGATATCGCATTCCACGCAGCGGCTTTCGGAGACGACTTCGATCATGATGCGATCTCCTGCCGGGCTTCGGGGACGGATGAGACCGCGATGTCATCGACGCCGCGCACGGTGATGGAATGGGCGAAGGCCGGGTCGTTACCCCTAAAATCCGAGCGGCGGTGCATGCCCCGGCTTTCCTTGCGGGCCAGCGCCGAGGCAAGCGACCAGCGGCCGTGGGCGGCAATCGCTGCTGCCTCACGCGCCTTCAGCCTGTCGAGGCCGGCGCCGGAGAGGTGGTTTTTGACATTGGCCCAGAGCGTGTCGAGCTTGTCCTGGCTCGCCTGCAGGCGGTTGCCCTCACGGAAATAGTTCTTCTCCAGCGGCGTGACTTCGGCGCGCACGCTATCGATCACATCCTTCGGCGTCAGCGATGGTTTCGTCGTGCCGCCGGGGCGCAGGCCCGCCTGGCCGAGCGGGCTGGAATTGGTGCGGAAGGCCTTGTCGCCGCGGCGCTTGCTATGGGAGGTGGCACCCTGGCCGGACCACCAGCCGCTGGCAATCGCCCAGGAGGAATTGGGACCGCCGCCGCCGGACGTGGCGCCGGCCAGCGGTTCGCGGCTTGCGGCATCGCCGGCGACATAAAGACCGGGAACATCGGTGCCGCAATCGGATGTGGCGATGCGGATGCCGCCGGTGCCGCGCACCGTGCCTTCGGCGCGGAAGGTGACGCGGAACATCTGGGCGAAAGGGTCGACCGGCGTGCGGTCATAGGGCACGAAACAGTTTGGCTGGCCGCGGCGTAGCCAGTCCTGCAGGGCGGGTTCGGCCTGATCGAGCACGGCATAGACGGGGGCTTCGATCATCGCCTTGGCGATTTCCTTTTCGCGCTCGCCGATGCCGTTCTGCAGGTGGTTGCCGTCGCTATCGAGGATCGGCGTGCCATCCTCGCGGAAGAAGGAGGCCCAGCGGAAGGGCAGGCCTTTGTTCAGCGAGGAGCCATAGGGGGCGAGCGTATATTTGCCGGTGAACTCCATGCCCGAGAGACTGGCGCCGGCTTCCGCCGCCATCAGATGGCCATCGCCGGTGAGAGCCGCAGCACCGAGGATGCGCTCATGGAAGGCGCAGCCGCCCGTTGCCAGCACCACGGCGCCGGCATCGACCCGCCAGTCGCGGTCGCGCTGGCGATCTATGCCGGCAGCCCCGGTGACGGCTTCGCCATCGAAATAGAGTTCGAGGGCAGGATGGTGATCGAGAACGGTGATGCCGGCCTTGAGGACGCGCCGGCGCATGAAGGCCATGTAGTCGGGGCCGCGCAGGTTGGCGATATAAAGCTTGCCGTCCTCGTCATCGGGGAAGGGGTAGCCCCATTCGGCAAGCTTCAGGAGGTTTTCATAGGCCTGATCGACGGTGCGGAGCATCCAGCGCTGGTCGGCGAGATTGGCGGTGCGCTGCCAGCGGCGCTCGACGATCTGGGCGCGGTTATCCCCCGGCGGCACCAGCCATGTGCCGGTGTTCGACGGGGCGGTTGCGCCGCTGGTGCCGAGATAGCCCTTGTCGGCAAGAACGACACGGGCGCCATTCTGCGCCGCCGACAAGGCAGCCCAGGCACCAGCCGGGCCGCCACCGATGACGAGCACGTCCGTTTGCAGATGCAACGGGCTGCTGCCCGCCAAGTCCTTACGCTTCAGCGACATCAGAAAATCTCTAGGTGATGATAAAGGCGCGGCAGCCGGAGGGACTGCCGCCCAACAGTCACGATAAAAAAGCGCGGCAGCTGCAGGGCTGCCGCGCTGGAACACATCAGGCAGCGTTGGAGAACCAGGAGGGTTCGTTGCCTGCGGTCCACTTGATATTGCAGCCGATGGATGGGGTCTGCTCGAGCGCAGGCTTGGCGCCGGCGAGCACGGCGTCTGCCGCAGCGCGCAGGTCCTTGCCGGTGACCGGCTTGCCATTGCCCGGGCGGGCATCGTCGAACTGACCGTGATAGGCGAGCTTGCGAGCGCCATCGAAGAGGAAAAGGTCAGGCGTGCAGGCAGCGCCATAGGCCTTGGCGACGCCCTGTGCCTCATCCTTCAGATAGGGGAAGGTGTAGCCGATCGCTTCGGCTTCGTGGCCGACCGCGGCAAGGCTTTCTTCCGGATGGGCCTCGGCATCGTTGCTGTTGATGGCGATGACACGCAGGCCCTTCGCCTCATATTCCCTGGCGAAGGCGGCAAGATCATTGCGGATCAACTGCACGAAGGGACAACGGTTGGAAATGAAGGCCACGAGCAAGGCCGGCGTGCCATCGAAATCAGAAAGCTTGTGCAGCACGCCCCTGGCATCCGGCAGAATGAAGTCCGCGGCGCGGGTGCCGAGCTTGATGGGATTGGACGCTGTCTTGGGCATGGAAATCCTCCTGATGGGTTCAAATGATATAATCTATAAATTTTATGAAGTTTGAACCGGAAGACATTTGCTTCGATGGCGCTTTAGCGAAATAGCTTTCTTCTATGCGGGACGATCGTGGAAAGTTTTTGGGGTGAGGGTGGGAATGGCAGAGGTGGCGGGTGCGGGGAGGAGTCGAGGTGCATTCGCGGATAGGCGAGGATAGGCTGTGCCGTGTGGCCCCCTTATCCGGCCCTGCAAGCCACTTGACCGGGATGAGGGGCCTATACGCAAAATGGTTCTACACATTGCTGAGACATGTTCGGAGACATGCCTGACAGTCGGGCACGTATCACCGCCCGCTATCCAAGCCTATGCCGCATCCAGACATTCGGCTCCTCGTACAGCCCGATGTCCGCTTCGCAATCGGCCATCAGCGGCGCCAGCCCACCCTCCACGTGATAGGGGCCGGATACCGGAAAGCGCAGGCCGGTCCACACGGTCCATTGCTCCAGCGGTGCTGCGACGCGCATCGAGCGCGGGGCGATCTTCACGATCCGGCCGCCGAGCTGCCAGTGCTTTCGCAGCCACGGATCGAACGGAGCGCCGTCTGTGGTTTTCCAGCCGATATAGTCCGCGAAGGATGCCAGCGGATAGGCGGGTTTTTTGGTCGGGCGCACGGGGGCGACGAGGGCATCGAGCCCGCTGTCTTTGGCATGCCTCTTCATGTTGGCGATCAGGCGTTCGGCAAGATCCGAGCCGCGCACTTCAGGCGTCACCACGACGGCGAGAGCGGAAAGGGCATTGGGCGTTTCTCCCGCTGCGGCGCCTTCCACGCCGCGGGTGAGAACCGCGTCCCAACCCGCGTCGGGCAGGGAGGTTTCGTCATCGGCATCAGGCCAGTGGAAGGAAATGCTGTTCGATGTGGCAAGCACGCGTTCGTTGCCGTGGCCATCGTGGCCGAGGGCAAGGAACTGGTGGCGGCGGAGGGCCGACGAAAACAGGCTGTCCCAATGTCTGACGATCACCTCGTCGCCGCCGATGAATTTCGGCCAGACGGCAGCGCCGAGCTCGTCGAACGCGGGGATGAGGTCAGGCCGCTCCTCGGCGGAGACAAGGGTGATCTCGTGGCGGGTTTCGTGCGGGTCGGTGGACATGATTGGCTTTCCTCTCCCAGATCCCGAAACGGGAGCGGGATAGCTATACGTGAACCAAGGCTCCAGCGGAATTGGCTGGCAGACGAGGGCAAGTCACCAAGATGGTTTCGCGCCGCAAGCGGACTTAGCGGTCCCGCGGAAATTGAGGCAGAATGCATTCCGCAAGTAGCTTCAGCTGAGAGCACAGAGGAAATCACATGCGCATGGCCGTTTTACCGGAGCCACCCTATTACATGGTCAGCTTCACCTCGCAGCGAACAGCCGTAGACGACGGCTATGGCGAGATTGGTTACGCAATGACCGAACTGGCAAGCCAACAACCGGGGTATCTTGGCTTCGAAAGCGCTCGCGGCGCAGATGGCTTCGGAATACTGGTATCCTTCTGGAAGGACGAAGACAGTATCCGCGCCTGGAAGGCGGCCGTTGATCATCTGGAAGCGCAACGAAGAGGCCGTCAAGACTGGTATTCGAAATACGAAGTTCGCGTCGCTCTTGTTCAGCGAGCCTACGGTTTTGACAGCAGGAGCCGGTAGACTGCCATCGAATGGAAGTGTCTCGACGACAGCTTTGGGCCAAGGGTGCCCGTCGGACTTTCCCGAAGGGGGTATCAAGAGAGCGCCTGGCGCCGGCCGAAGGCGTTTCGCAAGGTCACCGGAGGAATTCGGCCCCCAACCCGTCGCTCTCTTGATGGAGTGATGATCGCAGGCAATGGTTGAGGCGGTGTCCTGCCTATCTGTTCAATCGCCGCGCCAAGAGTGCCCCGGCATCGCCGATGACGATCGCCGGGATCAGCACCAGTGCCATGTCATTGATGCGCGGCGGCACGTCGATGACGACCAGATCGAGGCCGAACCAGGGATTGAGGATCTGCACCATGTAGATCGCCGCCCACCAGAGTCCGAAGGGGATGACGATGAGCAGGCGGCCGAGGCGGGTGGCGCTCCAGCGGTCGGCGGCTTCGGCCACGGCGATATCGCGGGCGGCCTCGATGCCCTTGATCGCTTCATCGGCGGCCAGCTTCTGCTGATCGGTCTCAGCCGAGAGTTTCGCCTGATAGGCGGCCAAGAGCGGGCCGGTGAATTTCTCGACAATGCCGCCGAGCAGCAAGTCGGCCAGCCACTTCATTTCGCCCATCCGCAGCGGTGCGCCAGATAATACCAGCCTTCGGCTGTTGCCGCGATGAGCGCGCCCGAGGCGACCTGGAGGGCCATTGCGATATCGGGATCGCGCGAGATCATCTCGCCGAGATCGGGCGCGATCAGCCCGCGGGTGACGAGGACGGCGGCGAGGTAACGCAGGAGAATGCGGATGAAGACGAGGGTCATGTCTGCTGCCCTGATGGTGATGAATGGCGGCAGGATGGCCTGGGAAAAGTTGTCAGGCTGAACTCAGAGAATTTGAATCAGGGAAATGCTATATCTCTTTGTTTTCCCTCAATTCCGGACACAAAGCCGCTGCGCACTTTTGCTGGAATTTCTCTCTTTATTTTCCGCATTACGGACACAGAACCGCTACGCACTTTTGCTGGAATTGCTTAGAGAAAGCGGGCGAGCACGCCGGAGGCGATCGCCTTGATCAACAGCCCGGCGAGCGGTGTCAGCACGATGGCGACGACTGCCCAGAGCGCCTTGCCGATGCGGTTTGCGAGCTTTTCGACGCTGCCTTCGATGCGCAGCAGGGCAGCGTTGATATGCGGCTGCTGCGCTTCCAGCGAGACGACGCGCTCCTTCAAATCGTTGATCCTGCCGTGGAGTTTATCAAGCTCGTTGCGGGTGGTCTCATCCATGATGCCATTCCTCGTTTGGCGTCATGGATAGGGTGCGAACGGTTGACGGCGAAAATCGCGGTTGACGGCGCGCGCTGGCCGAATCGGTCGGGGCCGGCATTCACCCAGCGGGTAATTAACTGACATCCAGAAGATCTGACCTTTTCCAGAAGGAGTGGAGAAGTCCTCCTGCCTAATCTTCAGTCTATGCAGCCCAGGAGTTCTCGGGCTTCGATAAGACCTGGCTTTCTCCGGTCGTCTGTCTCGGACTCAACCTTTCCTGCCGATGTTCGCTGTGATCAGCAATACGACGAAGAAAGGCCGCGGATTTGGTCAAGGTTCCCCTCTATCAAGAAAATCAGGACCGCGTTGCACTGCGGCCCGAATATACCGAAACGCTGGTTGGCGGTGCGACGGCCGATGCCTTCGGCTCGGCGATCGGCAAAGGGCTGCAGTCGGTTGCGAGCGGCATGGATATGGCGGCCGAAGCGGTGCAGCGTGTGCAGCAGATGCGGGATGAGGCCGTCGTCAGCGATGGCGCCAATCAGTGGCTGCAGGCAAAAGACAGGCTGCTCTACGACCCCGATACCGGCTATGCCAATAGCGAGGGCCGGCAGGCGGTCGAAGGGTTCGATGCCTATGAGAAGAGCGTCCGGGGCCTGAAGCGCGATATCGTCGCGAAGATGTCGCCGGCGCAAACGGGCCTCTTCAACAAGCAGGTTGCCGCCTACGAAACCGACGCTCTGCGCTCCGGCATGATCAAAAAAGCCGACGAGACGAAGAAGTGGCTGCTGCAGGAACACACGGCGGCGGCCGAAAACTACTCGCGACAGGCGATCCAGACGCCCGATGATGAGGTGCGCTGGCAAGGCTTCGTCGTCAGGGGCCTGCAGGAGATCGAGGCGGCCGGCGCCAAGCAGGGCTGGGGCAAGGAGCGCGCCGAGCAGGAGCGCGTCACCTATCTCAGCGGCGCGCGCCTGCAGTCTGCCCTGCGCATCGCCGAGAACGACCCGATCAAGGCCGCCAGATATGCGATCGATCACGGCGCCGACATCACGCCGCAGGACCATATGGCCTTGCTCGACAGGCTGAAGCCCGACCTGAAGAGGGCGGCAGCCGCCGATGCGGCCCATGTCGGCGCCTCCAATCCGGCACCGGGACAGTTTGCGGCGACAGGCCTCAGCCATGATCAATATGCGCTGCTCTCCGTCATCTCGGAGACGGAATCGCCTTCCTACGACCTGATGAACGGCGGCCAGCACATCAAGGATTATGCCGCCCATCCGGGCTTCGTCGGCGCCGGCGGCACGACGACGGCAACCGGGCGCTACCAGATGGTCAAAGGCACCTGGAAGTGGGCCGCATCCGCACTCGGCCTGAAGGATTTTTCCCCCGCCTCGCAGGACCGCGCCGCCGCCTGGCTCGCCCAGGTCAGCTACCACACAAGAACGGGCCGCGATCTGGCCCGCGATATCCAGGACGGCAATTACGCCAAAATCCGCCACGAGCTGGAGACGACCTGGGAAGGCCTTAAGACGATTTCCGACGAGGAATTCGCCAGGCGCATGGGGGTGGCGCGATCGGCGCCGCTGGCTGTTTCTGCCGCGACGGGGGCTGCTTCGGGGGTGGGAACTGCTGTCGAACCTGTTGCCGCTGGGCCTGCCGGGGCAGCCTCTGGGCCGCCTCTTGCTGCCGGCGCTCCCGCCATGATACCCGGCAGCGAAGCGGTGCCGCCGCAGCCTGCGGGGCCGCGCTTCTCGCCGGCCGTGGAAAGCGTGTTGAAAAGCCTGCCGCCGGCCTATGCCGACGAGATCCGCGAGAGTGCTGCGGATAGCGCCCGCACCGCTGCAGCCGCGCAGATGGTGCGGGAGAAAGCCGCACAGGCAGCGCAGGCCGAAGCCACCCGCCTGCGCATCGCCGGTGGCGACACGACGCTGACTGCGCGCGATATCCATGCCGATACCGTGATCGATCACGCCGAAAAGCCCGACTTGCTCGCCATGCTGGACGAGAAGCGCCGGGAGGCGCTGGCGACGAACCTCCGTCTGCAGGCCTTTGCGGCCGAAAAGCTCAGAATCAACGCCTATAGCGAAGAAGGCCGCAAGGCCAATGACGATGTGTGGAGCGCCATCGTTGCGGCTGTCGTCGAGCCAGAGAAGCAGGATCAGGAGCTTCTGAAACTGATCAGCCAGACGGGTGCGGTGCCGACGCCGGTCTTCGCCGATCTGCGCCGCAATCTGACAAGGGGTGATCCAGCCAGCGTGCAAAAAGCGCTCGAACGCGCAAACCTGATTTCGTCCGCCGATCACGGCGCGCTGGCGCGCGTGCCGGGCGGGACAGAACTTGCCGACGCTGCCGTCCTCTACGCCTATTACCGAAGCGACATCGACATGGAGCCGGGACTGGCGGTAAAGCGCATCATCGACCTCAAGGATCCCGACAAGATGCGCCAGCGCACGGCGCTGATGGAAACCCCGGGGATGAAGGCCACGATCGCCTATCTGGCGACGGAGGAATGGATCAAGCCGCTATACGGTATGAATATCCTCTCTCGGACGAGCTTCGCCAATGACAAGCAGGCGGCGGCGATCGTCAGCGATTACAAACAGATTCTGACGGAAAGCATCTTTGATGCCGGCGGCGAAGTGGAGGCAGGCCAGAAGCTCGCCAATGAGCGCCTCCAGCGCCTTTACGGCGTGTCGCAATTCTCCGTGGATGGGAAAGACGTGCTGATGCATCTACCCCCGGAAAAATTCTACCCCGACGATGGGACTGGTTCCCATGACTATATCTGGAAGCAGTTGAACGAAGCGCTTGCTCGCGATGGCATCAAGCATGGCAAGGTCTTCCTCGACTCAGACAGCACCACCGAGACCGACATCGCCGCCGGCACTTGGCCCCGCTATCAGGTCCGGTTCGTCAATGAAAAGGGCGAGCTGGAGCACTACCGTAAGCCGTTCTACCCCACCCCGCCGACCGCGAAAGAAATCGACGACGCCAAGAAGGCGGCGTTCGCGAAAAAGAGCGCCGAGCGCGCGGCCGAGGATCTGGAGGATCGGCAGCGCATCGAGAGAGGTCTCGAGTTCGACAAGGCGCATGAAGCTGAATTTGCCCGACGGCTAAAGATGTTGGGTCCGCAGCCAAGCCCCTCCGAACCCGCGCCTTCATCCCCCCGCCAAAGCCGCGCTCGCCCGTCGCCGAATCTCGTAAGAAAGAAGTGATCCATGCCATTCGATGAAAGCCGGGCGAGCCCGGGAACACCGCTGGAAACCGATTATCTCATGTCGCAGAGGATCGGCAGGAAGCTTCCCGCCCCAAGCCCTGATATCCTCACCACGACCGGCGCCGCCTTCCGGCAGAACAATCTCGTCGTCTCGGTGGCCTCGTCGCACAAGCTCTATGAGATGGCGACGGGACACTATTACGACATCGATCCTGATTTTAACGCCTTCACTCCGGAGAACCTGAAAGGCTACGAGGAGTATCTCGATCATTTCGTCCATGTCTTCAACAAACGCGCGATGGATGCGATCAAGGCAGATATCGATCAGGAGAGAAAGGACCGCGAGGATCTGGATCGAGCCGGAACGTTTGGCGCGGTGATGAATATCGTGGCGAGCACGGCCGATTTGCCCACGTTCATTCCCGGCGGCGGGCTGGTGAGGGCCGGCAAAGCCGGCTTTTCCGTCGCCCGGTCGGCGTTGAGCATGGGGCGCGCTGCTGTCGTCTCCAACAGCGTGCAGGAGGCAGGCCTGCACTTCAGTCAGCAATTGCGCACTGTCGATGAATCGCTGGTGGGCATTGGAGGTTCTGTCATTGCGGCGGGCCTGCTCGGCACGCGCCATGCCGCTCGCTTGACGCAGCTGGAACACGCTGCCGCGGCGCGCGCCTTCGATGCCGCCAAGGCACCGGATTTCGACGCGGCTACCAACGCGCTTCATGCTGAAATGACGGGCTTTTCCGCTCCCCGGCCTGCCGGTGACGCCGATTTGCGGCCGGGGGCATCCGCCGATCCCTCCAATGCCGGGAATGCGGTACCGGATACTGCCAAGGCCGCGACAGCGACCCCGACGGCCGCCCCGAATAGCGCAGCGACGACGGCCGAGTTCAACCCGCTGCTGCGCATGCAGAACAGCCCTTCCGCCGCCGTGCGTGATATCGGCGCGCAGATGATGGAAAACCCCGTCTACCTGTCGAAGACGCCACTCTTCAAGGAGACACTGGCCGGGAATGCCGCCGGCGCAGGCGCTGCCGCGGCCGAGACACTTCCCGAATTTGCCCGCCGCGCGCTCGACAAGGCCGTCGAGGCCCACCGCGCCGCCTATATCGATGCCCGCAAGGCCGGGCTGGCGATGACGGAGCGGGAATTCCACGAAGACGTCGGCCGCGCCATGCGCCGCGGCGGCCAGAGCGATATTCCAGCTGTTGCGCGCGCCGCCGGCGCCTGGCGCTCTCATGTCGTCGAGCCCCTGACCAAGAGGGCGATCGAAACGGGGCTGCTGCCGAAAGACGTCGATGCCGCCGGCGCCAGCGCCTATTTCTCGCGCCTGTGGAACCGGGAGGCGATCGAAGCCAACGAGCAGGAATTCAAGGGCATCCTGCACGGCTATTTCGACGGCCAGGCTTCGGCTGCAACAGCGCGCGAGGCAGCCGAAAAGCAAAAGACGCTTTCAGGCCCCGAGGGCGCCAAAGCCGATCCGCAAGCCGCAACGGCCGAGGGCGGCACTGGGGCCGGAGGCAAGTCCGGCCTCTCCCATCGTGCAGGCCACTTTCTCAAGCATCTGCCCCATTTCGCGGCCGAGCAACTCGAGACGGGCCTCTATAAATTTGCCATCGGCCTCGTCGGCACCGAGCCGGATGATGCCGGTGGCGGTGACGGGACTGGCCCTGGGGAGATCGGTCCCGAAAAGGCTGGTCCCGAAAAGGCTGGCCCTGAGCAGACGGGCCCTGCGAAGACTGGCCCCCGCGTACGCAGCAATGTCGAAAGCCGGATAAACGATCATGCCGCCCGCACCGCGCCCGAACTCCATGATCCTGCCGCCCGCGCCGATTATGTGAATGGCATCGTCGATGACGTCTACGACAGGTTGACGGGCCGGGCGACGGAGGGCTTCCCGCCTGACATCACCCTTGCCGCCCACGGCCCGTTGAAGGGCCGCAGCTTCGACATTCCCGACGCGCTCGTCGAAAAATTCCTGGATGACGACGCTGGTCGCATCGGCCGCCGCTACGCCCGCACCATGGCCGCCGATATCGAGCTTGCCGAACGCTTCGGTTCGCCCGGCATGGAGGAGGCCTTCGAGCGGGTGCGGCGTGACTATGCCGACCTGCGCGCGCAAACCCGTAATAATCCGGCCAGTAATAATCTGGCTGGTGATAGTCTGGCTGGCGGCGATCCGGCCGCGCTTCAGCGCCTTGATGAACGCGAGCGTGCCGATATCGCAGACCTGCAGGCCGTGCGCGACATGCTGCGCGGCAATGCCCGGCCTGAAGCTCAGGATACGAGTTGGGCGCGTATGCGGGCCGACGCCGGCGTCTTCGACTATATGAAGACGATGGGCGGCGCATCGATCGGCGCGCTTGCCGATGCCGTGCGCCCGCTGATGGTGCAGGGCTTCACCGCCTATATGAAGGATGCGATCGGCCCGATGCTGCGCGGCGTCACCGCCGCCGGCCTCGGCATGGAGGAGGCGGGGCGTGCCGGCGCCATCGGGCAAAAGATCCTGGCGTCGCGCATGGCCGCGCTCGCCCAGATCACCGACCCCTATGCCAGCGGCCCCGTCTTCGGCCGCTTCCTCGCCAATATGGCCGAGGGCCGCCCGCTGTTGACAGGCCTCATGCATTGGGAGGATTTCCAGAAGACGCTCGCCACGCGCCTCATCGAGGACCGAATCCTGGCCAATGCGGAAAAGGTCACCCAAGACGGTTTCGCCTCTCTGCCGCCAGGCGAGCGCGCCTATATGGATGCAATCGGCCTCGGCAACGAGCGCGCCGAACACCTCGGCCGCTTCTTCGCCAGCCACGGCCAGATCCTAGACGGCATCAGGCTCGCCAACGCTGAAACCCGGCGAGACGACACCGCTGCCATCAGCCGCGCGCTACGCGCCGCAATCGACAGGGACACCCGCTCCCTCGCCACCGACGGCGACGATGACACGCCGTTCTTCGCCTCAACACCCCTCGGCCGCACCCTCCAGCGGTTCCGATCCCTTGCCATTGCCTCCAACCAGCGTGTCCTGCTCCGCGGCTTGCCCGAAGACCAGACCCGCCTCCTCGGCGCCATCACCGGCATGACCACGATCGGCGCCTTCCTGCACGCGCTGAGCGCACTGGAGGCCGGTCAAGCCTTGCCCGAAGACCCCGCCACCTGGGCAAAGGAAGGGTTGGACCGCTCCGGCCTCTTCACCGTCGGCTTCACGCTCAACAATGCGCTGGAGAAATCGGGCGTGCCCGGCCTCGCAGCCGGCGCTCGCCTGCCGACAGCCTTCGCAAGCCTGCCCCACTGGCGTCGGCTCCTCGACGCGCTGCTCGGCCGGCGCTGAGGAAGACGACGCTCCGCTGCGCGGACCGCTCTATCTGGAGCCCGCCGCGGGCCAATCTGTTCCGACAATCACTGGTGAAAGGGTTGTGCCGGTGTCAGGTCTGACCCTCGCTGATCAATGGCGGAAAGGCGTGCAAGTCCAATAGTTCAGGCAATTTAAAACTGGCGGACTGATGGTCCGCCAGTTTCGGTGGACTTCAGAACGCTTCGCGGCTGTCGCTTCTCGGATCGCCCTCGATCTGGTGCGGCCGGTAAAGATCACCCCGGGCGGTGCGCCGCCAGGGGCGGGCGAGATTGGCCGGGTCGGTTGCGATTTCGGCGATTGCGATACCTGGCGAGCCATCATCAGGGCAACGGGCCGCCCACTGGCCCTTTGGGCCGGCGATGCCGCAGGGCGTGACTACGCTTTGCGGCGCATGGGTGGCGTAGCTTACCCAGAACGTGTTGCTGGCCGCAACTCCCAGCACCTCGGCGGCGAAGGGCGGGGCTGCAGAGGGAGTTTCTCCCGATGTGGAGAAGAGCACGCAGTCGACATCGAGCCTCTCATATTCGGTGAAGATTTCGTGATAATGAGACTCTATGCCGGCAGCGCAGCCGAAGCGCATGCCGTCCACCTCGAAAGTGACGGGGATTCTGCCGGGCGAATACATGAAGGAAATTTTCGTGTGGGAGAGCAGGCGCTCGTCATAGCGCGTCACCAGCTCGCCCTTGCCGGAGATGACGTAGAGGCTGTTGTGCGGCCGGTGCGGCGGGGTCAGCCGATGCGGTGCGCCGAAGACCGTCCAGAGCTTCAGCGCGGCTGCCAGCTTTCTCGTTTCTTCCAGTTCCTCGCGCAACACGTCCCACTGATAGCGGCTCCAGTCGGCAGCGCCGATATCCCTGGGGCCGGTTTCGGAAAGAAGGCGCTTGTTGGGAAAGCAGATCGTTCCCTCCGGGAAATGGATCAGCCTGGCGCCGGCCTCGCTCGCTTGGCGCATCAACAGGCGCATTTCGGCGCCGTTGGCGCGAAAGGCATCCGCATCGCGCGGGTCGAGGCAGACCGTGGTCTGGGCCACCGCCAGCCGCAGGGATTTGCCGGCGGGCTCATCCGTTTGCGGGGCTGTTTTCGATTCGCGGATATGGCTGAGGGCTGAAGTGTAGGATTCGCCGGTCTTTGCGGCGCGGGTGCGTACCCTGCGTTTGAAGTTTCCGTTTCGGGTCATTGTCAGGCCTTTCCGTCACGGACGCATGTTCCCCGGCAACCACGCCCGAGCGATCGGACCAAGGTTTGCGAACCCGAGACGGAAGTCCCTTTGCCTCCGTTTGAAAGATCCTGCCGGGGAGGATCGCTGGAGGTTGGGCGCAGGCCACGCCTGAGCCAGAAGATGTCGATACCGGCGCGATTCGTCAATCTGGGGAGGTGCCATGAGGAGGCTGTGCGCGACTTCCTGGACGGCGGGGATGATCCGCCGCCGTCTGTTTGCCTTGCGTAGAGTCAGGCGCCTTACGCTGCGGCGATGCCGTTGAGCTCAACCATTAGATCATCGGGCAGTTCGATATCAGCCACCGCGAGATTTTCCCGCAGGTGACCACGCGAGGATGTGCCGGGGATGAGCAGGATGTTCGGCGCGCGCTTCAGGAGCCAGGCGAGCGCCACCTGCAGCGGTGTGGCATTAAGGCGTGCGGCGACATCCGAGAGCGTCGAGGACTGCAGGGGCGAGAAGCCGCCGAGCGGGAAGAAGGGCACGTAAGCCGTGCCCTCGGCAGCAAGCTTGTCGATCAGGGCGTCGTCGCCGCGGTTGGCAAGGTTGTACTGGTTCTGGACGCAGACGATCCCGGTGATCCTGCGGCCGTCATCCACCTGTTTTGCGGTGACATTCGACAGGCCGATATGCCTGATCAGACCCTTCTGCTGCAGCTCGGCCAGAACTATTAGCTGCGCCTCGAGCGAGCCTTCGGCCGGGCCATGCACATCGAACATGGCGCGCAGGTTGACCACTTCGATGACATCGAGGCCGAGGTTTTTCAGGTTGCTGTGGATGGCGGCCGTCAGCTCTTCCCTGGAGAAGGCCGGGTTCCAGGAACCATCTGTCCCGCGCAGCGCGCCGACCTTGGTGACGATGACGAGATCGTCTCTATAGGGGTGCAGCGCTTCCCTGATGATCTCATTGGTGACGTAGGGGCCGTAGAAATCGCTGGTATCGATATGGTCGACGCCGCTTTCGACCGCTTCGCGCAGCACGGCGATTGCCTCGTTTCGATCCCGCGGCGGGCCGAAGACGCCCTTGCCGGCGAGCTGCATGGCGCCATAGCCGAGGCGCTTGACCGCGCGGTCGCCGAGCTTGAAGGTTCCGGATTTTTCGACAGTAGACATCAAATCTCTTCTCCGATTGAAGGCAGGCCCCGATTGAAGGCACGAGGGAGATAGGCCCGTATCATTGCTGCGACAATCGGCTATAATCCGGACGGGCTGTCCTGTATGAAGGACAATCAGTGAGGTCAGGATTATGAAGCAGGGTTCGCCAGAAATCAGCGATGTCAGCGCTTTTCTCGCCGTGGCAAGGGCTGGCGGTTTTCGCGAGGCGGAGCGGGCAGGGCATATGAGCTCATCGGCGCTCAGCGATGCGGTGCGCCGGCTGGAAGCGGAACTTGGCGTTCGGCTGCTCAATCGCACGACACGCAGCGTGGTGCCGACCGAGGCCGGCCGCGGGCTGATGGAGCGGCTCGGCCCCGCCTTCAGCGAGATCAATGCGGCGCTCGATTTCGTCAAGGATTTTCGCGATCGGCCGGCCGGAACGCTGAAGCTCAACGTGCCCGTCAGCGCGGCACGACTGGTGCTGCCGCGCATCGTGCCGGCGTTCTTGAGAAGCTATCCGGATATCCGCCTCGAAATCGTCACCGAGGAGAATTTCGTCGATATCATTGCCGCAGGCTGCGATGCAGGCATCCGTTATGACGAGCGGCTGGAACAGGACATGATTGCCGTGCCAATCGGCCCGCGCATCCAGCGTTATGCCGGCGGTGCTTCATCCGCCTATCTCGCAGAACACGGGCGGCCGGAGCATCCGCGGGATCTGCTTCAACATGCCTGCATCCGCGGGCGTTTTGCCGGCCGCGCCATCCCGGTCTGGGAGTTCGAGCGCGATGGCGAGATCGTCAGGGTCGATCCGCCGAGCCCGCTGATCGTCCAGAATGGCAGCGGCACGGATCTCGCCGTCGATGCGGCGGTTGCCGGCACCGGCGTCGTCTTCACCTTCGAGGATTGGCTGAAACCCTATTTCGAAAGCGGTGCGTTGGAGCCGGTGCTGGAGCCCTGGTGGGAAAGCTTTTCCGGCCCCTTCCTCTACTATCCCGGCCGCCGGCTGGTGCCGGCGCCACTGCGCGCCTTCATCGATTTCGTCAAGGCGATGCCGCGGGAGGCGTGAGCAGAGATCATCGGCCCGCAACGTGGTAGAGTGGGTGCGGGCGATGCATTCGCCGCATCGCCATCATTCTCAATGATGGAGAAGATCATGAGCGACGCAAACATGATGCCCGGCAACGGGACCACTGAGATGAAGCTGGAAATCATCGTCGTGCCCGTGTCGGATGTCGACCGGGCCAAGGCCTTTTACGGCGGGCTCGGCTGGCGCCTCGATGCCGATTATTCCTCTGGTGACAATTACCGGGTGATCCAGTTCACACCGCCGGGCTCGAACGCTTCGGTCATCTTCGGGAAAAACGTGACACCGGCGGCACCGGGCTCCGCGCAGGGGCTCTATCTCATCGTCTCCGATATCGAGGCGACCCGCAAAGAGTTGCGGGAGCGCGGTGTGGAGGTCAGCGAGGCCTTCCACCCCGAGGGAGAGGTCTATAGCGGGCCCGACATGCCCTATCTCTTCGGCCGGCGCCGGGTCAGCGGCCCGGATCCTGATCGCGGCAGCTACCGCTCCTTCGCTTCCTTCAGCGACCCCGACGGCAACGGCTGGCTCTTCCAGGAAATCACCGCCCGGCTGCCGGGCCGCATCACCTCCGACCTTGCCGCCTTCGGCACGGCGAAAGACCTTGCCACAGCGCTCAGCCGCGCGGCCACGGCGCATGGCGAGCATGAGAAGCGCAATGGCGGCAAGCATGATGAGAACTGGCCGGACTGGTATGCGGAATATATGATGGCCGAGCAGACCGGCAAGCCGCTGCCGCAATAAGGTCATTGGCGAGCGGGGCCGGCCGGATTGGCTGGTCCCCGCCAGCTATTTTAGGACAGCTCACATCATCAAGGCTCGATCTGGGCCGCCCATTTCCAGAGATCGTCCATCTGGTTCGGCGGAATGCCCATGGCCACCGCGAGCAGATCGATGCGGGGATCTTTGCGGGAATATTCTTGGGCGTCCTCGATCATAATGCGCACGATTTCCTTGTCCTTCAATGACATGTCAGCCATGCAGTTGACGAGGGAGAGGATATCGGCCTTGAAAACCGGCGGTTCGAGTTCGAGTGCGGCGAGCCAGAGTTGCCATTTCTTGAGGGAAGGGAAGGCGTCTTCGAGGCCGAGGGGGTCGCGGAGGAATTTGGCGATGGCGGGCTCTTGGTCGTCATGAGGGACGAGCGAAAGCCCAATCTGGTCGCGGGCATAGATCCCCCTGATATTCCCGTCAGTATCCTGGTCAATGTAAACTGTTGTCATCCCCATAGCCTCTTACAAGTGTAGTCAGTCCATCCGGACGAAGAAATGCTGATGTTGATGAGGCCGCCCGGGCTGGATCCCGCAAGGCGAAAGGTCCCATCAGCTCGGGTGCGGATATCCCATGTGTCGCCGATAGCGATGGTGCCAGTCCCGTTGTTGGCTTGGACAAGTAGCTCGTTTTCGCCCACCGCGTCAGCCGCTGTCGCAACACCACCTTTGAGGGTAATAACGCCGTTGGTGCTGTTGGCCACGATATTGCTGTTTGCCCGCCCTAGGACCGGAACTCCGACAGGCCAGAAGGCAAACCTCATATTGTCGTTTGTGAACGCACCCGAGGTATTGATCTCAGTCGATGCGATTGTCTGGACGAAGTTCCCGGTCTGCTTGAATCGGTAGATTTGAGCGCTGGCGTTGGTCAACAGGATGCCCACACGACTACCGGGGAGCAACTCCCAGCCGGTCAGGTTGGTCGGAGAGACGCCTCCTTCGGCAGCGCTGAGAGACGCCACAAAGTCAGTCTCGCCAGTCGTCATCTTCCTGATAGCGTAAATGAAATAGGTCTTGGAGGCCTGCACCACGCCGGTATCAAGGAGACCCGTGCCCGTGCCAAAGGTGGCCGAAAGCTGCCGCGTGGTATCGACAGTTGTGACATGCCGCTTGCCGCCGAAGAAGCCGACGCCGAGGCCGATCGTGATGGACGTGGCGCTTACCCAGGCCGGGATGAAGCCGACCATGAAATCCAGCCCGAGTGCCGACGCCACATATTTGACAATGCTGCCCGCTAGAACCTTCTTCAGGCCCCAGCCTGTCGCGCTGTCGGCAATGGCGAACTCGTCGCCATCCACGATGTCGGTCTTTGCCGCCGCGCCGTGAAGCCAGCCGGCCAGGGTATTGGCGACGTCGTTGTAGATCGCCAGCGTCTTCCGATACCAATGAAAGGCGGAAAACAGTCCGCCCGGACCGGGGATCGCGACATCTTCCGGATTCGTTGCGTAGGCGGTCGCGAGGCTGGAGCTGGCATTTGCACTCGTTGCCGACTGAGCGGCTTCCGCGGCCTTCTGCTGGGCGGTCTGCGTCAGGCCGGCAACATCAGGAATGTCATCAGCAATATCAGCCACGGTCTCCAGATATTGCGAGACGGCGGCAACGGCCTCCAGCGCATCGCCTTTGTCGCTGAGCGTCAGAACGTCTGCAATCAGCTTGTCGATCGTTGCTGAATCAAATGACGGTGGAATGGTGACTGCGCGGGCTGCTCTTTCCTTGAGTTGCTGGAGCCTCATCACAACGAGGTCAAGCGCCTGCTCGACGGTTTCCGCATAATAGGCGCCCTGGTTTTCCAGGTCTGTTTCCTGGGTGAAGGGTACGTCCAGCAGCAAAGTAATCTTGGTGCCGTTCGCTGGAGCGGGGATGATGACCGCGCTTCCGCCGCCATCGTTGCCGATGCCGGTCACAGTGTAATCGGCGTCGAGCACCAGGATTGAATCCGTGCCCGATGCATCCGTCCGGATCACCTGCAGATGACGGGGCTCCAGGATTTTGAACTTGTATTCGAAAGCCGTGGCGATGCCGTCCCCATTATAGGGGCCGGATCGGTTTATCTCGCTCGAAATGGTCATGTGATTGTACCTCTGGTTTCCTGAACCATAGGCTCAGGAAGGTTGTCGGCCTGACCTAGCCAATCCACCTCGAGCGGCGAGACGGTTTTGCCTCGTCACCGGGCAGATGGCCCGGTTCGCGGCCGTGACAGCAGGCGCCTTGATCGCTGCCTCGTCATAGGCGCGGGCGGCACCCGGCATCAGGCCCTTGCCGAATTCAGCGCGCTTCTGCTCGGCAAGCTTTTCGAAGGTGGCGCGGCCTTCCACGCCGGTGCGGCCGGTCAGCGTCAGGAAGCCGCCGTTGCCATGAAGCGCTTCGCGCGACCAGTCGCCGAATTTCGGTTGGCGATCCTTGGCGGCGTTGGCATTGTCCTGCTGCTCGACTTTCGCTACGGCATCGGCCAGCGTGCCGAGGCCGGTTGCTGCATTCTGTATGCCACGGCCGATCGCGGCGCCAAAGGCATCGGCGTCAGCACTGGCCGCCAAACCCTCGGTATATTCGGGGCGAAGCGCGACATGCTGCTGGGTGTCCTGATAGGTGGGAACGGTCGGCATTCAGAACCTCAATTTTTTGTTTCCCGCAATTTCGGACGCAAAGCTGCGGCACAGTTTGCTGGAATTGCTTACTAACCCAAGCCCTTGGCCTGAGTATAAACTTTGCCCGCATCGCCGAGGATCGTTCCGAAGGCTTCGAGATAGCCGCCCTTGACGGCGGCGTCGGCGCGCATGCGGTCGAGTTTGGCGCTCGCCAGCTGGTTGGTGCCCTGCACCTTGTAGCCATAGGCTTCGCGATAGGCATTGGTGCGCACGTTCAGCGCATCGATCTCGCCCATCTTGGCGGTATCGACGATCGTATCCAGCGGCGAGCCGAAGGAGAGGTCGATGCCGTTTGCGGCGATCGCGGCTTTCTGGCGGCCTTCGAGCTGGGAGGTCTGCAGGCGCTTCTGCTGCTCTTCCTGCTTGCCGCGCTCGATCGCATCCTTCGCCTGCTTGTCGGCGATCTGCGCGTTCATTTCGGCGACCTGGGCGTTGTATTTGTTCGCCTCGCTGGTCGCCTTTGCCTGCTGCACCTGGCCGGCAGCACCCAGAAGCGTCGAGCCCAATGTCAGCGCCAGACCAAGATCACACATCCGCTTCTCCCATTTCGAACAGCCGGAACGGATGGCCGTTGATCTCCACCGGTTCGAACAGCCGAAAACCCAGCCATTCGAGCCAGCGCAGCGAGATCGTATTGCGCGCATCCACGAAGTTTCGGAGCAAGCGATAGCGGCTCAACAGTTGAGCCGGCCAATCCTTGGATATCCGAAGGAAGCCTCGAAAATTCTTCTCCACCGCATCGGTGCCGAGCAGCCAGGGCGCGCCGATGCCGGTGAGGATGTTGATGTCGCCGACACCCCACATCACCTCCGGCCGTCCGTCGAAAAGCGCGGTCCACGCCTGAGAGGAATGGCGGTAGGAGAAGGTCAGCGCCGAAAGCGGCGAGCGGCCGGAGGCGGCGAAGACCTCGTCGCGGTCGGCGGCGCGCATGCGCGCGGCAATCTGCCTGATATGATCGGGCCGCGCCTCGATAATGCGGATATCAGCGGCCAAGGGTGACATCCGGCATGATGGAGAGAATGGTCATCGGCAGCGGGTCGAACTGCTTCACCCACATGGCGCCGCTGGTGCTCCAGTCCCAATACGGGGTGATGGTGAGATCGCCGGTATAGAGGCTGATTGCCTCGTTCCAGTTTTCGTTGCGGCGCTGCTTGTATTCCACCAGCGTGCCGCCGTCGCGTTCGCCGTCTTCAGGTCCGGTGAAGATGCCGCGGGTGTTTTCCACCCGGAAGGTTACTTCGGAGACGGATTTCGAGCGGCCCTGCACAGTGCCGAGGCCCTGCACCTGGCCGACATCGAGGTCGAGTGTCTCAATCGCCGCCGTCACCGGCAGGCCGATATGGATTTTCGAGGCGGCGTTCTGCAGCCGCACGCTGCCACCCGTGACGGTGAGATTGCGCACGACGTTGCCGTCTGCGAGCGCCACGAGCTCCTGGCCTTCGAGATGGGAAAGCCCGCTCAGCGTGGTGGCCGGCGGGCCGGAATAGGTGAGGCCGCAATCGACGAAGAAGGCGTCCTGCACATCCTCGAAGGCGCGGCTGTGCAGCCGCTCGATGTAGCGCTTCTGTGTGCCATTGATCGTGCGACGGATGATGAAATAGGGCACGTCCTCGCCATCTTCCTCGATCACGGTTACATCCTCGAAGAAGGCATCGTTGCCGGGACCGCTTTCATGGCGGGTCCAGGCCCAGACATCCTGCTCCTTCATGTAGGTCAGCGACACCAGCGCCCCGTCATCGAGCACCACCCAGACGACGGAATCGGGCGCCTGCGCATAATCCCAGGCTGATATCTCCCGGCCCTTGAAGAGGTGGCGGGCAAGGATGGTCAGATCCTTCCCGACATAACTGTCCTGCGTATAGTCATAGGAGAAATCGCGCACCACGCCGCCAAGGCGCTGGGCAAAAAGCACGGTATTGCCGACGACGATCGGCTGCACCTTGGCGGCACCACGATAACCCTGGTTATCGAGCTTGATGGCGGAGGGCGAAATCGCATCGGAGGTCGAGCCGCCGGTGACGATCCATTCGGAACCTGATGTCAGCAGCAGCAACCCGCGCACCGAAATCATCGAGCGGATTTCGTTCACCTGCCGGGCGCGGATGCGGAAGGTCACGGCGTCACTTGCCTTGGCGGGCGAGGAGACGCCGAAATTTTCGTAATTGGCGGATTGGCTGAGCCAGACGGCTTGCGGGTCGTTTTGTGTCGAGGCGAAGGCCAGGCGCTGCTCGATGAAGGTGACGCAACGCGGATAATTGCCCGCCGCATTGAAGGGGTTGCGGCCGCCCTGCGGCGTGTCGGAGAGATCGGGCGTGATGTTCTCGTCATCGAAGCTCAGGCCCGTCGTGCCGCCAACGTAGCCGAAAATGCCGTTGTCGTCGCGGTAGACGATGTAGCGTGCCGCACCCGACACCGCCGCCCAGGTCACGCGATTGATGCCGCCCTGGATGGCGAGGTCGTTGACGGTGGCGCCGGCATTGGACGGCAGACTTTCCTCGCCGCTGTCGGCAACGGCGGAGACGCAGTAACGGTATGTGGTTGCCACATAGCCGGGCTTGCCTGCTGTGTCACCCGGCTTGGTGACGACAGGGGTTCCCGCCGGCGGGTTGA
This sequence comes from Hyphomicrobiales bacterium, assembly GCA_900473185.1. GTDB lineage: Bacteria > Pseudomonadota > Alphaproteobacteria > Rhizobiales > Rhizobiaceae > Rhizobium. The sequence goes on along the minus strand of UCKU01000038.1, from coordinate 9,705 downwards.
TCAACGGCTTGAACTGGACCGTCGTCAGCGTCCAGTTGTTGTCGGCCAGCCGCCCGAGTTTGCGCACGGGGTGATTGACGTGGCAGAGGTAGAGCACATCGGCTTCCTGCACGAAGACGAGGTCCTGCACGTCTGCTGCCGTATAGGCGGTCGCAACCTCGTAGGGGGCGGCGCCCGTCAGCACCAGCCCGCCATCGCGGAAAATGCGGATGTATTTGTCGCCGAATTCGAGGATATAGGTCTGCTCGGTGTTGAACTGGAAGCGGATCAGCCGAGCCTGTTTCGAGCTGTCCTTGATCTCGTGGATGAATTGCAGTCCGGCCCGATTGGAGACACCGCCATGCGGATGCACGAAGACATTCAGCGCCGTGCGCAGGCCGCTCTGATATTTGGTGAGATCGACACGGGCGCCGAGGGCGGGCGAAAGTTCGCCGGCGGTGAAGGAGGGCTGGTAGGCGCGGAAATCAGCCATGGGTGCGCACCGCAATCAGCTCGCTCACGAAATTCTCGCTCGTGTGCCTCACCTGATTGGCCTCGGCCTGCTCGGCCGCCCGCTGGCTATTCTGAGCCAGCGCCATCGCATCGGCGCGGATCTTCGGATCGCGCGTCAGCGGCATGGCAAGGCGCACCGCCAGATGCCAGGCGAGCGCCTCGATGAAGAGCGGCGAATATTTCGTCGGGTCGGTCAGCCGGCTTGTATAACGCAGCAGCGCCGGCGAGAGATCGCAATAGAGCCGGTCGCCCTCCAGCGCATAAGCATATTGCATCTCGCGTCCCGCTTCATCGAGATCGGGGTTGAGCGTTTCAGGCGGATTGGCTGCATCACCGGAATAACGCGGCCTGATCCAGCGGATCTGCAGGCAATCGGCCGGCCGTGCATAGGCGTGGCGCCACACACCCGGCTTGTCATTGTCGAGCGCGCCGAGTGCCAGCGTCTTGCCCGCCGCAGCCCAAGGGAATGATTGCAGCAGCACATCGCGGGTCTGCGCATAGAACTGATTGCAAGCCCGCGCCTCGGCGCTCTTTTCGGTGAGATCGTTGATATTGTCCTTGCCGATATTGGAAAGGGCGAGATTGCAGATAGAGACGACAGTAGCCATGAACCAACCTCTTGAGTTGGGGTAGGGCTAGCGTGCGGATGGTTGTTGGGATGAAGTGGGGTGGGAATGCGCGGGACAGGGTGCTCTTCGTTGCATATAGAGAGGTGCATACCTCTCCGTCCCTCATTCCTGTGCTTGTCACAGGAATCCAGCCGGCTTGCGTCCGCAAGCCGAAAGGACTCTTGGGCCGGACGTCGCTATCATTGTGCTGGTTGACGGTATCCCTTCAATAAAGAAAGTCTCTCCCGCCCAAGGACTTGAGCGGGCTGGATTCCTGCGACAAGCACAGGAATGACGGAGAGGGGGATAGCCTAACCCCAATCAGAGATAGTCCTTCATGCGGCAGGTATATTTGCTGTAGGTGCCGTAATCCGTGATCCAGCCGTCGTCTTCCAAATGCACACTCGGGCCAAATCCGGAAATGACTTCGAGATCCTTGCCCGTGCGCTGCAGGATATTGTCATGCACCGTCTTTGCCTTATCCGGAAAGGTGAAACTGTAATGGAAATCCGACATGCAGCCGCCGCCGGCATTGAGAGCGTAGATCGGCAGGGTGAACTGGTTGAACCTGCTTCCGAAATATTCGCCGACCGTATTGACCACCACCGGTGGCCCTTCGTTCGAGGTGCAGGTCGCCGATATCCTGCTTTCCATGGCCTTCAGGCTTTGCCTGGTCGCGTCGGGCAGGGCAAGGTTGTTGATGAGCATTTCCTTGTCGTCGGCATTGTAGGAAAGCCCGCCCTCGGTAAAGGCGCAATTGACAGGGTCGGGAAAGAGTGTTTCCGCCCATTTGTCTACGGCAATTCTTGACGTCGGAAGAAGAACAGTCGTCGAGAAAAGCATCGCAACTGATATGCCGTGAAAATTGAAAAGCAATGACAACATCTATATTCGCCCCTAACCCCACATGCAGGTTGCATGGCAGGCGCGAATTTTCAACATGGATTTTCCTGCAAAATCGCAGCAACTGATTTCCGCTGCGATGGTGCTCCAAACTTGTCGGGTGGCTGACCTGGCAATGAAGGAGAGACAAGCCACTCACCCCGCCTTGCGGCTCACAAACAACCCCGTCTCCTTACCCACCTCCAGTACACCGCCGCCCGTGCGAAACGCCTCCGAGATCGCCGCCCGAAAAGCCGCAAGCTCTTCCTCGCTCGCCCTATCTCCCGGCGGATAGGATGTCAGCGCCAGAAACACATCCTCCGGCTCCGTTATCCGCATATGGGCCGGGTGCTCCGTCATCGTCACATTGCCGAACTGCGCCTGCATCAGCCGTCCCGCCGTCTCATAGCCGAAGGCGGCACCCGCGGGGTCGTAGGGCGGGCTGCCGAACACAGTCGTCAGTTCGTACATGCCCCGCATGTTGTTGGCACCATTGGTCGTCACCGCAAGGTGACCGCCCGGTTTCAGCACGCGGTGCATTTCGGCAATCGCCTGCGCCTGATCGGCCACGTGGTAGAGCATGTGCATGGCGACGACGGTGTCGAACGTCCCGTCTTCAAAGGGCAGGGCGGTGGCGTCGGCCTGCTGACCGGTGACATTGGCGAAGGCGAGTGCGTGGCAGCGATCGAGTCCTTCCTGCAGCATGCCGGGGGAGAGATCGGCGAGGGTGAGATGCAGATCGTCGGGCAGCTCGGGTGCCACGGAAGCCCAGAACCAGGCGGGGCCGCAGCCGATATCCAGCACCCGATCGCCTGACTTGAGGGGAAGCTGTCCTGCCACCCAGGGAAACCAGCCGGTTTCGGCGATCGTATATTCGCGGTTCAGGCGCCCGCGCGCGGCAAGCTTGTGGCTGTCGCTATATTGCTCGTCATTGCCTGTGGTGATGGATGACATGATCGGCCCTGCTTCCCTCAATGTCAGATGGAATGAATGCGGCGGCTGATCCTGCATCTTTGCGGTGAGTGGGGCAATTGCGATATCTGGCCTTTGACGGTGGGCTAACGGTTGCTGCTCTCAACCGCACCTGCTACCTCACCATTTCAGCCATCGCCGGCCTCGAAGGAGAAACAGTGAAGAACCCCATCTTTCTCGTCATCGCGAGCCTCTTCATTCTGGTGGCGATCGCCGGCCTTGCGATCAGTTCGGCGCGGCTGATCGGCCTGTTCGGCTGAACAGCGACAGGCAACAGCTGCGTCTAGACCTTCCCCGCAAGCGCCAGATAGGCCGAAATCGTCAGCACCGAAAGCACCGTGGAGGCGAGCACGACGCGGCCTGTCAGGCTCGCTTCGCGGCCGTAGAATTCCGCCAGCATGAAGGGGCCGGTGCCGGTCGGCAGTGCTGCGAGCAGTACGGCGGTATGAGTGGCCGCTGGCGGCAGGTTCAGGAGCGGTGCGGCGATCAGCCAGGTGACGGCGGGCTGGGCGATCAGCTTCAGGCCGACGAGAATGCTTGTCGTCGCCGCCCGGGCGCTCGCTTCGCCGGCCCTGGTGCCGGCCAGAAACAGGCCAAGCGCGATCAGCGCGCAGGGTGAGGCTGCCCCGCCCAGAAGCTTCAGGAAGGCATGCACGGGGGCGGGGAGCGATGCACCCGAGAGCATCATCAGCGCGCCTAGCACGGGTGCGACGAGCAGCGGGTTTTTCGCCAGCGAACGGGCGGTCTTGAGCGCGATATCGCGCCGCCGGGTTTCCGATTGCAGCCCGCCTTCGATCAGGATGATGGCGATGGCAAAGAGCACGCAGACGGTGAGGATGGTCGAGATCAGCGTCGGCGCCATGCCGGTGTCGCCGATCAGGGACAGGACGAGCGGAAAGCCGATGAAGCCGGTATTGGCGTAGCTCGCATTCAGCCCGTCGATCGCAGCATCGGCCAGATGCCGGCCCCTGGCGACGCGCCAGAAGAGCGTGGCGCCGAAGATGACGGCGCAGCCGGCGGTAAAGGCCAGGATGAAGCCCGGCTGCCAGATCTCGGCGGGTTTGGCATTGGCCATGATGTCGAAGAGCAGTGCCGGCAAAGCGAGATATACGACCAGCCGGTTGACCTCGCGCGTGGCATTTTCACTGAGCGCCCCGGTCTTGCGGGCGATCCAGCCGGCAAGGATCAGGGCGAAGATCGGCAGGACAATCGACAGGTTCGTCAGCATGGGCAACTCGGGCAATTCGGCGCAGCTCCGTATCTGGAGCGATGATTGCCTAGCGCTCGAGATCGAGATAATCCAATGTCATCTGCAACGCTGATTGATACTTCTGAGGTATCGAATGGACACACGCCATATGCGCTATTTCGTGGCGCTGGCCGAAACGCTGCATTTCGGCCATGCAGCCGCGCGCATGAACATGAGCCAGCCGCCCTTCAGCCGGCAGATATCAGCCATCGAAAAGACGCTCGGCGTCCGGCTCTTCGAGCGCAACTCGCGCAATGTGGCGCTGACGCCGGCCGGCCAGCATTTCCTGGCCGATTGCCGCGCCGTGCTTGAAAGCTTCGATGCCGCCTGCCGCGATGTGCAGCTGGTCGCCAGCGGCATGAAGGGTGAGCTGAAGCTCGGTTTCATGATGCATGCCGCCCATAGCGTCATCCCGGCGCTCGTGCGGCTTTATTCGCGGGCGCGTCCGGATGTGCGGCTGATCCTGGAGGAGCGCATACCCACTGATATCGAGGATATGCTTACCGAAGGCAAACTCGATGCTGCCGTCACTTTCGGCGGCGGTGCTGCACCGCATCTGCACACGCAACTGCTTGCCCGCGACCGGCTGTGCCTGATCGTGCCATCAGGCCATCGGCTGGCAGAGGCCGAAACCATCGGGCCGCAATCGCTTGCGGGCGAAAAACTGATCGCCGCGCCCGCGACCGTGGCGCCAACGCTGCGCACGGCAATCGGCCTCTATTGTGCTGCCGGCGGCGTCATCCCGCACTTTGCCTTCGAGCCGCGCCTCCAGCACACCATCATCCGGCTGGTGCAGGAGGGGCTGGGGGTGGCGCTGATCCCGCAATCGCTTTGCAGTGACCTGGCTGAAGGTGTGGTATCGCGGGCGCTCGGCAACGCGCCGGAATTCGACGTCGTGCTCTGCGCGCCCCGCGCCGGCAGGAACCCGGCCGTGCCAAAGTTGTTCGAGGTGGCGGGCCACACAGGCAGTAACGAGAACAAGGCCGGCTGAGGCGGCCGGCCCAGTCCATCTGAAAGAAGAGCTCAGAGGCTTTCGGCGGCGACTTCGAAATGCATGCCGTCTTTCGTGGTGAAATAACCGCCCCAGTAAAATCCATTGGCATTGGCAATCGCGACCATCTCACGCACGCAACCGCGGTCTCCCATCAATGCGGGTATGGTTCCCCGCGCGTTCCAGGTTGCGTTGATGTCGAAGGCGGTTCCCCAGGCGTGATTGGATAGATTCTCCGGAACAGCTTTCGTCTTGCCCCGCTTCAGGCGGGCGTTGAAACTGCCGTCGAAGGTCAGGATCCGATTTGCCAGCCCGGCCGCGGCCCATTCGGAGAAGAGCTTGGCGAGCCGCGTCGTGTGGTTCTTGTGGAAACGGATGCGTCCGTCGGTTTTCGTGACGCCCGAATCCAGGGGAATGACGCAATCTTTCAGCTCCGGAATGTTCACGGTCGTTATATTGCTCGCCTCGAAACCGTTGGTGATCGTGATGTGCTCCGGATTGCCGGAAACCGGGCTATGATTGAACTTTATGACACCGCATTTCGACTGCATGTCCGCGGCGCTTGGCGATGACAGGCCCGGCTTCTTCTTTGGCCAGTCGATACCCTTTTTTGCCGGGTCCGGATCGAAGTCGGGTTTGATATCGGCATGCGCTTCGGAAATCGCGAAACACTGGTCGTCAAATGTCGGACTTTCCGGAAGCCCGAACTTCCTCCTGAAGCGGATGACCTCTTCCTTGGTTTTTCCGCCGTAGGAGCCGTCGGTGCCCAGGGACGCCGACAGCTCCTGATTGAGATATTCCTGAAGGCGGCGGACGTCGTTGCCGAACGCGCCGACGGACAAAATGTAAGCCATGCCTTTCCCCTCCCGATGGCACTTGCCTTGCCGGATCAAACACTGGCGAAACTCAGAATTTCACGTCGATGGCCGGAAAGAAGGCGTCCTTGGGTGGATCCTTGTCGGCGCAGGCCACTCCCTTGATCATCGCGCCGCCGCTGTCACTGAGGATTTCGCCCTCGTGATCGTTCCAGACCATGATCGCTTCCGGCGTCATTCCCGAGAAATCCGCGTCGGGACCCGGTGTCACGCGGCCATCGGCATTTCCATCCCACCAGAAAAGCTTGGGCGGAGGATTGCCGCCATCGGGCTCGGAGCCCGCCAGGACGAGATACCGGTTGCCGACCCGCTCAATGTCGCGCACGCCGCGGCCGGTCGTTCCCGGCCCATCGGAAAGGTCCATCGTGACGACCTGGGTAATTATCGGAGAGCCCGTGCCCCCGGTGCCCAGCTTGACCAGCGGCATCGGATTGGCGAGTTCGAGCACGATGGCGCGATTGTCGGGCACTGGTCCGCGCAGGCCGATCAGGAGATGCCCTTCCGGTGTCGCCGCCAGACCTTCGATGTTGACGTGGGTCTTTAAATCATCCTCGCTGAGCTTGAGCGCTGCGGCCATGTCCGCACGAAGATTGCGATAGACCTCGCCGGAACCGGACAATGTTCCGTCGGCAGATACGGCTGTTGCAAACAGTTCCTTGCGCTTTGGCTTGTCCTCTCCGCTGCTGTTCAGCGAATGGGACGTCAGCCAGAATATCGTGTCGCCGATACGGGCAGCGCCTTCGATGTCAGTGACATCGTCGACCGGGAATTTCGTCACCGGCTTCGGCTTCCCCCGCTCATAGATCATGATCGCGGAGAAATCATCGCTCGCGACGGCCATATGCGACTTATCGACCATGGCTGCGGCCGAGGCTTCGCAAATGCCTTGATATGAGTGGCCCGCCGCATTGGCCGCCAATGGGCCAAGGAAGGATGAAAATGCGGCTAAAAGGATCACGCGGCTCTTATTGCTCATGCGACAAGCCCCCGTTTCGATGTCCAGCCTCCCGGTGGGGTGGCATTTTGTAATTAAACTATCGCGGAAGGTGCGCGTCAAGATAATCTTTAATAATTAATCTGGCTATACTGTCGCTTCGCGGTCGGAAAATTTGCGGTCAATCTATAGATCTGTGAATTCATCCGCATTCGTAACTAAAAATGCTCCTTTCGAGCTTATTTGCAATATGTCCGGATTGGAAGTTCTTGTCGGCATTGCACAAGGCGCTGTATCGGCAATGCCCGTTGCTGAGTCGTCGCGGAGTGATCCTGTTGGACGGCGCGGTCCGGGCAGGGGCGTCGATTCTACTGCAATAGCCGCAGCCTGCGTCCCTCGGCCGCCGCCTGGCCCCTCGATTTCGCATTCAGCTTGGCAAGGATCGAGGAAATATGGTGATCGACGGTTTTGGCCGAGACGAACAGGCGCGCGCCGATTTCGGCATTGGAGCGGCCCTCGTCGATCAGGCGCAGCACGTCCATTTCCCGTGTCGTGAGGCCGGCGGCGTTGGCCTGGGTGCTGGCGCGGGGGCCGCGCGTCGCAAGCCGGCCGCCACGCTTGCGGATCAGCTCCTTCACGTGGGTGACGACGGCAGTGGCGCCGAGGGCTTCCAGCGTCGTCAGGGCCCGGTAGAGCGCGTCATTATCGCCGTCGAGCAGGGCAAGGGCGGCGAGATAGGGCGCGCGGCGGTCGGTCCAGATATCGGCGGCTTCCTGCCATCGGCCGTTGAGCATGGCGATCACGGCAGCGTCGCCGCTGGAGCCCTCGGGCGCAAGGCCGGTTTCGCCCAGAATATGCGCCCAGAAGCCGATCATCGAGCCGGCGGCATCGTCGCTGCAGAGGGAAGCGGCCTGCCGCAGGCCAGCGAGCGCTTCCTCCCGGTCGCAGTGGCCGAGCCAGGCGCGCTCGGCCACCAGCGCGGCATGGGCGGACAGGCGTTGGAATTCAAAGGTGTTTTCGAGAAATTTCGCCATTTCCTGCAAGAGCTCGTCCGCTGGCTCGCCGCGCCGCGTTTTCAGCGTCGCCAGCGCGACGAGCGAGGGGTAGCGGCATAGCGCCGGGGCGTTCTGGTTATCGACCACGGCTTGCGCCGCGGCCGTTGCTTCATCCCAGCGGCCGAGGACGGTCAGCAGTTCCGCAAGCTCGCCGCGCATGTAGTCGCGCCATGTATCGAGGTCATGCTCGATGCAATAGGCGATGCCCCGCGTCAGCACATCCTCGGCCGCATCAAATGCGTGGAGCCGGATTTCCACCCAGGCGCGGTTGGTGAAGGCGCGGGCCGCATGTTCCTGGAAGCCATGGTCGAGGGCTATCGCCAGTGCCTGATCGAGCGTTTGGCGGGCGCGGTCCGGCTCGCGCCAGCAGATGGCGGTGCCGACATTGTTCAGCGCATGGCAGAGGACCTCGGGCCTGGCGATGTCGTCCGATGTCACCAGCGCGATGGCGCGCTCGCCGTAGAGTGTGGCGGTTTCGGCGTCGCCGGCCAGCATGCCGAGCTGCGACAGGTTGGAATAACCCATGGCAAGTTCGGCGGGGCTTGCGGCCTGCTCCAGCACGTCAACCGCCTCGCGGCCGAAGGCATCGGCGCCCTTGCGGTCTCCGGCAAGATAGCTCAGCCGCGACAGCCAGCGCAGGTTGTCGCCGACATGCCTGATGTCGCCGAGCGCGCGGTAGAGCGCAAGCGCGCTGGTCTGGGCGGCAATGGCCCGTTCCATCTGGCCTGTCAGGTGGCATTCGAAGGCATAGCCCTCGTAGAGGCAGGCGCGGGCGGCATCGCTCAGGTCGCCGGCATGGGCGAGCGCCAGCTCGTAATGGCGCATTGCCTGCCGGTGGGCGCCGAGCCTGCCGGCTTCGGCTGCGGCCTTCGGGGCGAGCTCGGAGATCGCGCTCATGTCCTGCGCCTCGTTGGCATGGTGGACCATGCGCGCGACCGAGGCCTCTGGCCGGTCGTGGAAATAGGCGAGCGCCTTTTCATGCAGCGCCCGGCGGCGCAGCGGCGGCAGCGATTGTTCGACGGCCTGCCTGGCGATCTCATGGCGGAACATGAAGAGGTTGCTCCCGGGACCACCGGCCGGCACCAGAAGCCCGCAGGCGGTGCAGGCCTCGAGCGAGGCGCGGGCGGTGCTGCCGCAGATCGCCTCGATTAGTTCGGGCGCAAAGGCATCGGGGGAGGTGGAGGCGGCCCAGAGCGCCTCCCGGTCGGCCTCGTCAAGGATATCGGCCCGCGCCAGCACGGCATCGCGGATGGTTGCCGGCAGCTGGTCGCGGTTGAATGGCGGCAGGCTGTCGCTGCCGGCGCAATCCACGAGCTCGCTGACGAAATAGGCATTGCCGCCGGTGGCGCTGAAGATCGCTTCGCCATCGAGGCCCTTGCTGTCGGCAAGCTCCAGCACGGCGGCTTTCGACAGCGGTGGGACAGTGATGCGCAGCCAATGGGCGGGCGGAATATCGGCGAGCAGCCGCCTGAGCCGCGTCTGGCCCGGCGTATCGTCATTCCGCGCGGTTGCGACCAGCAGCAGACAGGTGTGGCGGATGCGCCGGCCGATATAGCGGATGAGGTTCAGCGTGGCGTCATCGGCCCAGTGAATATCCTCGATGACGAGCAATGTCGGCCGGCCGCCATCGGTCAGGAGATCGAGCAC
>UCKU01000035.1 GCA_900473185.1 Hyphomicrobiales bacterium | reverse complement strand
AAGCCCACCGGCAGCAAACTCACCGCCGAAGAACAGGCCAGGCTCGCCGAGCTGCTCAATCCGACACCGCGACTTTGACGGAGGTCAAGGTCAGTTCGTCCAAGCCGTCCTACTCTCATGGCACCAGATGTTTCCGGAAAGGGAGGTGCACACATGCAGGCCAAGGACATTATGACGAGCAACGTGGTTTCGATCAGCCCTGCGGCAGGGATCCGACATGCCGTCGCGGTGATGATGCAAAACAACATCAGCGGGCTGCCTGTCGTTGACGACGAAGGGCGGATCTGCGGGATTCTGACCGAAGGCGACCTGCTGCTGCGGCGCGAGATCCGGCTTGCGCCGCGCACCGCGCGTAACGCGGAAATCACGTCCGATGTCGATCTCGACCGCTACATTCGCGGCAACGGCTGGTCCGTCAGAGATATCATGTCACGCGACGTCATCGTCGCCAGCCCCGACAGCGAGGTTTCGGATATTGCCGAAAGCCTCGAGGTCCATCGCATCAAGCGTATTCCGATCGTCGAGGCCGGACGGCTCGTCGGGATCGTCAGCCGGCGCGATATCCTCGCTTTGATAGCGGACGCACCGACGCTCAGGTTGCCGCGCGAGGACGACGCGATCCTCCTGGCGGTTCGCGCACGCCTGAAATACGATCTCGGCCTGACGCCGCAAAGGATCCGCGTCTCCGTCCATAACGGGCAGATCACGCTCGAAGGAAATGTGGAGACCGATTTGCAGCGCCGTGCCGTACTGGCGCTCGTCGAGAATCTCGGATCGGGAGGCTGCCTCGATCGATTGGAGCTTGCCGCAGATTGAGATCCGGAAAAGCGGTCGCAACAGGCTTAAGTCCAAGCCACTGATCAGTCGCAGACCAGGGGCTTCCGGTCAGCCGCCGGCAGCCAATGCCTTGTCGAGTGCAGGACCGATGCCTGCCGACAGGGCCTTGTCGTCGAGCGGGCCGACCTGCTTGAACAGAACGCGGCCGTCGCGGTCGATGACGAAGGTCTCCGGCACGCCGTAGACACCCCAATCGATCGCCTCCCTTCCGGTCGGATCGACCCCGATGGCAGCATAGGGGTTTCCGTTGTCGCGCAAGAAGGCGGCGGCCTCCTCGGCATTGTCCTTGTAATTGATGCCCATCAGCTTGACGCGCGGGTCCTTAGACAGCCGCATGAGCGCGGCATGTTCCTGCCGGCAGGGATTGCACCAGGACGCGAACACGTTGACGATCACGACCCGGCCGGCAAGCCCGCTATCTTGAAGTCCGGGAGACTGTAGCCCGGCAAGCGGCGGCAGATCGATCGCGGGATGTGTCTGACCAAGTAGCGCAGAGGGGATGGCGGAGGGTGAATATCCGTCCACCGCCTGCCGATAAAGCATGCGCCCGGCGGCTCCGGCGATCGTCGCAAAGACGAGTAGCGGCACGGCGGCAAGGATATAGCGGCGCACCTAGCGTGCCTCGCGGCGCGCGCCATGCCTGATCTTCGCGATCACCTCGACCTGACGGCGATAGGTGCGGCCCTGAAGCCAGGTCGTCACGCTGATAGCGATCATGACGGCAAACGCGACGGAATAGGCTGCCAGCTCATATTCCTGATGCGTCATTTCAATTCTCCCTTTGTGTTGCGGCCCGTGCGGCCAAGCGGTGATGCGACATGAGTTTCCGTCGCCAGATTTCGTTCCTGATCGAAGCCATGTGGAGGGTGAAAAAGAGTGCCGTGAAGGCCAGGCCCATGGTCAGGAGCGGGCGAAGGAATTCGATGTCCAGAGCGGGGCCATCCAGCCTGAGCACGCTTGCCGGCTGATGCAATGTGTTCCACCAGTCGACCGAGAACTTGATGATCGGAATGTTGACGAAGCCCACGAGAATGAGAACCGCTGTGACACGAGCGGCGCGCGTCGGTTCGTCGATTGCGCGGTTGATCGCCAATAGCCCGAGATACATCAGGAAAAGCACGAACATCGAGGTCAGGCGCGCGTCCCACACCCACCAGGTTCCCCACATCGGCTTGCCCCAGATCGCGCCTGTCACGAGCGACACGAAGGTAAAGGCAGCGCCGATTGGCACAGCGGCACGGGCGGCAACATCGGCAAGCGGGTGGCGCCATACCAGGGAGCCAATGGCGTTTGCGGTCATCACCGTATAGCAGAGCATTGCCATCCATGCCGCCGGGACATGGACATACATGATTCTGACGGTCTCACCCTGCTGATAATCGCCATCGGAGAGGAAACTCAGATAAAGGCCGATGACGAAACAGAGGGCAGTGACTATCGAAAGTCTAGGCAAGACCCGATCGGCCAGTTCCAGGAATCTGGCGGGCTGCGCAAGCCCGGTGATGTTGTCTTTGATGCGTCCGACATAGGTCATGGCCCGCTCTAGCGTCCAACGCCGTCAGATTAATTGACCCGGATCAAACTGCGACCATTGGTGCGGCATGCACCTCTCATTTCGCTCTCGGTCGCGGCAACGCTCCAGCGGAACCGACCGGTAATTGATCGCGGTCAAAGACGATTGCCGCACCAATGCCAAAAAGGAGGCATTCCAATCTAGGAGACCCTCGCCTTGATGATTGCCGCGCACGACCGACCCGCCACTCCTCCCGCCGAAGCGATTGCAGGCTCCCGACCGCGGTCCGAAAAGAAAAAACCGGTCGTCTCCGGTCTTGTCCGGCTGCTGCCCCTGCTGCGACCACATCGGAGCTTGCTCTCATGTGCTCTAGTTTCGCTCGTGGCTGCGGCTCTGATTTCGCTTGCGCTGCCGATGGCGGTCCGTCGGATGATCGATCACGGGTTCGGCCAGTCAGACGATGGCTTCGTCAATAGCTATTTCCTGATGCTTCTCGCTCTTGCCGTCGGGCTCGCCATAGCAAGCGCCTGCCGGTATTATTTTGTCACCACGCTTGGCGAGCGCATCGTCAGCGACCTGCGCGTGAAAACCTTCCGGAACGTGACGCGTCTGCCGGCGAGTTTTTTTGATGCCAACAAATCCGGCGACATCGCATCCCGGCTGACGGCGGACGCTGCGCAGATCAAGTCCGCATTGAACCTCGCCGCATCAGTAGCCCTGCGTAATTCATTGCTGTGCCTCGGCGCGCTGGTGATGATGTTCGTGACGAGCCCGGGACTTTCCGCCATCACATTGGGTGCCATCCCCCTCGTGGTCGCGCCGCTCGTCCTTTTCGGTCGCTCGGTTCGCAGAAAATCGCGTGCGGCCCAGGACGCTCTTGCGAGTGCATCTGCTTTCGCCAGCGAGATGATTGCCGGAAGCCGGACAGTGCAGGCCTTCAACGGGGAGGCAGTGGCCAGCGACAGATATGCTGATGATGTCGAGACGTCCTATCGCAGCGCCGTCTTTGCCGCCCGCTCCCGCGCGCTCCTGACCGCCGTCGCCATCGCCCTCATTTTTGGAAGCGTCGTCGGGGTTCTCTGGATCGGTGCTCACAACCTGCTTTCCGGAACGCTGTCGGCCGGGAGTCTGAGCCAGTTCCTGCTCTATTCCGTCATTGCCGCTGGCTCACTGGGCTCGCTCTCGGAGGTCTGGGGTGAACTGGCGCAGGCAGCAGGCTCGGCCGAACGTCTTTTCGAACTGCTCGATGAAGATGCCGGCGAGAGTGAACCGGCCTCGCGTGCTCCGCTCAGCCAGCCGGCAAGAGGCGCAATCGAAATCAGGGACCTGCATTTTGCCTATCCCGGAGCTCCGGACAGGCAAGTCCTCACAGGCCTGTCGATGAGCATCCGGCCCGGCGAAACAGTCGCACTGGTCGGCGCTTCCGGTTCGGGCAAGAGCACGGTCTTTTCGCTCCTGCTCGGTTTCTACAAGGATTATTCCGGCAACATTTCACTCGATGGCTGCGACGTGCGCACCACCGCTACCGCTGCGGTTCGAGGAGAAATTGCCATCGTGCCGCAGGACGTGACCATCTTCGCGACGAGTATCGCAGAAAATATCAGTCTCGGACGACCCGATGCGTCGCAGGACGAGATTGCGGCGGCGGCCACGACGGCGAGGGCGCACGGGTTCATTTCCGAACTGCCGGACGGCTATCGCACCGTGGTCGGCGAGCGTGGTCTTACCTTATCGGGCGGCCAGCGGCAAAGACTTGCGATCGCACGCGCGGTCCTGAAGAACGCGCCGATCCTTCTGCTGGATGAGGCCACGGCATCTCTCGATGCAGAAAACGAAATGCTCGTGCAAAAGGGGCTCGACGAATTGATGTGCAATCGCACGACGATCGTGATCGCGCATCGGCTTGCCACGGTGCTCAAGGCGGATCGAATTCTGGTGGTCGACGGCGGCCGGGTGATAGAGGAGGGCACACATGCCGCGCTGATCCGCAAGGGCGGCGCATATTCCAAGCTTGCCGAACTGCAGTTCGATCTCTCGGGGTCGGCAGCTTTGGAGCATGACGCGGCGTGAGCGTTGTCACAATCGACCGCCCTGTCTGGGCGGGCATCGTGGGCGAGCTCATTCATTCTCGCCCCGGGTCATCTTCGCCCGCTATGGAAGCCTTCTATCCGAATACCTGGAGAGGTCTCGCGACGCCTCCGACCGATTCGAAATCGAACATCTTTTGCGTTACCAATGCTGCGGCGCCGCGTGCCCACGAATTGTCTTCCCAATCGGGAAGAATGGGGGGTGGCATCCTGAAGGTTCTAAGTGCCAGCGCTTCTTGCAGAGGCGTCAGAAAGTGTTCGCCGAGTGAGACAGCTTCTCCGCCTGCCACGACCACTTCCGGATCCGTCACATTGACGAGATTGGCGAGAGCCGTTCCGATACCGCGCCCCGCATCCTCGACGATCCGGACAGCCGTCGGATCTTCTGCAGCAAGCGCCTGACGCAGCTCAGGCGTGCCCAGATCCTGGCCCCCGCCATTCGCCTCGCGCCAGCGCCGCACCATCGAAGCCTCGGAATGGTAGGCCATCAGGCAGCCGCGCTTGCCGCATTCGCAGAGGCGGCCGTTCTCCTCGTAGAGCGTGTGTCCGAACTTGCCGGCTGCACCGTTGGCGCCGCGATAGAGCTTGCCCTCGATGACGAGGGCGCAGCTGATACCGACGCCGACCGCCAGCACCGCCATGTTGCGATGCTGGCGGCCGAGGCCAAACAACTGCTGTGCGATGGCATAGGCATTGGTATCGTCCTCGAGCCAGACGGGAACATTCGCACGATTGGCGAGAAGGGATGCCAGCGGAACGTTGTCCCATTTGAAGCGGTGGCTTCTGATGCACATCGTTTGCTCATGGTTGATAACGCCCGGCATCGATATGCCGATGCCTGTAAGCTTGGCATGTGTGCGTCCCGCAAGTCCGACGAGTCTGGGCACCGTTGCGGCCAGCAGATCTGCGACATCATCCGGCGCCTTGCTGGGCATCGGAATCCTGATGGCGGCGAGGGGGCTCGTCGCGAGGTCGGTCGCGACGCATTCCACCGTGTCGGCCATGAGCTTGAAGCCGATCGCCAGCCCGTGCCCATAGTTGATTTCTACGGGGATTGGCCGACGACCGGTGAAGCTTGAAACCGCCTCTCCCTCCGTGACGATGCCTTCCTCCACGAGATCACCGACGACGAAGGTAACGGCGGCGGGACTGAGCTGTGTGATCGTTGCCAATTCGGCACGGCTCTTCGGCCCTTCCTGCCTCAGCAGGTTCAAGATCAGACGGCGGTTCATAGCCCTGGCAGTCGTCTGGTCACCTTTGAGCTTCACGACCGAGTTCCTTTATTTTGTAAATAAACTATTGCGACGCTTCCTGATTTATGCATAAGTTTGCCTCGTCGATCAACTCGGAATGTGGAGATCGACACGTTGAATGCCCGGCGTCCCCGTTGTGGAGGACGGCCGCCGGGACGTGTTGATCTGCTCAACTGGGAGGAATTCAATGGCATTTTCCAAGCATTTTTCGTCGACCACGCGCCGCACCTTTCTGAAGGGCGCAGGCATGGCATCTGCGGCCGCGGTTGCAGGCGGCTTCCCGATCCCGGCAATTGCCCAGGCCCAGGAAGTCAACGTGATCTCAGCTGAAAGCAACGGCAAGGCGCTCGAAGCGCTGAAGAAGATCGCCGAGGACTTCGGCAAGCAGGCCGGTACGAAGGTCGTCATCAACAATATGGACCACGAGGCCCACAAGACGGCGATCCGCAATTATCTGACGGCAGGTGCGCCGGATGTCTGCTTCTGGTTCTCTGGCAACCGCATGCGGGCCTTCGTCAAGCGAGGCCTGTTCGACGACATCTCGGACCTGTTCGAAAAGGAGAAGTACAAGGACATTCTCGGCGCAAGCACGGGCGCGGTTACGGTCGACAACAAGCAGTACGGTCTGCCCACCGGCGGCACGCTCTGGGGCATGTTCTACCGGAAGGATGTCTTCGATCAGAACGGACTGACTGTGCCGACGACGTCAGAGGAATTCTTGGCCTACTGCGACAAGGCCAAGGCGGCGGGGCTGACACCGGTCGCCATAGGCACGAAGGAGCTCTGGCCGGCCGCCGGCTGGTTCGACCAGATGAATCTTCGCATCAATGGGCTCGACAAGCATATGGCGTTGATGGACGGGCAGATGAGCTATCTCGACCCGGCCCTGACGCCGGTCTTCGATCAGTGGGAAGCCATGATCAAGAAGGAAGTCTTCACCCCGAATCATACGTCGTTCGGCTGGCAGGAGGCGGCAGCGCTGCTTTCCCAGAAGAAGGCCGGAATGATGAACCTCGGCGCCTTCCTTCGGTCAGCATTCACGGAAGCAGACCTGCCGCAACTGACCTTCGCACCGTTCCCGACCCTTGATGCCAGCATTCCCCGGTTCGAGGAGTTCTCGCTGAACTCGGTCCACATCCCGACGAACGGCAAGAACAAGAAGGGTGCGCGCGAATTCCTCGCTTATTTCTACAAGCCGGAAAATCTCGCGACCTACCTGGAGCCCGGTGGCAACGTGCCGCCGCGTAGCGACCTGCCACCGAGCAAGGATCCGCTGGTCAATGCCGCGGTCGAATCCTTGAAACAGGTCAAGGGAACCTCGCAATATTACGACCGCGACAGCGACCCGGATATGGCGCAGGCGGGTCTGGTGGGCTTCCAGGAGTTTATGGCCAAACCGGACCGTCGCCAGGCAATCCTGCAGCGGCTCGAAGGCACCCGCAAGCGTATCTACAAGATCTAGTTCTCCTCCCGGCGACCGGGGAGCGGAACCGCGGTTCCGCTCCTTCAATCCTCCAAGAGGTTCTGGACAATGTTGATGTTATGGCGCCGCCAGCGTTGGTGGCTCACCCCGACTATGCTTATCGCTCCGGCCATTATCCTGTTCTTCACGGTCATCCTGCTGTCGGCTGTCCGAAGCCTGTGGATCAGTCTCCACGACTGGGATGGAATGGGGCCGATGACATGGATCGGGTTTGGAAATTATGTCGAACTCTACAACGATCCGCAGTTCTATACGTCGCTGAAGAACAATCTGATCTGGCTGATAATGTTCATGGCCGCGCCGCCGCTCGGGCTCGCGATTGCATTACTTGTCAATCAAAAGATCCGCGGCATGCGCTTTTTGAAGTCGTTGTTCTTCATTCCGCTCGTGCTCGCCTCGGTGACTGTCGGCGTGGTCTTCACCTGGGTCTACACGCCGGAATTCGGGCTCCTAGCACTCGTCTTCAAGGCGTTTGGGGCGACGGCGCCGGCCGTGCTTTCGGACGAGCATTTCGTCACCTTCGCGATCGTCATCGCAGCCCTCTGGCCGCAGATCACCTTCTGCATGGTGCTCTATCTCGCCGGTCTCAACAACCTGAGCGAGGAGCTTATCGGCGCCGGGCGTGTCGATGGCGCGAAGGGATGGAACATGCTCTGGCACATCGTTCTCCCGCAACTGACGCAGGTCACCTTCATCGCGATTGCCGTGACCGTCGTCGGCGCACTCCGATCCTTCGACATGGTGTCGGTGATGACACGCGGCGGACCTTTCGGCTCTTCGTCGGTGCTCGCCTACCAGATGTTCGAGCAGTCGATCTTCTCCTACCGCTTCGGGTATGGCGCGGCGATCGCATCGGTCCTGTTCGTGATCATGGGGCTCTTCATCGTCTGGTATCTGTCGCGGATTATCCGCACCGAAGAAAGGGGCGGCTGATGTATCCTCGTCCAATTCCCGAGACGGCCGTCTGGCATCGCCGCTTCTATTTCCTGGCCGTGCTCACCGTCCTTCTCCTGTGGCTCTGCCCGCTCTTCGCCATCATCCTGACCTCGTTTCGATCGACCGCGGACGTGATGGGCGGCAACCTCTGGGGATGGCCGGCCGAGTTCGGCCTCATCGACAACTACACCGCCGTCTTCACCCAGACGCCGATGGCGCAATATTTCCTGAACAGTCTGACGATCACGATCCCTTCGGTGATTGGCGTCCTGATTTTAAGCACGCTGTCCGGCTTCGTTCTGTCGAGATACCGGTTTCCGGGAAACATGCTGATTTTCGCGCTCTTCGTCGGCGGCAACTTCCTTCCTCACCAGATCATGATGATCCCGGTGCGCGACCTGATGGTGCGGCTCGACCTGATCGATACGACAACGGCGCTGATCATCTTCCATGTGGCGTTCCAGACCGGCTTTGCGACGCTCTTCATGCGCAACTTCATCGCAGCCCTGCCTGACGAATTGTTCCAGGCGGCAAGGGCAGAGGGAGCCTCGCCTTTCCAGACCCTCATCCATGTCGCGGTTCCTCTCGTCCGGCCGGCGCTCGCCGCGCTCGCCATCCTCCTCTTCACCTTCATCTGGAACGACTACTTCTGGGCGGTCGTCCTGACGGTGAGCGATTCCGTCAAGCCGGTGACCGCCGGCCTTGCCAACCTGCGCGGCGAATGGGTCTCGGCCTGGAACCTCATCTCGGCCGGAACGATCGTCGTCGCAGTCCCGCCCGTGGTGATGTTCTTCCTGATGCAGCGACACTTCATCGCCGGCCTGACGATGGGAGCGGTCAAAGGATGAACGCCCTCAGGAATCCGGAAATCAGATCTTCAAAAGCAGAGAGCCAGGAAGCATGACCAGCCTCGAACTGCGACAGATAAACAAGAACTACGGCGCCTATCACGCGTTGCGAGGGATCGATCTCTCGGTGGAGGAGGGTGAGTTCATCGTCATGGTCGGTCCGTCCGGCTGCGGAAAGTCGACCCTGCTCAAGACGATCGCGGGTCTTGAAGGCATCACCTCGGGTCAGATCCTGATCAATGGGCGCGACGTCAGCCGTGAGGAGCCGGGTGACCGCGGCATTGCGATGGTCTTCCAGTCCTATGCCCTTTATCCGCACATGACCGTCGCCGAGAACATGGGCTTCGGGCTTCGCATGGCGAAAAGACCGAAGGCGGAGATCGATGCGGCGGTTGCGCGCGCGGCCAAAATCCTTCGAATTACCGATCAGCTCGAAAAGCGGCCGAAACAACTGTCAGGCGGACAGCGCCAGCGCGTGGCTATCGGTCGTGCAATCACGCGTTCGCCGGATGTCTTTCTGTTCGACGAACCGCTGTCGAACCTCGATGCGGCACTGCGCACGCAGATGCGGGTCGAGCTGTCCAGCCTGCATTCCGAGCTCGGTGCGACCATGGTCTACGTGACCCACGATCAGGTCGAAGCCATGACCATGGCAAGCCGCATCGTGGTCCTGAACCAGGGCGTCATCGAACAGGTCGGATCGCCGCTCGCGCTCTATCGAAACCCCGACAACCTGTTCGTGGCCGGATTCCTCGGCGCTCCCAGAATGAATTTCCTGTCCGTTACGGTGGACGAGGTCTCGGGTCGTCAGATCAGGGTCTCCGCGCCGGGACTGGCCCCTACGATGGTCGAACTCTCAGACCCTGCAGCGCTCCAGAAGGGTACGAGCCTGACGCTCGGCGTGCGGCCTGAGAACATTTCGGTGGTCACGGACGGAGCAGAAAGCGGCGCAGTGAACGGCATCGTCCGACTGGTCGAGCATCTCGGCCGCGAAACGATCCTCTATGTCGATGCCGGGGAGCTCAGGACTGTCGCGTCGGAGAGCGGAACCGGAAACATCACTATTCAGCTCAGTTATGTAGCGCCGTTCAAGGCCGACCAGCCGGTGACGCTGAAACTCGACGCTGCCGAACTCTATCTCTTCACGCCTGACGGGGGCCGCACGATCAGCGCCCGCAAGGCAATCATCGACAAATAGATATCAGGATCGACGCCCGTGTCTGACAACAAGTCTGCGACAATCTCCGCCTGGAATCCGGTCAAGACCGACCGCTTTCTCGTTGGCGCTCCGCACTATCCCGAACATGTCGACGAGAGCTATTGGGAGCGCGATGCCGAGCGCATGGCGAAAGCCGGTTTCAATGTCGTCAGGATGGCGGAATTTGCCTGGCATATTCTCGAACCGGAGCTCGGACGCTTCGACTTCGACCTGTTCGACAGGGCGATCGGCATCCTCGGAAAGCGTGGCATCGACACGATCATGTGCACGCCGACGGCCACACCGCCGCGCTGGCTGACTGTCGCGCATCCCGAGATCCTGCGGGTGGATGGCAAGGGTCGGGCGATGAGCCACGGGTCACGCCAGCACTGCGACACCGCGAGTCCGGTGTTTCGCGAGCATAGCCAGCGTATCACGAAGGCGATGGCGGAGCACTATCGTGACAATCCGCGCGTCGTCGGCTGGCAGACCGACAACGAACTCAACACCAGCATGCCCGAGAGTTTTTCAAGGGCGACGCTCAGCGAGTTTCAGGCCTTTCTCGCCGAGAAGTATGGTGCGATCGACAAGCTCAACCATGCCTGGGGAGGGGATTTCTGGGCGACCGCTTACCAGAGCTTCGACCAGGTGGTGCTGCCGATTGATTTCGGACCGACCTTTCCGAGCCCCGGCCATGTGCAGGACTACCATCGGTTCCTGGCTTTCTCGACGGCCCGCTTCCAGCATGACCAGGTCGAGATCCTGCGTGCCGTCAAACCGTCCTGGTTCGTCTTCCACAATCTGGGCGGCCTGCGGGATATCGACTTCCGCGGACAGTTCACGACCGATCTCGATTTCGTCGGTTACGACATCTATCCCATGCTCTACGACGAGTTCCAGCGCATCGGCAATCACGCCAAGGTCCAGGCGCTCCATCTCGACATCTGCCGGGGCTTCTCCGGCAACTATATCGTGCCCGAACAGCAGTCGAGCTTCGGCAGCCAGCCGGGCTTCTGCACCTTGACACCGGAGCCCGGAGAGATGCGCCGAATGGCGATGTCGTCTGTTGCGCGCGGCGCCGACGGGCTGATGTTCTTCCGCTGGCGGCCTGCCCATTTCGGCGCCGAGATCTACTGGATGGGGATCATCGATCACGACGACGTCCCGCGCCATCGCTACGACGAGGCGAAGCGCTTCGCCACCGAGATGACGGCGCTGCAGGACAGGATCCTCGGTACTTATGTGCGCATGGATGTCGGCATCGCCGGATCGGATTTCGACAATCAGGAGGCTCACAAAACCTATTCGATCGGCCTGCCGAGCCCTCAGGACGACGCCGTCCTGCTGCATCAGTATTGCTACGATCGGGGTATCGCCTGCGGGTTCATTCATCCCGAAGACGATCTCTCGAAGCTGAAGCTTCTCTACGTGCCGCACTGGGTCATGTGGAAGGACGAATGGACGGAGCGCCTGAAGTCGTTCGCCGAAGAGGGCGGCACGGTGGTGTTCGGCGCGCGGACGGGGACGCGCGACGAGAACAATCACGTGATCAGGGAGACGGCGCCGGGAGCGTCGCTTTCGAAGCTGACAGGTGTGCGGGTGGAAGATTTCGGCCGGCTTGCGGCACCTGGCGCCAAGGGCCTGTTTGAGGTCATGGAGCGATCCGGCGGTCTGGTAGTGCCGCCGAACAGGCCGGCGGAATCCCACCGGCGCGAGCGCCGCTTCAAGATCGGCAATCGTGAACTGACCGCTGGATATTTCTACGAAAACCTGAGCGTCGACGATGATGTCGAGGCGATCGCCATCTGGTCGAACCGCTACGCCGACGGAAGGCCGATGGCGACATCCAGAAAGATCGGTAAGGGTCGCGTCGTCTATCTCGGCACCTATCTCACGCCCGACCTTACGGAGGCCCTGTCGGAGCGCCTGTTCGGGGATGCCGGGATCGAGCCGCTGGTCGCCGATTTGCCCGAGGGTGTCGAGGTGACGATGCGCATGAACGAGGATCGCCGCCTTCTCTTCATCCAGAACTACGCGGACAAGCCCGCCACGATTGCTCGGGTTCCCACCGGCGCCAATCTTCTTGACGCAGGCAAGCCGGTGGACGGTGCGCTTGCGCTCGACGGTTACGGCTGCGCCGTCGTGCAGCTCTCCTGAAACATACCGCGGCCGAAACGCCGGTGGCTCGACAGGCTTAGGAAAACGATATGACCGATACGGATAGAATTCGCTGGGGCATCCTTGGCCCCGGCCGGATTGCAGGCGATTTCTTCGCGGGCGTTGCTCAATCAAGAACTGGCCGCGTGGAGGCGATCGCCACCCGCGACCCGGATCGGCCGGGGCTGGCCGAGCGCTTTCCAGGAGCACGAATCCTTGCCGGCTACGACGCTCTTTTGGCGGACAAGGAGATCGATGCCGTCTATATCTCGACGCCGCACCCGACCCACGCGGAATGGGCGATCAAAGCGGCGAAGGCCGGAAAGCACGTGTTGTGCGAGAAGCCGATCGGCCTTTCGGCAGCCGAAGCCGAAGCCATGCAGACCACGGCACGTGCAGCCGGGACCTTCCTCGGCGAAGCCTACATGTACCGACTGCATCCTCTGACGCTGAGACTGATCGAGCTTCTGAAAGAAAAGGCGATCGGTGACGTGCGCATGGTCAAGTCGAGCTTCGGTTTTGCCAAGCCGTTCGAAGAAGATCACAGGCTGTTTGCAAACGATCTCGCGGGTGGCGGTATTCTCGACGTCGGTGGATATCCGGTTTCGATGGCGCGGCTGATCGCCGGCATCGGCCAGCCGAACGGCCTTATCGAGCCCGACCAGGTGTTCGGCGTTGGACATCTCGGCTCGACGGGCGTCGACGAATGGAGCGCTGCCATCCTGCGCTTCCCGAATGGCATCGTCGCCGAAGTCGCCTGCTCGGTGTCACTTGCGCAGGACAACGTCCTTCGCATCTTCGGCACGGCCGGTTCGATCGAGATCGATCATTTCTGGTTCGCCGCGAGCAAACAGGGCGGAACCGCCGTCATCAGGCTGTTCGACGCCGCCGGAAAGCGAAAGGACATCACCGTCGAAGAGCCTCGTCATGTCTACAGCTTCGAGGTTGACGCGGCAGGAGAGGCGATCAAGGCCGGGCGGGGCGAGTTTGCCTACCCCGGCATGACGGCCCTCGACACGCTTGGCAATCTCAAGGTGATGGACAAGTGGCGCGCCGGCATCGGGCTGGAATACGCCCTTGAGACACCCGCCATTCGGACGAGGACGCTGACCGGCGAGATCCTCCGGCGCAAGGATGTGATCGTGCCGAGCGGCCATATTCCCGGCATCGAGAAGGAGAGCTCGATGCTGGCACTCGGCATGATGCTGTTTTCAACTTTTCCGGCCGCTTCGATCGTTCTTGACGAATTCTTCGAAGCCGGCGGCAATCTCATCGACTCGGCCTTCCAGTATGGGGGAGGAACGCAGGACCGGCTCATCGGCGAATGGGTCCGCAGCCGTGGCGTCAGGAGCGATGTGGTGATCATCGAGAAGGGCGCGCATTCGCCGCTCTGCTATCCCGACGTGATCGCCAAGCAACTGACGGCAAGCCTCGAACGGATGCAGACCGACTATGTCGACGTCTACTTCATGCATCGCGACAATCCCGACATACCGGTTGGCGAATTCGTCGATGCCATGGATGCGGAAGTCAGGGCAGGTCGCATCCGTGGGCCAATCGGTGGATCGAACTGGACGCGCGAACGGATGGACCAAGCGATCGACTATGCCGAACGCACCGGCAAGACGAGGCCTAGCGTCCTTTCCAACAACTTCTCACTCGCGGAGATGGTCGATCCCGTCTGGCCAGGATGCATCGCTTCGTCGAATGCTGCCTGGAAAAGCTGGCTGAAGGAGCGGAAGGTGGTCAATTTTGCCTGGTCCAGCCAGGCGCGCGGTTTCTTCACCGATAGGGCGGGGCGGGAGAAACTGTCGGATCGCGATCTGGTCCGTGCCTGGTATTCCGAACTGAATTTTGAGCGAAAGGCGCGGGCGGAAGAGCTTGGTCGTCGCCTCGGCAAGGATCCGATCCAGATTGCACTCGCCTATGTCCTGCACCAGCCCTGGCCGGTCATTCCCCTGATCGGTCCGGCGAGCCTTGCGGAGCTTCGCCATAGTCTGGCGGCCTCCGCCATCAGGCTTTCACCCGAAGAGGTGCGGTGGCTCGAGAATGGCGAACGGGCTTGATCGAAAACAGAATCCGGAACCGCTTCCGGTCGTCAGCCAGAAGGATTGTATGATGCCAGACGTGTTGATCGTCTGAGCGGCTGGCGGGGCACGAGCCGGAACAATCTGCTGCTCTCGTCAAGGAACTCCTGGAAGGGGAGAACTTCCGGCTGTTCGGATGTGAGCCAGCTTGACAAGCATGCTCTTCAATGAGAACAAAGAGCGAACTAACGGGAAGGTCACCATTCATGATACGTTTCGCGCCGAAGATAGAGCAGGACGCTGCCCCAGCAATCAAAATCGCAAAGTCGAACGCCAACACACGATCCGACATCAAGCTCTCGGACACTTCCACCGCGGCCGCTGAGAACGAAACCGACAAGATAGACGGCCAGGCTGCCACGACGATATCAGGACCTGCGGGGCCTGTTGCAAAACTCCTTGAGCTATCAGCGGAACTCCCTGCGAAAGGCAGAAAGACGGGTTCCAGGAAGCGCAAAGAGGCAACAAGCCCCAAGCCGCTCGAAGTCAGCAACCGGGGTCACGATCAAAGCGTTGGCGATTTGCTGCTCGACCTCTTACAATAGGCTTCGAGCACCATGCCGAAGAGCTTTCGTGCGATTTATAATCCTCCTCGGATTTTTCAGGGCTCACGCCGCTTCCGTAGAATGACCGGCGATCAATTCCATCTCGCAAAGCTCATCGATAGTCTGGCGCCGGCGGATAAGCCGAGAGTTCTCTCCGTCCATGAGATATTCGGCAGCATGAAGCCGGCTGTTGTAGTTCGACGACATTGACGCGCCATAGGCACCCGTTCCGTGGAAAACGAGCAAATCGCCGACCTCGGCAGGAGGGAGCACCCGCGTTTCGACCACGCCATCCGCCCCTTGCGTGAATACGTCTCCCGATTCGCAGAGCGGGCCTGCTACGACAGTAGGACGTAGCTCGGATGGGCTGAGGCTTCGACCATCGTGCGGCAGCACCGAGATCTCATGATAGCTGCCATAGAGGGCGGGGCGCATCAAGTCGTTGAAACCTGCATCAACGAGGGTGAAGTGATTTCTGCCAACCTGCTTCGTTGCGCGGACCTCGGCCAGCAGCAAACCGGCTTCTGCCACGAGGAAGCGCCCCGGCTCGATCTCCAGGCGCACGGCGTGGCCGAGCCTGCTTTCTGCTTGCCTGCGCACGCTGTCCCACAGGTTGAAATAATGCGCAGTATCGATCGCCCTGTCCCCGTCGCGATAGGGAACTGACAGGCCACCCCCGGCAGAAATCGCCTCGACATCGTGATCCAGATCGCTCAGGAGACCGGTCATCGCATGACCGACCCGCTCGAGATGGCCGTAATCGACGCCGGAGCCGATATGCAGGTGAAGCCCGACGAGATGCAGGCGATAGCGGCGAACCAATTCGACAGCCTGGTTAAGCTCCGCATGCCAGATGCCATGCTTGCTGTTTTCGCCACCCGTATTTGTCTTGTTGCTGTGGCCGTGGCCGAAGCCCGGATTGACGCGAAGCCAGACGCGGTGACCGGGCGACAGCTCCCCGAGCTGGTGCAGCATGTCGATGGAGCCGATATTCACCTCAACCTTGTCGTTGACGATGCGGCGCAAAGTCGGGCGGTCGAAAATATCGGCGGTGTAGACGATGCCCGCAGCACCTGAGAGGGTAGGGCCGGTGGAAAATCCGGCCCGCTGCGCGCGATCGATTTCGCCTGAGGATACGGAGTCCACAAGCACACCCGCCTCGCGGATGAGGGAGAGGATATGGATGTTGGAACACGCCTTCTGCGCATAGCGGATCACATCGAACGCGCCGAGCTGCCTTATCCGATCGCGGATCGTTGGAGCGTCGTAGACCCATAAGGGCGTCCCATGCTGACGAGCGAGAGGGGTGAGGTCATTGGCAGAGATGATGGGCATGGCGCTGGTTGTCCGTAGATGGCAGCCCGCCGAACCGAAGATCGTTCCAAGTCGGGCAATGTGGTTTTCACATACGGGTTGACCACGAAACCAGGCATATGAAAAATATCAATTTTTCCAAACTGTATTCAATTCTGATATGAAATGGGCATGGCTGTTACCCTTCGGCATATTGAGGTCTTCAGGGCTGTGATGACGACAGGCAGCGTCACGGATGCGGCCGCCATGCTGAGTACCTCCCAACCGACGATCAGCCGGGAGCTGGCACGGTTCGAGCATCTCATTCAGATGAAGCTTTTTGAGCGCGTGCGCGGCCGTCTGCGCCCGACTGCGGACGCTCTGCAATTGTTCGAGGAAGTGCAGCGCGCCTATTTCGGGCTGGACCGGATCATCAGCACGGCGGCGTCGCTGCGCCAGTTCGAGCAGGGGCAGCTCTCCATAATATGCCTGCCGGTTTTTTCTCAATCGCTCCTGCCGCAGACCTGCCGGCATTTCATCGACCGGTTCCCGAGCGTGGGTATCAGTATCGTTCCACAGGAGTCGCCTCTGCTGGAGGAATGGTTGTCGGCGCAACGCTATGACTTCGGACTGACGGAGGTCGATCATGTCCCGCAGGGTACGGAGGTAACCCCACTCCTGACGCTCGACGAGATTTGTGTGCTGCCGGACGCTCACCCGCTTCTTGAAAAGACCGTTCTCTCACCAAGTGATTTCGAGGGGCAATCCTTTGTCAGCTTGTCGGCGATGGATAGCTACCGGCGGCAGATCGATCAGATTTTTCGAAACGCCGGCATCAGGCGGCGCATGATCATCGAAACCCATAGCGCGGCATCCGTCTGTTCGATGGTGCGGGAGGGAATTGGTCTGGCCATCGTCAATCCCCTGACGGCCCTGGATTATGCCGGCCACGGCCTACATCTTCGCCGGCTGTCGTTCTCCATCCCGTTTTCCGTCAACATCGTGCGGCCGATTCATCGGCCGCAGTCGCAATTGGTCGAGGTTTTCGGGACCGAATTGGCCCGACAAGCAGGGCTGATCGAAGCCCGGCTTGCCGCCCTCATTGATCCCTAATGACCTCGTGAAGGCGTATGAGATAGCGGTGTGTTACCGATGCCCTGTCACACGTCATCAGTTCAGCACCGGTTCGCCAGCAGTGATGCGCTGCTCATCCTCGTCGAACAGGTGGACGGCATCATGGAGCGGAGCAATCCGCAGCACGTCGCCGGGGGCTGCTCTGATCCGCTCCCGGAAGACGCAGCTGATCGTCTGCGTGCCGAGACGGGCAATCACCAATGTCTCGGACCCCGTCGGCTCGACAACGGCGGTTGTCACTTCGATGCCGTCGGGGTCGAGTGTGATGTGCTCAGGGCGAATGCCGTAGGTGACGGCGCCGGGCGGGCGCCGCTCGCTCGACAGGACAAGCCCATCTGCGGTTCGGAAGCCCTCATTCGTCATGCTGCCCTTGATGAAGTTCATGGCAGGAGAGCCGATGAAACCGGCGACGAAGAGGTTGTTCGGGCGGTCGTAGAGTTCGAGCGGCGAGCCCGATTGTTCGATCAGGCCGTCCTTCATCACGACGATCTTGTCTGCCATCGTCATCGCCTCGATCTGGTCATGGGTGACATAGATCGTCGTGGTCTTCAGCCGCTGATGCAGCTCCTTGATCTCGGATCGCATCTGGACGCGGAGCTTGGCATCGAGGTTCGACAGGGGCTCGTCGAACAGAAAGACGGCGGGATCCCTGACGATCGCGCGACCCATGGCAACACGCTGCCGCTGGCCGCCTGACAATTGCTTCGGATAGCGCTCTAGGAGCGCCTCCAGGCCCAAGATCTTTGCGGCATTGCCAACGCGCCGATCGATCTCCGTCTTCGGCATACGCTTCAGCCGCAGCGAGAAGCCCATATTCTTGGCGACCGTCATATGCGGATAGAGGGCGTAGTTCTGGAACACCATGGCGATGTCACGATCCTTCGGCGCCAACTCGTTGACGATATGCTTGCCGATCTGGATCTCGCCCGAGCTGATATCCTCCAGACCGGCGATCATTCTGAGCAGGGTGGATTTGCCGCAGCCCGAGGGGCCGACGAGGACGACGAACTCGCCGTCGCGGATATCGACCGACACGCCTTTGATGGCTTTGAATGCGCCATAATCCTTGCGCGCACTATTCACTCTAACATGGGCCATTTCCGTCCTCCCAGGTCGCTATCAAAGCTCGTCCAACACGCTTCTGAGGTAGGCGAGGCCAAGGCGTTCGCCCTCTTTTCTGGCCGCGAGATCCTTACCCGGCCATCCGTAGGCGGCGTCCTCGTGCTCGATCGAAAGGCTGCCGTCGAAGCCGTTCGTCCGCGCCTGGCGCAGAAAGCGCGGCCAGTCGAGAAGGCCTTTACCCGGCAACTTGTACTGCCACCAGCCCTTGCCGTGATAGCCGACCGCCTGTTGCGTGGCCGCATCGATTGCGGTGTCCTTGGCATGGAGAATGGCGATGCGATCCTTGACCGCATCCATCGCGATATAGGGGTCGACGCCGATGCGGATGAGGTGCGAAGGATCGAATTCGAGACCAAAGCGCCGGTCGGGTATCCGCTTGAAGAGTTCGTGCCAGCCCTTTGGCGTGGTTCCGATGAAGTTGTCCTTAGGCCCTGGCCAGTTTTCGATCGCGAAAACGAGACCGCTCGACGTCGTCTCGCTGATCAACCGGTTGGTGAATTCGGCAAAATCATCGTAGTTGGCTTCGTCGTCGGCATTGTCGTTGCGTCCGGGAAAGATCACGAAGATCGGCACGCCCGCTTCGCCAATCGCCTGGGCAAATTCCTCGGTACGGGCGCGAAGCTCGCCGCGCTTGTCGCTGTCGGCATCGAGCTGATTGCCGAAATAAGTGATCGAGGAGACGAAGAGATTATGTTCGCGTGCAAGTGCCACCGCAGCCTGCACCCTGTCCGGCGTCTTGATATGGCCGCCGACATCGATTTCGATTGCGTCGAAACCGGCCGAAGCAGCGAAATTCACTACTTCTTCTAGCGGCCGGTCGTTGAATGTCGACGTATAAAAACCAATCTTCATCAATATCCTCCCAGCGGCCTTGCCGGCTGTTTCAGTTGTTCAGGCGATCCATGAATTTGAGGGGCGAACGGGTGCGTTGAACGGCGTCGGCGGATGCCAGCATCAGGGCCGCGGCCATCGGCATCGCCGCAGCACCGAGTGCTGAAGCGTCCTCGCCGATCGAGGCACGATGCAGCGAAGGCAGAGTGTTGTCTCCGGCCGTCAGATGTTCGTGAACGTAGCGGAGCAACTCGTCGATCATGCGGATCGGCAATCGGCCGCCGATGATGATGGCATCGGGATCGACGATCATGCCGATATGCTTGACCGCAACGGCAAGGTGAGCGCTCATTTCCTTCAGCCACTTCGACACCAGAGCCTTGCCACGTGCATCGAGTGTGAGAAGGTCCTGAGGCACGCTTGCATGGACGCCATGTTCGCCAAGAAACTTGTAGAGAAAAAACATCGTCACCATCTCGCCGAGAAGATCGACCTTCGGCGCGGTCTTGTCCCGGTCGTCGGCAATCGGCAGCCATCCGATTTCGCCGCTCAGCGCCATGGCGCCGCGATGGCCGTTGCCGTCGAGAACGAGCCCTCCGCCGAGACAGGCGTTGATGGCGATATAAAAGAAGCTGCGGCTTTCCGCCCCGAGGCCATAGTCAAGCTCGGCAAGTGCTGCGGCATTGGTCTCATTTTCGATGAAGACCGGATGCTGCGTCAGGTTTTCTATTGCTGCCCGTACGTCGAATTCCATCCATTCCGAATAATCGTCGGGCATGCCGAGGAAGGGGATCTCTCCGAGCCAGTCGGGCATGGCGAGCCCGATGCCGGCCAGGTGGGCATCGTCGACGAGGCGGCTTCGCTGGAAATGCGATATCGCATCGGCCGTCAGCTGCATGAACTCGGCCGGACGCACATAGCGTTTTTCGTGGTGGACCCGGGCACGCACGTTGCCGACGGCATCGACGGCGACAATCGTCAGGTGATCGCGATCGATATTGATGCCGATTGCGAAAAACGCATCGGGATTGATCTCGAGCTCGATTGCCGGCTGGCCCCTCAGCCCATGCCGCCGGCGAGCCTCGATGATCAGGCCCTCGTCGAGCAGGCGATCGACGATCCGTGCGATCGCCGGCTTCGTGAAGCCGGTCTGTCGGGCAATTTCGGCACGCGAAATCGGCGCCTGCCGATGAACGCAACGCAGCACGACGGCCCTGTTGTGCTCGCCCGCATCCTCGACATTGGCCCCCGTCAGATCGGGGGACAGTCTGGCGCCGTTCATCTGGTTCATGGATTGAGATCCTCTATCTGCCACGGACACGCAAACCGACCTTACCCTTTCACCGCGCCACTGGTCATGGCGCCAAGGATCAGCCGCTGGAGCGACAGGAACGCCACGATCGCCGGAACGACGGAAATCAGGCAGGCGGCGGCTAGCAGCTGGATGGACGAGTCGGTCTGCATGCCACGGAAGTTAAAGATTCCGACGCCGATCGGCATCAGGTCATTTTTGGTGAGCAGCAGGAAAGGCACCAGGAATTGCGACCAGCCGGCAATCACCGTGATGATGAAGACCGAGGCAATGCCCGGCGCCGACAGGGGCAGGATGATGCGCCAGAAGACCGAGAAGCGGTTGCATCCGTCGATCATCGCGGCTTCGTCCAGGCTGCGCGGAATGCCGTCGACGGTGCCTTTCAACAGCCAGGTCGCAAGGGGAACACCGAGCGCGATATAGACCATGACGACGGCAAAATGCGTGTCGAGGAGACCGAGACGGTTCATGTAGCGATAGAGCGGCACCATGATGACGAGCGGCGAGATCATCTGGAAAAGCAGGAGCCCCATCATCGAGAGGCCCTTACCGCGGAACTGGAAGCGCGAGAAAGCGTAAGCGGCAGGCAAGGCGACGATCAGCACGCCGAAGCCGCTCAAGGCCGCAAGCTTCAGGCCGTTCCAGAGATAGATTGGAAAATAGCTGTTGTTGAGAACGGTGATGAAATTCTGGATGGTGGGATTGTCGGGAATATAACGCGCCGCGCCGCGATAGACCTCACGCTTGTCACGCAGCGCCATCGACAGGAGATAGGTGAGGGGGCCGGCAAAGAAGACGAACATCACCAGCATGAAGAGATAGCTCATGGCATCGCCGAGCCGTGTTCCGGTGCGTCCGCTCATTGCTCTTCCTCCTTCGGCAGGAACGACGCATAGACGAAGGCCAGGCCGAGGCTGATGATCAGCATCAGCACCGAAAGCACGCTGCCGCCGGAGAGATCGTAGTTTCGGAAGACGATGTTGAAGACGTAGAGCGAAATCACCTCGGTCGCGCGTCCCGGTCCGCCGCCTGTCAGCGTGATGATCGCGTCGAAGGTGTTGACCGTCTGGATGGTGATCAGGATCATGTTGACGAGAATTGCGGCGCGCAGCTGCGGAAGTGTCACGAAAAAGAACTGCTGCGAAGCCGTGGCACCGTCAACCTCGGCGGCTTCGTAGAGCGAGGGATCGATCGATTTCAGCGCCGCATACATCACGACCATCGAAAAGGCCGTGCCGCGCCAGATGTTCGAGATCAGCGTCGACCAGGGCGCCATCGCCGGATCGGAAAGCCAGGCAACTGTCGGCATGTGCATCAGCCTCAAAATGCTGTTCAGCGCGCCATAAGGCGCTTCGGAAAACAGCATCTGCCAGATGATGCCGCCGGCAATGCCTGGCACGACCCAGGCGACCAGCGCCGTCGTCCTCAGGATCGTGGTGCCGAACAGGCCGCGCTTTTCGCCGCGGATGACAGTGACAGCGACTGCAAGACCGAGAATCTGCTGGCCGATGACGCTGCCGCCGACGAAGATCAGCGTCGCCCAGAGAATGTCAGGCAGTTGCGGCGAGCTGAGCGCATTGGCGATCGAACCCAGCGTATAGTTCTGGTTTTCGCCGATCAGCGTCGCATTGGTGAAGGAAAGCCGGAAAACGTCGATGACGGGATACAGGTAAAATATGCCGATGACGACGATCACGGGCATGATCCAGGGCAGGGGCGCACCGGCGAACCGGCGCATGAACGTTCTGCTTTGAGGCGGGCTGTCAGCCTCGATGGCAATAGGGCTCATTGGCTTCTCTGTCCGGTTTGGCACTGTCGACGGCGCCTAAAAGGCAGGCGCCGTCGTTATCTGAAGCGTCAAAAAATGCCCGGGATCAGAGCCGCTTGTAGGCCTCCATCGCCGCGCTGAATGCGGCATCCAGGGCTTCTTCCGGTTTCTTCGTTCCCGAGAGCACGTCGCCCATCATGATCTGGATCTGGTTAGAGATCTCGGGGTAGATCGGCACGCCGGGCCGGGCCTGGCCGTTGACCAGGGCATTGGCGAAGGTCTTGTTGGCTTCCGTCGAGAAGACCTCATACTTGTCGAAGAGCGACTTGCGCGTCGGCAACTGCTGCTGCAGCGCGTTTGCCGGGCCCATATAGACATCGCGCGCAAGATTGGCGCAAAGCTCGACCTTCTCCTTGTCCTTGCTGAAGGACGCGATCGTCCAGCCGCCGGTGCCGGTCGAGCGCTCATTGGCCGAAGGGCCGGGGATCGGTGAGAAGGTCCAGTTCTTGAATTCCTCTTCGTCGAGCGTCGCCTTCAGCTGCGCATATTGCCAGTTGCCGCCGATGAAGAGCGCCGTCGTCGCCGCTGCCGCCGCCGCGTTCATGTCGTCGTAGTTGGCGATGGTGGTGACGCGCTTGGGGGCCGCACCGGAATCGACGAGATCCTTGAAGTAGTTCAGCGCCTTCAGGAATTTCTCCTTGTTCTCGCCTTCGCCGAAGACCGGCTTGCCCGAGTCGTCGACGAGCTTGCCGCCGAGCGCCCAGTAGTTCGCCAGCCAGTCGAAGGTGGTGCCTTCCCAGCGCCCGCCGTTGAAGAGGACGCCTTCCATGCCTTCCTTGGTGGAGGCAAGTGCGGCCTTCTTCAGGTCGTCCCAGGTCTGCGGCGCATCGGCTACAACAGACTTGTTGCGGTAGAGGACGCGAAGGTCCGTATCCCACCACCAGGCGCGGATCGTCTGACCCTTGTCGGTGATGCCGCTGCGGATGAAGGGGAAGAGATCGGCGACTTCTTCCTTGGTGAAATAGGGCGTAAAATCCGCCAGCACCTTATTGACCATGAACTGCGAGAGCACGAAGGAGTCGACGGCGGCGCAATCCGGCGCATTGCCGGCCTTGGCCTGCTCCAGCATTTTG
Organism: Hyphomicrobiales bacterium; assembly: GCA_900473185.1. Lineage (GTDB taxonomy): Bacteria > Pseudomonadota > Alphaproteobacteria > Rhizobiales > Rhizobiaceae > Rhizobium. Next base: position 39,650 of record UCKU01000035.1, on the reverse strand, counting down.
GCCTGTTCCGTGCCGATGTCGGAGGACATGAACTGCATCTGCAGTTTCCAGTCGGGATGCTTCTTGATGAAATCGACGAAGAGTTTCTGATAGCCTTCGGCGATTGCCGGATCGGCGTTGTTCGGGCTGTCGTTCGTGAGCCGGACGACAAGGGTTTTTGACGCATCGGCAGCGCCGATCCTGTCCTTTGTCGCAAGCTCCTGGGCAAATGCGGCAGGCACTGAAAATAACATTGTGCTCAGCGCTAACGCGCTGATGAACGCTCTCTTCATGATGGGTCTCCTCCCCATTTTAAACGGATACAGCCTGGTGGTCGGTTGACCTCTCCTCATTTCCATGCTGCATTAATTAGATTAAGTTACTTTGATTTGATGTCAAGCCGCAGCTTGGGAGGATTGAGATGCCGGCGACATTCAACACAAGTTAGCGGACCGCAGCCGCATTTCCCGATCACAAAAAATCGAGCCATTTCGGGCATCCGCGATGGCACGGTGAGGTTTTGCCTCGGCTACGTGAAGGTGGCCGAACCTGACATCTATGGAGGATCAGATGCGCTTACTCATTCTCGGCACTGGCGGAATGGCCAACCAGCATGCTGCAAATTTCAAGGCGATCGAAGGCGTTAGCGTCGTGGGCGGGGTTGACGTCGTACCCGAGCGGCTGGCGGCCTTTTGCTTGGAACATGGCATCCCCAATCACTTCAGCACACTCGAGGAAGCCCTTGCCTGGGGCGAGTTCGATGCCGTTGCCAACGTCACGCCCGACCGCATCCACCACCCGACGACGCTTCAGGCGATTGCAGCGGGCAAACATGTCTTCTGCGAAAAGCCGCTGGCGACCGATGCCATCAAGGCGATGGAAATGACCGATGCCATCGAAAAAGCGGGCAAGGTCGGCATGGTCAATTTTACCTATCGCAATTCGCCCGCCCTGCAGAAGGGGCGGCAGATGGTGCTTGCCGGCGAGATCGGCGAGATCAGGCATGTCGAGGCATCGCATCTGCAGAGCTGGCTTGTCGGGCGCCATTGGGGCGACTGGAAGAGCGAGAGCAAATGGCTATGGCGCCTCAGCAAGAAACACGGCTCGAACGGCGCACTTGGCGATATCGGCATCCATATCGTCGATTTTGCGTCCTATGGTTCGGGGCTCGATGTCGCCCACGTCTTCGCGCGGCTGAAGACCTTCAACAAGGCTCCGGGAGACAAGATCGGCGAATATGATCTCGATGCGAATGACAGTTTCACGATGAATGTCGACTTCACGACGGGTGCGATCGGCACCATCCAGGCGACGCGAACGGCGGCCGGCCAGATGGATCAGCTGCGCCTCAGGGTCTATGGCGAGACCGGTTCGATCGAGATGATCTACGATACCGGAAAGTCAACGCTTCGTGCCTGCCTTGGCGAAGACGTTCACACCGCGACATGGCGCGACATTGCCTTCGATCCGGTGGAAACGAATTATCAGCGCTTCGTGCAGGCCGTCAGGGCAGGCAGAACGCAGGAACCTTCGTTCCGCAGGGCGGCGAATATCCAGAAAGTGCTCGACAGAGCGCTTGCCTCGGATGTCAGCCACACGGACGAGGCGCTTGCCTGATCCGATACTAAGACGTCAGGCGGAAACCGGTGGCAGCAGGGTGTTGAGGAAGGGCAGCAGTGCCGCCCCCAGCGCCACGCCGCCGCCGCTGAAGCTTGCCGGCTTCATCGGCGAAATCCACGGCGTCAGGAAGGGCCGCTTGGATGTGTCGCGTCGCTCGACGGAGAGTTGGTGGATCAGCGCCTCGATGACACTTCGCGGCAGGTCGCCGCCGATCATGATCACACCAGGCGCGATAAAGCCGGCCATGGCTATGATCGGGTCGAGCAGGTGGCTTGCCGCATCGCGGATCCACTGCGTCAACTGAGGGGAAGACGGCTCTTCACCCGAAATGAGGCGTTTGAACTCGTCATCGCTGACCAGTGCACGCAGCGCGCCGAAACCGACCACCGTGTTCAGCCGGACATTGTCGGGGCCAGTCAGCATCTCACCGATACTGCCCGCACGTCCGTGGACGCCCGAATAGGGAATGCCGCGAACGAGGAAGCCGGCCTGGACATCTTCGTCGATGATGATCATCGCCAGTCCGCCTTCGGGGGCAGGCGCGCCGATAGTGCGCTCGGCAAGCAGGCTTGCGGTGCACTCGTTCTCCACGTGATTGACGGGAAGCGTGGATGCTGCATCGAGCTCATCGCTTTCCTGCGTGGCCCAGTCGTTTGACCCGATCCCCAGGCCGATGATCGGCATGCCGGCATGCCGGCCGATCATTTTCTGGGTGGCTGAAAGAATTGACGGCACGCGCGCTGCCGCGTCGAGGGAAAAGTAGTCCCGATCGTGGACCTGGCCGCTGAGGTCGATAAGGACGGCTTCGCCCCGGCTCTGGCGAACCCTGATGCCGATCGAGAATGCCCCATCGGGGCGCAAGGCAAATTCGGTGGCGGTCGCGCTGTTGCCTGCGCCGTTGCGGCGGTGCGACGTCACCAACCCTCCCTCGCCGAGGCGGCGCAGAATATTGGTGATGCCCGGCCCGGTAAGCCCGGAATGCTGGCCAAGTTCCATGCGGGTCAACGGACCGTGCCGGCGGATAGCCTCCAGAATGACGCGGATATTTCTGTCGGCGATTTCTCCCGATCGCAGACCGATTGTTTTACCCCGCGTTACGGCCGTTTCCTCTGTCTGACGTCGCCGCGGCCCGGATCGAAGATACCGCATAACCGTCTTCCCTAAGCACCTGGATGCTTGTGTATCACAGGTAAAACTCTCGCAACCTATTTCTTGTGCGCTTGACTGCAAAACAAAGTTACTTAATCTAAGAGCTGCCACGCGCCTCGGTTGGAGGAGACGGGACGCGTTGCCTGCGGCCTATTTGCGCGACCAGGTTTTCTCCCCATCCGTCAGTTGCTTAATTTCCAATAGGACCCGCCATGTCTCTCACCATTGCCCAACGCCTCGATCGTCTGAAGGTTCGTACAGCCGAGCTCGCTCACTGGCGCGACAGGCAAAGCATCGTGATCGACGGTTGGACCTTCGACGGCGAGCCGATCGCCCATCATCAGGATTGGCCGCACCGCAAGGGGACGGTTCATTTCGCGGTATCGGCCACAGTGCCGCGCGACTGGCCAATCGAGGAGGTTCGCCTGCAGCTCGATCTTGGCGGCGAGAGCCTGATCACGTTGCACTATCCCGGCGGCCAGGCAGAGACATTCGGGCTCGACCCCTATCATCAGGAGTTCCCGATCAAAGCCAGAGAATTTTCGATTACCACTGACAGCGTCGCACGCTTTCCCTTCGGAGAGCCGAACCGGGCGCCGAAGCTCAACAAGGCGCGGCTGATCTGGCTGGACGAACCGGTCCACAGGTTGCACCTCCTGTTGCGGCAGATTGGCGAGGCTGCCGACGTGCTCGAAAGCCATGAGGTCGTCCCGCATCTGATCGAGGCGGCCGAACAGTCGCTGCGCAGCCTCGACTGGCCTTCGGACACGTCAGCCTATATTTCACGCACAGCCGGTGCGGTGATGCAGCAGAAGATCTGGGAACTGCCGGAGCTTGAGGCAAATCCGGCTGGCCTTGATGAAGCGCAGAGCGCTTCGGCGGGCGCCGCCTATGATCAGCTGATCGTGCGATTGAAAGAGCTTCAGAAGCGTTTTCCGCCGAACGGCGAACTGCTGCTGACCGGCCATGCCCATATCGACCTCGCATGGCTTTGGCCCTATGGCGAGACGCGCCGGAAGATGCGCCGCACCTTCAACACCGCGCTCTCGCTGATGGAACGGTCGGACGACTTCCGGTTCAATCAATCGACTGCTCATTATTATGCGCAGATGGAAGAGGATGATCCCGAACTTCTCGAGCGGATCAAGAAGAAGGTCGCCGAGGGCAAGTGGGAAACTGTCGGCGGCATGTGGGTCGAACCCGACACCAACATGCCGACCGGCGAAAGCCTCGCGCGGCAGGTGCTCTATGGGCAGCGCTATTTCGAGAAACACTTCGGCTTGCGCCACACGGTCTGCTGGCTGCCGGACTGCTTCGGCTTTTCCGGCGCCTTGCCGCAGATCTTGCGGCTCGGAGGCATCGACAGCTTCTTCACGATCAAGGTGAACTGGAGCGAGAGCAATCATATTCCGTCCGACCTTTTCTGGTGGAAGGGGCTGGATGGAAGCAGGGTACTGACCCATACTTTCGACAATCCCATGCAGGGCTATAATGGTTTCGTGCAGCCGGATTGCTTCGTGCCGACCTGGAAGAATTTCCGCGGCAAGACGCAGCACGACACATCGCTGCTCGCTGTCGGCTACGGCGATGGCGGCGGCGGCGTGACACCTGAGATGGTCGAGCGCGAAGTGCAGCTGCGCGACTTCCCGGCAATCCCCAGGGCACGTTGGGGCACGGTGAAGGGCTTTTACGAAGAGGCTCACCGCACTGCGGCACAAAAGGAGCTTCCGGTATGGGACGGGGAAATCTATCTCGAACTGCACCGCGCGACGCTGACGTCGCAAAGCGGCGTCAAGCGCAAGCATCGGCGGGCCGAGCGGGCGCTGATTACGGCCGAGACGATCGCTTCGTTCGCGCATCTCTTGGGTGCCGGCAAACCGCAAAGCCTGGAGGCGGACTGGCGCGTCGTCTTGAAGAACGAGTTCCATGACATCCTGCCGGGCTCGAGCATCCGCGAAGTCTATATCGACGCCGAACAGGAGCTCGACGGCGTCATCGGCAATGCCAAGGCCGAGCGGGCCAAGGCACTGAAGGCGCTAACGACCCATCTTCCCGCAGGCGGGGTGACGGACGCGCTCATTGCCGTTAACCCGTCGCTTGCGCCGCGGCCGCTGACCGCCAGGCTTTCCGACGGAACGGTCCTGGCATCTGCCGACCCTGTCGCGCCTCTTTCCGTTGCGGTCTTTGATCGCAAGGCATTGAAGCCCGCCGGCATGCTGAAAGCCGATACGAACAGCCTCGAAAACGAACATCTGTCTGTTGTCATCGGCAAGGATGGCGCCGTTTCGAGCCTCGTTCACAAGGTAACGGGCAGGGAGGCGATCGAAGGTACTGCAAATCAGCTCTGGGTCTATCCGGCCGACAAGCCGCGCAATTGGGATGCCTGGGACGTCGATGCCGACTATGCCGAAAAGGCTGTCCGCCTCGACAGACCCGAGAGCATTACACTTGCCGAACAGGGGCCCCATCGGGCCGCCATCCGTGTCGTTTATCGATACCGGAACTCGACCGTTACGCAGCTTTACGTGCTGACTGCCAACGCCCGCAGGCTCGATATCGAGACGACGATCGACTGGCATGACCGGCGTACTCTGCTCAGAACGCTGAACCCGGTCGCCGTGCGTTCACGCACAGCCACCTTCGAATGCGCCTTCGGTATCGTCGAGCGGCAGACCCACACGAACACGTCCTGGGAGCAGGCAATGTTCGAAGCTGCCGCACATCGTTTTGTCGATCTCAGCGAACCGGGTTTCGGCGTTGCTCTGCTCAACAACGCCAAATACGGACACAGTGCGCGCGGTAATGTCATCGGCATGAGCCTCGTGCGCTCGCCGATCTATCCCGATCCGCTTGCCGATGAAGGAGAGCAGAGCTTCACCTATGCGCTGATGCCACATGAAGGCGCCTGGCATGAAGGCGACGTCCTCCGGGAAGCGATCGATCTCAATCAGCCGCTCGTCACCATTGAGGCCAGTGGCCTCTCGGCAGGCACGTTGTCGCCTCTCGGCGTCGAAGGCGTACCGGTCGCCTTTTCGGGGCTGAAGCCGGCGGAGGAGGGAGAAGGCCTCATCTTGCGGCTTTACGAACCGGCGGGCCGGCGCGGCCGGCTTTCGCTCGCCTTGCCCTCGGGCTGGCAGGCCTCGGGACCTCTGAATATCCTCGAAGAGCCGATCGAGCGCGCAGGGCCTGCCGACATCATGCCGTTTGAAATTCGGACCTGGCGGCTGCAGCGAAGCTAATCGCGTCAGTATCTGGAAAGTTGTCGCTACGCGTTCCGAACCCGTTGTCGATCGATCCCGGGGAAAAGTTTCAACATGTCGCAGTGGCCCGGCTCGCGCCGGGCCCTATCTTCCGGCTGGTCTTTCACCAGCTCCCGAGGAAACGATCATGACGGAATCCGTGAAATCCGTACCGGCGCCCCGCGATCAGCATCTGCGCGACATGGCCAATTGCATTCGGTTTCTCTCGATGGACGCCGTCGAGAAGGCCAAGAGCGGCCACCCCGGCATGCCGATGGGCATGGCCGACATTGCTGTCGTGCTCTTTTCCGACTTCCTGAAATTCGACGCCGAAGACCCCTACTGGTTCGATCGGGACCGTTTCCTGATCTCCAACGGGCACGGCTCGATGCTGCTCTTCAGCCTGCTCTATCTGACCGGCTACCGGGATATGACGATCGAAGAGATCGAAAACTTTCGTCAGGTCGACAGTAAAACGGCAGGTCATCCCGAATATCGTCATGCCACCGGCATCGAGACGACCACCGGTCCGCTCGGACAGGGCATTGCCAATTCGGTTGGTTTCGCACTTGCCGAGCGCATCATGAACGCCAGGTTTGGCGACGATCTTTCAAACCACTACACCTATGTGTTCCTTGGCGACGGATGCCTGATGGAAGGCATCAGCCAGGAGGCCATATCCCTTGCGGGCCACTTGAAGCTCGGCAAGCTGATCGCGTTCTGGGACAACAATTCGATATCGATCGACGGAGCCACAAGTCTGGCGGAATCCGACGATCAGCCGGCGCGGTTTCGCGCATCGAACTGGCATGTGCAGGAGATCGACGGACACGATACCGACGCGATCCGCAACGCAATCGGCGAAGCTCGGAAGATCACCGATCGCCCGTCACTGATTGCCTGCAAAACCATCATTGGCTTCGGCTTTCCGACCCGCGCCGGCACGCAGAAAGCCCACAGTGATGCTCCGGGTGAAGAGGAGATCGCCGGCGCCCGCAAGCTGCTCGGCTGGAACGCACCACCCTTCGAGATCCCGTCCGACCTTTTGGATGACTGGAGAAAGATCGGTGCCAAGGGACGCAATACCCGGATGGCCTGGGCGGTTCGGGTCCAGACTGCGAAAGTGGATATCCGGCGGGAATTCGAACGCCGCATCAAGGGCGAACTGCCTTCGGATTGGACCAGAGCAATAGAGGCGGCAAAGCAGGAGCTTCTGTCTGCTGAAAAGGACCTGGCAACAAGGCAGGCGAGCGGGATTGTTCTCAACCACCTTGCCGAGACCATCCCCGAGCTCATCGGCGGATCGGCGGACCTGACACCGTCGAACAACACGAAGGCCAAATCCATGATCGAGATTGCGCCGGGTCAGTATAATGGATCCTATGTCCATTACGGCGTGCGCGAACATGGGATGGCGGCTGCCATCAACGGCATTGTGCTTCATGGCGGGCTGATCCCCTATGGCGGCACCTTCCTGACCTTTTCCGACTACGCCCGGCCGTCAGTCCGGCTGGCGGCGATGATGGCGGTGCGTTCGATCTTCGTGATGACGCATGATTCGATCGGTCTCGGCGAGGATGGTCCAACCCACCAGCCTGTCGAACATCTGACGGCCCTGCGCGCCATTCCGGGTCTTGCCGTGTTCCGCCCGGGTGATCCGATCGAGACGGCCGAATGCTGGCAGGCCATTCTCGATGCCCCGCGGCAGGCAGCCTTGATCGCACTGTCCCGCCAGCCCATGCCGCTTCTACGAAAACAGCCGGGCTCTCTCAACCTGTCGGCAAAGGGCGGATACGTTCTGCTTGAGGCCGAGGGCGGCGCTCGCGAGCTGACGATCATGTCGACGGGATCGGAATTGCACCTTGCCGTCGAGGCAAGGGCGAGGCTTCAAGCGGAAGGCATTCCAACCGCTGTTGTCTCCATGCCGTGCCGTCTGCTGTTTGAAGCACAGGCACCGGACTATAAGCGCGAGGTTCTCGGGGACGGAACTGCGCGTGTCGCCGTGGAAGCAGCCGTCCAGGATAGCTGGGACCGATATCTCGGGCTCGACGGCCGGTTCGTCGGCATGCACAGCTTCGGGGCCTCGGGCAAGATCGACGACGTCTACAAGAAGTTCGACATCACTACAGACGCGGTTGTGAAAGCCGCACAAGGGGCACTGGGTTTCCGTCGTCGGTGAGTGATTGGCAATCGCGGACGGCTTGCGGTCTCTAACTGCTCATGGTGCAGCCGAAGCTCCTGCGGCTGCCCGTGGCCATGCCCTCATGTGACGTGAATTCCCGCTCTAGCCGGCTCGCCGCGTGGGTTGATAGCCCCTGCTGCCGTCGAGAAGCGTGCGCGTATAGGAATGTTCAACATTTCCGCTTAGCAAAGCCTCTCTTGAGGCGATCTCCACGAACATCCCACCCTGCATGACGGCGACCCGATTGCACAGATGAGCAATCACAGCCATATCGTGGCTGACCAGAATGTAGGTCAGCTTCTCCCGTTCGCGCAGGTCCTTCAGCAGATTGAGGATCTCGGCCTGGATGGACACGTCGAGTGCGGATGTCGGCTCGTCGAGGAGAAGCACACGCGGCTTCAGGATCAATGCGCGGGCGATTGCAACACGCTGGCGCTGGCCGCCTGACAACTGGTGCGGGAAGCGATGGTAGAAGGAGGCGGGCAGGCCGACGTCGCGCAGCACCTGTTCCACACGTTCCCAGCGCCGGTCGACGCCATGGATTTCAAGGGGTTCGAGGAGCGTACGGCCGATCGTGTGACGCGGGTGAAGCGAGCCGAATGGGTCCTGGAAAACCATCTGCTGCTTGGCGAGCTGCGATTTTGAGCGCTTGGCGGTGATTGCCTCTCCGTCGATCGCAATCGAGCCATCCCATGCTTTGATCCTGCCGGCCAATGCGCCGAGAACAGTGGATTTGCCGCAGCCGCTTTCCCCGACGAGGCCGAACGTCTCGCCCGCAGCGACGTCGAAGGAGACATCCTTGACCACCTGCTTGGCGGAAGGACCGCTGCCGAAGGAAACGGCAAGATTTTTGACTGACATCATCATGCTCATGCCTCCGCCCAGCTCGGGTCTCGCCTCAGGACCTCAAGGCGGTCTCGAGGGTGGTCGAGGCTCGGCAGCGCCTGCAAGAGACCCCGTGTATAGGGATGGGTTGCCTCTTCGAGTTTTGCGGCTTCAAGCTCCTCGACGATACGCCCGGCATACATGATGATCACTCGATCGCAGAAGCTCTTCACCAGGTTGAGGTCGTGCGAAATGAAGATCAGCCCGATGTTGCGTTCGGTGATTAGATCATCGAGGATCGACAACACCTGCTGGCGCACGGTCACGTCGAGAGCCGAGGTCGGCTCGTCGGCGATGATCAGTGACGGGGAGGAAATCAGCATCATCGAGATCATGATGCGCTGTCCCATGCCGCCGGAGACTTCATGCGGATAGAGGTTGAAGACGCGTTCTGGATCGCGAATGTTGACCCGTTCCAGCATCGCGAGTGTACGCTGGCGTGCCTCGCGGCGGCCGACGCGTTCATGTAGGATGACGGTTTCGGCGATCTGCTCGCCGACCGTCATGACCGGGTTGAGCGAATATTTCGGGTCCTGCAGGATCATCGAAATGCGCCGCCCGCGGATCGAGCGCATTTCGGCCTCGCTTGCGCGAACAAGATCGACGTCCTCGAAGCGCATTTCGTCGGCGATCACTTTGGCGGTCACCGGCTGCAGCCGCATGATGGCGCGTCCGGTCGTGCTCTTTCCGGAGCCGGATTCGCCGATGATGCCGACTTTTTCGCGCCCGACACTGAATGAGACATTCTTCACGGCCGTCACGACGCCCGAAAGGGTCGGAAACTGGACCGACATGTTCTTGACCGAAAGGATCGGCTGGGATTGATCAGGCATTTCGGGGATCCATGATGTCGCGCAGGCCGTCGCCGAGCAGATTGAAGGCAAGGCTGACCACGAGGATTGCAATGCCCGGAACCGTCGTCAGCCACCAGGCATCGAGCAGATATTGCCGGCCGGACGCTGCCATCGCACCCCATTCGGGCATCGGCGGCTGGGCGCCGAGACCGAGGAAGCCGAGGCCGGCCGCCGTCAGGATGACGCTCGACATGTTGAGCGTCAGTCGGATGATGATCGAGGGAGCACAGAGCGGCACGATGTGATGGAGCAGGATGTGGCCCATGCCAGCGCCCTGCAGCTCGGCGGCGACCACGAAGTCGGCGGCTCGAAACGTCAATGTTTCGGCGCGCGCTAGGCGGGCAATCGGCGGCCAGACGGTGAGCGCAATGGCGATGACGGCATTCTCGATCCCAGGTCCGAGCGCTGCAGAAAAGGCGAGTGCGAGAACGAGGCTCGGGAAGGACAGGAAGATATCGGTGATGCGCATCAACACGACATCGACCCAGCCGCCGAGATAGCCGGCAGTCGCACCGATCACAAAGCCGATCGGCGCTACGATGACCGTCACCAGGATGCTGATATAGAGCGTTGTGCGTGCGCCATAGACGAGACGCGAATAGACGTCGCGGCCGAACTCATCGGTTCCGAACCAGTTCGCGGCAGATGGCGGCTTCAGCGCCATCGTCAGATCCTGGGCAATGGGGTCGTAGTTGGCAAGCATCGGCGCGAAGGCGGCGACGAGCACCAGCGCAAGCACAACCAAAAAACCCGCAAAAGCCAGCGGATTGGCAAGCAGGCTCAGCCACAGGACATAGGCCTTGTGGAAGCGTGCCTGCCGGGTTGAGGAAAATTCCTCATTGATCAGCCAATTGTGGAGATCGTTGAAATAACGTGTCGCCATGATGTCACCGGGTACGCGGATCAAGGAAGCGGTAGGCGATGTCGGACAGCAGGTTGATGACGATCGAAATGATGCCGATCAGAAGCACGCTGCCGAGGATCGCGTTCATGTCCGCGAAGAAGAGAGCCGAGGTCAGATATTGCCCGAGGCCGGGCCAGGCAAAGACGGTCTCGATGAGAACCGTGCCATCAAGCAGGCCGCAATAGGCAAGGGCAACGATGGTCAAAAGCTGCACCCGGATGTTGCGGAAGGCATGGCGCCAGACGATGGCGCGCTGGCCAAGACCCTTTGCCTTCGCCGTCAGCACATATTCCTGCCGCAGCTGTTCCAGCATGAAGCTGCGGCTCATGCGGCTGAGATAGGCCATGGCCGCATAACCGAGGATCAGGGCAGGGGCTGCGACATGCAGCAAGGCATCGCGGAAAACCTCCCATTCGCCGGCAATGATCGCATCCACGAGAATGGAGTTGGTCGGCCCTTCGACCAGCCCTTCATTATAGACGTCCAGTCGGCCGCTGCCGGGGATGAGCCCGAACTTGGCGTAAAAGACCAGAATGACGATGGTGCCGAGCCAGAAAATCGGCGTTGAATGCCCGAGCAGCCCGACGACACGCGCGAGATGATCGACCCATGTTCCCTTGCGAACAGCGGAGATGATGCCGAGCGGAATGCCGAGGCCTGCGCCGATGATCGTTGCCAGCGTCGCAAGCTCCAGTGTCGCCGGGAGCACCCGGGCAAGGTCACTTGCCACGGGGTTCTTGGTCACATGTGACTGGCCGAAGTTCAGGTGAGCGACATTACCGAGATAGGTCGCGAACTGGACATAGAGCGGTTGATCCAGCCCCATCTCCTTGTAGACCCGCTCATAGGTTGCCTGGTCGGCCTGATCCCCGATCACGGCAATGACCGGATCAGCCGGGACCATGCGGCCGACGACGAAGGTAATGATCAGCAGGCCGAGCAGCGTCGTCAGGATGACGCTGAAGGACGTTGCCACCTTCTTCACCGCATCGAGCGCAGCTGCTGCGCCGCCCGATGCGGCCCCGGATGTTTGTGAGATGCTCACGTCATTCTCCCTTGGAGGAGGTCACTCGCCCTTGGAAACCGTGTCCCAGCGCGTCAGCCATGTCGAATGGCCGATATAGCCTTTGACTTCTTTACGAACCGCCTTCGCGTCGGTGCGCAGGAAGGAGGTGATCAGCGGCGGAGACGATTCGAGATAGGCCTTGTTGATTTTCGCATAGAGATCGACTCGCTTCTGCTGATCCGTCTCATGGGCGGCCGCAGTCACCATATCCTGAATGTCCTTCGGCACATCCCAGGCGGTGCGCCAGGCATTCAGGCCCGTCAGCTTGGCGTCGTCGGAATTATTGGCATTGGTTGCATAAGACTGGAGAACCGCGTGAGGATCCGGCAAGCGTTCACCCGATCGCGCCGAAAAGATCTCGAATTCGCGCGTGCGGAACTTGCCGATATGGTCGCCGCCCTGAAGATCGAGCTTGATGCCGGCCTTTGCGGCATTGGCCTGCAGGGACTGCGCAACCTCATATTCCGGGGTGACCGGCGTTGCGTAATAGACCTTCGAGAAACCGTTCGGATAGCCGGCTTCAGTCAGTAGCTGCTTGGCCTTTTCGATGTCGAGCTTGTAGGGATTGACCTCGCTTGCACCCGGCAGGCCGGCCGGAATGATGGTCTGCTGCTTGATGCCGTAATATTTCATGACGGTGTTGGCGAGACCGTCATAGTCGATCAGGTATCGGAAGGCTTCGCGAACCTTGGGATTGGAAAGAATCTCGTCCTTCTGGTTCAAAGCGAGATAATAGAAGCCGAAACCCGGCGTCTTCTGGATATCGGCCTTGCCGCCGGACTCGACGGCCGCAAGATCCGTGGAGGACAGACGGGTCGCGACATCGACGTCACCCGCCTCAAGCTGCAGGCGCTGGCCAGAAGATTCCGGCATATGGCGCAGAACGACGCGTCGCATCTTCGGGGCGCCCTGCCAGTAGTCCTTGTTGGCATCGGCAATCAGCAGATCGTTGACGCGCCAGGTGCGCAACGCATAGGGCCCCGAGCCGGCGTCGTTGGCCTGCAGGAACTCGCGCCCCATATCGCCGTCCTTTTCATGCTCGGCCAGGAACTTGCTGTCCAGGATCGAGGTCGAGAAGCTCGCCAGCGAATAGAGGATCAGGTTGGGGTTCCAGAGGCTGGGCGTCTGGAGGACCACGGTGCTGTCGTCGCTCGCCTTGATCAGATCGTCGACATTCTTGTCCGTGAAGCCCCACTGGCGAAGGTCGACGGATGGCGCGAGCCCCAACTTGACGAGACGCCGCAGCGACCATTCGACGTCCTTTGCCGTCAGCGGATTGCCGGAATGGAACTTGATGCCGGAGCGGATCTTGAATGTGAAGGTCTTGCCGTCGGGAGAGACAGTCCAGCTTTCTGCAATACCCGGAGCCGGCTTGGTAATATCGTCGGCCGGCAGCACGATCAGCCGTTCATAAAGGTTCGCGACGATTTCAGCCGCTTCCAACTGATTAATTTCGTTTGGATCGAGGCCACGCATCGACGACATGTTCGTTGCAATGACCAGCTGGTCCTTCGGGGTGGCTGCGGCCGCAGCCAGTGGCATCATCAGGCCCGCAGCAACAAGCGCCGACGAGATCAATAGCCCGCGTCTTTGGATCTTCATTTTCTTCCTCCCAAGTATCTCTGCAATCGCATCAGAGCGAATTTTGATATCGACATCGATCTGAAATCTGGTATATCAGATCTCACAAAACGATTTTGTCGTCAACGGGAGAATTTTCGGCTTATGGAAAATAAGATGGAGGGTGGGGCGGGTGACGACCGCATCGAAAAGATCGATCCGCGATTCCTGACGACCCTTCGTGATCATGTTCATAAGACGCTGCGGGCGGCGATCCTGTCCGGCCGCTTTCACGCCGACGAGCGCGTCAACGAGCGCCAGCTCGCCGAGCAGCTTGGTGTTTCCACCACTCCGATCAAGGAGGCGCTCCGGCAGCTCGAGACCGAAGGATTGGTTGAAACCCTGCCGCGTCGCGGCGTGCTGATCCGGTTCAACGCCGGATGGGCGGAGGAAATGATCCTGGCGCGTGCGGCGCTCGAATCGATGATCGCGCATCTCGCCGCCAAGCGGATCACCCAGGAAGAAGCCAGGAAGCTTAGCGATACGGTCGCATTGATGAAGGCGGCCACGGCTGATGGCGGTGCCGACGACCTCATTGCGCTGAACGAGACCTTTCACGAGCAGATCCATCTCGCCTCGCGCTGCCAGTACCTGTCTCGCATGATCGAGCGCCAGCAATTCTACGACGCGAGCATTCGCCGCATCATTCATTCCGACAACAAGGAGCGCGACAAGGCTCTCGCCGAGCATACCGCCATCGCCGCCGCTATCGTGTCGAACGACAGCGATAAGGCCGAGCGGGTGATGCGCGATCACGTCGTCCGCTCCGGCGAAACCTACCTCAACATCGTATTCAGCAAGAAAGAGGACATTTGACGTGACCGTGGCAATGGACAAGATTCGCAAAGCCCTGACGGGCATTTCCGGCGTTCCGGTGACCCCCTACAAGACAGATGGCAGCATCGATCTCGCCAAGCTTTCCGCATTGATCGCGCGCCTAGCCAGCGCCCGGGTCCACAATCTGATGGCCGCCGGCAATACGGGCGAGTTCTTCACGCTGACGATGGATGAGGTAAAGGCGGTTCACAGCGCAACGATCAAGGCCGCCGATGGCAAGGCTCTGATCAGCGCCGCTGTCGGGCGTTCGCTGGCGGAAGCCAAGGAGCTCGCCCGTCACGCGATTGGTGAAGGCACCGACGCTATCATGGGGCATCACCCGATGGATCCCTTTGCCGGGCCGAGTTACCAGGCGAAATATTTCCTCGAACTTGCCGAGGCGTCCACTGTCCCTGTTATTGCCTATGTCCGCAGCGACACGTTCTCGGTCGCCGATTTCCGCAAGCTTGCCCTGCATCCCAATATCGCCGGCATCAAGTTTGCATCCGGAAATCTGATGCTGCTTGCTGAGGTCATCCGCTCGACGAAGGATGCGCCGGCGATCTGGGTCTGCGGGCTTGCGGAGGGCTGGGCACCTGCCTTCTATGCCATGGGTGCTCGCGGCTTTACCTCGGGGCTCGTCAACGTTTTCCCCGAGCGTTCGCATGCAATCCATCAGGCGTTGGAAGCCGGCGACTACGCGGCTGCCCGCGCTCTTATCGACGACATCGCCGGTTTCGAAGCGCTGCGCACCAAATATCTGAACGGCGCCAATGTCACGGTCGTCAAGGAGGCACTCGGCATGCTCGGAACCGATGTCGGCCCTGTTCGCCTTCCCGGCGTTGAAAGTCTGACGGACGCCGAACGCTCAGAACTACGCGCAATCGTCGACAATGTAAGCGGCAAGAACCGCGCCGCCTGAGGAAGAATGTCAATGCATATCACCGGCTTCAAGACCTACATGCAACGCGTCGACGACCGGCCGCGACTGCTCCTGAAAATCGAGACGAGCGAAGGCATTTCCGGTTGGGGCGAGTGCTACAATCACGGCCCCGACTGGGCGCTGCCGCCGCTCTTCGACTACCTCTTCCATCAGATCGAAGGGGAGGACCCCCGCCGAGTGGAATTCCTTGTGCTGAAACTCAATCAGCAATGCCGTTTTCCGCCGGGCGCGCTGGGGCTTGCAGCGATTTCGGCGATCGATCACGCGCTCTGGGACATCGCCGGCAAGGCCGCCGGCCTGCCCGTTTACATGCTGCTTGGCGGCAACGTTCGGGATCGGGTGCGTGTCTATTGCGGCGTCTATACCGCGCCGGACCCGCAGACGGCGCAGGACCAGACCCTCGAGCTGAACGAAAAATACGGCTACACTGCTTTCAAGCTCAGCCCCTTCCGCCGCGACCTGCATGCCGGTCGCTGGGGCGAGCTTGTGAAGGAAACCGGTGACTGGTTCGCCAAGATACGCGAGATTACGCCGTCGCATTTCGAATTCGCATTCGACGCTCATGCGAAGATCTTCGAGCCCTATCAGGCGGTGCAGCTTGCTGCAGCGATTGCCCCAAATGATCCGCTCTTCTACGAGGAGCCGATCCGGCCGGAGCACATTCCGGCATGGGCCGAGCTGAAGTCGAAAGTCTCCGTTCCGCTAGCGACGGGAGAATCGCTCTATAATCGCTTCGAATTCCTCTCCCTGTTGTCGGCCCGTGGCGCCGATATTATCCAGCCCGACATATGCGTTGTTGGCGGCGTAACGGAGATGCGCAGGATCGCAACAATCGCCGAGGCCCACTATGTAACCGTCGCGCCGCATAACCCGATGGGGCCGCTCGCGACCGCGGTCAACATCCACTTCTGCGCCGCACAGCCGAACTTCAAAGTCCTTGAGTTCAAGCCCCATGTCCACGCGCCATGGGCGGCCGATCCGTATATGCCGGTCGATGGCCATATGGAATTGCGGCCCGACCGTCCGGGTTGGGGGCTGGAAATCGATGAAAAGGCATTGCAGACGGATGACTACATTCATTGGGAGCGGAAAATAACCCGCAAGCCGGATGGATCGACGGCTTACCCCTGATTGATTTCGTTGAAATGACAAGCTTGCTTTAAAACACTGGGGAAGCGCGCCGCAGATCGTGATCGCGCTTTCCGCACTTCCCAGCTATGCGGGGAACATGGCCATTTTCCCGGCCGTCGATGACGCGCCAATGCTTGCGTCGTGAACTCCTGGCAATCTGCCGATTTTGTGTCTCAACACGTCGCCGGTACATGCTGATACACTTCAGCCGATTTTCGAAATATGCAGGACATGTCAATCCTCGAAACCGCTCTTCGTTAACCGGTGCTGCGAATGCGGCAGCAATCGAAGGAGAGTGTTTCATGACGAAGACCGACAATATTTCAACTCGGCGTGGCGTCGCCGATCGAGTAATCGCCATAGCGTTTGGTTCTCTGTTGCTCGTTCCGGCAGCCTATGCACTGCCGGTCCATGCCGCCGATCTTGCTTCGGGTGCCGCCACGAAAGCTGCGAGTGCAGACGACAGTATCCGCCCGTTCCAGATCCACGTTCCGCAGTCGCAACTCGACGACCTGCGCAAACGCATCGCCGATACCCGATGGCCGGACAAGGAGACGGTTGACGACGCTTCCCAGGGTATCCAGCTGTCACAGGTCCAGGAGCTGGTTCGCCACTGGGGCACTCAGTACGACTGGCGCAAGGCCGAGGCGCAACTCAATGCATTGCCGGAATTCGTCACCACGATCGACGGTGTCGACATCCAGTTCATCCATGTTCGTTCGCGCCATCCCAACGCTCTTCCTATCATTCTGACACATGGCTGGCCCGGATCGGTATTTGAGTTCATCAAGACCATAGGTCCTCTCACGGACCCGACGGCGTATGGTGGCCGGCCGGAAGATGCGTTTGACGTGGTTATCCCCTCTATACCAGGCTACGGATTTTCCGGGCATCCGGTCGATCAGGGCTGGGGACCGGACCGGGTCGCCCGCGCCTGGGACATCCTGATGAAGCGGCTCGGCTATGACCACTATGTTTCTCAGGGTGGCGACCATGGTTCGGTGATCTCCGATGCTTTGGCGCGCCAGGCGCCGAAGGGTTTGCTGGCAATCCATCTCAATATGCCCGCGACGGTGCCGGGCGACCTCATGAAGGCCATCAACAGCGGGGACCCGGCCCCTGCGAGCCTGTCGTCGCCGGAGCGAGAAGCGTATGATTCCTTGAGCACCTTCTTCGGACGAAACGCCGCCTATGGCGCCATGATGGTGACCCGGCCGCAGACGATCGGCTATTCGCTTGCCGACTCGCCGTCTGGCCTGGCGTCCTGGATCTACGAGAAGTTTGCCCAGTGGAGCGACAGTGGCGGCGTTCCCGAGCGCGTTTTTTCCAAGGACGAAATGCTTGATGACATCACGCTCTATTGGCTGACGAACTCCGGCGCGTCGTCATCGCGGTTCTATTGGGAGAACAACAACAACAACTTCAGCGCCGAGGCACAGAAGACAAAGGACATCAAAATCCCGGTTGGCATAACGGTCTTTCCGAAGGAGATCTACCAGGCGCCGGAAAGCTGGGCCAAGCAGGCCTATCCCTCGCTGACCTACTATCATCAGGTCGAGAAAGGCGGGCATTTTGCCGCCTGGGAGCAGCCCCAGCTCTTCGCCGAGGAAGTGAGAGCGGCTTTCAAGTCGGTACGCTGACGACGTCGAAACGGGTGGTCCTCATTCGAGGGCCGCCCAACCCGACAAGGCGTCGCCGCCGCGAACAAAATTGATGTCCTGTCGATCGGGTCGATGATCCGGATCCGGCCGGAGGCGCCTGGAATTCTGCCCCCTTCGCCGGAGATGCCGCCATCAGGGAATGCCCGACGAAAATCGGGAAGGAACTTGGCACACGTGTGCACTTCTCTTCGCTTCTGTCATTCCGATGTTACGCGCCAGGGCTAGCAAGTCTCAGAACTCATCAGGGGCGCCGCCTCGATAGCGAAGGGAGACAGGATATGAATAGACGCGAATTTCTGATCACATCGTCGGCGGCTGCGGGCCTTCTGGCTCTTCCGCGCTTCGCCTCGGCCGCCGCAGGTACGATCGACCTCTACAGCGGCTCGGATTCCAATATCATCGACCTCTGGAACAACATCATCCGTCCGGCTTTCGAAAAGGCTCATCCGGACGTCACGCTGAAGGTCACCGATGCCGGCGACAATAATGGCCTGCGCGCCATTGCCGACCGTACTCTCGCAGCACTGAAGACCAAGACTGATCCGCAGGCCGATCTCTTCGAACAGTTCGATCCGCGCCTGCCGGCTGGTGGTATCGATGCCGGCCTCTGGGTGAAGTTCTCCGCCGAGAATGTCCAGGGCTTCGACCGCGTCAATCCGCTCGCTTTCGATACGCCCTACTCGCTGCCCTATCGCGGCTCGCAGGTTCTGCTTGCCTATGACAAGACCAAGCTCGACCCGAAGGATGCGCCGAAGACCTGGGAACAGCTGACGGCCTGGATCAAGGCCAATCCCGGCCAGTTCATATACAACCGCCCGGACAAGGGCGGTTCGGGCGGCAATTTCGTCCGCCGCGCCATCCATGAAGCCAACGGCCGCGACCCGAAGAAGTTCAAGATCGACAATTTTACTGCCGACTATGCCAGCCAGACGCTGACGCCGGCCTGGCAGATCCTCAACGATCTCGCGCCGTCGCTTTACCAGAAGGGTGCCTATACCGCCGGCAACACGCAGTCGATCCAGCTGCTCGCCCAGGGCGTCGTCACCATCGCTCCGGTCTGGTCCGACCAGGTCTTGCAGGCGATCTCGCAGGGCGTTCTGCCCGAGACGACCGGCCTCGTGCAGCTCTCCGACCTCGCGCTCTGCGGCGGTTTTTCCGCCATGACGATCTTCACGAACGGCGCCAACAAGGACGCCGCCCTCAAGCTCGCAGCCTTCATGCTGACGAGCGAGATGCAGGAAGCCATCATCACCGAGATCGGCGGCTTCCCGGGCGTTTCCTGGGATCACATTTCTGAAGACCTGCGCAAGAAATATGCCGACGTCATCCCGGCGACCATCCCGACCTTCCCGGGCGGCGATTGGGAAAAGGCGATCAATGATGGCTGGTACCGCAACGTCGCTCCTGGAATCAGCCGCACCTGATGGCGGTGGATGCCGCGCAGCCTGCGGTCGCGCGCCGCGCTCAGTCTCTCGGCAGGGGGAGCCTCTACGGGCTCCTCCTCGTCGGCATGCCGGTCTTTCTGGTCGGCTGGCTGATCATCTTTCCGATCTTCTCGGCGATCGCGACCACCATCTTCGTTCGCCAGCCGGACGGGACGACCAAGTTTTCGCTCGCGTCCTACCATTTCTTCTTCACCGACGCCTACAGCCTGAACAATCTCTGGCTGACGCTGTGGACGACTTTCGTGTGCGGCCTGCTTTTGCTGGCGATCGGCCTTCCGATTGCCCTTTACCTGCGCTTTTCCGGCGGTCGCCTTGCCGCCTACGTGCAGGGCCTGGCGATCTTTCCGATGTTCGTGCCCTCGATCATCCTTTCCTATGCGCTGATCCGCACAATCGGACCGAATGGCACGGTCGACATCCTGCTCAACGCCGTCGGCCTGCCGAAGCTGCCGAGCCCCTATCTGACCCCCTGGGGACCGGTCATCGGCCTTGTCTGGGACAACCTGCCTTTGACCGTGCTGATGCTGACGGCCGGCCTCACGTCTGTTTCCAATAGTTCCATCGAGGCGGCCCGCGATGTCGGCGCAACACCATTCAGGGTCTTCGTCTCGATCATTCTGCCGCGCATGGGCAATTCACTGCTGGTGACCGCTTCCTTCGCCGTCCTCGGCATATTCTCGGCCTTCACCTTGCCCTATGTCCTCGGTCCCGCCTCGCCGGAGATGATGGGGCCTTTCATGCAGCGCACCTTTGCCGACATGAACGACCCGCTGAGTGCACTGACGCAGGCCGTCATCAGCTTCGGCTTCTGCCTTCTCTTCGGCGTCTTCTACGTCTGGTCGATCGCCCGCAATCGCGAGGGCCGATGATGCGTCGGTCTGCAGCCTTGAATTTTGACTGGACAGGCTTTGCTCTTTCGTTGCTGCTGACGCTGTTCATCGCACTGCCGCTGCTGGTTGTCGGCACCTGGGCCTTCACCGAGGTCTGGCGCTATCCTTCCGTCATTCCCCAGCAGTTCGGCCTGCGCTTCTGGTCGCAGACACTGGCGCGTAAGGATGTCTGGGATGCTCTGTTCCTCAGCCTGCGGCTGACGGCGACGGTGACGCTGCTTTCGGCAATCATCTGCCTTCCGGCCGCCTATGCTTTCGCAAGAATGCGTTTTCCTGGCCGCAATATCCTGTTCCTGTCGTTCCTCGCTTCGCATGCCTTTCCGAAATTCGGCCTGCTGGTGGCGATTGCCGGCATCTTCCTGCAGATGGGGCTGATCAGCACCTTCTGGGGCGTGGTGCTGATCCAGCTCGTCGGCACGCTGATGCTGATGATCTGGATCCCGGTTGCCGCCTTCCAGAATGTCGACCGGCGTATGGAGGAGGCAGCGCGCGATGCCGGCGCCACGCCGCTTCGCGTCTTCTGGTCGATCACCTTGCCGCAGGCCGCACCGACCATATCAGCGGCAGTGCTTCTGACCTTCGTCGGTACATTCTACGAGACGGAGGGCGCGTGGCTGATCGGCGCGCCGGAAATCCGCACCATGCCGGTACTGATGATCAGCTTCATCAACAGCCAGATTGTCGTGCAATATGGCGCGGTCCTCTCCGTCATGCTGTGGGTGCCGTCCTTTGCGGCATTGATATTTGCGCGGCGCGTCATCGGGACCGGCGCCTTCGCGCGGGGCTTCGGCGCCTGAGCGCCGGCAGAAAGGGTTTCAAGAATGGCACATCTGGCGATCGAAGGCGTTGCGAAGAGCTTCGGCCACACCTTTGCCGTCCGTGACTTCTCGCTCGAGGTCGGTGACGGCGAACTCGTCTGCCTGCTCGGCCCCTCAGGCTCCGGCAAATCGACGCTGCTTCGCATGATCGGCGGCTTCGAGCGGCCGAGCGAAGGCAGCATTCGGATCGACGCCAGGGATGTGACGAACCTGCCGCCGGAGCGGCGCCCGACCGGCATGGTCTTCCAGAGCCATGCGCTCTGGACGCATATGGATGTCTTCAACAACATCGCCTTTGGCCTGAAGCTGCGGCGCCTGTCGAAGGCCGAAATCCGCCAGCGCGTCGAGGATGCTCTCGCCCTCGTCGGCCTTGCCGATTATGGGCGGCGCGCGGTGACGCAGCTTTCCGGCGGCCAGCAGCAGCGTGTGGCGCTTGCTCGTTCGCTCGTTCTCGAGCCGAAAATCCTGCTGCTCGACGAGCCTTTTGCCAGCCTCGACCAGCATCTGCGCGAGCGGCTGCGGGAGGAGGTACGCGACATCCAGCAGCGACTCGGCATCACGACATTGTTCGTCACCCACGGTCAGGACGAGGCCCTGGCGCTTGCCGACCGCATCGTCGTCATGCGCGATGGCCGCACAGAACAGGTGGCTCCGCCGAGCACAATCTATCGCGAGCCGCAGACGGCATTCGTCGCGGGCTTCATCGGATCGATGAATTTCGTTGAGAGCGAGATCCGCAACGGGGTCTGCACACATCCGCTTTTCGGCTTTTCGATTCCCGTTGCGGATGGTCCGGTGACGCTGGCGATGCGCCCGGAAGCCCTGACGGTGCGCCCTGTCAGCCGGCCGGCAGACGCGACCGTCCACCGGGTCAGCGATTTCGGCACGCACAAGATTGTCGATATCGATCTTGCCGATGGTATCAGGCTGAAGGCAATGGTTGCGCCGACCGATACGATCAGAGCCGGGATGGTCGTCACTACCAGCTGCTCCGGCTTCTTCGCCTTCCGCGACAATGCGCTGATCCACCAATCGGCAGCGGCAGAAACAGCTGCAACCGTGCAGCCGCTCTTTACGGCCTGAAGTGTCTCAGGCCTTCGGCTGAAAACCTTCTTGCAGCCAGGGATAGAGTGCCTTGCTTGCTGCCAGGATGTCGCCTTTGCCGGTGACGGCGGCGCCTGAAAACCTCGTGACGATACCGCCCGCTTCCTCGACCATCAGTGCCGAGGCGCCGAAGTCATGGACCGACAGGCCGTCCTCGAAAAAGCCGTCCAGCCGGCCGCAGGCGACATAGGCGATCGAAAGCGCTGCCGAACCGAGACGACGCACGCCGGCGGTATTGGCCATAAGGCGCTTGACGGCATCGAAGTAAAGTTCTTCCGAGACAGCCTTGACCTGGCCGGGAATTGGCAGGCCGGCACCGACGAGCACGTTCTGGATATCAGCAACGGCGGCGCAATGGATGCGCTCACCGTTCAGCCAGGCACCGTCGCCGGCCTCCGCACTGAAGAGCTCGTCCTGCATGGCGTCATAGACGACGCCCGCAACAACGCGGCTGGCCTCGGCGATCGAGATCGTCATGCCGAAATGCGGGATGCCCCAGGCGAAATTGGTCGTGCCGTCGATCGGGTCGATATAGATGACCGGTGCATCCGCACCGGCCTGCCGGTTGCCGACCTCTTCCTCACCCTTAATCGCATAGGCCGGGAATGCGCTCATCATCTCCTCGACGATGATCCGTTCGACCGCGACATCGATTTCCGTCTGGTAGTCGCGCGGCGCCTTATGGACCATCTCGGCGGCCGTGCGTCGTCTGAGCGCATTGCGTGCCGTCTCTCCTGCCTTGAGGGCTGTTTCGGCGAGTACGAGAAGGCGGGGCGAGGCTGTTGGTGACAGGCGCGCGGCGGTCGAAGACAATTTCATTAAGACAATCCGTGTGATGACTGAGGATGGCGAGCAGTTCGGTGTTTCTCATTGCAAATGCGCATGATGCTTTTATGAAGCGAGCGCAATGGTATGCGCTGCCGCGCCGATCTCAATCGACTGCCGCTTCTCAGGTCATGCCCTCAGCCCGCTCGGCTGCGGGTGCCGCGCAGGATTCGCGAAGGATCAGGGTTGGGGAAAAGATCGTCCGCGCAGCGCTTGGCGGCGTTTTGTCGGAGATCTCGCTGAGAAGCGTGGAGATCGCCTTTTGGGCCATCTCGAGCACCGGGGCCGCAACGACTGTCGGCGGTGGGTTCATGATATTTGCAAAATCGAAATCGTCTATCCCGATGACCGAGACGTCATCAGGCACTCTGAAACCCAATTCGCGCAGCGCATTCAGGACGCCGAGCGTCATCATGTTCGACAGTGCAAAAATCGCGGTCGGCGGATCCGGCTCGCGCATGCGCCTGATCGTGCTGTCATGCGCGAGCGTCTGATCGAAACGCCCCTCGAGCAGCAGACCTGGGTCAACCGGCAGGTCTTGGGCGGCATGGGCCTGCATATAGCCGGCAAGACGATCTTCACCGGTGATGATGTTGTTGCGCCCGACGGTAACGGCGATCCGTCTGTGACCAAGGCCGATCAGGTGCTCCGTGGCGATGCGGCCGGCGGCGATATTGTCGAGCTTGATCACGTCATAGGGCAAGCCCTCGATGAAGCTGTCGAGCAGGATCGTCGGCACATGGATCTTGTCGATCATGCGGGCGCCGTGCTCGGCATCTGAGCGTGTCGGGATAATGATTAGCCCTTCGACACGCTGCATGCGCATCATGGTCAGGATCTGCTGCTCGCGATCATGATCCTCGCTCGTCGAATAGACCGCCGCCATGTAGCCGGCATTGAGGCAGGCGGACTCGACGACCTTGGCGACCTTGGCGAAATGCGGGTTGGTGATGTCAGGCAGGATCAAGCCGATCAGCCGCGACTGGCCCATGCGCAGGCTGCGCGCGCCGGCATGCGGGATATATCCGATGTCGCGGACGGCGGCTTCGACCTTGGCAATCACCTCGTCGCTCACAGGGGCTGAGCGGTTGAGCGCGGCCGATGCCGTCGATATGGCGACACCCGCCCGTTTTGCCACGTCCTTGATGGTGGCCATGCATCCTCCGCCGCGCTTTTTGTCGAACCCTCTTGCCACGAGAGCGTTCTGATGCTCTTATACGAAACGTTTCGACTAAGCAAATGACGCCACGCGGGACCGGGGAAGAGCTGGATCCGCGATATTTCAGTAAAAGCATACGAAACGTTTCGACCGGTGGAGGCCGGATAGATGGGAACGCGCCGGAGGAGGCGCACAGGGAGGATCACATGCATGAGTTCTCGCGGCGTTCGCTGCTGATTTCGTCTGCCGCTCTTGCCGTCGGCGCAAGTGTCGGCCGCGCCTTTGCGCAATCCGATGTCACCGCGACCCTGAAGATGCAGGGCTTTGGCGGCGACGCCGAACTGTCGGCCATGACCAACGCCATAGCGCGGTTCAACAAGAAGTACCCGAACGTCAAGGTCGACCTTTCCGTCGATCCGATTTCGACGGGCTGGGGCGACTATGTCACCAAGGTGTTCAGCCAGTTCAACTCCGGCCAGCAGGCCGATGTCTACGGCACGGCGATCGAGACCTTCCAGAGCTTCTCGTCGCGCGGCCTTTTTCTGCCGCTCAACGATTTCGTTGCTGCCAATCCCGGCTTCTCGGACTTCGCGCCGAGCCTCTTCAAGCAGTCGAGCTACAAGGGGGATATCAACTATATCCCGATCGGCTGGAACAACATCATGATCAACTACAACAGGGATCTGTTCGACAAGGCCGGGATTGCCTATCCGAAGGACGGCAAATGGACCTGGGACGAATTCCGCGACGTCGCCAAGAAGCTGACGGTCAAGGATGCGTCGGGCAATGTCACCCAGTTCGGTTATGAGGTGCCGAACCAGAATTTCTTCGTCCAGCCTTGGTTCTTTTCGAATGGCACCGGCGCCATCAATGACGAGTGGACGGCATCCAACATGCTCGACCCCAAGGTCGCCGAAAGCCTGCAATTCCTCCATGACCTCATCCATGTCGACGGCGTCTCGCCGATCCCCGGCAAGGATATGATGGACAACCAGTTCATGGCCGGCCAGGTGGCGATGATCAGTCGCGGCCACTGGATCGTCCAGAGTGCCAAGAACAACAAGCTCAACATGGATGTCGCCATTCCGCCGAGCAAGGTGACCGACACGACCGTGATCGGCTTCGGCGGTTATGCCGTCGCCAAGACGAGCAAGGAGCCGGATCTTGCCAAGGCACTGATCCTCGAACTGACGAGCGAGGAGACGCAGAAGGAGGAAGGCGAAAAGGGTGGCGGTGTTCCCGGCCGCAAGTCGGCCGCCGAGACGCCGGGGTTCCTGAGCTTCCCGCCGAGTGCCGCGCTCTATTACCAGACGCTGCCGAACACCAAGGCCGTGCCGTCTCCTGGCAATTTCCAGGAGGTCGAGAAGATCTTCATCCGCTACTACACGGCGATGATGGCCGGCGAGGTCTCGATCGCCGATGGCGTGAAGCAGGCAGATGCCGAGCTCAACGCCTCCTTCGAGCGGCTGAAGAAGCGCATGGGCGGCTGATCGATCTAGGGTTCTCACGATCGCCCTCCCGCCGTCGCGGCCGGGTGGCAGATTGCCATGCAGGCATCTGTCGTTCCGGGCGCGGCGGATGACAAACCATGTCCGCCATTCGAGCAGATGCCATGACCGCCACCTTCGAAAGACACCAGCCTTCACAGCTACGCCGCGCACAGGCAGCGACCGGCTATCTCTTCGTGCTGCCGGCAACGGTGCTTTACCTGACCTTCGTCATCGCGCCTGTGATCGTCACCACGATCCTGGCCTTTGCCTATTACGATCCCATGCTCGGTTCGCAATGGGTCGGTTTCGACAACTTCATCCGCTTCTTCACCGATCAGCGCTCGCTTCAGATCCTCTGGAACACGCTGCGCTTCGCGCTCTTTGCCGTCACCTTCAACGTTTCGATCGGGCTTTTGCTGGCGCTGGCGCTGAACCGTGCTATGCCGGGCTGGCTGCTCTATTTCTTCAGGCTCGCCTTCTTCCTGCCGGTCATCATAGCTGCCGCCTTCGTCTCGATTGTCTGGACCTATTTTTATGGCGATGATCTCGGCGTCATCAATTATTACCTGCGGCTGATCGGTCTGCCGGGCGTGCGCTGGCTCACCGATGCCGGCCAGGCGATGACCTCGATCATCATCATGGACGTCTGGAAGAATACCGGCTTCTTCATGATCATCTTCATCGCAGCCCTTCAGGGCGTGCCGAAGAACATCCTGGAGGCGGCGGTGATGGACGGGACGCCTGCCTGGCGCCAGTTCTTCCGCATCACGCTGCCCTATATCTCGCCGGTCGTCTTCTTCTGCATCGTCTACGCTTCGATCGGCGCGCTGCAGGTATTCGAATCGATCGTCATCCTGACGCAGGGCGGTCCGGGCGACGCCACGCGCTCGCTGTCGATCCAGATCGTCGAGGAGGGCTTCGGCAGTTTCCAGATCGGTTACGCCGCCTCGATCTCCGTCGTCATGACCGTGATCATCCTCATCATTACCGCGATCCAGCAGATCCTCTCGCGCAAGTGGGTGCAGCAATGAACAGTATAATGCAGACACGCGCGGCCCGGCGCTGGATCGACTGGGCAATCATCGCCACCATGGTGGTGATGGCGATCGGCATGCTGCTGCCTTTCCTCTGGCTGTTTTCGATGTCGTTCCGGCCGGTCTCGGATGCCTACAAGCTGCCGCCGAGCTTCCTGCCGCCGAATTTCGATCTCACCAACTACTGGCAGGTGCTGGCCTCGCGCGTGCCGTTCCTGGAGATCTACTTCAATTCGGTGATGATCGCCGTCATGGTCACCGTCGGCCAGATGGTGACCTGCACGTTCGCGGCTTTCGCCTTCGCCAGGCTGAACTTCCGCGGACGCGATACATTGTTCTTCATCCTGCTCATCGGACTGATGTTTCCAGCCCAGGTCACGATCCTGCCGATCTATCTCGGCTATGCGCGGCTCGGCCTGCTCGACAAGCCGATCGGGCTGGCGCTCATGTATCTCACCTCCAGTTTCGGCATCTTCCTGGTGCGGCAATTCATGCTCAGCCAGCCGAAGGCGCTGGAGGAAGCGGCGCTGATGGATGGCGCCGGTTATTTCAAGATCTTCTGGCGGATTTCGCTGCCGCAGCTTCGCCCGGCGCTTTCAGCCCTCGGCATCATCACGTTCACCCAGACCTGGAACTATTATTTCCAGGCCAAGGTGCTTTTGAGCTCGAATGAATCGCTGACGCTTCCGGTCGCGATGGACGTGCTGCGCGGCTACATGGCCTCCGGCAATCTCTCGGTGGTGATGGCTGCGATGAGCATGTCGATCCTGCCCGTCGTTCTCCTCTTTCTCCTTGCCCAGAAATTCGTGATCGAAGGCATCACGATGAGCGGCATCAAGAACTAACATCAGGGATATTGATTTCATGTGGGATGATCTCGCCTCCATCGAACCCCGCTTTGCCTATAAGGGCGAGCGCACGCGCTATATCGCCTTTCCGCTCGGCGGCATCGGCTCCGGCGGCCTGTCGATCTCCGGCAGCGGCCGGCTGATCGATTGGTCGATCCGCAACCGGCCTGCGCTGCAGGGGTATAATGGCTACTCGCATTTCGCCATCAAGGCCGAGAAGGATGGGGAACTCGTCGATGCCCGTGTGCTCAACGGCCCCTATGATCTGAACCCTTCCGGCGCGCCGGGGCTGCGCAAGATGTTCGATGGCTTCGGCCATGGCGCCAACCGCCAGACATTGGTCGGCGTGCCGCATTTCCGTGAGGTCGATTTCTACGGGCGTTTCCCGATCGCCGACCTCGTCTTCAGGGATCAGCGTTTTCCGGGCGGCGTCAGGCTCACGGCATTGAGCCCCTTCATTCCGCACAACGATCGCGATTCCTCGATGCCGGTGGCGATGTTCGAGTTTGAGATCGTCAACGATACGGCGGACGAACTGACCTATACGCTTGCCGGCACGCTCGGCAATTACGGCTCGAATAGCGGTATCCATACCTTCAGGCAGGAAGGCGGCATCAGCAGCCTGCATCTGACTTCGTCCGACACGACGTTGCCGGCGACCCAACGCGGCGATCTGACGATCGCAACGGACGCTGACGATGTCGACCATACCGACCATCATTATCGGGGCCAATGGTTCGATGATCTCTCTGTCTACTGGAAGGAATTTGCAAGACCCGGTCGCCTGCCGAAACGGCACTATGACGAGCCTCGCACCTCTCGACACATGAGCCTGCAACCAGAACACGGCACGCTCGGTGCCCGCTTCGCCGTCGCCCCTGGCGAACGCAGGAAGGTGCGCTTCGTCATTACATGGAACTTCCCGCATGGGGACGTCTATTGGGCCTATCGCGACAAGCCGGATGGCGCCATTCCCGATCGGCCGACGCCGAGCTGGACGAACTATTATGCGACGCAATGGGCAGATTCCACCGCTAGCGCCACCGAGGCGCTAACACGTTGGGACACGTTGCATGCGGATACCGCGGCCTTTCGCGATGGATTGTTCGACACAACGCTTCCGGCGGAAGTCAAGGATGCGGCGAGTGCGACCCTGGCGCTGCTGCGCACCGCCACCTGCATCCGCCTGGAAAATGGCGCGCTCTGGGCCTGGGAAGGCCAGCATGCCCAGGATGGCTCCTGTGAGGGAACCTGCACCCATGTCTGGAATTATCAGCAGGCGGTCTCGCACCTCTTTCCCGCCATCGAGCGGACGCTGCGTGAGACCGAATTCATGTATAATCAGTTGCCGACCGGGGGGCTGACCTTTCGCCAGAAGCTGCCGCTGGGTTCCGGCTTCGATATTATCGGTCCCTGCGCCGACGGCCATTTCGGTGCGATCATCAAAACCTACCGGGACTGGAAGCTCTGCGGCGATACCGATTGGCTCCGCCGTTACTGGCCTAATGTCAAACGGGCGATCGAATATGCCTGGACGTCCGAAAACCCTGACCGCTGGGATCCCGATCAGACCGGTATTCTCTCCGGCCGCCAGCATCAAACGCTCGACATGGAGCTGTTCGGCCCGAATTCGTGGCTCGCCTCCATGTATGTGGCGGCCCTGCTCGGCGTTTCCGAAATGGCGGCGGTCCTCGGTGACACGGAACTGTCTGAAAAGACGGCGCGCATGGGCAAGGCCGGCGCGGCCTATATCAATTCCGAGCTCTTCAATGGCCGCTGGTTCATCCAGAAGGTCGACCTCTCTGACAAGGGCGTGCTGATACCCTTCGATGTCGGCCGCGCGGCCGGGGTCCTTGCCGACGGTTTCATGGAAACCTACTGGTCGGAGGAGTTTCAGGAGCTCAAATATCAGATGGGCGAGGGCTGCATTTCCGATCAGATCCTCGGCCAGTGGCATGCAGAAGTCGCCGGTATCGGCGGATTCCTTGACGCAGACAAGGTGAGGACCGCGCTGAAATCGGTGCACAGGAACAATTTCCGCCCGACGCTTGAGGATCACTTCAATCCCTGCCGCAACTATGCCTATGAAGACGAGGCAGGGCTTTTGATCGCAACCTATCCTGAAGGCATCCGCCAGCCGATGGTCGCGGCTCCCTATGCCGAAGAAGTCTGGACCGGCATCGAATATATGGCTGCCTCGCATCTCATCATGCACGGCCTTATCGAAGAGGGCATGGATATCGTCTGCGGTGCGCGTAACCGGCACGACGGTTCCCGCCGCAATCCCTGGAACGACATCGAATGCGGTTCCTATTACGCACGCTCGATGTCGGCCTGGCAGCTGGTCAACGCCTTCTCGGGGCTCAGCGCCGATTTCGTCTCGGGCACGCTCGCCTTCGCACCGAAAGTGCAGCGCGATTATCGTCTGTTTTGGTCAGCCGGCAGCGCTTTCGGCACATTGACCCGCGAAGGTGACGGCTTCATTCTCGCCGTGCTCGGAGGCAGCCTCAACGTCGCCGAAATCTCGGTGGATGGGCTGACGCATCGTCTTGCCGGGAGGACGCCCATCGCAGCGGGCCAGTCGATCGAACTTAAGACGGTGGCATAATGGCCGGTATTGAACTCAGGGCAGTCCGCAAGGCCTTTCAAAGTCTCGAAGTCATACACGGCATCGACCTGACTATCGCCGACGGTTCGTTCACCGTCTTTGTCGGCCCTTCGGGCTGCGGCAAGTCGACCTTGCTGCGCATGATGGCAGGGCTGGAGGAAGTCACATCGGGGGAAATCCGCATCGATGGCATGCGCTGCGACCATCTTCTGCCATCCGCGCGCGGCATGGCGATGGTCTTCCAGTCCTATGCACTTTATCCGCATATGAGCGTCGAGCAGAACCTCAAATTCGGCCTGGAGAACCAGAAGCTTGCCAGGCCGGAAATTTCCGCCCGCGTCGCCAAGGCGGCCAATATTCTGCAGATCGAGCACCTTATGACCCGTCGTCCGAGCCAGCTTTCCGGCGGCCAGAGCCAGCGCGTCGCGATCGGGCGCGCCATCGTCAAGGAACCGAAGGCCTTTCTCTTCGACGAGCCGCTCTCCAATCTCGATGCCGAACTGCGTGTGAAGATGCGCGGCGAGCTGATCAGCCTGCATCGGCGGCTGAAGTCGACAATGGTCTACGTCACGCATGATCAGGTCGAGGCAATGACCATGGCCGACCAGATCGTCGTGCTCAACGAAGGCCGCATCGAACAGGTCGGCCCGCCGGTCGAGCTATACGCGCGCCCGGCCAACCTCTTCGTCGCCCGCTTTCTTGGCGCGCCGCCCATGAACCTTCTCACGGGTCGGATCGCGCGTATTGGTGGCCTGATGGGGATCACGCTGGAGGACGGCACCCATATTCCCTTGCCCGGTCGCCAGGTCGATCTGCCTGACGGCGCTCCGGTCACGTTCGGCGTAAGGCCCGAACATTGCGAGATCGGGGAGGGCAGCCTTCAGATCACCGTCGGCGACACCGAAATCCTCGGATCGGAAACGATCATCCACGCCGAGACTGCGACCGGAAATAGCTTTACCGTTGCACTGCGCGGCATCAGCCGGGCAACTTCCGGCTCGCGAATACCGATCGTCATCCGTGAGCCTTTCGTTCATTTGTTCAACGAGGTCGGTGTGACGATCGGTTCCGACGGTGATTGGCGCGATGCCTATCTGAACTGAACCAAGCTTCAAGCAGCTACTGCAATATCGATCGGTGCCGAGCCATCGATGGGCTCTTTCCCGCTGGCTATTCCGGCGCCGACCGACGGCAGCATTCGACGTCAGCGAGACAGGAAATTCGAGACCGTCAGGTCGACGAGTTCGTCTCCACGGCCGTTCATCACCGCGCGAATGGCCCAGAGACCGAAACCCTTCACCTGCGCCGCTTCGATCCTGGGCGGCATCGACAGTTCCTGCGTATTCGTGACGACGTCGAGTAGTGCCGGACCGGGATGCGCCAGGATTTCCTTGATGGCACCGTCGAGTTCGGCGGGATCCTCCACGCGCAGGCCATGGACTCCGGCTGCGCGGGCAACTGCTGCAAAATCCGGATTCTTGAGTTCGGTGCCGGTCTCAAGGAAGCCCGAAGCCTTCATTTCCATAGCTACGAATCCGAGAACAGAATTGTTGAAGACAACGACCTTCACCGGCAGATTCTGCTGAACGAGCGTCAGGAAGTCGCCCATCAGCATCGCAAAGCCGCCATCGCCGGACATGCTGATGATCTGGCGTCCCTTGTATGTTGCCTGTGCCCCTATTGCCTGAGGAAGGGCGTTGGCCATCGACCCGTGAACCAGCGATCCGATGAGGCGACGCTTTCCGTTCATTTTCAGGTAGCGCGCAGCCCAGATCGTGGGGGTTCCGACATCGAAGGTGAAAACCGCATCGTCCGACGCATGCTCGCTCAGAAGGCGTGCCACATATTGCGGATGAATCTTGCCGCCTTCTCTGCCTGTAGCGAGGTCGTCGAGGCCTTCACGCGCCTTCTTGTAGGCGGCAAGGCAAGCATCCAGGTGATCCCTGTCGGTTCGCTCCGTCAGCTTCGGCAGCGTTGCTGCCAGTGTCGATTTGACGTCGCCAACGATTGCGAGATCGAGCGAGGCTCGGCGGCCAAGATTCTCCGGTCGAATGTCCACCTGCACGATCTTGGCGTCGGTTGGGTAGAACTGCCGATATGGGAAATCGGTGCCGAGCATGAGAAGCGTGTCACACTCCAGCATGGCCTTGTAACCGGAAGAGAAACCGATCAGACCGGTCATGCCGACATCGAAGGGATTGTCCCACTCGACATGTTCCTTGCCGCCGAGCGCGTGGACAACAGGCGCCTTCAGCCGGTCCGCAAAGGCGATCAACTCGTCATGCGCTCCTTCGCAGCCGCGTCCGCACAGAAGGGTAACCTTCGAGCTGTTATTGAGTAGTTCCGACAGTCGATCGATCTGATCGTTCGCCGGCACGACGTTGGGTTGGGCCAGCGTGAGTGCGGCTGGTGTCGAAATCTTCGCCGTGAAATCGGTCAATGCCACGTCGCCCGAAATGACCACGACGGCAACGCCTCGCTTTCCGATGGCGGTGCGAATGGCCGTTTCGATGACCGCGGGCAATTGCTCGGGATGGCTGACAAGCTCGCAATAGTGGCTGCATTCCCGGAAAAGCTGGTCCGGATGCGTTTCCTGGAAATAGCCCCTGCCGATTTCGGCCGACGGTATCTGGGCGGCAATGGCGAGGACCGGGACGCGTGAGCGATGGCAATCGAACAGGCCGTTGATGAGGTGGAGGTTGCCCGGGCCGCAGCTTCCGGCGCACACGGCCAGTTCGCCGCTGAGATGGGCTTCGGCCCCGGCCGCGAAAGCGGCTGTCTCTTCATGGCGGGTATGAACCCACTCGATGTCGCCTCTCTTTCGCAGCGCTTCCGTGAGCCCGTTCAAGCTGTCGCCGACCACCCCATACATCCGCTTGACGCCGGCCGAATGCAGCACCTCTGTCAGGACATCAGCTACTTTGGATTTCATCGAAAGGCTCCCGGGCTCTGGGTTTCAGGTGAATGGTAAAAGGAAGCTAGGTCTCGCTCTGAGCTTCTCAACCCGGAGAAATATCAGAGTGGCGGAGACACCCAACTGGACCTTGGTATAGGCGCTCGCCTTTAAAAGCCCGCTTGCCTGATATCCCGTGGAATGGCCTGCCAGCCAAGCGCACAGGCGCGCTCGGCTCTCCCCTTGGCGTCCTTTTACCGCGACCTATGCCTCGATCCGTTCCCGCCCCTTCATCGCTTCCGCGACAAGTTTCATGAAGCGCGGATCCTTGCGCAGGTTGTCCAGGTCTGAATCATGGGTGAACCATTTGATGTGGTAGACCGAGCTGCGGGGCAGCAAACCCTCCAGGATATCGATCGCATGTTCCACATGGCCGAGCACGGAGTGGACGCAGGCGAGATTATATTGGGCGACGATATCATCGGGATCGATGGCGCTTGCCCGTGCGGCCCAGTCGCAGGCCCGCGCCGCATCACCGAGATGGGCAAGAGCAAGCGCGCCGCGATGGGCGGGGCCGGAATTTTCCGGGTTCTGATTGAGCGCCCGCTCGGCTCTTTCAATGCCTATGCGCGCCCAGCTTTCCTTGTCCACCGTCCGTCCGAGAGAATGGTACGAGGACATCAGATGGATCGGCGAAACATAGTCGTCGGGGCGGATTTCGGCGGCACGGCTAAAGTAATGCACCGCTTCGGCGAAATTCCCGCGCATGAAGAAGATGCGGGCATAGTGGAAATTGGCTTCATAGAGGTTGGGATCGAGCGCCAGCGCGCGTTCGAAGGATGCCGTGGCCTCGTCGTCTTCGCCGTTCTGATGCAACGCCAGGCCGCGGGAGGCATGGGCCTCGGCGAGGTCGGGATCGAGTTCCAGGGCTTTGGCGCTCATGGCGAGGATGCGCTCCAGGGGCACATCGTCGGGAGCCCAGTCGCGGATCGCGGCATCGCAATCGGCGATGCCGGCATAGGCGCGGCCATAGTCAGGATCGAGCTCGACGGCCTTGTAGAACATGCGCCGGGCAAGCTGCAGATAGGATTTGGTCCAGGTATGGGAGAGCTGCCTTCCTCTCAGGTAATAGGTATAGGCTTCGACATTGGCCGTCGGCTCGGCGGCGATCGCCTTGCGTTCCTCCGGCAGCAGCCGCACCTTCAGCTGGCCGACGATCGCGTTGGTGATCTCGTCCTGGATGGCGAAGATATCGGTGAGGTCGCGGTCATAGCGTTCGGCCCAGAGATGGTCGCCGTTCGTCGTATCGATCAACTGGCCGGAGATGCGTACCCGCGTACCGATGATGCGCACACTGCCTTCCAGCATGTAACGCACGCCGAGTTCCTGAGCGACCTGCTTCACCTTCACCGATGCGCCCTTATAGGTGAAGACGGTGTTGCGCGGCACTACATGCAAGCTGGACACCTTGGAAAGATCGGTGATGATATCCTCGGTGATGCCGTCGGAGAAGTAATCCTGATCGGCGTCGCCGCTCATGTTGGTGAAGGGCAGGACGGCGATGAAGCAGGTGTTGCGGTTCTGCGCGACGAAGCGGGCAGAACTCGGCTTCTCGAAGGAAACCGTATAAACCTGCACCGGTTGCCGGATGTTTTTGAACACGTGTTCACCTAAAAAATCGAAGCCGAGATTGAGGCGTGAGCCGACTTGATCCCGAACGATTGCAGACACGGCAATGCCGCCGGCCGGAGCAATGCCTTCCAAACGCGCGGCAAGGTTGACGCCGTCGCCGAAAATATCGTCATTTTCGACGACGACATCGCCGAGATTGATGCCGATGCGGAATTCGACGCGCTCTTCCTTCGCCACGTTTTCGTTGCGCACGGCCATGGTGCGCTGGATTTCTGCGGCGCAGCCCACGGCGTTCACGACGCTCTGAAACTCGGCCAGGATGCCGTCGCCGGTCAGTTTGACGATACGGCCCTTGTAATCGGATATGCGGATGTCGACCAGTTCGCAGCGATGGCGGTTCAAAGCCTGCAGTGTGCCCGTCTCGTCGACGCCCATGAGCCGGCTGTAACCGACCACATCGGCAGCGAGGATGGCACTCAATCGCCGCTCCATGATCCTCTCCATGGATTGTCTCATGTCAGTGTCTCGCTTTTTCCAGATTTTGACCGCGCCAGGGCTCCCTCCCATGCAGCCGATATCTTTCGATTCGACGTGCTGTCACGGCGGCGCAGAGCCTATATCGTTACGGCGCAGCATCAATACTCCGAACGGGCGAAGATTGCGGCAAAAGCTAGCTATTTCGGATTGGAAAAACCCCTGATGTGCTGAGGTGCTCAATTTTGAGGCCGTGCATCGATTTTGGACTGCGTCTCGGAGGAAGGGCCGGGAGCAGAGCGCTCGAACAGGCCCGGGGACATCGTCTCGTGCCCGTTCCTCACCTCTGAGAGCTCGCGAGGTCGCCGTCATCAAAGGCCGCGCTCCATCGAAGCGCGGTTCGATTTGCATAGGCGCCGTCGGTTACCCGGCAGGTTATGTTTCGCGATCCCATTGGCCACTGAAGAGCGACAGAATGTTCTGCCAAGAGGAGTTGGCAATCGACAGCGACTGGATTGTCAGTTGCTGCGTCTGCAAGCCGCCGAGCTTGGCGGGTGTGCCAGTAGCCGTGCTTGATGCGAAGCAGATCCGACGATCGTGCCGCTCGTTGCTTCTCGAAAGGCAAGTCGCGCGTCCACGCAAAAGCCCGTTTGCCTAAAGGATGCAGCCTGTAGGTCGAAAGGGGTAGGATATACTCGTGCACTTTTCGATTATAATCGGAGGTCCGCGTATCGAACGATCCTCATAGATTTGATCCTGGCAATTTCGCGAGAGGGCACGCCATGTATCGCAACGCTCGCCGGTGGGCTCCGCGCTCACTTATGATGGATTCGTGGGTTCCCCGGTGGCTGGCCGTCGGTGGGAAGGCAAGGCCGCGCAAGAACGCCGATCGGCCCGAGGATAGTGCTCAACTTGCGACATCCGCGCAGACAGTGGGCGGAAGCACGGGCAGTGCCCTTGTCGGCAGTCCCGACGACAACGCTCCGCTCAGCGGACACGATACCGAACCGAGAGTGGACGCGGTCGGTGACGCAGATGGTCGCGACGATCTCGACCACGTGTCTCCATCCTTGGCCGACGCTTTCGCAGCCGCGCGCGAAACCAGCGTTCGAAGTGGAGATGCTGCCGCGTCTGTGCTGTCGGCCCACAATCCGGTTTTTGCATCTTTCGGGCGAAACGCGAACGGCGCTGCGTTGCCCTCTTATCGCAGCTATGCTGGCATTGGCACCATGGGTGAGGATCCCCTGGCTCCGTATCTGCCGCCGAGCTCCGCACCGACGGTGTCAGGGCATGGTTCCGCCACTGCAGCGGGCGGGCGCTCTCACTCCGGCAAGGTGGTCATTCTCGAATCGAGCCCGTCAGCAGCGGCTGCTGCGCACCACGGTGGATCGAATTCACTGGCGTTTGGCATGCCCTTTGGTGTCTGCGGATGTGGCTATTATACGTCCCCCACGAGGATTCTCGATTGGGCCCACGGCGGCGCCATGCTTCAGCAGGATGGTCAATTGCCGGGGACCAGGCTGACCGAAGGGCCGGATTACGTAGCCACGCTCAAGCGAGCCATCGGCGCATCAGTCAGCGACCCGCTTCTCGATCGCAACTTATCCCCGCTCTCGAACTGGCGCGCGACCGCTACGTCGACGAATTTGTCGAACTTCAACGGATCTTTGCCCGGCGGCGGAGAAATGGGAACTTCAACCGGTACCAAAGGTCGAGGGGTCCTTTCCGGCTCGGTCACCACACCGCCCATCACGCAGCGGTCGTTAACGACGCAAAGTCTGGCGGCCGCAGCGGCAGTGACGCCCGCCAACAAGGTCGTGGCGGAAAATCTGCTGCCGGGCAACCCGGAGAGCGAGTGGGGCATCGATGGCGCCGGTAGCTCCAATATCGAGGGATTCGCGACCGACATAAGTGTCGACAACGGCAAGACGATCAGCTTCAAGATTGATACGGATTCCAACAACTACCGGATCGATATCTACCGCCTCGGCTATTATGGCGGCATGGGCGCCCGCAAGGTCACGACCATTCAGCACACCGGTGTGCAGAATCAGCCCAATCCGTTGCGCAATGCCACGACAGGCACTGTGGATGCCGGCAACTGGGCAGTTTCGGCTTCGTGGACCGTACCTGAAGATGCTGTCTCAGGCGTTTATATCGCCAAGCTCGTGCGGCAGGATGGCACCTTCGGCGAAAATCAGATTCCGTTCATCGTGCGTGACGATGACAGCCACAGCGATATAGTTTTCCAGACCGCTGACGAGACCTGGCAAGCCTACAACGGCTGGGGTGGCGCAAACTTCTACGGCGGCAACGGTCCGGCGACGGGGCAGGGCGCTGGTCGCGCCTATGCTGTCAGTTACAACAGGCCGATTGCGACCCGTGGTGGGGTTGGCACTTATGCCGGTCCGCAAGACTATCTGTTCGGCGCCGAATATGCAGGCATCTACTGGCTGGAGCAGAACGGCTACGATGTTTCTTACCTGTCGGGTGTCGACGTCGACCGATATGGCAGCCTGCTGCTCAACCACAAGACCTATGTTGATGCCGGACATGACGAATACTGGTCTGGGCAGCAGAGGACGAATGTCGAAGCCGCACGTGATGCAGGCGTCAACCTTATGTTCTGGAGCGGTAACGAGGTCTATTGGCGCACCCGTTGGGGCAATGCCTATAGTGCCGACGGCACGCCTTATCGCACACTCATCTCCTACAAGGAGACATGGTCACCCGGCGCCAGCATCGACCCTTCCAACGAATGGACGGGCACATTCCGCGATCCGCGGCTCAGCCCGCCTGCTATCGGCGGCGGAAACCCGGAAAACTCATTGACCGGGCAGTTGTTCAAGGTCGATGATGTCGGCAGCAATCTCGGCGCGATCACCGTCGGATATGATGACGCCAACCTGCGCTTCTGGCGCAATACCAGCGTTGCCAATCTTCAACCCGGCCAGACAGCAACCCTGACCAAGAACTATCTTGGCTACGAGTGGGACGAAGCGCCCGATAACGGCTTCGATCCGGCGGGCCTCGTCAAGCTGTCGTCGACGACGCTTCCGGTCAGCACCTACTTGCTTGACTACGGAAACACGACCGGCAACGCGACCGCGACCCATAATCTGACGCTTTATCGTGCGCCGAGCGGCGCACTGGTATTCGGCGCCGGTACCGTCTACTGGACATGGGGCCTAAGCAACAATCACGATAATGAGGCGACCCCGACCGATCCTCGCGTGCAGCAGGCGATGGTCAATTTGTTGGCCGACATGGGCATCCAGCCTGGGACGCTGCAATCCGGGCTCGTCGCCACGACCGGCTCCACGGATCATGTCGCACCGACTTCCATCATCACGGTGCCATCAACGACGACCGTTGGCTCCACAGTCACGATTACAGGTACCGCCACCGACACGGGCGGCGGGGTCATCGCCGGCGTCGAGGTTTCGACCGACAACGGGGCGAGCTGGCATCCGGCGACTGGTGATGAGAACTGGACATATACTTGGTCGCCGCAGATCGCGGGCAATTACACGATCCTGTCGCGGGCCGTCGACGACAGCATCAACCTTGAAGCACCTTCGGCAGGACGCACGGTCACCGTGACCGGGGCGAGCTTTTATTCTCTCTTCGGCGCGGCGACGCCGGCGGTTGTCAACACCGACGATACGTCAGCTGTCGAGCTCGGGGTCAAATTCCAGACCTCCGTGGCAGGGACCGTTACCGGTATTCGTTTCTACAAGGGCAGCCAGGACACCGGCACGCATACCGGCTCCCTCTGGTCGAGCACGGGTACGCGGATTGCGACCCTCACCTTCACGAACGAGACTGCCAGCGGCTGGCAGACTGCCTATTTTACCAGCCCGGTGACGTTGACGGCCGGACAGACCTACACGGCGTCCTACCATACGAATACCGGCCACTATTCGACGACCGCCAGCTACTTCGTCTCCAATGTGACGAGCGGCCCGCTGACGGCGCCAGCCAGCGGCAACGGCGTATACACCTATGGCAGCGCCAGCCTGTATCCCACGAGCACCTTTGAGTCGACGAACTATTGGGTCGATGTGATGTTCACCACGCCGACGTCGAATACGACACCGACGGCGGTTGCCGATGCGGGTGACGCGACCGAGAAGGGTGGTGTTGCCAATGGTTCGGGTGGTGTGGTTGCGAGCGGCAATGTGCTGACCAACGACACCGATCCGGATGCCGGTGACACCAAGACGGTCACGACCGTGGTCTTCGGCTCAACGACCGGCACGCTCGGCACGGCACTGAACGGCACCTATGGCAGTCTCGTGCTCAACGCCTCGGGTGTCTATAGCTATGCCGTCAACGAGACCAATGCCGCCGTCCAGGCTCTGCGCCAGTCGACCAACAC
>UCKU01000029.1 GCA_900473185.1 Hyphomicrobiales bacterium | reverse complement strand
GGACCAGACCGCTGCCGACGCGCGTGCCCTGCATGACGACCAGGCCGGCCTCGCGGGCGCGAATGAGAGCCTCGAGCTGTTTCGGCGTGACGATCCCAGGGGCAAAACCCGCCGAGACGATCCCTTGAGCCCCGGCTGCGATAAATGCGTCGATCTCCACCCCGTCGGCGCCGGCATAGGCATAGCTGATGTCGACGCGTGGCAGCGCATCGAGAGCCTCGACGTCGAATTCGGTTTCGGGCGCGCTGCGCCGCTCTGCACGGCGATAATAGGCCACCGTATCGCCATCGACATAACCGAGCATCCCGAAATCCGGCGCGCGAAACGTCTGTAGGCGAAAGGTTGCTGTCTTCGTTACCTCGCGGGCAGCATGAATTTCGTCATTGAGCAGGACAAGCACGCCGCGCCCGGCCGAGGGGGGCGCGGCGGCCACCCTTATGGCATTGACGAGATTGAGCTTTGCGTCGCTCGACAAGCCGCTGAGCGGCCGTTGTGAACCGACCACGACAACAGGCAGGGATGTCTGCACTGTCAGCGACAGGAAATAGGCGGTTTCTTCAAGCGTCGCCGTGCCGTGGCCGATGACGATGCCGGAAAAACCCTCACCACTCTCTTCGATCGTCTTGCATTGCGCGGCGAGCGCACGCCATTCCGCAAAGGCGATTGCAGGGCTCGGCACATTGGCAAAGGCGATCGCGACCACATCCGCGACGGCCTGAACCTCCGGCACCGCCTCGATGATCGCACCGGCCCGCAGCATATTCTGTTGCTCGCCGTAGAATACGATGTCGAGCGGATCGAGGCCGAGAGAAGAGATCGTGCCGCCGGTACCGATGAAGGCAATCTTCTTGCGCATGTGTCCCCCACTTCCGTCTGTCGCTGCGAAGCGCAGGCTAGTCCGAACGGGCGTTATAGGCGCGTCAGAAATTCTCAGCGTGGACGTGAGAAATGGTCATTTGGTTTGCGCGCTGCACCGCAACATAATTTTCCCAAGAGATAGCGGCCCGGCAAGAGAAAAGCAGATCCGGGGCGCCAAGAAGGAGCGGGCTCTATGGATGTGAACCAGTTCAAGCTAGGGATGCGCCGATTGGCATCCGGCGTCTCGTTGATCACCACAGTCGCCGAGGGCAAGAGGCACGGGCTCGTCGCAACGGCTGTCAGTTCGGTGACGGGAGAGCCGCCCTCCCTCCTGGTTTGCGTCAATAAGAATGCCTCGGCGCATGATCATATCGCCCGTTCGGGCATCTACTGCGTCAACATTCTCTCCGAGGCAGCCCAGTCGATCGCCGCGAATTTTTCGAGCGCCATCGATCGCGACAAGCGCTTCGATACCGGCTCCTGGAGAATATTGAAGACCGGCGCTCCGGCGCTGATGGGCTCGCTCGTGAGCTTCGATTGCGAAGTGCGCCAGGCCATGCCCTACAAGTCGCATACGATCTTCATCGCCGAAATCGTCGCAACGGAAATCTGGGAGAGCGACAGCTCTCCCCTGCTCTATCTCGATGGCCGGTATCGCCAGATCCTGGTCGAGCCCGACATTGCGATGACCGCATAAGCGGCGTCCAAAAATTTAGCCGGCAAAATAATAACCATATCCAGTGCCGGTCCGCATGCATGAATTCTGATGAGTGGGAACAAAACAAGGGCCAGAAGGCCCGCAAACGGAGAGACACATGGCTGAGAAGAAAGCTGGCCGCATAACCCGGCGTGGCCTGTTGAAAGGTGCCGCCGCCGCGGCAGGTGCTGCCGCAGGTTCGGGCGTCATCACGGGCTTCCCGACGATCTGGGCGCAGAATATCAAGGACATCAAGATCACCCATATCGGGCAGTCCTATTCGACGATCAAGAGCATCCAGGACCAGGCAAACAAGGATCTCGGCTTCCAGATCGAGATGCAGACGGTCGACGTGACCACGCAGATGAACCGCATGCTGACCCAGCCCGAGACGATGGACGTCGCCGATCTCGGCAATACCTCGGTCAAATATCTGCTCGGCAAGGATATCGTGCAGCCTGTCACCGCCAAGGAATATAAATGGTGGGATCAGACGGTATCGCTGTTCCGCACCGGCAAATATCCGAACGGCAAGGAAGCCTCGCTGCAGGGCTACGCGCCGATCAAGGCGCAATATTACAGCGACGCGAATGCGACGGCCTATTCGATGACACCGACCGACTGGCTGGTCGGCATCCCGCTCTATTACAATGCCGATACGCTGGGCGTCCGACCCGATCTCGTCGGCGACGTGAAGATCGACAGCTGGGCGAAGCTTCTGGACCCCGCCTTCAAGGGCCGCGTGGCGCTGCAGGAAGGCGTCAATGTCGGCCTGCCAGATGCGGCGATGGCGCTCGAAGCGCTCGGCGAGGTCAAATATGTCGACAAGGGCAACATGACCCGCGACGAAATCGACAACACCATCGCCAAGCTGATCGAATACAAGAAGGCCGGCCAGTTCCGCTCCTTCTGGCTGAATTTCGACCAGTCGGTGCAGCTGATGGCTTCCGGCGAGGTCGTGTTGCAGTCGATGTGGTCGCCGGCCGTGACGGAAGTGCGCACGCGCGGTATCCCCTGCACGTTCCAGCCGCTGAAGGAAGGCCATCGCGGCTGGTACATCATGATGTTTGCGATGAAGCATCTGACCGGCCTGAAGCGCGACTGCGCCATCGAATATATGAACTGGTACAATTCCGGCTGGGCCGGCGCCTTCATCTCGCGCCAGGGCTTCTACAATACCGTGCCGGAGAATGTGAAGCCGTTTATGTCGGCCGACGAATATGGCTACTGGTACGACGGCAAGCCCGCCCAGACCGACATCCTCAACCCCTTCGGTAAGATCATGGAAAAGGCCGGTGCCGTGCGCGACGGCGGCTCGCTCTGGGATCGCATGGGCAATATCGGCATCTGGAACACCCTAATGGACGAGGATCGCTACCTCGTCCGGCAATGGCAGAAGTTCATCGCTGCCTGAACCGATAGCCGGCGGCCGCCATTGCCGCCGCCGGTCCCGGCATGATTGAACAACAGGGAAATCACCGATGAAATTGCAAGCCGGAGCAGGAACGTCCGTTCTCCAGGTCGCGCCGATGGCCCTTATCATGATCAGCCTCGTTCTGGTGCCGCTGATCATGATCGTTGCCGTCAGCTTCATGGATTACGGCTTCGCAGAGGTGATCCCCGAATTCATCTGGGACAACTACGCCGACATATTCACCTCGAGCCTGACGGTCGATCTCTACGAAAAGACCTTCAAGTTCGTCGCCATCGTCTGGGCGATAACCCTCGTCCTCGGCTTCACGATCTCCTACTACCTGATCTTCCATGTGCGCAGCTCGGCGATGCGGGCGATCTGCATGGCCGCCTGCGCGATCCCCTTCTGGACCTCCGGGCCGATCCGCATGGTCTCGTGGGTGCCGCTGCTCGGACGCGAGGGCCTCGTCAATCAGGCGCTCCTGCATCTCGGCCTCATCGAGCAGCCGCTGAGCTGGCTTCTCTATTCCGAATTTTCCGTCATTCTCGTCTATGTCAACATGCTGACATTGGCGATGCTCGGGCCGATCGCCAATTCCATGGCGAAGATCGATCATTCGCTCGTGCATGCCGCACGCGATCAGGGCGCCAATGAATGGCAGATCATCACGATGATCATCCTGCCGCTGGTCAAGCCGGGCATCGCGATCGGTTCCATCTTCATCGTGACGGCCGTGATGGGCGATTATTTCATCGTCAAGCAGATGGGCGGCGGACAGATCAATACCGCTGTCGGCGCCATCACCACCGAGCTGAATGCCTTCCAATATCCACCCGCGGCGGCGAAGTCGGTCGTCATGCTGGTGATCGTGCTGACCTTCGTCACGGCGCTGCTGCGGCTGGTCGATATCCGCAAAGAACTGGCGAACTAGGAGAACGGACATGCGCGAAAGAGGACAACCACGCCCGCGTTCATTCTATCTGCTCTTCGGCATTTTCGTCATCTATCTCGCCTTCCTCTACGGGCCGATGATGTGCGTCTTCATCCTGTCCTTCCAGGGGCCGAATGGTGGCATGAGCTTCCCGATGGTCGGCGTCTCCACGCATTGGTTCCAGGTGCTGTTTGCCGGCAGCGGCGGCGAAGGCGTCGGCGATATCCATGAATCCTTCGTGCGCTCGATGCGGCTTGCTGGCATCGTCGCGCTGCTGACGACCCTGATCGCCCTTGCAGCCGGTCTTTCCTACCGGCGCAAATTCCCGGGCGCGAATTTCGTCTTCTATTCCGCCATCACCTCGATGGTGCTTCCCGGCATCTTCGTCGGCTTCGGCATCGCGCTCGCCTTCAACCTCTTGGGCTTCCAGGTGCAGTGGTTCACCTCGGGCATCGGCGCCCAGCTCACCTGGTCCCTGCCCTTCGGCCTTTTGATCATGTTCATCGTTCTCGGCCGCTTCAACCGGTCGTACGAAGAGGCAGCGACGGATCTCGGCGCCACCAGCTGGCAGCGCTTCCGGGAGGTGATCTTCCCCATCATCCTGCCCGGTGTCGTCGGCATCTTCATGGCGGGCTTCACCTCGTCCTATGAAGAGGTGGCGCGTACCTCGCTCAATGTCGGCACCGGCAACACGATGCCGATGGAAATCACCGGCCTGCTGACGGCCGCGACCTCGCCGGTTCTGTTCGCGATCGGCACCGTCACCACGCTTTTCTCCTTCTCGCTCGTGATCGGCACTCTTCTGCTCGGTGCCTATCTCGCAAAACGCCGCCGTCTTCGGGCGCATGCGCACTGACGCAAACAATCAAGCCAGAGGTGATCCCATGAGACACGAGACAAAGATCCAGCCTGAAACGCCTGCCGGTGCCGAATGGAAATCGCAGCCGGCCGCCGCCGTCCGACGCAGCAATGACGTCGAGCTGGTAGCGCTCACCAAGCGCTATGACTCAAGCGTGGCAGTCGAGAATATCTCGCTGCGCATTCCGGCTGCCTCCTATTGCTGCCTGCTCGGACCGAGCGGCTGCGGCAAGACGACCACCTTGCGGATGATTGCGGGGCACGAGGTGGTGAGCGACGGCGACATTCTGATCCAGGATAAGAACGTCACCGTCGCGCCCGCCGTCAGCCGCGGTACCTCGATGATGTTCCAGAGCTACGCGCTCTTTCCGCATCTGAGCGTTCTCGACAATGTCGCCTTCTCGCTGAAGCTGAAGAAGGTCGACAAGGCGACGCGTCACAAGCAGGCGATGGATTATCTCGCTTTGGTGCAGATGGAGACGCTCGCCGACCGCATGCCGTCGCAGCTTTCCGGTGGCCAGCAGCAGCGCGTCGCCTTGGCCCGCTCGCTGATCACGAAGCCGC
The DNA here is from genome assembly GCA_900473185.1 of Hyphomicrobiales bacterium. Lineage (GTDB taxonomy): Bacteria > Pseudomonadota > Alphaproteobacteria > Rhizobiales > Rhizobiaceae > Rhizobium. The sequence continues at coordinate 173,149 of UCKU01000029.1, read as the reverse complement.
GCGTCCTCCTGCTCGACGAACCTTTGTCGGCACTCGACCCCTTCCTGCGCATCGCCATGCGCGCCGAGCTGAAGCGCATCCAGACGGAACTCGGGATCACCTTCGTGCATGTCACGCACAGTCAGGAAGAGGCGATGGCGCTTTCCGACATGATCGTCGTCATGAACGGCGGCAGGATCATGCAGGCGGCACCGGCGCGCGACATTTTCGAGAAACCCGCAAACGCCTTCGTGGCGCGTTTCATCGGCGGCCATAACGTCATCCAGATGGCAAGCTGCAGCGTTGCCGTACGGGCCGACAAATGCCATGTCTCGCATGCGACCGACGGTCGTCACCTGATGGCCGAGGTCATCGGCCGCGAATATCAGGGGCCGTCCGTCCGCATCAATCTTCTGTCGGTGGACAAGCAGCCGCTTTCAGTCCTGGTTCCGGACAGCGAATTCTTCGCGGAGCCGCATGCGATCGGCGACCGGGTCACCGTTTCCTGGTCGCCCGAGGACGAATGGTCGCTGGACGCCGCTTGAGATAACATCAGCGCATCTGTAGCCGGTACAGGCAGTGCCTGTGCCGGCTTTTCTGTTTCAAAGGAAGAAAGACGTGGCCCGCTTCGTTCGGGCCATTCGATCGTCAGGAAGCGTAGACGCCAGGCTGCGTGCCGGCTTCGGCGAAGATCCAGTCCTTGAAGGTGTTGATGGCCTGCGAAGAGGCCTGCAGCGGCGAGACGATGTAATAGGGATTGCGAACCGGGTAAGGCTCCCCAAGCCGGACGAGCTCGCCGCTCTTCAGGGCTTTCTCGATCAGGATGGAGCGGCCGAGCAAGGCGCCCATGCCGGCTTTCGCCGCTTCGATCGCCGGGCCGCCCTGGTTGAAGCGGGGACCCTTGGCGACATCGGTGCGATGCATGCCGTATTCCCTGAGATAGCGCTCCCAATCCGGATATTGTCCATTGCTGTCAGGCTTGGCCCTGTCGACATGGACGAGGGGAAGTTCGCGCAGTGAATCGAAGCTCAGCTCGCCATATTCTTCCGCGAGCTGCGGCGAACAGACCGGGATGATTTCCTCTTCCAGCAGCAATTCGACACGGCGGTCGAGATTGGTGCGCCAGTTGCAGATCCAGATATCCGACGTGTTGGATTCGATTGCCGAGCGCTCGATGAAGGTCGTCAGCGAGATGTCGATATTGGGCGATGTCCTGATGAAGTTCTGCAGTCGCGGCATCAGCCAGAGCGATGCCACCGAAGCCGAGGCGCCGACGACGACCCGCTCCGGCATATCGAGCGGTTTGCGCAAGGAATCGATCGCGTCGTCGATCAGGTCCAGTGCTTCGGTGAGGCGCCCAAGATAGGCCCGCGACTCCGGCGTAAGCTCCAAGCGACTGTTTTTGCGAAGGAAAAGTTTGGCTTGCAGAAAGTCTTCCAACAGCCGGATCTGGTGACTCAGAGCCGTTGGCGTCACACAAAGCTCATCAGCTGCCCGTACGAGGCTGTTATGCCTAGCCGCTGCCTCGAAGGCACGGACCGCGTTCAGAGGTACTCGTCTTCTCATCGACAATTCCCCTTTACAACGTCCTCCCACGCTTAGAAAAACACGACAGATTTGTTACGGCAAGCATAATTTTTGATCAAAAGCAGTTCCGGTTCATTTTTTATGCGGCACTCGCAGCCGACGCTATTCCGCGGCCGTGACGACCGGCGGTGGTGCCGTTTCCTCCTGCTTTGCGACGCGGCCGAGGTCGAAATTCTTGTCCTTCCGGCTGCGCCGGAAATAGAGAAACGAGATCGCCATGCCGATGCAGCAAAGCGCGCCATTGGCAAAAATCGACACCCAGACACCGAAGGACTGCGCCACGAAACCGGTCAGCATGGCGCCTATCGGCGAGGAGCCGGTGATCAGCAGATGGACCATGGCGGCAAAGCGGCCGCGCATTTCGGGCGGCGACTGGATCTGCAGAGAAGCGGTCACGGAGGCCGAGAAAGTCACGGCCGAAGCCCCGACGATCAGGAACAGGAAGCAGCTGACGAAGAGGTTGCCGGTCAGCGAGATCGCGATCAGCATGATGCCGAAAGCCAGTCCCGACAGCAGGATGCGCCGCACCGAGGGTGCCCCCCGGCTTGTCAGCAAAAAGGCGGAAATGAAGGAGCCGGTGCCGAGGCAGGAATTCAGCAGGCCGAATTCGGCTGCACTCGCATGCACGATATAATTCGCCACGAGCGGCACGATGGTGGTGAAGTTCTGGCCGAACATGCCGATGAAGGCGGTCGCCAGGAGCAAAAAGAGGATCGTCGGCGTGCGCCAGGCATAGTCGAGGCTCTCGCCGATCTGGGAGATGACGCTGGGTTTCCCGGTAAAACGGCTGGGTTCGAGTTCCTCCGGCCGAATGCGCATCAGCGCGATCAGAATGGCGGCGAAGGTCAGGGCATTCAGGAAAAAGGCGGCTTCTACGCCAAAGGCGGCAATGACGATGCCGCCGAGCGCCGGGCCGATAATGCGGCCCAGATTTTGCACCATCGATGTCAGGGCGATCGCGTTCGGAACGAAAGGCAGCGACACCAGTTCGCTGACGAAAGCCTGGCGCAGCGGCGTGTCGAGCGCATTGATGACGCCGAGCGTAAGCGCAAGGACATAGATATGCCATATGGTGACGCTGCCGGTTGCGACCAGGACGCCCAGAAAGACGGCTTGCAAAGCCCCGAAAGCCTGGGTGGCGAACATCAGCTTGCGCCGGGGAAAACGGTCGGCAACCGCTCCTCCCACGAGGGCGAAAAGCATGATGGGCAGGAATTGCAGCGAGGCCACGGTCGCAAGCGACAGCGAGGAATTCGTCAGCTTGAGAACGAGCCAGGCCTGCGCCGTGGTCTGCATCCACGGACCGGTCACGGAGACCATCAGCCCGGAAAAGAAGATCCTGAAATTTCGAACGCCGAGCGCGGCGAACCTGCCCTTCGTCAGCGGCAGCTCAGTAAATGACGCCATTTCACACCATCAGGCGGTTTGGGTCATCACGTAATCGGCAGGTCGCCGATTGACTGCGAAGGCCCAGCGTTCGCGAATGGAGGCCTGCTTCTCCATGTCGATTTCAGCGACCACGAGTTCGTCGCCCATGTTCTTCGCCTTCTTGACGATCATGCCATCAGGCCCGGCGATCAGGCTGCCGCCGATATAGCGCATGCCGTTCTCCATGCCGGCCTTGCCCGCTGCAATGACATAGGTTCCATTGGAATAGGCGCCGCCGCACATTGCGAGTTCGGAGGCACGACGGGCGGCAGAGAGGGTGTTTTTCGGCATGACTGGTGTGTTGTAGCCGACGCAGATGATATCGGCGCCGTTGTGAGCAAGAGAGCGATAGGCCTCGGGAAAACGCCGATCGTAGCAGATCAATCCGCCGAGCTTCAGCGGCGCGGTATCGTAAACGCCGAAGCCGAGATCTCCCGGCGTGAAGTAGCGTTTTTCCAGGATGGTGACTTCGCCATTCGGCTTGGGTTCGACGAAGCCTGGAATATGCATCTTTCGGAACGTGCCGACATGGCGCCCTGCGGTATCGATGAAGGCCATGGAATTATAGACCTGGTTGCCGGAAAGTTCCGCGAAAGGCAGAACGATCGCCATGGCATGGTCTTTGGCCTTTTCGCCGACGGCGGCGATCGCCTCGTCATTTTCGGGCTTCGAGGCATAGTGGCCGGAAAGCTCGTGTACCGTCGCGCCGAAATACGGCGTCAGCGCAAGTTCTGGGAGAACGACGAGTTTCACCCCTTGATCGCCGGCCTGATCGAGGAGCGAAAGAATTCGGGACACGGTGGTCCCGATGCTCGGCCCCGCAGGACCGAGCTGCAGAGCCGCAGCGAGGAATGTCATGGCATAGTCTCTTTCTGGATGGGCGGAAGGGTCAGGCCGCTGCGCTCGCAGGCACGGCGCTTGCGCCGATCTGCTGCAGAGCCTGCTGTGCGGAGATGATGTCGCAGATCTTGAACTGCATGTCGAAGAGTGCGGCGGCGTGGGAGAGCTCGATACGATCGAACACCGCCTCTTCGATCACCTGCATCTTGTAGCCGAGCGCCATGCCTTCGACGCAGGTGGCGCGCACGCAGCCGCTCGTGCTGTTGCCGCCCACGAGCAGGCCGTCGACGCCGAGATTGTTCAGCATCATCTGCAGATTGGTGAAGGTGAAGCAGCTCGGCGTCTGCTTTTCGACAAGCAGGTCGCCGGGCTGCATCGCAACCTCGACCGGCACTTCCGAATTGACGTTGCGGGCACTGAAATTGTTGGCAGGATCCGCCGCCGGCAGACCGCTCATCTCGTAGAAGATATGCTTGGAATAAATCACCGGCATGCCGGCGGCGCGCGCTGCCGCGAGCAGCTTCTGCTGGACCGGGATGGCTTTCCAGGCATGAGGGCCGCAGGCGCCGGAATAGATGTCCAGCTGCTCATAGATCGGCTTGTCGAAGCCGCAGGCGGTCACCTGCATGTCGATCAGCAACAGGGCATTGCGACGGCCGGGACCGTTCAGCGTCCGCGGCTTGCGCTTTTCCATGACCTTCTTGTCGTCTTCGGTCAGAAACTTGTCCCAGACAGCCATGTTCCTCGTCCTCTCTTGGGTGGTGCGATGGTCGAAGGTTAGTCGGGACTTTCTGAAGTTGCGAATGGCTATTTCTTCGGTCGGCGATGAGAAATGCTCAGGCCGAAAATCGCCGATCCTGTGCAAGGATCACGTCCAAGCGCCGACATGGCCCCCTTTGGTGATAGACGACGGAAGACAATGCAATGCTGATGGACCAGAATACAGGCGGCATCGAAGACCTGCTGTTCAACAAGGCGCGGACCTTCAATAAATGGCATGAGCGCACGGTCAGCGATGCGCAGCTCCATGCACTCTACGAGCTTGTGAAAATGGGCCCGACCTCCGGCAACTGCCTGCCGGCCCGCTTCTACTTCGTCAAATCCAAAGAGGCCAAGGACCGGCTGGCACCCGCCCTTTCCCGCGGCAATCTCGAAAAGACCATGACGGCTCCGGTCACCGCGATCGTCGCCTATGACTCCGAATTTTACGAAAAACTGCCGCAGCTCTTTCCGCATGCAGACGCCCGCTCCTGGTTCACGTCGAGCCCGTCGCTCGCCGAGGAAACCGCTTTCCGCAACAGCAGCCTGCAGGGCGCCTATCTCATTCTTGCCGCCCGCCTGATCGGTCTCGACGCCGGTCCGATGTCCGGCTTCAAATCGGACGTCGTCGACGCGGCCTTCTTTGCCGACACGCCGATCAAGTCGAATTTCCTCGTCAATCTCGGCTATGGCGACCCGAGCGGCAATTTCGATCGCCTGCCGCGTCTGGCATTCGAAGAAGCGGCCGCCATCCTGTGATCGAAACGGGGCGAACATGCGGATGGAAAGGTTGACGATATGACAGGTTCAAGTGTCGAAGCCGCGATCGCGGCCATTGCGCGCGGCGAGATGGTCATCGTGGTCGATGATTTTACCCGCGAAAACGAAGGCGATATCGTCATCGCATCCGATGCGGTAACACCGGCGGCGATCAATTTCATGATGACGCATGCCCGAGGCCTGGTGTGCATTGCGATGGAAGCGGGTCGCCTGGACGCGCTCGACCTCCCGATGATGGTGGTTCAGAATACCGATCCGCACAACAGCCTTCACCATCTCCGTTGATTATATTCCGGAGAGTTGCAAGTTGCGCTGTGTCAAAGCGATCGAGACGAGCGGCGACTTCGGCACCCAGCAATTCAACGATAATCGCGTCGGCTGCATCATCGTCATTTGTTGTGCGCCCAAAGCCTTAAGTCTCCGGACTTCGTCATCGACAACGTCGGTCGTGATGCGCCCATCCGGCGCGAGTGCCGCCAAGCGGCCCGGCAAGAAGCTTCGTTTGGTCCGTTCCTTTCGACCATCCGCTAATAGTGCCGCTGTGATTGGCAGGCCTTGAACTCCTTTCGAAGCGATGTAATTCCCCGGCCTCGAAGCGCGCGACAGCAGATGTGAGGCGACAACTTGACGAGTTGGGATAACCCTAGAGGGGTACCCAACGGTTCGCTCGATGGCGGCCGTGCAGTGACTGATGTGCCACTCAACCGCGGGAGATCGACTAAGCGGCACTCAGCGTCATGAGGATGGCCGAAGTAGCTCAGAAACCCCGCCCAAAGGGGGGATGCGTGATCGAAATCTTGGGAGGCAGTATGCAAGTTCCGTTAGCCGACCGGACTTGCGCTGAACTGGATTGAAAAGAGTTCACCCGGTGCCATTGCATCGGTGCCGACCTAACCTGCCGTTGTTCCGATCTCGCAGATTGCGTTGCCCTGCCTCATTGTGGCAGTACCCGCATACATCAATGGCCGAAAGGTAGTCTTGGACGTCAAAGCCAAGAGACTGTCGTTGCAGCGACGAACGTTTGCAGGCTAGTGCCCTTATTATGGACTGGATATGACTGCCTCACTTTATGCCGACTATATTCAAGATCTGAAGGCAACACTGGACGATCTCTTCGAGCGCCCTGATCGCTATCAGACGTTCGATCTTCATATTGAGCTTGCGATGGGCACAGCTCTCCTCGTCTACGAAACCAAAAGGCAGAAGGGCCGAACGGATGCGATCGCCTATGCCCGGACGCCGAAGGGAAATGTCCAGGTTTCGCCAGCGCTCGCTCATCAGAGGATCTCATCATTCTTAGCGATGCAGGACCATATTGCATTGACCGGCGACCCCATCATCAGCCTCAATAAGGAGTATCCGCATGCGGTCATACGCTTCGAGCACCGCATCAAGGGCGCGCCACTCAAAAGCTCGATGAAGATGATCTTCGCTGGGCTCAACGGTGCCGAGGATGCCAGTCGCTACGTCGAAATGGCGGACACAACTGCGGCCATCGTCACCACGCGACCGCACCATTCCAAAAACCTCTGGGAGTGGAAGTAAAAACTGCGTCCTCCGTTTCGTGCTCAGCCATTAGCCGATAGTCTAGGGCATTGACTCCTTTTCTATCGCAACGAGCCTAAAGTTCATTCGTTTACCATTACGGGACGGGTCGAACTGATACCTGAACCGGGTGCCTTACTTATCGCCGAGATGCCAAGCCTCGAACAACGGGCCAGAGGCGCCTTGCACCGGATCGGTTTCGGGCAATGCGACCTCGGCGATTGTTTTGAGCAATTCTGCGGTCGCAGCGCTTGTCTGAACGTCAGCGTGTTGGCCTGGCGGATAGGCGCCGACCACCCGAAAGTCGGTGCTCGCGCCCAGGTTTTGATGTCCCGTCCCCGCTGGAAGGACGAGACAATCTCCCGGGTGCAGCTCGAACACTTTACCGGCGCGGCCGCCGATCTGCAGCTTCGCCGTTCCTTTTCCCACACCAAGCACTTCATGAGCGCCCGCGTGATAGTGCTGATAATCGAAAACACCATTGCGCCATACACCTTCCCATCCGTGCGAGGTGAACAGACGCGCGAACTCCTCACACCCGTCATCGCAGACGAAGATTTGACGATAGACGATAACCGGAAGCGTCTGGTTGTTGGGCACCCAGTCGCTTTTGTCAAAAAAGATCTTTTGCGCTTCCATCTGTTGCCCCATCACAAGAACAAATGCAGAATAATGCTCCGGCGGAGCGGAAAGCCCGGCACTTAGGCCGAGCTTCGCTTCAATCCCGATGCTCGGGCATGTCTTTGAGCTGGTCCTTGGTCCAGCCAGTCACGGCGTGAATGACGCCGTCCTCATCTCTCATCCAGTCGAAATCTTTGAATGGAACGGCAACAGGTTTGGCTCCAATACCAAGGAAACCGCCGACGTCTATGACGGCGAGGCTGATTCCGTGGATGTGATCTACCGTTCCAACCTTCTGGTCATTGGCTCCGTAGACGGTCGCACCTTCGAGGTTTGCCGGAATGAGTTCATCCGATGTCAGCCGAACATGATTGCTGGGGTCCATGAAATTCCTCCTTTGTCGTGTGAGGCATGAACCGCAGAAGCTCTCATTTGTTCCTCTTTGCCTCGGCAGGCGGTTTGACTTCGTCGCAAAGTCCATGCGGAAACGGGAGCTATCGCGCACTAAGCTCCAATGAAGACCATGGCGATGCCGTTCTTTTCCTGCAGGTCGCGCATCATGTTGACGACCTGCGCCTGGATGGAGACGTCGAGCGCCGAAACCGGCTCGTCGCAGACGAGCAGTTTTGGCCGCGAAGCCAGCGCCCGGGCGATCACGGCCCGCTGGCGCTGGCCGCCCGAAAGTTCGTGGGGATAGCGGTCGGCCTGGTCAACGCGTAGGCCGACGGCCCGCATCAGTTCCGTCACGCGGTCAGTCTGATGCTCCCTGGGAATGAGCTTGTGGATATCAAGCGGCTCGGCGATCTGTTTCGCAATCGTTACGCGGCGGTCGAGCGCTGCGAGCGGGCCTGGAAGACGAGCTGCATCCTGGCGCGCAGTGCCCGCCATTCCGCGGTGTTTCGCGCCGGCATCGGCTGCCCCTGGAAGCGCACGCTTCCTCGCTGCCCGTCATCTATGCCGAGCAGCATGCGGCCAAGCGCCGATTTGCCGGAGCCGGATTCGCCGACGATGCCGAGCGTTTCGCCTGGCATGACCGAGAGCGAAACGCCGTCGACGGCGCGCACCGGCGTCGGGCGGCCGAAGAGGCCGCGGCTCGTGCTCCCATAGAATGTTGAGGTCGTACTCGTAAAGGAACCGGCTGCCTTTGCGCAGCTTCAATTTGCCAAGCGTCTTGGCCGGGGACCGGGCTCCCGTCTCCCACGAGCCGTACCGCGCGGCGTGAATGATGAACTGATAAAGGTGGATGCCTTCCCATCCCATTACGACCTGAAGGACGCCATGAAATTCGCGCAGGCTGATTGTCGAGAGAACCTGGACCCTGCGCCACACCATCGGGCTTACATCTTTCAACCAGATACGGAATTGCAGCGCGAAAACTTCATCCTCAGAGGTCGCCGTGTCCCCGCGAGCTCGCGTTGTTCGTCTTGCCCTCTTCACGCTCACCAGTTCCGTCGAAATTCAATGGCGACGACATACTCCGCTCCGGCCCGCCCCACAAATCCTCATGCTCCCCTAACTGACATGTCGAGAGAGCCATCCGCCCGGCGAAAGACCCCGTAGATAATCCTGTCGACAATCTCATTATCGGCATTCCCGCAAACGCAAGAGCAGCTTATCCGCTTCGGCTCAATCTTCCGCAATCTCCGAGGTTGGTCATTAGAACTCCTCTCAGCTTTCGGCATTAATGGCGGCATTTCCCTGAAAGGCGTGAACTACCTTGGCAGTCATCTGCCGGACTGGGTTGGCTACCGGTCGGGTTGGCGCTCCCGTCGATCTCGGTGCCGACCGGTGTGAATGCGTTTCGGCACCGACATTAAATTGTGACAGAAGCTGGAACAGTGCTTCAGACTCCCTGGCGAGGCCGTGGGCAGCAGCAGATGTCTCCTCGACCATGGCTGCGTTTTGCTGGGTGCCCTGGTCTATGGTGTTGACGGCGGTGTTGATCTCTTTCAAACCGGTCGCCTGTTCGCGCGAGGCTTCGACAATCGCGCCGACGTTGCTATCGACGTGAACGACCTGTCCGACGATCTCCTCGAGCGCCTTACCGGTCTCGCCGACGAGTGCGACGCCATTCTTGACATGCCCATTGGATGCACCGATCAGGTCCTTGATCTCCTTTGCGGCTTTGGCCGAACGCTGGGCAAGTTCACGCACCTCTTGCGCGACAACGGCAAAGCCTTTGCCGGCATCGCCGGCGCGGGCGGCTTCAACGCCGGCGTTCAATGCGAGCAGGTTGGTCTGGAAGGCGATCTCGTCGATGACGCCAATGATGTTGGCGATCTCTGACGCCGACGTCTGGATCTTATCCATCGCTTCGACGGCTTGACGTACCACCAGACCGGAGCGCTCCGCATTCTCTTTGGTCTTTCGCACAAGCTGGCCGGCTTCCTGGGCGCGGTGACTGGAATCTGACACGGTTGTCGTGATTTCTTCGAGCGCAGCAGCGGTTTCCTCCACCGAAGCAGCCTGTTGCTCAGTCCGGCGAGAAAGGTCATCGGAGGCGGAACGGATTTCCTGTGACGCGGCGGCAATCGCGCCTGCATTCTGCGCCACGGCTTCCATAGCCGAGCGAAGCTTGGATGCGGCACTGTTGAAGTCGAGGCGGAGTTTTTCCAGTGTCGGCAGAAAGGGTGAGCCGAGTTGCTGGGTCAGATCACCTTCAGCGAGCCATTGCAGCGCAGATGCGAGGTGATCGACGTTTTCGACGCGCGTCGTGACGTCGGTTGCGAACTTGACGACTTTGAAGACCTTGCCGTTCATGTCGAAGATCGGGTTGTACGAGGCTTGGATAAAGACTTTCCTCCCACCCTTTCCAAGACGCAGGAACTCGTCAGCGACATACTCTCCGCCTGCCAGCCGGCTCCAGAAGCGGCGATAGTCGTCGCTGTGGGTATAAGCGGGTTCGCAGAACATCGAGTGATGCTTTCCCTTGATCTCGGACAGTTGATATCCGAGCGTGTTGAGAAAGTTCTTGTTGGCTGCAAGGATTTCGCCCGTAGGTGTGAACTCGATAACGGCTTGGGACCGCGACAGCGCATCGAGCTTGCCAGCGTCTTCGGCGCTCTTCAGCTTCTGGGCGGTAATATCGGTTGCAAATTTGACGACCTTATAGGGTTTGCCTCCCCGGAACACTGGATTGTACGAGGCTTCAATCCAGATCTCCTTGCCGCCCTTGCCGATGCGCTTGAACTGACGCTGGTGGAACTTGCCGGCGGCGAGATCGCTCCAGAACTGCCGGTACTCGGCGCTCGCAGCCTCTATTGGATCGACAAACATTCGATGGTGCTGGCCAACGATCTCGTTCAGTTCGTAACCGAGTGCCGCACAAAAATTCTGGTTGGCGGACCGAATCTTTCCCGTGAGATCGAACTCGATGATCGCTTGCGACTTGCTCATTGCGGCAAGCACGGCACTGGCATCGGACGAGAAACCAAAAGACATCATTCCCAAGATACTCTCCATGTCTGCCGAAGGCTCGTGTCCTGGACGATTTGCTGTCCGTTGGAATTATGGCCATGGCACTTCAGTTAGGATCAAGCCGGCGCTCATTCATCTGAGAGACGATGCCTTCTTTCCGGCACCCCCAGTTTTAGGGGCAAACCCCAAATGAAGTCTTAATGTCAGGAATGGCAGTTGGGCATTCGCTCAAAAAGTGCGCGCCCTGCCCAGAAATCAATCCAAGAATACGGGATAAAGGGCAGCCTCGAAGCCGCCCGTAGGACAGCAGTCGCTGTCGCGTCAATTGTGTTTGCGTTTTTGGCTAATTGATAAGTCCACGGCGGATCGCCTCTGCGATCGCATGAACGCGATTATCCGCGCCGAGCTTACGGATAGCGGTCTTGACATAGCTATTGACGGTGTCTGGTGTGTAACCGCTCGCCGCAGCGATCTCGTCAGTCGTCTTGCCGAGGCTGGCAAATCTCAGGCAGGCGATTTCGCCGTCTATTAATTTGAGAGTCTGTGCTGAGAACTTTTCCATGATTGGCCGCGTGATGACTCGGTGCATGACTTCCGAGATCTCGCCGAGGAAATCGACTTCCTCTCGCGTGAACGGCGTCGCACGTGCAAAGGCCACCGCTCCGAAGACGACGTCACCACGCCTGATGGGGAAGAGCGTTCGGTTAAGCACGCCGAACGTCCTGGCAAGATACTGTAGCCTCTGAGGCGGCGGTGTTTCAGCATAGACCTCCTCCTCAACAACTACCATTGCCGCCGACATCGATGCTTTCACGAATGGATCTACTTTTAGGAGGTCATCGCCATAATAAGCGTCCAGGAACGCGGGCGGAACATCGGTATCGATGGAGTGTCCACTTCCAAAGCGATAGCCGTCCAGATCCAGCCCGGACACTGCGAAGAAATCGAACTGTACCGCCCCACGCAGTTTCTCGACAAAAGGGTGCGCAATGACCTGCCTTCGCGTAGGAAGCGAACGCAGATCGGGCGCCTCATCAACGGGGCTACTAAGAGCAAGTGCGCGCGAGAATGGCAATCTCAATTCTCCAAATCGGATGTGACACCAGTTTCTGGAGGTGAATTCTTAATTTTTTCTAAACGCGCAACCCCACGTTTCGCCATGCGCCAACCGAAAAGTCCCGCGTTCAGGGGCCAAATGCCAGATTGGGCGGAAGATGCCGAATGCGAGTTCTTCAGCATCCAGCAACTGGCGCGTCTGAAAAGGAGGCTCGATTATGCGAATACTGCATGGCCGAAGCTCAACAAGTCCACCTACAAAATTCAACTGTGCGGCATATTCGGCTTTCGGCATAAGACGCTTTGGACAGCTCCGGAGAGCCCGGCGGGCGCGATCTGTCCCACTAACGCCGTGTCAGCTCCCAGCGGAAATCAACAGACTCTGAACCCGGAGCGGCCAGGTCCTCGGCTCGCTGCAAGAAGTCATGGCTTCACAGGGACATTCGCTCTGGCTTGTTTTCCTAGGATGGAGCTGTGTCCGGGTATCTCTTAAATCTCCTGCCAACACCTGCGCGATGGCAATCAAGCCTCTGCGGTTGCACTTTCAGCCCCGATCGAGAAGCCGGACGGCGGCGTAGACGGGGAAGCCTGCCGGATGGCTTTCCCGTTGCCGTCGTGCGGTAATCAGAACTCTTCCCAACTGTCCGCCGCGCGCGTTCCCCCCACCTGCAGCTATCCTGAGTTTTGAGGCCGAATTCGGTTGCGAAACGTGTGAGACCGACTGTGCCATTGCTCGAGCCATCTGACGCGGCTCCGAAGTCTGGACTTTGCCGACGCTGAAGCTCTCACGACATCGTCCGACGATCTTTCGTGAGGTCCGACGCAACATGCTCATCGATAAACAGTTGCGCGATCTCAGCAGCTACCATTTTGCGACGGGGCATGGCCGGCCCGCCATGGACGGCCTCGTGCGAGCACTACAGGCGCTGCCCCACCTCACCCGTCGTTCAATCACCTTCGACCGTGGCACGGAGTTCACTGCCACCGACCACGGCTGTAGGATTCAGGCGGCCCGCCTCACTTGCATCTCGTTCAGGTACAGCGATAGCGATGCATGTCGGTTGACAGCGTCGGTCAGGTCAACCGCCGAGCACAAATCGAGAAAATGCCAAAGCGTTCCCCGCATCCTCGTCCATTTTCGCTTCGTCCGCGCCATCGCTTAGATCACGCCACACTCGGATGTCAGACCCGATCGTTCCGCCTGTCTTTACGAACGGTTCCATGACAACGGCACCCGAGTAATTGATATCGCGAAGGGCGAGACCGATCTCGTGCCAAGGTATTCTGCCTTTACCTGGGACGCGGCGATTGCTCTCTCCCGTGTGGAAATGTCCGAGCAACGGGCCGGCGGTACGGATCGCCTGTCCGAAGCTGTCCTCCTCGATATTCATGTGGAACGTATCGAGCATCACTTTAACATTCGACTTGCCGACATCGTTCACGAATGCCACGCCTTCGGCGGCGGTGTTGAGAACGTGGTTTTCAAAGCGATTGAGCACCTCGATGCAAAGGTTGATACCCAAGTTTGCAGCGAAGTCTGCAATGCCATGAATGCCCTCGACCCCACGCGCCCGATCGCCCTCCTTGTCGACTGGCTTGGAGTAGTCCACCGGCCAGTAGGAATGGAGCGCACCACCAATTGTCTTGATATCGAGCTTTGCGACATTTGTAAGGGTTTGCTCGAAGAATGCCTTACCCGCCTCGCGCACCGCAATGTCCGGCGACGACAGATTCTTGGTCTTCGAAGGGCCGATCCCAGCCGTCAGGATGATATTGTTGTCCTTGGCAGTCTGTCTGATTTCTGCGAGCTCGGCATCGCTGTATTCATTGATATGATGTGCAGCTACCTCGATGACGTCGAAGCCAAGTTTCGCGACCTTTTCGACATAGGGGCCGAACTTGGCGCTCCACTCATGTTCCCAGTAGGAATAGTAAATCCCGTGTTTCATAGGAGTCTCCAAATTTCAGTTGTAGATCCCGCCGATCATCCTTGGCGGGGTTGACGGTGGCCGACCGCAATGACTTCCGGTCGGCGTGGGGGATCAGTTGTTGTCGATATGGAGATCGGGCTCGGCGCTTCCGGCCACGATTGCAAGACCGTTCGGCAGATCGTTTTCTTCGACCTTCCGCCGAATTTCCGCAGGGTCCAGGCCGTAGGTCTGCCAGCGGTTTTGAAGTCTCTGCCGCAGACGATCTTTGTCCACGTCAACGAACGCTGTGAAGTCGAAAATCTCCTTGAGCTTGTCCCAAGGAGTTTGTCGTGCAAGCAGGTAGTTGCCCTCGCAGACTATGATCTTTGTAGACTGAGGAATGAGGTTGCCGCCGGCGCGAGCAATCTCGATCGAGCGATCAAATACCGGGACGGCAACGACGTCGTCCTCATTGGCCTTCAGCCGCTTGAGCATGTGGCGCAAACCATGTGAATCAAACGTGTCGATTGCTCCCTTGTAGGGGCGGCGTCCCATCTGCTCCAAGACGGCATCGTCGTAGTGATATCCGTCCATCGGGAACAGAGCCGCTTCCAGATGGTGATCGTTGTTGATTGCCTGAACGGCGCGCTCTGCGAGCGTCGACTTGCCTGAACCCGGTGCACCCGCAATCGCGATAAGAACTCTTCGACCGCCGTTTTCCGCAAAGCGTTGAACCGCGATCTTTGCGATCTTCTGTGCGTTTTCGTCTATTTTGCTCAACAAGTTCCCCCCATTACCTCTTCGCGTTTTCGGCGGCTCACGCCGTCTACAAACGCGGACCATCTCGAAGTCATGCCAGTTGATATTGTGCGGCTTTGTTGCGTAGGAACGAGAGGCCGTTGCCCATGACTTCGTCCTCGTCACGCGCGACCGGGCGCCACGTCGATATGTCTCCGGCCATCTCCGGCGGCATGCTGACGAAGCTCTCCAAGGTCAGCGCCCCCTTGAAGCCGATCGCAGACAGGGCGGCGAAAATCGAATCCCAAGGGACGTTTCCTGCTCCAGGCGTTCCGCGGTCGCTCTCAGACAAATGCATGTACTTGAGATGCTCACGCGCAACGAGAATGCCGTTGGCAGCCCCCTTTTCCTCGATGTTCATGTGGAATGTGTCGAGGTGGACAAAGACGTTATCCATGCCAATGCGTTCGACCAGCGCCACGGCCTGTTCGGCCGAGTTGATCAAATGGCTCTCGTATCGGTTCACCGCTTCCACGCCAAATTGGATACCTTGGGCCTTGGCCTGCTTGGCTGCAGTTCCGAGCGCATGAGCAACGTTGTCATATTCCGCCTGGGTCGGCGGGAGGCCCGTGCGTTCGTTGGTGCCGCCGTAAGTGACGCCCGTAAGCGCCTCGGCTCCCATCAGAGCCGCCTTATCGATCGCCACTTTCAGGTGCTCAATTGCGGCCTCGGGCCGGACGGATGCCCAGGCGGCCTCGGGTAGCACGAGCGAGCATGCCGCACGCATGCCATGCTTTTCCAGGAGGTCACGCGTATGCCCGGCATCCACCGAGGCGGCGTCTGCGAGCGGAATTTCAATGAACTCCATGTTGTACTTGGCTGCACCGGCGATGGCTCGCTCTGCGCCTGCGCGGTCCCAGTTCATTGTCCACATGCTTGCGTGAATACCGAACCCTTGCACAGTCATCCCTTCTTTCTGCTCGACGCGATGTAGGTTGAAACGATGGTTCTTGCGGCCATAACGACGATCATCAGTACGCCCCAGAGGGCTGTTGCGAGGTGCTGGTTTGCGCCCATGAGATTGAGGCCGGAGGAGAGAAGCTGGAGCACGATAAGGGCTACGAACACGGGCAACACACGGCCAAACCCCCCGAATGGATTGATGCCGCCGAGAAACGCCGCGAGCACCGTGATCAGCAGATAGGATTCGCCGTGGCCGACGCGGACGGAGTTGAAGCGGGCGAGCATGATGACGCCGGCGACCGCACACATGAGGCCCGAAAGCGTATAAACAAGAACGAGGATGCGGCGCGTGTTCAGGCCGGAGTAGCGGGCCGCCTCGATATTTGAACCGACCATCAGCAGCCCGAAGCCGAGTTTGAAGCGTGTCAGCAGGAGTTGCCACAGGCCAACGCAGGCGATGAATATCAAAAGCGGGATCGGCAATCCCAGGATCGAACCATGCCCGATCGGGGCGATGAAGGAAGGGAACCCGGACACGTCACCGCCGCGGGTCAGAAACTCACCGAGGCCACGCAGGAAGATCATCATGGACAGTGTGACGAGAATTGGATGGGCCCGTGTGTAGGCGATCGCAGCACCGGTCATGAGACCGGCAGCGCCACCGGTGGCGAGTGCGGCAAGGACACCGAGCAGGAACGCGCCTGGAGACGCGTCGGCCCCGCCGTACATCTGCATCACCGAGGCTGCTGCCAATCCGGAAAGATTTGCCGTGAAGGTGATGGAGAGGTTGATCCCGCCGGTCAGAAGTGGAAGCAGCATGGCGAGCGTGAGAAGCCCGAGTTCGGGAAGCTGGAAGGCAACCGAACCAAATGTTGCAGCGGAGATGAAATTGTTTGCGGCCAGACCGAAGATGACGATCACCGCCACGAATGCGATAGCTGGTCCGGTCATATCGGCGCCGAAGGTGGCGTTGAACTTTTGAGCCATGGCCTTCATTGGTGCGTGCCCTTCCTCTTGGTGCTATCCGTGGCGAGAAACGGGAAAAGCTTGTCGATCCGTGCGGACGAGAGCGTGATGGCGATGAGGATGATCGCGCCGACGATCATCTTGAATGCAAAGGGCGACACGCCCATGAGGTTAAGACCATTTTGGGTGATCGAGACCATCAAGACGCCGAGGACGCAGCCGATGACCGAGCCCTTGCCGCCACCGAGCCTCGCACCGCCGAGAACCGTAGCCGCCAGGACATCCAGTTCCCGGCCATAGAGGGCGTTCGGAACGACTTCCTCGGCATAGTGGGCCTGCATCAATCCGGCGATCCCGGCCATGAGACCCATCCAGCCGAACGAAATGTAGTGCATCGCTGCAATGTTGATCCCGAAGCGGCGTGCCCCTTCCGGGTTGTCGCCAAATGCGTAGAGCTGCCGGCCGATGGTCGTGCGGGAAATCATGAACCAGGTCGCAAGGCAGCAGAGGATCATGACGACGACAGGCAGTGTCAGCTCGATCCAGGAACCGTCAGCCATCTCGCGTTCGAAAAATACCACGCGCGTCGTCAGCCATTCCGGCAGGTCGTAGATCGACACGCCCTTGGTGAAGAACATCAGCAGCCCGAAGAAGATGTTGAAGGTCGAGATGGTTGCGACGATCGAGATGATATGCAGCCGGTAAACCAGGGCCGCGTTGATCAGACCCAAGCCAATGCCGATGGCGCCGGCGATGATGAAGCCTTCCGCCCAGTTGCCGCCGCCCAATGCGCCAAGGGCCAGCGCGGTAACGTA
The DNA here is from genome assembly GCA_900473185.1 of Hyphomicrobiales bacterium. GTDB lineage: Bacteria > Pseudomonadota > Alphaproteobacteria > Rhizobiales > Rhizobiaceae > Rhizobium. The sequence goes on along the minus strand of UCKU01000029.1, from coordinate 155,745 downwards.
TTGGACCACCGAGGCGGCGACAGCAAAGGAAATATCGATCCCGCCCGAGATCAGGACGACGAGAAGGCCAACTGCAAAGATGATATTGACGGCCGAGACGTTCAGCACATCGAATGCGTTCGAGATCGTAAAAAACCGATCGGTGGCGAGAGACAGCCCGACGCAAAGCACGACGATGACCGCCAGAAGCGTAAATTCCGTTGTGTGTCCAAGGATCAGCCTACGCATAGACGGCAGACTCCAGTTCGGTGAGCGATAAATGTCGCGGGTCGTAGGTTGCGTGGATCCTGCCCTCGACCATGTGAATGATGCGGTCCGCATTAAAGTAGACTTCCGGCGGCTCGTCGGAGATCAGAATGATCGCAAGGCCCTGAGCAGCAAGCTTGCGCACGATCTCGAAGATGCCTGCGCGCGCACCGACGTCTACGCCCACGGTCGGGGCATCGAGAATGAGGATCTTCGGACCGATCGCGAGCCATTTAGCAATCGCAACGCGTTGCTGATTGCCCCCCGACAACGTCCGGATGGGGTCGTCAGGCGTACCGATCTTGACACCGAGCGCGGAAATCCAGTGGCTGACCACACTCGCCTTCTTCGCGGGCGAGATCATCCCCCCGGACAGAAGCTTATCGAGCGATGCCATGACCAGGTTGTCGGCTATCGACTGAGGCTGGTTGAGGCCGAGAGACAAACGGTCTTCGGAGAGGTAGCCAACGCCGGCGCGAATTGCGTCGCGATTGGAGCCGAACTTGACGGTCTTGCCCTCGATGGCGATTTCCCCGGCCTGCGGACGGTGCATCCCGAAGAGCGTAAGCGCCAGTTCGGTCCGGCCGGCCCCGAGGAGGCCGGTAATACCGAGCGTCTCGCCTCGGCGAAGGTCGAACGATATATCTTCGAACTCCGTTGCGCGCGTCAGCCCGCGGACGGAAAGCACGACCTGCGCGTCGTCGTGATCGGCGGCGACGACCGAACTGTCGAAGTTTCTGCCGGTCATCAGCTCGGTCACCCGTGATTGAGTCATGCCCTCGACAGGGAAGACGCCAACGAGCGCTCCGTCGCGAAGCACGGTCATGCGGTCCGAGATTTCGAGCACCTCCGCGAGACGGTGCGAGACGAAGACCACGGCCACTCCGGACGCCGACAGGTTGCGTACGATATCGATTAGATAATCGGTCTCGGATTGCGTCAGCGAAGCGGTCGGCTCGTCCATGAAGACAAGACGCGCCTCGCCGACAAGAGCGCGTGCGATCGCAACGATCTGGCGTTGGGCGATCGGCAATTCCTTCAATGGAAGATGGATATCGATGCTGACGCCGAGACGGCTGAGCGCCTTCCTGGCTGCTTCCTCGATGGCGCGTTTGTCGACGAGACCATATTTGCCCTTGAGCGCATACTGAAACCCGATGTTCTCGGCGACGGTCATTTCCCCGAACAGCGCCAGGTCCTGCCAGATCACCTGGATGCCGAGCGATTGCGCCAGCGTGGGCGTCATGGCCGAGATCGCCTTGCCGTCGAAGAAGAACTCGGCGCCCTCCTGTGGCTTGTACACACCGGTTATGACCTTGATGAGCGTGCTCTTGCCGCAGCCGTTCTCCCCTGCCAGGCAATGCACCTCCCCCGGGTTTACTTCGAACGACACGCCCTTCAGCGCACGCACGCCGCCGAAGGTCACCTTGATGTTCTTGAGTGAAAGCAGCGGTTCGTCGCTCATGGAGTATCCTCCTGTTCAGCCGCTGGATGGCGGCTGGTGCAGGTTTTCCAACATTCGTAAAGTGGGGGGTCGCGGGAATTGTCCGCGACCCCCGGCTTGGGTCCAGGGAGGATTAGAGGCCCATGCCGACAAGCTTGTCGATGCTGTCCTTGTTGATCGCCAGCAACTGGTCGACGATGATGGTGTTGCCCTCGGGGTTGATCTTACCAAGGCCCTCGATGTCGTCGCCGGCCTTCGGCGCCTCACCCTTGGAGATGCGATCGGCAAGCGTCACGAAGACTTCACCCGCCTGCTTGGGGTTCCACATGAAGCCACCGGTAAGCGCGCCGGACTTGATCAGCTTGGCGCCCTGCCCCGGAGAGAACGGACCGATCACGAACACCTTGCCGTCCTTGCGACGTTCTTCAACAGCGCGACCTGCACCGATTGGACCCTGCGAACCGAAGGCCAGGAAACCCGTCAGGTCGGCATTTGCCGCCATCAGGTCGAGCGCGGTCGAGCGGCTCTTGTCGACGTCCTCAGCCACGCCGTAGCGGTCACCGATGAGCTTCATGTCCGGGTAGTTCGCTTTGATATAGGCGATTGCTGCATCGGCCCATGCATTGTGCAGGGGAACGGTCAGCGAGCCGACAAAGACGGCATACGATCCCTTGCCGCCCATCTTCTCAGCGAGCAACTTGCCATGCGCCTCACCGAAGCCCTTGGCGGAGGCGAGCTCGAAATCCCAGTCGGCGCCGACCTGCTTGGGCGATTCATGGGTAATGACCTTGATGCCGGCCTCTTGGGCCTTCTTCAGAACAGGTTCGAGAACCTTCGCATCATTCGGGACGACGCCGATATAATCGACCTTCTGAGCAATCAGGTCTTCGATGGCGCGAACCTGCAGCGCAGGGTCGGCACTGGTCGGACCAACCATGAAGCCTTCAACCCCGAGCTTGGCGCTCTGCTCCTTGATGCCCGCCTCCATGGCATTGAACCACGGGATGCCGCCAATCTTAACGACAACACCAATCTTCGGACCAGCAAATGCCGTTGACGCGAGTAAGGACAGGCCGAGCGTGACCGCAAATAGCTTTTTCATTGGGTATTCCCTCCTCCACTGAGCCGGCAAGGAAGCACCGTTCGCGAAAGCCCCATGCTCTCGCGCTCAACGTTAGCCCCGCATTGCGGAACTCCTCCCTGTCGCTTTCCTCAAAGCCCCATCTCCATGCACAATCGGTCTTGCATTTATGCACCATCGATGGTGCAATTACCCTATCACGGAAAAGACTTTCGTCAAGAGGACTGCTGATCTAGAGAGAAAGAGCCACTGGAAGGTTTGCGGATGTCTGAAAAAGAACGAAAAAAAGCAACTATTTATGATTTGTCCGTCGTGTCAGGAGCATCCCCGTCGACAGTGGCCTCGGTGCTAAACGGCACATGGCGCAAGCGGCGCATCTCCGAGGAGACTGCGGCAAAGATACTGTCACTGGCCAGAGAGCATGACTACAAGGCGAACCTGCAGGCCCGCGCGCTGCGCAGCTCCCGTTCGGGTTTGGTAGGGTTGCTTTTGCCCGTCTACGACAACAGGTTTTTCTCGTCCATGGCGCAGACCTTCGAGAGCGAAGCGCGAAAGCGGGGCCTGGTGCCGATGGTTGTGTCGGGCCGCCGCGACCCCGAGGAAGAGCGCCGCACAGTGGAGTCCCTCATCGCCTATGCGATCGACTCGCTGTTCATCGCCGGAGCAACAGATCCGGATGGCGTCCACGAGATCTGCATGCGCGCAGGACTGCCTCACGTGAACATCGATCTGCCCGGCAAGTTTGCATCATCCGTGATCGCGGATAACCGTCAAGGCGCTGAGGCGTTGACGTCCGCCATCATTCGCCATGCGGAAACATTGGGACCACTTCACTCCGGCGACGTCTACTTATTCGGCGGCCGCAACGACCACGCCAGTCGCGAACGTATCGCCGGTTTCCACGCCGTCAAGCAATCCGTATTTGGAGCGGTCACAAAAGGAGATATCGAGATCACAGGTTACTCGCCTAGCGCGACGGCGCTCGCGTTCGACCGTTTTTTCGACAAGCACGGGAGGCTGCCCAAATGCTTCTTCATCAACTCATCCATCAACTTTGAGGGGCTATTGCGGTTCATGGGCCGCCACGACGGAGAGACGTTCGGAGATATCGTCGTCGGATGCTTCGACTACGATCCGTTCGCTTCATTCCTGCCCTTTCCTGTTTACATGATCCGGCCGAACATCTCGAAAATGCTGGAGCGGGGTTTTGATCTCCTGGAGGAGCCGAAGCCTCTGACGATCATGATCGAGCCGGAGTTGGTTCCTCCACGCACCGCATTGGAGGGTCCGCTTGATGCATTGAATGATCCTTCACCACCATTTGTGTTTGCCGACTGAACTCTCCAAAGCCTCACCCGAAGACCATCGCAGAGCGCTGATTACGGTGCATACTTAGGGTCACCATCCCTGACGTAAATCCGGGCTTGAGTGGTTTCCTGCTATGAACGCTTCGCTGGCTTTTTGGAGTTGTTTAAGAATTGCGGCTCTTGATGGGAAGCGAACCCCGGACCCAGACGCAGGCCTTCGGCATTTACTGAAAATTCCGGCTCTTGATCTTCAGGGTATCGATATGAAGATCCGGCACGAACATATCTCTCGCCCGAAGCCTTGGCGCCGGCCGGTCGCGGGAATCCGGACTGCCCGGTGAGCCATGCGCGAACTCGTCGCCGCGCCCGGTCGGCGGCCGGAATGCGCCATCGCGCTCGGCAAGGCTCGATAGATCGGATGAAAGATCAAAGAGCTGCTTTGCGACCAGATGAACGACGTCCCCTTCTCGCTGAATCCTTCCATTGATCGCCATCATGCTGGCGCCGAGCACCACCCGGCGCGACCGCTCAAAGAGCTTTGGCCAGACAACGACGTTGGCCACACCCGTTTCGTCCTCCATGGTGATGAACATCACCCCCTTCGCGGAGCCCGGCCGCTGGCGCACCAGCACCAGGCCGGCCGCCGTCAGCCATTGCCGGTCGCGCGCCGCCATCGCCTCGGCACAGGTGAGGATCTGACGCTTGGCGAGATCGGCCCGCAGGAAACTCAAGGGGTGCTGCCGCAACGTCAGGCCGGTATGGTTGTAATCCGACGACAAAGCGGCCGCAGTACGACGTCCTGTTTCTCCTCGACTGAAAATCAGTTTGTCTTTCCAGCATCACTGGCGATGCACGCCACACCATAGGAGTTTCTGTTGCTGTTAGAATCACGAATCCAGCGCTGCACCATTTCGCCAGCCTGACTGCACGCTTGATAATTATCAAACGGACCAGATTGACTGAGAGACGGCGAACCGTCGGCCGCGAAGGAAATCATTACTAGAAGCCACTTAGTCATCGGTTTTTCGATCCCTGTTCGATTTACTGCTATCGATTGGCGACCCATTGAAGATCATTCGGTCTCAGGTGACGATGATGATCTGCACCTGGTCGCCCGCGGGCAAAGCGCCATAGCGAGCAGCCGGTCAATCCGCTTGATGGGCGGTCAGAAAAGCGGTGGTTGATCAGCATCACGGAAGTCGAAATGCATATAGTCTTTCGTGCCGGTCGATGTGCCTAGCCAGCGAAGACCACCCCCGTCGGCTGCCGCCAGGCCACAAATCACTTCCGCGGGCAGATTAATGAAGCCATGGCGGGCGGTCGTTGCTGCCGTGCCAGTGACTGCCGGCCTCAGGTTCGGCTTTTGGGACATGGTGAAGACCTGCATGGCATAGACCAGACGATTGGCCATCGCAGCCCGCTTCGAAGCGGCAACCCCGAGCGATGCGATCTTGTCGTTGAGGCCGTTAAGGTCCGGATGTGGCGGTGCCGCCAAAGCCAAAAGCTTGTTGGCATCGGCCGTCGAGATCACCAGCGTCAGAGCCCTCTGGAAACCAGCGCAGACGGCAGTAGCAAGATTGGAAAGGCCCTTGTTTGCTGCAACATAGTCGGCGCTGGCTCTGCAAAGTATGTTCACATCAGAAAGTGAAGCGTCATAGCTGCGGGGTGTTCTAAGCCGCTTGCTTTCATCACCATAGGGTCTAACTCCGGTCAGGAACTCTACCAGATCGGTCCAGCGCGCGAGCTCGGTTTCGGACATCGCCATGTTGGGGTTGATCGACGGATCGAGATCGATCGCAATCCCAAAAGAATGGAGGCTTGGTTTGCTCGCATCGTTGGCGTTTGGACGGATGTTGAAACCACCAATGTCAGAAACGGCAGCAAGCTTGTCAGCGGCCCCCTTGGCTATGATCAGGGACTGCGCCAATTGCATGCGCTGCGCCATCTTGGCATGAACCTTCATCGAGGCGCCGCCCTGCTGCAACTGTCCCAATACAAACGCACCATAATACGCGTTGATCCGCTGAATGGCCTTCGTCGGGTTGGTCGGCGCACCAAAGGCGTTGAGCATCATGCCACGCATGTTTGCCCAGTCCGAGATGCGGCCTTGGCCGATGTTTCGACGTACGAAGTCCGACAGGCTGTTCCATTCAGCAGTCAATGAACTTGGCGCGGCGAGCGCAGTCAGGGACGAGGCGGGCGCAAGCTTTGACCACGCGTGGTCAAAAGCAGCATCGGCGAGTGCACCAATGCCGCCTTTGCTTAGTCCTGCGACCGCGCCAGCGAGGTCAGAAGCCGACAGTCCGGGAATGACAGCCGTCGCTGCGTGATCGTGCTGGGCGTGAAGATTCTCGAGGACGCGCGGCCACATCCAGGCCAATGTCTCACGGTTCCCGGCGACCAGGCTTGCTGCATCGCCAATGATTTTGCTGGATTCGTCGCTCGACGCTACCGACAGTGCGGCGCCCGACAATTGCAGCGCCACTGACTTGCTGAGCGGCCATTTGGACGGCGGCGGCACTGTGGAAGTTATCGCGGCAAGAGCGTTCGCTTTAAGCTTCGGAACGACGGACTTGGGAACGGCCATGCCGTCGGGCGAATTGGCGAGCCGTTGCGCATAGGCTGCAGCGGCAGCGCCCGAGCCATTGTAAGTGCGCCACGCCACCAAAGCCCAATCCGCCCAAGTGATGTTGTTTTTATGCGCGGCCTTGAGGTGATCGAAGAATTCGTTGGCTCCAGCCGCGATGTTGGACCTCCAATCCCAGGCCATTGGCGTTGTCAGCTTTGCCGGATTGGTAAATTGCGAAATGCCGACGCCGAAATCGAATGCGGCGACGGGGAAGTTCTGCGGATCGTCGGGCCAGTCGAACAGTTTTTTGAAACCGTCTTCTCCGAATTTCGTCTGGGTTTGGCGTTTCGGTTCAAACTGCTTCATATTCGCTTCCCAAGCGAATATGGCATTCAACATGTTTTCGAGCGGAGCGGCATTCCGTCCAGCGACGATTTTTTTCACGTTCGACCGAATATCAGCTTCGGTCGGGTTCGTGCCGGTGATGCGTAGATGAACATAATCCTGCAGCCACGAGCCGCTCGGCTTTGCAGCAATCGTAAGCACCGCATGTCCGCCAGCGACACGGTCGTCGAGATTGTCATAGACGAGCCCGGCCGGGATCGCACCATCAGCAAACAATGTAAACGACGCGCTCTCGGACGAGCCACTCCATTCGCTTTGAAGCGGTACGACACGTGACTGGTAATGGTAACTGCCGACATTCTTGAAGCGCGCCAGAACGTGCAATGTTTGGAGACGCCAATAGATCGGTGTCGCCGAGCTTGGCGTGAAGCCCGTGACGTCGCAGTTGACCTTGATTGCCGGCATCTTGGCATCGGCCGAGATCGCCAGGACGTTTCCGTTAAAGTCGACGCCGCGCGGGACGCCGTTTGGCTGGTAGTTCGGCGGATCGGAGCGATCAAAATTGCTCAGTTCCAGCCGGATGCCGTCCTCATTGAGGTGTCGCGCTGGAAGGATAATACCCTTGTCGGCACCAACAAATTTGTCTTCATCGATCACCGGCTTGGCCATCACGTTCCCCCATCGCGCGAAATAGTCTTCTCTGAAACTATTATTCCGAACGCCAACGCAACGTCCCCTCGTTGCCAGTCGGCGATAACTTGATTGGCGAAGTCATCCCCTAGATTTGCCTAGGCAAGCTAGGTACTTGAGCCTTCAATCCGATCCGGTAGCCAGCCGGGAACGTGTTGACGATGGTTCCCCGGATTAACCCTGCGCCAAAAATCCCTCCGCCCTGTCGTCCAGGAGTGCTGACTTGGGCATAATTGCGGGCTGCCCCGCTTGATGCCACCGATTAGCGTGGAACTTCATAGACTGCGGGAGCCCCGTTGTTCGCGCCGTCGGACATGATCAAGACCTTGTAATGATCCGAAGTGGTTTCGAGCACCGTCAACGCTTCGGGTTTGCTGTCGGCCGGGCCAGCTTTTTTGATCTCGCGGCAAAGCTTTGCATCCCCACCCGGCTTCCAGAAACATATTCCTGCAGGGCCTGACATGTCTTTCTCGGGACCCCAAAGGATCAAAAAGCCCTCCCCTGCCGCAGCAATATCGCGAACACCCTGTCCTTTTCCGAGGTCGACAGAATAGGTTTTGAGTTTAGCTTCTGGATTGTCAAACGCGTCGGAAACACTGAGCGATGCGATGAGAGCCTCTCCATGAAGGAGCGGTCCCCGAAATCCCAGAAATAAGGTGTCACCCGAGACAGCGAGACCTTCAATGTTGATGCCGTCCTTGTCCGGAATGTCCCCCTCATGTTTGGAGAGTTCTGGATCGCTATGGATGATCGCCTTGAGATTTGCGGATCGCTCTACTTGGGCCGATGGCTTTTCCTTCGACCCCAAGTCTCCAGCAAGCCCCGTGTCCGCATCAACGCTGACGCGGTAGATGAAGTATCGAGAAGGTTGAAGGTCCCCGCTCTTATTCAGCCCATGTGAGCCGGTCAGGAAATACGCCCCGTTTAAAAAAGCGATACCTTCTCCATCAGTCTCGTCGAATTCCTTTGCTTCCTGACCTTCGGTGTATTCCTTGGGCAGAAGAAACAGCTGTTTGCCGGGCACCAACGTGTCGCCCTTGAGGGTGAAGAACCTGGCGTATTTCTTTTCGTCACCGATCAGCAGACAAGACGTGCCTTTCTCGCTTATGAAGGCGCAAGCCGCTCCGCTGATGTTTTCGGCCTCCTTGGCGTCTGTCAGCGGTGGTTGAACCTGGAGAGTGTGCGTCGGCGCCAGAGGCTTCTGAGCTGCATACGACGGATAGGCGCCTCCTGCGATAACCGCAGCCGCTACCCAGATCGATGCCGAAATGCCGAATTGAGGGTGACGTGCCATGGCAATCCCTCCCCCACGAACGATCACACGCGTCAATATTACAATAGATTGAGCAAAAAGATGAAAGCAATTTACACGATAGGAAGTATTTCTACAATAAGCAGGCCTATATTTCAGTGCAGACGCCCAATATCTAACCTCTTGGCCAGTCTGCTTTCGGTGTTGCTGGGTCCATCCGGCCTAAGATCTACGTCTCCCGGATCGAAGGAATTTCCTATTCCACGCGAGCTCTGGAGAGATCTTGATCTTAACTAGACACGGCTTTTTTTGAAGTGTCATGAAGGTCTTGGCCAAAATTTCTGGGGCGCCGTATTTGTGGCAATTCCAAAATGCAGTCGAATAGGCGGAATATTCGGGCGGCGAAGGCGATCTGAAATATTTCTCCTCGCATGACACGGCAACATCGACATCCCGCCGCTTCGGGCCATATTCACGTCTTAACGGAGTTTCCGAAGCTAGAATATTAGTCAGTGCCGGATTTAGTATTAAAAATAATTCTTTGTATGGATTAGCTGGCCTCTCCAGATGGTTGTGTTTTCATTCGTAATGTACTAAACCGAATATCGTTGGAAGAGGAATATCCATAAACTGACGTATTGACGCGCAATCTTTGGAGTTTGCGCGGTAGAACTTTGTCGTTCAGAGTTATGAATCACTTCAGACGCACCTTGGTGCTTTGAAATACTTCAAGCGAGTGCGCGGGCGCCGCTGGAAACTCGACCTTTACGCTCTCCGCGCCAATGCACCCGACCAACGCGCGAAGTGATCACGACCACGCGTACGCCTATCCGTGCATTCCATACACGAAATGACGCCAATTTCAGTCGGCTGGCAACATGAGGAGGTTCCTGTGGCAGACGCTCCAACTTTACTGGTCAAAGTGTCCGGTGATGGAGGTCAGTTCATCAAATCGATGCAGCAATCCAAGGGTGTTGCGTCAATGCGGGCAGAACCAATCCTTACGGTTCCAGCAACAGGCACGCCCGGAGCCCCGCTTGCCGCCGCACCCGCCGGCCCCTCTACATGGCTGCGCATCAGCCAGGCCGACTCGACGGCCGGAAACCCGTGGGACCAGGCACACGCAATTCTCGATGCGGATCAGCCGCTATCGTTTTCAGGGCTTCCTGGCGTAGAGGCAATCGAACCCGACCTTCCGCAACAGTGGCCGGTCGATCGCCAAAAACCAGGAAGCCCTTTCGCGGCCGCAGGTGATCAGGCAACCCTTTGCAATTTTGATGATCAGGACGGCGGCGGTAGGAAGGCGGTCGGTCCCGATGTCGCCTGGAACTTCGGCGACGACTACAGCCAACTCGCGGCTGCCCGGCAGACTGTCGGCGCCAAGATGAGCAAGATCCTGATCGCTCACCTCGATACAGGCTACGATCCCTCACATCATCTCACCCAGCCGCAGAACCTGAAACTGGAATGGCAGAGAAATTTTGTGTCTGGCGGGGGCGATGCGAATGACGCAGGCGACCATATTCCGGCAAACACAGCGCTCACCAATCATGGACATGGAACAGGCACGCTCAGCCTGCTTGCCGGCAATAAGCTGAACGGCAATTCTCCTGGCTGGAAGTCCTTCAGTGACTATGTGGGAGGCGCGCCGCTCGCCAATATCCTGCCGGTACGCATCGCCGACTGGGTCGTACGCTTCACGACTGGCACAATCGTTCAGGGTCTCGATTATGCGCGTCAGCGAGACGCGAACGTGCTGTCCATGAGCATGGGCGGGTTTTCGTCACAAGCGCTCGCAGACGCCGTGAACCTGGCCTATGAGGCGGGTCTGGTGCTTGTTACGGCCGCCGGCAACAACTTCGTCAACCTGCCAGTGCCTTCGATTGTTTACCCGGCCCGCTTTCGACGGGTCCTTGCTGCATGCGGCGTGATGGCTGACGGTCGCGCTTATACCAATCTTGCACTTGGGACCATGCAGGGCAATTACGGACCTGACAGCAAGATGGACACCGCCCTTGGCGCCTATACGCCCAATGTTCCCTGGGCGCAGATCAGCTGCGGTAATGTCGTTGACATGGATGGCGCGGGAACCTCGGCGGCCACGCCTCAGATTGCTGCTGCTGCCGCTCTATGGCTCGCTGAGCACTGGGACAAGGTGCAGAACTATTCCGAAAGATGGATGCGCGTTGAAGCGGTTAGGCATGCGCTGTTTACAGCTGCAACCAAGACCACGGCCAAAATGGACGCCCAACAAACGAGGAAAACCATCGGTCAAGGCATCATGATGGCGGCCGACGCCCTGAAGATCGAACCGCTCTCAGAAGCGGAGCTCAAAAACAGGAAACTTCCGCCGGCATCCTCTACACTTGGCTGGCTGGACGGCGTCTTTGGCGGCGGCGTATCCGTTGCGCCGGATGATGTTGCGACCAAGCGACAAAAGATGCTGGCTCTCGAATTGACGCAGCTTTGCCAGCGATCCATTGAAGTGGATGGCGCGATCGACGATCCCGACGTTCCAATCGATCAGATCCCGGTCGATGCGCGTAATCGCTTTCTGGAAGCTGCCCTTGATGCAAAGCCATCGCGCAGGCTCGAAGCCTTCCTCACTTCCCTGCTCGGGCGATCCTCAACGGTTTCAATCGCCACAAAGCCGGGCTCCAGCGCAACGCCGGTGAAGCGAAAGGCATGGCGACCGCCGGTGCCCAACAGGCGGCTTCGCGTTTTCGCTCTCGATCCGAGCATTGCCCAGTCGCTTGCGTCAGTTGCGGTCAACGAGACGACCCTGTCGATCCCGTGGGACGACGCACCGGAGACGATCGAGCCGCTGCGTCCCGGCCCGGTCGGTGAATATATCGAGGTGGTCGATGTCGACCCCGCCTCCAATCGGTTCTATGAGCCCGTCGACCTCAATTCAAAGATCCTGCTTGCACAGGACGGGTGGTCACCATCTGAAGGCAATCCGCAGTTCCACCAGCAGATGGTCTATGCGGTCGCGATGACAACGATACGCCATTTCGAGCTTGCCCTCGGCAGGCGCGCGCTCTGGTCTCCACGGTTCGCAAAGATCAATGTCGGCGAGGAGAATGAGCGGCAGGAGATGTATGAGGTTCCGAAACTCAGGATCTATCCTCACGCCTTTCGTGGCCAGAATGCTTATTACAGCCCAGAAAAGAAGGCTTTGCTGTTCGGCTATTTCATCGCGAACTCACGCGAGGGCGATTCCACGCCGACGGGATCAATGGTCTTTTCGTGCCTGTCGAGCGACATCATCGCGCATGAGACGACGCATGCCCTCCTGGATGGGCTGCATCGCCGCTTCCAGGAGGCGTCCAACCCCGACGTCCCGGCGTTTCACGAAGCCTTCGCTGACATCGTCGCCCTGTTTCAGCATTTCAACGTAGCGGAGCTCGTCCGCTTCGAGATAGGACGAGCCAAAGGCAAGTTCGAAGCCCTCGAATTGTTGAGCGGCTTGGCAAAACAGTTCGGTGAGGGTGGGAGCAGAGGCGGGCCGCTCCGCGACTATGCGGATAACGGTCAAAAGCAGATGCGTTATGAGGACACGACGGAACCCCACGAACGCGGATCCATCCTCGTCTTCGCCGTCTATGAAGCGTTTCTCAACATCGTCAACCGCCGTGTCAGCGATCTCTTCCGGATTGCGAGCAATGGGACTGGCATACTGCCTGAGGGCGCGCTCCACCCAGATCTCGTCGACAGGCTGACGACGGAAACCTGTAAGACGGCTCAGCAGGTTCTGCGGATGTGCATTCGGGCGCTCGACTATCTTCCACCCGTCGATGTCACGTTCGGCGAATATTTAAGAGCCTTGATCACTGCCGATGTCGACGTCGTCCCGGACGATCCGTTCGGCTACCGCACGGCTTTCATGGAGGCATTCCGAAATCGCGGGATCCTACCTCGGAACGTCAGGACAATATCTCAGGAGTCCCTTGTTTGGGATTCTGCCTCCGACAGTCAGCCGGCGTGGCTGTCTGCGCTTCTTACGGGTCTCGATCTAAGTTGGGACCAGGGGGCCGACCGCCCCAAGTTGTTCAAGCAGAACCAGGAGAATTGTTGGGCGGTCTGGAACAGGTTGCATAAGATTTTCGCGGCCGATCCCGATGTCATGCAGGAGTTTGGCTTGGCTCCCGACGTCCCACGCTATGAGGAAAATGGCCATATACGCCGTGAGGCAAAGGGTGCCACGACGTTTGAGGTCCACAGCATTCGCCCCGCACGGCGGCTCGGGCCGGACGGCACATTCCTGACCGATGTCATTGCCGTTGTGACGCAGCGCCAGGCAAAAGCCTTTGACGGGCAGAATGTCGACAACGGTTTCTACTGGTTCCGCGGCGGCGCCACGGTCATCATCGAGCAACGCCCCAACCGGCAGCGCATCCGCTACATCGTCCTGAAAAACAGTGCGAGTGCCTCCCGCGATCAGAGGCAACAGGAGACCGTTCGCGACAACATCGGCTCGCCCTTGAGAAGCCTCTACTTCGGACGAACGGAGGCCGAGCCGTTCGCAATTCTTCATGCCGAACACGAGGTGCTCGACCATGGCTAAGACACCAACACACAAGGCGACTGCGACCGGCCACGGAACAAGGGCAGGTGCAGTTGATCCCGTTGCACCCGTCATGACGGTCAGACATTATTGCCAGGGTCTCGGTGACTGCCACCTGATCCGCATTAAACGCGACAAACTCGACGACTTTTTCATGCTGATCGATTGCGGCGTCCATAGTTCCGTCAGCGGCGGCCCCGCAACGATAAACGCGATCGTCTCAGACATTTTGAGCGTCACCAAGAAGATCGACGTGCTTGTCGTGACGCATGAACATGTCGATCATGTTTCCGGCTTTCTCTCAGCCGCCGATAAGTTTGCGCAGTTCGCAGAAATCGGCGAAGTCTGGATGGGCTGGACCGAAAACCCCGCGGATCCGCAAGCAAGACAGCTCGACAAATTCAAGGGGCAAGCGCTTGCCCTGCTCAGCCAAGCCAGTCAACGCCTTTCAGCGGTTGGCGGGAATGACGGGTATATGGCGAACGTCCGGGACGGGGTTCAGAGTATCCTTGGGTTCAATTTTGGCGTGAAGGGGGAACGGGTTCGCAGGATGCGCGACGAGGCGGGAAAACTCGCCAAGACACAGCCCCCCGTCTATCTCGAACCCGGCACGCTGCGGCCGACCATCCCCGGTCTGGATGACCTGAGGATCTATGTCCTCGGGCCTCCGCGCGATGCTGCTCTTTTGAAGGTCACCGACCGGCAGTCGGAAATGTATTCACTTGCAAGCGCTTCGGCCGCGCCGATTGCAGCTGCCTTGCAAGGCTCCTTCGCTCTGACCATGGCCGGTGATCAATTCGTCGACGATCCAGCCGCGCCATTCGATTGGAATGTTGGACTTCCTCTCGGTAGCCTGATGTCGGCTGAAGCGGATGGCGAGCTCGATCGCGCTGCTGTATCTTTCCTTGCGCAACATTATAGCGGTCAGCTACCCGCGCCGCCACGCACCAAGCGACAACGAAAGCCGGTGGATTCCAATCTAGTGGACCAATCCTGGCGGCGTATCGACCACGACTGGCTTGCCATGAGCTCGACGCTTGCAATGCAGCTTGACGACCAGACCAACAACACCAGCGTCGTCCTCGCCTTCGAGAATACCAAGACAGGGCGCGTTATGTTCTTTGCCGCCGATGCGCAGATTGGAAGCTGGTTGAGCTGGCAAAGCCTAAAATGGGATATCGGAGCAAACTCCGTGACCGGGTCCGATCTTCTGGCGAGAACGGTCTATTACAAGGTGGGCCATCACGGCAGCCAAAACGCGACTGCACAAGCCAAGGGATTGGAGCTGATGACCAGTCCCGATCTATCGGCATTCATTCCGACGAACCAGAAGGACGCGAAGAAAGTCGGATGGGGCGAGATGCCCTTCCACGGCATCCTCGACGCACTTGAGAAGAAGACGAGCGGTCGAACGGTGCGCGCGGACGACGCATGGTTGGGTACCGGTGCCTTCCCCCCTGCCCTGCAGACCCCGACCGGCTCGTTGCAGGCAGTCCGTTCCGGATCGCCGCTTTGGGTGGAGTTCGACATTGCGTGACGCGTCCGGGAAATCTCCGATGGGAAGAATGAACGTACGATACCTGCGTCATGCTGCGAGTGCCGCGTTCATAGTGGCCGTACTCTATATGGCGGCTATGGCCGACGTCGCATGGGCGGCGGACGAAGCAACGCCGGCACTGGGGTTGTCGAACCTGGTCTATACGGCATCTGCCAAATCGCTCACCATGCTCTTTGTGACCGCCGTTGTTTTGGAGAGCGCATTTGCGGTCATCTTTAACTGGCGCGTCTTTCTCGCCTATTTCGACACAAAGGGCGTGAAGACCATCGTCATGATCGTGATCTCGGCGATCGTCGTATTCTATTTCAAGCTTGATGTATTTGCGAGCCTGATGGCCGCCTTCAGCCTTCCAAATTCGAGCGCCGATGCTGCCACCGTTGCAGCAAGCCTTCAAAATGAAGTCACAAACACGTCCGACACATTGTCGAAGCTCATCACGGCTTTGGTGCTGGCCGGAGGCAGCAGTGGTGTTCATAACATGATGTACGCCCTTGGCTTCAGGAGCAACCGGGATACGGAGACAACAACCAAACCTGCACAAGACGAGGCCTGGATTTCAGTATCAGTGACATGCAGGACGGTTGACGGTCCGGTTCAAGTCAGCGTGCAAAAGATCGATGCCGCTCCAGATGGCATCGCTCCATTCGCCCTAGCCGGTTCGGTCAAATTTCGGCGGCCGGCCCTCAAGGAGCTCTTGATGCGCAATCTCAATCGGTTTCCGCAGAACGGCGGATATGTCGTCGAGCCTGACAAGACCTATGCCATTCAGGCCGTGGGCGACAAACGGGGCGATTCGTCCGTTCAGGTCGCATCGCCTCCGCGATACTACAAATTTGCGCCGCGCGCTGTCGTGGATCTCGACATCGTCATTTAGGCTCTCAGGATGTCAAAGCCCGGTTCGCCCAGGGGCATCCGCTAGCTACTTCTGAGCGATCTTACGCGATCTATTCTCAAAACGGTGACGGAAATATCCAGCAAAAAGGCAAAGCATTTTTTTGCGCACAAGGTATAGGCAAATTACATTTGCCGTGCAATTCTACCGAGTACTGTCGTGGGGTGCCTTTTTCAAGAAATTCATTGGGGCGACAGTGGCCGGGGGGCGTTAAAAAATGCAGTTCTATTTTGTTGGCCATGCGGTACGTGCCGCGTGGAGTAAATCTGTGCATCTTTCAGTTCTCGTGGCGTGTTCAGTTGCTTTAAGCGGCTGTGTCGGCGCCGGTGATGTTGGACAATCTGAACTAAATATTCGGATCCGAAATTCGGATCCATCAATACAGAAGGCCGCATGCAGGAATACCTTTAGCTGCCCCACAATTGATGTTGGTCCTTCTTTTGCCGGGCGCGCCAATTATGCTGCTGCTCTCGCTGGGGAGTATATGCGATTGGCCGACGATGCTTCTCGCACTGAAGATCTTGCCGCGCTCGGTATCATATCGAGCGCTGGGGTGGCAGCGGGAGCTCTTCTCTATGACGCCAACGTCAATCTCCTGAAGGGAGCCGGCCTAAGCGCGGCTATGATCGCCGCTGGTCGCAACTATGCGAAACCGAGCGAGTCGGCTCAGCACCTGCTCAATGCAGCCGAAGGGATGCTTTGCGTGGCTAGCGCCGCCAGATCTACCGACCCTGCGGTCCAAGCCACCGCTGCTGGGCTTGTCGATGATGCGATTAATCGCATCAGGCTCGATTTGAGGAAACGATTGGCGCGGCAGGCGCCGAGCTACCGCGACATTGTGGACGCCGCCAAAGCCTACGACGCCGACAAACATAGCGGAAAGCCCATGATGTTTTCGACACCCGAAAGTTTGGCAACAACGCTCGACGCCTGCGTCTCAAAGGTTGTGATCAATGGCGCTGCATCCTAGGCAGCTTGCAAGAAGGGGAGTTTGACCATGAAGCGACTTAGAGCGACCGTTGTGCTTCTACAGCTCGGTCTTTATTCGTCACCCGCGCTGACAGCCGACTTGTGCAATATGACGCAAATCGACACACATCGCGACGATCAACACACCAAGATCTATGCCTCCACGCACAAAGTGCGCTCGCTCTATTACGCCGCCGACATGGCGGTGAATACCGACGGCACACCGCGCTCCTATCATCCGGATGACCCTACCGCAAAAAAAGGACTGGCGTTTAACAACATAGCCAATGCCATCAACCGGCTTTACGACGCGAAAGGGGTTCGAATTACGTGCGGTGATGACCCTAAAGATCGGCATGGTGCCTGCTATGAAACATTTATTACGTCCTTCGAGGATGCTCGAGATTCCAACTACAATCCGTCCGGTCATGCTGTCATAAAAACCAGGGACATAATTCCCTGGAGGCACGACGCCGCCCTAGGTCGTGTTATTCCCTGCCTGAACACCATCAAGCCATTCGCGGGTTATTTCATCTCCCAGACGTCAATCTCGGTAGATCCTGCAAAAGATGCCTGCGACCAAGGACGTTATCTCGATAGTCTGACATACAGGGCTGTGGTCCTGCCCTTAAAGGTCGATTGGAGAGCAGGCGGTATCAAAACGGATGACGGCGACCTCGTCATTGTCAGGGATGTCGAGTCCGGCCGGATCGCCTTCGCCATTAATGGGGACAGGGGGCCGCCGGAAGGTATCGGCGAAGGTACGATTGCGCTCACTTCCTATCTGAGCGGGATAAAGGTTGCCGGGACCGAGACCTACGATGAGATAAAGAAACTCCATCGGGGCCGCGTCCAGTACATCACCTTTCCCGCTGACGACATAAGGCCGAAGACCGGTGGTAAGTTCACACAGGATGACATCGATCGCGAAGGCGCCAAGCTCTTCAAAGATTGGGGCGGCGAAGAGCGTCTCAATGTGTGCGCAAAGCTGGATTAGCTGCGGTTATAACGAGACCGGCCATACGTGCTCCCGCTTCGAACCGCGGCGCTAACAGGCGCCTTCAGTTCTATATCTCGCTTCAGAAGGCGTTACGTCTATTTTTCTCGTGAGCCTGAGCAAAGCCACTGGTGGGGCGGGGTCGAATATGATTCCATCCTGCCATGCCGAGCAGATCGGCGACAATGCGCAACAGTTCGGTATAGTCCGATCGATTAATCAGTCCACGTTCTACGAGCGATTGCGTACATTGCAGCTCGTCTTCTACGACCTCTACCTGCTTTTGGGTGGCAGCCTTCTGTTCGCCCAAGCCAGTGAACGTTTGGTCAAGCTGTTCTGCGTTTGTTGCTTCTCGGAACTGGAGTAATCCCTACAGAGATCGACAAACGTCACGCCTTCCAGCCCGCCGATACGCTGGGCCGATCAGATTCGTGCCCGAGCTCCAGACCACGGACAATTGCAGGTCCACTATGCCGATCAATGTTCGAAAGTCGGGCAATTACAAAGAACTCTCATCCAGTTTCTTCAGCACCATCAGCAAATGTTCGACACCATAAGGGCGCTCTTGCGATCGGTTTTGAAGCATTGCGCGCGAAGTCGGAACATCGACAACTGCACTTACGACAGAAGACGCATAAAAGAGTGTGTCGCCGCTCGAGTCGGCCAGAAGGCGCACGCATTCGCCGGTTGACGCTGGCATATTGGCGAGCAGATTGGCGGCAATAATTGTCAGCCACCGAGATCCGTGATGAAACGCTTTCTCTACGAGATTTCGATCGAGCCCCAGAGAACTTGCACGTGACCAATCGGGCTTGGAAATATCAGCCTGCCCAAGCTGGAAGACGAGCGGTATGTGTGGGTTCCGGTCTAACCTGGAAATGATACTTCGGGCTTCTACGGCTAGGTCGACCGCGTCAATCTTTGACAGGCGAACCACCGCAATTACGGCTTCACGCACCGCGGCTTTGTCATATGCCGATTCCCATTTATAAACGTCTCTGGCTTCAACCTCAGCAAAGCCGACGAGGGCGGTGAGCGCGCTGAACTGCAACAGCCGTCGTGGTTCGTGGTCCATCTGTTTGGGCGACGCCGAGCTTCCATCCAAGATGGCCTCAGCTATCGCCCGCATGGCCTTATTGGCGGCCTGGGTCCATTCGTTGGGTTGGAGAAAACTTGCAATCGCGTCGACAGATGGCTGCCGTAAATTATGCGGATGTTGGCGGCTCAAGCCGTGAGCCTGCAGCACGGCCTCGATTTTTCCAATGAAGCCCATGTTGGTGAACGGCACAGCGGAGAAATAGCTTTCGACGAATTCAATCATATGCCCCACTGGCTGCGCTCTTAATGTCGCGATCGCGATGGACTGCAATAAATCCACATCGGTACTGGCTTGATGCGGAGGGAAAAGCCCCTTGAAACTGTACTTTGCTGGCTTGATCGCCAGTTTAAGCGTTCCGAGCACATGTTTAAGCCGGGAAGGATCGTAGAACTCCGCTCCTGCATTCACCGCGCAAGCCCAGGCAACGAGACGGACACTCACATTGTTGTCTTCCAGCCGTTGTGCAGCTAGGGGACCTACCGAATCCGGCCGGTTCTTTGCCAATGCTGCGAGAGCGGCACCAATGGAAAATCTGTCTGTCGAACCTGATGCGATTATAGTAAAGGCGATCGTGGCCAACTCGACGGCCTTACTGGCATCTACTTCGGCGTCCCGGTCCCCTGCGAGCTCCAGCGCGCGCTCGATTTGACCTGCTCCACCCGAGCGCCACCGATCCACGTAAAGCTGTGCGAGTTCATTGCCGAGCCCAAGCCCACCCGCGAACGCTATCACCTCCTGGTACTCAGGTGCGTCGATGATCCGTTCGGCTTCCTGACGCCAGCCCGGTCCTATTGCGACTAAAAACCGGGCGGCGGCGAACTCCGCGAAGGTTTTGTGGACGAACGTCAGCAATCTTCTGTTCTCGAAGTTGAGTTTCTCGACTACTCCGGCGCGTTCCCAATGCAACAGACTTTGCTCGAACCGTTCCGCCGCACTTAGTGGCGGCAAGCCGAGTTCATTGGCGAGGCGGCTACGGATCTTTGCTTCGGTATCGCCCCAGCTCTGGATCGGATTGCCCGTAAGCTCCCACCCGAGAATGTCGAGGACACGCTCCGCAACCTTCGAGCTCACAACGCCCCTGCCCTCGGCGTCGCGAGCCTCGAAAAGGTCGATCATCGCCTCGTAGAGTTTCGTCTTGGTATCGGGAAGGCGTTTATCCCGGATGATGAGGGCAGCGGCCATTCCAAGCATTAAGGGCCGTGCAGCGATCGCTCTCCTGGCACCAACGGACGATAGTTCGTCTTTGATTTGTTGTCTTAGTGCCTCGTCGCCTTTATCAGCCCCTCCCGCTGCAACGATCAAATCGGCTAGGCTGCCTTCGGGATTATCGTCGCCCAGCGCATCCAGGCGATAATGTCGCCAGTCGGCAAGTCGCCTCGTATCATAGCCAATGGGCCTGGTCGTGACGACGATCGTCGCGCCTGGGTGACCAGCAGCGAAAGCCTCGAGCCTTCTGGCGACTTCGTCGTGAAGTGGGCCCGCTTCGTCCAATCCATCGGCTATCAAGACGAACCGACGAATCGCATAGCGGCGGAAGTCTGAAGCAGAGATATGCGCTCCGTCCAAGCCGTGCGCGAACAATGAGTCAGAAAAAGACCAGCCACCCTTTAACAAGGCGGCAACGCGTTTCAACGAAACGATCAGAACCGGAATGGTGTCGCTTGCGTATTCCCAGGCCAAGCGTTGGGCGAGCGTAGATTTTCCCATGCCTGGTCCGGCGACGATAACATTCAACCGATGGAAGCGCCCGATCCATTCACCATTGAACATCGCCGTGTCCGAATCGTGCTCGTCTCGTTCATGATACTCGAACAATGCAGTCAATGGGTCCCGTGTTTTGGGTACAGAGAGATCGAAGGGAAAAACGACTGGCGGCAGCATCGCAGCCACCTTAAGCTTCGCGACGGCCGCCGGAAGATGAATCGTTCCGTGGATAGCTTCCACCCAGGTAGCGAGCTTGACGATCATTCCCGAAGGAGTCTCGTCGTGTCGCAATCCAATGCCGGCGGCCCGAAGAAGTCTGACGATTGAGGGCAAGGTCCACCGTCCCCTCGCTTTCATCAGGGTTATCGCATCCTCGTAAAGGTGATTGAGGGAGTGCTCCGCATCTTCCTCTTTTAGGCAGACCCAACGCATTGCTTCCAAGGCGTTCCGCCGGTCCGCTCCATCGGTATCGGACACGCGAATGGTGACAATCCGCAGGGACGCGCAATGCGCCGGATTCCGGCCCGTTGCTTTCAGCCTGGCAAGCCACTCGCCGCCAATTTCGCTGAGCGAGCCTTCAACGCCCTGACCGATCTTGACGATGTCCTGCGCAAGTTTGTCCCGAATGTTGCCGCTTGACTCCCCGTTGACCAGTAGAATTCCGCAATCGATTTTCTTTCTGGCAATGCCGTCGACGAGTCCCTCGAGTGCGCCCCAAAGATCGTCCCCCTTCTGCAGGTTTTTCTTCGACTGAACCTCGACTTTTTCGCCCCCTGCCAATTCGAGGCCGATATCATCTCCGGGTCCTCCCGTCTCTGCCGTTATAGCGACCGGGGTGTCGTCGATGACCTTGTTTAGCCAACCAATCCTTGTCCCTCGTAGGAGGTGGGCAGCGGCGATCACCATCGCCTTTGCATGAAGCTCAGTCCCGCCCGCGAGACCAGTCCCACCTCCGCGACGATCCGGCTCTTCCTCTGTAGTTGCGGATGAAGCATCTTGATGATCGTTGCCCTGATGAACCATTCACCCTATTCCCTCCGCACAGCTCGAAATTGGCAGCATTCCGACAGCGCCATCCTGATCAGAATCGAGAGTTGTTTAGCTGCAAATGGTTGAGGATTTTACTGGCCCCAGAACCGGACGGCCTTCTATGGGGCTTGGCGTCTGGCCATCCAGCGCTACGGTATCTATAATCGCTATAGCGGTTGCGGTGCCACCAAAGGGCTATTGCCCCATGGCCCGCATAATGTCCGCGATGTCCTCGCCGCCTACATTCTGAAGCAGACCTGTTCGCATGAACAGGCAAGTTACGCGATCCAAGATACACCGGACATGATCCGGCAGCGCTACGGTCGGTTTTTGCCACAGGATAAGTCGGCGCTTGCAGCCCATATTCTGAATCAAGTCTGAGAGGCCGCCGCTTAACGTCAGCATGAGGGTTCTTGTCTGGAGGAAAGACGCTGTCAGCCTACTCCTGATATAAGCGGTCCTTCGTTTCGATCTTTAACTTATTGTTTTCGTTCATATGCGATCGAACGAAAGGTCGCCATTCTGACAAAACCATGATAAAAAATGAAAGCAGCAAGGGCTCCTCAAATCGCTTGGTTTATTCACGAGGTTGCGGGCAAGGGATCAGTGCCTTCGCTTAGGATCGCAAGGTACCGCCTATAACTGAAGACGCGACCTCGTTTACAGCCGGTCACCTCCTCAACCACACCAAAACCCTCTAAACGGAGGTTTCGACAAAGCGGCCATGCCGCTGACTGGGTTCGGAATCAGACATGGCGCGAGTATGATTTTGAGCCGCTATTTAAGCAAGCCGCCGTCTTTTTTAAATAAGGAAAACGCTAAGGTAAGCAGCCTTAAATAAGCGTCGCCCAATTCGGCAGAGAGCCTCTGACGGGAAAAGGAGATGATCTTCTTGGAGCGCAGCTCCTATACATCGATCTCGCCCTTCAGCGATAACGCACTGTCCTTGGCGACAGCCAGCAAATAGCGCCAGCATTCAGTGGCCAGCGGATCGCCACGCGTTTTTGTCAGTTTGCTGACGTTGTCCTAAAGCCAGAGGTAAGTTGTTACTTCATATCGTGATGACGTACTAAAGCAAAAAAACTGGGTTTAAAAATCGAACCCTCTATATCTTCAGATATAACGCATTGACATTGAGTTGTATAAATGTAGATATATGTACAAAATGTATTGGTGCCGCTGGAGATCATTGCGATGCAGGGCGCAAATGTTATCCTTGACATATCTCACCACAACGGAAAAGTAAAATTCGATAAACTTGCAGCGTTGGGTATTGTGGGAGTAATCCACAAAGCTACACAGGGACAGTCTGGAGTTGATCCAAATTTCGCTTCCAATAGAGCAAAAGCTCTCAGTGAGGGCTTGTTGTGGGGTTCTTACCACTTTGCAACCGGCAGTGACGGCCTTAAGCAAGCACAACACTTCCTTGATACTGTTCAAGATTTCGACACTACTGTAATGGTGCTCGATTTTGAACCCAACCCGACCGGCCCAAGCATGAGCCTCGAGGAAGCGCGAGCCTTTGTCACCCATGTCAAAGAAGTCACCGGCCGTTATCCGGGATTTTACTCAGGCCACTACATCAAGCAGCTCTTGGGCACAGGCAACGATCCGATCCTCGCACAATGCTGGTTTTGGCTTGCGCAATACGGGCCAACCCCCGTGGTTCCGCCGAACTGGCCAACATGGACGATGTGGCAATATACGGATGGAGCATTCGGTCCCGAGCCGCATGATGTAGGAGGAGTTCGGTTTGACCGCGATACCTTCAATGGAAGCGCGCAAGATTTGAAAAACTTTTGGGGAACTTGAGCAAACGGCACACTGTGAATCGATTTTGCGCCCGGTATCGACTGGAGAAGTAGTTTGCGAGGATTGTTGTGGTCGATTGTGGCCCTCATCGGATTTCAGCCTATCGCTTCTGTGAGCATGGCATCTGAAGGTCCGAATGCTCGGATCCAAGCAGTTTTCTTTGAAGCTCAATATTCGAACGCGGCTAATATTGCGCTCAGATCAATCCTTAGAAAAGATCCGGTCAAATCCTGTACGTTTTTCAATTATCGGATCGCCTGTGTCAGCCGATTTCTAACCGAAAGAGAGTGGGGGAAACTAAGGCATGTAGCGCACAAACTGGCTCCCTTCGCCGCGAGGCAAATCGCTCGCGAGAATGAAGGGCCGCCCTATAACCAGCTGTCCGTCGTCAATGCATGGCAAACTGCAAGCGAAGCACAGCTCGATAATCCGAAGCCTGTACTGGTTCTTCCACCCTATCCAGGGTTTGTGCCGTTTGCCGCGTATGGTGGCAAAATCGATCTCGACTATGAAAAAATGAATCGCGAGATCGGTTACTTGGACGACGCACCCGAGGAAATGCGCCCCGAGATGGAAGCCTTGGGCGAGGATTGGACATTCGGCCGCAGCCTTCTGACAGCAAACAGCGAAAGTCTGCCGGAGCTTAGCGTCACTGCAGGCCCGGACACCTTTGATACCCTTCTACACCATAGCTTTGATTACCGAGGCCATGATCTTTTTGGAGACTTCGCAACCGTCAGCGACGTGGCCGATGGTGACAAGATTGTCCAATTCTGGTCGGATTACGTGCGTTTTTCAGATACGGCTGATCTCAGCAAATGCTCGGAGGCCTGTAGCATAGCTGTCATACTCACCTCCAAGCGTGGCAAAATTCATTCAATTGCCGCCTGCACCGTAACGAGCGTCTCAGGCGTGCCAGGTGGTCCAGAGAACTGCTATACCGTTGTAACCACGGATGGGAAATCGACTTTCATCAGAGCCTCAATCTATCCGAATGCTTTGAACGGGCTCGACGGGATAGGTGGAGATGAACTCGTCTGCAATGCTGGTTCGGAAAAGCACGACATAGATCAACTGGCAACTGAGGTCGCCGACAAGCTCAAATCCGTCAATGGAATCGACCCAGACCCCTCGTACAACGTAGACATCGCGAAAAAGGGGGACCTTCGAACGGTCCTGATGACGAACAGATTTGGACCTTCGAAGTTGCTCGACGAGCACAAAGTTATGTACGAAATTTCGACGACCCGCGTCGATCTTTTTGCTGAAGACAGCGGACTTCAGGCGTCGATCGCGATTTCAGCTTCGGTTTCGCCAACGCACAGTTATTCGCAAGGAGATTACATGACCGTCGCGGACCAGCCGGCTGATAGAATGCGCAGACATATCATTGATCTTCTTAAAGGTTCGTTGACGTGTAAAGTTTCTCGCGGCAATTGATTGGAGAGGGCTATGACAGCCATTGAAGCTAGGCGAAAGCTGATAATATTAAGTCTTCTGACGACTGTAGTCTTCTCTATGTTATTGATAATAGCGCCGCTTTTTACCCCTTTCACCTCCAAGCAGTCACTGCAGGTTGTGCAGATTATTTTTCCAGTATTCGCCGGATATATAGGGGCTGCGGTACTATTTCTGTTTCGCGGGGATCCAAACAAAGGGAACGTCGCGGACCCCACTCTTTTGAAGATACTGATTTACGCGCCGTTCATAGTGTTCTGGTGCATAGCGGCAGCGATATTGATCGATTTCTATGTCTCTAATCAGCCCGGTTTTGGCGAAGGAATGAGCTTTTCGGACTTGACGACCTATGTCACGCTGATCGTATCGTTCATGAATATCACGACAGGAGCGATAGGCGCATTTCTGTTTCAATCTGAAGAATTGAAGCAAGAGGCGATCAGGTCGGACAGGTCGCCAATCGCAGCGAATGACCTTCCTCGCCCGTGAGCAATTTCGAAATAGTCAGTGGGCTGCCCTCCGCAACTCCTCCGATTTGCGTAGTTGCTAGTTGCCTGATGCTGGTTGATATTGGAGGCACATACCTCCTATGGTCGCAAGTCCCGGCACTATGTTGATATGGGAGCATTGCGGACGTTTGACCTCTTCAACACGCTCTAGACGGATTCCTTGGGCTGGCCTGGTAAAGCAATTTTCTAGCAAAGTGTCTCCGGTGTCGAGCCGAGGCGTTCGACATGAACGAGAGTGCCGATCGCAGTTTTCATGGTTAGTGCGGATGTGCAAGGCGAACCCTATAAACGAAAGAAAGACCTGCGCCGTTACCGGTTTTGCTATCGCCGGCCTCATCGATTGTCTGGGTGCGGCCGACACCGGCATGATCTCGTATATACGCCGCAGGAAGCTGGGGAACGTGTTGGCATGGACACTTTTGAAGCGTGATAGCCGGGGAGAATGACGATGGTCGTAATTTTCGGACGGCTCATACGCCTGTCTAAACGCTACCGCAAGAGGTGCAATCCAATCTCCGCTCGCGCAAGAGTCGCTTCCCTCGATATGGCGGATAATGTCATCGGTGGTGCCGCTTTCGATATGCATGCGGATATCAGGATATTTGCGGGCAATACGCGCAAGGCGCGCAAGGAAGGACGGAAGCACGCCGATGGTGGCGGGATAGACGGTGCCGATCGCAATCTTGCGCGTCGTCTTGCCGGCAACCGAGCGGGCGATCTCGGTCGACAGATCGACTTCGCTGAGGATCCGGACCGAGCGTTCGTAGAAGGCTGCCCCGGCCCGCGTCAGTTCCACCCGTGCGGCTGCCGATCGGGATTTCTGGGCGTAGTGTCCTGTGGCAACTTTTGACATGGCGCGTCTTTCATGCACAAATCGAACTGTCTCTTTGTCAATACATGTATAGACATCATTGTTGAACGGTGGTTCTATCCTGCAAAAGCAAGGGGATCATCATGGCCAATACGATGTTCGATCTGGCAGGAAGAGTGGCAGTTGTGACCGGTGCGAGCCGCGGCCTGGGCCAATGGATTGCGCTGGCGCTTGCCGAAGCGGGTGCCGATGTTTGCGTTACGGCGCGCGACCAAAATTCGCTAAGTGAAACCAAAGGGAGGATCGAGGCCCTTGGCAGGACCTGCATCACGAGCGCTCAGGATGTGACAGACATCTCGTCCATCGACGAAACGCTAAGCAAGTTCGAAAACATCACCGGCGCTGTCGATATCCTTGTCAATAATGCCGGGTACGAACAGGTCTCTCCCTCACTCAACGTCGACGAACAGATCTGGGACAAGATCATCGGCACCAACCTCAAGGGCGCGTTCTTCTGGTCGCAAGGCGCGGCGCGGCGGATGTCAAAACAGCCTGGTGGCGGGAGCATCATAAACCTTTGCTCACTTACCTCCTATATCGGCATCCCGACGGCCGTGCCCTATGGCTCCTCGAAGTCGGGACTGCTCGGTATGACACGAGCGCTTTCGGCCGAATGGGCGCCGCTGGGCATCCGCGTGAATGCAGTGGCACCGGGCTATTTCCGCACAGCGATGACCGAGGGTTTTTATCAGGATGAGGGCTGGTCGGCCAAAATGCTGGACAAGATCCCACAAAAACGGTTCGGCGATGGCTCCGACATCGGCGGCGCCGTCGTCTTCCTCGCAAGTGGCGCATCGGCCTACATCACCGGCCAATGCATTCCTGTCGATGGCGGTTTTTTGGCGTCGATCTAGAAACGAAAGATGACGCTTGACAGCACACGAGTGATCATATTGTCTATAGATGTATAGACAACTATAGACAATAAAAACGGGAACGAAGTCTTCGACTTCCTGGGAATTTGCCGGATAACCATATCCGGCGTCCTCGCACGAATAGCTTGCAGGTTATTGCGCCGGTGGCCACCGACTTGCGGTGCGTTTCAGCATGAACTGTGAGCAAGTTGGACGTCGTGCCGTCAGGGCGCGGACGATTGCCGTTGCGTGCACCTTTGTGCGCCAAGAAGGATATGAGCAATGACCGAAGTCACTTTTCACGAATATTCGAAGCTTGGGGCCGATGAGAAGGCTGCGCTCTTGCGCCGATCCGAAACGGACATTTCCGGGTTCGTCGAGAAAGTGGCGCCGATCCTCGAGGCTGTGCGCACCGAAGGCGACCGCGCTGTCGCCCGCTTCGGCCGGGAGCTCGACAAGGCGGATATCACAGAAGCAACGATCAAGGTGACTGATGCCGAGTTCGATGCGGCGTTCAAGCTAGTCAGCGAGGACGTGATCGAAGCCATCACCTTCGGCATTCAGAATATCCGCCATTTCCATGAGGAACAGAAACCAGAAGCAATGTGGCTGAAGGAAATAAAGCCGGGCGCCTTCGCTGGCGACCGCTTCACCCCGATCAAGTCCGTTGCGCTCTATGTCCCGCGCGGCAAAGGTTCGTTTCCGTCCGTTACGATGATGACCTCTGTCCCGGCCGTTGTGGCAGGCGTTCCGAACCTGGCGATCGTCACACCGCCAGCCCCGGACGGTAGTGTGGACGCAGCAACGCTGGTGGCAGCGCGTCTGGCCGGTGTGGAAACTGTCTACAAGGTCGGCGGCGCTCAGGCGGTTGCAGCTGTCGCCTACGGGACGGAAACGATTAAGCCGGCACTGAAGATCGTCGGGCCGGGAAGCCCTTGGGTGGTCGCAGCCAAGCGGAGCCTATCAGGCATCATCGATACGGGCCTGCCCGCAGGACCTTCGGAAGCGATCATCTTCGCTGACGACACGGTCCATGGCGGCCTCGCAGCACTCGATCTCCTGATCGAGGCCGAGCACGGCCCGGACTCTTCGGCCTATCTCGTGACCCATAGCAGGCGTGTGGCCGAGGAGGCCCTCGCCGCATTGCCCGAACACTGGGCACGCATGACGGAACAGAGGGTTCAGTTCTCGAGCGCCGTCCTTTCAGGCAAATGCGGTGGCATCATCCTCACCTCCTCGGTCGAGGAAAGCTACGACTTCGTCAATGCTTACGCACCCGAGCATCTCGAGCTCCTGTCACAGGATCCCTTCGCCCATCTCGGACAGATCACCGAGGCTGCGGAAATCCTCATGGGTCCGCATACGCCCGTCAGCATCGCCAACTTCTGCCTCGGTCCAAACGCCGTGCTGCCGACGAGCCGGTGGGCGCGCACGTTCGGCCCGCTGTCGGTGACCGATTTTGTGAAGCGCAGTTCGATCGGCTACGTGACAGCGTCGGCATATCCCGAGTTTGCGAAGCACGCCCATAAGCTCGCGGAATATGAAGGCTTCTCATCCCACGCGCATGCAGTCTCGGCGGTCCGCGACAACTATCTGCCAAAACGAGGCTGAAAGGATGAAGGCGGTTCGGCTTTACGACGCGTTTGATCTTAGGGTCGAGGAAGTCGACAGACCTCCGTCGCCGCCCCCGGGCTACGTGACGATCGACGTTCGCGCCGCGGGAATCTGCGGCTCGGATGTTCACAACTACCGAACCGGCCAGTGGATCAGCAGACGCCCATCGACGGCCGGGCATGAATTCTGTGGGCGCGTTTGCGCAATTGGCGAGGGCGTCGAAGATCTCGCGATCGGTGACCTCGTCGCAGCTGACTCCCGCTTTTACTGCGGCCAATGTAAAGCATGCAGATCAGGTCGGACCAATATCTGCGAACATCTCGGTTTCGTCGGCGAGGTGTGCGACGGAGGGTTTGCCGGGCAGACCCAACTACCCGCCCGTCTCGTTTACAAGCACGACCCCTCACTTGATCCCGCAGTGGCGGCCATGGCCGAACCTTTGGCCGTCGCCCTTCATGCGGTACGACGGCTCAATCCGCCCCAAGGCGAAGCGATTATTCTCATCGGTTGCGGGACAATCGGCGGTCTCTGCGGTTTGCTGCTTTCACAACTCCACGATGGAAAGCTGTTGTTTGCGGATTTGAATGGCACCCGTGCTGAGATGGTGGCCGGCATCTGCGGAGGATCGGTGGTTGCGCTGGACAAATTGCAGGCAAGGACTGCTCTCGGCAACGCGCGACTGCGTTATGCGGTGGATGCAACGGGAAGCACAAAGGCCATCGCGCAAGGCATCGAACTTCTGGACGGGGGCGGCGCATTCGCTCTCGTGGGCATCAGCCACGGACATCTAGATCTGGATCCCAATCTCCTGGTCGAGCGCGAGATTTCCCTCGTTGGCTGCCACGCCTTTGAAGACGAATTCGCCGAGGCCATCGCGCTGTTGCCAAAACTGCAGTCCTCACTTCCACAATTCATCGAGGTTCTGAGCTCACTCGACGAAATTCCTGATGCGTATCACCGACTGATCGACGGTCGCTCAACCAAACTAAAAACGATCATTCGAATAGCCGATTGATCGAGCACACGCCTCGGCGTCAGACGGAGATAGAAATTGCCCGGTCTTTCAAACACCGCGCTTCCGCTCTACGAAAAGGTCAAGGACTTCGTCCTCGACAATATCGGAAACGGCAATTGGCCACAGAATGAAAAGCTCCCGTCCGAGCATGAATTGACGTCTTCGCTCGGGGTCTCTCGCATGACGGTCCATCGCGCGCTTCGCGAACTGACCGCTGAAGGCTATCTGCGAAGGGTCCAGGGCGTCGGGACATTCGTGTCGCCTCCCAAGGCACAGTCGACCCTCATCGAGATCAGCAATATCATCACAGAGATCAAAGCGCGTGGAAGTCAACACCGCGCCGAGGTGATCCTGCTCGAGCGGATCGAGCGGCCGGATAAAATGCTATTGGACGCGTTCGAGTTCAAGAAGCTTTGCCCCGTCGATCACTCGATGGTCGTTCACTACGAGAATGGCGTGCCTGTTCAACTGGAGGAGCGATACGTCAATACAGAGCTCGTGAAGAACTATCTCGATCAGGATTTTACGTCCATCGGCACCTACGATTACCTGCAGCACAGTACGCCGCTCACCGAAGTCGAGCACCTCATCAGCGCCATCCCAGCAACGGAGAGACATGCACGCCTCCTGCACATTCGTGAGCGCGACAGTTGTCTGGTGTTGCACCGCAAGACGTGGACGGGGCAGACGATCGCCACGGTCAATACCTTCACCTATGTCGGAAGCCGCTACTCGCTTGGCAGCAGATATTTGCCGCCCAAGAAATGAAAAGCCTTCGCGTCATTCCAGGAGTGAGAGAAATCATGGGGCAGCCCAACAGTCGGACCGCAGCCATTCGGGAGAAAGCCAAGACGCGCGACGGTAGTGCCGAAGCTCTTCTTGCCGACCTGCTGCGAGATCTGTTTGGGGTCGAGGCACATAATCTGGCAATCAACCACGATCAATACAGCCTCAATTCGCTGAACGGCTTCTTTGAGGCCGACGGAAAGTCGTACTTCTTCAAATTCCATCAGGAGGAAAATGAGGAGGAGATGAGCGGCGAGTACTATCGTGCCGATATCCTTGCCAAGGCCGGCCTGCCGGTAGATCAGCCCATCATGATGTCGACCCTTCCGGGCGAGCAGATCCTCGTCTATCGACGCAGGACGGATCCGCGCTTTTCCGATGTTCTGCGCACCCTCGACGAGCTTCATGATGAGCAAATGGCAAGTCAGGCCGTGGATGCGGAGCGCAGGCTCAATGAGGCCGTCCTGTCCGTCTACTTGAAGACGCTGCATCCGGTCACGCCTGATCAAGTCGCAAAGGAGCCGGTCCACCGGCTATTCTACGACCGGCTGGTCACTGCGCCGCACGGAACCTACCCTGGTGGTCGGCTGGCGAGCTTTTACGTCGGCAAGGCGTTCGAACTTCCCGGCGTCACCCTTTCCTGGGACACGCTCTCGAAAGTCCGCTTCGTCATCAATGGCATCGAATACCGCAACACGCTTGGGGAACTGTTCGACGCCGCGCATGAAAGACTGAACCCTGCCCGTCTGGCGGATAGTGGCGGCGTGACGGCACATGGCGACGCCCACAACGCCAATGTCTGGTTCGAACGGCAGCAAGGGCGCACGAGCCTGTCATTCTTTGATCCGGCCTTCGCCGGCGAGCACATCCCGACGCTTCTCGCAGAGGTTAAGACGACCTTCCACAATATCCTTGCTCATCCCTATTGGCTCTATGATCCCGCGATCGCCGAGCAGAAATTCGACGCGACAGCAAGGTACGAGAATGGCCGTCTCTTTGCCGATTTCGATTGGACGCTAAGTCCGGTTCGAGCCGCACTTGTGGAAACGAAGGCCGAGGCGATTTGGAAGCCGTTGCTTGCCGCCCTCAAGCAGCGGGGCATGCTTCCTTCTGACTGGCGAAAGGTCGTCCGGCTCGGGCTTTTCCTCTGCCCGACACTCGTCATGAACCTGCGGGCCGGTGCTACAAGCCACAATCCGACATCCTCCCTGATCGGCCTTTCGGTGGCGATGATGGTAGGGGCGGAGCCTGACGATGGCGCGGACCTGGTAACCCGCTTCCTCGCAAAGATAGATCCGGAGGGGTAGATTGTGACGATCGTCAATATCGATGACCTCCGGCTGGCCGCTCGCAAGCGATTGCCCAAACTCTTCTTCGATTACATCGACGGCGGCTCTTTTGCGGAGGAAACCTATCGTCGAAACAGGGACGATTTCTCGCTTTTGCGGCTGCGTCAGAACGTTCTCGGCGACTATGCCGAGCCTGATCTGTCGACCGAATACCTCGGACGGCGACATCCTCTTCCCTTTATGCTGGGACCGGTCGGCTTTCTTGGCCTTTACACGAGGAATGGAGAACAAAAGGCAGCCGGCGCCGCTCACGCTGCCGGCATCCCCTTCTGCCTTTCGACCTTCTCGATCGCGTCGCTGGCAGACCTCCGCCAAGCGATTGACGGCGCGTTGCATTTTCAGCTCTATGTGCTCGACGACCGCGCACTCTGCGAGGAGCTTCTGAGCGCTGCGGAAGAGGCCAGTGTCGAGGCGCTGTACGTGACCGTCGATACGGCCATCACCGCCATCCGCGAACGCGATGTGCGAAACGGCTTCCGATCTCTTACGCGTATCACACCACGACTGTTCGCAAGCCTCTGCCGAAAGCCCGCCTGGTTGTTCGATGTCGCTCGCGGCGGCATGCCTTCCGTTCGGGCGGTGGAGCATCGCACAGACTTCGGGAGAGGAGCGCTCGAACAGGCCGCCAATCTTTCCAGGCGCATCGACAAAAGGCTGGCGTGGAAAGACATCGAGGCACTGCGCGACCGGTGGAAAGGCAAGCTGGTCATCAAGGGTATTCTTTCACCAGAGGATGCAACGAAAGCGCAAGCGGTCGGGGTCGACGGCATTGTCATCTCGAACCATGGCGGCCGCCAACTCGACGGTGCCATGAGCACGATCGCCGCACTCCCCGACATCCGGGCCGCGGTCGGACCGGATTTCTCTCTGATGCTCGACGGGGGCGTGCGAAGGGGAAGCGATATTGTCAAGGCAATTGGAATGGGCGCCGACGGCGTCATGTTGGGACGAGCCTATACCTATGGCCTCGCAGCCGCCGGCCAGGCCGGCGTCGACCGCGCGATCGAGACAATGCGCCGCGAGATCTCGATTACCTTGGCTTTGATGGGCGTCGGCTCGATCGCCGACCTCAAGGAACGTGGCTCGCACCTCATACTCAAACGGTAACCGCTAACGCCGGCGAAAGGAGACAAGTACTCATACAGGATGTCCGCCCACCAAGAGCTTGATGGTCGGGCGTCAAACTTGAGAAGATGCAAGCTATGTGATCCGTTAAAATCATCAAAAGAGGGGTTCCCAATGAACTACAAATCCATCAGCAAGCAGTTTTCCCGCGCAGCGATCGCGCTCGGGATCGTCGGCGTTCTTGCCAGTGCGCAGGCAAACGCCCAGGATCAAATCCCGTCCAGGCCGGAGCCGGGCACCTTCAAGATCGGCATCGAGCCGTGGCTCGGTTACGGTCAATGGCACGTCGCCGCGAGCAAGGACCTGTTCAAGAAAGCTGGCCTCGAGGAAGTCGAGCTTGTCAACTTCAGCGAAGACAAGGACATCAACGCAGCACTTGCCAGCGGTCAGCTCGACGCTGCCAATATCGCCACGCACACGGCCATGGGTATGGTCGCCGCCGGCTTGCCGGTGAAGATCGTCTCGCTGCTTGATTTCAGCCTGAAGGCGGACGCAATCCTTGCCGGAAGCGACATCAAGAGCGTCGCTGACCTTAAAGGAAAGAACATCGCCTTCGAGGAAGGCACGACAAGCGACATCCTGCTGAACTACGCGCTTGCCAGCAACGGCATGACGATCGACGATATCGTCCGCGTGCCAATGCCGGCAGCTGATGCCGGGACGGCACTGATTGCAGGCCGTGTTCCGGTCGCCGTCACCTACGAGCCCTACATTTCAACGGCGCTGACCCAGGACAAGAATATCAAGCTGCTTTTTGAAGCCGGCAAAGATCCGGGCCTAGTGTCCGACGTTCTCGTCGTTCGCGAGGAGGTGCTGAAGCAGAAGCCTGGACAGGTTCTGGCCATGATCAAGGCCTGGGATGCGGCTCTGGCCGACTACAAGGCCAACACGGACGAGGATCGCACCATCATCTCGAAGGCCGTCGGCGCCTCCCCGGATGATCTGAAAACGGCCTTCGACGGTGTCCAATACTATACCTCTGCTGAAGCAGCCAAGGCCTTTGCCGGTGACTTCAAGACCAAGACCTTCGCCGACGTTCTGAAGGCGGCCAAAACAGCCGGCCTCGTGACCCAGGACGTTTCTGCCGACAGCATGATCGACACATCGTTTGTCGATGCAGCGAACAAGTGACCTCTGGCCACCAACGGGACCGTAATGTCTAGCTCAGAATTGTCGTCGACAGCGAAGGAAAGGCCCCGCGCGCAATCGCGCGCGGGTGTCGGTAGACCACCCAGCGCCTTTCGGATCGGGGATCCGATCAGCGGTCAGTCGTTTTTTATGATTGCAGTTGCCGTTTTTGCCCTGCTCTTCGCCGTGTGGTGGCTTGCTACCGTCACCGGTTGGGTGAAACCGATTTTCCTGCCCTCGCCCGGAGCGGTATGGGCCAAGATGGTGGAATTGGCGGCCGATGGCACGCTGTGGACCGATGCGGGGATCAGTATCTATCGCATGCTCGTCGGTTTTCTGATTGCATCGGCCCTGGCGATCCCGATCGGGATCATGATCGGCTGTTTCAAGACGTGGGAAGCGGCCATCGAGCCCTTCGTCGACTTTGTTCGCTACATGCCGGTTGTCGCCTTCGTTCCGCTCACCATTCTTTGGGCCGGCACAAGCGACATTCAGAAATTCGTCATCATCTTTATCGGAACCTTCTTCCAGCAGGTGCTCATGGTCATGGACAGCGTCAAGCGTGTGCCAACCGACTTCGTCGGACTTGGCCGCACGCTTGGAATGTCAGAAACCAAGATCCTGCGCCGCATCGTCCTGCCGTCCGCCCTACCCGGCATCTGGGACACACTGCGTATCAGCCTTGGCTGGGCCTGGACCTGGCTTGTGCTGGCAGAACTTGTCGCGGCGACATCCGGCCTCGGCTATCGCATCGTCGTCTCTCAGCGATATTTCCAGACACAGACGATCATTGGTTACATCTTGCTCCTTGGCTTGCTCGGTCTGATCACAGACCAGAGCATGAAGGCCCTCGAGCGCGTCTTCTTCCGTTACGCTTCGAGGCATTGAGATGAGCGATCCCAAACTCAAGATCGAGGGTCTGAACAAATGGTATGGTGGCAGGAAGAGCCGCGTTCATGCCCTCAGCAATATCGATCTGGAACTCGCCGACAACGAGTTCGTTTCCCTGGTCGGTGCTTCCGGCTGTGGCAAAAGTACGCTTCTGTCTATCGTCGCCGGACTTCAGGGCTTCGACAACGGCGTTCTTCTGACGGATGGTTCGCCGATCGTCGGCCCTGGGCTCGATCGCGGCGTTGTCTTCCAATCCTACACGCTGTTGCCGTGGCTGACCGCGCAGCAGAACGTCGAATTCGCCCTGCAGGCGGCCGGGTTGCCGAAAGCCGAGTGCCGGGATGTCGCCCGCCACCACATCGAACTGGTGAAGCTCACCAAGTTCGCCGATGCATTCCCCTCTCAACTGTCGGGGGGCATGAAGCAGCGGGTCGCCATTGCGCGTGCCCTTTCCTACCGACCGAAAATGCTATTGATGGATGAGCCGTTCGGCGCGCTGGACGCTCTGACCCGTCACCAGATGCAGGAACTGCTGACCCAGATCTGGGAAGAGCATCGGCTGACCGTGCTGTTCGTCACGCATGATGTCGAAGAAGCCGTTTACCTGTCCGACCGTATCGTGGCGATGAGCATCAATCCGGGACGCATCAACGCGACCTTCCATGTCGGCCTCGCCCGCCCACGCAGCCACGATATGATTGCCTCGTCAGAATTCGTTGCGCTTCAAAAGCAGGTGCTTTCTGCAATCCGCGCCGGATCGCAAAGTGAGTTGGAGCATTGATTCAGCCAATGCGGGGTGGCTGAAGCAGCTCCGCATTTGACCTCAATTCGAAGGAAAAGCCATGTTCGAAACTCTCACTGCCGCCCCGCCGGACAAGATCCTCAGCCTCTCGATTCTCTACAAGAACGACGAGCGGCCGACGAAAATGGATCTCGGCGTCGGCGTCTACAAGGATTCGCAGGGTGCGACCGTCATCATGCGAGCAGTACGTGATGCCGAGAAGCGCCTTTATGAAAGCCAGACGACCAAAACCTATGTCGGCATGGCAGGCGATGAAGGTTTCAACAAGGCCATGCTGAGGCTGGTCTTTGGCGAGGAGGCCGATCTCTCACGCATGTTCGCCTGCCAGACAGCGGGCGGCTCGGGCGCGCTTCGCACGATCGCCGACCTGCTGGCAAAGGCCCGGCCGGACGCCACCATCTGGCTCTCCGACCCGACCTGGGTGAATCATGTGCCGATCCTGAAGTCTGCTGGTTTCAAAACCGCGACCTATCCCTATTTCGATCCAGCCAGCGGCACGGTGAAGGCCGATGCCATGCTCAAGGGATTAAAGCAGGCGAAGGCCGGCGACGTCGTCCTGCTGCATGGCTGCTGCCACAACCCGACCGGCGCCAATCTGACGATCGAGCAGTGGGGTCCGGTCGTGGATCTTCTTGTCGAACGCGACCTTTTCCCCTTCATCGATCTTGCCTATCAGGGCTTCGGCGATGGTTTGGAGGAAGACGCCGCCGCTGTTCGCCTGCTCGCAAGCAAGGTGCCGGAAATGGCCGTCGCCACCTCCTGCTCGAAGAATTTTTCGGTCTACCGCGACCGCGTCGGCGCCGTCATCCTGATGGGCAAGGACCCAGAAACTGTAAAGATCGCTGGCAGTCAGGCGCTCGCCATCACTCGCGTGCTGTATTCCATGCCGCCGGACCATGCCGCTGCCGCCGTCCGCCTTATCCTCGAGGACGATCAGCTGCGCGCCGACTGGAAGGCTGAACTCGAAGCAATGCGGCTTCGCATGCTCAACCTGCGCAAGGGCTTTGCCGAGGCGCTCCGTCGCCAGTCCAACTCCTCGCGCTTCGACTTTATTGCCGACCACCGGGGTATGTTCTCGCGGCTCGGCCTGACCGAAGCGCAGGTCGACCGCCTGCGAGAAGAGTTCGGCATCTATATGGTCGGTGATTCCCGCTTCAATGTCGCGGGCCTCAGGGAGGACCGGCTCGATGACCTCGCCAAGGCTGTTGTTTCGGTGCTCTGAGCCGGGAGCGGGAAAAACCTGGGGGTCACGCTGCAAGATTTAGCTTTGCCTTCTTAAGTCGACCATCCGCTACGGCGGCTCGGACTTGAAGAACCCGATGAGCGCCAATCGGCGACCAACGCATCTGACGCTTCTTGTTCATGCGGGCATTGACGAGGCTGTTGGCGGCACTTTCAGCCGGCGAACTGGATATCGGCAGGCCGGACCAATATCGCCGACAGTAGTTGACGATAGAAGCTTCCTGGAGCAGGTAAGTGTGAAGATTGCCAATCAGCTCGTAGAGGCGTCTGATTTTGCCGAGAGCGTCGCGAAATCCGGGATGCTGATCCAATTGGGCAAGCATCTGTTTTACGGCCTCGCTGGCCTCTCGGACATATCCACTCCATAGGAGATGTCGAAGCCTGGGCACATGGATCGCGACGTCTCGAAGATAGACGTTCAGATCCTCGAGATACTTGATGCCCTCCCAGGCCTGTTCAATGTGTCGCAGACGCATCGATAGATGAAACCAGTCAAGAATATGCGTAACGGGCTGGCGTGTTGCGCTGACAACGATGTTTTGCAAGCCGACTTCTCCATCGCTGAAAACACTGACGGCTCGGCCGGGCAGCCATCCCTGTGCGCGCATCGCCGCGCGAACGATATCGTGTTTGCCGGTGGCGATATGCGGCGCGCCGGCAAACTGGCGCGGTGCTCGGCCTTCCGAAGCAACGCGTCCCATCGCGATCTCGAAATGCCGGCTTTGATAGCCGGGAACCGCGCGAATGTAGGCGCCATCGATGAAAACGGAAACGGGAGACTTGCCGGCGCGACTGAGACGATAGGGGCTCGCGACGTCCCACTTTTCGATCTGATCGGCAACCTTGGCCAGCCGGTTACGCAGCGTCCGGTGATTATGGACTCTTGCCGTCGGCAAAAAGATATCAAGTACACGAGCTGCTTCTCGAAAGGACAAACGGGAGCCGAGCTCTGCCTGAATTCGCTCCAATTCCGGCGTTGCTCTTCCATTCAACAGGGTCGGGGTACAATCGGCGGCCAATCTTGCGCTCGATCCGCATTCGCAGCGTCGCCACCGTGGCACGCGCACACGACAAAGGCCGAAGAGCGAATGGATCGTACGGGATCTGTAATCGTGAACCTGGCGAGAGCAATCGCAATGCGGGCACTTCCGATCACGCTGGACGGCCTGATCCGTCTGAAACTGCGTCAGCTCCTTCTGCAGATGCAGCTGAATTTCTTTGGCTTCTTCGAGGGAAAGGCCAAAATCGTCGAGACGAGCATCATCGACACTTCGCTTAACGTTGGCAATTTCGCGAAGCTGTCGAACGCCGTCCACCCCCACAAGCTCGACGGAGATGATCATCTTCAGTTGTGCGGTCAACGAGTATCCTTTCCAAAAAGTACTCGATTACTGGATATCCTTACCCCCACGTTTTTCCCACTCTCGATGTGATGGCGGCCCTCCCCATCCTGGAAAGCCTTGGCGTTTCCCATACGATCGACTGGGATCGCACCGAACTTTCGGAAAAGTTGCGTTTCGCATGCGGAAACACCGAGCTCGTGACGATGCTTAGACCGCTCTTGCAGCGGGTCGCGCCGACCGCATGAGGAATTTAAAGGCCAACCGATCTGAAGACGACCCGTCGAGAGGATCGAAGGTCACCGCATATTTTGCCCTCGGCATGAATGCCGCGGTTCGCTGACGCGGGAGATCGACGTGCAATAGCTGATAGCACTCGCAATAATTGCGTGAACATGGTAGCTTTTCGATCGTGCACGGGAGGGGCGGCATCATGAAAATTTCAGACCTGTTGATAGTGACGCTGGCTGTTTTGCCATCTGCGGCGCTTGCATCTCAATCGACCACAATTCCTGAAATCCAGGGACCCGGCCATTCGTCGCCGCTTGACGGCAAAATGGTCCGCTTCGAGGGCGTCGTCACACAACTGCGTGACGGCAGCTTTTA
Source organism: Hyphomicrobiales bacterium (assembly GCA_900473185.1). Taxonomy (GTDB): domain Bacteria; phylum Pseudomonadota; class Alphaproteobacteria; order Rhizobiales; family Rhizobiaceae; genus Rhizobium. The sequence goes on along the minus strand of UCKU01000029.1, from coordinate 116,594 downwards.
CGTTCAGGACCCGGCCGGTGACGGCGACGACACGACCTCAGATGGCATCCTCGTGAGGCGCAAACCTGTCGGTCTATCAATCGGAGACATGGTGAGGATCGAGGGAGTTGTCGAAGAGCAGCAAGGCAAATTCGTCGACTTCACCCAGACCACCATCAAGGACCTCGTCTACAAGAGGATCGGACAAGGGGTTGTTCCCAATCCCGTTGTCATCGGCGCCGGGCGCTTGCCTCCAACAGAAGCCGTCGTCTCGACGGCCAGGGGATTCGATGCCAGCCGATCGGGAGCTGACTTCTTCGAGACACTCGAAGGCATGACGGTCGAGGTCAAGTCGCCGATCGTCGTCGGCCCCCTGAAAGGGGATGCTTTTTACGTGGTCGCCGATCAGGGAAGGAACGCGACGGGCATGAACTCGCTTGGCGGTATCACCGCCACGCCCGGTGACGCGAACCCTGAGCGTATCCGCGTCAAAATCGACAAGCCTCTGCTGCCTTCGAACTTTCAAGTCAGCCTCGGCGACACTTTTACCTCGCTCAAGGGAGCCGTAACCACCGATGGCAGTGCGTACGGGATCCAGCTTTCCGAACCTGCGGGCTACGTGGCGAAAGCGTGGACTTGGACATCGGTAGCGTCGCCAGCGCAAGCCGACGTTCTCACCATCGCGAGCTATAACGTCGAAAACCTCGATACCCGTTTGGAGGACGTGACGATGGTCCCGTCCAAGGATGATATCGACGATGACGTGGGCGAGGGCAAGTTCGCGGCAATAGCAAGGCATGTCGTCGGCCTTCTTGGCTCGCCGGACATCGTGGCGCTGCAGGAGGTCCAGGACGACGATGGCGGCGAGTACAGCGATGCGGTCGGCGGCGACAAAACCCTCCAGGCGCTCGTCGATGCGATCGCTGCCGAAGGCGGGCCGCGGTACAAGACGATCTCGCTCGACCCGGTCGACGATGCCGAAGGCGGCCAGCCCGGCGGAAACATCCGCGTCGCATTCCTCTACAACGCCGACCGGGTGGCAACCGATCCGGCCAGTGCACGCCGCATCGAGGACGCTTCTTTCGAACGCACGCGCCTGCCACTTGCTGTACCCTTCATTTTCACGGGCCGGCAGGTCATGGTGATCAATGTCCACTTCTCCTCGAAAGGCGGCAGCGATCCCCTTTACGGCAAGAACCAACCGCCGAAGGACGCCACTGTCGCTGCGCGAACCGAACAGGCTCGGGCTGTCAGGGCATTTATCCGAAACCTGCCAGCGGACGAAAACCGCTCCGTGCTGGTCGTGGGCGACTTCAACACGCTTTGGTACGAGGAGCCGATGCTTCTCCTGACAGGCGGCGATCCCGCAATGTCGAACCTTGCCTTGGCCGAGCCGCCGGAAGAGCGGATCAGCTATGTCTTCGACGGCAACTCGCAATCGCTCGACCAGGTCGTCGCCTTGGCCGGACGAAACCGGTCGGCCGAGTTGACCACCGTACACGTCAATTCCGTCATGCCGGAATCGAAACAGACGAGTGACCACGATCCGAAATACGTGAAGCTGACGTTTCGCTGATCGGCTTGAGCTTTGGCCAAAGGCAGCTCCTCGAGCCATCACCGATCACTGATGGGAATAAGCGCGTCGGGAGAACAGGGCGCCGAGCTTGCGGTCAATTTCCATTCCCGATCCCCAACAGCAAACCCGCATGAGCCGCTCGGCGTTGCGAGCACCCTGCGACCGCTCTAGTGAGCGCAGGCCGCCTATGAAGGGGCGCGCCCTGCCGCTCGCCCAGCTTGTTGCCAGCGAAAACATCTCTCGTGGGCCTTTCCGCTGAAGACAAGCGGCCGGTCAAAACCGGCCGTCTCCAATGCGCTAATTGCGATCCTCAGACCAGCAGGGAACTGTTGATCAGGACATCGCTATGGTCGAAGAAGGCCTTGTTGACGCCGACGAAGGCGATGTCCTGGGCGGCATCCTTGCCGGCGCCGTCGTGATCGTAGGAGAGCACACCGGTGGCGGCATTGTAGGTGATCACCGCATGATCGCCGCTGACCTTCGGGCCGTTCTTGACGAGCACCAGGAAGGCGTCGTCATCGACAACGCCGTTATTGTCCTTGTCGAGGCCGGTGAAAACGGAGCCGAGCGAGATCTTGTCGTCGGCATCGAAGTCCCAGATCGAGTCCTTGTTGGGTGCACCCATTTCATTGAAATGGAACGTATCGGCGCCGCCCTTGCCATAGAGGCTGTCATTGCCGGCGCCACCGGCGATGAGATTGCTGCATGAATTGCCCGTGATCATGTTTGCGAGCTGGTTGCCGATGCCATTGATGGCGCCGCCGGACAGCCGGAGGTTTTCGACGAAGGCATTGTCCTTGAGGTTGACGCTGACCGAGGCCCAGATCGTATCCGTGCCGCCGCCTGCCACTTCGTTGACGACCCGGTCGCCGGCATTGTCGAAGACATAGCCGTCGTCACCGGCCGAGCCATGGACCGTGTCCGCGCCGGCGCCGCCGTCGATCCAGTCCTTGCCCGATGTGCCGTAGAACGTGTCGTTGCCTGCCGAACCGACGACGGTCACACGCTCCACCGAGGTCAGCGTGACGGTGGAGTGGTAGCCGTCAGCGCCGAGGATATCGTAGACGACCGCGTTGCCGTTCACCGTTGCGGTCACGGACTGCGCGAGCGAGAAGTCGAGACCAGCGGAATCGTTGCCAGCGCCGCCATCGAAGACTGCCGATCGCGTTCCGGGACCGTACGCAAAGGCGAGAGAGTCGTCGCCGTCCTCGCCCATAATAGTATTGAACGAGCCGTCTTCGGTCACCGCAAACTTATCGTTGCCGGCTCCGCCATAAAGACGGTTGCTGCCGACGCCACCGTCCATGACATCGTTTCCGCTTAGCCCATAGAGGATGTCGTCGCCGGCTCCGCCCTTGAGCACGTCGGCTCCATCGGATCCGGAGATCGTGTCGTTGCCGGCACCACCGGTCGCGATAAGGGAGGATATGTGATTGCTGTTGTAAGGGTAGTTTGGGTTCTCCTCGATGTTCACATCGAGCGTCGACGTATGAACATACGTGGCCGTGATGATGACGTCCTCGGCTGATTGCGACAGATCGACGTTCAATGTGTCGACACCATAGAGCGTGTAGAAGCCTTTCGTTGTCGATGAAACGAAGACGGTGTCGGTTCCGCTCCACAAATTGAAGTAGCTGTTGACGCTGTTATAGGGATTGTAGACGTGGGTTTCCGCCGCAAAATCGCGCAGGTCCAGCACGTCGTCGCCGCTGCCCGTCTGGACGAAGAAGGTCTCGAAGCCCTGGATACTGGTCGAGGCGTCGAACTTGAACGCTTCCGAAGCCTGGTCCGCCAGCTTGAAGTTCACGGCTGCGGTCGTCGCCGACAGGTCCAGGATCACGATATCGGAACCGGAGCCACCGATCATCGTCGCACCGTGAGCGCCGGTGATGGCGTCATTGTCGGCACCACCGTCAAGGTAGTCGCCGGCCCCACCATTCAGATCGTCGTCACCCGCCTCGCCGTAGATATGATCGGTTCCGCTCCCCGATATGAAATAGTCGTTGCCGGCGCCGCCATGCACCTCGCCGCCGAGCGCAAAGACCGGCGAGGTGAAGTCAAATCTGTCGTCACCATCCGAGCCCTGGTAGATGAATTGCATGCTCGACAGAAATCCTTCCATCGGGACGATTGGGCTGATGGAGGCGAGAGGAAGCGGATCAAAATATGTCCACCAGGATTCTGTGTGCACGAATGTATGTTCGGGGAATGTGATGATAATATCCTGAGAGATCGCCATAGAAGACGTCGTGAAATTATTCTCCTGGTAAACTTGCCACCAAAACGGATACTGATCACTGTGTTCGTCGACATTAATATGACGAACGGATGAATTAAGAATCGCTGATGTTCCAATTACGATGGGATTACCGACGGTGCTCCACCAAGTATTAGGATCATATGACGGGTCTTGCGAAGAAATAACGTATGAATCCGGAAAACTACCGTTGGTTTGACCGTTGCCATCGGAATTACTTGCAGTGATCAAAAAAGCCATTCCAAAACTCCGTTTATTTAAGAAATGTTAACCATATTCGAAACTCTTACCATGCGTTGTTGCGATTTCAACCATCGTGAATTGCATTTTTCGAAGTTGTGCTCGGCGGATCAGCGAGAGCGATGCGAGGGCAACGGACAAGGATCACGATAGTCGCCCGGTAGGCAATGACTGCCCGACCCAAAACAGTGACCGGGCGATATCGATGACCTCGTCGCGGGCCCTGGTCTGGTCCTCCCTTTCCAGACGACACAAAGCCTGATCTTGAGTTCATCGCTGATCACCGTCATTCGCGCGAAGCGATGCCGGGTCCAGCGAAGGCGTCATTGCAAACGTAGGCGACTGGTCAGCTGGATCGCGCCGCGCGTTGCGGAAAAAGAAATCTGGCGCTGTTGCAGATCCTCCTACCAAGGGCATGGATTACTGCCGCAGGCCTTTCCTCTGTGTGGAAGTTTACCGCGGCCGCCGTCTTGTTCTTTCGACAGGTCATGCGTCGTTACCCGAACGAACGATGTCTTCGTACCGTACGGCGCGCGGCCGATCGTCGACGAATATACCGGTCGCGTCATGGCCGACCGCTCCTGGGAGCGCGGCCTACACCAACTGATCGAGACCAAGGAATGCTGTAATCCGTCCGGCGGGCGTGAAACGCTCGCGCAAACAACCTACCAAAGGTTCTTCCAGCGTTATCTCTGGCTGGCAGGCATGACCGGGACAGCCGCCGAGATCGCGACGGAGCTGGACGAGGTCTACGATCTGCCGCCGTCAAATCCCTCATGGCGCACATTGCATTTGGAGTTGGAGGGCGCTCACTGCGCAATCCGGGTCGACGAAGAACTGCAGTCATCCCGACCGGGCTTTGAGAGCTGCCCATCTCTCAATACGATCCGAACCGACGACCTGTCGCTCGAATGCTCAAGTTGCCGATACCACCGCGGAGGAGAAAAGTTCGATCGCGGCCCGAAGCAGACCGGCTGCTCGCAGCCTTCGCCGAACGTTATGTCCGAGCCATTGAGGCCATTCAGAAAAGTCCTCACTCAGTGACAATTACTTCGTGCGTTGCTTCCCAAAATTGATCTGTTCTGACGCTGCGGGTGGAGCCATTAAGGCGAGCGCCGCGCAAATCCGACAATGACGTTCTTCAACAACGTCATAAGTTCCTCCTGCTCAAGACACGCGATGAAGATCAGTTCGCTTCCTTATCCAGTCGCGACGCGTTGCGAAAGTGGAGGCTCGCGCAGCAACTCAGCAGTGCTCCGCAGAAGGACCGGATCGCCGTGCCGGTCAACATGGTAGGTCGGCTTCTTGCCGATCCCAGGATCGAGGGCTGCGTAAATAACGCGGACCGCGGCGTGGATATCAAAGAAATAGCCGATCGCCGGCGTGTGAACGATGCCCGCCTCCACCGATTCGACCTTGGCATGCGGCACCTCCGGCGCCTGCCATCCATTCTTCACCATCCAAGCGAGGCGCATCGCGCCTTCAAGCACGTCGTCCGGGATCTTCGGCCAGTGCATCTCTAGCCAGGCAATCTTTGCCCTGCCGGCGAGTTCGACCCGCAGGTGGGACGACCAAACCGGGAGCCCTTGGACTGCCCGCTCGACAAAGACCGAATTCCCAAGTTCGCGGGATGGCTCGAGCTGGATGACGCTCCCGGTTTTGCGATCGAGCTTCGCCGATTGACCGAATTCGCGCAGGATATGCTCTTTTGCTATCTCGTCGTCCGGGATTTTCAGGCGGCTTAGAAGTTTGCGCGAGAAATGCAACTGCTCCTCATCTCTGCCGCGATAGGGCCGGCGCTTACGCGCCCACTCGAAGGTTTCGATGAAATAGGTCCGGGAATCGAGGCGCTTTGCAAAGCATTGTTCCTTGGACGAGAGGCTGAGCACGTTGCGTTCGGAAACCGCCTGAACAGAGGGGTCGAACTTCAGGCCAAAGACGCGGGCGGCGAGACGGCGGTGCATCTCCTGCACGGCGGTGTCGCTGAACTGCTCCAAGCGGCTATTCATCTCGAAACCTCCCTATCGAATCCCTATCCGCGCGTGACCCAGCGCCAAGCCGCCCAGCCATGGCCTGGGTTCGGCCGGTCCTCCTGCACGCGCTCATGATCGCGGCGGTCTTCGGCCTCCGCTTGTGTCGCTCCGACGGCAATGACGACGGCCGAGCAGCCACTCTGGATGTCGATTATGCCGGCGCGCATCCACGCCTCACCAACGCTTCGCTGTACGAAGTTGAAACCGGGCACCGGTCCGGCCGTGTAAGCGCCGAGTTGGTCGCCCCGGTTCTGCGTGTCGAGAGCATCGGCCGTCGATGTGCCTGAATGGCCGGTGGCAACATGGAGCCCGGTGAACACTGGAAACCAGTTGTTGCCCAGGGACACGAGATCCATCGGGCAACTCGCATCGACGAAGAAGAAGCGGAGGTGACCGAAACTGTTTCCGAAACGGCAGTCGGTACCGATGTTGATCGTGTCCGGCTTGTTGAAATTTCCGCACGTGAGCAGAAAGTCCGGGCTCGTTGCACTGGGCGGATCCTGACAACTGCCGTGTCCGCTGAAGAAATAGAGGTCCGCGTAATCCGCACCGCCGCCTGTATCGAGATCGCCGCCGCCGGCATCGCGAAAATCGGATCCCCAGACATCGCCGTCATCCCAGCGCGAGATTGGGATGTTGTGCGAGGTGGAGAGATGATACCAACTCCGAAACGCACCGCCCTGCGGGACCGAGTTGGGCAGATCCGGGCCGCCGCACCCCTTGGCGACGTAAACACTGACGCATCCCGTTGAGAAACGTATGGCCATCGCCAATCCCCCGAACCTTTTCACAAAGTGATGACACGTGCACGGGCCGACGCGCAAAGTCAGCAACTGCGCGGATCGGGCCCGTGGCGCCTTTCCACAAAGCCACCTGATTGGATAGTCCGATGCCGACCCAAGCTACGTTGTCAGTGTCATATTCGCCCCGCCCCTTGTCAGGGCATGCGAAAGCAACGCCTGGCGATAAAACCGGAGTTGATAGGTCTATTTCACTTTCAGCGAGAAAATTCCTGCACAAGGTTTAATGAATTCGACGCAAGAATACTACATTATATTGCACACATACGCAAGTACGGCGAGATATGCTGTTTCACAACGACCGTGCTGCGCACCCTGTCAGAAAGATTTTCTCCTTTTTTTATGGATGGTTACTCACTTTACGAAGTAACGTTATTGAAGGCGACGCCGTCAAGCTCGGGATGGCGCGTAAGGGGGCATCGACACCAATCACAACGCTCAACGCCATTGGTCTCTCGTAACATCACATCGTCAAGATCTCGCGCTCCCACGCGGTCTCCTGACGCCTGTCGGACCGGCTACCGTCTGCTTTGAGCCTGAACCGATCGAGCTCAAGGCTTCAAAGCCATTTCCAGATAGTTGATGAGAGAATCAAATTCGACCGGCTTGCCCAGAAAAGCCAGCGCCCCGCCGTCCATGGCGGCTGTGCGGGTTCTTTCGCCGCGATAGGACGTCGTGAAGATCATCGGTGGCTTTTCAGGTTCGCCGTTGAGGATTGCCTGCAGCTCTATGCCGCTCAGTCCGGGCATCTTGACGTCGACCAGCATGCAGACGATTGCCGCCCTGTCATTGAAGGCCAGAAACTCTTCCGCCGAGCAGAGAAGCTTGCTCTGGTAGCCGCAGGACTGGATCAGATCGTCAAGCGCCTCTCGGATAGCCTAGTCGTCATCGACGACCGCGATTGTGGATGTATGTGACACGAGATTGCTAGCCTTGCTTGCCCTTGGATTACGCATCCCGTGTTACAAGGCTCCGAACAGTCTTAGAGTTCCATACAAGGGGTAGCTTTGGCTTGCTGCCTACACTTAACCCCGCTTTTTTCGCTCGAGCGGTTGCTGCCGAATCTCTTCTATGCACGCAAGGGCGATATGGCGACGTTCTTGCAGGTTGGTCGTGCGCGACCGTGCCTTCGCGCCGCTCTCCGACTTGGAACTAGAGGCGATCCACCAACGATAAACAGGCTTCTGACACAAATCCGCCACGGCAACAAACACCGATGTTCACCTGCCCGGTCGCGCCAGCGATCGCGCAATATCGATGATATCGTCGCGGCCGGCGGTCGGATCCTCCCTGTTCCAGGCGACACCAAGCCCGATCTTGAAATCGACGCCCCTCACCTTCTTCAGCTCGAACCCACGGTTCGGCAGATCCTGCGTCCATTCCGGCACGAAGCCGATGCCAAGCCCGGCTGAGACGAGTGATACCAGCGAGAAGGTGTCGTCGCATGTGTAGGCGACATTGTCGGTCAGATCGTGCTCCTCGAATTTTTCCGCGAAATACCTTTCGCTGTAGGAGAGGTTTTGGCGGGAAAAGGAGATGATCTTCTCAGAGCGCAGATCCTCGAGATCGATCTCGCTCTTCAATGACAGCGGGCTCTCCTTGGCAACAGCGAGCAGATAGCGTTCATGGGCAATCGAGAAGAAGCGCAAGGAGCCGATATTCTCCACCGGCCGGATGAAGCCGAGATTGATGCGGCCTGCCTCGATATGGCGGATGATGTCATCGGTGGTGCCGCTTTCGATATGCAGGCGGATATCGGGATATTTGCGGGCAATGCGCGACAGGAAGGATGGCAGCACGCCGATGGTGGCGGGATAGACGGTGCCGATCGCAATCCGTCGCGCCGCCTTGCCGGCAACCGACCGGGCGATCTCCGTCGACAGATCGACCTCACTGAGGATCCTGACTGAGCGTTCGTAGAAGGCCGCCCCTGCCCGCGTCAGTTCGACCCGCCTTGTCGTGCGGAGGAACAGCTGCACGCCGAGCTCCTTCTCCAGCGCCATCACCTGGTTCGACAGTGCCGGCTGGGCGATATGCACCTTGGCNNCCGAAATGCAGCTCCTCGGCCACTGCGACGAAATAGGATAGCTGGCGTAATTCCATAGGAACCCTCACTCGATAGAGTGTGCATGGGGATGCCGCTCATCACGCACGGGTTTGCAATCCGAGGTAATCGTCGGGTATGATTTTCGTGACTCATTTTCACAAAACGGAAGTGCCGGCGTTATCGCGCCAGCATCAAGTTTCCTCGATGGCTAGATAATGTTCCTGAAGACTAAACATCTGATGCTCGACCCTCTTGCCAGCGCAAATCCAGAGATGACGCACCGTGTGTCATTCCTCTTCGTAGCACACCGTGCGTCATATTTTCAAGCGGAAAGTGTGAGGATTCGATGAGCCGAGATGATCCTCATTTCAGGTTGCGCATACCAGAGACACTCAAACGAGAAATTGAAGCTTCTGCTCGAGAAAATTCCCGATCAATCACCGCAGAGATCGTGCATCGTCTCGAACATTCGTTTCTCCTTAGCGATTCAGACAAGAAAAGCCTGGCTGACGAAATCGAGCACTTGCGGACGAGGCTCGCCCGATTGAAAGCCGTCATCGTTGACGAGGGCTTAGACGTCTAACGTGGACGGCCGGTCACTAGGTCGCCTTGACAGGTCTCGAACCGGCGACACCTGGACAAGGTGATAATTTCCATCGCCGGCAAAAGGGCTGGAATTGGGCGCCGTTGACCGGGTTTCATTCTCGCCAAGATCGTCCGAAGCCGACGCAATACAGAAGCTGCTAGATGATTGCTGTGGGACCATTGATGAGATAACGCGATATAGCCAGTCGCGGGACGCCATGCCGCAAGTTTATTCCGTCAAGATCGCGGCACCTACGACCGCTTGTCGGCGAGGATTGACAGCATGTGTATCTGTGGCGGCGTGGCAAACAGGTCCCAGGCGTCTGCCTTAGCCATTAACGCCGCGGCCACTTGGCCGTTCAAGTGGGAATACCTTCCATCCTCATCGTCGAACGCATCGAAGATTGCAAACGAAGTTGGGCCTTCCTGTATTGCATACCAGGAAGTTGGGCCTGGCTCGGCATTGACCAGTGGGAGGCTGATCGCAGAAAATCGGCGCTCTCCTATCCCTTGACGGCCTTTGCCTCGAGCGGAACGCAGAGCGCGAATTTCGTCATGACCACCTCCAGGGGCACCCCATCGTGCCCCAAAACGGAACACGTTAGTCACGACAAATGTTTCGCGATTGATCAAAATCGCATTGAGCCTGCAGCGTTGACCGATGTATCGTCGATGAATTTCAGTTCAGCCACCTGATCAATCGACTGACCGGGATCCACCTTGCACGGAATGAGCCTGTCCTGGCTTTGTCCATCCTTCTTCTCGATCTGCCGGAAGATGCCTTCCATAAAAGTTCCGGCAAAGTTGTCTACGCGAGCTCCAGAGTTCCGATCGAAGGCTCCATCGCGAGTCCCGGTGTAAGCTCTGATAACCTCTTATTGCTCGATCGACCTACCAACCAATGTTTTGGGTTGCGGAACGCTGTATTGCTAACAATAATGCAGAAACCCCATAAGGCGCGCGAAAACCTGATCGGTCCGGCACCACGATGATCCACCAATGATTATTACATTTTCGCGATAAGATACTTGAACATACTGAGACCAAGAATTGTTTCTCATCGTAAGAATATTACGCTCGCTAGGATTTAGCTTGAAAAGTAGCCTAAAATCACGCAATGGTATTTTTATGCACTTATAAAGCGTTTTACATTGAGCACTGATGCTCGGGAAACGACTATGGACATCTTTCCTAGTGATTACTCGATCGCTGATGGAGTAACGGCCGCTACAGCCGTCATCGGAGGGTGCGCTGCCGTAGGGCGGTATTTATGGACGAACAGGCAGGCGGCGGCGCGCGCGGCCGCCGACGAGATCGAGCGCTTCAACTCCGACGAACAGGTGAAGCTCGCCTTCCAACTCATCGACTGGTATTCGGGTTCCTTCCCCTATGTCGATGGACTGGGTGAGCGGAAGATGGCACGCTATCGGCCGATCGATTTTCACCTTGCTCTGCGGCCCCACACGCTACAACGAAGGGGGCAGAACAAGAGCAGTCCGAAATCGTACGCTAAGGGCGAACGGAATGAGAACTTACGCGGCGTCCCTTAGCCTAGCCGGAAGGCGGAGCGATCGAAATCCGTTCGGCATCTGATGTTCGGCATCCCAGGTGTAGATGCCGGTAAGGTTGATGTGTTCCCAACCGAGCGGCGAGATGTGCTTCAACAGAGTATCAGGAATATCTCGACCCGCTCGCTTCATCTGTGTGATTGCACGGTCGAGATAGACTGTATTCCAGTGGACGATCGCACTGACGACGAGGTTGAGACCAGAGGCGCGGAAAGCTTGGCTTTCGAACGACCGGTCACGGATTTCGCCTCGCTCGTGGAAGAAGACAGCGCGCTTCAGCTTATGGGCGGCCTCGCCCTTGTTGAGGCCGGCCTGACAGCGCCGCCGCAATGCTGGACTTGAGTACCATTCGATCATGAAGAGCGACCTCTCGATACGGCCGAGTTCTCGCAGCGCCCTCGCGAGATGGCCTTGCTTCGGAGATGCGGCCAGTTTCTTGAGGATCGTAGACGGCACCACGGACCGCGTCGTGATCGACGCCGCGAGATGGAGCAGATCGTCCCAATGGTCGAGAATCAGGGCGGTGTTGATCGGCGCCCCGATATGGTTCGACAGGGTCGGATATGCATCGCTCTTCTCGAACGTGTGGAACTTCCGGTCTCTGAGATTGCGCAGTCGCGGTGAGAACCGCTTTCCGATCAAGGCGAACAGCCCGAAGATATGATCACTGGCACCGCCCGTGTCGGTAAAGTGTTCATGGATGTCGAGGACAGTGTCCTGATCGAAGAGCCCATCGAGTACATAGGCCGCCTCGCTCTCGGTCGGACTGATGGGCAAAATGCTAAAGTAGCCATATTGATCTGACAGATGGCTATAGAATTTCGATCCAGGCTCGTTGCCGTAATGCAAGTTGATTTCCCCGCGCTTTGCAGCTCGGTCGCTCGCACGGAAGAATTGGCCATCGGATGATGAAGTTGTGCCATTGCCCCAAAGGCGGGAATGCGGATGCTGGGTGTGGGCATCGGTGATGCACGCTTGCGCCGCGCGGTAGGTCTCCGATCGAGCATGGAATGTACGCATCCACCCAATCTGGTGAGCGCTGATCCCCTTGGATGCGCCCGCCATTCGCTTTGGGCCGAGGTTCGTCGCATCGGCCAGTACACCAGCGAGCATGGCAGAGACGTTTTTCGGGATGTCGCCGGTGCGAACATGCGTGAAGTGATCCGCAAAGTCGGTCCATTCATGCACTTCCCTTAACAAGTCGGGAACCTCGACCAACGGATACATGTCGCTGATCTCGGCATTCAGTTCCTCTGCTGCCACGGGGACTTCGCCGACAGTTGGTGTGACGATCAACGTTCCGACCTCAAGACGAACTCCTTCGAGCTTTCCGGATCGTGCTCTGTGCGCGAGACGCTGCAGGTTGAACTCGAGCATCTGACACGCTTCGGCAAGCCACTGCGCGCCGTCGCCTTGGACCCCCAAACCGAGACGATCTTCTTCCTTCATCGTGATGAATGTCGACCGCGGCATCAGATGCTCGTCAATCGGCCGGAAAGATCGGCTGCCGTCGACCCAAATGTCCGCAGATCTAAGCCGGTCTCGCAAAGCCGCTAGCGTGGCGATCTCGTAGAGACGGCGATCAGGTTTCCCTTGTTCGAAGATAAGCCGTCGATCAGTTTGGCTGAGGTGGGTGAGCGGCACGCGATCCGGGAGTGTCCGCCGCTTCTCGGCATAAAGCCGTTTCAGCAGCGCAATTGCCGCCAGAAGCGGGTCGTGGCGATGCGCCGAGCGAAACGTGAAGGCCTGAAGGAATGCACCAATGTATTTGTGGACGGTCGCGTATTGTTCGGCTGCCACGGTCAACGGCGGTGCCTCGTTGTCGTCGACCATCGACTCAAGCTCAGGCTTCATCCGAAGGAGCCGGTCCCAGCCGACTCTTTGGTCGAGAACATCCAATGCGTTCCGACCATAGTCGTTGGCGGATTGCAGTGCGGTGATCGTATCTAGAAACATGCGCAGCGCTTTGGCGGTATTCGCTCTGCAGTCCATCTGTCGCTGCTTCTTTCGATTGTTGGCTTGCGAGAACAACTTGCCCATCAGCTTGATGAACATCGTCACCGCATCGTCCGTGAGCTTCTGGCAAAGCTTGATGACTTGAGCCACGATCAGAGCGTGGCGACGGCTGGCGTTGAAGTCGTTGGCAAGCCAGGCCGGCGTTGCGTTGCCCTCCCGGATCATCTGGTCCCACCGTCCGGATGATACGCGCGCCTGCAGTTCCGGATCGATCTCCAGCCGCCGCAGAAAAGCTATCCGCTCGGTCAGCCCGACGAGGTTCGACGCAGCCGGCGCTTCTGGCGCCGAACGCAGCCAATGAAAGCGCGTCTGGCCGATCGACGGGTCAACCTCTAACAGCCTATCCAGTGATTGAAGCCTATCGAGTGGGATGTCTTCAATCAGGGTTCTTTCTGCCCGGCGCCGGGCTATGGCACGGCCGGCAAGGCCGATGCGTTCGATCGTGTCGATCGCCGGCAGAAGAGCTCCGCGTTCGCGAAACGCGGCGACAGTCGAACTGGCTATCGCAGCACCGTCGTCGGACATGGTCGCCGCTTGAATTGCCGCCAATAGCGCGGCGCGGCGATCTTGCAGCGTCGCGCTTCTCGTATCCAGATACACCATTAGCCGCGCCATATGATCCCGACGGGTTTCTTCACGGCGTGCATAGAGGGTAAATTCGTCTGGAGCGGCGCCGATCTGATCAGCAACATATCTCAGCAAGGCACGAGGCGGAGTTTCTTCTGCTCCAAGCACTCGACCCGGGTATCGCATTAGACATAGCTGGATGGCAAAGCCGAGCCGATTGTGATTACGTCTCCGCAGTTCGATCTCCAGGCGATCCGCCAATGACAACGAATAGTGTCGGATTAAGCTGTCCTCGTCGACTGGGATATCGACAAGCTTCCGGCGATCTTGATCTTTGAGAAGCTTGCGCTTTGCCATCGCCCGACTCCATTCATGACCAATCTGCGTCGAGCGTTGTCGAGTCGGGCCGGACAGAGAAATCAAAACTGGCGCGTGCCGATAGCAATCCACAGAGATCGGATGTTGCACATCCAAACTACAACATCGTTCCTGTTCCGTTCGGCCTTAGCGTACGATTTCGGACTGCTCTTGTTCTGACCCCTAATTGCCTGCCGGCGCACCCGGAATCAAATTGGCAACAAACGGCGCTAAGCCATTGAAAAATGATTCGTTTTGAGTCGGAACGAATCGCCTGCTCAAATCTTGATTCGCCAGTAGTGATTCGGGAGTAACGGGTATGGCGAGTGGACACAGGGCCCAGTGGAAAGGCTTTATCAAGTTCGGGGAAGTCTCTTGCGGGGCGGCTCTCTACACGGCAGCGAGTACCTCCGACCGGATCACATTCAACACGATCAACAAGGCCACCGGCAACCGCATCAACCGCGTCTTCATCGACGGCGAGACCGAAGAGCCTGTGCCGAAGGAGCTGCAGACCAAGGGCTTCGAAATCGAGAACGGTCAATACATCATCATCGATCCGGACGAGGTGGCCGTAAATTAAATCACGAGGCAAAGGGCCAGCATCGCCAGTGTTAAGCGCGCAGTCCGGCATCTTGATTACCACGGGCTTCGGCACGCCACCTGTTAAGCTCGCCTCGGGACTGTTTTCTGGTCTGAACGTTCTCGGCCGGGTTTCCGCTGGACGAGGATGATCCCGGTCACCGTCATGCCGCCGCCGACGAGGTGGTAGATATACAAGGCCTCGCCGAGAAAGATGGCCGCAACGATGGCGGTGAAGATCGGGATCAGGTTCATGAAGATCGCCGTGCGGGCGGCGCCGAGATGTTTTACCGCCGACATCCAGACGAAGGGTGCGAGGATCGAGCCGGGGATCGCCGCATAAAGCACCATGGCGGTGTTCGGCAGGTTCAAGGCGGATGGGGCCGACAGGAGATAGCTCGGGACGAGCAGCAGGACCGCGGCACCGATCTGCACGTAGATCGATGTCCAGGTGGCAAGCGGAATGGCCCAGCGGCGCAGAAGGATGCCATAGCCCGCATAAGCCAGTACCGCGACCAGCATCATCGCATCGCCGCGTCCGACACCCTGCGACAGGAGACGGGATGGATCGCCCTGGCCGACAACGACAAAGATGCCCGACAGGGAAACGACACCGCCGATCATCGCGAGGCTCGACGGCCTTTCACCGAGGAAAATTGCGCCAAGGATCAACGTCAGCAGCGGCACGAGCGAGAGCATGATCGCCATGTTGGTGGCCGTGGTGAAACCAGCGGCGTAATATCCAAGCCCCTGACACGCAGCCATGCCGAGCAGGCCGAGAAGAATAAGTTTTGGCAGATGAGCCGCGATCGTCCGGCGGTGACGCCAGGCATCCCGGCAGACCAGCGGCGTCAGGATGACGAAGGCGATGAACCAGCGTTCGAAAGCGATGGTGCCGGGCGCGATGGCACCCGCGGCCAGCTTGCTGACGATGGTATTGCCCACCCAGATCAGAACCGCCAGCAAAGAGAAGAGCAGATATTTGACGGGCATCGGAGCCTCCTTGTTCATAGTGGCTCCTGCCTAGCAAATGTCTTTTTCTCATTATATAGCCATAAAAGGACATCGGACTGCGACGATCGGACGAAGTATGAAGACCACCATTGCCGCCGGCGAAAACCCGGCGCCCCTCTCCTTCCGCACGGAAAACTACGAGGCCGGAGGGATTTTCGAGGAAAGACGGCAACCATGGTGTAAGGTCGGTTATGCCGTGACCGGCGTGATGGAAGCGCGGGTGGAGGGACGGCGTTTTCTCTGTCCGCCGCATTACGCGACATGGATCCCGGCCGATACGCTGCACGCCTGCCACAACCGCGAAAATGTCAAATTCGTCTCGATCTATATCGACCGCGACCTCTGCGGCGGCATGCCTGAAACGGCCTGCACGCTGGCGCTCAGCCCGCTGATCAAGGCGATCCTCGCAGATTTTGCCGGGCGTAGCATCACTGTACCGGAAACGGAAGCAGACCAGCGACTTGCGCTCGTTCTGGTCGACCAGCTGCTAAAGGCGCCGAGGCGCGAGAGTTTTTTGCCGGTTTCGGACGACGATCTGCTGCAGCCTGTCATCGCCGCGCTGCAGGCCGACCCGAGCGACCGACGCTCGCTTTCGGAATGGGCAAGATCACTGAAAACCACGGAAAAGACTTTGTCGCGCAGATTTCAGGGGCTGCTCGGCATATCTTTCAACGAATGGCGACAAAGGCTGAAGCTGATCTCATCACTATCACTGATAGAAGACGGCAGATCAGTGCAGTCGATCGCGCAGGTTCTTGGATATAACAGTTCCTCGGCGTTCATCGCGATGTTCCGACGACAGACCGGAACCAGCCCAACGAATTTTACTACCTAAATCGGGTAGAACAATTCCGAGTCGACGGCGCTGACGCCCCTATTGCTCTTGAAAGTATCTGAACCTTCGACCATTAGTTTTAGGACCGAAGGTGCTTAAGAACGCGCGATAATCCCTGTGTGACCGCGCGGCCAAGATAGACCGTATTCCAATGTACGGTAGCGCCTATCATTCGATCGGGGGGCTGGTAGGATCCGGAGCCCCGTCGAAGAAGAGATAGAGCGCGGAAATCTTTCCATCGCGAGCGACGACAAAGTCCGTGCCGGCGTATGCAGGTAGCTCGCCTGGGGCGCCTGCAACCCATTTCAGACGGCCCGCCATGCCGTGGAGGACTTCCGCCGCATCGGTCGGCACGTATCGAAAAGTCGGATGGGTGGCGCGTATGACACCGGCAATCCGAACGATCTCGTCGCGACCTCGGTAAACGCCGTGCGGTTCGACGAACACGGCATCCTCGTGAAGCACCTCTTCAGCAACCGCTCGGCGACGAGCCTCATCCTCTTCGCCGAATATGCCCTGAAGATTTTTCTCAAGCAGTGTGGGGATATCGTACGACATTGCGTTCTCCTGCTATTAGTGGCTACGTCAATCGCGTACCGTTCTGAATGCCTTGCGGAGTTCCTCTGCAAAAAGAGCGGGCTGCTCGAAAGCCGCGAAATGGCCGCCGCGATCAAGTTCGTTCCAGTAGATGAGGTTAGGCCAGTGGGCCTGTGCCCACGCCTTCGGTGCGCGATAGATCTCCTTGGGAAAAATACTGGCGGCCATCGGCAGTTCGATCGTCCCTGCGTCGAAACCCGCGACGCTCGCGTTTTCCCAGTAAAAGCGGGCCGATGACGCAGCCGTGTTCGTAAACCAGTAGATGGAAATGTCGTCCAGCATCGAATTGAGCGACAGCGCATCCTCGGGGTTGCCCTTGTTGTCGGTCCAGGCACGGAACTTTTCATAAATAAAGGTCGCTTGCCCTACAGGCGAGTCGGCCAACCCGTATCCAACTGTCTCCGGACGCGTCATCTGTTCCTTGAAGTAGCCATAACCGTCGCCTGTAAAGCGTGCCGCCGCCTCGATGGCCGCCTTTTCCTCGGGCGTGGGGTTGTCAGGCAGCGTCGCCGGAAACACGAATGGCCAATTGACGTGGGCCGCGATCAAGCCATCGGGGCGGATATGTCCAAGGGCGTGCGTGACGCCGGAACCCCAGTCGCCTCCTTGGGCAACCCACTTGTCGTAACCCAGTCGTTTCATCAGGGTGGCCCAGGCCTTCCCAGTACGGACGACATTCCAGCCGGTTTCGATGGGCTTGTCCGACCAGCCGTATCCGGGCAGCGACGGGATGACGACGTGGAAGGCGTCCTCCGCCCTGCCCCCGTGCGTGGTCGGATCGGTAAGCGGTCCAATAACGTCGAGGAACTCGATCACCGAGCCTGGCCAGCCATGTGTCATTATGATCGGGAGAGCGTCTTGGTGCTTTGACCTGACGTGAATGAAATGAATGCCGAGTCCGTCGATTTCGGTGCGAAACTGTGGGAATGCGTTGATCCGCTTCTCGAACTTGCGCCAATTGTAGCTGTCACGCCAATAGGCGATCAGTTCCTTGGCCTTAGAGAGCGGTACGCCCTGAGTCCAGTCGCTCACCGTTTCTTTTTCAGGCCAGCGAACGGTTTTGAGGCGACGGTTGAGATCGTTGATCTCCGACTGCGGGACGTGGACCGTGAAGGGCGTTACCTCTTCCGTGGCCTTCGGTAGATCTTGCGTGACGGAGCCAGCGTGTGCCACCGACGATGAAACTGCGTCAAGCGCGAGAATTGTCGGCACCGCACTGAGAGCCTTCAGAAAATTACGGCGTTCGAAGCCATTCCCGCCAGCTGCGGGATCGTCATGCGTATTCATGTCCATCTCCAAAGAATGCAGAGCGCGTCGATGTCCGCGTCCGTCGATGGGCAGAACCTATGGGTGAAGCGGGCCAGGCGGAAGCCCGTGGCGATGGAATGAATATCCATATGGATGGATGATGACCTTGACCTCCGGTCTCGCGCCGGCATATCTGCTCTCGTCATCCTTCACGAGGTCTTCGCGTGGATCACCTGCTTGCTCTCCGGGCCTTCGTGCGCATTGCCGAAGCCGGTTCTTTCGCCAAGGCTGCGGATACGATGAACCTTCCGCGCTCGTCGGTAAGCAAGCTCCTACAGGATCTGGAGGCGCATCTCGGAACCAAGCTGCTAGAACGCACGACACGTGCCGTCACGATGACAGACGATGGTCTCGCTTACCATGAGCGCGCGGTACAGGTGCTTGCTGACATAGAGGAAATGGACGGCGCCGTTGCGAGCGCACGGATCGCGCCGAGAGGTCGCCTTAGGGTCGACGTCGGCTCCAGCATTGCCAACATGCTCCTTATCCCAGCTCTTGCTAAATTTCACGAGAAGTACCCTGACATCGACCTGCACCTTGGGATCAGCGACAGGCATATCGATCTGATAGGAGATGGCGTCGACTGCGTTCTGCGTACGGGATCGCTGGCGGACACCTCGCTCGTGGCTCGCAAACTCGGAGAACTTGCCTGGGTCACCTGCGCGACCCCCAACTACCTGGCCCGCTTCGGAACGCCTGTGACCCCATCTGATCTGGAAACCGGTCATCGAGTCGTAGGCTACTTTTCGGCGGCCAGCGGTAGGACGATGACGCTCCGCTACCAGCGTGCAGACAATACGGTAGAGGTCGCTCCGTCCCCAAGGCTGGCCGTCAACGAGAGCACCGCCCATCTCAATACCATTCTGGCAGGGCTGGGCATCGCACAGACCTACGAGTTCATGGCGCGGCAGCATATTGATAACGGAACTCTCGTCGAGGTGCTCTGCGAATGGAAGCCGAAAAGCTTTCCGCTTTATCTTGTCTATCCAGCCAGCCGGTTCCCAAGCCAAAAGCTCCGCGCGTTTTCGGATTGGGTGGCATCGCTTTTTTCTAATCTCAACAAGCCGACGATCTAGCATAGCATCGTCCATGGCGATGGATAATGATTCCATGGCGACAAGCTTCTCGGCGCGAGTGTGAAATCATACCTTCTCACCATCGGGCGGCGAACTGACGACCAAACGTGGTCAGCGCCGCACACCGACATATCGACAACGCAACGATTGGCGCGCGGTCGGGATGAACCAACCCGCGCGCTCAGTGGAGATGGAAATGAGCAATAGACTTGCAGAGAAAGTAGCAGTTGTCACAGGCGGTACAAGTGGCATTGGGCTCGCCACGGCAAAGCTTTTCGCATCGGAAGGCGCACACGTCTACATTACCGGTCGTCGCCAGGAGGTCCTGGATGCCGCTGTCGCCGAGATCGGCGGCAAGGTAACTGGCGTCAAGGCGGACTCCGGAAAGATGCAGGATCTGGATCGGCTGTACGACCAGATCAAGACGGCGCATGGCCGCATCGACGTCCTGTTCGCAAATGCTGGCGGCGGCAGCATGCTGCCGCTCGGCCAGATCACTGAAGAACATTTCGACGACATATTCGGCCGGAACGTGAAGGGTGTTGTGTTCACCGTCCAGAAGGCGCTTCCGCTCTTGAAGGATGGTTCTTCCGTCATCCTTACCGGCTCGGTCGTCGGTATAGAGGGTAATGCCAACTTCAGCATCTATTCGGCATCCAAGGCCGCCGTGCGCAATCTGGCCCGGTCTTGGATTCTTGACCTCAAGGGTACGGGTATTCGGATCAACGTCGTCTCGCCGGGGCCGATCCACACGGCCGGACTTGTTGAGCTCGCCGGCGACGACGAGGCGCAGCAGCAGGGCCTTCTGGACTATCTCGCGTCTACCGTTCCGCTGGGCCGCGTCGGCGAGCCTGAAGAGATCGCAAAGGTTGCGCTATTCCTAGCGACTGACGAGTCGAGCTTCGTCAACGGCGCGGAGATCTTCGCCGATGGCGGGAAGGCACAGGTATAGTTACGGCAGGGCGGCTTCGGCCGCCCTCAAATCCCGACAGTTCCTTGAATCGGGATTTGTTACCTTTTCGCATTGAAGGATGTGAACCATTGACCCGGATCACATCATCAAGGCGCTGACAAGATTAAGCTTCGCGCCACAACACCCATTTTGGAGCTTCGTGAAACGGCAGTTGGTGCAACGACAACCCGATCGCATCGGTCAATGCACCGCGGCTTTCTCTAAAATGGCCGCAGCGGCGTCTCTAGCCGATATGAACGCCGACGTCTCACCGGACGTGTGCGACAGGACTAAAGCACCCTGGAAGAGCAAATTGAGCTGCTTTGCCACACGCCCAGGCTCGGCAAATCCCGCCAACTTGCACAGCTCGAGGAACTTGGCCTCGCCACGTGAGCTTGCGTAGCGCCCGAACTCAACGATCCGGCCATTCTTGCCGGCATATTCCTGGGCAGCCTTCATCCCAAGGCATCCGCGCGTCAGCATCCGCCCTTCGATCTCGTTCACGTCGAAAAACTCGACGATCTGCTTCCGTGGATCTTCAATGTCTGCGACGGGGCCGAACAGATCATCGACGACGTGTTCGCCATAGAGGCGTAGGACAGCCTCGATCAGATCTTCCTTCGAGGGGAAGTATTTATAGAGCGTTCGCTTTGAAATACCGGTCCCACCCAAAGCCGCCTCCATGCTCGTGGCATGGAAGCCGCCTTCGTAAAACCGGTCGAACGCATTTTTGACGATCTCGAGCTTCTTTCCCTCGATTTCGAGGTCCTGGTCCATGTCTTAACCCTCTTTGGCACTGCCTTTTCTTTTTTATAGCGAGTCCCGTTGACGAAGTAAACGTTGTCGTTTANNTAAACGACAACGTTTACTTCTTGGGGCGCACGGAGGTGGCCGCGCTGGCCATCTTCGACGCTCAACTCACAGGACAACGCGTAAGATGAGCGACCTTTTAGAAAAAGTTCTCGATGCGCATGGCGGGCTGGAAAACTGGCGCCGCGTGAATCACATCGACTTCCTGTTGACGCTGCGCGGCGCAGCACTCGAGCTGAAAAAGCAGCCGCATGGCCTGCGCGCCGCCATGGTTAAAGTCGACACCCAGCGGCAACGCACCGCAATTGTCCCCTTCCCCGCGCCCGGCAGCCGCGGCATCTACGAAGAAGGCACGGTTCGGATCGAGACCGACTCCGGTGTTGAGATCTCCAAGCTCGACGAACCGCGCAAGACTTTCGAGGGCTACGATCGCCAGTCGCCCTGGAACGAGCTGCAGTTTCTTTATTTCATCGGCTACGCGCTCACCAACTACCTGACCATGCCGTTCCTGCTCGCACAAGACGGTGTGCGTTGCGAGGAAATCGCGCCGCACGAGGAGCATGGCGAACGCTGGCGAGTGCTGAAGGTCACCTTCCCGGACAATATTGAAGTCCATTGCCAGGAACAGCGCTTTTACTTCAACGACGCCGGCCATCTCGTGCGCAACGATTACACGCCAGATGTCAGCAAAGGCCCGGCCTCGCACTACACCTTCGATCACAGAAGTTTCGATGGCTTCATCTTCCCGACCCATCGCCGCGTCGTCTTCCGTGACGCCAATGACCATACGCTGCTGCGGGCTCCGTCAATCTTCCGGCTGGACCTCGAGGCCATCACGCTTTCGTAGAGCGCCGACTAACCCTTCCCGCATCTCAATCTCGATCGAGCTCCCTTTGCTTCGTCCAAGGGACCTCAGAACTTCGCCAAAACCAATGCTGTCATGAGGAGAAAATCGTGACCATCTCGAACAAAGTAGTGCTCGTGACCGGTGCCAATCGCGGCATTGGCGCAGCAACCGTCAAGGAATTACTCAAGGCCGGTGCGGCCAAGGTCTACGCCACCGCACGCGATCCGAAGAGCCTTCCGTCTTTTAACGACGGACGGGTAATCCCGCTTCCGCTCGATATCACCAGCGATGCCTCTGTCGCTGCTGCGGTAGCCGCCGCTCCGGATGTCGACATCCTGGTCAACAACGCTGGCACGCTCGCCTTCGGCAATTACGCCGACAGCGACTGGACGGCGATCGAAGATGACATGCGCACCAACTACTTCGGCACGCTGCGCGTCCTGCGCGCCTTCACGCCGCAGTTCGTGACGCGCCGCTCCGGCACGATCGCAAACGTCAGCAGCGTCGTCGGCCTTTCGGCCATTCCGCTGATGGCCGGCTATTCGGCATCCAAGGCTGCCCTGCATTCGCTGACCCAGTCGCTCCGCGGCAGCATGGAAAAGCACAACGTCACGGTTATCGGCATCTATCCGGGACCGATTGATACCGATCTTGCAAAGGTCGTTCCCTATCCGGACAAGGCAACCCCGGAATCTGCGGCTGCCAATATTGTGAAAGGTATCGCGGAGGGACAGACATACATCTTCCCCGACCCAATGGCACAGCAGGCAGAACAGCTCTGGGCGACCGACAACCGCGCGCTTGAGTACCGCTCGCTGCACCTCGGCGGCTGAAACCTGAAGACAGCAATTCCCAAAGATTCAGTCCTAACACCCCCAAGGAAAATGAGATCATGATCACACGTCGTTTTTTCGCTACGAGTGTCCTCGCTGGTTCGGCAGCCGTGATTGCAGCCAGCGCCACCTCCAGCCTCGCCAAGTCGAACACCCCTGAGACAAAGGCTGCGCTTCCGGGCAAGTCCGCCGCTCAGGTACACTACAAGACCGTCGATATCGACGGTGTCTCCGTCTTCTACCGTGAAGCCGGCAAGCCGGGTGCGCCGGTTGTCCTCATGCTGCACGGCTGGCCGTCGTCGTCGGCGATGTTCCGCCAACTCATCGACGAGTTGGCCGGCAAGTATCACGTCTTCGCGCCGGATTATCCGGGCTTCGGCAACAGCGCCATTCCTTCGAACTCGAGCTTCAAATACACGTTCGACAACCTCGGCGAAGTCGTTGGCAAGTTCGTCGACAAGGTCGGCATCAAGCAATACGCCCTTTATGCGACCGACTTCGGCGGCCTCGTTGGCTACCGCGTCGCCATCAAGTCGCCGGGTCGCATGAAGGCACTAATCGCGCAGAACAACCCGCTGTTCTTTGCCGAAAGCCCGTGGTTCGGACCGATCGTGCCGTACTGGCAGACCGGTTCTGCCGACAGCCGCCAGAAGGCTGGCGAGCACTACCACACCCTCGACGTTGTCCGCGGCCTCTATGTCAACGGCGTCAGCGATCCGTCCGCAATCGATCCCGAGCAATACCAGTCGGAATACGCCATGCTGCTGCGTCCCGGCGCCGGAGACGCCTCGCTTGACCTGCTCTACGATATCCGCACCAACGGCCCGGTCCTTCAGAATGCCCAGAACTTCCTGAAGTCTCAGCAGCCGCCGACCCTCATCGTAACCGGCAAGAACGACATTCTGTTCAACGGCGACAATCAGCAGAAGTATCTCAGCGTGCTGCCGAAGGCCGAGCTGCATCTGCTCGACAGCGGTCACTGTGCCCTTGCTGACAAGGGCGGCGAGATCGCCGGCCGCGTCCACAAATTCCTTGGCCGTGTGATCTGATCGAGGCACCAGCCTCGTGAAGCAGCCTGCGGCCCCGGGGTTCCCCCAACTCCGGGGCTGCGGGGCACGGCGCATACATCGGGATGCCTTCCCGGCAACGATGCCGGGCCTTGGTTTTTCCAAGCGGTGGACCGCAATGATCCAATCCCACTGTCGCCTTGCCCTCGAATGATTGATGACAACTGGAGACCTATTCATGCGCATTCTTGTCGTCGGAGCCGGGAGCATCGGTGGCTATTTTGGCGGGCGACTGGCGGCGGCCGGGCGTGACGTGACCTTCCTGGTCCGCGAGCGCCGGGCAGAAGTGCTCAACGCGAACGGATTGCGGATTTTAAGCCCGGCCGGCGACCTGCATGTCGAAGCGCCGAAGACCGTCCTTGCGGCAGATATCTCCGCGCCCTTCGATCTCATCATTTTGAGCTGCAAAGCCTACGATCTCAACGATGCTGCGCGCTCCTTCGCCTCCGCAGTCGGTCCAGAGACCCTGATCCTGCCTTTGCTGAACGGTATGCGTCACCTCGATGTCCTCGACAGGCTCTTCGTCATTGATCGTGTCCTCGGTGGGCAATGCATGATTTCCACCACCCTCGACGCGGACGGACGGATCCACCACCTCGCGCCAATGCAAACGCTCGTTTTGGGAGCGCGGTCCTCGGCTCAGATCGGCGGCGACACGGCGGTTTTCGCGCACCTGGCCGACGCCGGTTTCGAGGTCCGCCTTTCCCCCGACATCGTCCAGGAAATGTGGGAGAAGTGGGTGTTCATCGCCGCGAGCGCCGGTATCACCACCCTACTGCGGGCATCGGTTGGCGATATCGTCGCGGCCGGCGGCAGCGTGATCGCGTCTGCCCTTCTCGACGAATGTCTCGGCATCGCGGCTCGTTCCAGACATCCATGCGGAACAGCGGCGCGCGAGCGGGCACTGGGCATCATTACGTCTGCCGCGTCGCCGCTGACTGCGTCGATGATGCGCGACATGGAAGCAGGCGCGCGCATCGAGGCCGATCACGTAATCGGCGATCTGATTGCGCGGGCGGGCGACATCGCAACCCCCTTGTTGAACATCGTGTCGGTGAACCTCAAGGCCTACGAGAACCGAAAGAACCGGGAATCCCGTCAGTCTGTCTGAGCGTGCGAGCATTGGCGAGCGAGTCGGTTTTCGCGCCTTACCCCTGACGTAGGAATCGAAACACTCGAATAAAAACACTCCCATAATACGTCAATGATCCCCGCGGCCCCGCGGGGGGCGAGGTGAGCGCGCCCTCCCGCGGGTTCTTCTGATCCTTGGGTACGCGGCCGGCCAGCCAACAGGACGCCAAATCCAACCCAACCTAACCCCAAACTCGAATTGGAGATCACCATGACAAGCATGAAGCAGGCAATCATCAGGAAAACCGGCGGCCCCAATGTCATTGAGATCGAAGAGGCCGACCGTCCAACACCGAAGGCCGGGGAAATCCTGATCGCCGTGAAGGCGGCCGGCGTCAATTTTTCGGACGTCCTTCGCCGCCGCGATTCCTATCGCGAAAAGACACCGGTTCCGCTTGTGATTGGTGCGGAGGTGGCCGGTTTCGTCGAGGCGGTCGGTCCGGGCGTCACGAAGTTCAAGAACGGCGACCGCGTTCTCGGGTTTTCAGGCGTCGGCGGCTATGCAGAATATGCGATCGTCAACGAGAATTTTGCGAACCAAATTTCTGACGACATCAGCTTTGCCGAGAGTACGGCCTTCCTCATTCAGGGGCTTTCTGCCTATCTGATGCTGACGGACGCAGCACCTTCGGCCGGCAGATCGGTCGTTATCGAAGCGGCCGCCGGTGGCGTCGGTTCGCTCATGGTGCAGATCGCTCGCAAAATCGGTGTGACGAACATTATCGCGATCGCCAGCACCGAAGGTAAGCGCACGCGAGCAAAAGAACTCGGAGCGCACCATGCGATCGATGCGCATGCTGCCGATCGCATCGAGCAAATCCGGGAACTGACCGGCGGAAAAGGTGCCGATATCTATTTCGAAATGAGTGGCGATCGTTTCCTCGATGCCGTCAGCGCCACGCGATCGTTCGGAACGGTCGTCACCTACGGCAATGCCAGCAACGCGGACATCATTTTCAAGCCCGGCACCATCATAGAGACAAACCAGACAGTGCGCGGCTTCTATGTGGGCGACTATTTCGGCCCCGACCATATCCACCTCGCAATGGGTGCGACGCAGGCGTTGATCGAGATGTTCAGGGAAGGCAGCCTGAAGATTTCGGTACAGCGTTATGCGTTGAGCGAGGCAACCCAAGCCCACAGAGATTTGGAGAGTCGGAACACAACGGGTAAAGTCGTGCTGGAGCCATAGGCTACACCTGATGAAAGCCAACTCGCTTAGCTGAGATCCCGCGAATGAGCGGATAGGGACACTGTCGAGTAAGAGGGCGGATATCCGTCCTCTTCAAATACAGCCAAGAGAATCTCGTTGCCGCAGCCTCTAGGTGAGCTCCTGAAATTTTCCATCAAAGCAATCTTTAGCTGTGTCGCCTGCCCATATCGGCAGCGCTTAACTTTCGCAGAGTTGTTGACCATCAATTGATAAACGTCGATATGGTAATGAGATTTGGAATGCCCGGAAATGCCTCTGCAGATGGTTTCGAGCGGAAGATAAGAAGCTTCGCCGAAGTCCGCCTCAGCCCCCTCCTCTCCTCCGAAGACCTTGAACGACTTACCGGGTACATGATCGACCTGATCCGTCATCGGGAGAGACCGCCAACCAGGATCGGGAGAACCGACTGGTCGGAGATCGTATTCGCCTGTGGTCTAAAATCCGAGTTGAATGCAAAGCTGAAACGGATTGCTCAGAATGGTTTCGACGCGATCGTTCGATGGCTCGTCAACAACGAGCCATCCTCCGCGGAGGGCCTGCCCTCGCGCCCGCGCAAAGTGAGTACGCAGCGGCCAGGGCACCCGAAGAACCAGACAAAGTCAAGCGCGCAACGGAGACAACCGAAAGCTGACGAAAACCCGTCTGAAACCCATGAAGAAGATTTCCCGACTGCGCTTTTCGATCGATATGATGATCCCAAGTCGTTTCAGGCATCCCTGGAATTGCAGATGCGCCGGTTCGGCGAAAGTTATTATTACCTCCACCGTGCCATCAAGCGCCCTGGCGACATTTTCGACGACACTACCATATTAAGCTGGCTGAAAGGCACTAAGGTTCCCCGCAGTGTCGAGAGCATGGACGTGCTTGGCCGGATCGAGCATCGATATCAACTTCCCCAAGGCTATTTCAAAGCCAAGCTTCCGCATCAATCACGGTCGGTATCCGGCCATGATCTTGGTGAGGATGTCTCTCCGGCAGAACGACGACGTCTGGCCTGGCACCTCCCCGACGATTTCAACAAACTTCCCTTTGCAAAGCGCGAAGAGATCCTCGAGTGGGTGCGTCGGGTCATCATTACCGGCGCCACCGACTATCGACGTTTCCAGGCCGCAGCTTCAAAACAGCGCTATGCCATCCGGTTCCCTGCAATGACTTACGGGGGACGCGTCATGCCCAGCCTCGGCCGAGCGAACACGCCTGCCTTCGATCCATCCGCCGACATCGACGACCCGGACCTGCTGTCCGGCGTCATTGACGCGCCTCCGCGGCTCGCAATGGAAATGGCCAACCTCATCACATTCAAGACGACCACGTTGACGGCGATCGGGTATCGACGCAATGGCGTTTGGGGTGAGGAAACCGCTGCCCAGAAACTCGAGCATCTGGGTCTCATGTTCGGCGCGCTTGCGGCATCCCCAAGTGGAGAGGTCGCTGGCCGCGGTATACCGCTTGGAGCGCTGACATTCGGCCTGCTGATTTTCCCGGGAATCTGGGACTGGTATTTGCAATGGCGTGAGCGGCGGAGGGGTTTTTACACTGCCTGGGAAGCCGACATGCTCAGTATCGCGCTTTCGTTGACGCGGGAAGAGACGGGCTGGCTCCGCCAGCATCCGGAGCTTGTCGAACGGGTGGTTCCTGTGACTGGCCTAGTAAGCGCGAGCGAAATCGAAGCGGCCAAGCGAGATTGGCATGCGAGCCTCGATGCATTTCACATCCATGCGCGGAACCGTATCAAGGAAATCCAACGCGTTATGCGGGTTCATCGCGATCCGTTCGAACCGATCATGTGTGTTCTGGAGGCACCCAGCCCGCTCGCGGAATATCGCAAGATAACCGACGAGATCCTGCTTCGGATGCCGGACAAGGATCGGTATCCACGCTCTGCAGCGGAATCAGTTCGGTCGTTCCTGATGCTGCGGTTGGGATTGCATCTGGGACTGCGACAGAAGAACCTCCGGCAGCTTCTCTTTTGCCCGCGCGGCCACTTCCCGACATCGGAGCGTAGACTCGAGGAAATGAAACGGGGTGAAATCCGATGGAACGACCGCGAAGCTGGCTGGGAAGTTCTGATCCCTTCGGCGGCGTTCAAGAATTCGAACTCGTCATTCTTCGGTTCCAAGCCGTTTCGGCTGATCCTGCCGGATCTCCTTGATCTCTATCATCATATCGGGGCTTACATCGACCGACACAGGGGTATCCTGCTAAGGGATGCCAAGGATCCAGGGACCTTTTTCGTGAAAACCGTGAAGCAATCCAGTACGGACGCTGAATACAATCAGACGACGTTCTACGAGGCTTGGCGACTTATCATCCAACGATACGGGATTCATAACCCATATACCGGTCGGGGAGCCATCAAGGGTCTTCTTCCGCACGGGCCACACAACGTGCGGGACATCCTTGCGACCCATATCCTCAAGCTGACGGGTTCGTATGAACAGGCGAGTTACGCGATCCAGGATACGCCGGATATGATCCAGCAGCATTATGGCCGGTTCCTGCCACAGGACAAGGCCGCCCTTGCGGCACGCATTCTGAACCAGGTTTGGGAGGCTGCCTAACGCCCGTCCTTGCCGGGACACCCGCCGCCCAACCCAGGCGGCGGGTCGAACGGTCTTTGCCTCGATCGCCTTGGCTCCCGGACGGATCGCCCGATCGCGGAGGATGTCGGTTTTCAGGCAGGCGATTGACCCTCTTTTAAAACTTGTTGGCGATAGATAGCGCATCGTTCGCAAGCTGCAGTTGGGGTCATTCGTGTCGCAAGCATATTGGTGGCTGGGAAGGCCCGGAGAAAACTACTGGCTCGAATCGACGGAGCGGGACGATATCGGCACCGACCTGCGTGCTCCCCTGCTGAATGGCGATAGCAAGGAGGACTGGCACTATTCGCTGCTCAAGAATGCGGTCGAGGGTGACCTTGTCTTTCATTATGACGGCAACCGCTCTGCTATAACGAGCGTCTCTCGCGTCGCTGGCCGATGGGACTATCGGGAAATTACCTGGGCTGCCCACGGGGCGAGCGCGCGCGAACGCGGTGCGATTCCAGTTCCCGTACCGGGCTATTTCATCCCACTCGAGGACCACACGATCCTCGACAAGCCGGTCACGCTGGAGGAGCTGAGGCTGCAGAGACCTCTCCTTGAGAAAATCCGTGCTCGTGTTCCCGTCGGCAAGGGCGAGCCGGCCTACTTCCCCTTTGAGCTTGCCGGCCGCCCGGTCCGGCCATTGCAGGGCTATGGGTTCAAGGTGCCTGCCGAACTGGTCCGTTCCTTTCCTTCGATGGATGCCGTCGCTCGCGTTCTCTTGAAGTCTCCGGAGACGGACGAAATCCAGGCCGCGGTCAAGGACGCCGTGACGTCGATCGAGCGACAGGCCGGGCCGTTCGAGATTTCCAAGCTGCAGGAAATGCGGGCACACGTGTTCAAGCTCGGCCGCACGGCAAGGACGATCTTCAACACCGACCTCGAGGGACGCGACTTTGCATTCCACAAGGGTGGTCGAAGCGAGCTGCAGTTCAATGTCGGCCACGACCGATTGGCAAATGGCCTTTCCGCGATCCGGGCGGGCGTCGCCTTCTCTTTCCAGGCCAGCCGATCTTTCCCGAAGATCGACACGCTCCTGCCGAAGGTGGCACGCTTCAACGACTGGCTTCGCGAAAACGCCGACGGTCTCGGCGACTTGGAAATGTGGTCATGGCAAAAAGACGGGCGCAGCGTGAACGGGCGGCCGTCCCCCATTCCCGAGGCACTTTTCCAGGAGGGCAATTTCGTTTTCCTCGGCATGGCGCAAGCGCTCGGGAAGTTCGATCCGCTGGCTGCGCTGCAGGTGTTCGATCGACTCCTGCCGCTCTATGAAGCGGTGGAATTCGCGCAATCTCGCGACGATGCCGGCCAAGCGAGTGGTGCCAGCGTCGCAAAGATCGAGGAAACGCTACAAATCGAGCAAGGCCGGGAGGTCACCGGTGGTCGATGGATAAGCGCCTCGACGAAGGAACGAACGCTCGACATCTACCTCCGGCACGCCGAAATCCAGCGGCGCCTGAAAGATGCGCTGACGAAGGACGGCTTCGAGAGGGTGGTCTGCGAGGTCCCCATCGGCCTTCGCTCGGTCGACGTCGTTGCCCTGAAAGATGGGGCACTGTGGATGTTCGAGATCAAGACCGGGGCGACGGTCCGCAGCTGCTTGCGCGAGGCGCTGGGCCAGCTTCTCGAATATGCCCTTTGGCCTGGCGCGACAAGGCCGGCGCGCCTCGTCGTCGTCGGGACCCCTCCGCTGGAAGGCGACGCCATCGCCTACATCGAGGAACTCAATAAGGCATTTCCGGTCAGCGTTTCCTATCGCCAGGTTTCGTTGGACTAGAAGGTTGCTTTGCTCACCGGCGATCACGGACGGAGAACCGGGACTGGGCCGTTCTAGGTCTTCTGCCTTGGCCTTCGAACAGCGGCGCTACGGAAGGCTATGTCCGTGAACTCCTTGAGTTCGCCGTCGAAAGCAAGCGTTGCCCTGAAATAGATCCTCTGGACGAGTTCAAGGGACGCGGTCCCGTCCGTGACGTCGATGTTCATGAAGTGCCCCGCATACTCATCTTCATGCTCGCGGAGACAATCCTCCGGAATCGTGACGGTCCAGATGATGCAATGAAGGCTGAAGAAAAGGTCGATCCGGAGCTTGTCCGTGCCGACCTTTTCGGCAGAGATGACTTCGGGGTCTTCGACACCCTCGAAATCCTCGACTGTGAAACCCTCGATCGGCTCGAGGAGCTCTGGCGCGATCTCCGAGACGGCCAGCATTTCACGGAGCTTGGACAGGGAGAGGCCCTCGAGCAGCTCCATCGCGGCATCACCAGCAGCTGACTCCATCTCCTGTCCGAACTCGTCGACGAACGTGTCGATATCGTCACGAACGAGCCTGCGTAGCCTGTCCTCCGCTTCTTCATCGGAAAGGGAGTTGGCGAGGAGTTCGCTTTCTGCAGTCGAGAGACTGAAGACCACGTCGCCCCACGGCTTTGCGTCGATATTCCCAAACAGCCTAGCTAGTCCTTTCGAGGCCGCGAACTGAAGGGTGACCTTTTCACGCGTTTGCAGGTCGCTAACAGCGCCCGCGACATCCAGACGAAGAGCGTCCCAAATCAAGGTGATGAATGCCGGGCCACCCTCGAACGAGGTGGAGACGATCCCGACGACGCGACCTTCGCTGTTGACGACTGCCCCGCCGCTCATGCCTCCGAGCGCATCCATGTTGACCTCCACACACGGCGATGCCAGGAATTTGCCCCGACCATTTGGATAAACCGCGGTAACCAAGCCGGAGGAAACCATGGG
Source organism: Hyphomicrobiales bacterium (assembly GCA_900473185.1). Lineage (GTDB taxonomy): Bacteria > Pseudomonadota > Alphaproteobacteria > Rhizobiales > Rhizobiaceae > Rhizobium. The sequence goes on along the minus strand of UCKU01000029.1, from coordinate 84,983 downwards.
CGTGACGCGGGCTGCACCTTTTTCGATGTGATGATGCCTGAAGCCAATCGCCCACAGCCGTTCGCCGAGAAGCGGCAGGGCCACCTGCATGGCAGCAAGGTTCAAGGGAAAGTCCTCGTGCGCTTCGGAGTTCAGGGTGACGCCGACAAGCGATAGGTCGGAGACGATTTTCCGAGTGTCATCGAACTTGTCTTGGCCGGAAGCAGTGACGACGTCATGCGGCAGCCAAGCCCGGGCCCTCCCCGGGAGGAACGTGAAGAACACGGGCCCATCGCCCTCTCGTGGAAATTCATCGAGCACGTGGGTGGCAGTCAACAGAATACCCGGAGCGACCATGGCACCGCTGCCGAGAATGGTCAGACCATCGTCGTCCAGTTGGCCCACAGCCACGAGCGCATCACCAGCCTCGTACATCGAGGACAGCGGGCCAAGTCCGTCCTCGGCAGAGAACTCCGCCCATCCCCAAGCGACTTTCAATGAGGAAAGCGCAGGGTTGCTGGGTATGATTGCAACACTGTGGTTGTCGAGGTCTCTCAAGCGCGTCACCTTTCTCGAAACAATCCAGCTTATGTGCATCGGCAGCGAAAAATCCGCCACGGAATTCGTATGAGGGCAGCTGGCAAGGCGCTTGTGTTCCGAAAAACTCCATTGACCAGGCTGGGGCGCGATCATGCCAACGCCTTGCCTTGCACGCGGCTCATAGGCGCTGCTTTCAAAGTCGCCCGCTCGCTGCGCCACCGGAGAACGACGGCCTTCTACTTAAGGTGCTTGCGGCCATGGGGCCGGAGGTTGAGCTGGGCTAAGCCCTCCCGGCCCAGTAACGCGCTGACGGCTGGGTGTAGTTCACGGCATGGGCGATTGTCAGTCAGCTCGGAATGTTGACCCCTTGGAGGCGTCCAAAATTGGACGCCGGTCACCTTGCCAGAGGGGGCAATATTCCACGCCGAAACACAGTCGACTAGTATGGTTGGGGCGCCGAATCGGGTTGATTTCCTGGTTGAACGGCGTATGTTCTTGTTTTGTTCACATCATCGATGCCGTATGCGCCACGGAGAAGTACTCAGCCGACAAGGCTACGGGCGTCTACGTTGGATGTAACGATTGCGTTGTTCGAAATCATTACGATCGGCCTCGCGGGTATTGACTTGGACACGTACTAAAGGTTGGTTCCTTAAAATGAAGAATTATGTTTTCGCTGATTTGTTTTCTGGATGCGGTGGCCTCTCTTTGGGGCTTACCCAGGCCGGCCTCGTGGGACGGTTCGCGATCGAGCGCGACGAAATGGCGTTCAGGACCTTCGCCGCCAACCTCCTCGACAAGACGGGCGTGAAGAGCAGCTTTTCCTGGCCAAACTGGCTGGAAAAAAAGGCTTGGGACATTGAGGAGTTGTTGGAGCTACACCTGCACGATCTCACCCATCTCCGGGGGACGATCGACATCCTTGCCGGAGGGCCTCCGTGTCAGGGCTTCAGCTTCGCTGGCCGGCGAAACGAAGACGATCCGCGCAATCTCCTGTTCAAGCGATACGTCGAGATGGTGGAGGCCCTGCAGCCACGGGCTCTCATAATCGAGAACGTCCCGGGCATGCGCGTCGCCCATGCCCGGCGCAACGTTGTCGAGCTCCAACCAGTCGATGCTACCGACCGCAAGGTGTCCTTCTACGACAAACTCGTCGAGAGCTTGTCAACCGCGGGATACAAGGTCGACGCGATGCTCGTGAATTCGTCCGAGTTCGGCGTGCCCCAGAAGCGTTCGCGCTTGATCGCGATTGGCGTGCGCAAGGATCTCTGCAATTGGCTGGACGGCGGGATCTTGCGCGCCTTCAAGTTGCTCGACGAAGAGAAAGCCAGGCAGTTGGAGCTCTTGGGGCTGCCGTCGACTGTCACGGCATCCGACGCCATTTCCGATCTGGAGATCGACAAGCGCCCGCTGGTCGATTGCATCGATCCTGAATCCCCAAAGCGATTCCTCGAGGCGAGCTACCGCGGACCAAGGACTGCATACCAGCGGCTCATGAACGAAGGGCAGGAAGGTCCCATGGACAGCATGAGGCTTGCGCGACACACCGATGTGGTCCGTGGCCGCTTCGCCAAGATCCTTCAGGAGTGCCGCAAGGGTGTCAGGATGGATGATGCAAGCAGGCAAACCTATGGCTTGAAGAAACACCGCATCTATCCGATGTCCGCGAGCGAACCCGCGCCGACCGTCACGACGCTCCCCGACGACATACTGCACTATCTTGAGCCGCGGATCCTTACCGTGCGCGAATATGCGCGACTGCAGTCATTCCCGGACTGGTTTGCCTTCAAGGGCAAATTCACGACTGGCGGCAAGCGTCGGACAAAGGAATGCCCGCGCTACACGCAGGTTGGCAACGCCGTGCCACCACTCCTTGCCAGGGCGATCGGCAGTGCCCTTTGCCGACTACTCGACGAGGTTGACAAAGCGCAAGGGGCCGCCACCAAGGTACATTCGCGACCTGCCTTGGCGATGGGCTAAGGCGTGGCTGTCGTGGGGGAAAAGACAGTCTTTCCAGCGCAATTGGTCAATTGGTCGGGAAATCGCTCTGGTGGCGTTCGCCGGCTGTTCGACGAGGGAAGCGGCCGGCCAGGCGAGGGGGTGTTCGAGACCAACCTCCTCCACAAGCTAGAGGATTGGGCGCGGCGATGGACTAGCGATCCCAATTGCGTACCGCGAATCTTGATGCTCGTGGGCGGGCCGGGCAACGGCAAGACCGAGGCGATAGAATCGACGGTCGGCTGGATGGACGAGGCGATCGGCGCCGACGGCGGGCTCGTGCGAGAGCTGGCGCGATCCTTCCTGCCAGTTGGCGACGGGCTTGTCCCGCGGTTGGTCAGGGTCGACGCCGGCTCCCATGGCAACCCCAGCCGAACCCTGTCGCTGTCGATCGTCCAGGACGCGTCCGCGGTCCTGGACACGTCTGGTCGCCCTGCGGCCCAGCTGCTGCTCGAAGAACTGGAGGCGATGCAGTTGGCGCCGAGCACGGAGGCTTATCTTTGTTGCGTGAACAGGGGCATTCTCGACGACGCGCTCATAGAGGCGATCGACCGCGGCTCGGATGGATCCCGCCAACTCCTCGAATCCGTGACCCGCGCGGTTAGCCTGGCGCCAGACGCGCCGTCTTGCTGGCCGCTCGACTCCTTCCCGACGGTTGCCGCTTGGCCGATGGATGCAGAATCCTTGCTCGTCCCGCCGACTCGCGGCGGGGACGCCCCAGCCCGCTCCCTACTGCGCCATGCTCTTGACGAAGCCCGATGGCTGCCGGCGGGAAGTTGCGATGCGGGACCATCCTGCCCCTTCTGTGGAAGCCGCGAACGGCTAGCCCGGGAGAGGGAGGAAGGCTCGCTGCTGCAGATCCTGCGATGGCACGAGGTCGCGAGCGGGAAGCGATGGAGCTTCCGGGACCTGTTCTCGCTCGTCTCCTACCTTCTCGCCGGCCATAGGGTCTCGCCGCGCGACGCAGCGCTCGATCCTTGCGGATGGGCTGCGAAGCTTGCCGGCCTCGATGAAGCAGCACGTCGTGGCGGGAAGCCGGGCAAGGACGTCTCCTCGGCAATTTTCCACCTTGTCGCGGCACAATACCAGCACGCCCTATTCCATCGGTGGGAACGCGAAGCTGGACCAGGCCTGCTGCGCGACATAAAGGACCTCGGCCTGGACGACGACAACACGGCGATGGGGCTCTACTGGTTCCTGTCCTCCCGGCGGGCGCCGTACTTGCCAAGCATGGTCGGCGACGTACTGGAGAGCCTCGGCGAATCGCTGGACCCGGCCATGGCATCGCCCGACACGGAAGTCCAGGCATCCCGCAACACCCGCTTTGCGCTTCGTGAACTCGACATCCGGTTCAGCAGGTCGATCATCGAAGGACTGGACTACGTGCGCAAGCTCCAAGTCTTGACACGGCTGGAGGTCGACCTGCTTGACCGACTGGCTCGGCTCGATTCAGACTTGTCGAGCCCCGGCCTGCGCAGGCGACGTCCCCTTTCAGCGACCAACCTCCAAAGATTCATGCGCGACTTCGCTTGCCGGCTGGTGCGCCGCTCACTGGGAGCCAGGACCTCCACCGTCCCCGGGGCAAGCATCCTTTCCGAATTCCAAGGAATCATCGAGGACGCGGAGGGCGATGGCCTCTACGAGATCGCACAAGAGGTCGAGCTGCTCTTGAACAACAAGCAGGACTTCGAGATTTCCCTGACAACGACCTTCGGCCAACCCCAGCCCCCGGCGTCACGACGTGCAACGCTCATAGTCCCGGCCAGATCCGTCCGCCCGCTCCATGCCGAGGCACGCGGCCGCCCGGCCTCGCCGATCCCATTCCTCAAGGTCGGCGATGGCAGGTCGAGCCAGCCAATCGCGCTCACCTATGAACTCTTCAAGGCAGTGAAGGAGTTGGAGGAGGGCATGTCCAATGCCTCCCTCCCCCGCACGGTCCTTGCGCTCCTTGACACGACGCGTGCTCGCCTTGCCGGTCCTATCGTAAGGGATGGCGACCTCCTGGAGCGAGCTCGGATCCAAATCGGGTCAGCGGACGCGAGCGTCGTCCAAAGGCGGCGCGGGTTTGGCTTGCGCAAGGATGGGGCAGAGCGATGACGCTGGCTAGATTTCGAGAAGAACCCTGGCGCACGTCGCATCCCGCGTACCAGGATAGTGGCCTCGCAATGTCGCCCGCCCCTGAATACGCTAGCTCGGAAGTCCTTCTTTCCTCGCTCTACCGGCATGTGGGCCTAGAGGGCGCAAGCGAGCGAACCGTTCCCCAGCGAGGCCGGGAAATGGACAAGGAGGTCCTCTGGCATCGGGACCGGGACAGGAAGCCAGACGGCGCGGTCCTCGACGCCGATGTCTTCCAAGCGTTGCTTCACTCCGTCTTGGAAAGCCCAAAGCTCCCGAACCAATCCGCGAAGCGCTTCGTGCAAGTGACCCCCCTTGTCCCGCAGGCCGCGGCGTTTTCCGGCTCGGCGCGGCTGAGCGCCAACTCCTGGCCTGCAGGCGCGCTTGCACGGCGTATGATATGGCTCGGGTCCCGCGATCGGCCGGAAGCCGAGGCCACGTGGAAGGCACTTTTCGAGGCGCTGGCGGTCGTCGATGACGACGATGTGTTCGCGCGTTTCCTGCAGGCAGAGATCCGTGCCTGGGCGCCGGGCCCCGAATGGGCCTTATTGCCATCGAACGAGGACTTCACGATCGATCCGGACGACCAAAGGGATTCTTCATTCCCCGCGCGACGCCTGGTCGGAGACCTCGCCGCGGTGATTGCGGCCAAGCCCGCCATGACGAGAAGGCAATGGACTAGCCTGCTCGAGTCCGTCTTGAGGCTCGCGGCAGTCGCACACGTCGCGTGGACCTGCGATGTCCACGCCAAGACGTGGAGTTGCCTGCGTGGCGCCCTCGATGGCGGGGGCCCGAGGGATGTCGACGAAACTCGGGCTACGGTGTTCCCACGGCCCTTCCAATTCCTCTCCTATGGCGATCGCGCGCTCCCAGCGATGAAGGACAGGGCATCGGCCTTCCTCCAAGCCCGCCTCGGCCTCAATGCGACGCTGTGGGCGCTGGAAGCCATCGAGCCTGGCCAGCATGACCTTTCATCGGCGCGAGGTATCCAAGCGCTCTGCGACCGAGTTCGTGGCAATGCCAGCGCCTTGGAGAAGCTTGGACTGCGCGACATCCTCTCTGAGGTCTCGGAGCGCGAGACGCGCACCCTCCTTTGCAAGAAAGGGATCGGTTCCAACATCATGGAATTCGCACGACACGTGCTCGGCCAGCGCCAAGCGGCAAATCCAGTCCTGCGAGGTTATGACCAAGGGTTCGTGCTCAAGAAGCGCGGCCCCGGGAACGGTGCCCCATGGGTTGTCGGGATGGGGCCTGTCGCAATCCTTGCCTTGGTTCATTGCTCGCTCTCAGGGGCGAGTGGCCCCCGCTCGGTTCGCCGGCTTTCCCAACACCTATCTGCCTACGGAATCGCCGTTGACCATCGCGACATATCGACCAACGATCTTGGTCACCAGTTGCGCATGCTGGGGCTGGTCCTCGATAGCCCGGACGCGGAAAGCGGCATGCTGCTCGTGCCACCCTTTCCCTCGGCAACGCAGGCCATCGCATGAACAACCTAGCATCGACGATCCACGACGTGGTCACAGACAAGCTCCACCAAGCCCTGTCCGGAAACTTGGAGGTTCGCCTGTTGTTCCATGGTCCGCCGCCCGAGATCATGTCGAGCGTCTTCGACCTCCTGGCGAGGACCTCGATGGACGTTCCAGTACTCCTTCTCCTCCCGCGTTTGCCGCACGGCGAGGCAAATCCCCTGGCTGGCGCCTCCGGCAGGTGCGACGACACCCACTTGCTCAACTTGCGCAATTCCCCGTCACAGCCAACCTTCCTTGCCCTGGTGCCACCCGGGCAGCACAGCATGCGTTCGGTGACTTCGACGACCGACGAATTTGGGGTCGCCGCTTCCCACAATGGCGGGAACGTACCGTTCGAGGATTGGTGGGCCGACGAGTTCATACAAGACCTTGTCCGGGAAGGCATCGCGCGATGCGGATTTGGCGACCAAGCGCAAAGGGACGAAGCAAGGGTCCTCGTAGGACGCGCCGCCGCGGCTGCCGACGAGCTCGATCCGGAGCGCACCCAGCGCGGCAATGCATGGCGGGTCCTTTCCCGGCTGTTCGAGGCCGCGACCTCGAATGGCGAGCTAGCTCCCGGGACAAGGATCAGCCTGGCCTGCGGCATGCCTCCCCTGGATGACGGAAGCCTTGCAGCGCGCGAACAACTTGCAGTGCTCGAGAAACTTGCCGACTCGATGGCCGACGGGTTTGGCCCTGGGGTCCGGAGGGCAAAGGAAAACGCCCAACCGGAGGACCAAGGGCACCTGGATGCGTTCCTCGTCCACCTCCGCAGCGTTTGCGACCTTCCAACGGCATTCGAGCGCGCCACCGCAACCTACTACGCACCAGGCAACGGGTTCGTGCTTCCTGCGGCATCCGACTGGTGGCTCGCGCTGACTGTCGAGAAATGGGATGAGTTGCTCGCCGAGGATGCTGGCGCACAGGGCGACATCCGCGTGACTTGCCTCAACCCGCTCGTCCATCTTGGCAAGGGCATGCCCATCGTCGTCGAGAACAACGTGAATCTTTCGTTCGAGGCCGTCGGGACCGGGGCTATCGGGACAGTCTTGTCGATCGAGCGAGGTTCCAAGGGCACGGAGGTCGGCCAGGTCGCCGTCGAGGAAACCGGCGCCTTCTTCGAGGACGAAACCCTACCCCAGCACAAGTCCCCGATGCGCTACGCCGTCTCCGCGGAGGGCTTCAAGCCAGGCACCATCAAGGTCATATCGCTTGCGAGTTGGCAGCCCGGCATCTTCGTGGCGTGCAGGCTCGCCCGCAAGCTTACGCCTCCGCGAAAGCCGCCGCGCGGGCAACGAGGCGCCCCTGGGTTCGAGACCAGCATGGTCGTGCCGGGCGGCGGTCGCTACGAGATACTCGTGTTCACTTCGCCGGGGGTCCGCGTCGAGCCGATCGCGGAGGGGATGGGCGACGACGTGCAAGAGCGCATGGACGCCGTCGAGCAGCTGCCAGTCCGGCTCGTGAGGCCCGGCCACCATCAGGTCGAGGTCGAGGCCGAGACCAACTACCAGCTCGACATAGCCTTCGAGCGCGAGGCAGCCGACGGGTCTGCCAATCGGGAAAAATGCCGGCTGTTCATTTCCGTCGAGGACGTGGCGGAGCAAGGATGCAGGAGCGAATTCGAACGGTTGATTCGCGTCAATCGTCGCCATGTCGACCCCTCGGACGCCAAGCCAGTCGTGCAAGTCAACAGGAACGCGCGATGCGCGAGCCTCCAGGACTGGATGCTAGCCGAGGATGCCGCTGCCAATTCCTATCTTCCCATCGTGCTCGCCGATGACTATGTCGACGCTTGGGTGCAGAGGTCGTGGGGCTCGGGCACTGGCCCCGTCTACTCGCGCGGCCGCTTCCTGCACGACCCGCGCCCGGATGCCAGCGAGTTCCAGCCACCTTCGGGCTTCGTCGCGGCCCGGACGCAAATCGCTTCGCGCATAAGGGGCAAGGGCGACCAAGTCGGCCTCGCAGAGGCGGCCGAGCTTGGCAAGTGGCTTGCAGGAGATCAGGATTTCAGGGCGATCGTCGAGACCTACGTCGACACGTATTCGGCTTGGCTTGCCGCGGCCCCCGACGTCGCATGTTGGGTCGACGTGGCAATAGTCACTACCCTCGAAGACGATCGCCGGACGTTGGGGCGCATACCCGACGCGGTCATCCTTTCTCCGTTGCACCCCTTGCGGCTCGCATGGCAAGCCTTGGCCCAGGAGGTCCTGCTCGAGTCGGACGCGGCAGGCAAGCCTTGCCCAGCTGCCAGCGTACTTGATCCAGATTGCGTTCCGGACGCACTCACCCTTGCGCTTCGCTCTCCAGGCGGCCTCGAGCGGGTCGACTACCTCGCCGTCGAGAACGGAACCGACTATTGGTCCGTCCTGTGGAATGGCGACCGGCTCGGTCGCCTGCCCAGCCGATCGAAGGCGGCGCCGTTCGGGGATGCGTTCGGCATTTCGGTGGGCGGCATCTCGGTCGGCTTCAGCGCGGCGCAAGTCGCCAGGGCCCTGGACGACGTCTCTGGCTTGCTTGCGGCAAAGCCGGTCGTTGGCGTGGTCGTGGAGAGCGCCGGCGGGACGACGGATGCCTGCAACGAAGGCCTTGTCGAATGGTGCTCCAATAGATATGGCGACGGAAACGGCCGGGCTTTCCGACAGGCTTCCGGCCCTCGCCTGGTCGACATCTACGACCACCGGCCTGCCGGCGCGCGGCCGGATGACGCGACCATAGCCAACTTGTCGGAAGATACGCGAAACAGCGTTCGGTGGTTCGATGGCCAGCCCGCCCGCGCCACGCCCGACCTCGGCATCTTAGCACAACTGGACATGTCCGAACCGACGGCGGCGGTCGTTGCCGGTCGCTCTCCACTTGGCCACGGTGGACTGCTTCGCCACCGTGTCAGGCGCCAGCTTCCTGGGGCGTTCTTGAGCGAGACGCGCCAGTCACAGCCGTCGAATCCTTCGGGCGCGGTCCTTGCCGACAAGGTCGCGGGCTGCATCGCGACGATGGAGAGCCTTGGCGAGCGTCGGATCGGATTGCGCTTTGCACCAAACGTGAATGTCGTGCGCGACATGCTCGAGGGTCGCAACGCGGAATACGTCGCGGCCTCCTCGTCGGCGATCGATCCGGCCTGCTTCCTTGGCGGATGGCTGGAGAATGCCTATCTCTGGGACTATGACATGCCGTCCTATTCCCATCGTGCTGGCGACACGAATGGGTACTATCTCCTCTCCAAGGTCAAGTTGGCTGATCGGGAAGCACTCTCGAAGGTGCTTGCCCGATTGCCGTCTTGCGCCAGCGTCGAGGGCGACCAAGTGCAGCAGCTCCTCCTTGAAATCGCGCGCCGGGGGATTCCGACGATCCGGGGGCTTTCCAGCGACAACCACGGCGCCACGGGCGACCTTGGGCTTTTCGTCGCAGTCAGGCTGCTTCAGGACCGTTTCCGGCAGCAAAGCCTCGAGGGTAGCTTGCTTCCCGTCATCGATGGCGAAGGCGACGATGTCGATGTCTGCATCATCGTGCCCGTCGACCCCTTCCGCGGCTATTTCGCGGATCTCGCGAAGTCGCTTGGAAAGGAAAAGAAGGACACCTCCCTTTCCCGGCCGGACTTACTGGTGATCGGCGCAAGGTTGTCGGGCGGGCGGGCAAGGATCCACCTCACGCCAGTCGAAGTGAAATGCCGCCTCGGCACGATCTTCCCTGCTTCCGAGGTAGGAGATGCGCTGGAGCAGGCAAGGACCTTCTCCCGGCTACTGTCCAACATGTTGCCCCACGATGGGCAACCCGTTGCCTGGAAACTTGGTTTCCAGCACTTGTTGCTGTCAATCATCGGTTTCGGCATGCGGGTCTATAGCCAGCATCCCGACTTAGCGGGACGCGATGCCCAGTGGGCGCATATCCACGAACGCATTGCCGCTGCCATCCTTGGTCCGGAGCCCTGCGTTTCCGTCGACCAGCGGGGCCGCCTCGTCATCGTAGACGACAGTCCGCGCAGTGGCGTGCGCGACCGCGATGGCGATGGGTTCGACGAGACCGTCACCATCGGGAGCTCGGATGCAGGCCTCGTCGTGGCGGGCGATCCGACGACCTTCTACGCAAGCGTGCGCGAACGCGTTGGCCAATGGGGATTTCTTCCGGACATCTCGGAACCGCTGCCAACCCAAGCCCCTCGCCACGCCATGGAAGCAATCACGGCCGAGGTCCCGACCGCCGACCCCAGCCCAGCGAGCGTCGACGAGGTTCCGGGACAAGCAATTCCCGTGGCAGGGAGGGAGCCCCCTTCGGCCGAGCCGTCCCGCGGGGTCGTGCTCTCCATCGGAAGCACGGTCGACAGCTTCCGGGCCGCCGGAATTGAACTGAATGTCTCCGACACGCGACTGAATCAGTTGAACATGGGCGTGGTTGGAGACCTTGGAACGGGCAAGACGCAGCTCTTGAAGTCCCTCATCCTGCAGATCTCGAGTGCTGCCAGCGGCAACCGGGGGATCCGGCCCCGTTTCCTGGTGTTCGACTACAAGCGGGACTATAGCAGCCCGGACTTCGTCGCGGCCACCGGAGCCCGGGTCGTGAAGCCACATCGCTTGCCGCTGAACCTGTTCGACACGAGAGGCCTTGGCGACGTGGCGGCACCATGGCTGGATAGGTTCAGGTTCTTCGCCGATGTCCTCGACAAGATCTACACTGGGATCGGCCCCGTCCAGCGCGACAAGCTCAAGCGAGCCGTGCGTACGGCCTACGAAGCGTCGCCAACTGGCAAGCCCCCGACCCTTCGCGACGTCCACGTTGCCTATGCGGAACTCCTTGACGGGAAGTCGGATTCGCCGATGGCGATCATCGACGACCTCATCGACATGGAAATCTTCGTCCCGGACGCGAGCGATGCCGTGCCCTTCGACCAGTTCCTCGATGGCGTCGTCGTCGTGTCGCTCGACGCCCTGGGACAGGACGATCGAAGCAAGAACATGCTGGTGGCGATCATGCTCAACATGTTCTACGAGAACATGTTGAGGGTTCCCAAAAGACCATTCATCGGCGAAGAACCACAACTGCGAGCCATCGACTCCTACCTTCTGGTGGACGAAGCCGACAACATCATGCGCTACGAGTTCGACGTGCTGCGCAAGCTCCTGCTCCAGGGCCGCGAGTTCGGCACGGGCGTGATCCTTGCCTCGCAGTACCTGAGGCATTTCAAGGTGAACGCCACGGACTACCGGGAGCCGCTGCTCACTTGGTTCATCCACAAGGTGCCAAACGTGACGCCCGCGGAGCTGTCGGCCCTAGGCCTTACGGGAGGAGCCGCGGACTTGGCGGAGCGCGTCAAGTCACTCAAGGTCCACCAGTGCCTCTACAAGTCCTTCGACGTACCAGGCGATATCGTCAGGGGCCTGCCCTTCTTCGAGCTGCTTGCAGCCGAGAAGCCTGGCGGTGGGTGAGGAATGGTCGATACCCTCACCCCTGCCCAAAGATCGGCGCGAATGTCGCGTATCGGGTCGCGGGACACGAAGCCGGAGATCATGCTGCGCAAGGCACTGCACCGACTCGGTTTTCGTTTTAGGCTCCATGGAACTGGCCTGCCTGGCAAGCCGGACATCGTGCTCGCCAAGTACCAAACGGTAATTTTCGTGCATGGCTGCTTTTGGCATCGCCACGAAGGATGCAAGGTGGCCACGACGCCCAAGTCGAACACCGAGTTTTGGAGCGAGAAGTTCTTGCGCAACGTGGCGCGCGACGAGCGCGTGAAGCGCCAGCTCGAAGAGCTTGGATGGCGTGTCGTCGTAGCCTGGGAATGCGACACGGGCTCGTCCAGGAAGGCCGAGGAAGCTGCCAAACGAATCGCAGGGCTCTTGAGACATACCCCTGCCACCGACAAGGGCTTGTCGCACCACGGCTAGGCTACCGTGCCAGAGCGCCCGCTTGTCGGGGTCGGATGAGGGGACGATCGCCCTGGCGCGGGGTCATGCAAGATGCCGAACTTCAGCGCGTAGACCTGCCAATGGCTTGGTGGCTCGGGAAGATGCTCCATCGGACCATTCGGTGCCTTGGCTGCACGCAGGATCGTGAACAGGTCCGCAAGCCCCGGGCGAGGCCTCCCGCCCCGCTCCGACAGCTTGACCGAGTTTACGAATTGCGCCCAGGTGCCGTAGGCGACGTCTTCTCGATCCACGACGTGTTTCAACGGATACGCATAGTGCTTTGCGATCACCACGCGGCGGATCGCAGACAGCGGGAACGACTTGGGCAACTTCAGCGACGCAAGTATGCCAGCGTCCCCGACCTCGGCCTGCCAGGCATCGATTGCGGCAAGCCAACTCGCCGACTGTTCCTGCAGCCGCGTCGTGCGCACGTGCCTGGAATGCAGATCAGCGCCATAGAGGTCCTGATGCTTTAGCTGGCAAAGGCAGATCATGCCAGAGGCCGGCTCTATGACCACGATGTCGATGTCGGTCAGGTGCCTTCCGGACGATCGGACCTTTATGTTCCGCTGGAACTCTAGTCCTCCAAGCGAACTCGCCAGGATACGCTCGATGGCAGCTTGCATTGCCTTTTCTCGTGTTTGCTGGTTGCGGTCGTATTCCCGCGGGAAGTGACGGCGAAGTGAATCCAACAGGAATTGCACCGGAGCCTCCCGCGCACCCAAGAGGCATCGGATGACGTGCTCGCCTGAGCACTGGATCAAGAGCGGCACCGCGCAACCGGGACGGTCGAGCAGGTCTAGGTTCGTCCTGCTGATAGAGAGGACCTCGAAGATTTCCTTAGCATCGGCCAAGTCGATCTCCTCGAAGCTTTCCAATGCAGCTCCAAAGTAGTTGACCGCTTCTCTCAGCGCTTCGACGAGGCCCTCCGTCTCGGACGAGATTGTCAGGATATCCTCGAGCGCCACCCCGGCGTTCTTCCTGGCGAGCGCCTCGGCGAACTCTTGGTGCCGCATCGAAATTGACACGATGAAGACTAGCGCCAGCATGTAGGCCTGGAATGTCACCCTTCCAAAGCGCGTGGCGAAATGAAAGGTATCGAACCCTTCCATCGCCTGCACCTCGGCATATGCGAGACCAAAGAAGTATTCGTCGAGAAGTAGATCGGCGTCATAGCCAATGAAGTGATCGCGGAAGGGATAGACCAGCGTGTCCATTACTCGCCGCACTTCGAGGCTCACTTTCGAGCCATGCTCGGACTGCAGGAGTTCCGCCATCCGTTGCCTTGCCTCCGCACGAAAGTGCCCGACGAGGTAGCGCTCGTAGAAATCCTCGTCGGGAATGGAGGGTGGAAGCGTAATCATGAAATCGTTCTCGCCCCTCTCCTCGATCCGACACGCGCCGGCAGCAGCCGACTGCGCAAGACGGCGGCCGTGATCGACGATGGCCAGCCCATTGGCAAGCTGGAGGACCGCTTCCGATACGTGCGGTGACCGACGGAACGTCAAGGTCGGTGCATCGAACGAGGAACGGGCGGAGAGCGCCAGCTTTACCAACCGCGTTACGCCGAGGCGTAGAAGGTAGAGTTCTTCCTCTTGGCTTTCGTCGACGTCGTCCAGCTTCGACATCTTGAATGCAAGCCAATCGAGTTCGTTTATACCGCAGCGCAGCAGGAGGCCCAGATTGTCGCTCTCGACGTAGGGAAGGAATCTTGCCTCTTGCGCCGTGAGCGCCTTGAAGAACTTGCTGACGACCTGATCCATGACTTTCGCGCTCGGCCTCCGGCATCGTGGCCTGTGATAGCACAATATTAGGATGCCTCCCGCAAAGTGTCGCAAGTGAGAGAATCGGCGGGCATGACGATGGCAGGTAAAATCGTGGCGAACGGCCTCAAGTTCGTCGACGTGTTTGCTGGATGTGGCGGACTCAGCCTTGGGTTGGAGCGAGCCGGCTGGGAATGCATGGTGGCGATCGAGAAGGACCAGCACGCATTCCAGACCTACCGCGAGAACCTGCTTGATACCAAGCCCCATGGCCTTCGGAGCTGGCCAAGCGACGTGGCGGTCAAGCCTTGGGACATCGCTTGTTTTAGGCGGGAATGCGCGAGCTTCCTCGAAAACGCCCGTGGTAAAGTCGACTTGCTGGCAGGAGGCCCGCCATGCCAAGGCTTCTCCCACGCAGGCAGGAGGCAAGTGGGCGATCCACGCAATAGCTTGTTCCTTGACTATCTTTCGCTCGTCGCCGACCTAAAACCGAAGGCGGTCCTCATCGAGAACGTGAAGGGATTTACGGCCGACTTTGGAGGTGGGCTCCCGGGCGCCGGGCGCAACTTTGCAGCGGAGCTGCGAGAACGGCTCGAGGTCGACTATAGGATCGCGGACACAGTGTTGATGGCCAGCGACTTTGGCGTGCCGCAGGCTCGCGCCCGCTTCTTCCTAGTCGGGGTTCGCCGGGACCTAGGCGCTTCCGTCGGGGTTTCCGCGTTTTTCGAGCAACTGCATGCCCGGGCGCCGGCCTTCCTCGCAAGCAGGGGGCTCACGCCCAGCACCTCCGCGCGCGACGCCCTGTCCGACCTGGAAGTCGACATTGCTGGCAAGGTTCCATGCCCGGAGACGAGCGGTTATCTTGCCATCGCCTACAAGGGACCGAGGAGCCGCTACCAGAGTGCAATGAACGCGGAACATGCGAGTGCGCCTTCAGACACAAGGCTGGCAAGGCATGCACCCGAGATCGTGGCGCGTTTCGCCGACATCATTCGAACTTGCACCGAGGATGGTCGGTTGAACCGCTCTATCTCGAAGGAACTTCGAGATCGGCATGGCCTTAGGAAGATGGCCTTGAGGGTCCTCGATCCCTTGTCCCCGGCCCCGACGATCACGAGCATGCCGGATGACCTGTTGCACTACAGGGAACCTCGGACATTGACCGTGCGAGAGAACGCGAGGTTGCAGTCATTCCCGGATTGGTTCCAGTTCAAGGGAAAATTCACGACCGGCGGCCTCGCGCGCCGCCGAGAAATCCCACGGTTCACGCAGGTCGCCAATGCAGTTCCCCCGCTCTTGGCCGAACAGATCGGCTCTTGCCTTGCTGGCTTGCTTCGCCGTGGCTAGCTGGCCCGATCCGCTACGGCGGCCGCTATGGCATTCAAGGCGTCCCGCTGCCTCGTGAGCTGGCTGCGAAACCCCACCATCCAGGCCTCGTCTATGATCTCATCCGGCCGCCCCGGCCTGATTGCTCGCAGCGAGGCGGTTACCCCATCGTCGACGTCGGCACGTGCATGCGCCAGCAAGTTACGCCTCGTAATCACATCGCGTTCATAGGCGGCGAAAACCTGGCAGAGATTGTCGTTCTTGCCGAGCGTCATCTCTGCAAGCTTGTAGACCGCCTGCCACTTGTAGGTCGAGCCAAAGATTGCGTTGTCCAGAACGATCTCGCTAGGATTGGCATCCTTGAGCCGCTTCTCGAGCTTCACGAGATTTTCTTTCTCGTTTTGAACCAGGCTCGCGAGGCGCTCACGTCCCTTCGCGACGAAAGCCGCGTTGCCAGAGCCATATGCCCCGGCCAGAATCGCCTCCATCAAGAGGTCCATTTCAGCCGCTTCGGCAATGGCGATTCCTCGCATGTGGTTGAGGTCGATCGCTTTCCCCACGATGGTCTCGGCCACACCCCGCAAGACTTCGTCGAAGTCGTTTCCACGAGAGCCGAGAAAGACACCGTCAACGTGGTGTTCCGCCATCTTGGCTGCCAGTTCCTCCTTGGGGCTCGTCGAGTAGAAGATTATGTCCGTGTACTTGAGGCGCCGACGAACTGTCCGCGCTGCTAGCGCGCCGTCTATGTCTTCCTCGCCGAGCCTATAGTCAACGATTGCAAGATCGATGTTCCTTCCCTCCGCCTTGCAATAGGCATCGATGCCATTCACCGAGATATCCTTCGCGATCTCGACCTCTAGGCGAAAACCCTTGTCTTCCAAGGACATCCTTAGCATCTCGATTGCGTCCTCGATCTCGCCTGGCTGGTCGTCGATCACAAGCAGTCGAAAGTCGAGCCTCATGCTGGCAACCTTATGCGAATGTGAGCTCCGGGATGGCTTTCGTCGAATGGTTCTGGCATGGCCTCTATCGTTCCTCCCATCGTCCCTACCACTTGCTTTACGTGGTGAAGCCCCAGTCCCGATCCGGTTTTTCCAGTGGTGACCCCCATTTCGAAAATCGAATCAAGCGGCTTAAGGCTTTTCGCCCAGCCCGACCCATCATCGGCCGCGTCGATCACGAGCAGGTTCTTCCCATCTCGCTTTTCCAACGACAGCGACAACAGCAGCCTCGATGCGTCGGCCTTTCCAGCATTCGAGACGAGGTTGTCGATTATGATGCCGATCTCGATTGGCTTGAATTGCCTCTCGAAGCCCTTGTCCAGGCCCTCGACGGTCGCGGCAAGCCCGCTAGGTGCCCATGAATTGGCAATCGCTTGCGTATAGTCGTGGATGAACACCACGAGATCGTCCTTTCGGGACGTCGCTTGCTCCTTGTACCCGCCGCGGCTCGCAAACCGCGCCGCGGTGAGGATCTGACTGTTTCGAAAGGAAACCTTCTCAAGGAATGCCGATATTTCCTCCCGCGGCACTTCGGTCGATCGTCTCAGCTTTCCAGACATCAGCTTGATGCTATCTTGGATGGCCGCAGCATGTATGCCGATCTGGTGATGTAGGTTGAGGATGGTGTCCTTGTCCAAAGCCGCCGCGGACATCAAGAAGCTATTTCGGCCCCGTTCGCTATCCAGTTGTTCCGTTGCAACGATTAACTCCGACCTAACGCTCGCTGCGTCTTGCTCGGCCTTGAGCGCCCTGGCTTCGGCACGTTGCTCGGCATCCCTTGCTTCTGCCTCGGCGGCCTGGAGTGCCTCTATGCGCGCGCGTGTTTGGTCTACGCTCGCGAGAAGATCCTTGCTACCAGTTTTCTCGGCGAGAAGTTCCAACGCTCGAAACGAATCCAGGAACGCGTCAGAGCGTTCATCGACAATCCGCACCAAGTCTGGATTGAACGCAACTACTTCAACACCGTCGGTCGCTGCCAGGCGGGATACCAGCTGGGCGATCTTAGCGCTGCTGCCATCGAGGCGCATTCGCGAGGTCGTCGACTCGTCCTTGTCGAAGTCGTCCTTCCAGGAAATGTCGACCACGTAGCGCTCAAGTCGCTTTATGCATTTGTCGACCAAGGCGGTGATCAGCTCGTCGACGTGCTTCGACCGGATGAAGCCGCCGGCCCGGCTGGTAGCTTCGTCTAGACCCGGTACGCCGAGTACGTCCACCCTCCCTACGACTTCACGGGTCCCGAGGAAACGGCGTTGGCCTTGTTGCTTCCGCTTGTTCAGCCCGAAGAAGTCATCGTCCTCGTTTCCAATCGGGACGACCCTGAATCCATTGCGAAAGGCAAATATGGAGCCAAAGTCGATGGATCGCACGCCCATCCTCCGGGCGAAGGTGGTCTTTGCGCTTCGGTTGAGGAAATATACGTCCGACGAAAAGCCAGCATCCTTCAGCCGTTTGTAAGGATTGTTCTCCCTGATCCGGTAGACCAGATCTCCCCGATCCTCTAGTTCCGTCTCGAGCTTGGTACCATTTTCGACGGCCTTGACCCGAATGACCGTCGTCCGTTTTGCAAGGGCGCTCAAGATGGAATTCTCGATCAAGCCATTGACGAGAAATCCTGCCGGATCGTCGGGGTCTCGCTCGTCGTTCAGTTTCTTGATCCGCGCGTCTTCGGCCGCTTCAGCCGTTGCGACGATCTCGATCTTGAAATTGTCTGCCTTGGTCGAGAACGGATTGATCAGCTTGCTCAACGCACGCCGGAGCTCGAGCAGCTTGGCTCGGTCCCATTCCGATCGAAGCATGCCGATAACGAGGCTCGTCCCTATGCCCGCCTTGGAGTGATGGGCGGAATCGGGGAACAGGCTGGCCTCCCCTAGCTTGACGCCAACCTTGGCGAACTCTTGCTTCGGGTCCTTCTCGTAGTTTCGCCAGTCGACCTCCAGCGTCTGGACTGCATGCCCGCGGGCCTTGCTGCATAGCAGGAGCGTCTGGCCAAGGCTGTCGCACGAAAACCGGCCGACCCCCTTGGCTCCCGCGTACACGCGGCGCCCCTCGCCTATCCTGTCGCGATAGTCCGCATCCTCCGTGCCGTCGCGCTTGGCGGAGTAAGCCACGAAAAGCCACTTGTTGAGTATGTCTTCCCGGCGCATGCCTTTTCCATCGTCGGAAATGACTATCGCGTCGTCCTCGAACACAAGGGTGACCTTCTTTGCCCGCGCGTCGAATGCATTCTTGACCAGCTCGAAGACTGCAACGAAATCATCAGTGATCAGGTCGCGTCCGATCAGGTCCTTGAGGCCGGTGCTGATCCGAAAGTGTTCAAGAGGCGGTTGCTTGGGTTTTTTCAATGTTATGTTCCGGCTAGCCGCCCCTATGCCCTTGCCCATCCTATGAACCTAGCGGGCCAACGCCTTGGCCATTCGCTACCTTCAAGGCCGCATGGTCCTTGCCATCGCGTTTTTGCGCCACGGACAATGGCGCAGCAATGAGCAATCGGCAAGCGGGTGGAGCTCGGCCGTGCACAGGCTTCTCGCGGAGCGAGACTTTCCAGCGGGAATCCCCGGCCAAGTTCAATCTTAGCAAAATAGTCGTTTTCGAGGGTTCCTGTCGAGGGAACAACTACAGTCACCGCCCGCCAGGTTTTGGCAGATCTGCCTTCTAGGACCGGAAAATCTCTTGAAGAAGGCCGCCTTCATCGGACCCAGGGCAATATGCAAGACGCTATATACTGTCGGTTCACCCAACTCGCGGGCTGGACCGGAAATTGCACTGCACTGCTGCAAGTAAAATTCCGCGCCTTTATGGCTGTAGCCTTCGATGACGTTGTCTCCGTCCGTCATTTGGCGGAGCGAGCCAACGGGCTCCAGCTGCTTTGCAATGACGGCCTGCTCCCGCTCGGCGGCCGCGCCAAACAGGCAATGGTTCCTCACGCAGAGTCACGCCCTCCCAACAATAAGCAACCTGACGTAGTGATTGTCTATGATTGATCCGGCGACCTGCCTTGCGATTGAAGCGCACCGGGGAACTCGAGCTCTCGATTACAATCTCTGAGAGAATTCGTTTTGAAAATCGAAAATGCCTTTGTAGTATAGCCTGAGATCTGGGGATGCGCGGTATTGGATAGTACGTGTGCGTGCTGGCGGACCGGCAAGAAGACGTGGCTGCAAGGATGATGAGTCAGAGCTTAGATATGTCACCCCGGGTTCTTTACTTAAATCCAGCCTACGTCCACGCCGTGGCGCCACCTAATATTGTAATCTTTGAAAGCGAGCTGAAGCGAGCGGTCTTTACCAACGATGCGCTACACCAGATCGTAGGATCCATCATCGAAAACAAGAACGAAGAGGAGATCATCCAGGAGATTAGTGGCGTTGCGAATCGTCATGAAGCTACTTTTTACCTGCGTTGGTTGGAAAGAGAGGGCTTTATAGCCTACAAACCATTCGATACTTCGCCTGATCGTGTTTTTTGGTCGCTTATGGATCGGGCACCGAGGCCCCTTCAAGATCCAAGTGCTGAAGTTATATCTTTGGGGGCCCCTGGGGCGGAACTGCTTCGTGAGCGTCTTCTGGACGCAGGCATCACAATCCATCCTGCTGGATCGTTACAGGTCGTCTTCGCCCAAGATTACTTGAATCCAGTACTTGAGCGTATCAACGAGGAGCGCCTCGCAGATTATAGGCCTTGGCTGCTAGTTCGGCCGACTGGCGTGAAGCCTTTAATCGGCCCTCTCTTCCTTCCAGGAGACACGGGTTGCTGGAAGTGCATGGCGAGCCGACTTGCGAGCGGAAGGATCTTTCAAGCTGGAATACCTCGAAATCCGATTCAGCCTCCCCTGGGCGCTGTGAGCGCTACAGTTTCTGCTGTGACAAACTTAGTCGCTGTCGAGGTTCTAGGGTTATTGCGAGAGGAGAAAGGATCCTCTCTGCCGGGGAGGATTGTCCGCCTCGATCTGGCCCACCTAGACACTTCCAGTGAAGAAGTAGTTCGAGATCCATATTGTACGGCTTGCTCTCAGGTTCAGTCTCCCGCACGCCGCGAGACTTTGTCCGCCGCGGCGGTGTCCCCGCCAACTCCGGGCATCTGGGATACCTCTCAACCATTGGTCAAGACGGGATATGAGCGCCACGTTGGTTCTCAAACAGGTGCGATTCGGTCAATACAGCGCGTTGACGTGCCGCAGATGCCCGATGTGCATGTCTACGCTTCCTCGGTAAATCACCTTCAGGAATTAGATCTGGAAGCCGTTGCTTCGAAGGGCTTCGTAGTGGCTGCCGCCGGAAAAGGTTTTACGGCTGAACAAGCCTGGAAAAGCGCATTGTTTGAGGGGTTGGAGAGATTTTCTGCCATCTACGAGGGCCATATCAGCGACGTTAAAGCAAGCGCCCGTGCGTTGGGACAAGACTGTCTTTCTCCGAACGAGCTGTACCACTTCAGCGAAGCTCAGTTCCAAATGAGACGCGAATGGAACAGAAGCTATCGCCACTTTCAGCCCATTCCTGAACCCTTTGATCCTGACGAAGAAGTTTCGTGGGTTCTTGCAAAGTCACTCACGAGCAACGCAACCAAGTACATTCCCACTGCCGCAGTGTTCTTCCATCCACCACCAGACAAGAACACCTCCTCCTGCTTTGCAGATTCCAACGGTCTAGCTGCTGGACCGACCTTTAGATCGGCTTGCGCCCGTGCTTTGACAGAAGTGATCGAACGCGATGCCATTGGTATCTGGTGGTACAATCGAGTGACTGCACCATCCATAAAACTTCACTCGATCTCCGACGAACTATTTCAGCACCACCGGCGACAGCTCGCTAGCCACAATCGCGCTATGCGCGTTATTCCCATCGCATCGGAGAGCGGCCTCCCTGTTTTCGTTGTAATTTCCTGGGATGATGAACATTTCGCGCAAAGGCTGGCGGTTGGGATGGGATGCCATCCAAACGCAAACGAAGCTCTCAGAAGCGCGCTCTCCGAGCACAATCAAAAAATGCCTGTCTTATTTTCGGAGACCGCTGCGAAAGCGGATGGACTAAGCTTGCTTTGGGAGACCATTGCTTCCTATGGGGCCAAGGAACTGCGCTTTCTAAACGAAGTCGAAAATATTTCGTTCGACGAGGCATTTGCGGATAGTGAGGCAGACACCGAAGAGTATTTGTTGGAAAGAATAATCGAGAAGATGGGAAACCCAGAAATTTACGCGCTAGATCTTACAAAACCTCAAATTGGATTACCCGTGGCGCGCCTCTTTGTTCCGGAGATGAGAACGTTTTGGAGAAGGACAGGGACAGGCCGGCTATATGATCTACCCGTAACGAGGGGATGGATAGAGCGGCGGCTCAACGAGGAAGAACTTAACCCAGTCACCCTGGTGTTGTGACGATGTCAGACAGTCAAACTTGCGTCACGCCAGATCTTTTCGCACAGTGGAAAACGCAGGGTTACCTCGTCTTTCCGCGTATGTTTGCGGGAGATAGACTAGAGTTGATCAGAGCCCATTTTGATGATGTTCTGAACGGTATCTACGACCTAGAGCGACGACCGATTGTTCCGTTCGCCAGCACCGATCGCGGCAAGGCTACAAGAATTATCGACAACCCTCACTGGGCAGACTCTATCATGGCAGCAGTTGCGTCAGACAAGCGCATCGGAAAAATCGCTGCATCCCTCATGGATACCCGTGCTGTCAGGCTTTGGGCAGTGCAACTCCTTTCAAAGCCCCCTAGCCACTCAAACGAGAGCGTTGTTGGATGGCATCAAGACTATGATTACTGGGAATGCGCTTCGCCACCAGAATTGGTTACGGCATGGCTTCCCCTTGATGATGTCGGGACAACTAACGGGACTCTCAGCGTCTTTGAAGGATCTCATCTAAGAGGGCACAAGCGCCTTAGAGCCTTCATGAACACCAATCTTGATCCTATCGCAGCGGCCGATGATATTTTTGAGGAGCTCCCCGAAAGAGAATTATCGCTGTCTGCGGGCCAAGTCAGCTTCCACCACTGTTTAACCCTACACGGCAGTCGCCCAAACAATTCAGAGAAGCCACGTAGAGCTATTTCGATCCATATGATGCCTGACGGAACGTGCTATAAAAGTGGTACGCAGTGTGACAAACACCCGAATGTATTCCTCTTGGGGCGAGAGGATGGCAGTGCCTTTGAGGGTCGGCATTTCCCTATTATTTATAGTACGGACACAGACGAGTGAATTGTAACCGGGATATTGATTCTTTCTACCTATAGTAATATCGTCAAAGAGACTGCACTTTGGTCCAGTCGCAACCTTTTGCTGGGAGGAGAGCATGGCATCTGGTGAGGACGAAAAACGCCGCATGCAGGCAAATGAAAAAGCTTGGTCGGAAGCCGTCGCCCGTGTTTGGCTTGGAGATGATGCTTTTAAGGCTCAGTTGATAGCTGACCCACGAGCCACATTGGAAAGTTTGGGTGCCAATCTTCCATCAAGCGCCAAGATTTCCGTTAAGGAAGACGGTAGCGATGAATTGACCTTCGTTCTCCCCCGGCGGCCGGTTGGACTTGGGCAGCTTAGCGCTGGGGATGTCGTCGAACTCTATGGCACTTGCCCGTGCACCGTTTGTGCAGTTCCGACCAACAAAATTTGAAATGGCGCTCTGCATATCGGCACACCGGCAACGATTGGTCGTGGTGAGGAAACTGCCGTGCGTCTGAAATATCGGCTGCTTTCTAAGGGCGTGCCGCCGCGTAGAACTGAACTTGTCGTGTCTGGTTGGGCTGGCGAGAGAATGTTACCGCGCGACGGAGCCACACCTCAACCATGGCATTGCCAACCGTTTACTGAGGGCTCTCTGTACGGGCTAGAGCTTCTCTACCCCTATGATACTTCGTGCGAGGTCGCCGGCAGGAATGGCCAGACAGAATTCGTTGGTGATTTCAGCCATGAGGTCGTGCCGGGTCTAGTCTGGCCACCTTTCAGGATAGCTAATCCTGGCCACTACTCTCTGGGTACTCTCATCGACCTTCAAGTGCCTCAGGGCTACGCTCTAAGAATCGAGCCTCATCCCAAATTCTTCAATGACCGGACGGGAACAACGCCGGTAGCGGTCATCGGGAACCTGCAGACGGCGTGGTGGCCGATGTACTTTTTCGTCACCTTCAAATCTCCGCTGGACGGCCAATCTCATATTTTCAGAAGAGGTGAACCCTACGCCCAAGTGATCGTCGTGCCAGCGAGGTCGGAATACGAAGTAGAGCCGATGACCCCTGACGAGGCATCTAGCAGAGAAACCCAAGCCCGCCAAATCATGCGGCATAGGGACGAAATTTCCCGGCACAGATGGATCTCATCGGACGGGTTTCAGTTCGATGATGTCTACAAACAATTGTCCCGTAGGAAGTCGCCAGACGAAGATACCGGTGCTGAAACTATTGGTGATAGTGGAACCTAGCGGTCCGAGCGCGTTCCGAGCAAGAACTCTCCGATCGGTGGCTCGTCGATGCCAAGCGCTGCGACGGTGGATAACAGGGTCGAATTACCCCCACCCAGTGCGCACGGGGCAAGTTTCATAGCAGTCGCAACAAGGTACATGGTTTGATAGACTGCGCCAGCTTCCTTCAACGCGTTGGCGTACGCGACACGTCGATAGTGGCGAATCCTCTCTAATCGAGCGGTTAACAACAAAGCCACTTGAAAATTTTCGGGGTGGACGTTGCCTAGATGAGCGTATGCCACTATGGCCCTTCGCAACATTTCATCGTCTTGCCGTCGTACCACAAGTTGATGACCTACGGGGTCATAGAGGTACAGGCCCGATGGCAGATCAATGCACCGCGCAACTAGGACATAAATTGAAAGCGGAAAGCAGGCACCTGCGCTAGGGTAAGGTCTGCGTCCATGAGGATGCCGCTTGTCGGTGCTATGAACCGCACTCCTGTGCAAAAAGAGGCCCAGGCTATCACGGGAAAGTTCCGAGGTTCCGTGGGTGCGAAGCGATTCCCGTGTTGCTAATACTTTGGAAAACTCGTTGATCGAAGGTTCGTCCGACGCGCCTGGCTTTGCCAATTCAAGGACAACCTGATCCGAAATCAACTGGGGGTCAGCTTCAGACGCCAACTCCAATGCTATCCTGCCGTATGGTAACATTACGGGTCCGAACCGACTCCAAGTGTGAAAGAGCCGGTCATGGAACTCCCAATATTGCACTGCTTCCTCACATCTGGTTGCCATTCCAGAATCGATGAGGAGGTCGGCGATACCAAGTCTCACTGAGCCCTCTCCCTCTGCCAGTCGTAGGTCGAAAATGTCGAAAGGGGCGCGAAAAGAAAAGATTAATGCGAGGAGTTCTTCATCGTGGACAACGAGTCGCGAAGATGCCTCAGGCGACTCCAACACCACTTCGTCATCAACTACTCTGCAATAGGCGAACCGGGAGAGTGAAAAACGTCCTCTTATTTCTCGCGGGCGGCGATTGCCTCGAAAGCCCAAGCCGACGCGCGAGACAATCGCATTGCTGCCAGCCTTCAGGGTCCAAGTAAGCAGACCGCGGTCCACCAGTGCCGAAATTGCCTCTTCTAGGATGAATGACGCGTATATATCCGACGCCTGCGACCCAATGTTCAGCTTGGTTTTCGGCAGCTCTGAGTAAACCAGTTGGGCAAGGATATGTTGGAGCTGGTCTGAATCTTGGGGAATATCGAAGTGCGCCGACACGTCCGCAGAATACCACGGTCTTGCACGTCCACCAGTTATCGACGCTCCTGCGGAAATGCTAAGAAAGCTCTGAATGATCATTCGGTCTACCGCTGTATTGTGGCCTGATCGTTCCAGTAGTGCCAAAGTGATCCCAACTGTTCACAGTCTCCAGGCGCCTGCCGGGTGCTTCGAAACCGCACAAATGCCATGTAACGTATGTCCTCGCTCAAATTGACCGCAGGACAGTGGAAGAGAAGGTAGTGGCAAAGAACCACATCCCCAGCTCTCGCTTCGATCTGCCGCGGCTCCGCCTTGGGAACTCGGGCCAGCATCTCGCGTAGGAGAGAAAATTGTTTTGCATGCAGCAGTTGCTGCACGTCATGCTCTGCAAAGAAATTGGCGGCAGCGATATGAGATCTAGGCCAAACCGTAAAATTGCCGGCAAACTGGCGTGTCACGTCGGATAGATAAAATCCCGCCAAGATGTTGAAGTTATCCAACAGGTTATCACTGGCAAACCCGTCGATGTGTGGATGGAAATCGCTTTGTCTGGCTTTATCATCAGGAAACCTCAACGCGATCTGAACGCCAAACTCGGCGGTTTCGCCGATTATCGAATGAATAACGGAGCGGATACCAGTTTTTTCGACCAGATCCAGGAACTCTGGCGCGAAGCGCAGGTCCGGACAAAAGGTATCCGAGGCAAAATCGCGTAAACGCGCGCGAGGAAGTCCTCGGCTGAGCGCAGGTAGTCGGACGTCAGCACACCATAGATTGACTGACCTGAGCGCTTGCCGCACCAGTTCACGCGATTCAATTTCTTCGCGTGTGATCAGACACCAGCCGTCCTCTTTTAATTGCGTTCGTTGTGCTTCGTTCAATGAGTACATTGCAGTTTCGCTACATGAGGTTGCGGTATCTGCTGCCAAGAAAGTCTCTGAATATGTATCCGCCCAGAATTTGCTCCGAATCGGAAACGATCCCATGCTCCGGCAGGAGCCCTGACCGTCCCCCTGTCACTATCTCAAGATAATTCCAGATGCGGCAAGTGTTTGATGCATAGCGGATGTTGCATGACTTGCGCGTCCGCCATGGATTCCTGGGCGGTATCGTGCCATGGAGCAACGAGGGATCAAATATCAGCGCGTCGCCCTTTTCAAAAATAACCGGCGATGGCCGGATGGGTTGTGTAAGCAAGGCATGCTCGACAAAGCCGCGGGCGATACCCGCCACTCTGTCGAGCAGGAAAGACCACGTTTCAAGTGATACCGTGCCACCTACCGCGACCTTGATCATTGCTGCGAGGGTGAGATCGTCCTGGATTACGGAATTCAAACGAGAGGGCAAATCTGCCCAGACTCTATGGCTCTCTGGCAAAAGCCACATTGGACCCGCGTCGACACTGATATCCTCCAGAGCTATCCATGCGAGCACAAAATTGTCAGCAGGCTCTGTCACGAACTCAAAATTATGCAGATGCGGACTCAGGGGGAGTCTTGGATCAACGTCTCCAGCCAGCGGCGAATAACCGAAAGTGGTGGTGAAGAGAGCAGCAGGTTCCGCTTGCAAGATCTGACGGATACAGGCGACGAGAAGTGGGGCAGCCTGCAAGTTGAGTGTTCCGTGAAATCTTTCCTGAAAAGAATGCAATGCTCGAAGGCGGTTAATTTGCTCGCGAAGAGTCACTGTCGTAGTAGAGCTGTCGATCGGGTTTTCCCGAGCAAACTGCTCAGCCCCTGCGAGGTGAGCGTCGATGACATCGGCGTGGACAGCACCTGCGATGGCCACAAACCCCGATCGCTCGAACTCAGCTCTTACCCCACCATCATCATACGTCTTCGCAGTTATAATTTCGGCGCAGTCATATTTGCTGAGGACAGGATCCATGCTCTCCGCCAACAGCTGGACCCCACGGTTCACAATAGCACTCATTTCCACTAATCCGTGTCGAGAAATACTATTTTTGCGTTAGTCTAGCGCATGCATCCCAACTGGCAAGCTATGTTAGACACCACGCTCGATACCTCCCCCTCCCTGTCAACTCACGCAGCCCAAGATCACCAACAAGTCTGAGCGCCGCCTGCGGCGTCACATCAAGCCCCTTGGCAACCATACTGGCCGACACCAGCGGCCTGTTGATAACCAGTTCGATTAAATCCGGCATCCTGGACGTTGCGCGTCGACCGCTGAGCTTCCGTTCCATCATTTGCCGCGCGAGCGCCAATCGGTCGTGCTCCTTCAGCCCGCTCTCAGCGGCCGTCGTCATTCCATTTGCGATAGCTAGCAGCCGGGTTTCGCGATGGCGGTGCCGGCGCCGATCGACAGGAATCGATTTCAGGCCGAGATTGACCGCAGCCAAATGCGCCTTCGAGGTGACACCGCCATGACGCAGCATGGAGGCGGCCAGAAGCCGGCCAAGCCAGGGCGCGTGCTGCGAAACCGCCAACTCGTTCCAGGCATCAAGGGCGACGATCGCCGACAACACCGGCGGCAGAACCTGCGCCTGTCGAACCACGTCGCGCCATTCCTCCAGGCGGGCATCCTCGTCCCAGTCGAGGTCGTAAACCAGCGCATCCTTCTCCGCGGCGCGGCTGCCTGCGGTCCGGCTCGGGCGCTTCGCGTCCTCGATGGCGGCCGAGGATCGAGCCAGTACCGCGTCGATGGCGACGAACTCGGCGTCAACTTCGCTGCCGCCATCGTCTTGGTTTTCCGCCTGCCCTTCCCCGATTTGATCCAGGTTCAACGCAGCGTTCTCACTCTCCCCAACTCCGCCACCGAGTGGTCCCGCCTGGCGGAGGGTGCGCAGACCCTCCGGGCTCATCGCCCACGACGGCGGCTGCGTGGCGATGCGCCTGCGGCTGCGCAGCACATCGCGAGCAATCGTCAGTTCGTGGGTCGGGGCGCGTACATCCTGGCCGGCGTCGTGTAGGACCAGATCCTCGAGATGCAGAAGTTCGCCGTCGATCCACAGCGAGGCGCAGGCATCGGCGAAGTGGGATCGTTCGATCCAACCGCGACCGACAGGCGATCGAGATAGCCGCTCGTCGAGCCGCACCAGTGCAATGCCGGCGTCCGAAATCGGTCGCAGCAGGCTTTGGAGTGGAAGCTTCGCAAGATCGTAACGCATTGAATTTATGGTAAATGATTTACTAAAGGAACTCTATCTATAAGTTACAGTTCCTCACTTGGCATAACTGGTAGTTCGATTGTCTACCATCGATAAGTACTGGTTATCGATGATTAGCCATCCAGCCGTGTTTCCCTTGCCATCTGACGCCTCCATCACTATGTTTTACGGGATTTTCGATCGAGGAAAACCGATGTCCGAGCCACAGCTTTCCGTTCGCAGCACCAAGGCCAGGGATCTGGCGCATGCGCTGGCCAAGCGCACAGGTCAGCCGATCAACAAGCTCGTCGAGATCGCGCTCGAGCACTATGACCAGGAGCTGCGGCAAAAACCGACACAGACGCCGGCTGACGCGCTTTGGGAGCTGATGGTCGAAGGCCGACGGTCTGTGCCGCCCGGCACGACCTCCGCCCACGATGACCTATACGACGAAAACGGGTTGCCGAAATGATTGCCGTCGATACGTCGGTCATTGTCGCCACGTCACTGGGTGAGCCCGAAGCCGAACAGTTTCATGAGCTTGTTACCCGCGAGGAGATTGTTATCGGGTGGCCGACCTTGGTTGAAGCGCGTATGGTGCTGGCCGGTAAGAACTTCCCCAACGCCGCGACCATCATTTCACAGCTGATTGCATTGCCAAATGTCACCGCCGTGGCTTTTGGTGAGCGGCACTATTACGCCGCTGAGAAGGCTTTTGATCTGTTCGGTAAGGGTCGCCACCCAGCCGGCCTCAATATGGGCGACTGTTATTCGTACGCCATCGCTTCAATTGCCAAGGCCCCGCTCCTGTTCAAGGGGCAGGATTTTGGAAGGACGGACCTGAAACTTCATCCGTCATCGTCACAGTGACGGACGTATTTTATGGAAGACCGGGTGAGATTTGCCCTCGAAAAGTTGCTCAACGTCGCCCATGAGGATACCGGCCGACCTCGCCAATGTCGACCCGCACATCGGCGAGGACATGGCGACGATTTTTACATTCCTCGCCCGTGAGGAGGATGTCGTGTACCCCTACGACTATCGCAGCGAGATCGAACAGATCATCGCCCGTTGGCGGCCGCAGGCGGAGCCGGCATGATGGCCGCTCGGACTGGTCAGCGGCCTGTGTCGTCGGCTGTCGAACGCCGGGTAGAACAGCTCGACACGATCGCCGCGGTGTTGCCGATCGACCGGCGCGATGAACTCGCCGAGCTGTTGACTGACCAGGATGTCGAAACCCTCAAGCATCTCGTCGAACGCGGCATGGGCGACAATACCCTGCGGGCTCTCACCTCCGACCTCGCCTATCTCGAAGCTTGGGGACTGGCCGCGACTGGAAAGTCACTGCCCTGGCCGGCGCCCGAGGCGCTGCTGCTGAAATTCGTCGCCCATCATTTCTGGGATCCGGAAAGACGTGCGGCCGATCCGGATCACGGTATGCCGGATGACGTCGACGGCAACCTCAGGCGCCAAGGCTTCCTGAAATCGGTCGGCCCGCACGCACCGGATACGGTGCGCCGCCGGCTGGCCAGTTGGTCGACACTGACAAAGTGGCGCGGCCTTAATGGGGCCTTCACCTCCCCTGCCCTCAAGTCCGCCATTCGCCTTGCCGTGCGCGCCGCGCCGCGGACGCGGCGCCGCAAGAGCGCCAAGGCGGTGACCGGTGACGTGCTGGCCAAGCTGCTGGCCACCTGCACGACCGACAGCCTGCGCGACGTCAGGGACCGGGCAATCCTGATGGTCGCCTTCGCCTCCGGCGGCCGGAGGCGCAGCGAGATCGCGGGACTGCGCCGTGAGCAGCTGACCGTCGAGCCGCCGATTGCAGTTCCCGACGGCCCTCCCCTCCCCTCGCTCGCCATCCATCTCGGCCGAACGAAAACCTCGAACATCGAAGAAGACGAGGTGGTCTATCTGACCGGCCGGCCGGTCGAGGCACTGAACGCATGGATGACCGCCGCGAAAATCGACAAAGGCAGCGTGTTTCGGGGGATTGGAAGATGGGGCACCGTCTCACAGCGAGCGCTTGATCCGCAGTCGGTCAATGCCATCCTGAAGCAGCGGGCGGAAATGGCCGGGTTGGAGCCGGGGGAGTTTTCGGCGCATGGTTTGAGGTCCGGTTATCTGACCGAGGCCGCAAACCGCGGCATCCCCCTCCCCGAAGCGATGGAGCAGTCGCGTCATCGCTCGGTATCGCAGGCATCAAGCTACTACAACGACGCGACCCGGCGCGGTGGCCGGGCAGCCCGCATGCTTTGAACCGCCTTTCCGCCGCACTCGTTCTCCAAAGGGAGCCAGCGTCGCAAATGTGGCCAGCAAACGCTCACGCGCTCGAATGAGTTAAAAATCCCATGGATTAAGGAGGCCGAGACCCGTCGTTTCGAAATCCTCGAGATTGCGCGTGGCCAGACGTCAGCCGTTCACCTGCGCGATTGCAGCGATCATTGCATCGGGTGCTGACATTGCGTGCCGCCTGCCCCATGATTTCACCATAAGCGAGCGCGGCTTCTTCTATAAGACCAAACATCCGATCGGCAAACCGCCGACGCCATTCCGTCAGCCCTGTTCCAAACGCTCGGCCCGCTGGTCCGGCCTGATCTTTTGAATGCCGAAAGCAATCTCGGCGATTGTCACGGTGGGCAGTGCCAACTCGGCGTCGAACCGAACCAGCCAAGCCATGACGGCTTCGTCAGGACCCTTCCGCAACGTCTCCGAGACGACGTTCGTATCGAGAAATATCAAAGCGCGATGCCCCGGTGAGGACGACGGCTCTCACGGATGATGGAATCCAGGTCGATATCTGTGGCAGCTTGCGCGTTGACGCGCCGGTAGGAACTTGCCGCTGGCTCGCGACCCGCCTCGCGTGTCTCATAGGCTTCAAGCGCACGTTCGACCACCTCGGCAATCGAACGATTTTCACGGCGAGCCAGTCTGTGGGCCAGATCTTTTGCCTTGGAGCTTCGGACAGAGAGTTGTGGTGCGGCCGTTGCAGTCTCCTTTACAGAAAATATAGGCTTAGTGCTCAGCCATCAAGATGGCAGATGCCGGCTTGCCATCGCGCGTGCCACGTTGCGGTCTCGGCAGGATCCATCAACGCTGCGCCCGATCGAACTTGGTCGAATCGCGACCGATTTCTCGGGAATTCCCTCACAGAAGGCCTCTGGCGCGGCTTTGCCACTGCGGACGCTCCGTTGCTCCTCTCGGATGACGATTTGAGTCTGGCGGGCCGCTATTCGATGCCTAAAACACGCTTGCAACTGGTCGTTTTCTCGCACATTCTTTATCTGTACAAACCACCAGAAAAGCGCGCGAAAAAACTATGGCAAAGCGGCAAGTCGCCAATCTATCGCCGGCCCCGAGACGTCTTATCGGCTATGCGCGTGTCTCGACCGATGATCAGATTCATGACGCACAGATGGACGAGCTGCGTGCCGCCGGCTGCGAGCGGATTTTTCAAGAGCATGGGTCTGGCGCTTCACGGGCTAGACCAGTCCTGACGAGACTTCTCGGCGAACTCGCCGCTGGCGACGTGCTTGTTGTTGTTCGGCTGGATCGCCTCGCCCGTTCAGTCAGCCACCTGTTGCAGGTGATCGAGGATCTCGAGGAGCGCGGCGTTCATTTCCGATCGATCCGCGATCCGATCGACACGTCCACGCCGCAGGGTATGTTCTCCCTACAAGTTCTCGGCGCTGTCGCCCAACTCGAGCGGGCGCTGATCGCCGAGCGAACGAAAGCAGGCATCAAGGCGGCGAAAGCGCGCGGCAAGCTCCCCGGGAACCCCGGGCTTCGCCAACGGCGGCCAGAAGCGATCAAGGCGGTCTCGATGGCGCGAGAAAAACTTTATCTCGACGAGCTGATCTCGTCCGCCCAAACCTGGCTGCCAATGGTCCGGCAGCTTCGCCCCCAGCACAGCTGGGACAACATCGTCCGAGTGCTCAATCGCAGAGGCCATGACTGGACGGTGGAACGGCTGCGCCGCGCGGTGCATCGTATGGTCCGCGAGAAGCTGGCCGAACCCGAGCTTTTGGCTCGCTCGCCCCGCCGCGCCCCAGAAGATTACCTGATGAAACTCGTTGCGGCGATTGCCATTGCCGATCCCGGCCTATCGCTGCGCGACATTGCCAGCCAACTTGATCAGATGGGCGAGCGCCCGGCGCGCGGTGGACGCAAATGGCAGCCATCATCCGTTCGTCACTTGCTGGATGAGGCGCATCGGTTCGGTCTCATCCGTCATTGAGGGATGACAGCTGGAAAGCCTGCGATTTGAAAGTGCGGCCTGCTAACGACCAGAATCAGCCCAAAGCCGCCGTCGAACCGAAGCCGTTGCATCTATCAGAATCGAATCTCGATCAGCTCGGGAGGCTCTTTGTTGAAATCGGAATATCGAATCCATCGCGGCGTTGCTTTGAATACCACCGCTCCTCTCTCGATGAACTCCCTTTCGGCCGGAACGCTGTTGAGATGGGCTTCCTGGTATTGTTCGATGTCTGCGGCAGGGACCCTTGTTGCCTCACCCTCGTATTGAACCGTGATGTTGTCGTTCCATCCGACAACAAACGCGACGCCTGGACGCTCCGCGAGATTGTTGAACTTCCGTGTGTCTTTGAAAGTGTCGAACACGATCTCAAGATCGTCGCGCACAGAGAAGTCGATCGTAGCGGCCTCCGGTGTTCCGTTGCGGTGGCATGTCGCAATGACCGCCAAGGTGTGCTTCCTCAGGAATTCTAGGATTACGCGTTTCTTATGATCCTCGTCCATTGCGTCATCCCTCAGTGAGTTTTCTCGATTTCTTTTACAGTCCATTCGACAGCCCGCCGACCTCACTGAGTTCGGCCGCTTCTGGCGGCGCATTCCGGTCAATCCGAAAGATTCCCCTGATTCTTGGCAGGTAATAGACTATATCATTCCAAGGAAATTGATTCCGCTTAACCAAGCTGATCGACACATCCAGAATTGGGGCAAATCACGGTCTCAGAGGCCGCCGAAACCGTCCTTTTGGAGCGCCTGTGGCCAAACCCACAAAATCACTGACCGCCGTCGAGCGCCGTGCCGAAGAACTCGACACTATCGCTGCGGTGCTGCCGATCGAGCGCAGAGACGAGCTGGCCGAACTTTTGACCGACAACCGCAGAGAACGATAGCCTTTCGCTCCGGATCGAAGGCAAAGGCGAACCGCCATTGCACCTTCAACATCTCGATACGCAGTTCCTTCATGTTCGCGTATCTGGAGCCTTCGAGCGTGTCGACCTCAGGCCGCCCCAGCCCGAACCCCTTCTCGCGTAGCAGCACCAAATGCGCAAGCAACTCGACCCGAACATCCGCTGGAAAACAGGATTGTTCCGGTGGAAGCGCATGTCGCCTTGGCCTGGGGTGATCTTATGGCTCTTGCCAAGCGAAGTGGTCTCGGGCTGGCCTCCATGGACGGCTTGATTGCCGCTACCGCCGTCGCTCACCAATTGACCCTTGCGACGCGCAACACCAGGGATTTCGAAGGCTTCGGAATAGACATCGTCGACCCATGGGCCGACTGATCGGGCTCTTATTCGTCGATTGAAAGGAATGGCCTCGATGCTCTCCTACAGCTTGCTCAAAAACCACGCCGGAATCCTTCTCATCGGAGACTACACGTCTCTGACCTGGCTGCATGAAGTCGTCCATGACGTGAATGAGCGCTCGCCGATTGTGAAAGACAAAGAAGGCTCGTTTCTTGGGCTGGCTTACGATGTGCGCAAAGCATACGAGCGGCAACGCGAGGTTATTCAGCCGCCAAAACATTTTGAAGAAGTCGGCGTCCGATATGGTGTCCAGATCCTCTGGCCTGTCCTTATGTTGCAGCAAAGGCTGCTGAGGCAATCCCTGGCGTTTCTAAATCAGACATCCAAGACTCAGGCCATAGCCTATGCGTTGGAGGCCGTCATCGAAGATGCGTTGCGCGAGGATTTTGGCGCGCAGGCGGGGCACATCATCGATCTCTGGCAGCGCCTTGATCCGGCACAAGCTGAGGTCTTCGACATGATAAATAGCCGCGGGGGAATCTTTTGTTCGTGGACGAAAGTCCAACGAAAGGCGGGCTTTGCGCAGCTCCTTTCGAGCTTCGACCCGATGTATGACCGCTTCTACCCGATGCGATTGAAGAACGGCGAAAAGAACCTGATCTCTCCGACGGAATTCGCTGTTTGGGAAAATGCCGAATGGCCGGACCCTCAGTGGTAAACAGGGGGCATCAATAATGATATTGACCTGTCATCGATGGTAGATTGATTTCGGCCTGCAGAGTTGAAAGAATCGGGGCAAATCACAGTCTCAGAGGCCGCCGAAACCGTCCTTTTGGAGCCCCTGTGGCCAAACCCAAAAAATCACCGTCCGCTGTCGAGCGCCGTGCCGAAGAACTCGACACCATCGCCGCGGTGCTGCCGATCGAGCGTCGCGGCGAGCTCGCCGAACTTTTGACCGACCAGGATGTCGAGACGCTGCGCCATCTCGTCAACCAGGGCATGGGCGACAATACGCTGCGCGCCCTGACTTCGGATCTCGCCTATCTCGAAGCCTGGGGCATGGCCCGGGCGCCCCCTGCCCTGGCCGGCGCCCGAGGCGCTGCTTTTGAAATTCGTCGCCCATCACCTCTGGGACCCGCAGCGGCGTGAGACCGATGCCGATCACGGCATGCCGGCCGATGTCGATGAAACCCTTCGGCGCCAGGGGTTTCTGAGATCCGTCGGTCCGCACGCGCCATCAACGGTGCGGCGGCGGCTGGCCAATTGGTCGACGCTGACCAAATGGCGCGGGGCAAGCCGAGAGGCGGGCCCAATTTTATCGCTTTATTATCCCCGGTCTCGGTGCGTAGCTCTTAAACATTGTCATCACCCGATCCCGGGACACGATGGACCGCCGGTGCATGCTATGATCCTCTATTCCATTGATCATCCCGTACTGCGCGGAGGAAAGCCCAGCCGATCGCGACGATAGCCGCAACGCGATCGTGGGACGTCGACTGCGTTCCTATCCCACCATTCACCGAAGCCGCATCGGGTTCCCACGGTGTAAGCCAGCACTTGTCGTTCGCATGGTCCTCGGCAAAATCCAGGAACAAAGGCTGACGGAAGGCATCAAGGCGTCGCTGGACATCGTCTCTGCCACAGTCGATACGACTCGGTCGCTGATACCATTTCTCCAGAACTGAACGGAGAAGATCGTTTGCTGCGGAGTCGTCAACTATTCGCGCTCTGGCGCGGGTCCGCAACAATCGTTCGATCATGTCGTCAGCGGCGCATGGCGAGAAATCCTTTCAAGGAAGACCGCCTGGCTAGCAATCATTGTCCTCTATTTGGCAGCCAATGCCACGCCCATTGCCCCGATAAGACGATCATCAGAAAATATGAGAGCGGCGGGCCTTGAGCCATCCCGACGACCGCGAAGGACAAAGCTCAATGCGGAGAGAGAGTAAAAAGTGACATTCTCGGCCATTGTCTTCACGCCGCCTGCGGCTTCCCTGAGGCCTTACTCTCTGGCAAAGGCTGGCTGTACCTGCCGAGTCTAACTTGACAGCCGTGCAAAATTGCACTTTTCCATGCGAAATCAGAGGGATACGCCGGCGTAGGCCGTTTTTTTCCTGGCCTCAATTCGCCGTTAAGGTTCTGTTAACTAAAAACAGTTTGCCGAACAGGTAGAATCGCCGGTATTAATAACGCTTATTGAGCTGCGTTTGAGCTAAAAGCGTTATTCTGGAATCGGCTGTATGAACATGGCAATCAACATCGAGGCATCGGATTTCGATCAGGAGATTCTCCAGCAGGGAGAATTGATTTCTGACAATTTGAACATGCTCCGATTGGAGCAATATCCGCCAGACGCAGAAAAAGGTCTACGCTCTTTCTCGCTGGCTGAAGTCGCAGATTATCTCGGCGTCACTCAAAACCACATTAAGAAGCTCCACCTCGAAGGCAAGGGGCCAGTTCCTGCGACAACCTCGTCCGGCCGTAGAACCTACACGGCCGTGCAGATGCTGGAACTGCGCCACTTCCTCGACAAGAACGGGCGCAGCGATTTCAAGCGCTATGTGCCTCATCGTAGGGCAGGGGAGCCGTTGCAGATCGTCTCGGTCGTCAATTTCAAAGGCGGCTCCGGCAAGACAACAACGACTGCCCACCTCGCTCAATATCTGGCTCTTACCGGTCATCGTGTCCTTGCCATCGATCTCGATCCCCAGGCATCGCTGACTTCACTTCACGGCATTCAGCCTGAGCTCGACAAAAATCCGTCTCTCTTCGAAACGCTCCGCTACGACGACCAGCGCAAGTCGATCAAGGAAATCATCCAACCGACAAACTTTCCCGGGCTCGACATTATCCCGGCAAATCTTGAGCTGCAGGAATACGAGTATCAGACGCCACTTGCGGCATCGAACAAATCGTCCCCGGAGGGGAGGCTGTTTTTCACGCGCATTTCTAGCGCGCTCAAAGAAGTCGATGATCGTTATGATGTGGTTGTGATCGACTGCCCTCCGCAACTCGGTTATCTTACACTGACCGCGCTGACGGCCTCGACCTCCGTCCTCATTACCGTCCATCCGCAGATGCTTGACATCATGTCGATGAGCCAATTCCTTCTCATGCTAGGCGGGATCCTTGAATCGATCAAAGGAGCAGGTGCACGCGTCAGGCTAAACTGGTTCAGGTACCTGGTCACACGATATGAACCGACCGACGGCCCTCAAGCTCAGATGGTCGGTTTCATGCAGGCCATGTTCTCGAAGCGCATGCTGCAGAACCACATGCTGAAATCCACCGCCATTAGCGATGCCGGCATTACGAAGCAAACGCTTTACGAGGTGGAAAAGAATCAGTTCACGCGATCGACCTACGACCGCGCGCTAGAGTGTCTGAATGCGGTCAATGGCGAAGTCACAAGCCTCATCCACAAGGCATGGGGGCGCAAATGACGAGACCTTTTGACAGCCGTGCAAAAGCGTTAAATCTATCAGCAAATCATCGACTTGAAGGCGTTAGGGAGGCAAACAATGGCTAGAAACCATTCTTTGGCAAAGTTCGTGCAGCCAACGGCCGAAGAACACCAGCGGACGGCGGACACTCGTGCGGAGTATACCCGCCGTGGTGCTTCACGTTCCATGATGCAGTCGCTCGACGAGCTGGCCGAGACTTCGATTCGCATGCTCGAAGGCGAGACGGTGGTCGCACTCGATCCAGAGTTGCTCGAAGGTTCATTCGTTGCCGACCGCATCGGCGATGATCAAGAAGACTATGTCCAGCTTCGCGAAGCCATTCGTCAGTCGGGCCAGTCAACCCCAATCCTCGTACGTCCCCATCCGGACGCCGAGGGGCGATATATGATCGTCTTTGGGCATCGGCGCGCCCGCGCCGCGCGGGACCTTCAGATCTCAGTCCGGGCCGTGATCAAGCCCCTCGAAGACATCGCCCATGTCATAGCCCAGGGTCAAGAAAACACCGCCCGCTCCGACCTGACCTTCATCGAGAAGGCGCTCTTTGCCAGGAAGCTCGTCGCCAATGGCATGAGCAAAGATGTCGTGAAAATCGCCCTAACGATCGACGATACCCTGCTTTCAAGAATGCTGGCTGTCGCCGAGTCAATTCCCGAGCCCGTCCTTGACGCTGTCGGCTCTGCAAAAGGCGTCGGACGCGATCGCTGGGAAGAATTGAAAAAGCTTGTTCAGGTTCCAGCCAATGCTGACAGGGCGTGTGCATTTATTCTTGCAGCCGATTTCCGTCACACTGCAGAGGCCGACCGATTCAACGCACTTCTAGGCGAACTTAAAACAGCTAAGAAGCCGAAGAAAAAAAGGGACGCGTCTCCGTCCGTCCGTCAGTTTGAGGTTGCCGCGAAATCCGTTGCGGTGACGACCAAGTCGTCCGGAAGAACATTTACGCTCGCGCTGACATCAAAAGATGCGGCAAAATTCGGAGCGTTTCTATCAGACCAGTTGGAGTCGCTCTATCAGACGTTCCAGCGTGAAGTACAGACTGAAGCAGGAGATTAACCGCAAAAGAAAAAGGCCCCCCAAACGTTGCCGTCGTGGAAGCCTTCCTCTGTATGTAGCAATCAGAGAATCGCATTTTCACGAATCCCCGTCAAGAGTCTTGGCACCGTTTTGGTGAACGAATTTCTTTTGCCTACGTAAAGGTGGAAGAACATGGATGCCGCATGCATAACGACGCCCTTTGGGCGGCGGGCGATGACGCTTGCCTTGCTGACAACGCATAGGCAAGCCGAGAAAGCCTTGCCAGACATCAAGCGTAACAAGTGGAAGCTCTTTCGAGCCGTCTGCGAGGCTCGCCATGACCTCCACGTCAGTGACCGCTCTCTAACGGTCCTGGACGCGTTGCTGTCATTTTATCCTTCAGACGAGCTCTCCGCCTCGAACAGCATGATCGTGTTTCCGTCCAACGCTCAGCTTTCTATCCGGGCGCGGGGCATGACTGCTGCGACGCTCAGACGGCATCTAGCCGCTCTCGTCGATGCGGGTCTCATCCTGCGCAAGGACAGCCCCAACGGAAAGCGTTATGCTCGCAGGGGGAGGGCAGGGGACGTCAGAGAAGCCTTCGGGTTCAGCCTAGCGCCGCTTTTGTCTCGTGCGCAGGAGATTGAGACAATTGCCGGCCGCATCGCCGCCGATCGTGAACTTCTCCATTCTACTCGAGAGAAAATTAGTCTTTGCCGGCGTGAGATCACCAAGCTCATTCAGCTAGCACGGGCAGGTACTGTCGAAGGTGACTGGGCAGAGCTTCACGACCTCTTTCGCTCGTTCTTGTCATCCCTTCCTCGGCGCCCGTTGCTTGATCAGCTTCAGGCAGTGCTGATGCAATTGACAGGACTCCGTATGCGGATCATCAACTTGTTGGAAGAACACGATAAATCTCAAAAAATGTGCGCCAATGAATCCCAGAATGAGCGCCACATACAGGATTCACATACATATTCCCATTTTGAATGTGAAGAAGGTGATGAACTCTCGAACCAGCGGGCTTCATCTTCGAGATCTGAGTTTAATGATGCCTTCGGATGCCACGAGAAGGGCCACCCAACCAGCAAAGATACCGTTGAGCCATGTGTTTCGTTAGATATGGTGCTGCGGGCTTGCCCAGAAATCACACACTATGGGCCAGGAGGTTCTATCAAAAGCTGGAGAGACCTTGTGGCAGCAAGCTCGATCCTTGGTTCCATGCTCCAGATCAACCAGCCCGCCTTTCAAACCGCGTGCCGGGCTATGGGCCCGGAGAATGCAGCCGTCGTTATCGCGTGCATTTACGAGAGGGGAGGGGGCATCAACTCAGCCGGAGCTTATCTCAGGGACTTGAGCCGGCGGGCGGCCGTCGGTCAGTTTTCCGTGGGGCCGATGCTCCTGGCACTTGTTCGGGCAAGACCAGGCGCGATAGTCTGAGAACGGAAAGTCAGACTGTTCTCAGACCCTGGTGGCGTAAAATCTACCATAGAGCGCATTGCCTCAAGCAAAATGTTACCGATAGTGTTGATGCTCCCGATTGGGATGGCCATGGTTCGCTTTCCTGGCTCGGGGGATGGATGGCACGGCGGATCAGCATGGCGACACGGAAAGAACTGGTCGAGGCGATCATCGAACGATATCGATCGAGCTGTCGGGCCGACAAGCGAAGAATCCTAGATGAGTTCGTCGCAGTTACCGGATATCACCGCAAGCATGCGATCCGAGTGCTCCGCCCTAGTGAGCCAAGCCGGCTTGCGCTCGGCAATATGCTGTCCTGTATGGTCCCGAGGTTCGGGAAACGTTAGTGTCTCTGTGGGAAGCATCCGACCGTGTCTGCTCCAAACGTCTGAAGCCGCTAATCCCGATTTGCTGCCAGCTCTTGAGCGTCACGGCCGGCTCGATCTAAGTACTGAGCTTCGCGACAAGCTACTGACGGTCAGTGCCGCAACGATGGACCGGTTGCTGTCAGAGATCCGAGTGCTTCAAAGAAGCTGCACGGCTTGTCCTTGCTGGGTCAGCAACTCGACAGCCTGCTTGTCGAACGAGAAAAATGTTTCGCCGCCTAGCCAATTTCCCTCATAGGCCATAATGCCATCGGCAAAATCCCCGCCAGCTTCGAGGATCGTAAGGCCAGCCTCAACCGCCGGCCGGTTCATCACCACGTTTCCAGCCTCCAGCAAATCGCGGATGGTCATTGCTACATCTTCCTTCTGCAGCTTCGCGCCACGGCGCAAAATCCAAACCAATTCGCACAGACAGGGCAAGGATACTGCGATCAGCGAAGCCTCTTTCAATAGCTTGCTCGCAGCCTGGCCTTGCTGTGGATCGTCCTGCAACACTGCACGAGCAAGCACGTTTGTATCGACCGAAATTTTCATTCGTCGCCCGCCCAACCTGAGGCGGCAATTTCGTTCATTTCCTCAATCGTCAATGGTTTTTTCAGCCGGCCGGCGTGCCGGCCGATGAAGTTATCAATCGTGCCTGTCGGCTTGGCGGCCTTCACCCGAAGCTCGCCACCCGGTAGCTTGTCAATGTCAATCCGCTCGCCCGGCTTGACGCCGAGGTGTTGCAACAACTCCCGCTTTAACGTGACTTGCCCTTTCATCGTTACCGCCAATGACGTCATGGAAAATCTTCCTCTCGATTAGTGTCATATGGTAATTGAATTTCACATTACCATCAAGCGGCATCGAATTATTGACAGCTTGGCATCGTGCTTGGGCCATCCAGTCACGGGAGCTTTCAGCCAGGCCATATCTGCGTCGCGCCATCCACAGGTCGGGGCATGGCGCGTCCTTCTCGCCATTTCGAGCCAGATAAGCCGCTCCATGACCCCCCACATGAAACCCTCTTCAGAGCGAGTTCATGCCGATGGCTATGAACTAGCGAGAGATGCGCTATGAAAATCGCCCATTTTGCCATCGCGGCCGTTCTCTCGCTCGGTTCGGCCATGAGGATGGCGGCTTTCACCAAGCACGGCTTCCGGCTCATGGGCACGCTCCGTTTTCGTCAGATCCAGGTTTCAAGAACGCCATACCATAAGCATAGGCAGAGGCGGCCGGCTACTACAACGGTTCGGCCAGGCGCAGCGGTCGGGCGGCGCGATTGTTTTCGAAGGAGGGTATAACGCCGCCTTCGCTGCTCTGGCGGAACCTGAAGAGACTAAAATGCGATTATCCGCTGGAGCGTTGAATTATAGGGAAGGTGGCTATAACTCGTGTCCTGGAATTGGTCACAGGCAGGTTGGCCCGATTTCTTCTACGACATCGTTCCAATCGCGCGGGACAATGTAGCCCCGCGGACGCGTCATTTGACGACGCCGCCCCGAAGGCACGGCGTGGGTTGATCTGGAGGAATGCGAAGACTAGGGTTGCAGCTCCACAGCAAGTGCAAACACACGAGGATGTCATGCCGACTGGCAAGGTTAAGTTTTTCAATCAGGACAAGGGCTTCGGCTTCATCACGCCGGAAAGCGGAGGACCCGATGTCTTCGTCCATGTCTCCGCGCTCCAATATGGCGATGCATTGAAGGAAGGTCAGAGCGTCTCCTACGATCTCGGCCAGGATCGGAAGACCGGCAAGTCGAAGGCGGAAAACGTCAGACCACTCTGATCTGCACGAGATATATTATCGCAAGAGACAGCTGATCGCGGGGACGCCCATCAAGGCGTCCCGTTTTTCTAAGACCTATAGGCCTGGCGACCGAACTGCCACTCGCACT
The DNA here is from genome assembly GCA_900473185.1 of Hyphomicrobiales bacterium. Taxonomy (GTDB): domain Bacteria; phylum Pseudomonadota; class Alphaproteobacteria; order Rhizobiales; family Rhizobiaceae; genus Rhizobium. The sequence continues at coordinate 43,392 of UCKU01000029.1, read as the reverse complement.
CAAACCCGTCAGTGCTTGGTGACGCTCGCGACAGGCTTGGCAGCTTTCGGCGCAGGGTTTGTCGTTTGAACGCTCTGGGCGCCGCCTTTGGATCTGCTTGCGACCTTTGGCTTTACTGCCTTGTCGGCGCTTGTGGCCTTCTTGGCGCGCGGCTTCTTGGCCGGCTTGCTGGTGGCGTCAGTACTCGCGGCAATTGCCTGAAATGCCTGAAGCCAGTGCCTCATATCCTCGCCATGAGGCCGGCCTTCCCGCTCCCAGATCTCATAGGCGCGCCGTCTGATACGGTCTTCCTCGACTGACATCGTCGTCCTCCACTTGCTCATCCTGTCCGGATGAGACAGATGGCACTGCAGCCCGCGGTGACAACGGCGCCAATGATTTTCTCGGCTCGGCCGCCATCACGAAATCGCGATTTTCGGCTCGATCCTGACGTTTGCTCCGACCCTATGCCGGTCAACCCCCTCCCTTCCTCGGGTCTCGGCCCGCCTTGAGCGAGCTCGATCGTTTCAGGCACGGTTAACCATGTTTGCGAAGCACATGGCTTTTGGAGAATTCCAGGTGACCGCCGGTCGACGACCGAAGCTCGAAAAGTAGGCTGATCCCCATGCCCTTTCGGCCTGCCCCGGCACTCTGGTCATTGGGAACTCCTGACTGGCTTGCGCATTATCGTGCTGCTTCAACAAGGACAGTCTCATGGACCATCAGACGCTACTCGCAACCACTTTCGCCTTCGCATCCTTCGCGCTTGTCTGGTGGCAAACGAGAGCCTGATGGCTCACACCTCGCGGCGGAAAGGTCGCTGGCCATCCATCACTGCGGCCGGACCGTCCTAGCCTTTGCCTGCTCGCGCTGCCATTGCTGCGATAAAGCGCCATCAGCATCGGTCCAAGCGAGAATTCACCGCGTGCAGCCTTCGCCGTCAGATCCCTGAGATAGCCACCCGCCGAATTTATGTGCCCGGCCCGTTCCAGAATACAGGCGATCGCGACGGCGGCATTCTCCGCCCCCATGACCTCGCAGGCCTCCTGATAGGCCGACGGGCTGACACCCAGCATCGAGCGGACGGTGATCGCAGCACTCATCAGTTCGCGCCAGCTGCCGATGCTTCCACCCTGGCCATAGTCGGCGATCGCCGGGCAAGCCTGCAGGACCATGCCCAAAGGGAACGCCTTTATCGGTTCGGCAACCGGCCTGATCTTATAACCCGGCTTTTCGCCCTGCTCTTTTTCGGAGCGAGGTTCAAGTTCATTGATAGATTCGGTATGTGAATTCTGTATGTGACGTTCAAAATGGACATCATTGCCATCTGAATTTCGATGATTTTGCTGGAAATCCAGCTGGTTGATGACTTCTTCGTGCAGCATCTCCATCTCTTCAAGGATCGGGGTGATGTCTGCAATGGCGGGCGTGCGTGGAATCCGCGCGAGAAGTGCCACGAACTGGCTCTCGATATAGCTCCAATTCCCCGGGGCGCCCTCTTCTCTCGCTGCGGAGACCAGCTTGCGAATGTCGCGCCGGCAGAGCGAAAGGTTCTCCTTGACGATCTGGAAACGTCGGCGCTCGGCCGCCACGCTTTGGGCAAGTGAAGCCAGTTCCTCCGATCGAGAGAGCAGCGGCGCAACGGAGAAGCCGAAGACCTGCTCCAGTTCGCCTGCTCCGTCGCGGCGTGCGTAGCGCTTGCCGTTCGGGCTATCCTTGCGCACGATCAGTCCGGCATCGACGAGCGCGGCCAAGTGGCGGCGCAGCGTCGTGCCGGCAATGCCATGGGCGCGCACGCTGAGCTGCGCATTCGACGGGAATACGACGAGCCCGATCTCCTCGGAAAGCTCATTGCTTGGCAGGAAGGTCAGGAGCGCGTCAAGGACGGCAAGCGCGCGATCCTGGACATCAAGCAGCGAACGGGCCTCGCAGACGTCGCGAAACACCTTCCATTTGTCGACCGACTTGCCTGGTTTGATCGTAGCAGCGTCCAGCTGCCCTTTCACCAAGGCAAGCGACATCGGCCGCCGCCCGAAGGGCGTCGTTACCTTATGCGTTTGCATTTCTCTTTCACCTTCTGTCGGGCAAAAGAAATCCGCTCACCAAAATTCGGTGCCAAAGACTCTTGACTGTGATTCGGGGAAGTGCGATTCTCTGGGTGCTTAGATCAGAGGAAGGCTTCCACGACGGCAACGTTTGGGGGCCTTTTTCTTTTGCGGTTCAGTCTCCTTTGTTTCCCTCCTCGGCGAGGAACTGCTCATAGAGCGCGTCCAGCCGGTTGGAGAGGAATTCACCGAAACGGCCGGCATTCTTTGCCTTCATCGACATCGAAAACGCCTTGCCGGTATTCTTGATCTCGGCCTGCACCGCCTTGTCGCGCGGCTGCCAGGTCGCCTTGCCAGCTCCCGCCTCGACCTTTCGGACGGGCCTGGCCGATTTGTTGAGGGCACCGTAAAGCCGCGAGAACCGCTCGTCGGATGGCAATTCGCCAAAACCGGGCGACCGCAGGACATCGGAGACCTTCGCCTCATTGGAGGCCTTGCCGACGAGAAGAGACAGTTCGAGCCAACGTTCGCGTCCGACGCCCGGAGCAGAACCCAGCTGCTGGATCGTCGAAGCCGAGATCCGTTCGGTCACCGACATCATCTTGGAGATCAACGCAGCATTGGCGGCAAGGGCCGATGCAATCACATCTCGATCGTAACCGAGATCCTCCAGACGGCGGGCAAACAGCGCGCGCTCGATGAAGGTGAGGTTGGCGCGGGCGGAATTTTCCTGACCCTGGGCAATGACATGGGTACGGTCGTCGATCGGCTTTACGACAGCCCTGACTTTGCGTCCGAGCTCGCGCGCAGCCCTGAGGCGTCGATGGCCGAAGACGACCTGATAACGACCTTCTGCCGACCTATGGGGGCGCACCAAAATAGGGGTATCCTGACCGCGGACGCGGATTGCTTCTTTGAGGTCATCGAACTCTGCATCGTCCTCCGAGATCCGGTCCTGGACGAAGGAGGCATCGACCTGATCCGGATCGAGCTCGACGATCGCCTCGCCCTCCAGAAACTTGTCGGCTTGCTTTGCCAAATCGTCCAGAGAACGCACCAACGACTTGCCGGCGCCGCGCATCGGGTAGTTTGTGACAGTTGGCGGATCATTCGGGAGATCGACCAGGCCCTCAAGCAGGTTCTTGCGCGCCATCTCAATGCCTCCAATCGGCAACTAGCGAATTGAATTTGCGAGCGAAATCCTCGTTTTTGTCAGCTGACAAATCAGCGCCCCCATGATTGATGCACGAGAGCGGCGATTTCAGCGTTGACCGCATCCAGAGATTCCACGGCTCGATCATAGGTTCCTCGGTTCATCGAAGCCCGCTCGACCTCATAAAGCGTCTGCTTGGTAATGCCGGCATCGGAGACCGCGGTCGACTTCAGCATCTGATGTTTCAGCATGAACTCGTGAAACATGGTCTGCATGAAACCCACCATCTGCGCCTGCGGCACGTCGGTCGGCTCATAGCGGGTGATCAGATATCGGTACCAGGACAGATTGACCTCGGCGCCTGCGGCCCGGATCGGTTTGAGAATGCCGCCGAGCATCAGCAGGAACTGCCCCATCGACATGACATCGAGCATCTGCGGGTGGATGGTGATCATGACGCTCGTTGCCGCCGTCAGCGCTGTCAGCGTCAGGTAGCCGAGTTGAGGGGGGCAATCGACCACGACGACATCGTATCTGTCATCCACTTCGCCAAGCGCCCGTGAGATGCGGGTGAAGAAGGTCTTGCCCTCATTCGACGACTTGTCGGCCATTGCAAGCGGCGTGTCGTACTCATATTCCTGCAGGTCGAGATTGGCAGGCACGATATCGAGACCGGGGAAGTTCGTCTGCCGGATGATATCGGACAAAGGCATCTTGTTGCCATCGTAGCGAATGGCGTCATAAATCGATGATATCTGATCGAGTTCCGGCTGAAAGCCATGCAGCGAAGACATCGAGGCCTGCGGGTCGAGGTCGACGGCAAGCACGCGATGACCCGTCAACGCTAGATATTGCGCCAGGTGGGCGGCCGTCGTGGTTTTGCCAGAGCCGCCCTTGAAGTTCACAACAGCAATCACCTGCAGCTTCTCACCGGGGCGCCGATGCGGGACAAACATCCGGCTCTCGGATCGTCCATGCGCGTCGAGATACTGCCTAAGTTCGAGCATCTGCTCGGCCGTATAGGAGCGACGGCCCGAAGAGGACGTCTGCGGGGAGGGGCCTTTTCCCTCGAGATGCAGCTTCTTCAAGGTGCTTTGCGAGACGCCGACATAATTGGCGACTTCGGCGAGCGAAAAGCTGCGCAGAGTCTTCTTGGCGTTCGGCGGGAATCGCTGCACGCTCAGAAGATGGAGCTTCTGCGAGATCAGATCGCCCTGTTCGAGGATCTGATCCTCAAAGTTCATGGGCCTGCTCACGGAAGGCTTCGAATTAGCGTTCATCACGATCGATCGTCCAGATAACGATTTTGAGGCTAAAAACCCGTTTGAACCGTTATTATGGCCGATTCTATCGTGGCGGCAAGGCGATTAGGGTTACCAGGTTGTGAATCAAACTTCAGCCATTGATGGCACCCAGCAAGTTCAGGCGGGCGATTCCTTCACATTTCCAGTAACTTAACCTTGATGCCTGTTGAAAGCCATAGTGAAATCTAGCTCACCACATGTGGCAGGATAGAAAGCCCGTTTTTCGTCCGATCTGGCAACAGTGCTGCGACTCACTTCCCCTCACATGTGAGGGTCTGACATTCACCGCCGATCGTGATCTCAATGCCTTGTCTCAATTGGCACGGAGGATCGCGTATGTATGTGAGGGCGATAGGACCAGATGACGCAGCATCACAGTCATCTCTTCTCGACAGTATGTTCCGTCTCAGAGCCCGGGTCTTCCACGCGCGGCTCGGTTGGCAGGTCGAGGTCGAGGAGGGGAGGGAACACGACCTCTTTGACACACTCGACCCTGTCTATATCGTGGTCGCCGACGATGGAAACACCGCGATTGCTTCGGCGCGTCTCCTTCCGGCCGTAGGACCGACGATGCTCGCCGACGTCTTCTCGACGCTTCTGGGCGGGAAGCCGTTTCCCGCTCATGCAGGGATGGTCGAGAGCTCCCGCTTCTGCGTCGACACGCACGCGGATGCCGAGACATGTGGTCTTTTCGGATTGAACGGCGCGACGGTCTTCCTGTTTGCCGGTATCCTTGAGTGGTGTCTGATCAGTGGTGTCAGCGAGATCGCCACCGTGACGGATATCCGGTTCGAACGTATCCTGAAGCGAGCGTCCTGGCCGCTTGCGCGCTATGGCGAACCGCAATTGATCGGCGACGTGCGAAGCGTTGCCGGAAGCCTGCCGGTGACGCGGTCGCATTTCGAGGCGATAAGGCCTCCATCCTATCGATCGGTATTTTCCGCCAGCCTTTGCAACGTGGCCTAGGCGCTTTGGATGGAAACCCGCTCCTTATCGCGGCTGGTCCGCAAGCTCGAAGATGCGCTCGGCCCCGTCGTCTGCCGCGCGCTCGCCGATCCAATGGTGAGCGAGATCATGCTCAACCCGGACGGCCATTTATTCATCGAGCGGCTCGGCGAGGGCATCGCCGCCGTGGGCATCATGGAACAGGGTGCGGCCGAGATCGTCATTGGCGCCGTCGCCCATATGCTAAATTCGCAGGTCGACACGACGCGGCCGATCGTCTCGGGCGAACTGCCGGTCGGCGGACATCGCTTCGAGGGAATCCTGCCGCCAGTCGTGACCGCGCCTGCCTTCTCGATCCGCAGGCGAGGCTCCCGGCTGATCGGTCTGGACGACTACGTCAGTTCGGGCGCAATGACCGCCTGGCAAGCGCGTAGCCTGCGCGAGGCCGTCCGGTCGAGGCGCAACATAGTCGTTTCCGGCGGCGCCGGCTCCGGCAAGACGACGCTTGCCAATGCCGTCATCGCCGAGATCGCGACAAGTGCACCGGGCGATCGCCTCGTCATTCTCGAGGACACGTGCGAACTCCAGTGCGTCGCGGCAAACGCGTTGTCGCTGCACACCAGCGATCATGTTGACATGGCAAGGCTCCTCAAAAGCACGATGCGCCTGCGACCCGACCGCATCATCGTCGGAGAAGTGCGCGATGGGGCAGCCCTCACTCTTTTGAAGGCATGGAATACCGGCCATCCAGGCGGCGTTACCACGCTTCATGCCAATACGGCATGTTCGGCCCTTCAGCGCCTCGAACAGCTCACCGCCGAAGTCAGTCGCCAGCCCATGCAGGCTGTGATCGGTGACGCAGTCGACCTGGTCGTCTCGATCGAACGGACACCGACCGGCCGACGCATCAAGGATCTTCTGCACGTAAAGGGCTTTGCCGACGATCACTACCATATCGATTTCAATCCGGAGGAACGACATGCAGCTTAGGACCCGCGCCTGCCTCATCGTACCGGCATTTCTCTTCTTCCTAGCCATCGACCAGCCGGCCTGGGCGGGATCGGCAGGCGGCCTGCCCTGGGAGGCGCCGCTCGAGCAAATCCAGCAATCGATCACCGGGCCGGTTGCCGTTTTTATCGCGCTTGCCGCTGTCGCAGTTGCCGGCGGCATGCTGATCTTCGGCGGAGAACTTAACGATTTCGCGCGGCGCCTCATGTATGTCGTCCTCGTAGCCGGCGTCCTGTTGGGCGCGACCCAGATCGTCGGCCTTTTCAACGCGACCGGCGCTTCGATCGGGTTTTCGCAGGACAAGCCTTTCCAACAGGGCAGGGGAGGGGAGGCGTGATGACCGCGCCCATTTCAGGCCTGCAGGTGAACCGCATCCATCGCGCGCTGTCGAGGCCGAACCTCTTGATGGGCGCCGACCGCGAACTGGTCCTTATCGCCGGGCTCGCGGCGATCATCCTCATCTTCGTGGTCCTGACAGTCTATTCGATCCTGATCGGGATCACGATCTGGATCGCCCTCGTCGGCCTGCTGCGGCAAATGGCAAAGGCCGACCCGATGATTCGCAAGGTGTATTTGCGCCATCTCCGCTACCGACCCCATTACCGGGCGACGTCGACGCCCTGGCGCCGAGGGTGAGGCGACCATGGTAGATCTTCGCTTTTACCGCCACGCTGGACCATCCTTTGGCGATCTGCTTCCTTATGCAGGTCTCGTCGACGAGGGCGTCCTTCTCCTAAAGGACGGATCATTGATGGCAGGCTGGTATTTTGCCGGGCCGGACTCCGAAAGTTCGACCGATGCCGAGCGCAACGACGTGGCACGCCAGATCAATCATGTTCTGGCGCGTCTTGGATCAGGCTGGATGATCCAGGTCGAGGCGATCCGTGTGCAGACCGCCAACTATGCTGCACCAGAGCGCTCGCATTTTCCCGATCGCGTGACGCGTGCGATTGATGAGGAGCGAAGGCGCCATTTCGAAGCAGAACGCAATCACTTCGAAAGCCATCATGCCATCGTCCTCACCTATAAGGCGCTCGAGCCCCGCCGATCGGTCCTCAGCAAATATATCTATTCCGACGCCGACAGCCGAAAACAGAGCTACGCCGACGTCGCGCTGACATACTTCAACCGAGCCGTCCGCGAGATCGAGCAATATCTGGCAAGCAGCCTGTCGATCCGCAGAATGCGGACCCGTCGACCATCGACATCTGAGCGGAGCCAGGCCCGCTACGATGAACTTCTGCAATTTGTCCGTTTCTGCATGACGGGCGACAATCACCCCGTCCGGCTACCCGATATACCCATGTATCTGGACTGCATCATAACGGCCGAACTCCAGCACGGTCTGACGCCCAAGGTCGACGATCGCTTCGTGTCGGTCGTTGCAATCGACGGACTGCCGGCGGAAAGCTGGCCAGGCATCCTCAACCGCCTCGATTTGATGCCTCTTAGCTATCGCTGGTCATCCCGCTTCATCTTTCTCGACGCCGAAGAAGCAAGAGACAGGCTGGAGCGAACCAGAAAAAAGTGGCAGCAGAAGGTGAGGCCATTCTTTGACCAGCTGTTCCAGACACAGAGCCGTGCTGTCGACCAGCACGCCCTTTCGATGGTTGCGGAGGTGGAAGATGCGATCGCCGAGGCCTCATCCGAGCTGGTATCCTACGGCTATTACACCCCCGTCATCCTGCTTTTCGATGAGGAGCAGGTTCGCCTGGAAGGCCATTCAGAAGTGGTGCGCCGCCTGATCCAGGCCGAAGGCTTCGGAGCCAGGATCGAAACGCTCAATGCAACGGAGGCCTATCTCGGCAGTCTGCCTGGCAATTGGTACTGCAATGTGCGCGAGCCGCTGATCACAACCCGTAACCTGTCCGACCTCGTACCGCTGAATTCAGTCTGGACGGGAAGCGCCACCGCACCCTGTCCTTTCTATGAACCGGATGCACCCCCGCTCATGCAGGTGGCGTCCGGCTCGACGCCATTTCACCTCAACCTTCACGTCGACGACGTGGGGCACACGTTAATCTTCGGTCCGACAGGCTCTGGCAAGTCGACGCTTCTTGCGCTGATCGCAGCCCAGTTTCTTCGCTACAGGGAAGCGCAGCTTTTCGTCTTCGACAAGGGCTCGTCGATGCTGCCGCTGACACTTGCTGCGGGTGGCGATCACTACGAAATTGGTGGAGAAGAGGCAAAGGAGCTCTCGTTCTGCCCGCTCGCTTCGCTTTCCAGCGAGACCGATCGCGCCTGGGCAGCCGAATGGATCGAAACGCTGGTCGGCCTGCAGGGCATCAGGGTCACGCCGGATCATCGCAACGCGATTTCAAGACAGGTCGCACTGATGGCTCATTCACCGGGCCGTTCGCTCTCGGATTTCGTTAGCGGCGTGCAGATGCGTGATCTGAAAGAGGCGCTTCGGCATTTCACGGTGGACGGGCCGATGGGCCAACTCATCGACGCCGAAAGTGACGGTCTGACGCTCGGGCGTTTCCAGACATTCGAGATCGAACACTTGATGATGATGGGCGAGCGCACGCTGCTGCCGGTTCTGACCTATCTGTTCCGGCGTATCGAAAAGCGGCTGACCGGTGCCCCAAGCCTCATCATTCTCGACGAGGCCTGGCTGGTGCTCGGCCATCCGGTTTTCCGGGAAAAGATCCGCGAGTGGCTGAAGGTCCTTCGCAAGGCCAACTGCGTCGTCGTCCTTGCCACGCAATCGATCTCGGACGCCGAGCGCTCCGGCATTGTCGACGTCTTGAAGGAGAGTTGTCCGACAAAGATCTTCCTGCCCAACGGGTCGGCCCGCCAACAGGGGGCGCGGGAATTCTACGAGCGGATCGGATTCAACGACCGCCAGATCGAAATCGTCGCCACTGCGATTCCGAAGCGGGACTATTATGTCGTCTCCCCGGAAGGCAGGCGCCTGTTCGACATGGCGCTCGGCCCGCTGGCGCTCTCTTTCGTTGGCGCGTCGAGCAAGGAGGATCTGCAGCGTATCCGGTCGCTCAGCAGAGAAGTCGCAAGCGAATGGCCGCAAACCTGGCTCAAGGAGAGAGGGGTGACCAATGGTGCGATCTAGATACCGATACCTTGCAATCACAATTGCCGTCGCAGCCGCAGCCGTTCGCCCCCATCCTGCGATCGCCGGCGCGGCTACGGGTGCAGCGACCGAATTTACGCAACTGGCAAACAATGGCGAGCTCATCAAGCTGCTCGAAAGTTCTGGCATTCAGGTCGACAACCAGCTGACCCAGATCACTCAACTCGCCGAGCAGATCCAGAACCAACTGAATATCTATCAGAACATGCTGCAGAACACGGCACAGCTCCCCGCCCATATCTGGGGCGAGGTTGCCGGTGATCTCAATGACCTGAGGTCGATCGTCTCTCAGGGCCAAGCCATCGCATTTTCCATGAGCAATGCCGATGATGTGCTGGGTCAGCGCTTTTCGAGCTATGCGGCGCTGAGGTCGCACCTTCCGGAGGGCGACAGTTTCTCGTCCACGTATCAGACCTGGTCGGACACCAACCGAGACACGATTGCCGGGACGCTTCGCGCAGCTGGTCTGACGGCCAGGCAATTCGAAAGCGAGGAGGCGACGATGGAAACGATAAGGGCCATGTCGGTCGGTGCGGACGGCCAGATGAAGGCGCTCCAGGTCGGCCATGAGATTGCCGCCCAACAGGTCTCCCAAATGCAAAAGCTGCGTGGCCTCGTCGCCCAGCAGATGACGATGATGGGAACCTGGCTCCAGACGAATCAGACCGACCGGGACCTCGCCCAGGCCCGGCGGGAGCAGTTTTTCCGCGCGACGATTCCGCCCATGACGGGCGGCCGGACGATGGAGCCGCGGTGGTGATCAACAGCACGACAGTGGGGGCGTTTCGAGACAACAGCGGGGGAGGTAAAGTCGTGATGTTGGCAAGACGTGCCGGGCTGGCGGCGATCATCATGCTGATCCTGGTCATTCCTGCTCATGGACAGGAGGGCTCATTGATCAACTCGCTGCAGGACGAGATCAATAACGCGGCTCGAGGCTGGGAGCAGACCGTCTCGAACGCTGCCCGATCACTCTTCTGGATCCTGGCCTCGATCGAAATCGGCGTCGCCGCGATCTGGCTCGCCCTGCAGGCGCCATCGCTTCAAGAATGGTTCGCCGAGCTTGCGCGGCGCATCATGTTCATCGGCTTTTTCGCTCTCGTTCTCGACAAGGGTCCGGGCTTTGCGAAAGCGGTCGTCGACAGTCTTTTCCAGATCGGTGCATCCGGGGGCGACGCATCTCCGACCGATATCTTCAATGCCGGTCTGACGGTGGCGGCCAAGATGGCGGAGAAGATCCGTTTTGGCCTTCTGGAAGACAATCTGCTCGCGGTCTGCGCTGCATTCGCTACGATCGTGACGGTCATTACCTTTTCCCTCGTCGCGGCCATTTTCGTTTCGGTCATGGCCGAAATGTATATTGGACTTCTCGCCGGCATGATCATGCTCGGCCTTGGCGGGTCGTCCTTTACCAAGGACTTCGCCGTCAAATATCTGGTCTATGCCTTCAGCGTCGGAATGAAGCTGATGGCGCTCGTCATGATCGCCCGCATCGGATCCGAGGTTCTCATCGGCCTTGCGAACAGGCCTGAAATCGGCGAGCAATTCCAGACCCTGCTGGCAATCGCCGGCATCGCGATCGTGGTCTTCATCATCGCGACTTACGTCCCCAACATTATTCAGGGCGTCATTCAAGGCGTATCGGTCGCCAGCGGCACTGAGGTCATCTCCCATGGTGGGCAGGCCGCGTCTTCCGCGCTCGGAGCAACCTTTCTTGCGGCGGGCATGGCGTCCGCCGCCTTGTCGGGCGCAAGATCCGCACGGGCAGGCGGGGCCTCGATGGCCGGTGCGGTGCTGCGAGGCATGGCCGAAGGCGTGGGCGCGGCCGGCGCGGCGTCCGCATCTGCAATGAAGGACAAGGCGATCGGGGCACCCGGAGCACATGCCAGTTCGCTGCTCGGCCTTGCAAATGCCAAGCTCGATCAGGGTCGGTCCCCGCCAGCCAAACGTTCATCGCCATCAGGCCAGCCGGGCAAACAGTAGGAGCCGATGAAATGTCGAGCCACGTGGAGAACCCTTATCTCGCTGCCCGTATCGAGTGGAATGAACGCTACGGCTCCTACGTCAGAGCAGCGGCTGCCTGGCGCATCGTTGCGATCCTCGCCTTGTCGATCGCAATCATTGGATTCGGTTATGCGCTCTATCTGAGCGCCCAGGTCAAGCTCGTGCCCTATATTGTGGAGGTGGACAGGCTGGGCACACCGGTGTCGGCGGGATTTCCCGAACATATAGAATATGCCGATGCGCGGGTCGTGCGTGCCACGCTTGGTGGCTTCGTATCGAGCTTCCGATCGGTGACGCCGGATGCCGTCGTGCAGAAGCAGTATATCGACCACACCTACGCCCTACTCAGGACCTCGGATCCCTCGACAGAGAAAATCAACGCCTGGTTTCGTAGCAATTCTCCATTCGAGAAGGCCCGGCTCGCGACCGTCGCCGTTGAGGTCAACAATATCGTGGCGCTTTCGAAACAGTCCTATCAGATCGACTGGACCGAATTCGAACGCGATCGGCGCGGCAAGGAAACCGCCACCCGCCGCTTCCGGGCCATCGCCACGGTGACAATCACCGCGCCGCAGGACGAGGCAACAATTCGGCTCAACCCGATCGGGCTTTATCTGAAAGACCTCGACTGGACCGCACAGCTTTAAAACGAGGAAAGCCTATGCAAAACCGCAGGAAACTCTCCGTTGCCTTCTGCTTGGCCATCCTTGCGATCACAGTTGGTGTCGCACAATCGGCAAGCTCTCAGACCATGACGCCGAATGAGGCAAGAGGGACGGGCCTATCGTCCAAATGGCGCGACGCCCCAGGTCTCGTCACAAAGGGCGCCGACGGCAAGGTCATCTTCCTCTTCGGCGAAACCCAGCCTTCCGTCGTCTGCTCGCCGCTGCAGGTCTGCGATATCGAACTCGAAGCGGGCGAGGTCGTTCGCGACGTGCTGGTCGGCGACACGGTGCGATGGAAGATAGAGCCTGCGACGTCAGGGGCAGTCGGAGGGCAAGCGATCCATCTGATCGTCAAACCGGCCGAACCCGGGCTTATGACCTCCATGGTCGTCACCACATCACGGCGCACCTATCACATCCAGCTCAAGTCCCATCCGATCCAATACATGGCACGGGTGGGCTTTTCGTACCGCGAAGATGTTTCCGACAAGCTCGCCGACGTCAATGCCCGCCTCGAAGCCAAAGGTGGACCGGGAGGGGGCGTTTCGGCCGACCAGCTGAACTTCTCCTATACGGTTCGTGGCAACGCGCCATGGAGGCCGACGCGGGTCTATTCGGATGGCCAGAAGACCTACATCCAATTTCCGCCTTCACTCGCCGGACAGGATGCGCCCGTCCTTTTCGTCGTTTCTGGCGGACAAAACCGCATCGTCAACTATCGTATGTCGAACAATTTGATGGTCGTTGACTACAACATCGAGCGCGCCGTGCTTGTCTCCGGGGTCGGACCGAAGAAACAGCAGGTCACAATCCGGCGGGCGGGCTGACATGCGCCGCGTTCTTCTCGCTTCGCTGGGCTGTTGCCTTGCACTTGCCGGCTGTCAGGCCCCTTCCGGCGGGATGGATCCACGCGAAGACCTTGCGCCGCTCTCCCTGGGTGCTGCCGCCATGATTGCCGGCGACATGGCAAACCGGTTTTCCGAACAATTCCCTACTGCAGCCGGTACCCTTGCCCTGCCGGACACCCCCTCGCCCTTTGGCACTGCGCTTGAGGCTTCGCTCAAGGGATCCGGCTACGCTGTCGTGTCAGGTCCTAAACACGACAGCAATGCAATCGCACTTTTCTATACGCTCGACAGGTCTGAAGAGGGGGTCCTGGCCAGCCTTTCAACGCGGAACCTGCGTATTGCTCGCCTCTACGCCCTGTCGAATGCGGGGGCCGTTCCGACGAGCCCGCTGTCGGTAATGGCGGTCAAATAGGAAAGAAGAGCATGGTCCAGTCCCTACAGCTTGGCGACCCAAGCAGCCTTCAGTCGAAGGCAATCAGGCGGCTCAACAAGCTGCCGGTACTCGTCGTCATAGGCCTTGCCATCGTCTTCTTCGGCGTCATCATCTTCGGTCTCTCCTCCAGGGGCCTTTATCCCAGGCAGACCGAACGGGATGATAGCGCAGGCGTTCCCGCAGCAAATTATGCCGACCAGCTGAAGCGCGGCATTCAAGACGGGATCATCGGCGAGCCTGAGCTGGTCGAGCCGCTCCTGCCCCCTCCGGTCAGTGACAAAGCGCCGAAATCTGTCGAGGACAAGCCTGTTCCAGAAACCCCGCAACCGGTGTTCAGAGGTCCTGTGCCGGAGACCCCTGACGACTTCGAGGCCCGGCTGGTGCGCGAAGGGCGCGAGCGCTATCTGCGCGAGATCCAGCGCCGGAAATTGGCTCGAATGCAGGCTGACGAAGCCGCACGCGCTTCACCTTTGCAGGTCGACATCAGCCAAGCTCGTCTACCCGAAAGATCGGCCGATCCGCCGGCCCGCGACGGTGCAAAGGCATCCGACCCCGTCGACCTCTATCAGGCCGCTCTCCAAGCCGGGCTCGCCGGGCGGGACGCAGATCAAAACAAGCAGGGTTCCAAAGAGGATTTCTTCAATGCCGACATCAAGGCGTTCGGCTACCTACCGAACAAGGTCGTTCCGCAACTGTCGCGCTATGAGCTGAAACGTGGTTCCGTCATTCCGGCAATACTGATCACCGGCATCAATTCCGACCTGCCCGGGCGTATCAGCGCCCAGGTGAGCCAGGCCGTCTATGACAGCGCCACCGGCCATCAACTGCTCATTCCGCAAGGAGCAAAGCTCTTCGGGCGCTATGATTCCAAGGTCGCCTTCGGTCAGGCGCGGGTGCTTGTCGTCTGGACAGACATCATTTTCCCAAATGGATCGACGCTGCAGATCGGGGGAATGGCCGGCACGGATGCGCAGGGCTACGGCGGCTTCGAGGATCGCGTCAACAATCACACGGTCAGGACATTCGCCTCGGCTGCCCTGATCGCCCTCATCGGGACGGGAATAGACGTTTCTATGCCAGAAAGTTCGACGCGGGACACGCAGGATACGGCATCGGATGCAGCGCGGCGCAATTTTTCGGAGAGCTTCGGGCGGGTGGCGGAAAGATCGATCGACAAGGGCCTCAACCTTCAGCCGACCCTTAAAATTCGCCCCGGATACATGTTCAGCGTGCTCGTCGATCAGGACATCGTATTTCCCGGCGCCTATGTGGCCCGTTGATTTCAACCGGTAAGAGCCTCCCGCTGTCCAGCTCTCACAGCTATCGGCATAGCGACATCGCTGCTTCGTTGGTGCGGCAAGGACGCGCACACGCTACAAATTTGTGAGTCGAGCGCATTGACCATGCCGCGGAACGTCGGGATCCGGTGCGGCTGCCGGTGGGCTGTTTTGGCGAGAAGCAGTTGCCCAATGAGAATCAAGGCCATGCATGGATCTGACGGGCAAAAAGGCGCCCGCCGGAGCGGGCAGGAGTAGAGGGAGTGGAAAATTGGACCGCACAAACGATTCGCTAAAGGCTGGAAGACAAACACGTCGTCAGGCAGTCCATTAGAAAAACCGAAAGTATGAAAGAAAGTTCCAGCTGATCGGCAAAAAATCGATTGCTGGCGAAAGGGCGAGCGCGAAAATGAGAGGTGCGGAAGCATCCAGCAAACCAAAAGCCTTGATCCGCGTTACTTCGTCCAGCAACGTCAGCTTGAGCACGAGGATGGTCGCCAGGGGAGGAAAAAAACGCCTAAGGAATCTCGGAGAAGTTCCGTGGGTCGATCGTTTGCGACCGCGGTTCTTCCGGTTTCATCGCCTTGCCCAGGCTCTTCTGGCGTGGCTTGTATTTGCCATCTTGGCGGCCCTCGTCTTTGCCACAGCAACAATAGTGGTTTGGTGGCCACGATGAGGAAGGAGTCAGCCGGATCTTGGGCAAGAGACCCTGCCGGTCGCGGCCAGCTCTGTAGGAGTGGTGGGATCGCACGGGTCGACACAGAGGGCAGTAAGGGTGGACAACACCCGCCGCACGATCCCAATGCCCATACTTGGAAAGCGGCCCTTTGTTCCCTCAGTCTAAATTATTGGCCAAAGCCTTGCCCCTGATGCCGACTGGCCCACAGCCATTCAGGCTGGGTGTGGGCTGTGCTACTGCATCCCTTCGGCCTTTAATCTGCGCACGTGGACCTCCCATGAAAATGGAGGTAAGCACTCACGTTGCATATTTCGGAATTTGAGGACGCCCGGCAGGAGGCGCCACGTTGTATTGCAGGGACCGCGCCGGACAAAGAGCGTTGCCCCAACATCCCGCGCCTCCTCCAAGGACCAGCGCGAGAGTTTTGGGAGCGGTTCATTTCCGGCATTGCTAGTTCTGCCCGGTGGCGTCATCGTCAGGCAGAAGTCCGCAAGCCGGAGCCGCCGAATATTACGGCAGATAGCCGCTTTCCTTGACCCGGTCATGCAGCGCCTTGAAAGCTTCGTCAGTGTCGCCATCGAAGGCAAACCACATCGGCTCCTTGATGCCGACCTCGCCGCGGTCGCTAAAAATGCCAACGGCTCGGCCGCCAGCTTCGTCAGCCGAAACCACGAAGGTCCCGACCGGAGCGCATGTTTCCATATCAAAGGCATGGGCAAGGAGGATCTCGAATTGATCAACCCTGTCGCAGCGGGTTTCGATAGCCTGCGACACCGCGACACGAAGCTTAGGTTCCAGCTCATAAATGCTCAGGGGCACAGGAGGCGTCCAATAGGTGCCTTGAGGCACCCTATCGAGGTCTGCTTCTTGCCATAACGTATCGTTCGGCAAATTGCTCATCGCCGTCATCCTTCCTCTTGGGTGGTGATGTTCTTATTATGTTCTCATTTTTGATCGAGTCAAGGATGAAGATTCGGAAATGCTATAATGCCATCGCGTCGCTGTCGTCGGCCGTTCAGCCGGAAGCAAGACATCAGCAGGGCGTCTTTTGCAGCGCCAGATCAAATAAGCCCCAATCGTGTGGCTACATGGACTGCATTTATCGTGTTGTCGGCGCCGAGCTTGCCTCGGGCCAACTTGAGATAATGGCGCACGGTGTCTTTCTTGATCTCGAGAATATCGGCGGTGAGCGATAAGGATTTTCCCACTGCGAGCCAATACAGACATTGCTTCTCTCTGACGGTGAGATGGATCTGGGGCTCCGCCATTGTCGATGGATCACGTCTCTTCAGGAGCGCATATAAGAGCGTCGTTGCGGTGATCGCCTGTATGTCGTCGAGCTTGCCCTCTCCCTTAAAATCCGGCAGGTGGGATGCAAGTGTCAGGACTGCAGTGCGGCCGAGTGCGACGCCGATTGGGATCGACAAGCCGGAAACGATACCGAACTGACGTGCATGAGCGTAAAATCTCCGCTCCGCCGCTGTCGAGGCCCGATGCAGCGGCAGCGATGACCAATAAAAAGGTCTTCGCATGCGCTTGGCGGAGGCAATAACGGGATCGATCCTCTGGTACCGATTGGCAAAATAGATATCCGTCCATTTCCTGGGATAATCGGTGAAGACTTCGGGAAGGCTCGGGCGAATATTGACATAGGCATAATGCTCGAACCCACATTGCTGTGCAAACTTGTGCAATGCGAGTTGCTTGGATTGGTCGTCGTCCGAAAGGCTCAAAACATCAATCAAGGTATCCAGATTTTTCTTCACGGCGCATCGCTCCTTAGCCGGCCAAGCGAGGCTGCTAGATCGCCGGCCGAGATTTAACCGCAATTGAAGTATCCTGCAGCGATTAAACACTCATGAGACGATTTTTTGAATCCTTACTTATTCAGGGTTGATCGAGGAAATAAGGGCATAGCCGCCGAGCCGCACGGTCTGGATAAGTTCGCCAGCATTGGCCTGCGCCTTGGAAAGGCTGCGCCGAAGCCGACAGATATGAACGTCGATGCTGCGCTCGAGCGGCCTGCCAAGGCCTATATGCGTTGCGTCGAGCAAAGTGGCGCGAGACAGAACGGTGCCCGGATGGCGGCATAAGGCGAGCAGGATTTCGAACTCGGCTCCGAGAAGTTTGACGATCGAACCATCGGGCGCAAACAACTGACGCCGGTCCATATCAATGCGAAAGCCATCGAAACGCAGACTTCGTCCGCCTTTTCTGGAGGCCGGCCCCGATCGCCGCAGCAGCGCGCGAACATGCGTCATCAGTCGTTTTGGATCGCTGTCAAGCGGCAGGCAGAAGTCGGCTCCGGCTTCAATACCATCGAGATGCCGTTCCGGTGGAAGCAAAAGGATGATCGGAATACCGCTTTGATTTTTCACCTGCTCGCACAAGGCAACGCCAACGTGGCTTTCAACGACGATCGCGACGATGAGGAGCCGAAACTCGTGGTGAGTTAAACCCTGGTGCAGGACGCGCTCGGGCGACATCTCCGTGGTTACCAGCTCGTCTTCCCTGAGGATGTGAGCGATCTGTTGCGCGAACGTGAGGTCGTCGGACGCGATCAAAATTTCCGCCGGCTTTGATGGTTCCATCAGCCAAGAAGAGCATAGATGCGTGGGGATTCAACTCACAGATTTGAAGGCCTGCGGGCAATCGCAAAGCACTGCGAGACCTTGAAACATCATTTAATATCAAAGCGTTTGCCGAGTCCGACCGTTCGTGACATCGTTGATGCAAGACTTGTCGAACTTGAGAGAGCGTCTCGATTTCTCGCGGGTTCTATTGTGCAATCCAGCGTCGTCATAAGTTCGCTTGATACCGACTTCTGCCTTTCGGTTCGCCACATTCTCGCAGTGGATGGATTTGCGACCGAGCTGGCGATGGGCCCGGCCGAAACAATTGCCGCTATCCAGGAGAGAACGAATGTTGGGCTCCTTGTCGACGGACAGCCTGATTTTGCGCTCGGCCTCTGCAGAGTGCTGAAGGAGGACAGCTCAACCCGCCATGTACGCATTGTCACCCTTCTCGCAGCCGAACAATCGCATCGCTTCGCGCAATTCCTGGATGTCGGCGTCGAAGAGGCATTCATGCGACCGCTCGAACCCGATCGATATCTTCGCGCCTTAAAACGTTTAGTCGGCAACCATCACTCTTCCCCGGCATCGGCCGGGCTGGAGCGGCTCAATCATTCGGGTCTCATCGTCGATGCGCGGACGCACCGGATTCTCTTTGACGGGCATGACATTCATCTTGGCCCGGTCGAGTTCGAATTGCTGCGTGTGATGATTAGCGATCCCGGACGAGTGTTCAAACGAGATGAACTGGCGTCCGGGGCATGGCCGAAAGGTGTCTTCGTCGATCCGCGGACCGTCAACGTCCATATCGGCAGGCTTCGCAAGGCGCTAACGCCAATCATGAAGCTTGACGTCGTCCGAACTGTCCGAGGCATCGGATACGCACTGGAGTCCAATCCATTCTGAAAGGAAGGGACATCGTGAGCCCGCATCGCCCTATTGCGATCGTCAATGCAAGCGTCCTTACGGGCGACGGCATCCAGTTTCTCGAGAAGGCGAGCGTGCTCGTGTCCGACCAAATGATCGAGGCCGTCGCGCGAACGGACGAGACCGCATTGGCGGACGACTATGATGTGATCGACGCCAGTGGGTGCACGGTCCTTCCTGGCGTCATTAATGCCCATGCGCATGGATGCATCTGCGGCCCATCAATGCCGAGCGGATCATTGCCACTTGACCCTTACGACGTCGATTATCAGCGCAACCGCCACCTCCTGTCCGGTACGACCACACTTTTAAACGTCTGCGGACTTGCCCTGCCAGACGAAATTGACGTTGGGCCAGGTCAGTCCCATCCGCTCGATATTCATGTCAGCACCGCCCATACGCCCTCTAGCCTCGCGGCAGCTGTAGCCGCCGACGGGGCGGGTCTTGCACGGCGCCATCTGACGGCGACAATCGACGAGATGCTTACCCGCGGCGCCAAAGCGCTCGGCGAGGCTGGCGGCGGCCAGACACTCGGCGGCGGGGCGCAGGACTATCGTTTCCTGCCTAACGCCATCGAGAATGCATCAGGCCTTGCTGTCCATCCAAGGCTGGCCCGCCAACTCAAGGAGGCCGTGCTCGGCAGCAGGCTCGACAAGAAAGACGACCGGAACAATGACGTGTTGTCACGGCTGATCGAGGAGAATGGGCTTTCGGTTAATTTCACGCCGGAAGGCTTGAGTAGATTGATACGTGATACCGTGATGCCATCGGTCGGGATCGCCCGTCGCGGTCTTGATGAAATCGCCGCACAAGCCGCTCGCACCGGGATGCCGGCAATCTTTCATAATGCCGCGCCGACAGCCGAACAGCTGATCGGACTTGCAAGAATCCATCCGAAGGCGCGTATCATAGCCGGCCACAGCAATCATTCTTCGTTCACGACAGAAGAAGCGCTGGTAACGGCCAAGGCGCTCCGCGATCTGGGTGCCGCTGTCGATGTGTCGACGCTCGACTGCATTTCCACGCGCTGGCGCAACGGCCCGGACAACTTCGATGCATTGATCAACGCGGGTCTCGTCGATACGCTTTCGACCGATTACGCGGGCGGCGACTGGGATGGCATTCTGCAAGCCATTCATCGGGTAGTACAAAAAAAGTTCATGTCGCCCGCAGCAGCGATCGCGCTGGCAACGGGTAACGTCGCCAGAATCTTTCCGGAACTGGCTGGCGATCGGGGATCGATCGCCAAGGGAAAACGCGGCGATGTCATCATCAGCGAGACTAACAATCTCGGCCGTGTCCGCCACGTTCTCGTCGCCGGCAGGATGGCCGTTTTCAACGGAAGCCTCGTCTGCCAGCCAACTGCTGCCGGTCACCGCTCTTTGCCGCTCGACTGAACAGCTTCCGTCGATCAAAGGGGGTGGCGCACCGCCTGGAGGATCCGTGTGATCGCCTGAGGATCGCCGTCTGGCAAGACGGCAACGGCGTCGACTATGTCCTGCTGCTCGTCCTCGCGCAGCCGGTGGCGCGTCAGATAGCGAAATTTCTCGACGATAGCCTGCCAGTTCATCGGTCGCGCCTTGTCACCGACCGGACTATGGACTTTAGAGGTCAACTCCAGCGTTCTGGTACGCAGGATCACACGCGAAAGGGTCTGCGTCGGAAAGCGTCGGTCGAGACCGGTATCGATGCTCAGGCGAACCTTCTGCGCAAAGCGGCTGAGGTCGCTTCGACCAAGAGCATCTGCACCGATCGGTGCGAGCGCTTGCTTGCCGTCGATGGCGAGGATCGCCATGCAATAGGGCAGGCTGTACTGCATGTCGACCATGCTTTCCGGCGCATTCCTGTTGGCAAGCTTCAAGGCCCATGCAAAGGTTCGGACCTCGACCTCGACAATGTCTTCGGGGCTGATCGTATCTTCGTCGGCGAGCTCGCTATAGGCATCAAGTGCCGGGTGAATATAGCGACAACAGGCGTAGGGCTTGAAATAGGTGTCGGCGATTTCCCAATGGCGACCGAGCCCACCGAGAATGCGGCTGCCATCGTAATAGTCCGGGTGATCGAGAAGGTCCTCAGGCCCTGTAAAACCGGCAGCCGCGAGATGGGCCGCCGTCATGCCGAGCAGGCTGCTCCATGCGATACCTTCCTTGACATCGTTGCCTGTCAGCCGCGAGTAGCCGGAACTGCCATTGGCAAGCTGGTTCGGCGCCATCACGCCCGAAATGGCGAGAGCATGCGAAAGCCGGACAGGCTCCAGCTGCAACAGGCGGCCGGCTGTCGCGGCCGAAGCGAAGGCTGCCCAGCGACCGGACTGGCGTGTGCGAATTCCGTCCGTCGTCTGCGAGGCGGCGATGCGCGCGCCGACATCATAGCCGCAGATGATCGCGCTGATCAGTTCACGTCCCGTCGCTCCGGTCTGGCCAGCTATCAACAACGCCGCAGGGATGACGCATGCCCCCGGATGTCCGCGAGCCGCGCGATTGCCGTCGTCGATGTCGAGCGCGGATGCGGCAGTGACATTGCAGAAAAGGGCCCCCGCCGGCGCGCACCTGCCGGCGCACCAAATCGGCGCCTCGCCGCTGCCAAAGACCGGTCCGGCCATGGTGCGCGCAGCTACCGCACTCGGCATGGCTACGCCTGCGATAGCAGCGCCCAGCAGATCCAGGATACAGCGTCGGGCGACGTCAGCGATGTCAGGACAATATTCTGTCGGTGCCGCCCGCACATGCTCGGCCAGAATGCGGGTCAGATAGGACATGTCCGATCCACCTCCGACCCTGCATGTGCACGGCAATATTTATCGAAGCTCGCCTGGGCGACGAAGAGATCGAGCATTGGCAGGCCGACACAGGTAACGCAGGTCGGTCCGGCATTGTCTTCGTACCAGGGTGCTGGATTTGCGAGTTCGCGTATGCCGATGAGCGGTCCAATCGTTTCCAGCGACAGGCCTCGGCTGGAAAAATGCAGGGCGATGCTTTGCGAATTGCGCCTCGAAACGGTCTGGAGATCGTCGCAAACCATGAGGCCGGTTCGAAACACCCGTTTCAGATAATCGTCCGGCGCCTCGTTGCCCCCAAGATGGAGCGTGGTCGCCTCTTGCGCCAGATCCTCGTCCGCAAAGACTGGTTCGCGGGCATTGGACGCGGTGACGACCAGGGAGCAGCAGCGCATGGTCCGGTTGTCATCGACAGGGACGAGCGGGATCTTGACTTCGCCCGAGAGCGCAATTGCAAGCGCGCGGGCGTTTTCCAATCTGCGGGCGCGGACGAAGATCTGCTCGATCCTGTCCGCGCAGGAAAAGGCAAGCGACCGGATGACGCTCTGCGCAACCGGCCCGGCTCCAACCAGAAAGACGCAGGAGGCAGTGCCACGGGCAAGACATGCTTCTGCGACGAGTGAGGCATAGGTTCCGGTCCGGTCTGCCGAAAGCGCCGTCTCGTCGAGGATCGCAATCGGGCGAAGTGTGAACTTGTCGAGCAGGATGAAGGTCGATGTTGATCTCGGAAGCCCGAGGCTGCGATTGAAGGCATTGGCGCCGATGATCTTCACCCCGCCATGCGTCGAGCTGACGCTATAGAGAGATGACAGCTTCCAGCCGAGACGTTCTTCGGCAAAATCAGGCTTGAAGGCGGTAAAATCGGGGACCGACCAAAACTCGTCTTCGGGCAAGGACAGGACCGCCTTGCCGCCGCGCGCAGCCCCGGACCGGATTTCGGCCCAGGCTCGCGCTACGGCCTCGTGCACGTCCTTGGTCGTCAGCGCGCAGCCTCTCGTGGCGAGGTCTGACCTTGTCAAAAATGCAATTCCGCTCAACGCGTCTGTCATCGTCTCCTCCCTTTCTAGAGCTGACGAGTGCAGAGCCAGTTTAGAGGTTTCGCCTCATGTGGGAGGTGAAGGTTTCAACAAGATTGATGCTCAAGGGTGGTCGCTCGGCATCGCCTGGGAAACATTTCGGTAAACTTTGCACGGACGCCGTCAGCAGGTTCAGCGGCTGCTGCATATCGAGTTCACCTGTTCAGCTATAATCTGAATGTGGGGGACGTCCTTGGAGAGCACGTTGTCTCGCAACAATGACGGCGACCTCGCTGCCAATTGCCGCGGCACAACCGGTGCCGCAGGCCCTTGTCCGTCAGTACTGTCATTGTGGAGAATACGCTTGGGCAGAACAGCGAGCACATGGTTGCTTCGGCTAAAGCCCGATTGAGTAAACGACGATCCAGGTCGCAACGCTATTGCGCGATTTCCGCTCCGACCTCATTTTGCGTGCCCGGCCCGGCTACCAGCGTGATGAGACTCCGCATCGCCTCGCGAATGGCAGGGTTCTGGATCTGATCGATTTCTGTCGGTCGTCGTCCGGCGAGGTTTGGCTCTCGCGTCGGATCGTTGCTGACAATCTGTTCGGCCCCGCTGAACAAGTCATCCAGTGACACCCCGAGGGCGCGCGCCATTTCGTAAAGCGCACTGGCGCTGACGCGATTGATGCCTGTCTCGTATTTCTGGATCTGCGGGAAGGAAATGCCGAGCGCCTCACCAAGTGCGGTTTGGCTAATTCCTCTGCTTTTTCGAATGCGCTGCAGGTTTTGTCCAACGACAGCGTCGATCGGATTGCCTTTTGGACGGGCCAATTCATTCTCCTGGTTTTGTGTTCTTTTGCGCTGAACGAGGCAGCATGGCGGGGATAGAGACAACAGGATTTCAAAGGCGGGATATAAGCATGATCATTGGCATTTGGCCGTGCATCAAGCTTCGGTCCGACCAGGCGTGTTCACTGCTGAGCACGCCGCAGACGAGATCGAGCGGCGCATTCGTCAATGACCCTCTCTTATAATTGCTGATGTCGAGCGGGGGTCGACCAGATGACGACCGAATGGATTGATGGCGACAAGCGCAACCAAAATTGCGAGCGCGGAGACAGTAAAAATGGGTGTTTGGACGCGCATCATTCTTCCAGCCATCAGCTTCGGCCAACTATCTGCCGCGTTCTAACGTCAGACCAAACGAAAAGTTCCCTGTTTTTCACAAGGCAAAAGCTTGCCATCCGGTCAGGAGCCGGGCGGCCCGTCGGGCGACTGGTTCGATCATCGCCGCGGCGGCAAGGATTTCCTGGATCTGCCTGCAGACGGGCACGGAGAGCTGAGGCAAGGTGCCAGCAAACAATAGGTATTTTTTCTTATGCCGACATTTTTGAAGTTCGTTCGAATCCGTTCATTTGGTTGAACTAATTCTATTTTTTTGCCATTCCGAGGTGCGGATAGCGCCCTGTTAGGAATATTCACCTCAACAGCTACGTTGACTCACGTTTGAATTAGGAACAAATAAAGAACATATCCGCTTTCGTGCGGTGTGGATACGTTTAACATGATGAAGACCGGACAATGGCTCGGCCAGGCGCAAACCGAATTATCTACGAGCTTCGAGAGCGTATCCAGCATCTCGAAGGGGCGGCTGCCCGTCCGAAGGCGGTCTTGCCCTTCGGTGTCGGCGAAATCGACGAGAAGCTTCCCGGCGGGGGCCTTGCCTATGGCGCTATCCACGAATTCGCCGGAGGCGGGGCCGGCGCCGTCAACGGAGCTGCTGCTGCCTTGTTTGTCGCAGGCATAGCGGCCCGCACCAAGGGCACGGTCGTGTGGTGCCTGGCGCGTCCCGATCTCTTCGCACCGGCGCTCGCGCAGACCGGCCTTCATCCGGATCGCGTGATTTATGTCGAGGCGGTTCACGAGGAATATGTGCTTGAGGCCTGTGAGGAGGCCCTGCGCTTCGGCGGGCTTGGCGCGGTCGTGGCCGAAACGGTGCGCTTGCCAATGGTCGTTTCACGCCGCCTGCAACTGGCCGCGGAGGGATCCGGAACGCTCGGGCTGATCATCCGGCGCTGGCGACGCCAGACGGAGGCAAGTGATTTCGGGCATCCGACGGCCGCTGCCTCGCGCTGGCGCGTTTCGGTCTTGCCGTCCGAGCCGCTGCCCGTTCCCGGCATCGGTAGAGCCAGGTGGCTCGCCGAATTGATCAGGATCAAGGCCGGAGAAAGTACAGATTTCATCGTCGAGGCATGTGATGGCCAGGGTCGTCTCCGTATATCTTCCGACGCTGCGGACAGATCGGATCAGACGCGCCGATCCGTCCCTTCCGGCTGACGCACCGCTTGTCGTGGTCGCAAAGAGCGGGTCGAAGCGATGGCTGTCGGCGGTCGACGCAAACGCCGCAAAGCTTGGCCTGACTATCGGCATGCCGGCCGCCAAGGCGCAGGCATTCGTGCGGGGACTTAACATGGTCGATGCCGATCCTGCAGGCGATCTTGCGGTATTGGAGCGCATCACCCTTTGGGCGCTTACCCGATATTCGCCTGTCGTTGCCTTGGACCCGCCTGACGGCATCGTCATGGACACCGAGGGTGCCGACCATCTGCAGGGCGGGGAGGGGCCTATGCTGTCAGGCCTGGTCAACAGCTTCCGCGCCAAAGGTCTGGCGGCACGGGCAGCGGTCGCAGACAGCTGGGGAGCAGCCCATGCGCTGGCGCGCTCGATCGGCAACGATACAAGCGTGGTGGCACCAGGCCAGACAGTCGATGCCGTGACCGATCTGCCGATTGCCTCGCTTCGTCTCAACGCGGAGGTCGTGACAGGTTTGCGTATCCTCGGGTTTCGTACCGTCGGTGAACTGGCGGCAACGCCAAGAGCACCGCTGACCCTGCGCTTTGGCCCGGAGATCACGCGCAGGCTCGACCAGATGTTTGGCCGGGTAGCCGAGCCCATCGATCCAATCCGCTCGCCCGACTTCGTCGAAGTGTCAAGGTCCTTCGCAGATCCGATCGGCGCTGCGGAGACGATCGCCAAATATGTCTCGCTGCTGGTGCGCAGGCTCTGCCGTGTCCTTCAGGCAAGGGGCCTTGGCGTACGCCGCACGGACCTCATCGTCCACAGGGTCGACAATACGGTCCAGGCGCTGAGGGCCGGAACTGCAAAGCCTGTCCGCGACATTGCCTGGTTGACCAAACTCCTGCACGATCGGATCGAACGCATCGATCCGGGCTTCGGCATCGAGAAGCTCAGCCTTGCTGCCATCATGGTCGAGCCGCTTGAAGACAGGCAGTTTGCTTGCGCCCTGATCGAAGAGGCCAAGGTCGATATCGGCGCTTTCGTCGACATTCTCGGCAATCGTGGAAAATTCCGTCTCTACCGCGTCGCGCCGGTGGCCAGCGACGTTGCGGAGCGATCACTGCAAAGCATCTCGCCTGTCGCCGAAGAGCAGGGACAGAGCTGGCCGTTGAACTGGCCGCGCCCGGTCCGGCTGATGGATCGCCCGGAACCGATCGAGGTCATGGCGCTGCTGCCCGACCACCCTCCCGTGTGGTTCACCTGGCGCGGTAAGCGATACCGGGTGAAACAGGCCGACGGCCCCGAGCGCATCTTCGGCGAATGGTGGCAGCGATCGTCGGAATGGGTCGCCGTGCGCGACTATTTCACCGTCGCGGACGAGACCGGTGAACGCTACTGGATTTATCGCGCTGGCGACGGTGTCGACCCCGAGACCGGATCGCATCGTTGGTTCATGCATGGAACCTTCACATGAGCTATGCCGAGCTGCAGGTCACGACGCATTTTTCTTTTTTGCGCGGCGCATCCTCGGCCGACGAACTGTTTGCGACCGCCAAGGCCATCGGCATAGAGGCTCTCGGCATTGTCGACCGCAATTCGCTAGCGGGTATCGTGCGGGCACTGGAGGCATCGCGGGCCACCGGTCTTCGCCTGGTCGTCGGCTGTCGTCTCGACCTGACGGACGGCATGTCGATCCTCGTCTACCCGACAGACCGTGCGGCCTACTCGCGGCTGACACGATTGCTGACGCTCGGAAAGAGCAGGGGCGGGAAAGCCAAATGCATCCTGACGCTCGACGACGTCGCTCTCTATGCGGAAGGGTTGATCGCCATCCTGGTGCCGGATCTCGCCGATGAGACATGCGCCCTCCAGCTCAGAAAGACGGCGGAGATTTTCCAAAACAGAGCCTATGTAGCTTTGAGCCTCAGACGCCGGCCGAACGATCAGCTCCGGCTGCACGAAATTGCCGTGATGGCTGCCAGCCACAAGGTCAAAACCGTCGTCACCAATGACGTGCTCTTTCACGAGCCCGCCCGGCGGCAGTTGCAGGACGTGGTGACCTGCATTCGAAACCGCACGACGATCGACGATGTCGGTTTCGAGCGCGAACGCCATGCCGACCGGTACCTCAAGTCGCCGGAGGAAATGCAGCGGCTGTTTGCACGCTATCCGCAAGCGCTTGCGCGGACGATGGAGATTGTCGCGCGCTGCACGTTCTCCATGGAAGAACTGACCTATCAGTACCCTGAGGAAGCAATTGTTGCCGGCATGGACGCGCAGCAGTCGCTTGAACACTATGTCCGGGAACACATCCCGGCGCGATATCCCGATGGCTTGCCGCAGAAGGTGCTTCGCTCCATCCGCCACGAGCTCGATCTCGTCAAGGAAATGCGCTACGCGCCTTACTTCCTGACGGTGTTTTCGATCGTTCGTTACGCGCGCAGCCAGGGCATCCTTTGTCAGGGGAGGGGCTCGGCCGCCAATAGTGCCATCTGCTACATTCTCGGCATTACCAGCATCGACCCTGAAACCAACGACCTTTTGTTTGAACGTTTCGTCAGCCGGGAACGCGACGAGCCGCCCGACATCGATGTCGACTTTGAACACGAACGGCGCGAGGAGGTCATCCAGTGGATCTACAGGACGTACGGGCGCCATAAGGCGGCACTCTGCGCCACTGTCACGCGCTACCGGACGAAGGGCGCCATCCGTGACGTCGGCAAGGCGCTCGCACTGCCCGAGGATTTGATCAAGGCACTTTCATCGGGGGTGTGGGCCTGGAGCGAGGCCGTCGGTGAACAACATGTCCGGGACCTAAACCTCAATCCCGACGACCGCCGGCTTGCACTCACCCTCCGCCTTGCCCAGCAGCTGATGGGTGCGCCACGCCATCTCGGCCAGCATCCGGGCGGCTTCGTGTTGACCCATGACCGGCTCGACGATCTGGTGCCGATCGAGCCGGCCTCCATGGTCGATCGGCAGGTGATCGAGTGGGACAAGGATGACGTCGAGGCACTCAAATTCATGAAGGTCGACGTGCTGGCGCTCGGCATGCTGACATGCATGGCCAAGAGCTTTGCCTTGCTGCGCGAGGAGAAGAATGTAGATCTCGATCTTGCGACCATCCCGCAGGAAGATGCGAAGACTTATGCGATGATCCGCAAGGCCGATACGTTGGGCACCTTCCAGATCGAGAGCCGCGCGCAAATGTCGATGCTGCCGCGCCTCAAGCCCGAAACCTTCTATGATCTCGTCATCCAGGTCGCGATCGTCCGCCCCGGTCCAATCCAGGGCGACATGGTGCATCCCTATCTCCGTCGCCGGGAGGGCAAGGAGAAGCCCGAATATCCGACGCCCGAGCTGGAATCCGTTCTCGCCAAGACGCTCGGCGTACCGCTGTTTCAAGAAAGCGCCATGAAGGTCGCCATGGTCTGCGCGGGCTTCACCGGCGGTGAGGCCGATCAGCTCAGAAAAAGCATGGCGACCTTCAAATTCACCGGCGGGGTGAGCCGTTTCAAGGACAAACTGATCTCCGGCATGATCCGCAACGGCTATGAGCCCGAATTTGCCGAAAAGACATTCAGTCAGCTCGAAGGGTTCGGTTCCTATGGTTTTCCGGAAAGCCATGCCGCAAGCTTTGCGCTGATTGCCTATGCCTCGAACTGGATGAAGTGCCACCATCCGGATGTCTTCTGTGCGGCATTGTTGAACAGCCAGCCGATGGGTTTTTATGCGCCGGCCCAAATCGTGCGCGACGCAAGGGAACACGGCGTGGCCATCCGGCCCGTCTGCGTCAACCGGTCCCGCTGGGATTGCACGTTGGAACCGGTTGCGGGTTCCAACCGGCTCGCAGTTCGGCTCGGCATGCGCATGGTACGTGGTCTGGCAACGGCTGAGGCCGCCCGGATCGTCGCTGCAAGAGCCGATCAACCCTTCGACAGTGTCGACGACATGTGGCGTCGTTGCGGTGTTCCCGCCGCCTGCCTGGTGGAACTTGCCGAGGCGGATGCTTTCCGGCCCTCCTTCCGCCTCGAGCGTCGCGATGCCCTATGGGCGATCAAGGCGCTAAGAGATGAGCCGTTGCCGCTCTTTGCGGCGGCCGCCGCACGGGAGGAAAGGACGGTCGGAGAGCAACAGGAGCCAGCTGTCGACCTCCGGCCGATGGCTGACGGTCATAACGTCGTCCTCGACTACGGGCATACAGGACTGACGCTTCGGGACCATCCGGTCAGTTTCCTACGTCGAGAGCTTACCGAGCGCCGCATCGTCACCTGTTCGGAGGCAATGTCAGCCTCCGACGGCCGATGGTTGATGGCGGCCGGACTGGTCCTGGTGCGTCAGCGGCCCGGCTCGGCAAAGGGTGTGATTTTCCTGACGGTGGAAGACGAGACAGGGGTTGCCAATGTCGTCATCTGGCCCAAGCTCTTCGAGCGGTCGAGACGGATTGCGCTCGGCGCCTCGATGATGGCGATCAACGGGCGCATCCAGCGGGAGGGCGATGTCGTTCATCTCGTTGCCCAGCAACTCTTCGACCTGTCGAACAGCCTGAACGATCTCGCTGACCGGGATGTGGAATTCCGCCTGGCGACGGGAAGGGGAGACGAGTTTGCCCATGGTTCTCCCGAAAGAGCCGATCCGCGCGAAACGGCGGCGGCGGCGATGAAGTCGCGTGACATCTTCATCCCGGACTTGCATATCGACACTCTGAAGGTCAAAAGCCGCAATTTCCACTGAAGCACCCGGACCCTGCACCCGAACAGGCAAGTTCGGCCTGCAGGTCAGGACGACTTCCATCGCTTGTCGACAGCAGCATCCTCTCGCAACGGGAACAAAGAGAGCTGTCCGATGTTGTCGGGGATGGAGGTCGCGATGCCAAAATTCATCTTTCAAGTCATCGATCGCACGAGCCCGGAACCGACCGAACTTGCACATGAGTTTCCAAGCCTTGAGGATGCAAAGCAGCAGGCACGGCTTGCCCTTGCCGAGATGGCCCGCGACGGCCTGCCTGAAGCACCGTTTAATATGGTCTCGGTCGAGCTCTTCGACGAAGATCGACGGCCGATCACCGAATTCCGGCTGCTGCTCGAAGAAGTGCCGAAATCCGTTCCCGATCCAACGGCCTGACGGGCCAGGATCGCACACCAACCCCATCGCTGGAGGACAATTTGAATACCGCCAATCTTCAACTGGAAGGCATGGTCATGGCGCTCGCCTCGCTATGCGAGACGCTGGCCGATAGGGGCGTGCTGGAGCACAAGGAAATTGGCGCTGCACTCGAACGGGCAAGAAGCGCTGTCGAGCAGGACGACACCCATCAGCTATCCGAGGCCAATCAGGCCGCCGTCCTGTTTCCGATCCACCTCCTAAGCCTGGCGAACCAGGCCCATCAGCGTGGCCAACGTTTCACGTTCTCCGACTATGCGGCTCTGGTCGGGAAGTTGACATGATCGCCGATGATCGCGGCCGATCGTCGAAGCGAGTTCGGCCGCGCGGCGGCAGGCCAGGAACAGCCGGGATTACCGACGTTGGCCGACGTCCTTTCCTATCGGGGAGCGCTATTTCTGAGCCGTAAGCCCAACCGTCCTGCGCCGTCATAGCGAAGAAGACGGGACCAAGCCGATCGGTCGTGGCTGCCGGTCGGCGATCTCCGACGCCGAAGAGCTTTCGGTTTTGGCATGGAGGATCCCGACTACTTCATCCTCCGCCCAATCTGCCGCTGCCAGCAGATGCCAAGCTGGCGCCGGCAAAGTACCGGAACGTCTCCGGTCTCAGGGCCTCGAAGCGCCCTTGCGGCCAGCCGCGGAACTTCAAAACCGGGACGACGTTAAAAAGGGCGAACACGTGGAGAAAAGACATGAACGCCGTGAAATCCCCCGCCGTAAAGGCATACGAACTCGACAAGGCCAAGAACAAGGAGCAGGAAAACAAGGGGGAGCTGGACCAGGCCCTGGAGGATACGTTTCCAGCCTCCGATCCGGTCTCGCAATCCAGCACGTCGGTGGCCGGAGCGCCGCCAGCAAGCGAACCGCAAAAGCAGGAAGGATTTCTTGACGGTACCAGAGGTTGGATCAAAAGCAATCCGCTTGCCGCTGTTGCCATCACCGCAGCCATCGCATGGATTTACGGCTCGACGCGATAGCGCACCGGCCCCGGCCGGGGAGGGTTTTTTGCAGGTGGTTCCCTGCGGATCGAGTTTGCCACTCCGCACCTTCGACAAGCGACACTTCCGAATGTCAGTCCGGGTATTCCAAGGCCGACCAATCATTCACGATTGATTAACCATAAACGCAGGTCTCTGGTCGTCAATTGTATCGGAATGGGACATCGCGACGTTCCTCTGTCATCTCAACACATAGAGGTGCGGGAATGGCAAAAGTGCTGATCGTGGAAGACGAAATGCTGATCCGCTTCGCGCTCGCCGACGCGTTGATCGATGCGGGGCACGTGGTGATCGAATGCGGGACCGTCCTCGAAGCAGTGGCTGCTTTCTCCAGACATGACAAGATCGAGGCGCTCATCACGGATGTCGACATGCCTGGCGGCCTGACAGGTCTCGACCTTGCCGGACTTGTGAGGACGACAAGATCATCCGTTCCGATATGGGTGACGTCAGGGCGCAAGGTCGATATTTCGCATATCAGGGGTGCTGCTTTTCTGACCAAGCCCTACGATTTCGCTGCGCTGGCAAAGACCGTCACCGATCATATCGAAACGGGCGGCCCAAGCTTGTCCCATTTCAGTTCGCGCTACCGTTCCTATCCATAGGGGTAGCGTCCCGGGTTAATAGTCGCACAGGACGGGGTCGGCGGGGAACCGCCGGGCCCCCAAGCCCATCCGACATAATGTCTCTTCATAAAATGGAACCGTCGGCGACATCCACCGGTCGACCTCATCCTGTGTGGGATCTTATGGATGATCCTGTTCACGCTGGCCTGCAGCGGCTCGTGCGGGATCTCAACCGCATTTACCGACATTTTCCCTGCTTGCACTATGGCGACACCGAAGCTGACGGCTTCGAATGGGCAGTTGCCGACGATGCGGAAAACTCGGTCCTCGCAATGCTGCGCTATGACCACGAACGGCGCTCTGCGATACTGGTGGTTTCAAACTTCACCCCGATGTCACGGCCCGGTTACCGGATCGGTGTCCCATTTTCCGGCCGCTGGCGGCAAATACTCAACACCGATGCGGCCGTATATGGCGGCGCGGGCGTAGGAGCTGGCGACCGGGACACGCAGCCCGTCGAGGCGCATGGTCGTGGTCAATCGCTTCTCGTGGATCTTCCGCCTCTGGCGACAATGATGTTTATCTGCGAGCACGACCGGAACCACGAGCTCTGAAATGGCGTTCAATAGAGATTGATACGCCTCCGGGCCGGCCCTGCGGCGTGCTCCTGGCCAGTGGCGATGGGAGGAAGAGATGGGCCCTAGCCAGGACAAAATATCCAATCGTATGCTGACGGCTCTCGAGCGGGACGATTTTGGCCTCCTTGCGCCGTACCTGGAGATGGTCGATCTCCCGTCGCAATTCAGGATTGCCGTGCCTCGGGAAAAGCTCGAACACGTCTATTTTCTCGAAAGCGGCGTCGGGGCTGTCATGACTGTTTCGTCGACAGGCCAGATGGCGGAAGCCGGCATGTTCGGTTGGGAAGGCTTTGTGCCCACTGCCACGATCATCGGCGACGATACGGTCCCTTACCTGATCGAAATGAACGTCGGGGGAGCAGGTTACCGCGTTCCGATCGCCGCGATGCGCGAAGCGACCATGAGGAGTTCGAACTTTCAGGTCCCCCTTATCAAATACATGCATGTTTTCGCAACCCAGGTCGCCTACACCGCGCTTGCCAATGTCCGCTACCTGCTTGAGCAACGACTGGCACGCTGGATTCTGATGTGCCACGACCGCCTTCGCACCGACGAGATGGCGATAACGCACGACTATATCGCGCTGATGTTAGGGGCGCGCCGCCCCGGTGTGACGACCTCGCTCCATGTCCTTGAAGGCCATCACCTGATCCGCTCGCTAAGGGGGTCGATCATAGTCCGCAACCGTGCGGGTCTGGAAGAATTTGCGGCCGGCTCTTATGGCGTTCCCGAGCATGAATACGAGCGGTTGATCGGAGCGAACGGACGTGGCAACTCCAAACGGTGAAGCATGCGATACTATTTTCACAGGAATGGCGACGAGCTAATCTGCGACCCCGAAGGAAGCGTGTGCGCCAACGTTGCCGTCGCAATCGAGGAAGCAAAGGCGCATGCGCGTGAACTCATGGCAGAACGGCTGAAGTCCGGCCGGGAAATGGACGGACAGACGTTCGAAATCGTTGACGAGAAAGGATTGCTTGCCGCCACGGTCCGGTTCAAGGATGCCTTGCCGTCCTAGACGGTCCTGGCGGGAACCCGGTCATGCTCGACGTTGGATCGTGAAGACCTAGCCTCACGCGACCTGCATCTCTCAAATATGTCTATATTTTGCCAATGTTGCCTGCGCGCCGCTCCTGGCACTGGCCAGGCGCCACCGCTTGCCTAGTTTTATGGCGATCATGGCTTTGAACGCACAGCAGAGACAATCCCGAAAATGGAACGGCACCCGATTTGCTGCGGGACTCGGCCGCGGGCTTGCAGGCGCGCTGATATTTGCCCTGCCGATGTTCATGACGATGGAGATGTGGGAACTTGGCTTCTACATGGATCGTAGCCGATTACTGATCTTGCTTCTCCTCAACATTCCGCTGCTCATTGTTCTGTCCAACAATGTCGGTTTCGAGGCTACCCATACCTGGAGCGATGCGATCCGGGACGCGGCCATCGCCTATGCAATTGGCATCGTCTCCTCCACCGCAGTCCTGACCTCGGTCGGTGTCCTGCAGTTTGGTCAGCCATTTCACGAGGTCGTTGGAAAAATCGCCGTGCAGGCTGTTCCGGCAAGCATCGGCGCACTTCTTGCCCGTAGCCAGCTGAACGGCGATACGGGAGACAACACCGAGGACGACGACGATCCGATCCAGGAGGGGCCGGCAGACTATGCCGGCGAGATGTTTCTGATGGCGATTGGCGCGCTCTTTCTTGGCCTTAACGTCGCGCCGACCGAGGAGATGATCCTGCTATCCTACAAAATGACGCCATGGCACGTCCTGGCTGTCGTTGCACTTTCCCTCCTTGTCATGCACGGTTTCGTCTATGCCGTTTCCTTCAAGGGCGGACATGAGATCGGCGACGAGGTGCCAGCCTGGCATGTCATCATCCGCTTCACACTGCCGGGATATGTGATGTCCCT
Source organism: Hyphomicrobiales bacterium (assembly GCA_900473185.1). Lineage (GTDB taxonomy): Bacteria > Pseudomonadota > Alphaproteobacteria > Rhizobiales > Rhizobiaceae > Rhizobium. Next base: position 9,090 of record UCKU01000029.1, on the reverse strand, counting down.
TCTTGTCAGCGCATACGCATTGTGGACTTTCGAGCGTTTTGGAGATGCGGCGATCTGGCCGATGCTCACCGCCGTCATCGTTCTTGGCCTGCCGTGTTCGATCGGCGCGGCCGCCGCGCGACTGATACTATGAGGAGTCCAGTGGACGATAAGCCGAACGGCACCGCAAACAAGCCCCACCCTGTCGAATGGGCGGTCGGGCTGGCGAGTACGCTGCTCGTGACAGCCATGATCGGTTTCATCTTTTATCAGGCGATCACACAATCGCCTTTGCCGCCCCGCCTCTCGATCAAAAGGCTTCCGCCTATGGCGGGGGATTCAGACCATCAGGTCCGTTTCGCTGTCCAAAATGATGCAAATAAGACCGCCTCTGCGGTGCACGTTCAAGGCGAGGCCAAAAGGTTGGACGGCGGCACAGAGGTCTCGGAAGCGACATTCGACTACGTGCCGGCACAGTCGCTGGCAACGGGCGCGTTGATCTTTTCGATACCCGTCACCGAGGCCAATCTGACGATCCGGGCATCCGGATATATGGACCCCTGACTTCAGGCGAGGTGGCCTGGGACAAAACTGAGCCGCGACGAGGATGGTTCGCACTTGCGACCCGGACAGGACCAAGGCGAGCATTCCGAAGTCTTCAGTTTCAGCCTTCTGCAGCTTCCCACACACTGGCGCCGGATTTCACCTTGCCAACAGTTGGAAAGCCGCGCTGATGGTTCTGGCCATCTGGTGAACTTGATCAACACGACCGACGGGGCAGAAGGGACGACGTTTCGACGGACGAGGCTCCGAGTACCTTCGGCTGTACTTCAAGTGACCCTAATACTTTCGGCGGTTTTGGTCTCACCGGAGGACACAGTCGCGGGTCGATGGTCCCGAGGCCAGGCAGGAGCCTTTCCGGTCTTAACGCGTTCATATTTTTGGCGCTCGACGATCAGGCAGACCCCTCGAGCAGAAGAGTAATGAGATGATTGGAACAAATCGGCCTTTTGCACGATTGCGCCATCAGCAGTCGCGGACTGAGCGATCAGCGATAGCTTTGATATCTGGTTGACCTCATTGCATAGGGCCTGGCGGCAAGCAACGGAGCAAATGGATATGGGAATGCAACGGCACAATGTACCCAAGATTATGTTGGGGCTTGCGGCTGTTGCCGGCCTCGCTTTGTCCCTTGGAGGGGTCAGGGGTCGATCGCAGATAAATGCTGCGCCCGGTCACGATGTTGGTCGCGGCAGAGAGGCCGATGTTCCGGAAGAAATCCCAATGCGGGGGTTGCGGGACGTTTTCTGGCGCGTCGTCGGGGAGGTCAGCGAAGACAGGGTGATGCTGATCGCGGGCGGTGTGACCTTCTACCTGTTGCTAGCGATGTTTCCCGCTCTTGCTGCTCTCGTTTCCCTGTACGGCCTCGCCGCCGATCCGCTGACCATCGCAAATCATCTGCGCAAGCTTGCGATCATGCTGCCACCCGGAGCCTTTGACATCGTTGCCGACCAGATCCGGGCGCTCGCCGGCCGACGGGAAGAAAGTCTGGGAATAACGTTTTTCGTCGGCCTTGCTTTCGCGCTTTGGAGCACTCATAGCGGCACGCTCGCCCTTTTTGACGCGATGAACGTAGCCTACGAGGAAAAGGAAAAACGCGGCCTCGTGCGCCTCAACCTTATAGGCCTTGCCTTTACGCTTTGCGCCATCGTCGGCGCAATTGCGGTGGTGGCACTGATTGCGGTCATACCGCTCATTCTGTCCTATGTCTGGCTTGACGGGTTGAAAGAGAAGCTCGCCCTCTATGGCCGCTGGCCGCTGCTGCTCATCATCGTCGCCGGCGCGGTCACGACGATTTATCGGTTCGCACCGAGCCGCGAACCAGCAAGGTTGCGCTGGCTGACCTGGGGAGCGGTGTTGACGACGATCGCCTGGTCGGCAATGTCGCTTGGATTTGCTTTCTATTTGGACCACTTCGCCAACTATAATGCCACCTACGGGACACTCGGCGCGTTGATCGGCCTGCTGGTCTGGATCTGGCTCTCCGTCACCATCCTCATCATTGGCGCCGAGCTCAATGCCGAGCTTGAGCATCAGACGACAAGGGACACCACGACCGGCGCGCCCCGGCCGATGGGCACACGCGGCGCCTATGTTGCCGACACGCTAGGGCGCCAGGCCGATTGAACCGCTGTATTGACTGCGCGCGAGCCCGTCCCAATGGCTGCGATCATCAATGCTGAAGGCGCCTCAGCCATTGCTTGTCAACCCGGCGACCTTGGGCCCCGCAAGAAACACGATCGGATTCGCGATGATCGCGAGCATCGGCATCGCAATAGCACCGGCGAACGATTTGTGGGGAACAAGGTCGCCACGCTGAGGTTTGGGATCATCAACCGAACCTGCCAAAGATCGTCGCGTGCCGTAGCGGCTTCCGATTTGCGACAATGCAGGAACAAAGGCAGCAGAATTGACAAGAGGAGGACGACGCATGAAGGCGCTTACCTGGCATGGCAAACATGACATCCGCTGCGAGAGCGTACCCGATCCGGAGATTGAGGACGGTCGCGACGCGATCATCAAGGTTACCGCCTGCGCCATCTGCGGCTCGGACCTTCACCTTTTCAATGGCGTCATGCCCGACATGCACAGTGGCGACATTATGGGCCACGAAACGATGGGCGAGGTCGTGGAAGTCGGCAAGGACAATCCCAAGCTCAAGGTCGGCGATCGCGTCGTCGTTCCCTTTACGATTTCCTGCGGCGAGTGCTTCTTCTGCAAGCGGGGCTTCTTCTCAGGTTGCGAACGGTCCAACCCCGATCCCTCAAAGGTCACCAAAATGTGGGGAAATTCACCCGCCGGCCTGTTCGGCTATACGCATCTGCTCGGCGGCTACAGCGGCGGACAGGCGGAATATCTGCGCGTGCCTTATGCCGATGTCGGTCCGATCAAGGTGCCGGACGGTCTGAGCGATGAGCAGGTTCTCTTTCTTTCCGACATCTTTCCGACCGGCTACATGGCGGCTGAATTCTGCAACATCCAGCCCGGCGAGACGATCGCGGTCTGGGGATGCGGGCCAGTGGGTCAGATGGCGATCAAGTCCGCCTTTATTCTTGGTGCCGAACGGGTAATCGCCATCGACACCGTGCCGGAGCGCATGGCGCTCGCGCAAAGATCGGGTGCCATAACGCTCGATTTCCGGGATGAGGATATCTACGACAGGGTCATGGAACTGACGAGCGGCCGCGGGGCGGACGCCTGCATCGATGCGGTAGGCACCGAGGCGGACGCCTCGGCAAGCTGGGATTCGCGCATCGACCGCATCAAGGTCGCAACTTTCATGGGGACCGACCGGCCCCACGTCTTGCGTCAGGCGATCCATTGCTGCCGGAACTTCGGCACAGTCTCGATCGTCGGCGTCTACGGCGGCTATCTCGACAAGATCCCGATGGGTTCTGCGATCAACCGTGGCCTGACGTTCAAGATGGCCCAGACGCCCGTCCAACGCTACCTGCCGCTTCTGATGGAGCGCATTCAGAAAGGCGAAATCGATCCTTCATTCGTCATAACACATCGGGCGTCTTTGGAGGACGGTCCTGATCTCTACAAAACGTTTCGCGACAAACAGGATGGTTGCATCAAGGTTGTCCTCAAGCCCTAGGAGAAACAAAATGGCCGAAACTGCTTCGACGAAAGGCATGGCCGTTATTACCGGCGCCTCCACCGGCATCGGCTTTGAGCTTGCCCAATGCGCCGCACGCGATGGTTACGACCTCATCATCGCCGCCGACCAAGCCCGCATCGTGCAGGCGGCGTCCCGACTGAAAGCTTTCGGTGTCGCGGTCGAGCCCATCGAGACTGACCTTTCGACTCTTGAGGGCGTCGATAGATTGATCGAGCGCATCGAGGCCGACGGTCGGTCCGTCGATCTCCTGATGGCGAATGCCGGCCGTGGTCTTGGTAAGGGTTTTCTCGATCAGAATTTCGCCGACGTGCGCAAGGTGGTGGACACCAATATCACCGGTACGATCTATCTCGTTCAGCAAATAGGCAATCATATGCGGGCCCGTGGTGAAGGGCGGATCCTGCTGACCGGTTCGATCGCCGGTTTCATGCCGGGCTCCTACCAGGCCGTCTACAACGGCACGAAGGCCTTCATCAACAGCTTCTCCTTCGCGCTGCGCGAGGAACTGAGAGGCAGCGGCGTAACCGTAAGCTGCTTGATGCCCGGTGCGACTGAAACGGAATTCTTCAAACGAGCCGACTTGATGGATACGTCGATCGGTCAGGCAAAGAAGGAGGATCCGGCAGATGTGGCGCGGATCGGCTATGACGCCATGCTCGACGGAGAAGGTGATGTCGTCAGCGGCTGGAAGAACAAACTGCAGGCCGCCGTCGCCAATGTGACGCCAGCCAGCGTACTCGCGCATCAGCATGCAAAAATGGCAGAGCCTGGGTCGGGCACTAAATAGCCCTCAGACAGGCCCCGCCGCTGGTCACCGACACCCATTATCGCGAAAGAGCAAGTATCGAAACCAGCGGAAGATGATCCGAAGCCATCCTCGCGAGGGGGTCATTCGGGACATAGGCGTCGACAACACCTATTGCCTCCGTCACGAAGATATGGTCGAGCCGCACAACAGGGAACCGGGACGGGAAGGTGGGACGGAAACCGGTCCGATTTACCTGTTGCACGTCGCGAAGCCGGCGGGCCGCAGCCCTGTAGGCAGCTGATGCGGGGATCGCATTGAAATCGCCGCAGAGGATGACGGGACCGTCATGATCTCCAATCCATCCGGCACCGAGCAATGTGTTCATTTGCTGTATGCGTTCGCGCCCGCGCAAACCGAGATGGGTGTTGATAACAAGCAGCTTTTGATCGCTGACGAATATTTCGAGCGCGATCGCCCCGCGTGGCTCACCCATCGAGGGCAGGAGACCGGCTTTTCTTGCGCCGGTCGGAAGTGCCGTGATGATTGCATCTCCGTAGAGTTCCTCCGCCACGGTTAGTGCCGGGTGAAAATGGGCCTGCATCCTCAAGAGCGAGGCAATTGCCCTCGCCTGATCCAGCCCCCCTGTGCGCGACCGGCCGACATCGACCTCCTGGAGTGCAACAATGTCGGGCTTGGCCTGTGCGATGACTTGAGCAATACGCCCAGGATCAAGTTTCCGGTCGGTGCCGACGCAGCTGTGGACGTTATAGGTCATGAGCGTGATGTTTTCTGCCAAGGGCGTCCTCAAACCTCTGATCCCCTGCGAGGAACACAACAGCGCCTCGTTCGTTCCAACTTCACGACGCCATTCCGCGCGTCCGGGAAAGCATGCATGACTCTTAAATCGCTGATCTGGAGAGGCCTGTTCGTTGCCGCAATCGGCCTCGCCGCCTTTCTTCTCTACCGGATTTTCCGCCAATATAGCGCAAGCGAGATCTTGGATTCCTTTGCGAACATCCCCGTTCAAAGCTTGCTGCTTGCTACGCTCGCAGCAGCCGGCTCCTATATCTGCCTGACAGGTTTCGATTTTCTGGCGGTCCGGTCGCTTGGCAAACAACTCGCCTATCGGCAGGTCGCGCTCGCGTCCTTCGTCAGTCTTTCGCTCGGCCACAATATCGGTTTTGCCGGCTTGAGCAGCGGCGCCTTCCGCTATCGTTTCTATTCCCGCTGGGGCTTATCGACCGAGGACGTGGCGAAGATCGTTCTCTTCTGCGGCATCACTGTCGGCCTTGGACTTGTCACGCTCGGCGCCCTTGCCCTGATTGTCAACGCTTCAGACGCAGCGCCTCTGTTGCGGCTGTCTGAAGGCAGCGCCCGGCTATCAGGTGCTGCCCTGTTGTTGGCGCCCCTCACTTATGTGGCGGCATCCGGTCTGGTGCGGGCCCGCCTCCATCTCTGGCGTTGGTCGGTTGAATTGCCTCCGCTCCCGATCGCTATCTGCCAAGTCGCGATTGGGACGGTGAATTTCCTGTTCGTATCGGCATGCCTGCATGCACTTTTGAGCGCCTTCGCCGAGGTCGCGTTTCTCCGTTCGGTGACGGCATTCGTACTGGCGAATTCGGCGATCCTTGCGACCCACGTCCCAGGCGGTCTCGGCGTCCTGGAGACAACGGTCAGGCACGTCGTTCCGGATGCTGCCACGATCGGCGCACTGATTGCGTTCCGGGCGATCTATTTCGTGCTGCCGCTCATGCTGGGGACGGGCTTGCTGCTGATCTCGGAATTCGCGCCGCGCAAAGGCCAATCGCGCAAGGATGGAAAGACCGTGATGCGACCGCCCTCCGAGGCCCGATCAGGATAAGGCGGGCGCCTGCGGGTCGAAGAGCAAGGTTCCAATCACCGGCTCGAGGCGGCCGGGACCGATATCCGTGTCGAGCGCTCGCAGGCACCTTGGACCGCCGTTCAAAGCCTCGATCGTATTAATCATCGAGCCAAGCTGGCGCATTTGATCGGCGACTGTGGCTGCCGACGTTCCGAGATGTTCGGCAAGCAGACGATTACGCAGATTGGCGATTGCCTCGAGATGGTCGGGCGTTGTGGCGTCAAGGCGCATATCGCATTCGGTATCGAGCCACTCCGACCGGTGATTTAGGTTGGACGAGCCGATCCGCACGATAGCATCATCGGCGATCAGCAGTTTCGAATGAACCAGGACCTCTGCCTCGCCCTCCACACCGGGCACCGACGGATAGAAGACCCGCAGCCGATCGTGGCGATCAGCCTGTTTGAGGCAGCGGATGACCCGACGGCGGTTGCGACCCATGACCAACTGCTCGATGAATCCGTGCGAGCTGCGGGTACAGATGATGACGATCTCCGGGCCGTCCAATTCGCTAAGGCGCGCGGCGAGCGCCTTGGCAATCGTCTGGGACGCCAGATATTGCGTTTCGATATAAAGGCTGTGCCTTGCGTCTTTGATGATCTCGAGCGTCATTCGTATGCCGTCTCGTGTGCCACCGCCAATCCCCATTCCCCGTTCGGTCAGCGCAAAGCGGGCAGGAATGTTATTGATCGATACCGAGCGGCTCGATAGTTGGCGGCCTTGCGATGCAACATAAGGAAGCGGTTCCTCCGGACCACTCGAATGTGTCCATCGGAGCCGCGCGATGCGACCGATCTGCCAGGCGGCCTCCCCCGTGACCATGGCCTGGACGTCATGCAGTGGATCGTGTGGTTTTCCGTCCGGGTCCTGCCGACGTGGATCGCAGGGAGCATGCCGTCGGTCGTCGAACCGTCGCGAGGTCAGGTCAATACCCCCAATGAAGGCGACATCGTCGTCGACGCAGACAAGTTTTTGATGATGAGAGGCGTACCAGTGCTTATGGGAGGCGAAGCGCAACTTGATGCGCGGATGGGCCGGGAAGTCAGTGCGATAAAAGGATCGGAGCGACTTTTGCGAATAGATCGGCCCCATTGACCACACAAGGATCCTGACATCAAGCGTGGGGTTGGCTTCAACCGCGCTCCTCAGCAAATTGCCGAGGGTTTCAGTCGATCTGCCGGGTTCCAGCATTATGTCCGGATTGAAATCCCACCCAATGATGAAGATGGAACCACATGCCTGGCGCAACGTCTCGGCAAGGCGTTCAAAGTAGAGCTTGCCGTTGACAAGAAACTCCACCGAATGCGCCATTCCACCGAAGGGGTAGTCAGTTGACGGGCCGCCCGCCAAAATCTTTGGCGGCATAGTTCCAACGTAGGTTTTGGCAGAAGTCGGGAGGGTACTGTCCATACGGCTCATCAGGGTCGTGGGGTCGCTACAACTGCTCAAACGCAGTGCTCCTCATATGAGTTCCGAAACGTTGTTTGGTCGCGACCGACAGGCAGGCTCGCCGGGCCTTTATCGCATCGCCGGCCACGGTCCCAAATTCACGAACCGACCCTAGACAACAGCCTTATCTTGCCGCCTGACGCTGGGCGATTTCGACCTCAGCTGTTCTTTGGCGGGTCCTCAGCATATTGGCCGGTTCCGCTAAAAGCGTGCAGCCAGGGCTCGCGACGCTTCGTCCAGACCTCCATCTGCGGGAAAATCCTGCTCGGCGCCTCGTCCAGGGAGCCCAGCCGGATTTCGACATCCTGCTCGTTCAAGCAAAACAGCCTGCAACCGCAATGAGGGCAGAAGCTTCGCCCCGCATATGCCTTGAGATCGCCGGTCACCGAAAAAGCGTCACGCGACCAGTGGGCAAAATAGACGAACGATGAACCACTTTCCTTACGGCAATCCGCGCAGTGGCACAGTCCGGTGCGATAGGGCTCCCCTTCAACCTGGAACCGCACCGCGCCGCATAAACAACCGCCCTGTCGAACCATGTATCTTCCTTTTCGAAACTGCTGCTGTTGCATGGTCTTAGCCGGCACGAGGAGGCAAAGGGCGCAACAACGTGCCGAATAGGTTCCTCGTTGCGGCTCGCAGCCATATGCAACTCGGTCATAGGGCCACAACTCAAGGATCAACCACCGGCTCGGATGCCTTTCCAAGCTTTACAGAAGGTTCCCGCGCCCACACACGCATTTTTCCAAGCGCTCCGATAAAAGCGGTGAGCTCGCCTTCGTGTGGCACGACGATCGTTCCTTCATCGAGCGCATTAGAAACCCCTGCTCGGTCGAGCAGGGGCAGGGCCGCTTCAACATAGCCGATGAACTTGCAGTGCTGGAACGCGTCGGCGACGAAGTCACGAGCGGTTGCTTCTCTGACAAGGTCATCCATCGCCTCCCGCGAGGGAAGGAGCGCGACCGCATCAAAAAGCACGGAGGGACCCCCGTCGATCATGTGGTGTGCTTCCACAAGACTGCCATCGGATGCGACTACGCCGCCGACCTTGGGAGCTATCAGCTCCACCACGGCTTTCTCGTCGGCAATCGCTTTGCTCAGGGCTTTGAGCAATTTGGCGTCTACGCCGTCGGTAACGAGGATGCCAAGCTTGCGCCCCTCGAAGCGTCCAGGACCGCGTTTCACGATGCTGAGCGCCGGTGAGGGCTCGAGGTCCTGACGGGTCGGAATGGCCGCGTCAGCCGGCTTCGGCAGCGATTGCAGTCCGAGTTTTTCTGCAACGGTCACCGCCAGCGTTTCGTCGATATTGAGCAGATGAGATACCATACGCTCACGGATGACGGGGTT
>UCKU01000046.1:0-2500 GCA_900473185.1 Hyphomicrobiales bacterium | reverse complement strand
GTTCATTCTTATTGGATTGGATGGGCAGCGGAGCGGTTCCAGGAAATAGCTCCACCGTATAGACCGTACCCGAAACCGACACAGGTGGTCAGGTAGAGTATACCAAGGCGCTTGAGAGAACTATGTTGAAGGAACTCGGCAAATTGCACGCGTAACTTCGGAAGAAGCGTGACCCCATAGTAGGCAACTATTGTGGGGTGGCACAGACCAGGGGGTAGCGACTGTTTATCAAAAACACAGGGCTCTGCGAAGTCGCAAGACGACGTATAGGGTCTGACGCCTGCCCGGTGCTGGAAGGTTAAGAGGAGAGGTGCAAGCTTTGAATCGAAGCCCCAGTAAACGGCGGCCGTAACTATAACGGTCCTAAGGTAGCGAAATTCCTTGTCGGGTAAGTTCCGACCTGCACGAATGGCGTAACGACTTCCCCGCTGTCTCCAACATAGACTCAGTGAAATTGAATTCCCCGTGAAGATGCGGGGTTCCTGCGGTCAGACGGAAAGACCCCGTGCACCTTTACTATAGCTTTACACTGGCATTCGTGTCGGCATGTGTAGGATAGGTGGTAGGCTTTGAAGCGGGGACGCCAGTTTCCGTGGAGCCATCCTTGAAATACCACCCTTATCGTCATGGATGTCTAACCGCGGCCCGTTATCCGGGTCCGGGACAGTGTATGGTGGGTAGTTTGACTGGGGCGGTCGCCTCCGAAAGAGTAACGGAGGCGCGCGATGGTGGGCTCAGACCGGTCGGAAATCGGTCGTCGAGTGCAATGGCATAAGCCCGCCTGACTGCGAGACTGACAAGTCGAGCAGAGACGAAAGTCGGTCATAGTGATCCGGTGGTCCCGCGTGGAAGGGCCATCGCTCAACGGATAAAAGGTACGCCGGGGATAACAGGCTGATGACCCCCAAGAGTCCATATCGACGGGGTTGTTTGGCACCTCGATGTCGGCTCATCGCATCCTGGGGCTGGAGCAGGTCCCAAGGGTTTGGCTGTTCGCCAATTAAAGCGGTACGTGAGCTGGGTTCAGAACGTCGTGAGACAGTTCGGTCCCTATCTGCCGTGGGTGTAGGAATATTGACAGGATCTGTCCCTAGTACGAGAGGACCGGGATGGACATATCTCTGGTGGACCTGTTGTCCTGCCAAGGGCATAGCAGGGTAGCTATATATGGACGGGATAACCGCTGAAGGCATCTAAGCGGGAAACCCACCTGGAAACGAGTGTTCCCTATCAGAGCCGTGGAAGACGACCACGTTGATAGGCCGGGTGTGGAAGTGCGGCAACGCATGAAGCTTACCGGTACTAATAGCTCGATTGGCTTGATCGTTCTCATTGACTATGCTCATCAGGCTTTGCCTGATGATGCTTGACCTTTGTCCTGGCGCTGTCGCGGCTTTGCCGCTTCGCTCCGGACGGGCCGCGCCACTAGGCGCGACGGCCGCTTGGCCTTGCGGAGCTTCGCTCCGACGCCCTCAAGAAGGTTCAAAGACGTGTTCAAAAATCAAAGGATGTGAAAACATCCACCAGCTTCTCACACAAGTTGCGCTTCGCTGACCTGGTGGTTATGGCGGGGTGGCTGCACCCGTTCCCTTTCCGAACACGGCCGTGAAACGCCCCAGCGCCTATGGTACTTCGTCTTAAGACGCGGGAGAGTCGGTCGCTGCCAGGTCTGCTAAACGCAACTCGTGAAAAACAATCTTCTCAGAACGAAAACTTACGGCCCATGCCGAAACTAAAGGGTCGCTCAGCGGCCCTTTAGTGCTTTGGAAGCAGAGACAAACTAACACGAGACAAATTGCACGCAATTTGCTCGGAACAGATCCGTAAATCGCATAGCGATTTACGCTGACCGGATAAACTGCGTTGCAGTTTACCTAGGTAACGCGGGGTGGAGCAGCCCGGTAGCTCGTCAGGCTCATAACCTGAAGGCCGCAGGTTCAAATCCTGCCCCCGCAACCAAATCTCTCTTGCTTCGTGAGATCATTGGACCTTCTTTATCGCTGGCGGAAAAGCTTCGCTTTCCCTTGCGATGGTAGCTCCTCGTTCGCTAAAGCTCACCATAACCTGAAGGCCGCAGGTTCAAATCCTGCCCCCGCAACCAAATCTTCCATCTTCCCCTGTGACAAGATCTGGATGTCTAGCTGCAAGAGGTCTTTCGCTCGCGGAAAAGCTTCGCCTTCCCTCCCGACGCTAGCTCATCGTTCCCCAATGCTCACCATAACCTGAAGGCGTCAGCCCAAGCGAACGCTGCAAGGCCGCAACAAAAACCAACGATCCCAGCATAGAGATCAAAACGAAAAAGCCCTCCATCTCGGAGGGCTTTCGTATGTCTGCAGCGGGGCTTGCCTCGTCGAGGCTGCGATTGTCGGCGCTGGCTTGAATACAAACACTGAACACGGTCGCTCCTGGCGCGGCGTGAGCCGCAGAACGTCTAACAGGGCACACCTCGCGACAACCCAACAATGCCGAGCGGTCATCAAAGACTTAATACCAGCTTGAG
>UCKU01000003.1 GCA_900473185.1 Hyphomicrobiales bacterium | reverse complement strand
CCCCGCAGTTGGAGGATGAGAGGGAATTGCATGGCGGAGGTACTGGACCTCGACTGTGTCGTCGTGGGCGGAGGGGTCGTGGGGCTGGCGGTAGCGCGCGAACTGGCCATGTCCGGCCGCGACGTGGTTCTTCTCGAGGCGGAGCCGATAACCGGCAGCATCACATCGGCCCGCAACAGCGAGGTCATCCATGCCGGGCTCTACTATGCCACCGGCAGCTTGAAGGCCGAGCTCTGCATTGCCGGAAAACACAGACTTTACGACTATTGCCGGGAGCGAAGCATCCCCCATAGTGCCTGTGGCAAACTCGTTGTCGCTGCGAGTGAGGAGGAAGTTGGATATCTTGAAAAGCTATCCAGGCAGGCTGCCGCCAACGGCGTGGAGGACTGCTATCTGATCGATGCTGCGGAACTCGCCCGCAGGCAGCCACAGATCAGAGGCTTTGCGGCGCTTGTTTCTCCCTCGACCGGCATCATCGACAGTCACGGCCTGATGCAGGCATACACTGCGGATATCGAGGCCAATGGCGGAGCCGTTATCTGCAATTCTCCTGTCATCGAAGGTGAATTCACTGCGGACAAGGTTCGCCTCGCAGTCGGCGGCCGCGATCCTGTAGAGATCGAAACACGCCTTGTGATCAATGCCGCTGGCCTGAACGCCTGGGCCTTGTCAGAAAGCCTGTCCGGCCTGGACGCCAGCACTATCCCAACACGTCACTACGCCAAAGGATGTTATTTCGCCCTGACCGGCCGTGCACCCGCAACGCAGCTGATCTACCCGGTCCCTGAACCCGGCGGTCTCGGGGTGCATTTGACACTCGACCTTGCTGGCCAGGCGCGCTTCGGTCCTGATATCGAGTGGATCGAGACGATTGATTACGACGTCGACCCAGGCCGTGCGGACAAGTTCTATTCCGCCATCCGCCGCTACTGGCCCGATCTGGCGGATGGCGCGCTACAGCCCGCCTATTCAGGCATCCGTCCGAAAATCGCCGGCCCGGCTGCGGGCGGTGGTGGTGACTTCGTGATTCAAGGGCCGGAGCAAACCGGTCACCCCGCCTATGTGGCGCTCTACGGAATAGAGAGCCCCGGCCTGACTGCTTCGCTCGCCATCGGGCAGAGGGTGGCGCGACTTACCGAATAGATAGCCTTTTGTCGTCTGCCGGCGTTACGGCGAGCTGACGCTTCGCTTCAATACGCTGCTCGCTTCTTTCGGCCGAGTTCGCCATGAGGCGAGAGCCGTGGAGGTGGTATCGACCAAAGCCTCTCCTTTGCTAATGCAAATTGAGAAAGCTCCGGTTCTAGATGATTTAATATTAGGTGTAATGCATGTTTCGTCGTGACAATTTTACTTAAATTTCATGCTTAACTACTTATTAATAAGCAGCTTGCGCAGTTGAGGCGATGAACTATGCTTGCTCCCGACAACGGGAGGATTTGATGTTCACGAAGAGTTTGCTGATGCCGGCCGGTTTTGCCGCACTGGCCTTTTCAGGACTAATGTTTCAGATCGCGGCTCATGCGTTTTCCGCGCCGGTTACATTGCTTCATCCCTGACAGTGCTAAACCGCTGCCGTACCGGAACTTTTTTCGATTGCGCGCGTTCTATCCCACGTTTTAACCAGGAGGGAGATTGTCATGGAAAACGCAGGTGTAGGTTGGATTGCAGCTATCATTATCGGCGGTTTCGCCGGATGGCTGGCGGAGAAGGTCATGCACAGCAATATGGGCGTGTTCATGAACATATTGCTTGGCATCATCGGCGCGATCGTCGCCAACTGGATTCTCGGTATCCTTCACATCCAGCCACTCAGCGGCTGGCTCGGATACCTGATCGCGGGCTTTGTTGGCGCATGCATCCTGATTGCGATCGGACGCCTCATCCGCCGCTGACCTGACACGGAAAAGATTGCCAAAAAAGATTAAAGGCCGGACGTCATGCGTCCGGCTTTTTTCGTCTATCGACGGCTGAGGAGACCGAAGAGATAGGCGACGCCTGCCGTAATGGCGATTGCGGTCAGCGGCTCTTCACGCACCTTGTCGCGGACACGTTCGGTCATGACGGAGGCTTCGTCGGTCACTGCGGTCTTTGCCCCCTGCCCCAGCGCGATCACACTCTCCGAAAGGCGGGCCAGATCCTCGCGCAACGCAGCAACCTGCGCGGACAGATCTTCGGCGGCTACTTCGGCCTTGACGCGCGCAGCGGTGGATTCGGCGGAAGCGGTTTTCAATTCGGCCATGGTCTGCTCCTGTTTGATGGAATGCCGCTTCAACGAACTGAAGACTGTAAAGGTTCCGCAATCAAGCATCTTTTGTCGCTCGCGGCGGGTTAGCGAGAGCGTGTGCAAGTCCCGCAAGCTTTTCATGCGACAAGCCTTCATTTCCTCGCAGCTTTGTTTTATGGAACGACGAATGTCTGCCCTTCTGGGCCAATGATAATGCGAGGTTTGCGTTTCCATGTTCCATCTTCTGAGAAGAGCTGCTCAGACCTGGGTTGCCAAGCTGCTCCTGCTCCTGCTCGTCGCCTCCTTCGGCATCTGGGGCGTATCGCGTGAGCTGATAAGCGGCGGCAACAGCACGACGGTGGTTACCGTCGGCGACCAGCATGTGGACGTCAATGAATTCCGCCTTGCTTATCAGCGCCAGGTCGCCCAACTCGGCCAGCAATACGGCGTGCGCCTGACACCGGAGCAGGCCCGCGCTTTCGGCGTTGAACAGCAGGTGCTTGCCCAGCTTCTGGCTGGTGCCTCTCTGGACCAGCTTGCCGATGACATGGGCCTTGGCCTTTCCGAAGACCGCCTTGCCCAGCTGATCGGCGACGATCCGGCTTTCAAGGCAGTCAACGGCCAGTTCGACCGCTCGCTCTTCACCTCTCGTCTGCGCAATGCCGGCATCCGGGAAGACGACTATATCAAGGATCGCAGCAAGCAGGCTGTCCGCAGCCAGATCATCGAAGCCGTCGCCAACGGCTTCCAGGCGCCTGCAACGCTCGTCAACGCGCTGAAACTCTATGGCAATGAGAGCCGCAGCGTTGATTACCTGCTGCTCACCAACGCCAATATCGAGCCGATCAAGGCGCCCGCCGACGATGTACTCTCCAAGTGGTTCGAAGACGCCAAGCAGCGTTACCGCGCGCCGGAATACCGCAAGATCGCCTATCTGAAGCTTCAGCCTGATGATATCGCTGATCCCACGACCGTCACCGACGACCAGATCAAGGAAGCTTTCGATAAGGCCAAGGCGGCTTACACGACGCCGGAAAGCCGCACGCTGGAGCAACTGACCTTCGCGAGCAAGGATCTCGCCAATGCGGCCGAAACCGCGCTGAAGAGCGGCACGAGCTTCGACCAGCTCGTCACCGATCAGGGCAAGACCGCAAGTGACGTGCTGCTCGGCGAATTTACCAAGGACAAGGTTCCGGATCAGGCCGTTGCCGAGGCTGCCTTCGCGGTGAAGGCGGATGGCGGTACCACGGCTGTCGTCGACGGTACCTTCGGTCCTGTGATCCTGCGCGTGACCAATATCAAGCCGGAGACCACCAAGAGCTTCGACGAGGTCAAGGAAGAGCTTCGCAAGCAGCTTTCCGTCGCCAATGCCTCGCAGGAAGTCATCAACGTTCACGACCGCATCGAGGATATGCGCGCCGGCGGCACGTCCCTCGAAGAGATCGCTAACCAGCTGAAGCTGAAGGCCGTCGTGATCGACGCCGTCGACATGACAGGTGCAGACAAGGACGGCAATCCGGTCAAGGATATCCCCGCACAGCAGCAGCTTCTGCCGGAAGCTTTCAAGACCGATGTTGGTGCCGATGCTGTCGCAATTTCCCTCGGCAATGACGGCTACGTCTGGTTCGACGTGCGCGACGTCATGCCGGATCGCGATCGTCCCCTCGCCGAGGTGCGTGACAAGGCCGTTCAGGACTGGACGGCCGAGCAGCAGAAGGCCGAGCTCGCCAAGAAGGCCGACGAACTGAAGGCTCAGGCGCAGAAGGGCACTTCGCTTGCCGATATCGCCACCCCGCTCGGCATCGCCGTCGAAAGCAAGAGCGGCGTTACCCGCTCGACCGACGATCCCGTTCTCGGCCGCGCCGGCATCAACGCCGCCTTCTCCGGTCCTGCAGATACTGTCGCAGCAGCCGTCGGCGCCGATCCGAGCACGCAGATCCTGCTGAAGGTGACTGACGTCAACGAAGAGCCGACGACCGATGCCTTGAACAACCGCGACCAGCAGATCGCCACCATCGCAAATCAGGCCGGTGATGACATTCTCGATCAGATGGTCAACCTGTTGCAGAGCCAGTACGGCGCGCAGGTCAACCAGAAACTCGCCGAACAGGCGACCGTCCGCTAGGGGGAAGCGACGCATGACCGATCTGAAGCCGCTTCTGGCCAAGGCAGCAAGCCGCGAGCCACTGACCCGTGACGAGGCCCGCCAGGCCTTCGATATCCTGATGTCCGGCCAGGCAACGCCTTCGCAGATCGGTGGCTTCCTGATGGCGCTGCGCGTCCGCGGCGAGACGGTTGACGAGATCGTCGGCGCCGTCACCACGATGCGCTCCAAAATGCTGCGGGTGGAAGCGCCCGCCGACGCGATCGATATCGTCGGCACGGGCGGCGATGCCAGTGGCACCTATAATATCTCGACGCTGGCGGCGCTCATCGTCGCCGGCACGGGTGTCCCGGTCGCCAAGCATGGCAACCGCGCGCTCAGCTCCAAATCCGGCGCTGCCGACAGCCTTGCCGCCCTCGGCGTCAATCTCGAAGTCACACCGGAGATGATCTCGCGCTGCATCGCCGAGGCCGGCGTCGGCTTCATGTTCGCGCAGCAGCATCATTCGGCCATGCGCCACGTCGGCCCGACGCGCGTCGAGCTCGGTACGCGCACCATCTTCAATCTGCTCGGCCCGCTTTCCAATCCGGCCGGCGTCAAGCGCCAGCTCCTCGGCGTCTTCGCGCCGCAATGGGTCGTGCCGCTTGCCGAAGTCATGCGCGATCTCGGCTCCGAAAGTGTGTGGGTTGTCCATGGCGACGGCCTTGATGAAATCACCACGACCGGCAAGACCAGCGTTGCTGCGCTCGAAAACGGCCAGATCCGCACCTTTGAGCTGTCGCCTGATGATTTCGGCGTAACGCCCTGCGTGCTCGCCGACATCAAGGGCGGTGACGGCACCGTCAATGCTGCCGCCCTTCGTGATGTGTTAGCTGGCGCAAAGAATGCCTATCGCGATATCGCGCTCGCCAATGCGGCCGCCTCGCTCGTCATTGCCGGCAAGGCCGGGACGATCCGTAACGGCATGAAGCTCGCAACGGAATCGCTGGATAGCGGCGCCACGGCAGCAGCACTCGACAAACTGATCGCCGTATCCAACGATATCGACTAGGATTGCCTCATGACCGATATCCTGAAGAAGATCGAAGCCTATAAGCGTGAGGAAATCGCTGCCGCGAAGGCGAAGACCTCGCTTGCGGATCTGAGGGCCATGCAGGCCGGCCAGTCCGCGCCGCGCGGTTTCTGCAAGGCGCTCGTCGCAAAGCGCGATGCCGGCCAGTTCGGCCTGATCGCCGAAATCAAGAAGGCAAGCCCGTCCAAGGGCCTGATCCGTCCGGATTTCGATCCGCCGGTGCTCGCCAAGGCCTATGAAGCCGGTGGCGCCGCCTGCCTTTCCGTACTGACGGATACGCCGAGCTTTCAGGGCGCCCCGGAATTTCTGACGGCAGCGCGTGCCGCCTGCGCCCTGCCCGCGCTGCGCAAGGATTTCATGTTCGAGACCTATCAGGTCCACGAAGCCCGCGCCTGGGGTGCTGATTGCATCCTGCTCATTATGGCCTCTCTGACGGATGACGACGCGCAGCGCCTGCAGGACGAAGCCTTTGCGCTCGGCATGGATGTGCTGGTCGAAGTCCACGATGCGCCTGAAATGGAGCGTGCACTGAAGCTGTCTTCTCCGCTCGTCGGCATCAACAATCGCAACCTGCGCACCTTCGAAGTCAGCCTGACCGTCAGCGAGACGCTGGCACCTATGGTTCCGGATGACCGGCTTCTGGTCGGTGAAAGCGGCATCTTCACCCACGAGGATTGCAAGCGCCTGCAGGCCGTCAGGATCAATACCTTCCTCGTCGGCGAGAGCCTGATGCGCAAGGATGACGTGACGGCTGCCACCCACGCGCTGCTGTCAGGCAAAGCTGCCATCGCGGCCGAATGATATGAGCGGCGAAAAGCCAAGCCTCACCCATATCGGTGCCTCAGGCGAGGCGCATATGGTCGATGTCTCCGACAAGGCCGAGACTGTGCGTATCGCCACCGCCGAGGGCCATGTGAAAATGGCGCCGGAAACGCTCGTTATCATCCGCGAAGGCAATGCGAAGAAGGGTGACGTTATCGGCACCGCCCGTCTTGCCGGCATCATGGCCGCCAAGCGGACAGCCGACCTCATACCGCTCTGCCATCCGCTGATGCTGACCAAGGTCACGGTCGAGATCGAGGAAGACGCCGCCCTGCCCGGCCTGCGCGTCACCGCGACTGCCAAGCTCACCGGCAAGACTGGCGTGGAGATGGAAGCCTTGACCGCCGTCTCGGTCGCGTGCCTGACGATCTACGACATGGCCAAGGCCGCCGATAAGGCAA
This sequence comes from Hyphomicrobiales bacterium, assembly GCA_900473185.1. Classification (GTDB taxonomy): domain Bacteria; phylum Pseudomonadota; class Alphaproteobacteria; order Rhizobiales; family Rhizobiaceae; genus Rhizobium. The sequence goes on along the minus strand of UCKU01000003.1, from coordinate 389,668 downwards.
TGGAAATTGGCGGCGTCAGGCTGCTTGAAAAATCCGGCGGCAAATCCGGCGATTTCCGCCATCCGGAGGCAAGATGAACCTTCTGCCGGTCGCCGAGGCCCTGAGCCGCCTGCTCTCCAGCACAAATCCCGTCACGGCATCCGAAACGCTGCCGCTTGCCGAGGCCGAAGGCCGCGTCCTTGCCGCTGATCTGACGGCCGGCCTGACGCAGCCGCCCTTCAATTCATCCGCCATGGATGGCTATGCGCTGCGCCGCGAGGATGCGCCCGAGCCCGGCGCAGTGCTGAAGGTCATCGGCACATCCTCGGCCGGACATAGCTTCGAGGGAAGTGTCGGTCAGGGGGAGGCCGTTCGCATCTTCACCGGCGCGCCTGTTCCTTCGGGTGCCGACAGTGTCCTGCTGCAGGAAGATGCGGAGAAGATCGAAGGCGGGATCAGAACGAATTTTCCCGTACAGCAGAACCAGCATGTTCGCCCCTGCGGCCAGGATTTCGTCGAGGGTGAAGCCGTGCTCTCCGCCGGCACGGTGCTCGATTTCTCGCGGCTGACAGTCGCTGCCGGCATGAACCGGCCTGATGTCGAGGTGCTGCGCCGCCCGCTGATGGCAATCCTCGCAACCGGCGACGAACTGCTGCCGCCGGGAAGCACGCCCGGCCCGTCGCAGATCATCGCATCCAACACCTTTGGCATCGCTGCTCTTGCCCGCAGGGCCGGCGCTGATGTGCTCGACCTCGGCATCGTGCCTGATGACAAGGCTCAGATATCAGCGGCGATCGACAAGGCACGCAATGCCAAAGTCGATGTTATCGTTACGCTCGGCGGCGCTTCCGTCGGCGACCACGATCTGGTGCAGGCGACGTTGATCGAGGCCGGTATGGAGCTCGATTTCTGGCGCATCGCCATGCGCCCCGGCAAGCCGCTGATGGTCGGCAGCTTCGGCAAGACGCAGGTGCTCGGCCTGCCCGGCAATCCGGTCTCGAGCCTCGTCTGCTCGCTGCTTTTCCTTGAGCCGCTGATCCGCAAGCTCGCCTCGCTGCCGCCTGTCCAGCGCGATGCAACGGTCGAGGCAGCCGCCAATTTGCGCGCCAATGACCACCGCCAGGATTATGTGCGCGCGAAGCTCTCGAAATCCGCTGCTGGCGGCTGGCTGGTCGAACCCTTCGACAAGCAGGATTCATCGATGATGAAGGCTTTCGCCCATTCGGACTGCCTGATCATCCGCCCGCCGCATGCGCCGGAATTGCCGGCAGGAACCAGCTGCCCGGTCATGCTCCTGCGGCCAGATCTCCTCGCCTGATATTTCCTGAAGTCACCGCAATCCAGAAGCAGAGCTGCGCCAGCACGCTTGCGCCGAGAATGACGGTAGCAGCCGCAAGGCCGGGATCGCCGCCGATGCCGGAAAGTGCGCTGCAGACGGCTCCAACAGCCATTTGCGTTGAGCCATAAAGGCCGGAGGCCGAACCGGTGACCTTTGGATTGACGCTGACGGCGAGCGTCAGCGCGTTGGGAGAGGCCACACCCGCGCCGATCGTATAGACCATGATCGAGGCCATCATCGGCAGCAGCGTCAGATGATGGGTGGCGGCAAAGCCGAAGAAGACGACCGCGGCGGCGATACTGACAAGGTTGGACATCACCATCAGCCGCTTCATCGCAAACCGGCCGATCAGCCGCGTGGCGATCATGCTGCCGATCCAATAGCCGAAGATCAGCAGAGCGAGACAAATGCCAACTTCGGTTGCCGGACGGCCGAGCTCGTTGATGACGATGAAGGGCGCAGATGCCGTGAAAGCATACATGGAGGTCGTCGCACAGCCGCCGCCGATGGCATAGCCGACGAAGGAACGCGACGCGAGCAGGCCGAGATAATCGCGGCTCAGCGATTTCACCGAGGTCTCGACATTGCGCGTGCCCGTCTCCGGCACCTTGCGCCATGTCAGCAGGAGGTTGACGATGCCGAGAACACAGAGCGCCACGAAGATCGAGCGCCAGCCAAGCGTGGCGGCAAGCGCGCCGCCGACGATCGGTGCAAGCCCCGGCCCGACCGTGACCATCAGGTTCATGATCGCAAGCCGCTTGGCCGTTTCATCGGGACTGGACGTGTCGCGCACGATGGCGCGTGCAATCACAAGACCGGTGCAGCCGCCGAAAGCCTGAAAGAGCCTTGCTGCAATCAGCGCATGCACGCCGGGTGAAACCAGCGCCGCAACGCCGGCAATCGTATAGAGCACAAGCCCGCTCATCAGTACCGGCCGCCGCCCGTAACGGTCCGAAAGCGGCCCATAGATGAGCTGGCCGACGGCAAGACCGAATATGTAGAGGCTAACGGTCAGCTGCATCTCGCCGATCGATGCACCGAGATCGGTTGCCGCTGCCGGCAGCGCCGGCACGAAAATATGCATGGCAAGCGTACCGCTGAAGGTGATCAACCCGAGCAACCAGATCGGTATGTGAAGCTTCGCACCAAGCGGTCGGGCTTCGGTTATCGGGCCGGGATGCGAATTCACTGTTCAGGTTCCTCGAGCTGTCGGGCAAGCACGTCGCTGATGTGATCGAGCACACGCCATGTGGTTTCGATGTCCTCGCGAGGGAGCAGAGCAAGCGCCTCCTCTCGAATGCCTCGCGCCACGCGTTCGACCGCCTCCACGGTCTTCCTGCCCTCTTCCGTCAGCAGAATCTCCTTGGCCCGCCTATCCTCGCCTTCCCGCCGCTCGACCAACCCCGCCTTCTCCAGATTGTCGATGAGGCGCACGACCGAGGAGTTGTCGAGCGAGAGCGAGGCGGCCAGTTCCTTCTGGTGCATCGGCGTCGGCGAACGGGCGATGCGCAGCAGCGGCAGCCATGTCGCCTCCGTCAGTCCGAAGGGCTGCAGGCGCAGGTTCGCGACCCGGCGCCAGTAGCGCGCGGTCTGGGAGATGAGGCTTCCGAATGAGGTTGTGATCTTGTCGTCGGTCATGGGAATATCGATGAGATAGCAATAGATGGCATGTCATCTATTTTGAAGCAAGGCCAAAGTGTCGCCACGTAGCCTGATGAGAGGCATTCGCCTTGTTTCACCTTAATCGGAAAACCGCGCTAGTGGCGGTCGAGCTGCCCTTAGCCCCGCCAAAATCCCGCACGGCATAGTCCGCAATCTGCAGCAGGGAACTCATCGGAAGAGGCGCCCTGCCCGGATCGCCGATGAGCACATCGAGACCGGCCGTGCGGCAGCGTTCAAGGAAAGGCAGAACACGCTCCGCCAGCGCCTCATCATAGAAGATATCGCCGGCCAGGAGTACGTCGGCGGCAGGCGGAGTATCCTCAATGATGTTGTCGAGTCGCGTCTCGATCACGACATCATTGGCATCGGCATTCAGCTGCGCCGCAGCGATCGCCTTCGCATCGATATCGATGGCGAGCACATGGGCTGCACCGCATTTCATAGCTGCGATGGCGACGAGGCCGGAGCCGGTGCCGAGGTCGACGACACGTTTGCCGGCCACCTCTTCGGAATGGTCGAAAAGATAGCGCGCAAGCACGGCGCCGCCCGCCCAGGGATAGGCCCAGTAAGGCGGCATCAGATCGGAATCGTCAGCCATTGCAAGGCGATAGAGGCCGCTCCTCGGAGTAGCCATATGCAATCTTACGTTAGGGATGGAAGGAACACTCGCAAGCGGCAGGTTCGCTTCGATGAAGGCCGTCAGGTCGAGACGATCATCTGCTGAAGCCGGTCTCATCTGGTCGATTGCCCTCGTTGCGACAGGCTATCAGGCCCCGTTGGATGGCATAATACCTCGCTGGACCTTTGTATAGTTATGGAAGCCCACGTCTCGGGCTACCTTTTCTCCAGCGATCCCGAAGGGCATCGCCCCAGATTTCCCACAAGCCGGAGGACCCGTTATGCAACCGATCACCAGACGCTCATTCTCGGCCGCGCTCGTTGCAGGAGCCGCACTCAGCATGTTTCCGGCCGCCGGCCGGGCCGCCGATATCGTCAAGGCGAAGAATGTCGTTCTCGTCCATGGCGCCTATGCCGATGCATCCTGCTGGCTGGACGTCATCCCTCATCTCCAGGCTGCCGGCCTTGACGTGATGGCCGTGCAGAACCCCCTCACCTCATTTGCCGATGACGTCGAGGCGACCAAGCGCATCCTGGCGCTGATGGACGGCCCGACCGTACTCGTCGGCCATTCCTATTCGGGCATGCTCGTCACCGAGGCTGGCGTTGATCCCAAAGTAACGGCGCTCGTCTATATCGCTGCCCGCGCCCCTGACGCCGGCGAGGATTATACTGCACTCGCCAAGCAATATCCGACGCCGCCTGCCAGTGCAGGCCTCGTTCATAACGGCGGTTATGCCCAGTTGAGTGAAGAAGCTTTCGTCAGGGATTTCGCCGGCGATCTGCCGGTTGCCCGTGCCAAGGCGCTTTATGCCGTGCAGGGCCGCATTTCCGATACGCTGTTCAACGCCAAGACGACGGTCGCTGCCTGGCGTTCCAAGCCATCCTGGTACGCGGTCTCGAAAAATGACCGCACCATCAATCCGGATCTCGAACGCTTCATGGCAAAGCGCATGAACGCAACGACGATCGAACTTGAGGCCAGCCACGTTTCGCTGATCTCACAGCCGCTCGCCGTCGCCAATCTCATCCTCGTAGCAGCCGGTCACAGCGACAAGAGCTGAAGCCGCTGCAGCCTGCCGGCCGCATCACCTTACTGGTGCGGCCGGCGAGTGCCTCAGCGGTCTTTCTTCTTGGTGAATTTGCCCTTGCCACCATCGAACTTGGGGCCATCGAACTTGGGACCGTCGAATTTTGCACCTTCGGACCTGTTCTTGCCGCCCTCGAATTTGGCGCCTTCAAATTTCGGCTTCGGGCCTTTCTTCGTCCAGGGCTTGTCGTCCTGACGCCCGGCGCCGGCGGGCCTGTCCTTCCCGAACTTGCCCTTCGGCTTGTCGCTGCGGAAACGATCTTCGCCGCGGTCTTCGAATGGCTTCTTGGCGTAGGCGGGCTTGCTGAAATCGGGCGTACCGTTCAGCCTGACCACGCGGATGCCGCGCTCCATCGTCTTGTTCGGGCCGAGGGCGCCGAGAAAGCTCTCAGCGCTGTCGGCGGCGATTTCCACGAAGGTCTCATCCGGTTGCATCTTGATGGCGCCGATCTCCCGCTTGGTCACGTTGCCGGCGCGGCAGAGCATCGGGATCAGCCAGCGGGGCTCGGCATTCTGCTTGCGGCCGACGGAAACCGAGAACCAGACGCTAGGCCCGAAATCGTCGCGCGGTCCCTTCTGCGCCGGTGCGAATTCACGTGCCTCGCCATTGTCCCGGCGCTTGCGGGCGCGATCGTCCTGCACCGAAACCTCGATCAGATCTTCCGGCGCCGACTGGTTGGCGCGGTAAAGACGCACGAAAGCGGCGGCAAGCGTCTCGGCGCCATGGCTCGCGATCAGCTTCTGCACCAGCCCCTGCTCTTCTTCTTGCGGCTTGTCGGCGAAGATCGGGTCGGCCAGCAGCCGCTCGTCGTCGCGCTCCGTCACTTCTTCCACGGAAGGCGGCCGCGCCCAGGTGGCGGCGATGCCGGCATTTTCCAGCAGTCGCTCGGCCTTGCGGCGAACGTTGAGTGGCACGATGAGCGCGCTGACACCCTTGCGCCCCGCACGGCCCGTACGGCCGCTGCGGTGAAGCAGCGTTTCCGGATTGGTCGGCAGATCGGCATGCACGACGAGGTCGAGGCCCGGCAGGTCGATGCCGCGTGCGGCAACGTCGGTTGCGATGCAGACGCGCGCGCGTCCGTCACGCATTGCTTGCAGCGCGTGGCTGCGCTCGTTCTGTGTCAGTTCGCCCGAGAGAGCTACGACGTGGAAATTGCGGTTGTGGAACCGTGCCGTGAGGTGATTGACGGCAGCACGCGTTGAGCAGAAGACGATCGCATTGCGCGCTTCATAATAACGCAGAACGTTGATGATCGCGTTTTCGCGGTCGCTCGGCGAGACGGCGAGCGCGCGATACTCGATATCGATATGCTGCTTTTCTTCCGCCTGCGTGCTGATGCGCACGGCATCGCGCTGATAGCTCTTCGCCAGCTTGGCGATGGCTGCGGGAACGGTGGCGGAAAACATCAGCGTCCGCCGCTCGTCCGGTGCCGCGTCAAGGATGAATTCCAGATCTTCGCGGAAGCCGAGATCGAGCATCTCGTCCGCCTCATCAAGCACTGCGGCCTTCAGTTCGCTCATATCCAGCGCATTGCGGCGGATGTGGTCGCAGAGGCGTCCTGGTGTGCCGACGACGATATGGGCGCCACGCTCCAGCGCGCGGCGCTCGCTGCGGATATCCATGCCGCCGACGCAACTGACAATCACGGCGCCAGTCATTTCATAAAGCCATTCCAGCTCGCGCTTCACCTGCAGCGCCAGTTCGCGCGTCGGCGCGATGACGAGTGCAACGGGAGCAGCGGCCGGGCCAAACCGCTCCGCGCTTCCCAGAAGCGTCGGTGCGAGTGCTAGCCCGAATGCAACGGTCTTGCCGGAACCGGTTTGTGCGGAGACGAGTGCGTCCGATGCTGCGAGCGCCGGATCGAGCATCGCCTTCTGGACAGGGGTGAGCTCGGTATAGCCGCGCTTCTGCAACGCCTTGGCGATCGCCGGAGAGACGCCGTTATAGTCAGTCATGTGTTCGATCTTTCGGAGCTGTCAGACGCATAACGCGTCGTAGCCGGAATCGTCCGGCCGAAGAGTTGGGCCGTTCCTACTCGCTCCGGCTGCGAATGTCAAAGTGTCTCGCCACGCCATGTGTAGATGGCTATGCTGCCGGAGCGTCCACGAATCCTCGTCTCGAACGGTCCGGTCAACTGCCCTGCCTGCAATGGAACGGCCTCCGGACCCGCAGCGTTGAGCAGGTTGGCGCTGAGTGCAAGCTCCGCGCCGCGGCTTGCCGCCACCTCCATGAGCCGCTGTGCGACATTGACGGTGTCGCCCGTAGCGGTGATCTGCTGCCGGTCGCCGCTGCCGAGCCGTGAGGCGACGATCGGCCCGCAATGGGCACCGAGCTTAAAGCCTATCTTCCTGCGGCGAAGCTCCGGATGGCCTGCGAGGAAGCTGCGTGTACGGTCGGCAAGCCGCACGGCACAGGCTGCCGCCCGGGCTGCATCGTCGGCTGTTGGTTCCGGCAGCCCGAAGAGGATCATCGCGCCGTCGCCCATGAAGCTGGTGATCGCCCCGCCAAGCAATCGTACTTCCTCGTCGATCAGTTCGAAGAAGCTGCTGAGGATTTCCCGAACTGCTGCCGGTCCGACGGCTTCGCTGAGGCCGGTGAAACCCGAGAGATCGATGAAGACGACGGAAGCATTCTGCCGCACCGGCTCGGCCAGGAAAGCCGGGTCGCGCGCCAGCCACTCCCCGAGGCCCGGCGCTTCGATGCGCTGCAGGCGCTCGGACTGATCGGCAAAGTGCCGCGCGCGGCTGCGGTCGCGCCAGAGTTCTGCGGCCCCGAAAATAACTGCGGGTGGCAGGGCGGCCGCAATCGGCAACGCAGCACTCAGCCAGTAACCGTTCGCGAAGGCAGCAAGGTTGAGCATCGCCCAGACAATGACCGTCAGGCCGATGATGACGAAGCCGAGGGCGCTGCGGCGCCATGCGATCAGTGCGACCAGAAGAATGGGCAAGGCCGTCGCAATGCCGGCATCCGCCTGCCGTGTCCTGCTGTCACGCACCATGCCGTCGCCTGCTATCAGATGCGTGATCGCCGTCGACATCACTTCGACGCCCGGCAGGATGGGATCGAACGGCGTCGGAAAGACATCGCCGCCGCCGGTAACGGTCGCACCGATCACCACCACCTTGCCAGTAGTGGCATCCGCCGGCAGCTTGCCATCGAGCGCGTCGACAGCGCTGAAGGTGCGGATGCTGCCTGCAGGACCATAGAAGGTCAGCGGCAGACGCTGGCCCGTGTCCGTTGGAATGCGGCGGGCGCCAAGCCGGATCGCATCCTTTTCGATCAATGGTTCGGCGCCGAGCGCAACCGAGGCGACGCGCAACGGAAAAGCTGCATCCAACCGGTCGGCGGCGCGAGAAAACAGCGGAATGAAACGCGGTACGCCGCTCTGGTCCGTCGCCACATTGACGATACCGAGCGCCGCAGCATCTGCGAAGCGAGGCTGCGGCAGCAGAAGCTGCTGCGCTTCGGGGATCGCGGCAAACGGATCCTCCGCATTCGCTATCACCGACTGGAGACTCTGCGGAAAGGTCGCAGCACCGGCGATGATGCTGGGTGTCGCCCTAATAGCCGTTGCCAGCGCCGCATCCCCCTCCTCCGTGTCGGGATCGACAAGCAATATATCGAGAGCCAGGGCCTCTGGTTTCAACGCGCCGATGGACGTGACGAGCTGCGCAAGCTTCTCCCGCTTGAGCGGATAGCCATAGGCTGCGGCGGTACGGTCATCGATCGCGATAATGGAAACGATATCGGGCGGCGCGCGGACGCCGACGATTGTGCTGCGCAGATCGGCTAGCGTGGCCTCCATCCGCTCCATGAGGCCGGAGTCCGACTGCAGATGGAAATAGCCGAGCGCCGCTCCCCACAGACCGGCAAGCAGCAGCGCGATCATAGTCTGAAGCCGACGGTTCATGAGACGACTTATTGACCGAGGCGTGAAAGAAGGGCCGCGACGCGGGGCGCCGGCCACGTGCGGACGGTGAGCGCAGCGGTTCCGCGCGTTACGTCCACACCCTCGCCCGGTCCAAGCACGACAGCCGCACCTTCCGGACGCCGCACGCCGACGCGCCCGCGGGTGACCAGTACGGAGGTCGTGCCGCCTTTGACATCGACGGCCCATTGCGTACCGCGGACGGCGGCGATCGCCTGCGGCGTCACCACCTGGAAGCCGCCGCGGTGCTGGCTGCTGTCGACGTCGACGAGAGCAGCCTTGCTGCGCAACGCAAGCGAATCCGGACTGCCATCGCGATTGCGGTCGGTGAGCTTGAAGGATGCGCCACGCTCAGCTGTGATGTTGACGCCACCAGGACAACGGAAAATCTGGTTGCCGTTTGCCGCACGAGAAATCGCGCAGCCGGCAGACTGGGCATAAGCTGCGCCATCAGGCAGCAGGCTGATGATCAGCACAGCGGAAAACAGGCTGCGGGAGATTGCTGACATGGCTTTCATGATCCGCCCTCGTGACTCGCCGGCACATTCGCGAATGCGCCGGCCGGCCCATACTAGCTGAATTCGCCGGTTTCCCTATGCAAAAACGTGAAATTGCGCAAGTAATTCAGGCGCGCGTCGCTCAACTCATGCCTCGGCTGGCGAAGGCCCGACATAGCGGGCACGCGGGCGGATCAGATGGCCACTTTCGATCTGCTCCATCGCATGCGCCAGCCAGCCGGCCGTGCGCGCCAGCGCAAAGATGATGATCGGTGCTTCCTCGGGCAGATCGAAGGCTGCAGTCATGGCGGCAAGCGCGAAATCGACATTGACCTTCTCGCCCATCATCTCTTCGCCGGCCCGCTGCACATCGCGAAAGACCGGTGGCACGTTGAAAGAGGAGAGCAGCACGCTCGCCCGTATATCGCCGTCGGGGTAAAGCTGATGCCCGAACGCCGCCGGCCTGTTGCCCCGCAGCAGCAAGCGACGGATCGCATCCTCCGCCCCGGCGCAGGATGCAGCCTCGACAAGGGCATCGACGCTCCGCCACGCCGAACCATGCAGCGGCCCGGTCAGCGCCGCGAGACCCGAGAGCACGGCGGCAGAAAGCGCTGCCCCCGTCGAAATTGTGACGCGGACGGCGAAGGTAGAGGCATTGAGTTCATGATCGGCGAGCATGACAAGCGCCCGCCGCAGGCAATCGGCAGCCTCCGGCCTGCCCCAGCATGCTGCAAGACGGCGATGCAGGGGATGATCCGCCGCTCCCGGCGCCAGCGCATCGGCGACGGTTGAAAGCACGCTGCATGCTTCCATCTGCAAGGCAGCGCGGGCGCGCCCCAGAGACGGTAGGTCGGCGCTCACCCGTCCCGCCAGCGCCAGCAGCGCAGCTTGAATGGAAGGCGATGCCGACCCGGGGGCAGAGGCCGGTACGCAGGCGAAACTCTCTGCATTCCAGAGCAGGAGCGCCGTCTCCTCCAACGTTGAAAGGGCTGAAAGCGCCGCCGTATCCTGCCCCCGATAGAGCAATCGTCCTGCGGCGATGGTCGAGATTGATGATGTCAGTACCGGATCGCCCCAGCGGATCGCTTCGGCGGCCACCGTCTCGCTCTTGCGCCTGCCAGCGTGCCGCTCGGCAAGCCGCTTGACGTCGCTTTCCTGATAGAGGCTGCGGCGTGGATCGGTGGGGTCGGCCTTGGCGCGGATCCGCCCGCGGCTGACATTGGCATAAAGCGTCTGCGGCTTGGTGCCGAGTTCGGCCAGCGCTTCCTCCGCTGTCAGCCAGCTCATGTCAGCCTCACATTGATCTATTGCGTCAAGATTGACGTCAACTAAAGTAGATCCGATCTTTCATCCGGTAAAGGAGAAAGACCTATGAAAAATGGTTTGGAAGATGTCATCGCCGCTGAAACCCAGCTCTCGGATGTCGACGGCGAAGCCGGTCGGCTGATCATCCGCGGCATATCGCTGGATCATCTGGCAGGAAGCAGCACCTATGAGGATGTCGTCGCCCTGCTGCTGGACGGCCTGATCGAGCCGCATCTCGACGCAAGCGAACTGCGCCGCCGGCTCGGCCGGGCGCGAATGGAAGTTTTCCCCGAAGTCGAGACTGTCGATACTCGCCTGCTGGCGCTGCCGCCGGTCGATGCCATGCGTGCTCTCGTTGCCCGCCTACCCGACAGCGAGGATATTGATACAGCCCTTCGTCTGCTTGCCGCACCCGCCGTCTTCCTACCGGCGGTTCTGCGCTTGCAGCGAGGCGAAAAGCCACTAAAGCCCGATGCGGGCCTCTCACAGTCGGCCGACATCCTGCGCATGTTCTCAGGCGTGGTGCCGAGCGTCGAGCAGACCGCGGCCCTCGACACCTATCTCGTGACGATCTCGGATCATGGCTTGAACGCCTCGACTTTCGCATCGCGCGTCATCGCCTCCACCCGCGCCGGCCTCACCTCCTCGGTGCTGGCGGCGATCAGCGCGCTGAAGGGACCACTGCATGGCGGCGCGCCGGGGCCGGTGCTCGATATGCTCGATGGGATCGGAAGCGAGGCCAATGCCGGCCCCTGGCTGCGTTCCGCGCTCGATCGCGGTGAGCGGCTGATGGGCTTTGGCCACCGCGTCTATCGCGTGCGCGACCCGCGTGCCGATGCCCTGAAAAATGCGCTGAAGCCGCTCGTTGCCGCAGGCCAGGTCAATGCCAGCAGAATTGCGCTTGCCGAAGCAGTGGAACAGGCAGCCCTCACGATCCTGAAGGAACGCAAGCCGGACCGGCCGCTGGATGTGAATGTGGAATTCTATACCGCACTGCTCTTGGAAAGCCTCGGCTTCCCGCGCGACGCCTTCACCGGCGTCTTCGCGATCGGCCGCACCGTCGGCTGGATTGCCCACGCCCGCGAGCAGGCATTGGAAGGCCGCCTCATCCGCCCGCGCTCGGTCTATGTCGGACCGTTGCCGGAAGCGGCGTGACGAAAAGAAAAAGCCGCTCCCTCGTTTCAGAGGGAGCGGCCGAATTTTAAACCAACCGGCTCTGTTCCGTCGCAGCTTCGATGAAGCTTGCAAACAGCGGATGCGGATCAAGCGGGCGGGACTTCAGTTCCGGATGGTACTGAACGCCGATGAACCAGGGATGGTCAGGATATTCGATCGTCTCCGGCAGCACGCCATCCGGCGACATGCCGGAGAAGACCAGGCCGCAATTTTCCAGCCGGTCCTTGTAGTCGATATTGACTTCATATCGGTGGCGGTGACGCTCGGAAATATCGGTCGAGCCGTAGATATCCGAAATCTTGGTGCCCTTCTTCAGGGACGCCTTGTAGGCGCCGAGGCGCATCGTGCCGCCGAGATCGCCGGCAGCCGTGCGCTTCTGCAGCTCGTTGCCCTTGACCCATTCGGTCATCAGGCCGACGACCGGTTCCGGGGTCGGGCCGAATTCGGTCGAGGAGGCATTCGGAACATCAGCCAGATTGCGGGCAGCCTCGATGACGGCCATCTGCATGCCGAAGCAGATGCCGAAATACGGCACCTTGCGCTCGCGGGCAAAACGCGCCGCATGGATCTTGCCTTCCGAACCGCGCTCGCCGAAGCCGCCGGGCACCAGGATGCCATGGACCTTTTCGAGGTAGGGCGCCGGATCTTCCTTTTCGAAGACTTCCGACTCGATCCATTCGAGCTTCACCTTGACGCGGTTGGCGATGCCGCCGTGATGCAGCGCTTCGATCAGCGACTTGTAGGCATCCTTGAGGCCGGTATACTTGCCGACGATTGCGATCGTCACTTCGCCTTCCGGCGTGCGGATGCGGTTGCAGACCTCTTCCCACTGGTCGAGGCGCGGCTTCGGAGCCGGCTCGATGCCGAAGGCGGCAAGCACTTCGTCGTCGAGCCCTTCCTTGTGATAGGCCATCGGCACGTCGTAAATATTGGCAACGTCGAGCGCCTGGATGACGGCGGAGGGACGCACGTTGCAGAACAGCGACAGCTTGCGGCGCTCGGCTTCCGGGATTTCCCGGTCGGCGCGCACGAGCAGAATGTCGGGATGAATACCGAGTGCCTGCAGCTCCTTGACGGAATGCTGCGTCGGCTTGGTCTTCAACTCGCCGGCTGCCGGAATATAGGGCATCAGCGTCAGATGGACGTAAACAGCCGTGCCGCGCGGCAGATCGTTGCCGAGCTGACGGATTGCTTCCATGAAGGGCATCGCCTCGATATCGCCGACCGTGCCGCCGATCTCGCAGATGACGAAATCATAGTCGTCATTGCCCTCGATGACGAAATCCTTGATCTCATTGGTGACGTGCGGGATGACCTGAACGGTCGCGCCGAGATAGTCGCCGCGGCGTTCCTTATCGATGATGTTCTTGTAGATGCGGCCGGTGGTGATGTTGTCGGTCTTGGTCGCCGAGCGCCCGGTAAAGCGCTCATAGTGGCCGAGATCGAGGTCGGTTTCCGCGCCGTCGTCGGTGACGAAGACTTCGCCGTGCTGGGTCGGGCTCATAGTGCCCGGATCCACGTTCAGATAGGGGTCAAGTTTGCGAAGCCGCACCCGATAACCACGGGCCTGCAACAACGCTCCGAGAGCCGCGGCCGCAATTCCTTTTCCGAGGGAAGAAACCACGCCGCCAGTGATGAATACGTATCGCGCCATGGGAGTCACCGGATACCTTTTCAAAAACGATTCCACCAGCCCAAAAATTCTTTTCCGGAACTTTTGGTGCGTGGCGCAGGAATCTGAACAAAAGAAAACCGGCAGACCCGAGGGCCTGCCGGCGGTTTATTTTCTGGACCGGCTTATTGTCCCGTGGGGACGCCGGAAGGCTGTGCCGGCGCAGTCGTGGCCGGAGCCTCAGGCTGAGCCGGAGCCGTCGTCGTAGCTGCCGGAGCAGTCGCCGCAGGGGCGCTGGCAGCCGGTGCCTGAGTTGCTGGTGCCTGCGTTGCCGGGGCAGCCGGTGCGGCAGCGCCGCCGTTCGGAATGCCGCTGTTGTCAGCCGGCTGAGCCGGAGCCGGCGTATTGGTGCCGCCGAGCGAATCGAGAATGCCGTTGCCCTGCCCGCTCGTTGCCGGAATGCGGTTGAGAATATCGGTCGGGCGGCTTTCGTAACGCGTCAGGATACCGAGGCCGAGCGAAGTGAGGAAAAACAGCGTCGCCAGGATCGCCGTCGTGCGCGTCAGCGCATTGGCCGTGCCGCGGGCCGACATGAAGCCCGATCCGCCGCCGATGCCGAGGCCACCGCCTTCGGAGCGCTGGATGAGCACGACGCCGACGAGCGCGAGCACGATCATGAGATGGATGACAATCAATACGGTCTGCATGGGTCCAGTCCTGCCCGTCTGAGGACGGACATAAAGTAAAAATCTGGCGGCTCTTTACATGAGGTCTTGAGCTATTCCAAGCCCTTCGGCCAGGAATATGCAATCGCTTCAGGCAAGCAGCGCTTCATATGTGCCGTAGATGGCGAGGAAGTCCGCGGCTTTCAAGCTCGCCCCGCCGATCAGCGCACCGTCCACATTGTCGACTGCGAGCAGTTCGCTGGCGTTTGCGGGCTTGACCGAACCGCCATAGAGAATGCGCATACCCTTGCCCTCGTCGCCGAAGCGCAGGACGAGTTCGTCGCGGATGAAGGCATGGACGATTTCCACATCCTTTGCCGTCGGCGTCAGTCCCGTGCCGATCGCCCAGACGGGTTCATAAGCGATGACGGTATTTTCGGCCGTTGCCTCCTCGGGCAGCGAGCCGGAAAGCTGACGCTTGAGGATGTCGAGCGTCTGATAGGAGTCGCGCTCGTCGCCGGTTTCGCCGACGCAGACGATCGCAGTCAGATCGGCCTGATAGGCGGCCTGTGCCTTGGCCCGCACCATATGATCGGTCTCGGCATGGTCGATGCGCCGTTCCGAATGGCCGACGATCACATAGGTGCCGTAGCAATCGGCAATCATTTCGGCCGAAATGTCGCCCGTATGCGCCCCGGATTGCGCCTGATGGCAGTCCTGGCCGCCGATCGCGAGCGGGCTGTCGGTGGCGAGCGCCGTCGCCACATAAAGCAGCGTTGCCGGCGGGCAGATCAGGGCCTCGACCTTTTCCGACAAGGGGGAGCTGACGCCCTGGGCAATCGCCTTGATCTGGTCCAATGAGGCACGCGTGCCGTTCATCTTCCAGTTTCCCGCCACGAGCGGGCGTACGTCAGGTGTCATGCTGCTCCTCCCAAAATCCGCATATCGGGCGGCCTTAGCAAAAGCTTGCGGTAAAGGAAAGCGCCCCGCGTAACGTCGGGGGAATATGATCGTTTGAAAGCTCTGCACGGCGTGAAATCCGCCCGTTCAGGAGGCCAGAATCCAGTTCAACACCTTCCGCCAGTCGATCATGCGGATCGGCGTGCCATGATTGCCGTTCTGGAAGAGCGTGAAATGCGTCGGGTACTTCGCCTTGTCGAGCTTTTCGAACAGCGCTTGCTGCTCGGTTGCCGCATAGACGGGGTCGCGGCTGCCGTGGGCAAACCACAGCGGCAGCTTTGCCTTGTAGAACGGGCTCTTTGCAAAATCCGGATCAGAGACCCCGCTCATGATCAGCATGCCTTTCATCCGCTTGACGCTTTCAGTATCGCGCGTGATGCCCCAGCAGATCTGGCTGCCCATAGAAGCGCAGCTCAGAATGACCGGCCGGCCGGGAGACTGCGCGCTCGCATAGCGGATCAGCCCGGCAATGGCCGCAACGCCATTCGCATCGAAGGTCCTGACGGTCGGCGAATAATAGACGCCGCCATTGCCGGCCGTAAGGTTCTTCAGCCGGTTGAAATTGCCGCCAAACGAATAGTCGTTGGCGCCGAGCCGCCGGTCGCCGTCGCGGCCGTGGATGAAGATGACCGTGAAGGCGGCATTCTGAGCCGGTCCCACCCTGGTGACATCGAGCCTAGTGCCGTCGAGTGACAGCGTTTCATCTGTCTGCAGCTTCTTGACGCCAAGCGAGACATATTTCTGCTGCACCCGCTTTTGCGGGATCTGGTCGCGCCCGTTGATATCACGCATCTCGTCGTAGTCGATCACGTCGAAGGCGCCGTCATCGCCCGTCTGCAGCACTTTCTGCGTTGAAAACAGATCGTCCTTGTAGGGCGGCAGCGCATCGGCTGCGGCGGTCGTGACAGCCGCGGACAGGAAAAAGGCCGCAATTGCGGTGACTATGGTGCAATGACTTGTGGACATCGGCATGCGGATGGTTCCCAGAGAGTTGCCGCGACTTGCCATTCGGCGTCCAGCAACGCAAATCACATCTTGAAAAGCTCCGCAAATCCGGGGCGCGTCGCGTATCGGGGCGCTTTCTGTCAGAATCCCCCTGATTCGCAAACGCGATGCGGACTGTGACTATTGTGGGCCAGCGGCGGCCCTTCACGAGAATGAAGATCTGAACGGTTCCATGGAAGACAGCAACGACCTCTTTTCCGGAATGCCCCTGTCACAGAAGCAGGAGTCGCAAAAGCAGGAGGAGGCTGCAAAGCCTGCGGCACCTGCCGAACGGCCCGCTGCGGCGGCACCCTCGGCCTCCCGCCCTGCTCCGGCGACATCGAACAGTGATGATTACGGCGCATCCTCGATCCGCGTTCTGGAAGGCCTGGAACCGGTGCGCATGCGCCCGGGCATGTATATCGGCGGCACCGACGAGAAGGCGCTGCACCACCTTTTTGCCGAAGTCATCGACAACTCGATGGACGAAGCGGTGGCCGGCCATGCCGATTTCATCGATGTCCATCTCGATACCCAGGGCTATCTGACGGTCACCGACAACGGCCGCGGCATTCCGGTCGAGAACCATCCGCAGGTTCCCGGCAAGTCGACGCTCGAAGTCATCATGACCAAGCTGCATGCCGGCGGTAAATTCGACGGCAAGGCCTATGAGACCTCGGGCGGTCTGCACGGCGTCGGCGTCTCTGTCGTCAACGCTCTGTCGGATCATCTCGAAGTCGAGGTCGCTCGTAACCGCAAGCTCTATCGCCAGCGCTTCTCGCGCGGCGTGCCGCAGGGCGGGCTCGAAGAGCTGGGCGATGTGCATAACCGTCGCGGCACCAAGGTTCGCTTCCATCCCGACCCGCAGATTTTCGGTGATCATGCGAAGTTCGATGCGGCGCGCGTGTTCCGCATGGCCCGCTCCAAGGCCTATCTCTTCGGAGGCGTCGAGATCCGCTGGAACTGCGAGCCGGGAGTGCTGCCTGAGGGATCGGATCTGCCCGACAAGGCCGTCTTCCACTTCCCCGGCGGCCTCAAGGATTACTTGCAGGCAACGATGGGCAAGGAATTCACGGTCACCCGCGAGATCTTCGCCGGCAAGACCGAGAAGGTAGCCGGCCACGGTGCGCTAGAATGGGCGATCACCTGGTATGGCGGCGATCCGCAGGTCCATTCCTACTGCAACACCATCCCGACGCCCGAAGGCGGCACGCACGAGGCCGGTCTCCGCATTGCGATGACCAAGGGCCTGAAGAGCTATGCCGAGCTGACGCAGAACAAGCGTGCCGCACAGATCACCACCGATGACGTGATGATCTCGGCCGTGGGCATGCTCTCGGTCTTCATCCGCGAGCCGGAATTCGTCGGCCAGACCAAGGATCGACTAGCGAGCGTCGAAGCCCAGCGCCTTGTCGAAAATGCGCTGCGCGACCCCTTCGACCATTATCTCGCCGACAATCCGAACGAGGCCGAGAAGCTTCTCGACTGGGTGATCGAGCGCGCCGAAGAGCGCCTGCGCCGCCGCAAGGAGAAGGAAGTCAACCGCAAGACAGCAGTGCGCAAGCTGCGCCTGCCCGGCAAACTCGCCGATTGCTCGCAGAATACCGCGGAAGGCGCAGAACTCTTTCTGGTCGAGGGTGACTCGGCAGGCGGTTCCGCCAAGCAGGCGCGCAACCGCGCCAATCAGGCGATCCTGCCGCTGCGCGGCAAGATCCTCAACGTCGCCAGCGCCGGCCGCGAGAAGCTGTCGGCCAACCAGCAAATCTCCGATCTCGTTCAGGCGCTCGGCTGCGGCACGCGCTCGAAATACCGCGAAGAGGATCTTCGCTACGAACGCATCATCGTCATGACCGATGCCGACGTCGACGGTGCGCATATCGCCTCGCTGCTCATCACCTTCTTCTATCAGGAGATGCCGGAACTGGTGCGCGGCGGTCACCTCTTCCTCGCCGTGCCGCCGCTCTACAAGATCACGCAGGGGGCGAAGTCTGCCTATGCCCGCGATGACGAGCATCGCGCCGAGTTGATGGAGACGGAGTTCAAGGGCAAGGCCAAGATCGAGATCAGCCGCTTCAAAGGTCTCGGCGAAATGCTGCCCGCCCAGCTCAAGGAAACCACCATGGATCCGTCCAAGCGCACGCTTCTGCGGGTGCTGATCGACGAGGTGGATTTCGAGGGCACGCGTAATGCCGTCGACGACCTGATGGGGACCAAGGCCGAAGCCCGTTTCCGCTTCATCCAGGAACGTGCCGCCTTCGCAGAGGATCTGGATATTTAAGTCGTAGCGAATTCATCGAACTGACGAAGAACCGTTACGAGTCCGTCAAATTACCGGCGCAATAGAACGGCCGGCGCTCTGTCCTCTCGCGAGGTCCACGCAGCGCCGGCCGTTCTGTTTCAACCCTTTGCCGGATATTTGCCATGACCAAGCGTTTTCTTGCGACTGCCGCTTTCGTTCTCCTGTCCAGCACCGCCTCCGTCTATGCCACAGATATCGGCGCGACCGTCGAGACCGCCTGCCCCTTCGGCGACTGCGCGGCAGCGATCTCCGTTTCCTATCTCGGTGAATTCGTTATCCCAACCGGCCAGATGGAAAACGGCGTCGAATTCGGCGGCATTTCAGGTCTCGATTTCGATGCCGCCACCGGCCACTACGTCGCCATCAGCGACGATCGCTCCGAAAAGGCCCCGGCCCGCTTCTACGATCTCGATATCGACGTCAGCGCCGCCGGCCTGAAGGGCGTCACCATCGCCAAGCACACCACCTTCCAGGATAAAAACGGCCAGCCCTTCGCCGTCCGCACCGTCGATCCGGAATCCATCCGCTTCGGCAAGGACGGCATCTACTGGGGCAGCGAAGGTGATGCGAAGGCGCTGATCGCTCCATTCGTTCGCGTCGCTTCTCCTGATGGCGCCTTCGTGCGCGAGTTCAAGCTGCCCGACGGTTTTGCGCCGACCGCCGACAAGTCGACCGGCATCCGCGATAACCTCGCTTTCGAGGATCTGGCCGTATCTCCGTCCGGTGACGTGTTCGTCGGCGTCGAAGCTGCCCTCTATCAGGACGGCCCGAACCCCAGTCTGACGACCGGGAGCCTCTCGCGCATCATCCGCTATGACGGCGCAACCGGCGAGCCGAAGGCTCAATACGTCTATCCGGTCTCGCCGATTCCGCAGGCTGCCGTCAAACCCGACGGCGGCAACGACAACGGCATGTCGGAAATGATCGCACTCGATGATCACCGCCTGCTCGCTGTCGAGCGCAGCTATGCCCAGGGCTTCGGCAACAACATCAAGCTCTTCATGATGGATCTCGACGGCGCGACCGACGTTTCCGGCATCGCCTCGCTCGCCAAGAACGACCAGCGCGTCGTCCCTGCCCGCAAGAGCCAGGTTCTTGATCTCCGCGCCATCGGCCTGACGCCGGATAATATCGAAGCCATGGCGATCGGCAAGGCGAAGGATGGCACGGATGTTCTGATCCTCGGTTCTGACAATAATTTCTCGACCGGCCAGAAGACACAGTTCTACGCCTTCAAGATCAACCGCCGCCCGCAATAATATCTCAAGGATTCAGCGACCAAATAACCACGCTTTGTATACGCTTTATCCGGGCGGACCTTGAAACCGCCCGGTTCATAGCCCATAAACTAGGACAACAATAAAAAGAGGCGCGCGTGGGTGTGTTTGATCGTCAGAAAACCAATACGGAGCCGCGATGGCTGGGGCCGTCGGCGACGATACGTACGCCGCTGATACCCTCCATTTCGGCTGCCCGCTGGCTGCTCGTGCTTGTTGCCGCAGCCGGCGTCTATTTCTTCTACGGCTTCGTGGTGCCTGTGCTCGCAGCCCTCGTCATCGGCTTTGCGAGCTGGCCGCTTTACCGCAAGCTGGTTGCCCGCGTCGGCGGCAATACGACGGTCGCCGCGACGATCGCGATCGTCCTCATCGTCACCTTCCTCGTCATTCCGATCAGCCTTGCGGTTGCCTATACGACCGGTGAAGTGCGCACCTGGGTCGCATGGGCGATCCACGCCAACCGCTTCGGAGCGGAAACGCCGCAATGGATCGTCGCCTTGCCTCTGGCCGGTTCCTACCTCGACGAACTTTGGACAAAGTATATCGGCAGCCCCGGCGCCATGGGTGAGCTCATCCAGGCCGTCAGTGGCGCCAATATCGGCAATATCTACCGCGCAATTCTGGCGGCCGGCGGTGGTGCCTTCCACCTGTTCCTGACGCTGCTCTTCATGCTGATCGCGCTGTTCTTCGTCTATCGCGACGGCTTCTCCTTCTCCAAGCAGATTGACATGCTCGGCGAGCGTATCCTGCCGAACCGCTGGGAGCGTATTTCCCGCGTCGTGCCTGCCACCATCAGCTCGACCGTCATGGGCATGACGCTGATTGCCATCGGCGAAGGCATCGTGCTCGGCGTTGCCTACTGGATTGCCGGCGTGCCCTCGCCCGTCACCCTTGGTGTGCTGACCGGCGTCATGGCGCTGATCCCGGGCGGAGCGCCGCTCTCCTTCACGCTTGTATCCGTCTATCTGCTGGCCAGCGGCTCGCATGTCGCCGGCATCGGCCTGTTCGTCTGGGGCACGGTCGAACTCTTCATTGTCGACAAGACGCTGCGCCCCAAGCTCGTTGGCGGACCGATCAAGCTGCCGTTCCTGCCGACCTTCTTCGGCCTTGTCGGCGGCGTGAAGACGATGGGTTTCCTCGGCCTCTTCATCGGCCCGGTGCTGATGGCGCTGCTGGTCGCGATCTGGCGCGAATGGATACATGAAGTCCGCGCCGCCGATGCGGGACCGCAGATCATCCTCGACGAGCAGGCGCCGCCGGTGCAGCGCGCTGCCGAAGGCTAAGGGCCTTGCCGGTTTAGGCCAGCCGCCTTTCCATGAAGATGCTGAGCGGATCCGGCTGATAGGAGCCGAAAGGCTCGATCTCGCGATATCCATATTTCCTGTAGAGGCTGATCGCCTCCGGTTGATAGATACCGGTCTCCAGGCGGATTGCGTCGAGACCCTTCCCCCTGCCGATCTCCTCCAGTTGGTCCATCAGGCGGCTGGCGACCTTCAGGCCCCTCGCCTCGGGATCGACGAACATGCGCTTGATCTCTGCCGTCCCGTCGCTTGCCTCCACCAGCGCGCAGCAACCGACGATCTCGCTGCCGTTCCGCGCCACGAGGAAGCTCACGGACGGCTTTTCCAGCGTTGAAATATCGACGAGGTGGTTGCTCTCGGGCGGATAGAGCGATTGCGCATAGGCATCGGAGAGATCGAGAAGGCGAATCACGCCATTCTGGCGCGGCGGTTCCAGAGCGATGGTGACGGACATTTTCTCTCTCCTGTTCCGGTGAAACGCGTCATTTTTCCCTTGATGACAAGGAGTTAATATCGCTGCCTTCATTCCGTTGGAATTGTGCTTTCGAAGGGGATGACACGCTCAATAGCCATGGAGGCAAAATATGCAAGCCGTCCTCATTGCCATGACGATCCTCGGTTGCGACGATTCCGTCAGCCAGTGCAATTACGTCGCCACGGTCGACAAACACTGGGAAACCGTCGTCGCCTGCGATGCCGAGGCCGAGCAGCGGCTGAAGACCTATGCCAATGCCAGCTATCCGACCGTCATTGCCGTCTGCGAGGCGCCGAAGTCGCTTGTCGCTGCCGAGCCGGCCAAGCCGGCGCCCGCTGCACCAGCAGCGCCCGAGGTAGTCGAACAACGTGATGGCCTTGGCGGTTTTGTGGATACTATTGCCGGGCGTGTGCGCGCCAATTTGCCTTCCGGCCACGATGTGAAAAACACCCTGGCGAAGCCATTGCATTTCGTCTCTGCGAGCTATTCCTGGGCCGCGGCCCGCTTTACCGATTAAGCAGCGGCAAGCGACGCATAGACACGGGCCGACCGGCGCTGCTCGGCGACATGCAGCTTTTCGATCATGTCGAGCAACTCGCCGACAGCGTCATGCTGCCCTACCCGGCTGTGGAATTTCTGAAGCAGGCGCCCGCAGATGCTGCCGAGCAGCGAGGCCGAGGTGTTGCGCGAAGCCTCGCGCCAAAGGAACGTCGCTTCCACGAAAATGATGCTGATATCGCGCGGCAGGCCCGCCGATTCATAGAGCGCGCGCACGGCATGCATGCGGCCCGTGGCGAGGATTGCCCGCACGCGCCGGTCGCTGCAACCTGACAGATTGACGATGGCGCAGGCGAAGAATTCCACCTTGCCGCAGCAGAGCGCGTGCATAAGGAAGGAAGGCGTCAGCCGATCGTTCAGGCGAAGATGTTCGACGAGATCCGGGACTTCGACCGGCGCGATATCGCCGGCGATGGAAACGATCGCCGCTTCCGTCGCCTCGCGGCTGATGCGCTGCAGCCTCTGCAGGCCGATTGCCGCCTGCGCCAGCGGCAGGCCGACCAGCGCATTGCTGACATGTTGCGTCAGAAGCTGGCGGGCATCGGCCGGCAAATCGATGCGGTCGAGAAGCAGGTTTCTGATGTCGCTGACATCACCAAGCCGTTCGGCAATCCGCTTCAGGGATTGGGCGGAAATCGCCGCGCCGTCATTTTCGAGCAGGCAGAGAATTTCGTCCTCGTCGCCGACTTCGGCAAGTGCCGCCGAAACCGGGCGGGTCACATGGGCGCGCGCCGCAATCAGCATGCGCGTCGCACCGCTGCCGCGTGCTGCGAGATCGACGAGATCGGCATCGGTCAGGATCGGCGAGCAGGTCACCGCATGACAGGCGATCTCCGGCTGGTCTTCGGCAAGCGAGAGAATGATGTTGCGTGGCGCATGCGGCGCCCAGGCGATCGCTTCGGCGAGCGCAAGCCGCACACGCGGCGACGGATCGTCGAGCAGGTAGGTCATCGCCTTTTCAGCAGCGTCGCGCCGCTCGTCCGACATTTCCGATTTGAGATAGACGCGTCCCAGAGCATTTGCAGCGGCCGCCCTGTCAGCCGTCTTGGCCGTTTCGACCCAACGAAGAAATGCCTCAATGATCACGACCACGCCCCAGCACTGAACGCGATTCCTTCGCGTCTTATTCAATACAGGGACGGTAGCCGGAAAAAGTTTATGATTGGTTCACCATATTTATTAGGGTTTGGCCGAACCCATATGGCTGCTGTCAGACCTTCGGCCTGAACATTTCGAAGATCTCGCTGCCTTCGCAATAGTCCATGTAGCCCATGCGTGCGATCGGCCGCGCCAGCGCCACATCGAACCGGCCATCTCTGACGATCGCCTCATCGATATGGATGCCGATGACCTCTCCGAAAA
This sequence comes from Hyphomicrobiales bacterium, assembly GCA_900473185.1. Taxonomy (GTDB): domain Bacteria; phylum Pseudomonadota; class Alphaproteobacteria; order Rhizobiales; family Rhizobiaceae; genus Rhizobium. The sequence continues at coordinate 366,580 of UCKU01000003.1, read as the reverse complement.
CGAAGACATTCTCTGTCGACTCGCCGGAGAGCGTCTTCGGCTCGATGATCTCGGTCACCCTGCATTCCAGAACGGCGAAGGCCTCCGCGACATAGGGCGCATCAATGAGCTCCGCCTGTTTCGGCGTCAGTCCGGCGAATTCGAATTCGCTCGTTCCGTAAGGCAAGGCGGCGGAGGAAAGGTTCATTTTATCAGCCAGATTGCGGCTGACGAAATTGCAGGTGAAAACGCCGGTTTCCCTGGCGTTTTTCTGGCTATGCTTGTGCCCGCTCGATGAAAACATGACCAGCTTCGGCTTGTCGGCCACCGCATTGAAGAAGGAATAGGGCGCGAGATTGATCGACCCATCCCTGCCCTTGCTGCCGATCCAGCCGATCGGCCGTGGCGCGACGATCGCCTTGAAGGGATCATGCGCCAACCCGTGCCGGTTGGTGTCCGTCGTGTAGAACATCAGTCTTCGCCGCCGATCCAGGTGACCGTCTCGGTCAGTTCAGGGCGCGGACGCTCGACGGGTGGGAAGGTCGTGGAGCCGATGTGGATGAAGCCGGCAACCTTTTCGCCCGGCTGGACGCCGAGCAGCGGATAGGCGCGCTCGTCGAAGGCGAACCATTCCGTCAGCCAGTTGGCAACATAACCATGCGCATTGGCAGCCAGGATGACGTTGAGGCACAGCGCGCCCGCGGACATGATCTGTTCCCATTCCGGGATCTTGAAATGCGGGCCTGCCTTGCTGACGATGCCGACGACGACAGGCGCACGGGTAAAGCGCGTGCGCTCCACCTGGATCATTTCCTCCGAGAGATCGGGTTTTGCTTCGAGCGCCAGCTTCAGCAGCTCTTCGCCTAGCCGCACGCGCTCCTCGCCGCGATAGACGATGAAGCGCCAGGGGGCGAGCTTGCCGTGATCTGGAACGCGCGATGAAAGGCGCAGGATTTCCTCGATTTCGGCCTTTTCCGGTCCCGGTTCGCACATCTGGAACGCGGGGATGGAGCGACGCACGGCGAGATAATCGATCAGCTTGATGTCGGATTTCATGCGGGAGATACTCTCATTTGTATGCAGAGGGTGGCCACAGGTCTTGAATTTGCCATGGCATTGGTCTTGAAGTGGACTCTGCGATTTCAGAAGTCAATCGGTTCACGAACAGGATGTTTGGCATATTGCCTTTTGCACGGATCGGCCTTGCTCTTGCCCTGATGCTGCTGACGCCGTTTGGCGCTGCCGCTCAGGACGCCTTCAAGGAATTCAAGCAGCTCGAATCGACGCCGAAAATGCCGAAGCTCAACGCGTTCATCGCGCCAGGCACGGCACAGGAAGGCGTGCACCTGCGCGACGTCTCGCTGGAAGCCAAACTCACGGCCGATGGCAAGCCTGTCGAAGCCGGGCTTTCCTGGTATGTATTCAGTCCCGTCGCTGGAAATGATGGCAAGCTGCCGCTCATCGCCAGCTCCCGTGGCGGCACCGCAGCCTTCCAGCTCGCTGCCGGCGATTATTTCGTCAACGTCTCCTTCGGCCGCGCCGGCGTCACCAAGAAGCTGACGGTGCCGGATGAAGGCGCAGTCGACAAACAGGTGATGGTTCTCGATGCTGGCGGGCTGCTGCTCAACGCCGTCTCCGGCTCCGATGTCCGTATCCGTCCGGATCAGCTTAGCTTCTCGATTTACTCTTCGGAAATTCGCGACGACGGCGAGCGCGGCCTTGTCATGGCCGATGTGCCGCCCAATACGGTCGTGCGCCTTAATGCCGGCACCTATCACGTCGTTTCCGAATACGGCAATGTCAACGCGACCATCCGTGCCGACATCCAGGTGGAGGCCGGCAAGCTCACCGAAGCGACGATCCAGCACAGGGCGGCACAGATCAATTTCAAGCTGGTCTCGGAAACCGGCGGCGAAGCGATCGCCGATACCGCCTGGTCGATCCTGACGGCAGCCGGCGACAGCGTCGGCGAAAGTGTGAGTGCCTTTCCGGCCATGGTTCTGGCGGAAGGTGAATACACGGCGGTCGCCCGCAACAAGGACAAGATCTATCAGCGTGACTTCACCGTCGCTGCCGGCGTCAATACCGATGTCGAAGTGCTGATGAAGAACCAGCAGGCCCAGCAGCCGATTGCTCCGGCCGCCACAGCCGTGCCATCGGGACAGGCCGCGGCCGGGCCGAAGGGTGTGCCCCAGCCGGGCGGCGAGATCCCGCCGCAGCCGCCCTTGCCGTCCTATGAAGATCTGCAAAGCGGCGACGGCGCCAGCCTCGACTGAGGCCGCGTCCGGAATATCCGGAAATATTCAGCTTGCGCGCTTGAGGAAGGCCTTCTTCTTCGGCGCCATCGAGAAGACGGCGTCAAAGAGACGGGCAAGCAGATCCTTGCGATCACTGCCGCTGCTCAGTTCTTCCCAGGACAGGACCCTGCCCACATGCGCGGTGATCGTGCTGCCTGAAAGACGGCGGAATTCGCGGATGAGCAGCGACAGGCGCAGCGTCATCGAAACCCTGCTGGCGAGATGGAAGAGCCGGCCGTTCTGGCCCTCGAAATAGATCGGCAGCACGCTGGCGCGGGTCGCCTGGATGAGCTTGGCCGGGAACATCTTCCACGGCAGGTCTTCGGCGCGGCCGAAGCCCTTCTTGGCGGTGGCCACGCCGCCAGCCGGAAAAATCACGATCGTCGTGCCTTCCTTCAGCAGGCGAACCGCCTCATGACGGCTCTTCATGTTCATCGCCATCGCTTCCTTGGTCTCCTCAAAGGAGATCGGCAGCGAATAAGGCGCCATTTCCGGCACCTTGAGAAGATCATTGTGGATCAGTACCCGGAACGGACGACCAATCTGTTCGGCTAGCGCCAGCACTGCGATACCGTCGCCTATGCCGAAGGGATGGTTGGCGACGATGACGATCGGCTCGTCCGGCACCGGCTCGAGCGGCCAGCTGCCCTTCACATTGATCTCGACATCGATGAGATCGAGCATCTTGCCGAAGACGCGGTCGCTCTTGCCGACAATGTCGCTGCGCCAGATGTCATAGAGCCGTACATAGCGGTCACGGCCGGAAAGGCCCTCGATGGAGCGGATGAGCCAGCGCTTGAAGCGCGGATCCCGTTCGTTCGCGTAGGAAAGCTCTTTGAAGCGCACTCGAATGCCTGCCGGGATGAAACCCGTCCCCTGTTTTGTGGCGGCTATATTACTGTTGCATGTCAGATTTCTGACAGCGCCAAGCAGATCACTGCCGGGCGCTGCCATTATCCAAAAGGCAATTTTCAGGCCGCCTTGGCCTTCTTTGCCTCGAGCTTACGACGGATATCGGGCGGTGTTGCCTCCAGGGCAAGGCTTTCGATCGCCGAATCCAGCGACATCGATGTCTGCTCCTGGCTGCCGAGGCGGCGGATATTGACCGTACGCTCTTCCGCTTCCTTCTTGCCGCAGACGATGATGACGGGAACTTTCGTAACGGAATGTTCGCGGATCTTGTAATTGATCTTCTCGTTACGGAAGTCGGTCTCGACATGCAGCCCTGCGTCGCGCAGCGCCTCCGCCACTTCCTGGCCGTAGCCGTCGGCTTCCGAGGTGATCGTTGCGACGACGACCTGCAGCGGCGAGACCCACAGCGGCAGATGGCCGGCGAAGTTCTCGATCAGGATGCCGAGGAAACGTTCCATCGAGCCACAGATGGCGCGATGGATCATGACCGGCTGCGTCTTTTCCGAATTGCTGTCGATATAGAAGGCGCCGAAGCGTTCCGGCAGGTTGAAGTCGACCTGCGTCGTGCCGCACTGCCATTCGCGGCCGATTGCGTCCTTCAGCGTATATTCGAATTTCGGCCCGTAGAAAGCGCCCTCACCCGGCAGGATGCCGGTCTTGATGCGTCCCTCGGACTGCGCCTCGATTGTCTTCAGCACATCGGTCATGACGGCTTCCGCCCGATCCCATAGCGCATCGGTGCCGACGCGCTTGTCAGGACGAGTGGAGAGCTTCACGACGATTTCCTTGAAGCCGAAGTCTTCATAAACCGAGAGGATCAGGTCGTTGATCTTCAGGCACTCGGCTGCCATCTGCTCGTCGGTGCAGAAGATGTGCGCGTCGTCCTGCGTGAAGCCGCGTACGCGCATAAGCCCGTGCAGAGCGCCCGAGGGCTCGTAGCGATGCACAAGGCCGAATTCGGCGAGACGGATCGGCAGCTCGCGATAGGATTTCAGGCCATGCTTGAAGATCTGCACGTGGCCGGGGCAGTTCATCGGCTTCAGCGCAAAGACGCGGTTGTCCGCTTCCTTGTCTTCGGGATGCGTCATGGCATGGGCCGATTTCACGGCGAACATGTTTTCCTGATACCAGCCCCAGTGACCCGAGGTTTCCCAGAGTGCGGTGTCGAGCACCTGCGGCGCGTTGACCTCTTGATAGTCGACGGCAAGCCGGCGGCGCATGTAGGAGACGAGCGACTGGAAGATGCGCCAGCCCTTGCCATGCCAGAAGACGACGCCCGGACCTTCTTCCTGGAAGTGGAACAGGTCCATTTCGCGACCGAGCTTGCGGTGGTCGCGCTTCTCGGCTTCGGCCAGCATGTGCAGGTAATTGTCGAGATCGGCCTGATCGGCCCATGCCGTACCGTAGATGCGCGAGAGCATTGCGTTGTTGCTGTCGCCACGCCAATAGGCGCCGGCAACCTTCATCAGCTTGAAGGCGGTGCCGATCTGGCCGGTGGAGGCCATGTGCGGGCCACGGCAAAGGTCGAACCAGTCGCCCTGATTGTAGATCTTCAGATCCTGCCCTTCGGGAATCGCATCGACGAGTTCGACCTTGTACTGTTCGCCCTTTGCGGCAAAAACTTCCTTGGCCTTCTCGCGCGACCAGATCTGCTTGGTGAAGGGCGCATTGCGGGCAATGATCTCCTTCATCTTCTTTTCGATCTTGGGCAGATCGTCGGGCGTGAAGGGCTCGTTCTTCGCGAAGTCGTAATAAAAGCCGTTCTCGATCACCGGGCCGATCGTCACCTGAGTGCCGGGCCACAGTTCCTGTACGGCTTCGGCCATCACGTGTGCGGCGTCATGCCGGATAAGCTCCAGCGCGCGGCCATCCTTGCGCGTGATGATCTCGATTTTGCCGTCGGTCACGGCATCGGAAAGGTCGCGCACGGTGCCGTCGATCGCAATGGCGACGGCGCTCTTGGCAAGCGACTTGGAAATGGATTCGGCGACATCCTTGCCGGTCGCGCCAGCTGGGAAGCTGCGCACCGAACCATCAGGAAATGTCAGGGAAACGGATTGGGACATTGAATTCTCCTTGTCCAGTCCCGCCAACGAATGCGGGTGGTTGAAACGGAAGCATCATCCCTGTCGGGACGTGCTGCCGCCTGATACTGATATTTGGTGTCTGAGTAAAGGAAAAGCCTGCCTACAGGACCATTTCAAAAAGGCCGCGCACGGTGTTCCAGTTGCGCATCGTTCCGACACCCATGCGCTTGGTCGTGAGCGCCGATAGCAGCTTCGATTGGCTCGGCTTGCCGTGGAAATCGATCCAGAGATCGCAGCCGACCAGCTCCATCCGCTGTCCCTCCGACAGAAGCGGCTTCAGCGCTTCCACCTTGTCCGGGTCGATCGGCAGCCGGTTGACGCGCACGATCACCTGGTCGCCAACGCCGTCCTTGAAGGGATTGGCGCTGCAGAGCGCCATCCAGGTGCAGTCGCTGCGCACGATGATATCGACATGCTTGCCGAATTTTTCTTCAAAAGCCTCCTCCAACTGCTCTTCGACTTCGTGCGGCCGCATTTCATCTGCCTCGAACACGAGGTTGCCAGTGGAGACCAGTGTGCGCGGTTCACGATAGCCCAGCTCTTCGGCAAGCTTTCGCAGATCCTCCATGATCACACGCCGCTCGGAGGTCAGGACGATGCTGTGCAGAAGTGCGATGAAGGTACACACCTTATGCCTCCTTCCGCCCAAGCGCGAAATAACGCCAGGGCGTAAACCAGCGGAAACGCATTTCCAGACTTTCCGGCACCGGGTCGAGCCCGCTTGTGCCGCCCGGACCGCATCGACCGACACGGAATAGCGTCATCCAGCCGCCGGCCCAGAGCCCGTGGCGGGCGACGGCCTCATAGCCATATTCGGAGCAGGTTGGGATATGCCGGCAGGAATTGCCGACGAAGCCGGAAAGCGTCAGCTGGTAGAGGCGGATCAGCGCCATGGCGAAAAGGCGGTCAGGCGTCTTGCTGAAGGGGCCGGAGTAATTGCGGGAAAATCTCTGCCGCGGCTGGGCGCGAGGCTTCGGCGCGGCGGCACCACCCTCGTCTTCCTCTTCCTCGCGCAGCAGACAGAATTCGCACATAGCTTACGCCTCGACGGTTTCAGCGCGCTTTGCCTCTATCTGGCCGATAGCATCGACGACGGCATCGAAGGTCAGCATGGTGGAGGCATGACGCGCCTTGTAATCACGCACGGGAAGGAGATAGCGCATGTCGGCGAACCGTCCATCCGGCCCCTCGCCATCCGCTTTCAGCATGGCGAGCATATCCTCGCGCGCCTTGCGCACTTCGCCTGATGTCGCGCCGACAACATGGCGGGCCATGATCGAGGAGGAGGCCTGGCCGAGGGCGCAGGCCCTCACGTCATGCGAAAAGGCGCTGATCCTATCGCCATCCATTTTCAGCCAGATGCGCACCTTCGAACCACAGAGCCTGGAATGCGCCTGGGCGCTCGCATCCGCATCGTCAAGCGTGCCGGTCAGAGGAATATTGCCGGCAAATTCGAGGATTTTGCTGTTGTAGATGTCATCCATGACGGATTTGGCTCCAAAAACGCCTAAAAGCGACGCTAATTCCTATGTGATTGTCATGTAAACAAAAAACACACAGTCAAACGACAGCATACTTACATACCAGGGTCGTCTTCCTATATGTATGTCGTTCGAGGGCCATTGAAATGCAATGGGCCTGGATAAGTTTGATTGGGAAACCGTGCCGGAAGGGTTCGAGAAAGCGAGCCTGGAAAGCCCCGGAGCCTGCCAAAGGTGCAAGAATTCCCGCTTGGGGTACCAGTGGCTAGTCCGAATAAGGTCCGCGTTGCGGACCAGGAGACCATTGAATATGGACGCCATCGTCAAGAATTTTCCGCAGACCGCCCGTGAATCCGATCGCCCCTCCCAGCAGGAGGCAGAGGACGCCGTTCGTGTCCTGCTGCGCTGGGCTGGCGACGATCCGTCGCGTGAGGGCCTGCTGGATACGCCTGCCCGCGTCGCCAAATCTTATCGCGAGCTCTTCGCCGGTTACGAGATGAGCCCGGAAGACGTGCTCGGCCGGACCTTCGAGGAGGTTGCCGGTTATGACGACATGGTGCTGGTGAAGGACATTCCCTTCTTCTCCCACTGCGAACATCACATGGTGCCGATCATCGGCAAGGCGCATGTCGCCTATATGCCGGACGGACGCGTTCTCGGCCTCTCCAAGATCGCCCGCGTCGTCGAAATCTACGGCCGCCGTCTGCAGACGCAGGAAACGATGACCTCGCAGATCGCCAAGGCCATCGACGAAACGCTGCGCCCGCGCGGTGTTGCCGTTATGATCGAGGCCGAACATATGTGCATGGCCATGCGCGGCGTTCAGAAGCAGGGTTCGACCACATTGACGACAACCTTTACTGGAACGTTCAAGACTGAACCGGCCGATCAGGTCCGATTCATGACAATGGTAAGGGGCCGCTGAGATCAGCTCCCTCAGGAGGGCCGCGATGAGTGAACTGATTTTCAACCAGCCGTCGGACGATAAATCCGAGCTGGAGGATGCCGGCGATTTCACGCCGCGCTTCGACGATCGCGGTCTGATCACGGCCATCGTCACCGATGCCGGTGACGGCGAACTGCTGATGGTCGCTCATATGAATGCGCAGGCCCTGGCGCTGACCATCCAGACCGGCTTCGCCCACTATTTCAGCCGCTCGCGCGGCAAGCTCTGGAAGAAGGGCGAGACCTCGGGCAATCTCCAGACCGTCAAGGAGATCCGCACCGACTGCGATCAGGACGCCATCTGGCTGAAGGTCGAGGTCGCCGGCCATGACGCGACCTGTCACACGGGTCGCCGCTCCTGCTTCTACCGCACCGTCGCCCTGGAGGATGGAAAGCCCATGCTGACCATCGTCGATGACGACCTGCATTTCGATCCCAAGGACATCTACGGAAAATAGGCCAAATCCCGGCCGCCTGCTCCTTATTGCGACGCTGGTCGTCTCTATATACAATTTGGAAAGGGTTCAGGGCGGTTAATAGGAACCCAGTGTTCTGCCGGGAGGAAGGAACGCCATGTTGGGCTGGAGTATGAATCGTCAAAGCTCCGATGGGGGCGGTTCCGGCTTGGCGGTGCGTGACGATACGCCCGTTTCTCCTGTGCTCTCCGTTCCCGAAAAGAAAGCAAAGCTTGCCCTGGCGCTTGGCGGCGGCGCCGCTCGCGGCTGGGCGCATATCGGCGTGCTGCGTGCGCTCGATGAGGCCCGCATCGAGATCGGCATGATCGCCGGCACCTCGATCGGCGCGCTCGTTGGTGGCTGCTATCTCGCCGGCAAGCTGGATGAGCTGGAAAATTTCGCCCGTTCGCTCACCATGCGCCGCATCGCAAGCCTGCTCGACCTGACGATCGGCGGCTCCGGCCTCTTCGGTGGCATGCGGCTGACCAAACGCATGCAGGAACATCTGGAAGGACTGACCATCGAGGATCTCGACCGGCCCTTTGTCGCGGTCGCGGCCGAGGTCAACACCGGGCACGAAGTCTGGATCGCCAACGGTTCGCTGATCACGGCGATCCGCGCATCCTACGCCCTGCCCGGCATTTTCGAGCCGGTGCGCAGCAATAACCGCACATTGGTCGATGGCGCGCTCGTCAATCCCGTACCGGTTTCCGTCTGCCGAAGCTACGAGCAACCGCTCGTCGTCGCTGTCAACCTCAACTATGATCTCTACGGCCGCTCCGCCGTCGTCCGCCACAATGCCAGCCTCTCGCCTGCCGAAGTGCAGCAGCAGAGGGATGCGCCCTATGCCGCCAGAATGGGCATGACCGGCGTCATGGTGCAGGCCTTCAACATCATTCAGGATCGTATCGCGCGAGCGCGCCTTGCCGGCGATCCGCCCGATATCTCACTGCAGCCGCGCCTGTCGGACATCGGCCTGTCGGAATTCCATCGCGCGGGGGAAGCCATCGAACGTGGCTATGAGGAAGCCCGGGCAAGGCTGCCCGAGCTGCAGCGTATGCAGGAACTCTACGCTAGGCACCCCTAACGCCCAAGCAACTCCAGCAAAAGTGCGTCGCGGTTTTGCGTCCGGAATTGCGTGGAATAAAGAGTCATTCAGCTTGCAATATAAGCCTTGATCTCTTCGGCCTCGCGCTCGACCTCGGCGATGCGCGACTTCACGACGTCACCGATCGAAATGATGCCGGCAAGCTTGCCGTTGGCTTCCACGGGAACGTGGCGGAAACGCTTGCTGGTCATCAGCTCCATGAGCTCGTGGACCGAGGTCTGCTCGTTGCAGCGGAGGACCTTCGAGGTCATGACGGAAGAAAGCGTCTGATCGAGCCCGTCCTTGCCGGACTTGGCGATGACATGCACGAGATCGCGCTCGGTGAACATGCCGGAAATCTTGTTTTCCATGCTGACGACGACGATCGCGCCGATCTTCTTTTTGCTCAGAATCGCAGCCGCCTCCGCAACCGTGGTATTCGGTCCGGTGGTGACGACGTCACGACCCTTCAGATCGAGTATTGCCTTGACGGAACTGGCCATTTGTACCTCCCATGGCGAAAGTGAAACACTTGTCGGGAACACAGGCTCCGCGGCGGTTTCTCCCCCCAACGCGGATTGATCAATGGTGCACTGCTTGGGTCAGGATTGCAACTCGTCGTCAGGGTGCGGCACTGGTTCTTCAGGCAGTTTCCGGTCGAAGAGCGCAAAAAGGAAGAAGCCGAAGACGAAACCGCCGATATGCGCATCCCAGGCAATTTCCTGGCTGCCGTCGCCGACGAGCGGGATGCCGACGGCGATCAGCGCGTTGCCGACCAGCCATAACAAGGTGAAGATGATCACCGTGCGGCTCTGCATCGCCTGCAGCACCGACAGTCGCGGATTGAGATGTGCGGGGCGGACCATCTGCCGCCCGGAAGGGAAGGCAAAGCGGCAGGCCGCGCCCATGAGGCCCGAGACCACACCCGATGCACCGATGAGCAACCCTTCGCTGCCCCAGTTCAGGGCCGCATGCAGCGCTGCCGAGGCGACAGAGGAAAGAATCCAGAAGATGATGAAGCGGAACGCGCCAATGCGGCGTACGACCGGCGCGCCGAAGGCCATCAGCCACAGGCCGTTGAAGACGATATGCTCGATGCTTCCGTGCAGCAGCGAATAGGTGACCGGCGTCCAGTAGAGCTGCGGCCCCTGCTCTGCAAGCGAAACGGCATAGCGCAGCGGAATGAAGCCGAAGTTGAACAGGAACCATTGAAACCAATCATCGGGCAGCAGCGATTGCACGACGAAGATCAGGATCAACAGCAGCAGCGTGGCAAGCAGCGCCGGCGGAAGATTGAAGACCGGCTGGCGCGGCGGCCGGGCCGGCGGTTCGGGCTGCGAAGGCTGGAATGCCTGGTCAGGCCCGGACGTCTGTTCGTTCATGCTCTCATCGCCTCGTTGCAGGCCACAGCCATACAGGAGCCGACATCAAAAAAAAAGCCGTCCGGAATTGGCCGGACGGCTTGCCTGGGTTCCCCGAAGGATGACCCCTCCCCTGGCAGTCTTCGTGCAGAACTTCACTGTTCGAAGTGATGAAGAGACGGTCTCATGACAGGCCTCCGCACTCAAGCGAAACCCTTTCTTAACCTTAACTCCCCGGATTTGGCATGAAATCCGCAAGGTAGAAGGTGAAGGGGCGAAAACCGCGCCCCAATGAACCGAAATGAGACACTGCCATGCGCCTTCAGATCACGATCGACATATTCGACTACTGGAATGCTCAGCGCGGCGGGCGGGATGCTCCGCTGAAATCGCAGATCGAGCCCGGCGCGATCCCTCATCTCCTGTCGAGCCTCTTCATCTTGGAGACGGCGGCGGACCGGCATATCCGCTTCCGCCTCGCCGGCACCAAGATCTGCGATCTCTTCGGCCGCGATCTGCGCGGCGAGCGTTTCTCCGCCCTCTGGGCCAACGGCCAGCACGAGGATATCGAAAGGACGGCACAGGGCGTCATCGCTCACGCCATCCCGACGCTTTTCAACGCGACGGGCTACAGTACTGCCGGCCATCACGCCGCCTTCGAGATCATCATGATGCCGCTGCGTTCGCCCGAAGGCGGCTGCGACCGGCTGCTCGGCGCCATCGCGCCTGCCGCTGCTGCAAGCTGGCTGGAGATCGTACCGCTGGAGCTTCTCGCCCTCGATCGCAGCCGGCTGCTGCACGACAAGTTCGGCCGCACGGCCGAGGCCGAACCGCGTCGCCCTGTCGAGGTCGCCGCCGAAAAACAGGCCACGTTCGGCCGGGCCATGCTGCGCGCCATGTCGCATTTCCTGCATGGGGCAGCCGCTCGCTGACCGTTCCATTTTGGGTCGCCGCCCATAGTACTTTAGGGTTATGCGGCGGCTCGTTCCAAAACCTTCTGTTAAGGGATTGCGGGTAAGGATTGGGCTCTGCGATTTCATAAAGAAGCCCTTTGATGCACTCGTTCCAGCCCGCTCAGACGCACCGGCCTGCGCCGCGCCCAGAACAGGGAGTGTTCCAGCGCGTGCCCATCAATATGCAGGGCCGGCTGATGCTTGCGAACTACGAGGAATTCGAGTGCATGGTGATCGATATGTCGCCCGGCGACATGTACGTCACCTGCGTTGGCCGCCCGCGCGCCAATGAACGCATCGTCGCCTACATCGACCATCTCGGCCGTGTCGAAGGTCATGTACAGACAGTCGATATGCGCGGCTTCACCATGTCGATCAACGCCACCGAGCGCAAGCGCGAGAAGCTCGCGGCCCAGCTCACCTGGCTTGCCAACAAACACGAGCTCGGCCTGCCGGAAGATCGCCGTCATGATCGTCTGACGCCACGCGAGACCAAGACCGAACTCACCCTGGAAGACGGCACGCGCTACACCTGCCGCATCATGGACCTTTCGCTCTCGGGTGGCGCCGTCGATTGCGAAGTGCGCCCGCCGCTCGGCACGCCTGTTCGCCTCGGCAACATGCGTGGCCGCGTCGTTCGCCACTTCTCGGAGGGTGTTGCGATCGAGTTCCTGTCGGTCCAGTCGCGCGAGACGCTGCGCGAATTCCTCTAGCACCTTTCCCGGTCAAAGCGCCGTGCGTCCGTCCGGATGCACAAAAGCCGCTCTCACGCTCCCAGGCGATCCGTTACGTTTCCGGAAAGCAGAGCCGATTTCGGGCCGATGCCGCGTGGCCCGCATAGGATGCATAGGTCGCAGAGCCGGTTTCAGACACTCCCTGGCAAATGTAACTTTCATTTCGGCTGAGATTTCCGCGCGGTGGTCGGAATCTGCCTATACGTCCTATGCATCCTATGCAGCAGATACTTGGAATCCCGCTTCCGTCATCTGTCCGTCACAGACTTGAAGGATTCAGCGCGCCTCAACGAAGAGCACGGTCATGTCAGTCCTGTTTCCTGAAATCGAACCTTACGAACACGGCCTGCTCGATACCGGCGACGGCAATCTCGTCTATTGGGAAGCCTGCGGCAATCCCACGGGCAAGCCCGCACTCGTCCTGCATGGCGGACCGGGCTCCGGCTGCTCCACCGCCGCGCGCCGCTATTTTGATCCGTCCGTCTATCGCATCATCCTCTTTGACCAGCGCAATTGCGGGCGCAGCCTGCCTGACGCCGCCGACGCCGCGACCGACCTCTCCCGCAACACGACCGCCTATCTCATCGAGGATATAGAGAGGCTGCGCAGCCTCTTTAGCGTAGAAAAGTGGATCATCTTCGGCAATTCCTGGGGTTCGACGCTGGCGCTCGCCTATGCGCAATCCCATCCCGACCATGTCAGCGGCATCGTCATTGCAGGCGTCACCACGACACGGCGTTCCGAAATCGACTGGCTCTATCGCGGCATGGCGCCGCTCTTTCCCGAGGAATGGCACAGTTTCGGCAAGGCGCTGCCGCCGGAGCTCCGCGACATCGACAGGGTGAGCGCCTATCATCAACTGCTCAACGATCCCGAAGAGCAGGTGCGGCTGAAAGCGGCGCGCGACTGGCATGAATGGGAAGCGGCGACGATCCTTCTTGCCGATCCCGCCGGTCTGCCCGGGCGCTGGTCCGATCCGCGCTACCTTCTGACGCGCGCCCGCATCATCACCCACTATTTCCGCCAGGGCGCGTGGCTCGAAGACGGCATCCTACTGAAGAATGCCGACCGCCTCGCCGGCATCCCCGGCTTTCTCATCCACGGACGCTTCGATATAGAAGCGCCGCTTGTCACCGCCTGGGAACTTGCCCGCGCATGGCCGGGCGCCGAGCTTATCGTGCTGCCAAAGGCGGCCCATTCTACTGAAAATGCGGATATCGCCGCCGCAATCGTCGCTGCGACAAACAGATTCCGCGATCTCTGACGAAATTATTTTTGCGGCGGAGAATCGGGATGTAAGGCGGAATCGGCTTCCTGGATGGCGATTCCGCCTGTTTGTAGGCTTCAATTGGATCTCCGCCGGCCGCCATCCCCACTGCAGCTGGTCGCGGAAATTTACCCGGCTTATCGAAAAGCGTTAACAGCCTGTCCGTTTTTCGGCCTTTTCCCGCCCGAAAGCCTTTTTCCCAATCCTTCAATTTTAATCGAATTCGAGACGAATGCGCTCTTAATTTTAAGCGTATTCGATGTGGATTTGAATCAAGTTTGATGCGCTTTTGAATCAACTAAGCCATTAAATTGATTGCGTAATTTTGCGTGAGATAAAAACGTCCGTGTCATTGTCGTCCTCATAACGGGGAGACGATAATGTCAATTCGAAATCTACTGAAGAGCGGCCTTCTGGCCGTTAGCGTAACGGTGGCAATGGCGGGCGCAGGACAGGCATCGCCCGCCAGCATGACACTTGCAGGCAATGCGAGCCCGCCGATCGGGCACTATGAATTCTGCCAGGCCAATCCGAGTGAATGCGCCTATGCCGGCGGTGATGCCGGCCCGGCGATCCTGACCGAGGATCGCTGGAAGGAGATCCTCAAGGTCAACTACACCGTCAACTCGACCATCCAGCCGATGACGGACATGGAGATCTATGGTGTCGAGGAGCGCTGGGCCTACCCGCGCACGGTCGGCGACTGCGAGGATTTCGCGCTGCTGAAGCGCAAGATGCTGATCGATGCCGGCTTCTCTCCATCAGATACGCTGATGACTGTCGTGCTGCAGCCGAATGGCGAAGGCCATGCGGTATTGACGGTGCGTACCGATCACGGCGACTTCATTCTCGACAACATGCGCAACAAGGTGCTGCTGTGGTCGGATACCGAATACACCTATCTCAAGCGCCAGTCCGCCGATGATCCGGCCCGCTGGACGAAGCTGCAGGACGGCCGCGCCGTCGCTGTCGGTAGCGTCAAGTAACAGGCATACCGGCCCCGGTCAGTCCCCGCATCCCCGTCCCGACCGGCGCCCAGAGCCGTTCCCGCTGTCCCGGGAACGGCTCGCTTCTTTTGTGGCACTTCCTTTGGGTTGAGTTAATGATCCATTAACTCTCGCCGCTCCATCCTTATCAGGAGATTCTTCACCGGCACCGACGACTCGCGTTTTTCTTACGGCGGCCCGATATCCGAGGACGACGATGAGCAATTCCGCCGTGGGCCATCCTGGTGAGCAGCCCCTTCTTTCGACCCGCTTCCTGGTACGCGTCACGGCGACGATTGCGGTGCTAGCGCTGCTGACGGTTGCGATCAGCGTTGCCGGCCGCTGGTTCGGCCGTCACATCTCGCTTGCCGGCAATACTGAAAGCAATGCCGGGATCACGCTCACCATCGGCCTCGACACGATCGGCCTGCCTGCCAATACAATTCGCTTCCCCAGCGAACGCCATGACGGCACGGCCGAACGGGTCGATCTCTATCTCGCCTGGCCGGAAATGCAGGGCTACAGCAAGGAAACGCGCCAGCGTTTCGACGACGTTGCCCAATCGTCAGGCCTGATTTTCCTGCAGATCACCCAAGGCACGATGTCGCGGGACATGTCGGGCCGGCTGGAGCCGATTTATTCGCACTTGATGGATGGTGCCTCGGAAACCTTTGCGCATGGTCTGACGCTGCACCGCTTGCGAGCGGATGCCGGCTACAACGGCGAAGTGCTGCTGACCGCGCCGCGCGAAGGAAGCGCCGATTATGTCGTGCGCTGCGTTCTGCCCGCGTCTGCGGAAATGGCAACCAGCGGCGATTGCCAGCGCGATATCAAGGTCGGCAAGGATCTAAGTGTGCTTTACCGGTTCTCAAGCCGTCATTTGGCCGACTGGGACCATATTGATGCCGCGATCAGGACCTTTGTGGAAACCCGGCTTGTGAGCCGGTCTGCAACACTCCGCTAAAATCCCCTCAAATGTCTGAAGAAACGATTCATCATAAACGGATTGGTAACGCTGAACCGGTAGTTTTCCAAGACAGCCGGTTCCGCAACAGGGGGTGCGTGGCCCGCCGAACATCCGAAATGCAATCAAAGAGTCGAATAGTGTCAAGGTCAATTTCCTCCGTATCATCGCCGCGGTCTGCCGGTTTCCTCGCAAAGGTGCTGACGATCCTTTCGATGGCTATCGCGATCGTCGCGGTCGACTCGGTCAATGCCGAAGCGGAAGCTGCAAATCCGAAATATGCCGGTATCGTCGTCGATGCCCGGACGGGGAACGTTCTCTACAGCGAGAATGCCGACCGTCTGCAATATCCGGCGTCGCTCACGAAGATGATGACGCTCTACATGACCTTCGAGGCACTCGAGCAGGGTCGCATCCGCCTCGATACACCCGTCCCCTTCTCTGCTCACGCTGCCGCCCAGGCGCCGACCAAGCTTGGTGTGCGCGCCGGCGGCACGATCACCGTCGAACAGGGTATCCTAGGCCTCGTGACGTTGTCTGCCAATGATGCTGCGACCGCGCTCGGCGAAATGCTCGGCGGTTCGGAAGATCGCTTTGCCCAGATGATGACAGCCAAGGCTCATGCGCTCGGCATGACGCGCACGACCTATCGCAATGCCAACGGCCTGCCGAATACCGCGCAGATGACGACGGCCCGCGATCAGGCCCGCCTCGGCATCGCCCTTCGCCAGCATTTCCCGCAATATTACGGTTATTTCAATACGCGTGCCTTCAAATTCGGCAACCGCGTGATCCGCAGCCATAACCGCCTCGTCGGCTCCGTGCGCGGCGTCGATGGCATCAAGACCGGTTACACCCGCGCGGCCGGTTTCAATCTGGTCAGCTCCCTGCAGGTCGATGGCAAGTCGATCGTCGGCGTGGTTCTCGGCGGTGCATCGACCCCTGCCCGCGACTCGCAGATGCGCAATCTGCTCGCGACCTACATGCCGAAGGCTTCCAGCAGCGGCGGCGCGCTTGTCGCCCAGTCGAAGCCGATGCCGGAGATGATCGAAACGCCTGCTCCGGTTTCCCCTGCCAAGGTTGCCCAGCTGGCTGAAAAGAAAACGATCACGGCCAATCAGCCGCCGGTCACGGCAGCGGCTGCCGATCTCGGCCTGCCGCATAAGGGACCGCTTCCGGACAGCCGTTATCAGACGGCAAGCACCGAAGTTGCCTATGCGGAAACCGCAGCACACAAGACAGACAATCCCTTGCTGACGCAGCCGATGCCGTCTCCG
This sequence comes from Hyphomicrobiales bacterium, assembly GCA_900473185.1. Lineage (GTDB taxonomy): Bacteria > Pseudomonadota > Alphaproteobacteria > Rhizobiales > Rhizobiaceae > Rhizobium. The sequence continues at coordinate 349,795 of UCKU01000003.1, read as the reverse complement.
ACCAAGGTGAAGACCGTCGCGATCAAGCAGCAGCAGGAACAGGCTTCCGTCGCCGTGCCGACGCCGGCACCTGCCTATATACCGCCGGAACAGGGCGACACTTCCGTGGACGAGCTGACGACAGCCTCCACCAAGGCTGCCCCGGCAAAGGAAGTTGCCGCCAAGGAAGTGCCGCAGCCATCCGGCTGGGTCGTCCAGATCGGCGTCTCCTCCAGCCGTGAAATGGCGATGGACCTTCTGGCAAACGCCAAGGCCAAGGGCGGCAAGGCGCTGAGCTCCGCCAAGCCCTTCGCCGTCGCTTATGCCAATGACGGCGATCAAATCTACCGCGCCCGCTTCGGCGGCTTCGATGGCCAGCGTGATGCGGTCAACGCCTGCAAGGCCCTGAAGAAGGCCGGCGTCAAGTGCTGGGCGGCTGCCCAATGAGATATCTGGCGCTGCCTATGACTGATTTGGCGGCGCTCCTGCCTGCCGGCTGCGGTGTTCGCGCCGCCGGCAGTCGATCCTAGTTCGATTTGTATTGCGTACGAGGAAGATGATGTCGATCAACGAGAATATTCCAAATGCGCCTGCGGGGCGCCGGGCGGTCAACAAGGGCCGTTCCGGTCTGCATCCGCTGCACGAAGCGGCACTCCGCCTTGCCGAAATCGGCCTGCAGCGCCCGAAGGCGAAATCGGCGAAGACGCGTGATCTCATCAACCTGCTGCTGTGCCACGGCGCACGCGCCTGGCGCTACTCGCAGCCGGAAGCGCATATCCACCTGCACATCACGTCGCCTGATGGCAATTCGCCGGTCGTGCTGCGTTTGCGCTGAGGCGTCAAAGCAATTCCAGCAGTGCGCAAAAACAAACCGCTTTAAAGCAATCCGAGTTCCGAAAGCTCGCGGCGAAGATCCGCTGGCATTTCCGCAATGCCGGCGCCGAGACTGTGGAGATCGCGCGGCACATCGTCATCAGGATAGTAACGCCAGCCCTGGAAGGCCCGCTTTGGCTGCACCGAGGTTTCGATCACCTCAGGACCGAGCACCAGGTGGCAGCGGCCGATCCCCTCTCCGTCCGTGAATGTCTGGATATCGAGGATCTTCTGGCGGGCCTGTACTTGCCCTTTGATCACCCAATAGAGCGAGCCGCCGTCGAGCAGTTCTTCCACGCGCTTCGGTACCATGCGGGTCGTATGGACCGAGTGCGGTTCCAGTCCGGCGGCGATGGCGCGCAGCGACCGCTCGGCCACCCATTCGCGCAGATCTTCGATCGACTCGCAGCCGACGCAGAGTTTGATGAGATTCAGTGCCATGCTGCCGTTGAAATCCTTTTGACCGGCAGCGTCAAGCAAGAAGCATTAAACGTCCGCAAACTCAGCATTCGACGACGTTGACGGCAAGGCCTCCGGTCGAGGTTTCCTTGTACTTCTCGCTCATGTCGTAGCCCGTCTGGCGCATGGTCTCGATGCATGCGTCGAGCGGCACGAAATGCTGACCGTCGCCCTTTACTGCGAGGGATGCGGCCGTGACCGCCTTCACAGCACCCAGCGCATTGCGCTCGATGCAGGGAACCTGCACCAGGCCGGCGATCGGATCGCAGGTCATGCCGNNGAGGGCGATTTCCGCGGCATTTTCGATCTGGGCCGGCGTGCCGCCCATGACGGCTGCGAGGCCGGCTGCTGCCATGGCGGCGGCCGAGCCGACCTCGCCCTGACAGCCCACTTCCGCGCCCGAGATTGAAGCATTGTGCTTGATGATGCCGCCTATCGCCGCTGCGGTCAGCAGATAGTCGTGGATGCCCTTCCGGTCCCAGTCTTCGTGGAAATGCTCGTAGTAGCGGATCGTCGCGGGAATGACGCCTGCCGCGCCATTGGTGGGCGCCGTCACGACGCGCCCGCCGGCAGCATTCTCCTCGTTGACCGCCATCGCGTAGACGCTCAGCCAGTCGTTGGCGAGCAGCGGGTTGACGCGGTTGCTGCGCCATTCTTCCTGCAGCTTGTCGTGAATATGCTTGGCCCGGCGCCTGACGTTGAGTCCGCCGGGCATGATGCCCTCGACCTTGAGCCCGCGCTCGATACAGGAGCGCATCGCCTCCCAGATGCGGTCGAGGCCGGAGTCCAGCTCGTCGCGGCTGCGCTGGCTTTCCTCATTGGCGCGCTTCATCTGCGCGATCGACAGGCCGGAACGTTCTGCCATTTCCAGCATCTGCTTGGCACTGGCGAAGGGGTAAGGCACCTTGTAAGTGCCTTGCGACGCCTTCTTGCGCGCCCGCATCTGCTCCAGCTCCGTATCGGTGACAACGAAGCCGCCGCCGACTGAATAATAGATGCGCTTGACGAGAAGCCGACCGTCCTTGTCATAGGCGGAGAAGCTCATGCCGTTGGCGTGACCCGGCAGCGGCTGCTTCTTGTCGAAGATCAGGTCCGTTTTCGGCTGGAACTGGTAGGCCGGATGCCCCTCGGGCGTGATCCGGCTACTCTTTTCCACCCCATCGATGATGGCATCCATGCGGTCGGGGTCAACCTTGTCGGGCGCCTCGCCCATCAGGCCGAGGATGACCGCCCTGCCCGTTCCATGGCCGATCCCTGTATGGGCGAGCGAACCGTGCAGGCTGACCTTGATGGCGGCCACCTGCGCGCCGGTGGAAGGACGCGGCCATTCGTTGGAAAGGATGAGATCAAGGAACCGGTTGGCAGCCGTCATCGGCCCCATCGTATGCGAGCTCGACGGCCCGACACCGATCTTGAACACATCGAATACCGAAAGAAACATGGAAGCGCCTTTTAAATTACACGATGCAGACTATGCGAGCCCGGTTCCGTATCCGCGTGGCGGACCGACATCGCCTTGAACCGGTGCGACATCCGGCCGGACACTAGAGCCTTTCCCGGTCAGATTGAAGCATTCTGTTGGCTCAAACGGAGTCGGATGATCGACCGGCCGGCGCGCGTCGTAGCCCAGATCTACGGCCAAGCCGGCCGGTCGATCAGGCGGCCCGTTTCAGCCAACCCGAAGGGCCGGGCATCTTTCCGCCAGGATCAGAAGCGATCGGCTCGGACATACCTTGAAGTATGCCCTTCGCCAATCGCTTCTGCCCTGACGAAAACCTGCTCCGGCAGAATGCTTCAAGCTGTCCGGGAAAGGCTCTCGTTCGAAGCGGCCCATCTTGCTAGTCATTCTCATCTTGCCGGTCATTGCAGCAATCGCATGCATATGTAGAGTGGCCACGTTTGATGCAGGAAATGAATCACTGATGACGACGGCGGATTATATCGCGCTTGCCTTCTTTATCTTTATCTGGATGGGCTATTCGTGGCTGTTGCACGGCCAGACCTTCTTCGGGCGCACGAGCCTGACCCATGCCATGGCGGAGCGACGGCGTGAATGGATATATAATTCCCTGCGCCGCGATTTGAAGATGATCGACACTCAGATCATGGCCGGGCTGCAGAATGGCACTGCTTTTTTCGCTTCCACATCCATTTTTGCGATCGGCAGCTGCTTCGCCTTGCTTGGCGCCACGGAAAAGGTGGATGCGGTCTTCGCCGATCTGCCTTTCGTCTTCCATAGCGGCCACGCCGTCTTCGAAATGAAGGTCGGTGGCCTTGCGGCCCTTTTCGGCTACGCCTTCTTCAAGTTCGGCTGGTCCTACCGCCTCTTCAACTATTGCACCATTCTCTTCGGCGGCATTCCGATGGTGCATGATACGGAGAAGGACATCATTGCCGCCGAGCGGGCGGCGGAGCGTGTCATCCGCATGAACGTCATCGCCGGCAGCCATTTCAACGAGGGTCTCAGGGCGATCTTCCTGTCGATCGGCTATCTCGGCTGGTTCATTAACCCCTATGTTTTCATGGGTACTACATCAATCGTGGTTTTCGTCCTCACCCGCCGGCAATTCTTTTCGGAAGCGCGCCTTGCCATCATGGACGCAAACCTGCCACCAAATCTCCACCTTTCTCCTGTTCAGCGCAACAAGCCGTCAGCGAGTGACGGTGATGAGCTGTCCGAGGGATTGTGAATGATAGTGTCGGCAACGGAAGCGGCGGCTGACGCAAAACCGCCGCGTATAGGCCTTGTGGATACGGTGCGTGGCGCGGCGCTCATTGCCATGGCCACTTACCATTTCAGCTGGGATCTGGAGTTCATGGGCTACCTTACGCCCGGAACGGCCGAGAGCGGCTGGCTGAAGATCTATGCCCGGGCGATCGCCACCACCTTCCTCTTCATCGTCGGTGTCAGTCTGGTCCTCTCCAGCCGGCCGGACATTCGCTGGCCTTCCTTCTGGAAGCGTTTCGCCATGATCGCCGGCGCGGCCGTGGTGATATCGGCAGCGACAGCCTATTTCGTGCCCGGCGGATGGATCTATTTCGGCATCCTGCATTCCATCGCGGTTCTGAGCCTGATCGGTGTGGTCTTCCTGCGCCTGCCCTTGCCCGTGACCCTGCTCGTCGCGCTGGCGCTGTTCGTCGCCTGGATCGCCGATGCCTTCGTCATGCCCGGCGTGCTGGATTCGCACCTGTTCGACCCGAAATATCTGGCCTGGATCGGCTTTGCGGCCACGCCAGACCGGTCGAACGATTTTGTGCCGCTCTTCCCTTGGGCAACGCCCTTCTTCCTCGGCATGGGCCTCGCGCGTCTTTCCTTCCGTACGAACCTGCCGCAGAAGCTGGCATCATTGGGCACGGGTGGAACATGGCTCGCGCGCCTCGGCCGCCACAGCCTCGCCTTCTACCTCATCCACCAACCGGTGCTGATCGCCATCGCCTATGGCCTGACCTTCATCGTCGCGCCGCCAAAGTCCGATCCGGCCGCGACCTATCTGCGCCAATGCAACACGTCCTGCACGGTCGAGCAGGGTGAAGCGCTCTGCCGCAGCTTCTGCCAGTGCACGCTCGATCAGCTGCAGGCGCAACAACTCTTCACGCCGTTCCAGGCCGGCGAGGTCAAGGCGGATGATGAGCGGATCATGGCGCTTGCCAGCCAGTGCAGCGCCGAAATAGAGCCCGCGCCGCAGTCACAGCCCGAGCCCCAACGGTGATCAAGCAATGATCAGGTGGTGACGCCGATCTCGGCGAGGCGGCCGAGGCACGCCTCCTCGATATTGTCGAGCTCGGTGATCGTCTCGTCGATATCCTTGCGCTTCTGGCGCAGGTCTTCCCGCTTTTCGTCCACGCGCTTCATCAGAAGCTTGAGCTGGCCGAGCTCGCCCGGCGGCTCCTTGTAGACCTGAATGATTTCGCGGATTTCGGCAATGGTGAAGCCAATGCGCCGGCCGCGCAGGATTTCCTGAATGAGGCGCCGGTCGGCAGGCCGGAACAACCGCGTGCGTCCGCGGCGCTCCGGATGGATCAAACCTTCGTCTTCATAGAAGCGAAGCGTGCGCGTCGACACTCCGAATTCGCGCGTCAGCTCCGTTATGGTATAATACTTGTTCACTAGCATCTCATCCCCGTCATCGACCCGGCATAATATTGACTTTTACGTAATAGTCAATTTCGGCATCTGTTCAGATACCGAACCACCATGTCGCGAGGCCGAGAAAGGCAAAGAAGCCGGTGCAGTCGGTGACAGTCGTGACGAACACGGACGAGGCGATCGCCGGGTCCGCCCCCATCTTGTCCAGCAGCAGCGGCAGCAGGATGCCGGCAAGCGCCGCCGCAATCAGATTGATGATCATTGCCGCTCCGATGACGGCGCCAAGCTGGTAATTGTGGAACCAGGTGCCGGCGATCATGCCCAGCAGCAAGGCGAAGAGCATTCCGTTCAGGATCCCGACCCCCGCCTCTCTGCGGATGATGCGGCCGGCATTGTAGATATCGAGGTCGCGGGTCGCGAGCGCACGCACCGTCACGGTCATGGTCTGTGTGCCCGCATTGCCGCCCATGGAGGCGACGATCGGCATCAGCACCGCAAGCGCGATCATCTTCTCGATCGAGCCGTCGAACAGCCCGATGACGCTGGCAGACAGCATCGCCGTGCCGAGATTGATCAGCAGCCACAGGAAACGCGAGCGCACGGTCGAGATCACGTTGTCGGAGAGCTCTTCGTCGCCGACACCACCGAGGCGCTTGATGTCCTCATCCGCTTCCTCGTGGATCACATCGACCACGTCATCGATGGTGAGCACGCCGACCAGCCGTTCGTTCTCGTCGACGACGGCGGCGGAGAGAAGGTCGTACTGTTCGAAGAGTTGGGCCGCCTCTTCCTGGTCCATCTCGGCGGGGATCGGATGGTTTGTTTCCCGCATGATGGTTTCGATCTTCATCTGCCGCTTGGTGCGCAGGATCTGGTCGAGATCGACCGCGCCGAGCAGCTTGAAGGTCGGATCGATGACGAAGATCTGCGAGAAGGAATAGGGCAGATCCTCTTCGTCGCGCATGTAGTCGATCGTCTGCCCGACCGTCCAGAAAGGCGGCACGGCGACGAATTCCGTCTGCATGCGGCGGCCGGCAGAGCTTTCGGGATAATCGAGTGCGCGCCGAAGGCGGACCCGCTCCGTGAACGGCAGCTGCGCGAGAATCTCTTCCCGGTCTTCCTGGTCGAGATCTTCGAGAATGTAGACGGCGTCGTCCGAATCCAGTTCGCCGATGGCCGCGGCGATCTGCTCGTTCGGCAATTGGTCGACGATCTCGCGGCGGATCGTCTCGTCCACTTCGGTCAGCGCCGTCATGTCGAAATCGTCGCCGAGCAAGCGCACCAGCGCCAGGCGCTGATCCGGCTGCAGCGATTCCAAGAGGTCGCCTATTTCCGATTCGTGCAGGCGCGCGACATTCTGGCGCAAAAACAGTGTGTCGCGGTCGGCGATGGCCGCACCCAGACGCGCCAGGAAATCGCTGCGCACATTGCCGTCTTCGTTATAGATATCGACGTCTTCGTCGGTCGGACGTTTGCGATTGCGGTCTTCCGTGTCGGTCGTCGTCATATGCCGCCCTCGCATCTCAATTTGATTTCAAAGACTAACGAGCCGCATTCGAGAATGTCGGCTGAAAATGCATTGTCAACAAGCGGATAAGCGAATTCCGCCCTGCCCTTGTGCCGCCGGAATCCTCATTGACCAGCTAGCCGAAAGCATTTCTGCCGTAAAGCGCAAACCTATGCCTTCTGATGACAATGCCTGCGGTCGGTTATAGTTTCCGCTGCCATTTGCCGAAAGGAAGCTTAACTGTGCCGATCCGCTCGATTCTCCGCTATCCGCATCCCGGCCTGAAGACGGTCTGTGCGCCCGTGACGGTGTTCGATTCGGCCCTGTCGCAGCTGGCCGACGATCTGCAGCTGACGATGCGTGCAGCCCCCGGTGTCGGCATCACTGCTGCTCATATCGGCGTCTTCCAGCGTCTGACGGTGCTGGAGCTCGACAAGGCGGACGGCGTGCGCATCTACGCCAATCCCGAGATCACCTGGTTCTCGGATGAGACGACGGTTCATATGGAAGGCAGCGTCTCTATGCCCGGCGCAACGGACGAGGTGACGCGCCCGAAGGCAATAAGGTTCTGCTATCAGGATCTGGATGGCCATCAGCACGAAGAAGAGGCATCGGACTTCCTCGCCATCTGTATCCAGCATGAAGTCGACCAGCTCGACGGCATTTTCTGGCTGCAGCGCCTGTCACGGCTGAAGCGTGATCGGCTGATCAGGAAATGGGAAAAGACGAAAAGCTGAAGGCCGCGCCACTATCGGGCGAACCAACGGCACCCTTCCGGCGTTTGCCTTGCAGAATGAAAACCGGAAGGAGACGGAAATGCCCGGTACCAATGACAAGTCCTCGCTTTCCCGCGAAGAGGATTACCGCGACTTCGAAGCGCGCAATCTGGACGACGGCTGGCCCTATGCCGACGGCAGCGGCGCCAAAGCTGCCGGTAGCGAAAACCGCGCCTATGGCGAAACCTCGGCCAATTTCGACCGTGACCGCAACAGCGGCTTCCGCATCGATGGCACGGACGAGGACGGCAATGAAAACCGCCTGAAGGATTCGCTTGAGCCTCATACAATCGACCGCGACGAGAGTGACGATCTCGAAGCCCGCGCGACCGAGACTCTGGAGAAAATCCCCGACGTGGATATCGACAGTGTGGAAGTTCACGCCGACGGCCATACCGTGACGTTGGAGGGTTCCGTCGAAACAATCGGCATTGCCCGCAAGGTTGAGCTCGCCGCCCTGTCGGTGGATGGTGTTCGTCGTGTGCGCAACCGGCTGCAGATGACGGGTGTCGATGCCCACATCCCAAACGAGGATTAAGGTCGAAAAACACAAAGTTGCCGCATTTCAAAACCGGAAAGCGACCTGCTTTCCGGTTTTTATGTCTCTAAAATTAAAAATAGTTAATCAATTAAAGATTGCAGGATTGTCATGTTGGCGAAAGGCCTGATATCTCAGGTGATTAACTGTGCCGGCTAAGGTAACGCATCCCTCAAGAACATTGACAAATATGTGATTTCATTTGGACAAAACGCCGCAACACCACCGTCATCTTTCTCACAAAATCGCCCAAATTGGGGAGCGGACTCGACCTTGCCGAGGGTTGGTTTTGCGTTGTTGAATTCAACAACAGATTGAGGAGATAGACCCATGCGCATGAAATTCGCCGCCGCCGCCGCCCTGTTTGCCGTCAGCATGGCAAGTGCCGCTTTTGCACAGCCGAAATTTATGGACGATTATTCCAACAATGGTGATGGCCTCTACCAGACGCCGGTCGCGCCGGCGAAGCCCATCCACTACCCGACCCGTGTAGCGCCCCCGGCCTATTCCAGCGACTATACGAATGATAGCGACGGCTTCGCACCTGCCGCGATGTCTAAGCCCGCGAAAGTCGACAACACCGCAACCGCCAGCATCAAGCCGCTTCCGGATTGCCACAGCATGATCGGCCCGAAGGGCTCTCGTCAGAAAGGTGCCGATAGCGGTGCAAGCCGCACAGAGGCATGCCGCGCAATGCATTGACATGATCTAAGAAAGGGCCGGTTTCCGGCCCTTTTCTCTTGTAAATTCAATGTCCCGCGCCGCGTAATCCACACCTGTGGCAAGCTTTTAAAAAAAACTGTCACATCGCGCTTGTGTCCGTCTGAGGCTTTTGCTACATGCTGCCTCGCCGACGCAAATCGGCTCTACCACGATGCGGTCGTGGCGGAATTGGTAGACGCGCAGCGTTGAGGTCGCTGTGGGGCAACCCGTGGAAGTTCGAGTCTTCTCGACCGCACCAAAAAAACCCGCTTCGGCGGGTTTTTGCTTTTTTGGCCATAGGCTTAGTTCTCCGGTCCTGATGTCCTTGCCGCAACACGTAGCGCTGCAGCCCCCTTCCCACGATACCGCCCCTCGTGGATATCACAGCAAACCTGTGGCACTGGCTGATTGCATCTGTGAGACGGCTGCCCGCCGCAAAGAGCGATTGAATCGCTCTGCGCCTGCGTCCATATAGAAGCCCGCGCCCGCCCACTCTTTTCGCGGACAGCGTCAAGGACTGCCATGCTACGCACCGATCTCGACTTCTCCATGCTCCCGAAACTTGGTTCGCGCCCCGTTCGCTGGCGCATCGCCGATGGGCTCGTTCCCTATCAGGAAGCGGTGGAGACGATGGAACGGGAAGTAGCTGATATTGCAGATGGCGGCGACGAACTCGTCTGGCTGCTGGAACATCCGCCGCTTTATACGGCCGGCACTAGCGCCGACGCGAAGGATCTTGTGCAGCCGGACCGTTTTCCGGTCTTCGCCACAGGACGCGGCGGCGAATACACCTATCATGGTCCCGGCCAGCGCGTCGCCTATGTCATGCTCGATCTCAAGCGCCGCAGGCAGGATGTGCGTGCCTTCGTTGCTGCACTGGAAGAGGTCATCATCCGCACGCTCGATTCGATGAATGTACGCGGTGAGCGCCGCGAAGATCGCGTTGGCGTCTGGGTCCGCCGGCCGGAGAGGCCCTTGCTGCCTGACGGCACCATGGCGGAAGACAAGATTGCGGCACTCGGCATCCGCCTGCGCAAATGGGTGACCTTCCACGGCCTGTCGCTCAACGTCGATCCCGATCTCGATCATTTCAGTGGCATCATACCCTGCGGTATCTCGGCCTATGGCGTCACCAGCCTCGTCGATCTTGGCCTGCCGGTCATGATGACCGATGCCGATATCCGCTTGCGCGCTGCCTTCGAAGAAATCTTCGGCGAAACCGTCAACGATACCGCACACTGTCCCTGATTGCCGTCCTTGATTGCCCGGGCTTCCTGTGGTTGATGACGTCATCCGCAAGAAGCAGCCATCATGTCCGAATCTCCCTCCGCACAGAATCCGCTCCAGGGCATGGCCATCATGGCCGGCGCCATGGCCATCCTGCCGACGATGGATGCGATCGCCAAATATATGGCGACCTTCGAGGGCATGTCACCCGGACAGGTAACCTTCTACCGCTTCTTCTTCCAGCTCGTCTGTACCCTGCCGATCCTCTTTGCCATGTTCGGCACGCGGGCTCTGTCGGCCAAGCGCCCGTGGATGAACTTGCTGCGCGGCGCGCTGCATGGCGCGGCGAGCCTGCTTTTCTTCGTCGCGGTCAAATACATGCCGCTCGCCGATGTCTTCGCCATCTATTTCGTCGAGCCATTCATGCTGACGGCGCTTTCTGCGCTTTTCCTGGGAGATAAGGTCGGCTGGCGGCGCTGGATGGCAATCGTCGTCGGTTTCGGCGGCGCCATGATCGTCATCCAGCCGAGCTATGAGATCTTCGGCCTGAAGGCACTGCTGCCAGTCTTCTGCGCCTTTCTCTTCTCGCTCTATCTCTTCCTCAATCGCGCCATCGGCGAGGCGGATTCGCCGCTGACGATGCAGACCATGTCCGGCATTGGCGGCACGATCTTCATGGCGGGCGCAATGTTTGTCGGAAGCAGCCTTGGTAATACCGACTTCACGCCCTCCCTGCCCGCCTCCTGGCTCGGCCTCGTCTTGCTGCTGATCCTCGGTACGATTTCGGGCTATGCGCACATGCTGGTTGTTAAGGCTTTCCGCCTGGCGCCGCTGTCGCTGCTCGCGCCGTTCCAGTATTTCGAGATCATTTCGGCGACCGTGCTCGGCTACGCCCTCTTCGGCGATTTTCCGAATGTTTCCAAATGGATCGGCATCGCCATCATCGTTGCATCGGGGCTTTTTATCATCTGGCGCGAACGTCTGCAGGCGCGATCACTAAAATCCGCATGAAATGCGGCATCGAAGGTTAACCCTGCTTCTTGAGGGATCTTCAATTCGGGATCGCTAAAACCATTTCCGACTTCATGATGAAGTCTGGAGATAAAACATGAGTGAGTTCCGTCTCGCTTTTCCGGCGTGTGTCATCGCCGGGAAGCATCGGCTGACGGCCGAAGACATAGTGCTGCTGCGCAAACACACCTTTCCGGAGGGAATCCGGACATCCGATCATGTCGTGGTGATGTTGGCGCTCAATAATTCCTGCCCCGAAAAATGCGCCGAATGGAACACGTTCTTCGTTGAACAGCTGGCAGGCTTCATCATCGATTATACCTATCCGCAGGGCTCGCTGGACGAGATCAACGTTGCATGGATCATGCGCATGTTCACGACCGACGGCGTCGTCAATTCCGCGCTCGAGCTCGAGCTCATCCTGCACGTCATGGAACTCAGCGCTCATGTGCCTGATGAGCTGCGGGCGCTAGCGCTCGACCAGCTCCGCCTGGCGCTCGGCGAGGATATCGGCGGTTACAAGCTGACCCGCGCCACCGACCGCCGGAACATTACGCGGCAGGATGTGGATTACGTCATGCGCGTTTTGAGGAGCGTCAGCGAAGGCGGCGTCATCGGCGTTTCGTCGATCGAATATGGCGTCCTGCAGCGCATCGAGACGACAACGCTATCAGGCGCCAATCATCAGCGCTGGGGCGAGATCATGGCTTCGGTCGAACTCAGGGATTATGCCCAGCCGAGACGCAGCCGCTGGCTGCGCATCATCGACGAAGAGCCTGTCGCCGCTGCCGCAGTTGCCTGATCTCCCAAATCTTCAGACTGCCTCTGATTCTTCAGCCCAATTGTGCGTTCCGGCTTTTTATGCGTAAAACTCCGGAACGCATTTCCTGGGTGGAGACTCGATGTTCAAAAAAATCCTGATCGCGAATCGCGGCGAGATTGCCTGCCGCGTGATCAAAACCGCGCGCCGCATGGGCATTGCCACCGTTGCGGTCTATTCGGATGCGGATCGGGATGCCCTGCATGTCGAGATGGCGGATGAGGCCGTCCATATCGGCTCTGCTTCGGCAGCCGAAAGCTATCTTGTCGCTGACAAGATCATCGCCGCCTGCAGGGAGACGGGTGCTGAAGCCGTGCATCCCGGCTACGGTTTCCTGTCGGAACGCGCCTCCTTCTGCGAGGCGCTGGAAAAACAAGGCATCATCTTCATCGGCCCGAAGCCTAAAGCCATCATGGCAATGGGCGACAAGATCGAATCGAAGAAATTCGCCAATGCCGCCAAGGTCTCGACGGTGCCCGGCTATCTCGGCGTCATCGAGGATGCATCTCACGCCGAAAAGATCGCGGCCGAGATCGGTTATCCCGTGATGATCAAGGCCTCGGCCGGGGGCGGCGGCAAGGGCATGCGCATTGCGTGGAACGAAGCGGAAGTGCGCGACGGTTTCGATCGTGCCCGCTCCGAAGCCAAAAGCTCCTTCGGCGACGACCGCGTCTTCATCGAGAAATATGTCGTCGATCCGCGCCATATCGAAATCCAGGTTCTGGCGGATGCCCACGGCAATATCGTCTATCTCGGCGAGCGCGAATGTTCCATCCAGCGCCGGAACCAGAAGGTTGCCGAGGAAGCGCCCTCACCTTTCCTCGACGAGAAGACGCGTGCCGCCATGGGCGCTCAGTCGGTGGCGCTGGCAAAGGCCGTCGACTATCAGAGCGCCGGCACGGTGGAATTCATCGTTGATGGCGACCGCAATTTCTATTTCCTCGAAATGAACACCCGCCTGCAGGTTGAGCATCCTGTGACGGAACTGGTGACCGGCATCGATCTCGTCGAACAGATGATCCGTGTCGCCGCCGGCGAGAAGCTGCCCTTCGCCCAGAAGGATATCAAGCTGAAGGGCTGGGCTGTCGAAAGCCGCCTCTATGCGGAAGATCCCTACCGAAACTTCCTGCCCTCGATCGGCCGCCTGACGCGCTACCGTCCGCCGGCCGAAGGCCGCAACGGCGATGTGATCATCCGCAACGATACCGGCGTCTTCGAAGGCGCTGAAATCTCCATGTATTACGACCCGATGATCGCCAAGCTCTGTACCTGGGCGCCGAGCCGCCTGCAGGCGGTGGAAGCGATGGGACAGGCGCTCGACGCCTTCGTGGTCGATGGCATCGAGCACAACGTTCCCTTCCTCGCAGCACTGATGAAACATCCGCGCTGGCGCGAAGGGCGCCTCTCCACCGGCTTCATCGCTGAGGAATATCCTGAGGGCTTTGCGCCGATGGCGCCGGATGCTTCGGAGGAGGCAGCCCTTGCCGCCATTGCGCTGTCGGCGTCCCTGGTCGATGCTATCAGGCGCGAAGGCTTCGCCGATCGCCTGCGCCACCCGAGCGGCCCGCTGCGCGAAGAATGGGTCGTCAAGCTCGGCGGCAATTATGTTCCGGTCAAACTCGTCGATGGCCTCGTCACCATTCCCTTCGAAATGGAAATGGAAGTCGGCGGCCGCACGGAAACCGTTGTCACCGATTGGAGACCGGGCGATCCGGTCTGGCACGGCAGGATCGCCAGCCGGCAGGTGACGGCGCAGATCCGCCCTGTTCTCAACGGCCTGCGCATCGACTGGCAGGGCCTGTCGGTCAAGGCGCGCGTCTTTACGCCCCGCCATGCCGAGCTTGACCGTCTGATGCCCGTCAAGCTGCCGCCCGATACGTCCAAGCTGCTGCTTTGCCCCATGCCCGGCCTCGTCGTTTCCATTGCCGTCTCCGAGGGTCAGGAGATCAAGGCCGGCGAAACGCTTGCCGTCGTCGAAGCCATGAAGATGGAAAACGTGCTGCGCGCCGAGCGCGACCTCGTCGTCGGCAAGATCAAGGCCGCTCCCGGCGAGAGCCTCGCGGTCGATGCCGTCATCATGGAATTCGCCTGAAGACTGATGCATAAATTCAAAGAGGAAGAGCGGCCTGCATCCGGATGGATCCACGGCTCTCTGGATCTTTTTCGGCTTGAGCCGCCCTTGCCGGGCGTGCAAGAGTCCGCCACGCAAATCACGAGGAGATCGAAGATGGATGTTCGCGCCGCCGTTGCCGTTCAGGCAGGAAAACCGCTCGAGGTCATGACCGTTCAGCTGGAAGGTCCGAAGGCCGGCGAAGTGCTGGTCGAGGTCAAGGCGACGGGCATCTGCCACACCGACGATTTCACTCTGTCGGGTGCTGATCCGGAAGGCCTCTTCCCCGCGATCCTCGGCCATGAGGGCGCAGGGATCGTCGTCGATGTCGGCCCGGGCGTCACGTCCGTGAAAAAGGGCGATCACGTCATTCCGCTCTACACGCCGGAATGCCGCGAGTGCTATTCCTGCACCTCGCGCAAGACCAATCTCTGCACCTCGATCCGTGCGACCCAAGGCCAGGGCGTGATGCCGGATGGCACTTCGCGCTTCTCGATCGGCAAGGACAAGATCCACCACTATATGGGCTGCTCGACCTTCTCCAACTTCACGGTCCTGCCGGAGATTGCCGTTGCCAAGGTCAATCCGGACGCCCCCTTCGACAAGATCTGCTACATCGGCTGCGGTGTCACGACCGGCATCGGTGCGGTCATCAATACGGCCAAGGTCGAGATGGGCGCCACCGCCATCGTCTTCGGTCTCGGCGGTATCGGCCTCAACGTCCTGCAGGGCCTGCGTCTTGCCGGTGCCGACATGATCATCGGTGTCGATATCAATCCTGACCGGAAGGCATGGGGTGAAAAGTTCGGCATGACGCATTTCGTCAACCCGAAGGAGGTTGGCGACGACATCGTGCCCTATCTCGTCAACATGACGAAGCGCCATGGCGACCTGATCGGCGGCGCTGATTATACATTCGATTGCACCGGCAATACCAAGGTCATGCGCCAGGCGCTGGAAGCCAGCCACCGCGGCTGGGGCAAATCCATCATCATCGGCGTCGCCGGAGCCGGCCAGGAGATTTCAACGCGTCCCTTCCAGCTCGTAACCGGCCGCAACTGGATGGGTACGGCCTTCGGCGGTGCCCGTGGCCGCACGGACGTGCCGAAGATCGTCGACTGGTACATGGAAGGCAAGATCCAGATCGACCCGATGATCACCCATACAATGCCGCTCGAAGACATCAACAAGGGCTTCGATCTCATGCATAAGGGTGAAAGCATCCGCGGCGTCGTGGTCTATTGATGGCCGCGATTGCCTACAAGGTCGATCTCAAGGGTTTCGATGAGCTCTCCGCGCGGGAGCTCTACGATCTCTTGAGGATGCGCGTCGACGTCTTCGTCGTCGAGCAGAACTGCCCCTATCCGGAACTCGACGGCAAGGATATCAACGCCCTGCATCTGCGGCTGCTGGATGGCGGCGAACTGCTCGGCTCGACGCGGCTCCTGAAGCCATACGGCGCGCAGGATCCGGTAAAGATCGGCCGCGTCGTCGTCTCGCCCGCCCATCGCGGCAAGCGGCTCGGCGATGCGCTGATGACCGAATCGATCGCTGCCTGCGAGCGGCTTTATCCGGAAAATCCCATCGCGCTTTCGGCGCAGGCGCATCTGCGCCGCTTCTACGAGTCCTTCGGTTTCGTGAAAACCTCGGAGGAATATCTGGAAGACGGCATCCCTCATCTCGACATGGTTCGCCAGCCGGCCGCCCAGCCGGTGTGAGGATATTGCCATGATCTATGTCGATGCGGATGCCTGCCCCGTCAAACCCGAAATCCTGAAAGTGGCCGAACGCCTCGGCATGGAAGTGACCTTCGTCGCCAATTCGGGCCTCCGCCCATCGCGCGATCCGATGGTGCGCAACGTCATCGTCTCCAACGCCTTCGACGCTGCCGACAATTGGATTGCCGACAATACCGGTCCGACAGATGTCGTCGTCACCGCCGATGTGCCGCTTGCGGTCCGTTGTGTTGCCAAGGGCTCCTTCGTCACAGGCCCGACCGGTCGCGTCTTTGATGAAACCAATATCGGCATGGCAAGCGCCATGCGAGATCTCGGCGCGCATCTGCGTGAAACCGGCGAGAGCAAGGGCTACAACGCTTCCTTCAGCCCGAAGGACCGTTCGCGTTTCCTGGAAACCTTCGACCGTCTCTGCCGCAGGGCAAAGAATGCGTGATCATCGCCTCGCGCGCTGAAATCGGGTGGCATGGCAGCTATGCCAATTCCTAGCTTGAACTCAGCCGTTCCCTCGCACATATGAAATGTGACGCAGACGACTGCGGCGCTCGGTTCAGTCCGAGTCGCAAAGTCGCGGGGACGGCCTCGCTCTTGACAAGGAGAGTATGATGGCCTGGTTTCTGCTTTTTCTCGCTGGCCTTTTTGAATGCGGTTGGGCAATCGGTCTGAAATATACCGATGGCTTCACCCGTCCGATGCCGACGATCCTCACGGTCATTTCCATGGTGGTGAGTGTCATTCTGCTCGGTCTTGCCGTCAAAACCCTGCCGATCGGTACCGCCTATGCGATCTGGACCGGTATCGGCACGGTCGGCACGGTGCTGCTCGGCATCTGGCTTCTGGGCGATGCGGCAAGCGCCTCTCGTCTGATCTGCATCACGCTGATCGTCGCCGGCATTGCCGGCCTCAAAATGACGGCCTGAAAAAGAAGTATCTGAAATGAAGAAGAGGCTGCGGGCGATGAAGCGCCCGCAGCCTCTTCTGTTAGGCTGATGTGTTTCTGTTATCGACGGACCAGGCGCCTGCGCCGGCGAAGAACAGGTAGAGGAACACGAAGCAGAACAGGATAGCCGCATCACCCTGGTTGATTGCCGGGAAGAAGCTGTGCGGCATATGCGCCATGAAATAGGCGATCGCCATTTCACCCGCCAGCAGGAAGGCCACCGGCCGTGTTGCGAAGCCGATGAGAATGAGGATACCGCCAAAAGTTTCCAGCAGTGCCGCGATCAGGAATAAAGTGGACAGCGGGCCGTCGCCCTGCGCTGCCGGGAAGCCGAAAAGCTTCATCGTTCCGTGCTCGATGAACAGAAGCGCGGTCATAATTCTGAGAGCGGCCAGACCATAGGGGCGGTAGGCGGATAGACGCTCGAAAGTTGACATAAAGACTCTCCTTAAGGGTGTACTGCCGAGCGTTACCGTGTCTCTAACAGGGATTGAAGACACAGTTTGCTGACAGGCGTTCACAACTTCGACAGTGGATAAACACCTGAAGAACCTCCTTTATTCGTTCACAACGGGATGTTGTCGTGCTTCTTCCAGGGGTTGCTGAGATCTTTGTTCCGCAGCATCTTCAGGCCGCGAGCCAGCCGGCGCCGTGTCGAATGCGGCATGATCACTTCGTCGACATAACCGCGCTCGGCCGCCACGAACGGTGACAGGAAGCGATCCTCGTACATCTTCGTATGCGCCGCGATCTTCTCGGGATCGGCAATATCCTTGCGGAAGATGATCTCGACGGCGCCCTTGGCGCCCATGACGGCGATCTGCGCCGTCGGCCAGGCATAGTTGAGATCGCCCCGCAGATGTTTCGACGCCATCACGTCATAGGCGCCGCCGAAGGCCTTGCGGGTAATGACGGTCAGCTTCGGCACCGTCGCCTCCGCATAAGCGAAAAGCAGCTTGGCGCCATGTTTGATGAGCCCGCCATATTCCTGCGCCGTGCCCGGCAGGAAGCCAGGCACATCGACGAAGGTGACGATCGGAATGTTGAAGCAGTCGCAGAAGCGCACGAAGCGCGCCGCCTTGCGCGAGGCGTCGCTGTCGAGCACGCCGGCAAGCACCATCGGCTGATTGGCGACGAAGCCGACAGTCGAGCCTTCGATGCGCCCGAAGCCGCAGACGATGTTCTTGGCGAAGCTCGCCTGGATCTCGAAGAAATCCCCCTCGTCCGCCACCTTCTGGATCAGTTCCTTGATGTCGTAGGGCTTGTTGGCATTGGCTGGGATCAGCGTATCCAGTGAATTGTCGGCATCGGTCACCGACTGGTAACATTCGATCTCAGGCACCGGCGACGTGTTCGACTGCGGCAGGAAATCGATAAGCCGGCGCACCTGCAGGAGCGTATCGACATCATTGTCATAGGCGCCATCGG
This sequence comes from Hyphomicrobiales bacterium, assembly GCA_900473185.1. Taxonomy (GTDB): domain Bacteria; phylum Pseudomonadota; class Alphaproteobacteria; order Rhizobiales; family Rhizobiaceae; genus Rhizobium. Next base: position 331,602 of record UCKU01000003.1, on the reverse strand, counting down.
CAATCGAGGAGCGAGTCGTATGCACGCTCGCGCCGCCGAGTTCTTCTGATGTAACAGTCTCGTTGGTGACGGTCTTCACCACATCGGGACCGGTCACGAACATGTAGGACGTATCGCGCACCATGAAGATGAAATCCGTCATGGCAGGCGAATAGACGTCGCCACCGGCGCACGGCCCCATGATGACGGAGATCTGCGGAATAACGCCCGAGGCCAGCACATTGCGCTGGAAGACCTCGGCATAACCGCCAAGGGCCGCGACACCTTCCTGAATGCGCGCGCCGCCCGCATCATAGATGCCAATGATCGGCGCGCGGTTCTTCAGCGCCATGTCCTGCACCTTGATGATCTTCTCGGCATGGGCTTCCGAAAGCGAGCCGCCAAAGACGGTGAAATCCTTGGCGAAGACGAAGGCGGTGCGGCCGTTGACCGTGCCCCAGCCGGTCACCACGCCGTCGCCGGCAATGCGGCTCTTGTCCATGCCGAAATCGGTGGAGCGGTGCTCCACGAACATGTCGAACTCTTCAAAGGAATCTTCGTCGAGAAAGAGATCGATGCGTTCGCGTGCCGTCAGTTTGCCACGCTGGTGCTGTGCGTCGATGCGCGCCTGTCCGCCGCCGAGACGGGCGATACCACGGCGGCGTTCGAGCTCTTCCAGAATATCCTTCATGATCTCCCCCCGCCGCTGTTGACGGCCGATTTTACAGCTAGAGCAATTCCAGCAAAAGTGTGCAGCGGTTTTGCATCCGGAATTGCGTTAAAACAAAGAGATAGATCATTTCCGGGTTTCGAAGAAAAACGAAAAGATCTAGCGTCCGCTGAGTGCGAAGGCGGAGCGCACGCGCGCGGCGATATCTTCTGCCAGAATGTCGTCGGCCAGAACAGGATCGGCGGTCAAGCTTGTGACTTCGAAGGAGGTCACGGCGATCACAGATCCGTCTTCCACGGAGGCGGCATCGATGCTCACCTTCGCAACATTGCGGTCCTTTTGGAAGCCGAGGCCCTTTGCGATGGAAACGATGCGGATCGTCAGCACCACACGCGGCAATTCGCTGGTACGGACCGTCGCGCGAATCGCGGCATTGACACGATCGCTGATACCGGAAAGCAATTCCGCCGACATAGTCGTGCTCGAGAGCACGACGGCGCTGCGCACGTCATAGACAGGCTTTTCCTGCTTCTTTGGCATAAGGCTAGCGCAGGCCGTCAGCGCCACGCATGCAAGCGCTATCAGGCAAAATCTCGACCTCGGCCAATTCATTCCAAATTCCCGCATATCCCCGTCCGGAGTCGCAGATTTGGTCATAAAGCCCATCAAGGCAATATGATTCAGGCCCTTAGCGCGAAAAAAACATCCGTTGCGGCTTTGAAATCCTCAAAACGCTTGGCCCGGCGCTGCTCGGCTTCCTCGTCGCTTCCCCAATGTTCGATGGTCCAGTCTTCATCGAGATGGGCGAGCGACCAGGCTTCGTCAGGCGTGATCTCGCCTTCGGCAATGGCAAGCGCCAGCAGCGCCGAACCGGTGATCGTCGTCACCGTGTGGAGGGCTGCCAGTTCCAGTGCGCTGTCGTGCCGGCGCAGTGCCGAGCCGAAGGCGGCGATTGCCTCGCGCGGCTGCTCGTGATGCATGACGCCTTCGACGAGGATGAAGCGCGCCCCGAGATCGGCCGCTGCCCAGTCGAGTACCGGATCCCAGCGCTCGGTCTGCCGCTTCACCAGTTCTTGCGGACTCTCGGCGCGGTAACACAGCAGATCGCTCGAGGAGAAGCGCAGGATGTCTTCGAGCACGGCCTGCGTATCGGTCGCCACGCCATCGATCGCCGTATTGACGAGGCGGGTGACCGGCATCATCGAGGGGTCGATCACCTCGGCCTGTGCATCCCATTCGGCGGCTATAAGCCTTGCCAGCGCCTCATTCGGCAGCGCCAGTACTTGCCTTGCCGGCGTGCGCACGGCCTTGCCATCGAGCGCAATGGCGAAGGCCTCCTCATGCGGCACTACGGAAACCGTCTGATAGAAACGTTTCGGCAGCGGTTTCTTCATCTGGATCTGCGCGCGGCGGATCGGATCGGAATGACTGAGACCTTCGGAAAGGTCGTTCAGCAGGTCGCGCATGGGCTCACCTCAGGAAAAATGGCGCAATATCTCGTTCGGATGATAGACGATCGCATCGGCGCCGTTGGCGATCAGCTTATCCACGCTGGCATAGCCCCAGGCTACGCCGATCGCCTTGGCGCCGGCGGCCTTTGCCATCTGCATATCGTAAATCGCGTCACCAATGACAATGGTATCAGCAGCATCCATGCCGGTTTCGTCGCAGCATTCGCTCACCATGGCCGGATGCGGCTTGGAGGGGCAATCGTCGGCGGTCCGCGCGACGATGAAATGTTTGTCGAAGCCGTGCGTCTCCATCACGAGCTTCAGCCCGCGCCGGGACTTGCCAGTCACCGCGCCGATCAGCAGATCCTCGCGCCCGCTGATGGTATCGATCATCTCGCGGATGCCGGCAAACAGCGGTTCCCGGTAATCGAGATCCTGGCGCACGACGGAGAACAGCGATTTGTAATGCGCCGTCATGTCTATATCTTCCTGCTCGACATGCGGCCTGCCCTGCATGCGGGCGATCGCGATATCGAGCGACAGGCCGATAATGGCCTTGGTGTCTTCAAATCGCGGTTCCGGCTTACCAAACTTATCGAAGGTGCGGCGCATGGTTTCGTGGATCAGCCCGGCACTGTCGACCAGCGTGCCGTCGCAATCAAAAAGTGCGAGCTTCATTCGCTGTCCCTTTCGGCGCCTGCGAGGTCGAGACCGAGGAGGTTCCAGGTCTGCACCATATGCGGTGGCAGTGGCGCGCTGATGCGCAGGCGCCCGCCCGAGGGGTGCGGGATGTCGATATGACGCGCGTGCAGATGCAGCTTCTTCTGGATGCCGCCGGGGAAATCCCAGTTGGGATCGTCGTCGTAATATTTCGGGTCGCCGATGATCGGGTGGCCGATATGCAGTGCATGGACGCGCAGCTGGTGGGTGCGGCCGGTATAGGGCTCCATCTCCAGCCATGCGAGGTTCTGTGCCGCCGTCTCCAGCACGCGGTAGAAGGAAACCGCGTGGTCGGCGCCATCCTCGCCGTGCTTGGCAATGCGCATGCGGTCGCCATCGGCCGTCGGTTCCTTGACGAGCCAGGTTGAGATCTTGTCCTCGTGCTTGCGCGGCACGCCCTTGACCAGCGCCCAGTAGGTTTTCTTGGTGTCGCGTTCGCGGAAGGCGGCCGTCAGCTTCTGGGCGGCACCGCGCGTGCGGGCAATGACGAGCACGCCTGATGTATCGCGATCGAGGCGGTGAACGAGGCGTGGCTTCTCGCCCTTCGGACTGGTCCAGGCTTCGAGCATCTGGTCGATGTGCCTTGCGACACCGGAGCCGCCCTGCACAGCAAGTCCGGGCGGCTTGTTGAGGACGATGACCTTCTCGTCTTCATGCAGCACCATGCGGGAGAGAAGCTCGAAATCGCTTGAATGCTTGAGATCCTTGCCGGCGATCGGCCCCGATTTCGCCTTGGCATCGACATCGAGTGGCGGCACGCGCACCATCTGGCCGGGTTGCACACGCGCATCCGATTTGACGCGGCCGCCATCGACACGCACCTGGCCGGAGCGCAGCAGCTTCTGCAGAGGGCCGAAGCCGAGCCCCGGATAGTGGATCTTGAACCAGCGGTCGAGCCGCATGCCCGCTTCGTCGGGCTCCACCTTGATGTGTTCTATACCTGCCATGGAATTCTTTCGGAAAATATGGGCGCGGTCGGAGCCGGCGCCTCTCTTGCCGCTGCCTTTAGAGCATTTTTCACAAAACGGAAATCGGAATCGAAATCAGAGCAACACGCGCATCAGGCCGAGGCCGGCCATGACAGCCGCCATCGATAGCCCGACGCTCGCCACAATATAGATGCCACCGGAAAATACATCGCCGCGCTCGAACAGCGTGATCGCATCCAGCGAGAAAGCGGAAAAGGTGGTGAAGCCGCCGAGAAAACCGGTGATCAGCAGCAGCCGCAGCTCCACCGATGCATTGAAACGGCGCATGATCATCTCGGCAAAGACACCGATAATGAAGCAGCCGACGACATTGACGATAAGCGTGCCCCAGGGAAAACCAGGCCCCATGAGCCGTAATGAACCCAGGCCGACATAATATCTCAGAAGCGAACCGATTGCGCCGCCGACGGCGACGAGCAGAGCCTGGAACATGCCTCCGGTTTATTGCGATTCCACCCTGATTCCAATCGCATCTGCGGAATTCTTACCATCCGGTAAAATGCGAATGATTTTCTTAAGCCGAACGCCAAGATCGTACCGGTATGACGGGCGCATGACACAGCTTGTATCCATATCGGCAAATACAGCTGCCCTCGCCTTCGAATCCCTGCGCATTCCTCAGCGCGTGGCGACGGGCACGGCCGCGCGGGAGGCCCGAAAGATTGCGGAACGCCAGCTAAATCAAAGCGGCGAAGGTCCGGAAGAATCGGCCAATATCATCCAGAATACCGAAGTTGCGCTTGATCTCATGACCAAGGGGTATCGGCAGCCACAGGCCGGCTTGCAGCAGGCCTTGCAGTCCTACGAGGATGTCTGAGATTCAAATATTGCTGGGAGGAGCAAGGCCCGCGACTTTGGTCGCGGGCTTTTGTTTTTCAGCGTTTATTTGCCCTGCGCCGACAGCACGTTCAACACGAGATCAACCTTTCCGGCCTTTTCGAAAGTCAGTGTGAGCGGTACTTTGTCGCCTTGCTTGAACGGCGTCTTCACCTTCTGGAACATCAGATGCAGGTTACCGGGCGAAAGCTCCACGGTCTGGCCCGCGGGAACCGCAATGCCATCCTTCAGCTCACGCATCTTCATGACATTGTCCTTCATGGCCATCTCGTGAAGCTGCACCGCGCCGGCATTGGGCGACGTGACCGACACAAGGCGGTCATCGGTCGAGCCGTTGTTCTTCACTGTGAAGAAGCCGCCACCGACGGGTTGGCCGGGCAGCATCGCCTTGGCAAAACCGCCGGAGACTTCGAGATCGCCGACTTTCACCACGTCGCCGTCAGCGGCCATGCTCATGGAGCCCATGTTGCCCATGTCCATGCCCTGCATGTGCTGATGGTCCTGGCCGATAGCGGATCCGGCAAAGCCGCAAGCGCAAAGCAGCGCTGCAAAAGCTGATGTCCTGACAATCTTCATCGAATATCTCCTCGCTCTCAGAGCCTTTCCTGATCTGAATGTTTCAATCTGATCAGGAAAGGCTCTCGGCTGCCGATAGCCAATTTCGCCTGCGAATGCAAAAGCCGATTTGCCGCGGACCGCAACCGGCTTTTAAAAGCCGCGACAAAAATTTGTGCGGTCGCGACATTTTGCTTGCCAAGCCCTGCCGCCCCCGGATAATTGCCGCAACCTTGTTGGGAGAATCCGGCACGAGATGCCGGTGCCGAAGGAGCAACCGCCCCGGAAACTCTCAGGCAAAAGGACCACAAGGGGCAGACGGAACTCTGGAGAGAGGCGTTCTCGAAACGTCCGCCGAAGGGATAACAATCTCAGGCACAGGGACAGAGGGGGCTCAAGGAGACAAGGCTCAACCGCGTCTTCAGTTTTGAGCCCGCGCCCGGAATTTCCGGCGCAAACCCCGGAGGCGTCTTTTGGACGATACTGCTGCCCTCAAGAAAACCCCGCTTCACGCGCTGCATCTGTCGCTCGGCGCCCGCATGGTGCCCTTCGCAGGCTATGATATGCCGGTGCAATATCCGGCCGGTGTCATGAAGGAACACCTGCAGACCCGTACCGCTGCCGGCCTTTTCGATGTCTCCCATATGGGCCAAGTCATCATCAAGGCGAAGTCCGGCAAGTATGAGGATGCAGCACTTGCGCTCGAAAGCCTCGTGCCGGTCGATATCCTTGGTCTTGCCGAAGGACGCCAGCGCTACGGTTTCTTCACGGATGAGAATGGCGGTATCCTCGACGACCTGATGATCACCCATCTCGACGACCACCTCTTCGTCGTCGTCAACGCCGCCTGCAAGGAGCAAGACATCGCGCACCTGCAGAAGCATCTTTCCGACACCTGCGAGATCACCGTCCTCGATCGCGCCCTGATCGCGCTGCAGGGCCCGCGCGCCGTCGAATCGCTCGCCGAACTCTGGGCCGATGTCGCCGCCATGAAGTTCATGGACGTGCGTCACTGCCGTCTGCACGACGTTTCCTGTCTCGTCTCGCGTTCGGGCTATTCCGGCGAAGACGGCTTTGAAATCTCGATTCCCGCCGACAAGGCCGTGGATGTCACCAACCGGTTGCTCGAGCATCCCGATGTCGAGCCGATCGGCCTTGGCGCCCGTGACTCGCTGCGCCTCGAAGCCGGCCTCTGCCTCTATGGCAACGATATCGACACGACTACCTCGCCGGTCGAGGCGGCCATCGAATGGGGCATGCAGAAGGCCCGCCGCACCGGTGGCGCCCGCGCCGGCGGTTTCCCGGGTGCCGAGCGCATTCTCGGCGAGCTGGACAAGGGCGTTAGCCGCAAGCGCGTCGGCCTGAAGCCTGAGGGCAAGGCGCCGGTGCGCGGCCATGCCAAGCTCTATGCCGATGCCGAAGGCAAGACCGAGATCGGCGAAGTCACCTCGGGTGGTTTCGGCCCGTCCGTCGAAGGCCCTGTCGCCATGGGCTATGTGCCGGTTTCCCATAGTGCACCAGGCACGCAGATCTATGCGGAAGTGCGCGGCAAATATCTGCCGATCACCGTTTCCGCCCTTCCCTTCATCACGCCGACCTACAAACGCTGACCCCTATTGCGAGAGGATTTTTCCATGCTGAAATTTACCCAGGAACATGAATGGCTGAAGCTCGAAGGCGATGTCGCGACCGTCGGTATCACCACCTACGCTGTCGAGCAGCTCGGCGACCTCGTTTTCGTGGAACTCCCTGAAGTCGGCGCTACCTTCTCCAAGGATGGCAATGCTGCGACAGTCGAATCCGTCAAGGCGGCTTCGGATGTCTACTGCCCGCTTGATGGCGAGATCGTCGAGGTCAATCCGGCCATCGTTGCCGACCCGTCGCTCGTCAATTCCGATCCTCAAGGGTCTGGCTGGTTCTTCAAGCTCAAGCTCAAGAACCTCGCTGACGCCGATGGCCTGCTCGACGAAGCGGCCTACAAGGAGCTGACTGCGTAATGACGACGCCTACCGAATTCCAGTTCACCGACTATCAGCCCTATGACTTCGCCAACCGTCGTCATATCGGCCCCTCGCCGTCTGAAATGTCGGATATGCTCGGCACCATCGGCTACAAGAGCCTCGATGCGCTGATCGACGCCACCGTGCCGCCCGCAATCCGCCAGAAGGCGCCGCTCGTCTGGGGCGCGCCGATGACGGAGCGCGAGGCGCTCGACAAGCTGCGCGAAACCGCCAACAAGAACAAGGTTCTGACCTCGCTGATCGGCCAGGGCTATTACGGCACGATCACGCCGCCGGTCATCCAGCGCAACATCCTGGAAAACCCGGCCTGGTACACGGCTTACACGCCTTACCAGCCGGAAATCTCGCAAGGCCGCCTCGAAGCGCTCCTGAACTACCAGACGATGATCTGCGACCTGACCGGCCTCGACGTTGCCAACGCCTCGCTGCTGGACGAAGCAACGGCCGCTGCCGAAGGCATGGCCATGGCCGAGCGCGTTTCGAAGTCGAAGGCCAAGGCATTCTTCGTTGATGCTGACAGCCATCCGCAGACGATCGAGCTGATCAAGACCCGTGCAGAGCCGCTCGGCTGGTCCGTCATCGTTGGCGACCCCTTTACCGATCTCGATCCGGTCGACGTCTTCGGCGCGATCTTCCAGTATCCGGGCACGCACGGCCATGTGCGCGATTTCACCGGCCTGATCTCCCGCCTGCACCAGACGGGCGCGATCGCCGTCGTTGCCGCCGATATCCTGTCGCTGACGCTGCTGAAGTCGCCGGGTGAAATGGGTGCCGATATCGCCATCGGTTCCTCGCAGCGCTTCGGCGTTCCGGTCGGCTACGGCGGTCCGCATGCCGCCTATATGTCGGTCAAGGACGCCATCAAGCGCTCCATGCCCGGCCGTCTTGTCGGCGTTTCCGTCGATGCCCGCGGCAATCGCGCCTATCGCCTGTCGCTGCAGACGCGCGAACAGCATATCCGCCGCGAAAAGGCGACGTCGAACATCTGCACCGCGCAGGTTCTGCTCGCCGTCATGGCCTCCATGTACGCCGTCTTCCATGGTCCCAAGGGCATCAAGGCGATCGCCCAACAGGTCCACCAGAAGGCCGTGCTGATGGCCAAGGGCCTGGAAAAGCTCGGTTACAAGGTCGAGCCGGATACCTTCTTCGACACGATCACCGTCGATGTCGGCCACATGCAGGGCCTCATCCTGCGCGCAGCCGTTGCCGAGGGCGTCAACCTGCGCAAGGTCGGGGCGACGAAGATCGGCATGTCGCTCGACGAGCGCACCCGCCCGGCAACGCTGGAAGCTGTCTGGCGTGCCTTCGGCGGCAATTTCCAGATCGCCGATTTCGAGCCGTCCTATCGCCTGCCGAAAGATCTGCTGCGTACCAGCGAATACCTGACGCATCCGATCTTCCACATGAACCGCGCCGAAAGCGAAATGACCCGCTACATCCGCCGGCTCTCCGACCGCGATCTGGCGCTCGACCGCTCCATGATCCCGCTCGGCTCCTGCACGATGAAGCTGAACGCCACGGCCGAAATGCTGCCGATCACCTGGCCGGAATTTTCCGACATCCATCCGTTCGTGCCGGCCGACCAGGCGCTCGGTTACCGCGAAATGATCGATGACCTGACGGCAAAGCTCTGCGCCGTCACCGGCTACGACGCCTTCTCCATGCAGCCGAATTCTGGCGCGCAGGGCGAGTATGCGGGCCTCCTGACCATCCGCAATTACCATATTGCCAATGGCCAGGGTCACCGCGATGTCTGCCTCATCCCGACTTCGGCACATGGCACCAACCCGGCTTCCGCGCAGATGGTTGGTATGAAGGTCGTGGTCGTCAAGGTGCGTGAAAACGGCGATATCGACCTCGACGATTTCCGCGCCAAGGCCGAGCAGTATGCGGACAATCTCTCCTGCTGCATGATCACCTACCCTTCGACGCACGGCGTCTTCGAGGAGACCGTCAAGGAAATCTGCGACCTCGTGCATCAGCACGGCGGCCAGGTCTATCTCGACGGCGCCAACATGAACGCCATGGTCGGCCTGTCCCGCCCTGGTGACATCGGCTCCGACGTTTCGCATCTCAACCTGCACAAGACCTTCTGCATCCCGCATGGCGGCGGTGGTCCCGGCATGGGCCCGATCGGCGTAAAGTCGCATCTGGCGCCTTTCCTGCCCGGCCATTCGGAAACGGACGGTCGTTCGGGTGCGGTCTCCGCAGCAGCTTTCGGCTCGGCTTCCATCCTGCCGATCTCCTGGAGCTACTGCCTGATGATGGGCGGCGAAGGCCTGACGCAGGCGACGAAGGTTGCGATCCTCAATGCCAACTATATAGCTGCCCGCCTCAAGGGCGCTTACGACGTGCTCTACAAGTCGGCTGCCGGCCGTGTGGCGCATGAATGCATCATCGACACGCGCCCGCTGGTCGATAGCTGCGGTGTCACCGTCGACGACGTTGCAAAGCGCCTGATCGATTGCGGCTTCCATGCGCCGACCATGAGCTGGCCGGTTGCCGGTACGCTGATGATCGAGCCGACCGAGTCCGAAACCAAGGCCGAACTCGACCGCTTCTGCGAAGCGATGCTGGCGATCCGTCAGGAAGCCCGCGACATCGAGGAAGGCCGTTCGGACAAGTTGAATAACCCGCTGAAGAACGCCCCGCATACCGTCGAAGACCTCGTCGGTGAATGGGATCGCCCCTATTCGCGCGAACAGGCCTGCTTCCCGCCCGGCGCCTTCCGCGTGGACAAGTACTGGTCGCCGGTCAACCGCGTCGACAACGTCTATGGCGACCGCAACCTGATCTGCACCTGCCCGCCGGTCGAGGCTTACGCAGAGGCAGCTGAATAGCAGTCAGACCAGACGCCCAGCGTTGAGCAATCCAAGCCCCTTCCATCATGGGAGGGGCTTTCCTAATTCTGATAGAGATACGCGAAGAAAGGCCACAACAAATGCCCCAGGATCAAAGCGAAGCCAGAATGCAGGCGCCATGGTCGAAGCCTGTACTCCTCGCTCTCGAAGAGCCCGGCCAATACGTGACCATCGATAATACCCAGGCCGCTTCCTGGGCTATGATCGAGGACTGGCCGACAGAAGATGGTGCCGCACTCGATCAGGCGCTGCTGATCTGCGCCGACGTCATCAAGGGCAAGCGCACCGGCGAGGATGCACGCAAGGCATTCATCGCCGCCGCAGTCGAAGCAGGCCTCGATATCAAGGCCTGAACGGTGGCGATTGGCAAGGAGCTGCGGAGACGGATGATACGCAGCGATGCATCCCTGACGATGAAGGACAGCCGCCAGACTTTTTCGGGACTTTCATCCGCACTGGTGAACCATTTTCAGTTCTCTGCGTAATTATCGTTGCTGGACGCTGCAAGACCAGCAGGGAGAAGGGTTGCCTGCCCCTGTACCGGGCACCCTTCTCCTGTATCGCCTTTTGCGGCAGGTTAACCTTACCCTCTAACCGTCTATCGAAGCTTCGTTCGCCTGCGAACGTCATGTCTGGTATAAAGACACTACGCCCCTCGTAGCTCAACGTAAGAGCAGCTGTCTGGTTTGCAGCCGATCCAGGTTCAATTCCTCGGCAGGGGCACCAGTTTCCCCGTCCCCCTGCTTTTTATCTGCGTCGAAGCGGGATGGTTTGCGGCTTAGAAGCGCTCGCCGACCAGCTCTTCGCTCTTGGCCCACAATGCCTTGGCTATCTCGGGATTAAGCGCGTAGGCACGCACCCCTTCGGAAATCGGGCTGATCTCGGCATCCGTCACTTCGGAGACGTGGCAATTCTCGCAATATCTGCCGCCGACCGCATCTGCCGGGGCGATGAAACCTGCCCAGACGGAGGTAGCGGCACCCTGAGGAATCGTCTTCCACTGGAAGGGCGGCTTGCCCTCGGCGGCGAGTGCCGCGTTGATCTGCGCCAACATGCCTTCGATCATGCCAGGGTCGAGGTGACGCCCGAGCTCGGTGTTGATGCCACCGGGATGCAGTGCTGTTGCGCGGATGCCGCGCTCCCTCAGGCGCCGGTCGAGTTCCACCGCGAACAGGATATTTGCGGTCTTCGACTGGGCATAGGCCGCCCAGGGCTCGTAAGACTTGCTCTCGAAATTGAGATCGTCGAGGCTGAAAGGTGCCATGCGATGGCCCGAGGATGCGACGATCACCACACGGCCGCCGGATTTGACGAGCGGTGCGATGCGGTTGACCAGTACGAAATGACCGAGATGATTGGTGCCGAACTGCGTTTCGAAACCATCGGCGGTGCGGCCGAAGGGAGCGGCCATGACGCCGGCATTGGCGATGACGACATCGAAGGGGCGACCATCCGCAATGAGCGCATCGGCGCAGGCGCGCACGCTTGCCAGAGAGGCAAGATCGAGCTCGACGATATCGAGGCTGCCGCCATTGGCAGCACCGGCGCGCACGACTTCCGTTGCCGCTCTCGCCTTTGCAAGGTCACGCGCCGTGCCCACCACCTGCGCTCCATGGGCTGCCAGCACGCGCGCGGTTTCCACGCCGAGGCCGGCCGAAACACCCGTCACCAGCACGCGCTTGCCCTTGAGATCGACGCCGGCGAGCACCTCGTCGGTGGTCGATGTCGCGCCAAAAAGTCCACTCATGATTATCTCCTTGATCATGGACGCACCGCTCCGGACTGGTGAACCATTGCCCACCAGCCTCAAATGGAATAAAAGGAGGATGCCTCCAGATAAATACGGAGGGAACCTCCGTTTATCAAGGGGACTTCTCGTAAATGGCCGGAAAAAGTGACGGGTCCACCGTCCGAAAGCCGCGTGCGGATGCCGAACGCAACCGCCTTCTGTTGATGGAAACGGCAAAGACCGTATTCGCCGAAAAGGGTTCCAGCGCCAGCCTGGAGGAAATCGCTCGCATTGCCGGCGTTGGCATCGGCACGCTCTATCGGCATTTCCCGACGCGCGACGCACTGGTTTCCGCCATCTACCGCAATGAGACGGCGCAGCTTGCCGCTGCCGCCAAAAGCCTCGCCGAAACGCATCCGCCTGTCGAAGCGCTGCGCCTGTGGCTGGTCCAGTTCGTCGACTATGTGGTGACGAAACATGGCATGTCCGAAGTGCTGGATTCGCTTGTTGGCGGCACCTCCGAGCTCTATGCGGATTCAGCCGATTTGATCATAGGTGCCGTCAATCTGCTGGTGGATCGCGCCGTCGCCACCGGTGAAATCCGTCTGGCGATGGACCCTCTCGATATTTTGCGCGCGCTGGCGGGCGGCGCGAGCATCAGCTGCGGCCCGGCTTGGCGGAATGCAGCAAGGCAACTCATCGATATCCTGATTGCGGGCATGAAAGCCGGTCGCTGAGGCTGTCGTACCATTCCGGCACAGCTGTCCCAGATCCCCTTGCCTTTCGCTAACCGAAGCCGTTCAGCATTCCCTAAATCCTTGTCGGTAAAACGCTGGCAGTCCGGAAATAGGGAAACGGTCGATGAGCATTTCTGCAATCACGCATACGGCTCTTTCGGGAATGCTGGCGCAGTCGACGCGCGCAAGTGCGATCGCCAATAACGTCGCCAATGCGAGCACGCCAGGCTATGGCCGGCTGAACACCAGCTTCCAGTCCGTCGAACCCTCAGGCGTGCAGGCAAGCGTCACCAATACGGATCAGGGTGTGGATTTCCCGACTGAACTGACCGATCTCATCGAGACCGAACAGAGCTACAAGGCAAACGCATCAGTCTTCGAGACCGGGGCCGATCTCTGGGACGTGCTGATGAACATCAAGCGCGACTGATCGCGCCTTACCTCTTCAAACGATCGAATAAGCCACCGAACCGAGCGCCACCGCGCCGAAAGCGATCAGCATATAGCTCGTCGCTCGGCCGACCTTGGCCGTGAAATCGGCCGAGAGCCGGTCTCTTGCAAGGCTGACCGCGCCGCTGAGGCAAAACCACCAGAGGAGCGACCCCAGGAAGACGCCCGAGACGATCATCGCCGAGCTGAAGCGGCGCGTCTCCTCCGTCAGCCCAAGCCCGGCAAACAGCGCCCCGAAGGAGAGGATCGTCGCCGGATTGGAGATGGTCAGCAGGAAGGTCGAGATGGTCGTGTGCAGGAAGTCGGCCGCCTTGATCTTTGCCGCCTTAATCTTTCCCTTGTTCTTCAGTCCCCGCCAGCCGAGCCAGAGCAGCATCAGCCCGCCGCCAAGCGCCAGCGGAATGGTGGCCATCGACATGGTTTCCGAAAAGACGGCAATCCCGGCTACTGCGACCAGCGCGTAGGTCGCATCGCCCAGCGCCGTTCCTAGCCCGCCGGAAAAACCGTACCAGAATCCCTTCTCGAGGCTTCTGTTGATGCAGAGCGTTCCGATCGGCCCGAGCGGCGCGGTGATGATGACGCCCAGCAGGGCGCCTTTCAGGAACAGAAAGAGCATTGTCCGCTTCGTTTCTTCTTGGTCGCTTGTCGATCTCGGACAGGCTCATAAAAATCAAAAGGCCGCCAATTATGGCGGCCATCAGGCAATTTCAATGAAAAATTGCTTAGCATGTCGCGCAAAAGTGTGCAGCGGTTTTACGATAACGACATGCGCAAAACAAAGACTTAAAGCGCGTCAAGCGATCTGAAAGATCGCGACACGCTTTAATGCTGAGCCGGAACCACGGCATCGCCGCGTGCGGCAAGCGCTGCCAGATCGGCGGGCTTCAGCTCTACGGACTCACCGCAGCCGCAGGCCGATGTCTGGTTCGGATTGGTAAAGATGAAGCCGGAACGTAGCGTCGTCGTTTCGAAGCCGAGTTCGGTGCCGAGCAGATAAAGAACGGCAGACGGCTCGATCCAGACCTTGGCGCCGTCGCGCTCGATCAGGTCGTCCTTGGCATTGGGTTCCGTCACCATGTCGATGGTATATTCCATCCCGGCGCAGCCACCCTTCTTGATGCCGACGCGAATGCCCTTGGCATCCGGCCCGCCATTGCCAACGATCGCCTTCACGCGCTCTGCGGCGGCTTCCGTCATGCTCATTACTGCAAAGCCCATGGGCTCGATCTCCTTCCGCAACCGGGGTCAAGATCCGGTGCTTGGTGATTCAATGTAGTCGCCGCGAGTAAACGGATCAATACCGGCCGGTCAATACCAGCCAACGGCGACCTGCGCCTCCTCGGACATACGGTCCGGCGTCCACGGCGGATCGAAGGTCATGGCGACCTCGACGCCCGAAACACCTTCGACGGCGCCGACGGCATTTTCCACCCAGCCCGGCATTTCGCCGGCAACCGGGCAGCCGGGTGCGGTCAGCGTCATCATGATCTTCACCATGCGGTCGTCTTCGATGTCGATCTTGTAGATGAGGCCAAGCTCGAAGATGTCTGCTGGAATTTCCGGGTCGTAAACGGTCTTGAGAGCGCCGATCACGTCGTCGCTGAGACGCGCCAACTCCGCTTCGGGAATGCTGGAATGCACGATGCCTTCGCGCACGTCGATCTTCTCTTCATTCAGGCTCATGGCTTCTTCCTCAAGCAAAGAACTTGCGCGCATAGTCGAGCGCATCTGCAAGCACATCCACCTCGGCGCGGGTATTATACATGCCGAAGGATGCACGGCATGTGGAGGTCACGCCGAAGCGTTTCAAGAGCGGCATGGCGCAATGTGTTCCAGCGCGTACGGCAACACCCTGCCGGTCGATCACCATCGAGACGTCATGGGCATGAATGCCCGCCAACTCGAAGGAGAAGATGGCGCCCTTGCCTGGCGCATTGCCAAAGACGCGCAGCGAATTGACCGCTTTGAGCCGCTCCTCGGCATAGGCGGTCAGATCCGCCTCATGGGCTGCGATATTCTCGCGGCCGATCTTGTCCATATAGTCGAGCGCATAACCGAGCCCGATCGCCTGCACGATCGGCGGCGTGCCGGCCTCGAAACGATGCGGCGGATCATTATAGGTGACGATATCCTCGCTCACCTCGAAGATCATCTCGCCACCGCCCTGGAACGGCCGCATCTCCTTCAGCCGGTCCGTCTTGCCGTAAAGCACGCCGATACCCGACGGGCCATAAAGCTTGTGGCCGGTCATGACATACCAGTCGCAATCGATATCCTGCACATCGACGGGCAGATGCACTGCACCCTGCGAGCCGTCGATCAGAACGGGAATGCCGCGCTCATGGGCAATGCGGCAGACTTCCTTGACCGGCACGATCGTGCCGAGCGCATTCGACATATGGGTAATGGCGACGAGCTTGGTCTTGTCGGTCAGGCTCTTTTCGAAATCCTCGATATGGAAGGCGCCCTCGTCATCCACGGGCACCCAGACGAGCTTGGCGCCCTGCCTTTCCCTAATGAAATGCCAGGGCACGATGTTGGAGTGGTGCTCCATGATCGTCAGCACGATCTCGTCGCCTTCGCCGATCTTGGGCATGCCCCAGCCATAGGCGACGGTGTTGATCGCCTCCGTCGAGTTCTTGGTGAAGACGATGTCATCAACCGAAGGTGCGTTCAGGAAGCGACGAACCTTTTCGCGCGAGGCCTCATAGGCCTCCGTCGCGGCATTCGAGAGGTAGTGAAGGCCACGATGCACATTGGCATATTCATGGCTGTAGGCATGCGAGATCGCATCGATCACCGCCTGCGGCTTCTGTGCGGAGGCGCCGTTGTCCAGATAGACCAGCGGCTTGCCATGCACCTTCTCCGCAAGGATCGGGAAATCCCTGCGGATGGCTTCGACATCATAGGCAGTTGCCGGCACGATCTTGTCCATGGCGATATCCGATCAGGCGTGCTTTTCCAGCCAGGCCGAAATGACGCCTTCCAGCGCCTCGACCAGGGCTTCGTCTTCCAGTTCCTCGACGATCTCGGCAACGAAGGCGTTGACGAGCATGGCGCGCGCCTTGTTCTCCGGAATGCCGCGGGCCATCAGGTAGTAGAGATGGTTGTGGTCGATATCGGCAACCGTCGCACCATGGCCGCACTGCACGTCGTCAGCGAAGATTTCGAGCTCGGGCTTGACCGAGAATTCGGCATCGTCGGACATCAGCAGTGTGTTGCAGGCCATCTTGGCATCGGTCTTCTGGGCATCGGGCGCAACCCGGATCATGCCCTGGAAGACGCCCTTGGCGCGGTCGAAGACGACGTTGCGGATCACTTCCGTCGAGCCGGTGTGCGGCACGTCGTGGCCAAGCACCATTGTTACGTCGGTGTGCGTCTCGGCGCCGAGCAGGTTGATGCCGCGCAGCGTCAGATCGGCGCCCTCGCCTGTCACCTTGATATTCAACTCCTGGCGCACCAGCTTGCCGCCGGCATTGATGACGAAGAGCTTCAACTTGGCGTCAGCGCCGAGATCGACGCGGATCTGGCCGAGATGTGTATCCTCAGCCCCCTGCTGCTGCAGGATGATCCAGGTCAACTCCGTGCCCTGCCCGACCGTGATGTCACTGACATGCGACACGAGTGCAGCATTGTCGGTCACCGACTGGTGACGCTCGATAACGACACCCTTCACATTGGCGCCGAAGCTGACCGGCAGGCGGGTATGAATGTCGCCGCCGGCATGCACGAACTGGATTTCCAGTGGCTCTTCGAACTCGGTGCCATCAGGCACGTCGACCACATAGCCGTCCTTGACGAAGCTGCCGTTGATGCGCCCAACCGCATCGTCGCGGCCGAGCGCGTCGAGATTGGCGGCGGCCGAACCATCGGTCAGTTTTTCGGAATAGACCGCAACAGCGAGATCGCCGGCAGAAGCCTTGTGGACAGGCTTGCCCTGGATCACGGCAAGAACCGGCGAGCCGTCGACCAGCGACTCCAGCGCTTCCGAGCCGGCGTCACCCGCCTGGGCCGGAATGTTGCGCAGCAGGTTCTTCAGGTCCGTATAGTGCCAGGCCTCAACGCGGCGCGTCGGCAGGCCTTCCCTCTTCAGGTCGTCGAGAAGCCGGTCGCGCAATGCGGTGACCGCGCCATTACCTGGGAATTCGCCGATCTGCTGGTTGAAGGCTTCGATCAGCGCCGCTTCGGCCGCGGTCAGGCGGCTCGTCGTTTGCATGTTCATGGACGTCGTCCTTTCCGCCACGCTCAGGCTGCGGCGCCGATAATGTCGGCGTAACCGTTGGCTTCCAGCTCATGGGCGAGCGTCTTGTCGCCGGACTTGATGACCTGGCCCTTGTAGAGAACGTGGACCGTATCCGGCACGATGTAATCGAGCAGGCGCTGGTAATGGGTGATGACGATGACGGCACGATCCGGCGAACGCAGCGCGTTGACGCCGTCAGCCACGACCTTGAGTGCGTCGATGTCGAGGCCGGAGTCGGTTTCGTCGAGCACGCAAAGCTTCGGCTCAAGAAGCGCCATCTGCAGGATTTCGGCGCGCTTCTTCTCACCGCCGGAGAAGCCGACGTTCAGCGGGCGCTTCAGCATCTCGGTGTTGATCTGCAGCTTGGCCGCTGCGTCCTTGACCCGGCGCATGAAGTCCGGCGTCGTCAGCTCGTCTTCGCCACGCGCCTTGCGCTGCTCGTTCATCGCTACCTTCAGGAACTGCATGGTGGCGACACCCGGAATTTCGACCGGGTACTGGAAGGCGAGAAAGATGCCCTTGGAGGCGCGCTCGGCAGCATCGAGCTCGAGAATGCTCTCGCCGTTATAGAGAATGTCGCCTTCGGTCACTTCATAGTCTTCGCGGCCGGAGAGGATGTATGACAGCGTCGACTTGCCGGAGCCGTTCGGGCCCATGATGGCGGCAACTTCGCCGGCCTTCACGGTCAGGTTCAGGCCACGGATGATCTCGGTGCCGTCTTCGGCGATGCGGGCATGAAGGTTCTTGATTTCAAGCATCTTTGGTTCCTGCGTTTTGTCTGCGCAGCTCTTCGGAGCCTCGCGCAATTTCTAAGTGCATCGGCATATTGTGCTCGGCGTTACCGCCAAAAGAAACGAATGACACGGAAAACCGCGGCCGTTAGGAGCCAAACCAATTCGAGAAAATCCGATACATCCCCAATGGTCTTTCCCGGTTTTGCCATTTTTTCCATGCGCTGCCGGAGAAACATATAAGGCTGCTCCGGCGGCACTTCTGTCACGTATCTCTGCTCGCGGGGGCCTATCTTCGACAGGATCTCTCCGCGCATATTCGTCAGGCGTTCAAGAATTCGCTTCTTGTCCGCCTCGCTCATGTCAGCCGACCGAGCCTTCCAGCGAAATGCTGATCAGCTTCTGCGCTTCGACAGCGAATTCCATCGGTAGTTCCTGCAGAACTTCCTTGACGAAGCCGTTGACGATCAGCGCGATTGCAGCCTCGGTCGGAATGCCGCGCTGCAGGCAGTAGAATAGCTGGTCTTCGGAAATCTTCGAGGTGGTCGCTTCGTGTTCGAACTGCGCCGTCGAATTCTTCGCTTCGATGTAAGGCACCGTATGGGCGCCGCACTTGTCGCCGATCAGCAGCGAGTCGCACTGAGTGAAGTTGCGGGCGTTCGAGGCCTTGCGGTGGGCTGAAACCTGGCCGCGATAGGTGTTCTGCGAAACGCCGGCAGCAATGCCCTTCGAGACGATGCGGCTCGACGTGTTCTTGCCGAGATGGATCATCTTGGTGCCGCTGTCGATCTGCTGATGGCCGTTGGACACGGCGATCGAGTAGAACTCGCCGCGGCTATCATCGCCACGCAGGATGCAGGACGGATACTTCCAGGTGATCGCCGAACCGGTCTCGACCTGCGTCCAGGAGATCTTCGAACGGTCGCCGCGGCAATCGCCACGCTTGGTGACGAAGTTGTAGATGCCGCCCTTGCCGTCCTTGTCGCCCGGATACCAGTTCTGGACGGTGGAATACTTGATTTCGGCATCGTCGAGCGCGATCAGCTCGACCACGGCGGCGTGCAGCTGGTTTTCATCGCGCTGCGGTGCGGTGCAGCCTTCGAGGTAGGAGACGTAAGCGCCTTCCTCGGCAATGATCAGCGTGCGCTCGAACTGGCCCGTATTCTTCTCGTTGATGCGGAAATAGGTGGAAAGCTCCATCGGGCACCGCACGCCCTTCGGCACGAAGACGAAGGAACCGTCAGTGAAGACGGCCGAGTTCAGCGTTGCATAATAGTTGTCGGTCGTCGGAACGACGGAGCCGAGATATTTCTGCACCAGCTCGGGATGTTCGCGGATCGCTTCCGAGATCGACATGAAGATCACGCCGGCCTTCTTCAGCTCTTCCTTGAAGGTCGTCACGACCGATACGGAATCGAACACCGCATCGACGGCGATCCTCGGCTTCTCGACGCCGGCGAGGATTTCCTGTTCCTTTAGCGGAATGCCGAGCTTCTCGTAGACCTTGAGGATTTCAGGGTCGACTTCTTCGAGCGACTTCGGACCCGGCGTGCTCTTCGGCGCCGCGTAATAGTGGATCGCGTTGAAATCGATCTTCGGGTAGTCGACGCGCGCCCATGTGGGCTCGTCCATCGTCAGCCAGCGCTTGTAGGCTTCCAGGCGCCATTCGAGCATCCATTCCGGCTCCTGCTTCTTGGAGGAGATCAGGCGGATGATGTCTTCGGAAAGGCCCTTGGGTGCCTTGTCCATTTCGATGACGGTTTCGAAGCCGTATTTATACTGGTCCACATCGATCTGGCGGACGCGATCGACTGTTTCCTGGACAGCAGGCATGTCACTCTCCAATCTCGCCGGATAAAAGGTCCGGCAGCTTGTCAGTGGGGCAATTGACTTGCCCCTGATGTAAGTGGCCAAAAGGGACTTTTCAGCCCTGTTGGCAAGTAGAAATTTGCGTTTCCGCAAGTTTATGAGGCGTTCAGGCCGCCTCGCCCGCCAGCTTTCGCCGGGAGGCGATCTTGGCAAAGGCGGCAATCGCCCTGTCCACGTCTTCTTCCGTGGTCGAAAAGCCGAGCGATATACGCAGCGCCCCGAGCTTCGGATCGCGGCCCATTGCCGTCAGCACATGGCTTTCGCCGACCCTGCCGGAGGAGCAGGCCGAACCCGCAGAAAGCGCCACGCCTTCGAGATCAAAGGCAATCTGACCGGTCTCCGCCTTCATGCAGGGAAGCGTGAAGAAGATGGTGTTGGCGACGCGCGGGCCGCCGGCGCCGTAAATGATAACGTCGGGTGCTGCCGCGCGCATGCCGGCTTCCAGCCGGTCGCGCAGCACGGCAATCGCAGCATTGCGCTCTTCAAGGTTCTGCAGCACGGCTTCCGCCGCAGCCCCAAAACCGATCAGCGCCAGTGAATTCTGTGTCCCCGAGCGGTGACCCTTCTCCTGCCCGCCGCCACGGATCAGTGCCTTCGGCATCAGCGCTTCGCCGCGGGCGATGAGTGCGCCGGCACCCTTTGGGCCGCCGATCTTGTGGGAGGAAATGATCATGAAATCCGCGCCGATCTGCCCGATCTCGATCGGCAGACGGCCAGCCGCCTGCACCGCATCGACGACGAACAGCCCGCCATGGGCGCGTACGATCCTGCCCGCCTCCTCGACCGGTTGGACGATGCCCGTCTCGTTGTTGACGAACATGATCGCAACCATTGGCAGGCCGGTCGACTTATCATGGGCGTCGAGAAGTGCGGAGAGCGCCTTCAGATCGACAACGCCGGCATCGGTGACCGGGATCTCGGTCGTTTTGTCCTTCGGAAAACGGCCGCCCTCGCGCACCGCCAGATGCTCGACGGCTGAGTGGTAGAGACGGCCGAGCTTCATCGGTGTGCGGCCCATGCTGAATTCCGGCGTCAGCACCATATTGGCCGCTTCCGTAGCGCCACTGGTGAAGATCACATTGGCAGGGTCGGTCCCCGTCAGCAGCGCGATCTTGCGGCGCGCGCCCTCGATGGCGGCGCGTGCCGCGCGGCCCTCGCCGTGCACGGAATTGGGATTGCCGAACACGTCTACGGCGCGCATAACCGCGTCACGCGCTGCAGGGTGCATCGGCGATGTTGCGTTCCAATCGAGATAAAGGCGTGGCGGCGCCATTGTCTTCGGTCCTGCGCTTGACGAGCTTGCTTCGGGCGCGGCGGTGCATTTTTCTTGAAATTTCCGCCGGGCTTGCCGTATGACACGTTCCACGCTGCGTGGATCGCCATGCAAGTTTCGAATTGTTCTAAACTGCGTTTTAGAAAAGCTGACAACTGTCGTCAAGTCATGTTGTCGCCAAACGTGGCGTGAACGCGAAATAAAACCCGGAGTACCGATGCCCGAAGTTATTTTCAACGGCCCAGCCGGCCGTCTTGAAGGCCGCTACCAGCCCTCCAAGGAAAAAAGCGCACCGATCGCCGTCATTCTGCACCCGCATCCGCAGTTTGGTGGCACGATGAACAACCAGATCGTCTACCAGCTCTTCTACATGTTCCAGAAGCGTGGTTTTACGACACTGCGCTTCAATTTCCGGGGAATCGGCCGCAGCCAGGGCGAATTCGACCACGGTGCGGGCGAGCTCTCGGATGCCGCCTCCGCCCTCGACTGGGTGCAGAGCCTGCATCCCGATTCGAAGACCTGTTGGGTCGCCGGTTACTCCTTCGGCTCCTGGATCGGCATGCAGCTTCTGATGCGCCGTCCGGAAATCGAGGGTTTCATGTCGATCGCGCCGCAGCCGAATACCTATGACTTCTCGTTCCTGGCACCCTGCCCGTCCTCCGGCCTGATCATCAATGGCGAGGCGGATAAGGTGGCGCCTGAAAAGGACGTCAACGGCCTCGTCGAGAAGCTGAAGACCCAGAAAGGTATTCTTATCACTCACCGCACGGTGCCTGGCGCCAACCACTTCTTCAACGGCCAGGTCGACACGCTGATGGCCGAGTGCGAGGATTATCTTGACCGCCGCTTGAACGGCGAATTGGTGCCGGAACCGGCAGCTAAGCGCATCAGGTAACGGCCTGCCGCATGGCGGCCGTCATCGCGAATTCCACGCCCTTGATACCTTCGATAAAGATCGGCCCGCGCTCCCGCATGCCGATCTTTTTTAATACGTGCTGCGAGGTGAGATTGTCGGGGTGCGTAAAAGCGATGAAATGCGGCGCAAGGCTTCTTGCGAAGAACCAGTCGGCAAAGCTTGCCGCGATTTCCGTTGCATAGCCTTTGCCCCATTCCCGGGCGTAGAACGCATAGCCCATCTCATATTCGCCGGTATGAAAGAGCGAGATCCCGGCACGTCCGATGAAGCGGCCCTCCTCGCGGCCAACGATCTTGTATTTCGTCGTGCCGTCGCGTGCTTGCT
The DNA here is from genome assembly GCA_900473185.1 of Hyphomicrobiales bacterium. GTDB lineage: Bacteria > Pseudomonadota > Alphaproteobacteria > Rhizobiales > Rhizobiaceae > Rhizobium. Next base: position 309,247 of record UCKU01000003.1, on the reverse strand, counting down.
CGGAAAAATAAGACCGCAGCCGGTCCTCGCATTTTTCCCGTGACCAGGGTGCTGCCCCGGACATGTAACGCGTCGTCTCGATCGTCGAGTGCAGGTCGTGGATCAGATCGGCATCGCCCTGATCCCACATGACAGCGACAAGGCGCGGCGTTTCGAAGATGACCTCGCCGCTCATCTCGCCGGTTCCGCCAGTACGCCGCCGGTCACAGGCTGATTGACACCAGTCGTGCCGGGATAGGTGAGCGGCAGTCCCTCCAGCGAGCGTACGGCCAGATAGGCCCAGGCTTCCGCCTCCATCGCATCCCCATCGAAACCGGCCTCTTCGGCACTCATGACACGAGAACCGTTCTTCCCGGCCATATCCGCAAACTCTGCCATGATCGTGCCGTTCAGCCGTCCGCCGCCGCAGACGATGTAGAAGGAGGGGCTCTCGGGCAGATAGGAGGCGCATTTGACGATCGAGGCGGCCGCGACATGCGCCAGCGTGCGCGCGCCATCCTCCAGGCTCGCCTCGCCATCTGCCAGCGGCTTGAAATCGCCACGGTCGAGCGAGCGGCGGATATTACCACTGAAGAAAGGGCTGCCGAGATAGCGGGCAGCAAGATCAGGCACCACCTGCCCGCGCCCGGCGATCGCGCCGCCGGGATCGTAGGTCTTGCCGGTCTGCATCTCCACCCACTGGTCGATCAGCGTATTGCCAGGCCCACTGTCGAAGGCGGCGATGCGCCCATCCGCGCCGATATAGGTAAGGTTCGAAATGCCGCCGATATTGATGAAGCAGACGGCCTGCCCGTCCTTCTGAAACCGGCCGGCAAGGGCGGCGTGATAGGCCGGCACCAGTGGTGCGCCCTGCCCGCCATGCACCATGTCATTGGCCCGCATATCGTAGACGACAGGAATGCCTGACCGTTCGGCCAGAAGCTGCCCGTCGCCGATCTGGATCGTCAGCGCATCATCAGGCCGGTGCAGCACGGTCTGGCCGTGAAAGCCGAGCACGTCGATTTCGTCCTTATTCAGGCCGAATTTATCGAGAAATGCCGTAACGGCATCTGCATGACGTTGAGTGAGTTCAATCTCGATCTCGCGCAGCTCGCCCGATCGTGCATTGCGATCGGTCAGCGGCCGGGCCAGATCCAGCGCGCGCTTCAACCTCTCGCGAAAACCGCTGTCATAGGCCACGCCCAGGAATGTTCCGCGCTCGATGAAGCCTCGTCCGTCTGTCCTGAGCAACGCCACATCGATGCCGTCCATCGAGGTGCCGCTCATCAAGCCGATCGCAGTCTTGACGATATCCATTGCGCCGCGAGCCTTTCATGCGATTCCCGGATGCACTTTTGGAAAAACAGTGCTAAACGCGCCGCGACGGTTCAACAAGCGTCAATCCCAAATCCCGTTCGACGTTCAAGAGACGAAGCCCATGTCCGAGTTCAAGTCCGATTTCCTCCGCACGCTGCAAGAGCGCGGCTTCATTCATCAGATTTCCGATGAAAGCGGCCTCGACGATCTGTTCGACAAGGAAACCGTGACAGCCTATATCGGCTTCGATCCGACCGCACCCAGCCTGCACGCCGGATCGCTCATCCAGATCATGATGCTGCACTGGATGCAGAAGACCGGCCATCGTGCCATCTCGCTGATGGGCGGCGGCACCGGCATGGTCGGCGACCCCTCCTTCAAGGAGGAAGCGCGCCAGCTGATGACTGTCGATACGATCGAAGGCAACATCGCCTCCATCAAGCGCGTCTTCTCGAACTACCTTGATTACGGCGACGGTCCCAAGGACGCGCTGATGATCAACAATGCCGAATGGCTGCGCTCGCTGAACTATCTCGAGTTCCTGCGCGATGTCGGCAAGCATTTCTCGGTCAACCGCATGCTGTCCTTCGACAGCGTGAAGACGCGCCTCGACCGCGAACAGTCGCTGTCCTTCCTGGAATTCAACTACATGATCCTCCAGGCCTATGACTTCGTCGAGCTTGCCAAACGCTACGATTGCCGCCTGCAGATGGGCGGTTCGGACCAGTGGGGCAACATCGTCAATGGCATCGACCTCGGTCACCGCATGGGGACTAAGCAGCTCTATGCGCTGACCTCGCCGCTGCTGACCACTTCGTCTGGTGCCAAGATGGGCAAGTCTGCGACTGGTGCCGTCTGGCTGAATGCCGACATGCTCTCGGCCTATGATTTCTGGCAATACTGGCGCAATACGGAAGATGCGGACGTTTCTCGCTTCCTGAAGCTCTACACCACCTTGCCGATGGACGAGATCGCCCGTCTCTCGGCACTTGGCGGCTCCGAGATCAACGAGGTCAAGAAGATCCTGGCGACCGAGGTCACTGCGATCCTGCACGGCCGCGAGGCCGCTGAACAGGCAGCCGAGACGGCGCGCAAGACCTTCGAGGAAGGCGGCCTCTCCGACAACCTGCCGTCCGTCGAGGTACCCGCATCCGAACTCGACGCCGGCATCGGCCTCCTGTCGCTGATCGTTCGCGCCGGTCTTGCCGCCTCGAATGGCGAAGCCCGTCGTCACGTCCAGGGTGGTGCGGTGCGCATCAACGACCAGGCTGTCAGCGATGAGCGCAAGATGATTGGCAGCGGCGAAATCACTGCCGATGGCGTCATCAAGCTGTCGCTCGGTAAGAAGAAGCACATCCTGATCCGTCGCGCAGCGTAAACTGGGCAACGGAAACACCAAAACGAAAAGCCGGCCTTCGCGCCGGCTTTTCTTTGCCTTGAGCTGAAGGCTCAGGATGGCGGCCGGTAACGCTTCTCCATCACGAAATTGTCGAGCTTCTGCCCGCGCTTTTCGACAGTCTGTCGCGTGACCACGGCGAACCCCTTGCCCTCGAAGAATGGTCGCGCCGTTAGGCTCGCATGCGTGTAGATCCGCTCCATGCCTGATGCCAGCGCCTCCTGCTCGACGCGCGCGAGCAACCGGCTCGCCACGCCGAGCCCCTGAAATTCCGGATGCACGAACATCATGTCCAGGCAGCCATCGGCAACGAGATCGGAGAAGCCGACCGGCTTGCCGTCAATGTCAGCGATCCAGGCCGGGCGGCTTATCCGGCGCTCGGCCCACTTGGCGGGATCTTCCACCTGCGCCCAGGCATCGATCTGCGCGGGCGAATAATCGCGCAACGAGACTTCACGGATGGCGCGCAGGAAGATCTCGATCGTCGCGTCGCTATCCCCGGGCGTATAAGGCCGGATCAGGATGGAGTTCTGCACCGATAACCCCCAACGACTTATTGGAACTGGCGATTTACTGGAATTCGAAGATCTGGCGGAACACGCCGGGCGCGATCACCGAGAGCGGGTTGATCTGCAGGTTCGGCTGGTCGAACTTGCCTGTCAGCTTGAAGGTGATGCCGATCAGGCCTCGGTCTGAACCATTGCCGAGGATGACACCGATCAGCGGCAGCTCGGCAAACAGCCGGTTGAGGCCATAGGCCGGCATGAAGGTGCCGGTCATGTCCATGTTGCCCTTCGCATTGCGCACCACACCCTGGAAGGTAGCGCCGATCTGGTCGCCGCGCAGCACGCCGTTTTCGATGGAAATTGCCCCGCCGCGCGAAACGACACGGGCAAAGCCGCGCTGGAAGCGCTGAGAAGAGGTATCGATATCGCGTTTGACCGCTTCGTTCAGCGTGCGCTGGTCCGAACCGACGGGTGTGGAAACGATCGAGCGCAGGCGCTGCTCGTTGACGATCGAGAAGCGGCGCAGGTCGAGCGAGCCATCCCAGCCGCCACCCGGATTGAGACGGATGGCCAGATTGAGAAGCCCGCCCTGCATATGCTGGTAGAGATCGGCAAAGCGCGAGACGGCGCCGGCATCGCCGCTGGTAATGTTGATGACGCCGCCGCCCTGCATCTGGCTGACGACCGCCTCGCCGCTATCGGTGATGCCGGAGAAATTCAGCGATTGCAGCCGGCTGCCACTCATGGTGATCTGCGCCTGGAAATTGCCGATCTTCTCGTCATTGAAGCCGATGATGTTCTGCAGCTTCGCCCGCACGCTCACGCTGCTGTTGTCGCTGCCGTCGCCATCGCTGCCTGAATCCGATTTCAGCCGGGCGATGATCGGTCGCGCATCGGCGCTGGCGCCGGATACGGAAATATCGAAGCCGCCTTTGCTGCGCTTCAGCGACAATCCGAAATCATCGACGGACGACAGTTTCACACTATCGAAATCCGCCGATATCAGGCCGCTCTTGCCGATCGTGAGCGCCCCGGTCGCCCCGAAGCCATCCCCCTTCAGGCGGAAATTCTTGACCTGCATATTGTCAGGCGGACCGGAAACCTCGAATTCGGCATTGGCGGGAATCCCGACACCCTTCGACCAGCCGATCCAGGGCAGATCGAGCGATGCCTTGCCAAGATCGAGCTGCACGTCCTGCCGGTCCTCGTCGAGGCGCGTCAGCACCAGCTTGACGCTGCCGCCGAGGATGCTGGACAGGCCGGGCAGCAGCCTGTCGCGTTGGTCGCCGTTTAGCGTTGCCGTGATCACGCGCTGCGGCTCGATGCCGGAAGATTTATCGACGGGTTCCAGCATATCGATATCGGCGGAGACGCCATCGATGTCGGCCTTGCCCTTGACCTTCACCTGCTGCGGATCGGCATCGAGCGTGCCGTCGAGATTGGTGATGACGCGCCCCGAGAACGGCTTGGCAAGCGCGATATCGGTGAGCTTCATCTGCGCTTCCCATTCGGGCGGCGGCGGGTTCTGCGAGGACAGAAGTCCGAAATGCGCCTGCACATGCGCGTCGATAGTGCCTTTAAGGTCGTCGGGCACAAAGCCTGCGCGCTGCAACACCTTGATCGGCTTGTAGGTCAGAAGCTCGCCCACGGCATCCGCTGAACCTGAAACGGAAATGTCGGCATCGGCCATCAGAGGCTTGTCATAGACTGACGGCATCACGAAGGTGCCCGGCTGCACCGTTACTGAACGCCCGGATGGGAAATAGGAGGTGCCGCTCTTGAGTGAGATCGTCGCCTTTCCGCCCGTCAGGTCGAAATGCGCCGCGGTATCGCGCACAGGCGGGATCTCGCCGGCCACATTCAGGCGCGTCCCGTCGATGTCGAAGGCGATGCGGAGCTGGTTTTCGTCGAGCCGCAGGCCGCGTCCTCCCGCCGCCTCGTCCAGCCGGCCCGGCGGAATGAAGACGGAAATGGAAGCATCGGTCACCACGCCGCCGAAGAGGTTTGCCAGCACCCAGACCCGCGCTTTGGATGCCATCCAGAAGGGCCAGAGCTGCTTGACCGCCGTCGTCTGCATCTGCTGCGACTGGCCGGCAAAACTGATCTCCGGTGACTTCTCGTTCAGCCGGATGTGCAGCGCCCCATAAAGCGAGCCGAGCGGCGAGGACGCAACCATATTCGTGAACTGGAATTCGCGGCCGGTGACGAGATAGCGTCCGGTCGCCTGCAGATCGAAGGACAGCGGCTGCTCACCGGAATTGGGGGCGGCCGTACCGCCGCTGATCAGCGCGTCAATGCCGAACCCCTTGCCCGCATTCGGATCGAGCTTATCGAGGTCGATCAGCGCGCCCGTGATCGGCAGAATGGTTGCGCCGAGATGCAGCTGCGATTTGGCGATCTCCAGCGTCTGCTTGTCGAAGTCATAGGCCAGATTGAGTTGCCCGTCCGTCAACTCCTGAGAGTCGCCGTCGACATAGATAAGGCCCGGATCGAGTGTGAGGGCCGCATTGAGCGATGGCTTGACGCCGTCGGCAGCTCTGACCGCGGAAATGGTGAGATCGCCGAAAGTGCTGAGGCCCTGGCGGATCTCGCCCTGTTCGTTGCGCTTCAGTGTAAAGGGCGTCAGGTCGGCATGCGTCAATGTGGCGATGAGCCGGGATGCGTGCCCGCCCGTCTGCTCGGTGATCACATTGAGGTCAGCTGCCTCGCCGTTGATGGAAATCTGGCCGCTCAGCTGCAGCGAGTTCGGCCCGGCATGTTCGAAGGCGAGACTGTCGACGACCAGCGAAACCGGCCCATTTGCCGTATCCGCAAGCTTGATATCGATACCGGAGATGCGCACGGAGTCGGTAGCGCCGCGTTCGACGAAGCTTTCGAACAGGTCGAGATGCGAGAAGATCGTCTCCATTGCCGCTGGAATGGCATCGACGCGCAGGTCGTCAAGCTTGATGGGTGCGGTTGATGGAAGCAGTGACGTGTCGAGGGCGATGCCGTCTGCTTCGACCGATGATATGGCGATGCGGCCACGGAAGAGCTGCAGCGGATCGAGCGCCATGCGCATGGAGGATGCGGTGGAAAGATGCTGGCCGCTCTGCTGGTCGATCATGTTGACATCACGCGCTTCGAGCGCCAGCCGCAGGCCGGAGGTGAAGCGGATGACGGTCGAGCCGACCTCGGCGCGATAGCGCGGCCCAAGAGCGCTGTTCAGCGCCGACTGCGCCTGCTGCGATAACGGCGCGTCGATGATCCCGCTTTCGATGGTGAAGACGATCGCCGCCAGGATGAACAGGATGACCGCGCAGAATCCACCCGTGGCCTTCGCCGTGCCGCGCATGCGGGAGCGCGGCGGCGGGCAATGCACGATAAGAGGATCCTCCACCTGCGCTGAAGGCAGGCTGTGCAAGGCGACGATGTCCTTCTTGCGGAACGTGACCTTTTCGCCGCGGATGGCTGACATGCGCCTTGGGAAACTCCTGAATCTGGTTTGAATGGCTCTGGGCGGGACGCCGTTTCATCCACTATATAACCTGCCTGATATAGTATCTCTCCTAAACCCGGCAAAAGAAAGTTTTGAGATGTCCACACCCGGTATTGGCTCCCGTGCTCCCGATTTCAGCCTCCCGCGCGATGGTGGCGGGCGCATTTCGCTCTCTGATTATCACGGCAAGCCGGTGGTCCTTTTCTTCTATCCCAAGGATGACACGACGGGCTGCACGACCGAATCTCTGGATTTTACAGCACTTGCCGATGAGTTTGCGGCGGCCGGCGCCGCCATCGTCGGCATGTCGCCCGATTCGGCCACCTGCCACGACCGCTTCATCAAGAAACACAAGCTGACGGTGGCACTTGCCTCAGACGAAGAGAAGACGGTGCTGCAGGCCTATGGCGTGTGGAAAGAGAAGAAGATGTATGGCCGCACCTTCATGGGCGTCGAGCGCACCACCTTCCTGATCCGCAAGGACGGCACGATTGCTACCATCTGGCAGAAGGTAAAGGTTGCCGGTCATGCCGAAACGGTGCTGGCAGCCGTCAGGAACCTAGCTGCGTGACGACCATTACTTCGCTGCGCGGCGGCGCGATCGATGCGATCCGCTCCGCCGATCTCGACCGCAAGACGGAGCTCGCGCAGGAAAGCGCTACCAGATGGTTCGCCCGGCGCATCTCACTGCGCTCGCCACTGGACGCGCCCCTGCCCGAGCGTCCCGGCCGGCCGGAAAAACCGCTGCTGGTGCCGCCGACGCAGGTCGGAAAACGCTCGCTCCATACCGTGCATGGCCGCATCGCCCTGCTCCACGCGATCGCCCATATCGAGCTCAATGCCGTCGATCTGGCGCTCGATATCGTTGCCCGATTTGCCTCCGCCCATGTGCCGAATTCCTTCTTCGATGGCTGGATGCAGGTGGCCTACGAAGAGGCCAAGCATTTCCGCATGGTGCGCAAGCGGCTCAATGATCTCGGCGCCGATTATGGCGATCTGCCCGCCCATGACGGCCTCTGGCAGGCGGCACATTCGACCCGCAACGACCTGACGGCACGGCTTGCCGTCGTGCCGCTCATTCTCGAAGCGCGCGGCCTCGATGTTACGCCTGCGCTGCAGGCCAAGATGCGTGAGACCGGCGACCTCGAAAGTGCCGCCGTTCTCGACGTCATCTACAACGACGAGAAGGGCCATGTCGCCGTCGGCGCCAAATGGTTCCGTTTTCTCTGCGCCCGCAAAAAGCGCGATCCGGCAAGGACATTCCAGGAACTGGTGCGGTCCAATTTCCGCGGTCCACTGAAGGCGCCGTTCAACGATGTGGCCCGTGCCGAAGCCGGCCTAACCCCCTCCTTCTACCGCGCGCTCACCTCGACCAGCCAGAGTTGAGCGACAAGCTCCAACAGGCCTGCGTAAACCGACTGTTAACCATAAAAGTATGTAATCATTTCCCAATGAGGCTGGGCGCTAAAAGCGAATCTTTGGGAGACCCTTCGTGACGAACGGACATCACAGTCGGGTCTTCGGCAAGAGGGCGCAGGAACACGTCCTCATTCTTGCCAGTGGCGACAAGGTGCGTCACATGACGGTGAAGCCATGGATGGCCGCCCTCGTCTTCTGCTTCGTCGGCGTATTCTCCATTGGCTATCTGCTTGCCACCTCCTACCTCGTACTGCGCGACGATCTGATCGGCGCGACCATGGCCCGCCAGGCCCGCATGCAGCATGACTATGAGGATCGCATCGCAGCGCTGCGCGCCCAGGTCGACCGCATCACCTCTCGCCAGCTTCTCGATCAGCAGGTGGTGGAGGACAAGGTCGACAAGCTGATGGAACAGCAGATGGCGCTGACTTCGCGCCACGGCAAGCTCGATAATCTGCTCGATCGCGCCCAAAGCTCCGGCCTGACGGGCAAGGATGCGTCTGCCGCGGATGTGCCGGCGCAATCCTATGCGCCCGAGATCAAGGATAAACGCGCTTCGCTGACCGGCGGTGCGCAGGCGATCGAAAAGATGCTGGCAGGCGACAGCAAGCCGACCGACGCCGAGACCCCCGACAATTCCACCCTTGCCTATGTTCCCGCTGAGGAAACCGTCGGCGATCGCGCAGACCGCATCTTTTCGAAGGTCACGCTCTCACTGAAGACCGTCGAGCAGGACCAGAAGAACCGCATCGACCAGCTGACGAGCGACGCCGGCAACGCCGCCAATACGATCGAAGGCGTGCTCGACCGCTTCCATATCGCCGTTCCGGCTGAGACGATCGCCGCCAAGGAAGAAGAGGACAGCGCCATTGGCGGTCCTTACGTCGAGCCCGAAAGCAACGACGATTTCAACAATTCACTCGTCCAGCTCGATGGTGCGCTGACGCGTCTGGAAGCGGTGCGCAGCACCGCCGAAGCCCTGCCCTTCCGCAATCCGGCCATTGGCAAGGAAGTCACGAGCCCCTTCGGCAACCGGCGCGATCCCTTCCTTGGCCGGCTCGCCCTGCATTCCGGCATCGACTTCCGTTTCTCGCCCGGTGAAAGGATCCGCCCCACCGCGCCCGGCAAGGTGATTGCAGCCGGCTGGACCGGAGGCTACGGCAACATGGTCGAGGTCGATCACGGCAACGGCATTTCGACGCGCTACGGCCATATGTCGGAAATATTGGTCAAGGTCGGCGATACGGTCGATCGCAACGATGTCATCGGCCTTGCCGGCAGCACAGGCCGCTCCACCGGTACGCACCTGCATTATGAGGTACGTCAGGATGGACATGCCGTCGATCCGATCTACTTCATGAATGCCGGCCTTAAACTTGCCACTTATATAAAATAGCCGGATCGCAGTAACGAACGCTTCACCTCGCTACCTGGGGTGGAGACGCTATTCCTTGACTTGCCGGCCGTTTAGGACTATGTCGCCCACCATTGCGGCATGCAATCCTGCCGACTCGCCAGAGACCGGCCGAACGGAACGGAAACAGTTTTCCCTTTGACGACATTTGCTGAACTTGGTTTGAGCCCCAAAGTGCTCTCCGCTGTTACCGATGCGGGCTACACCATCCCCACTCCCATTCAGGCCGGGGCAATTCCCTTCGCGCTTGAGCGCCGCGACATCTGTGGCATCGCACAGACGGGCACCGGCAAGACGGCATCATTCGTTCTTCCCATGCTGTCGCTTCTGGAAAAGGGCCGCGCCCGCGCCCGCATGCCCCGCACGCTGATCCTGGAACCGACCCGCGAGCTGGCCGCCCAGGTTGCCGAGAATTTTGAAAAATACGGCAAGAACCACCGCCTCAACGTTGCCCTCCTCATCGGCGGCGTTTCCTTTGAAGACCAGGATCGCAAGCTTGAGCGCGGCGCAGACGTGCTGATCTGCACGCCCGGACGCCTTCTCGACCATTTCGAGCGCGGCAAGCTCCTGATGAGCGGTGTCGAGATCCTCGTCATCGACGAAGCCGACCGCATGCTCGACATGGGCTTCATTCCCGATATCGAGCGCATTGCCAAGCTGATCCCCTTCACCCGCCAGACGCTGTTCTTCTCGGCCACCATGCCGCCGGAGATCCAGAAGCTCGCGGATCGCTTCCTGCAGAACCCGGAGCGGATCGAAGTCTCCAAGCCGGCCTCGGCGTCGGTCACCATCACGCAGCGTTTCGTCGCCTCTCACGACAAGGATTACGAGAAGCGCGCCACATTGCGTGACCTCATCCGCGCTCAGACCGATCTGAAGAACGCGATTATCTTCTGCAACCGCAAGAAGGATGTCGCTGATCTCTTCCGTTCGCTGGAGCGTCACGGCTTCTCGGTCGGCGCCCTGCACGGCGACATGGACCAGCGCTCGCGCATGGCCATGCTTGCCAACTTCAAGGACGGCAACATCCAGCTGCTCGTCGCCTCCGACGTCGCAGCCCGCGGCCTCGATATTCCCGATGTCAGTCACGTCTTCAATTTCGACGTGCCGATTCATTCGGAAGACTACGTTCACCGTATCGGCCGCACCGGCCGCGCCGGTCGCTCCGGTGCTTCCTTCACCATCGTCACCCGCCGCGACCAGAAACATGCCGACGCGATCGAAAAGCTGATCGGCGAAAAGGTCGAATGGCAGAGCGGCGATCTCTCCGCCCTGCCGCCGGCCGAAGAAAGCCGCGACAGTGAGCGGTCTCCCCGCCGCGGAAAGCCTCGTGAGCGGGATAGAGATCGTGGCCGCGACCGTGACCGTCGGCCTGCGAGTCATAAATCTGATATCAATGCCGAAGATAATGGCGTTGAAGTCGTGGAAGCAGCACCAGCAAGACCAGCAAGGGCCGAAACCGTGAAGAACGAGCGCAAAGCAGAACCGAAGCCACAGAACAACGCGCGCAACGGTCGGCAATATCCGGCGAATGACGACAATCGTGAGCGTCGCCGCCATCGCGACCATGACGACGGCCCGACGCCGGTCGGTTTCGGTGACGATATCCCCGCTTTCATGCTGATTGCTGGAAACGCCAAGGCCTGAGTGCCCCATGGGTCAGCCCGGCATCGATTTCCCAGGCCTCGGTGTAGGCCTGGTGATTTTGCGCGACGGCAAAATCCTCCTCTACAAACGCTTGCGTCCGCCTGAAGCCGGCTACTGGAATATCGTCGGCGGTAAGGTCGACCATATGGAGCCGGCTGAGGAAGCCGCGCGTCGCGAGGCGGAAGAAGAAACGGGAATGACCATCGGCCGCATCGAGCGGATCGGCTTGACCGAACAGATCATCGATGCCGACCGCCAGCACTGGATTTCCCTTCTCTATATCGCCCGCGACGTGGTGGGCGAACCACAGCTCACCGAACCCGACAAGCTCTCGGATTTCGGTTGGTTCGGCGTTGCCGACCTGCCCGAGCCGCTGTCGGCTTTCACGAAGGTCGCGATATCAGCTCTTCCAGCTGGCGAGTTGCGCTGATCATTCAGCCCGCAGCGCCGCCTCATAGGCAAGCCGCACCCAGCGCGCCATGATGTCGGGATCGTCATAGGCCTCGTCGGGGATGCTCCAATAGGGCATCTTCACCGGAGTTCCCTTCTTGCCCTCGTAGAACCATTGGCTGGCGCCTGCCGCGGCAAATTCCGGCGCGCTCTCTTCATCGGCCTTCAGCAGGATTTCGTCGCGCACTTCGAGCGCCAGGATCCGGCCGAGATGGTAGATGCCCTTGCCGCCGAACATGCGCTTGATGGTGACAGGCCCAAGCGACTGAAACATTTCATCGATGCCGGCATTGTCCATGGCCTGTCCTCTTTCCTGCGCAGCCGACCCTATATCGTGTGATAACCGCGGTTCAAATAAAGAAGCGCCGGGTGGATCTCGGTGAAACGAACGGCAGCGACCTCGCCGAAGATGACGTTATGGGTCGGCATTTCCTTGATGTCGGTCACCCGACAGTCGAAGACGGCAAGCGCATCGGCAAGTACGGGCGCGCCCGTTGCCAGCGTTTCGAAGCGGGCGCTCAAGAAACGATCTCCGTTTTCCAGATGCGTGCGGCCTGAAAAGGCATCGGCAACGCCCTGATGATGGGCGCCGAGCGAGTTCAGCGCGAAGATGCCACTGCGCCAGAAGATCTCGTTCTTCGCATTGGTGTTGCTGAGGCAGACGAGAACGGAAGCCGGATTGTCGGACACCGAGCAGGCAGCCGTGATGGTGACGCCACGGCGGGCTTCACCGAGCGCCGTCGTCACGAGCTGCACATGGCCGGCATAGCGGCTCATGGCATCGCGATAGAGGCCGGGATCGATATGCTGCCTGTTCAACACATGCTTCTCCACAATCAGTGTCTTGTTTTTATTATTTCACCAATATGGCGGGCATCGGTTACCTTTTCTACAATGGCACCCTCTAAAAGCTGCAGAACACGCTTGTTTTTCTTTGACGATTGCCGCCGTGCGGATAAAAGGGCATGGACAAGACGAGAGACCTGCACCTTTCATGATGACCCTCCGTGTCATAGCCGCCCTTCTGTCGCTCATGGCGTTGACGGCCGAAGGCCGCGCGGCCGGCGTGACGATCGGCGTCGTGGCGCCGCAAGAGGGCACTTTCGCCTCGCTCGGCGCACAGATTTCCGCCGGCGCGAATTTTGAGATCCAGCGGGCGGGCAATACGGTCGTTCCTGTCAATGAGACCTGCCAGGACAATAGCGGCCAGGCGATCGCCGATGCGCTGATTGCTGCCAAGGTTCAGATCGCCATCGGCTTCCTCTGCAGCGAGACGCTGGAAGGCGCCCTGCCGAAGCTGAAGGACGCCAATATTCCCGTCATCACCGTGTCGGTACGCTCGCGCATCCTGATGGAGGATTCGCTGAAGAACGGCTGGCCCCTCTTCCGCCTCGGTCCGCAGGATAGTGATGAAGCCGCCAGGATCATTCAGATCATCCTGCAGCAATGGACGGCGTCTCCGATCGCTCTCATCGAGGACGGTACGATCCATGGCCGCGAACTAACGGAAGCCGTGCGCAACGCACTGGAAGAAAATGGCCTGAAGCCTGTTTTCACCGATACCTACCGGCCAGGACAGGAACAACAGATCGGCCTCGTACGCCGCCTGAAGCGGGCCGGCGCCACCAAGGTCTTCATCGGCGGCGACAGGAACGATGTCGCCATCATCGCCCGGGACGCCAAGGCTGAAAAGATCCCGCTCGACATTCTGAGCGGCGACGCGATGCGCGCTGCAAACCAGCCGCTGGCGCTGGCCGATGGCGTACGCGCCGTTGCCATTCCCGAATATGCGCTTCTGCCGGATGCGGCTGCGACCGTTGAGGCCTTGCGCGCAGCCGGAACCGAACCGGAAGGTTATGTCCTGCCGGCAGCCGCAGCCGCGCTGATTGCCGATCAGGCCGTGCAGGCGGCGGTGGCCGAAGGCAAGCCGGTGGCTGAGAAACTGATCGGAACGCAGTTCAATACGCCGATCAGCCCGGTCATCTTCACGCCGGCCCATGAACTGTCGCAAAATCCCTATCGTCTTCTCGAATGGCGCGGCGACACGTTCGTCCCGCCCGCCGATGGGACAGACTGATCTATTGAAATTTGCCGTGAGGCGGTTCGGCCGCTTCCGGTTGAGAGGAGACCGAGACCATGACGACATTGCCCATCCGCATCGCCCCATCGATCCTGGCGGCAGATTTTGCAAAGCTCGGCGAGGAAGTGCGCAACGTCACCGCGGCCGGCGCCGACTGGATCCATCTCGATGTCATGGACGGTCATTTCGTGCCGAACATCTCCTTCGGCCCCGATGTCATCAAGTCGCTGCGCTCCTATACGGATGCGACCTTCGACTGCCATCTGATGATCTCGCCGGCCGATCCCTATCTGGAGGCTTTCGCAAAGGCCGGCTGTGATCGCATCACCGTGCATGCAGAGGCCGGACCGCACCTGCACCGCTCGCTGCAGACGATCCGCCATCTCGGCAAGAAGGTCGGTGTCACCCTCAATCCGGCAACGCCGCTCTCGGTGGTCGAGAACGTGCTTGACGATGTCGACCTCATTCTCATTATGTCCGTCAACCCCGGTTTCGGCGGTCAGAAATTCATTCCGGCAATGGCAGACAAGATCGCAGCGGCAAAGTCACTCATCGGTGATCGCCCGATCGAGCTTGAGGTGGACGGCGGTGTGACGGTCGATACCGCGCCTGCCGTGGCAAAGGCCGGCGGCAATGTGCTCGTCGCCGGATCGGCAATTTTCAAGGGCGGCTCGGTCGAGGCCTATCGCCAGGCCATTACCGCCCTTCGCAACGCGGCTGAGGGAGCTCGCTGATGACGAAGCGCATGTTCATGGGCGGGTTTTTCGCCGCCCTGCTGACCGGCATGGCGGCCACGGCCTCTGCCGGCGATATCGCCAATATGCAGCCTGTCGGCTTCTCCTCCGACGGCAAGGTCTTTGCCTTCCAGGAATTCGGCATGAAGGATGGCAAGATCCCCTATTCGGATACCTATTTCATCGATACCGACACGGGGGCCGATCTCGAGGGCACGCCCTTTCATCTGGAACTGACCGACAAGGATGCCGATCTGTCCAAGGCACGCCGCCAGAATCTGACGGCAGCCCGCCAACAGATGGACAAGTACGACCTTCTGACCAATCCCGGCCTGATCGCAGCCTTCAACCCGCCGACCGAACTCGGCTCGCCGATGAAGACGATCCGTTACACGACGATTGCAAGTGACGGCCCGCCGCGGGGCGCCTATTCGCTGCTGCTCGGCGATGCCGAAGTCGCCAAGCCGGAAAGCTGCAAGGACGTCAACCGCGTCATCGGCTTCACCCTGCAGCTCATCGAGAAGGACGGTGCGCCGAACCGCCAGCTGGTGCATGAGGACAAGTCGCTGCCGGCAGATCGCGGCTGTACCGTGGAATATCGCATGGGCGGCGCCCTCGTCTATCAGCCGGAATCGGGCAAGCCTGTCCATATCGCCCTCATCCTGGCGCTGAGCGCCTCTCCTGACGGCCGCAACGGCCGCTGGATCGCCGTTCCGGTTCACCCCTGAGAATGAACCGTCTGCGGGCGGCATGGCCGTCCTTATCAGAACTTTTCATCGGCGCCCCGTTCTGGGGCGTCCAGATGCTGCTCTCGGCCATGGTCGGCCTCTATCTGCGCAATGGATGGGAGACGAGCCATGTGCTCGATCTCTCCATCCTCTATTTCGGCGGCGGGCTGCTCTCTTGGCCCTTCAACTTGCTTGCTGGGCGCTATCTTGCGCTCGGCCATCAGGTGGAGGCGCGTTTTGCCGCATTCTTCCTGGTGCTGACGACGGGCACGGTCCTGATGACGGCCTTTCTCTTCGCTATGGACTACCGGATTTTCTATTCCCGCTGGCATTCGCCGTTCGGCTCGATCATCTGGATGTTCCAGTTCGTCTTTACCGGCGCCAGCGCCGTCTATCAGTTCCTCGTCCTTGGCCTGGGGCTGTTTTTGCCCCTCGGACTGGTCTGTCTTTTTGCCACCAGCCTGGCTCTTGCCAAACGCATGCGTTGAGATTGCCGGCCGTCTTTGCTACAGGGGCCGCAGCTACTGTCACGAAATGAAGGCGCTCACCCATGATCCCTCGTTATTCCCGGCCCGATATGGTCGCCATCTGGTCTCCCGAAACCAAGTTCCGCATCTGGTTCGAGATCGAGGCGCATGCCTGCGACGCGCTGGCAGACCTCGGCGTGATCCCGAAGTCGGCGGCCGCCACTATCTGGGAAAAGGGCGGCAAGGCGACTTTCGACGTTGCCCGCATCGATGAGATCGAGGCCGTCACCAAACATGACGTCATCGCCTTCCTGACGCATCTTGCCGAAATCGTCGGCCCCGACGCCCGCTTCGTCCATCAGGGCATGACCTCCTCCGACGTGCTCGACACCACGTTCAACATCCAGCTCGTGCGCGCTGCCGACATCCTGCTCGCCGACATGGACCGTGTTCTGACAGCGCTGAAGACGCGCGCCTTCGAACACAAGGATACGATCCGCATCGGCCGCAGCCACGGCATCCATGCCGAGCCGACGACGATGGGCCTGACGTTCGCCCGCTTCTATGCAGAGATGAGCCGCAACCGCGCCCGCCTCGTTGCCGCCCGCGCCGAAATCGCGACTGGCGCCATTTCCGGCGCTGTCGGCACCTTCGCCAATATCGATCCTGTTGTCGAAGAGCATGTCTGTGCAGCACTCGGCCTCGTTCCGGAGCCCGTCTCCACGCAGGTCATCCCGCGCGACCGCCACGCCATGTTCTTCGCCACGCTCGGCGTTATCGGCTCGTCGATCGAAAACGTCGCGATCGAAATCCGCCACATGCAGCGCACCGAAGTGCTGGAGGCGGAAGAATTCTTCTCGCCGGGCCAGAAGGGCTCCTCGGCCATGCCGCACAAGCGCAACCCGGTCCTGACTGAAAATCTGACCGGCCTTGCGCGTCTCGTGCGCATGTCGGTCGTACCATCAATGGAAAACGTGGCGCTCTGGCATGAGCGCGACATCAGCCATTCGAGCGTCGAGCGCGCCATCGGCCCGGACACCACTGTTACCCTCGATTTCGCGCTGAACCGTCTGGCCGGCGTCATCGAAAAGCTCGTGGTCTATCCCGAGAACATGATGAAGAACCTCGACAAGTTCCGCGGCCTCGTCCATTCGCAGCGCGTTCTCCTGGCGCTGACGCAGGCCGGCACGTCGCGCGAGGATGCCTATCGCCTCGTGCAGCGCAACGCCATGAAGGTCTGGGAACAGGGCAAGGACTTCCTCGAGGAACTGCTGGCCGATGCCGAAGTGCGCGCCGCACTTTCCGAGGCGGATCTCCGCGAGAAATTCGATCTCGGTTATCACACCAAGCATGTCGACACGATCTTCCGCCGCGTCTTCGGCGAAGCTTGATCGGCACTAGAGCGCCGTGCGTCCATTCGGACGCACTAAGGACGCTCTAACTCTTTGAATTTACGCATCAGGCTTTCCGAAAATCGGTCCCGATTTTCGGGCCGATGCTGTAGACATGTCATGAGACGGCGCCCGTGAGGCGCCGTTTTCATTTTCGCTTCCGGGACGTGGTAGCCGGCGCAGCGCGCTTCTTTTTCTCCGGCTTCCGGATCGCGGTGTCGCCCGGCTCATCCGATATCTCGCAAATCTCTGTCGCTCCCCGGCCCTTGGCCGCCTTGGCTACCAGTTGGTCGAGATGCTTGAGGTCTTCTTCGTCGAGATTTTCGATGCCGATGAAGCGGTTCTCGGCATGGCTCGTCAGGATGATTTCGTTGAGTTTCGCCTGGATGGCCCGCGTATCGCGTGTCTGCGCGTTCTGCAGCACGAAGACCATCAGGAAGGTGATGATCGTCGTGCCGGTGTTGATCACCAGCTGCCAGGTTTCCGAATAGTCGAAGACGGGGCCGAGAGCAGCCCAGATAATGACGGCGATAAGCGCCAGAATGAAGGTCACCGGCTTGCCCGCCCACTCCGATATCCTGGTTGCGAAGTGGGCAAACACATGGCGTATGGTCACCTGGAGATCCTCCTTCGAAGTCGGCAAAAGACAAACTCCAAGCAAGGTTCCGAGGTTCCGGGCTCTATTGAAATTCCGGGGTATCGCGCAAATTCGCGATACCCCGGGAATGTTGCCATTACATTGCTTCGCGGGCGATCAGCTTCCGGTAAAGATGCCAGGTCGCATGGCCGAGGATCGGGATAACGAGTGCGAGGCCGACAAAGAGCGGGATTGTGCCGATGACGAGCGACGCGGCAACGATCAGGCCCCAGAGCAATATCGGTATCGGATTGATGAAGGTTGCCCGGATCGAGGCGACCATCGCTGCCACCGCCCCGCAATCCCTGTCGAGCAGCATCGGGAAGGTCACGACGGTGATCGCCAGAACGACGAACGCAAAGCCGAGGCCGGCCAGATTGCCCCACAGGATGAGCTGCATGCCTTCCGGCGTGCCGAACACCTGCTGCAGGAAGAGCGACATGGAGCGCGGGAAAACCTCGCCGAGAAGGCTCGTATAGATGGTTTGCGCCGTGACCAGCCAGACGGTGAAGATCCCAAACAGCAGGAGGCCGACGGCGATGATCGACGGCAAAGCCGGCGAACGGCGCACGTCGAGTGCATGCGTCCAGGAGGAATCGAGCCCGGCCTCGCGCCGGCGGCTGATTTCGTAGAGGCCGATCGCGGCTATCGGGCCTATCAGCACAAAGCCCGACATCAGCGGAAAGATCATCGGTGCGAGATTGGCGCCCGAGCTCAGCATCGTCAGGAAGATACCGGCGATCGGATACATGAGACACAGGAAAACGTAATGCGAAGGCTTCTCGCGGAAATCCTCGAAACCCAGCCTGAGCGCGTCGAAGACGTCGGCTATGCTGATCCTGTTGACCACGGGCCGTGCGAAGCTCTCGCCAGCGCCCGTCATGACATGAAATGTCGTCACGGCTTTCTCCTCCTCAGCCAAGATGAGCCGGAGGCGAATGTGTCGGCAACAAGGGGCCGACACGAGAACGCAACCGGCATAAAGCCACTTTAGCAAATTTTTTGAGCTAAGTCGCTCTTTCCCTTGACATCGCGGTTAGGCTTTCTCACATCGGCGGCACCATGAAAGCTTCAGACGCAGATATCCTCATCATTCCCGGCTATACCAATTCCGGCCCCGACCATTGGCAGAGCCGCTGGGAAGCAAAGCTCAGCACCGCGCGCCGCGTCGAGCAGGCGGAATGGTCCAAGCCCGTGCGCGAGGACTGGACCGCCCGCATCGCCGAAGCGGTGAATGCCTCGACACGCCCCGTGGTGCTCATCGCCCATTCCCTCGGGGTACCATCGGTGATCCATGCAATTCCGCTCTTTCAAAAGCGCGTTGCCGGCGCCTTCTTCGTGGCGCCGCCCGATGTTGCCAATCCGGATATCCGCCCGAAGCATCTGATGACCTTCGGCCCCTACCCGCGCGATCCGCTGCCTTTCCCCTCGATTACGGTCGCCAGCCGCAACGATCCCTTCGGCACCTACGAGCATGCCGACGACATCGCCAACAGCTGGGGTTCCTTCCTGGTGGATGCCGGCGAGTCCGGTCACATTAACTCGGAATCCGGCCACGGCCCCTGGCCGGAAGGCACGATGGTCTTTGCCCAGTTTCTCAGCCGCCTGCCCGGCTGAGAAAGCCAAAAAATCCGGCATTTCCAGTGAATTAAGCGATCGCTTTCTAAGCATTTCTTAATGGAAAGACCGCAGACTGCGCTGACGCCAGAAAAGCGAGAGCGCCCGTGAAGCAAACCCACCCGCCAAAAGCCGCCTATGTCAGTTGCGACGAGCCGGCGGCCGATGGGTTCGCAAGCTACCCCGACGATTCCGACATTGCCGAGCGCGAAAGCCGATGGAACTACGCACTCGTCGGCTCCGGCCTCGGTGTCTGGGACCACAATTACCGCCTCGACAAGAAATATTATTCGCAGACCTGGAAGAGCATTCGCGGCATGGCGCCGGATGAGGAGGCCGACGGCGACTACGAGGTCTGGCTGCAGCTCGTTCATCCCGATGATCGCGATTTCGTCGTCAACGCCATCGAGCGCCAGAATGCCGGCGACCCCGACTATCATGTCTTCCAGTATCGAGAGCGCCACAAGGACGGCCACTGGGTCTGGATCGAATGCCGCGGCGCACCCGTCGAATGGGATGAGAACGGCGCTGCTCAGCGCGTCGTCGGCACGGACACCGACATTACCGCGCGCAAGGAAACCGAGGAGATGCTGGCGCAGCTCTCCCGCCGCCTCGACCTTGCTTTGCAGATCAGCGATATCGGCGTTTTCGAAGCCGATATCGATCACGGGACCGTCGAATGGGACGACCGCCTCATTGCCATCTACGGACTGGAGGATGCCGATCGTTTCTCCGCAGCCAATGCCTGGCTCAGCACTGTTCATCCTGATGATCGTGATCGCGTCAACGAAACCGTCGAAAGCAACGTCAACAACGAGACCGGCTTTCATCAGGAATTCCGCATCATCAGAGGCGATGGTGCCGAGCGCATCATCCGTGCCCGCTCGGCCTTCTTCGTCGACGGCAATGGCTGCCGCAAGCTGATCGGCGCCAATTGGGACGTGACGGAGGAAGTGGCACTGCGCAACGAGTTGCGGCGCGCCAAGGATCTTGCAGAAGCCCGCAACCGCGAACTTGAAGCCGCCAAGGAAAGCATCGAGCATCTGGCGTTCCATGATTATCTGACCGGCCTGCCGAACCGCCGCTACCTCGACAAGATGCTGGAGGAACGCTCCGCCCATTGCCGCGAGGAGGGTCTGGCGCTTGCCATCCTTCATATCGATCTCGACCGCTTCAAGCAGATCAACGATACGCTCGGCCACCGCGCCGGCGATCATATGCTCAAACATGCTGCCCGGGTGCTGCGCGACTCCATTCGCGGCACCGATTTCGTCGCGCGCATCGGCGGCGATGAATTCGTCGTTCTCTGCATCGTCGACACCGCCTCGAAGAAGATTGCCACCGTCGCCGAGCGCATCATCCGCGAGCTGCGCAAACCCATCAAATACGAAGGGCATGATTGCCGCTTCGGTGCCAGTATCGGCATCGCCATCGATAGCGGCCCGAAGCTCGACGAAAAACAGCTCCTGCTCAACGCCGATATCGCGCTCTACCGGGCCAAGGGCTCCGGCCGCAACCGCCACGAATTCTTCTCCAATGCCGCACGCCGCACGATCCTGACGGCCAAGCGTCTTGCCGATGAAATCCTGATCGGCCTGGAGCGCAGCGAATTCCTGCCCTTCTATCAGCCGCAGTTCGACGCCCGAACGCTCGATATTGCCGGCATCGAGACGCTGGCCCGCTGGCAGCATCCGGAACACGGACTGCTGGCGCCGGATCGCTTCCTCGACATTGCCGAGGATCTCGACGTCGTCTCGACCATCGATGCTTTGATCCTCGAACAAGCGATCGCCGACCGGAAAGCCTGGATCCGCGAAGGCTTCACCATTCCCCGCATTTCCGTCAATGTCTCCGGCCGGAGACTGTCCGATCCGCAGCTTGGCAAGAAGCTGCGCTCGCTGAAGATCGAGCCCGGCACGGTGTCATTCGAGCTGCTGGAATCGATCTCGCTTGACGATTGCGACGAGGCGGTTACCGCCAATCTCAAGAAGCTGAAGAAGCTCGGCATCGACATCGAGGTCGATGATTTCGGCACCGGTCATGCCTCGATCGTCAGCTTGCTGCGGCTGAGCCCGAAAACACTGAAGATTGATCGCGAGCTGATCAGGCACCTGCCGCAATCGGCCGAGCAGCGCAAGCTCGTGCGCTCCATCATCGAGATCGGCCGATCGTTGAATATTCTCGTCACCGCAGAAGGTGTCGAGACCGCCGATCACGTCCGTATCCTGCAGGAGCTCGGCTGCGATATGCTGCAGGGCTATGCGCTCGCCCGGCCGATGTCCGGCCTGCAGTTCCCGGCTTTCATCCGTGGCGAAAGCTGGCGGCAGCCGGAGGGTGAGGCTCGCGCACTGCAGAAGGATCTGCGGCGTTCCTTGGGCCGGCCCATCTCCAAAACAGCCTCCGGATAAAGACCTGTATAACCCCTCCGAGATTTTGCCTTCATTCCACCGTAAAGAAAAAGGCGGTAGTCTCCACTTGGCAAGATTTCGATTCTCTTTGCGGTTTTCCCGCCCAAGGCCGGAAACCGGGGAAGGAGTGACAGGCGGATTGTGAAACTCTCTCTTTTCCTTTAAGGGGACGCCACGAGATCGATCCACGCGCGCCATCCCAAGGGCGCCAACAACTAGAGAATAACCACAATGAACCGTCGCCGCCGTATCTACGAGGGCAAGGCAAAGATTCTGTATGAAGGGCCTGAACCGGGCACGCTGATCCAGTTCTTCAAGGACGATGCCACTGCTTTTAACAAGAAGAAACACGAAGTCATTGATGGCAAAGGCGTCCTCAACAACCGTATTTCTGAATATATCTTCAGCCATCTGAACAAGATTGGCATTCCCACCCACTTCATCCGCCGGCTCAACATGCGCGAGCAGCTGATCAAGGAAGTGGAGATGATCCCGCTCGAGATCGTCGTGCGCAACGTCGCCGCCGGCTCGCTCGCCAAGCGCCTCGGCATCGAGGAAGGTGTGGTCCTGCCGCGCTCGATCATCGAATTCTATTACAAGTCCGACGCGCTCGAAGATCCGATGGTCTCCGAAGAGCACATCACCGCCTTCGGCTGGGCCAATCCGGCTGAGCTCGACGACATCATGGCGCTCGCCATCCGTGTGAATGACTTCATGACCGGCCTCTTCCTCGGCGTCGGCATCCAGCTCGTCGATTTCAAGATCGAATGCGGCCGCCTCTTCGAAGGCGACATGATGCGCATCATCCTGGCTGACGAAATCTCGCCGGACAGCTGCCGCCTCTGGGATATCGAGACCCACAAGAAGATGGACAAGGACCTCTTCCGCCGCGATATGGGCGGTCTGCTGGAAGCCTATTCCGAAGTTGCGCGCCGTCTCGGCATCATCAATGAAAACGAGCCCGTGCGCGGCACCGGCCCGGTTCTGGTCAAGTAAAAACCGTCTGGTCAAGTAAAAGCAGGGAAAACAAGTGATCAAGGCTCGCGTCACTGTCACGCTGAAAAACGGCGTTCTCGATCCTCAGGGCAAGGCCATCGAAGGCGCGCTCGGCGCCCTCGGCTTCGGCGGCGTCGGTCATGTCCGCCAGGGCAAGGTCTTCGACCTGGAGCTCGAAGGCACCGACAAGGCCAAGGCCGAAGCCGACCTAAAGGCCATGTGTGAGAAGCTCCTCGCAAACACGGTCATCGAGAACTACGCGATCGCGATCGACTGACGATCACAGGCCCGCCATGCGGCGGGCCTTCAGGATGAAGCGTCATGGAAGCAAAGCTGGAGACGGAAGTCTCGAAATTCATGAGCTATGTTTTGCGCCATGCGCCGGAAGCCGCAGGCCTGACGCTTGATGCCGAGGGCTGGGTATCCTTCGATACATTCGAAAAGGCAGTGACGTCGAAATACGACGTCTCCCGTTCCGATATTATCGGGATCATCGAGAACAGTCCGAAGAAGCGCTTTGCGCTTGTCGATAACAGAATTCGCGCCAACCAGGGCCACAGCGTCGAAGTTGATCTTGCGTTGAAGGCGGTCCGGCCGCCTGCAATTCTTTTCCACGGTACGTCACTCGTGAACTGGCCCCTGATCGAGCGCGAAGGCCTGAAGAAGATGGAACGGCACCACGTTCATCTCTCGGCGGATGTCGATACGGCCAAGATCGTCGCAACGCGCCGCAAGGGCGACACTATTATCCTGCGTGTAGACGCAGCCCGCATGTTTTCAGAGGGTCATTCTTTCTTTGTCTCGGACAATGGAGTATGGCTCGCCGAAAGCGTTCCAGTTCAATATCTTTCGCCAAACGCGGGGACCTTATGAAATCAGCCGTCGTTCAACTTCCGGGCCTCAACCGCGATCGCGACATGATCGCCGCTCTCACCAAGATCTCCGGTCATCAGCCGGTGACGATCTGGCAGACGGAGACGGAAATCCCTGACGTCGATCTGATCGTCATTCCCGGTGGCTTCTCCTATGGCGATTATCTGCGCTGCGGCGCCATTGCCGCTCGCATGCCGGTCATGCAGGCGATTATCGAGAAGGCCAACAAGGGCGTGAAGGTTCTGGGCGTCTGCAACGGCTTCCAGATCCTCGTCGAGGCCGGCCTTCTGCCGGGCGCGTTGATGCGCAACGCCTCACTGAAATTCGTCTGCCGCGAGATCAAGCTCGAAGTCGTCAACGCCGAGACGGATTTTTCCCGCGCCTATGAAAAGGGCCAGATCATCCGCTGCCCGGTCGCCCATCACGACGGCAACTATTTTGCCGACGCCGAGACGCTGGCTGCCATCGAAGGCAACGGCCAGGTGGTTTTCCGCTATGCCGAAGGCACTAACCCGAATGGTTCGGTCAACGATATTGCCGGCGTCATGAACGCCAAGGGCAATGTGCTCGGCATGATGCCACATCCGGAAAATCTCATCGAGGCCGCTCACGGCGGTTCGGATGGCCGCGGCCTCTTCGCCTCGGCGCTCGACGTCATCGCCGCCTGAATTCTGGCCGAAGAGCAAGATAGATGCACCCTCGCCTTTTAGCAGCCTTCGCTAACGCCGCTGCTCTCACCGGCCTTGCCGCACTCGTTGCTGCCTGCCAGTCCTCGACGCCGGTAAAAGGACCGGACCGCAGTGCGTTGTCGACGATGGAGCGTGTGGCGCTCGGCGCCAATAGCTGCTGGTTCAAGTCGGGCGATGCGGCTTTCGCCGCCTACAAGCTCGCACCGGAACTCAATTCCTTCTCCGGCCGTCCGCGCATTCTCGTGGTGCACAAGGGTAGCCCGGAAAGCCGGCCGCTGCTCGTCGTGCAGGCCGAAGGCAATCCGGCCAAGATGCAGGCGTTCGGCCCGATGATGTCCGAGCCGGTCGCCGGTCGCATCGCCGCCGACGTCACCCGCTGGTCGGGCGGCAATCGCGCCTGCAGCTGAGCTTTGGCTTAATCCCAGAAAAACGACTTGCTGACTTCGCGTGCGGCATCGGACTGCGACAGGCCGATATCCTTGAGTTGATCTGCCGTCAGTCCGCGCAACGCCAGGCGCCCCTCCCTCTTCTGTTGCCACAGAAGGAAGACTGCCCACAGGCGGCCGGCCCACGTCGTGGCCGGCGCCTGCCTCGGGAGGACAATTTCGTGCGGGCTATCGATAGAGACAATCGATACAATCTCGCTCTTTATTTGAGGTACAACGGACATCCTTGGCTCCTGTTGTTTTCGCTCTTGAGATTGTCACATAGTCTTGACAGTAAGAGGGTGACAATCTATTCATTGTCACCATGACAAATTGGCTCCCAGATCTCTCGCAGGGCTCCGGCCCAGTTTATATGCGGCTTGCGGACAATATCGAATCCGCAATTGCTTCCGGCGCTTTGCCGGCGGGAGCCAAGCTGCCGCCGCAGCGGAATCTCGCCTATGACATCGGGGTGACAATCGGGACAATCGGCCGCGCCTATGCGCTGGTTCATGAGCGCGGCCTCGTCGCCGGTGAAGTCGGCCGCGGCACCTATGTGCTCGATCGTGCCGATACGCCCCCGAGCGAACAAACGGATCCCCTTACCCTTTCGCTGAGCGGCACCCGCATTGCAGACGCCCCGGCAAACAAGCTTCGCTTCGACACGACCGCCGCCCCTGATCTCGGTCAGGGCAAGGTCATCGCCGGCATCATGGCCGAGATCGGCGAGCAGCATCTGGCGGAAATCTCCTCCTATTCACGCAGCTTCCCGCGGAACTGGTTCGATGCCGGACGTCTGTGGCTGGCGCGCAACGACTGGTCGCCGGAGGTCGAAAATGTCGTTCCGACGCTCGGCGCGCATGCCGCGGCAATTGCCGTCATCGCCGCCGTGTCTGCGCCCGGTGACAAGATCGTTTTCGAAAACCTCACCTATACGCAGGTCAGCCGCAGCGTCCGCCTGCTCGGCCGGCGCACCCTGACGGTCGAGTCGGATGAACTCGGCATCATCCCCGAGGATTTCGAGCGTCTCTGCCAGCAGCAGCACCCGAAGCTGGTCTTCACGATGCCGACGGTTCACAATCCCACCCTTGCGATAATGCCCTATGAGCGTCGCCTCGCCATCGCCGACATTGCCAGAAGGCATGGCGTCTGGATCATCGAGGATGATCTCTATGGCGGCATGGCCAATGACGATACGCCGCTGCTCGCTTCGATCGCTCCGGATCGCACCTTCCTCGTCAATGGTCTGTCGAAATCGGTGGCGGCTGGTGTGCGCGGCGGCTGGGTTGCCTGCCCGCCGCATTTCGCCCAGCGCATCAAGGTCACGCACAAGATGGTGACTGGCGGGCTGCCCTTCATTCTGGCCGAGACCTGCGCGCGATTGGTGGAGAGTGGCAAGGCGCACGAGATCCGCAATGCAAGTGTCGTGGAGCTGTCGGCCCGCGTGAGCCTCGCCCGTGAGGTCATGCAGGGATTCGATTTCGAATCCCACCCGCATGCGCCTTTCCTGTGGCTGAAACTACCGGAACCCTGGCTGTCCGGCACCTTCAAGAATGCAGCCTTCCGCGATGGTGTGCTTGTGGATGACGAGGATGAGTTCAAGGCGGCGCGCGGCGAGAAAGCCTACCATCGCGTGCGCGTCGGATTCTCCTCGCCGAAGGATAGAACCGAGCTCGCCGCGGGCCTTATGATATTGAAAAGACTGCTGGAAAATGGCGGATCGGCCTATGACGGGGAAATCTGATCTGTTGCAAAATAGTGTCAGGATTGTGGAAAAGGCCTCAATCGGAACACGAGCGCTTTACCGCTGATAGCCGCATGTTACCTCTGTCCCATTCCGCTGTTGAGGCGGGAATCAAAGGACAGCAGATGAAATCCGATTTCTGTTCAATCGTGCTGCGCCTGTCGAGTGTCGCGTCGGTCGCAGTCATTGCAAGCATCCTGGGAATGTCATCAGCGGCGCAAGCCGGGGACAAGCTTTTCGATGAATTGCGCTTCGGCGCTTCCGCTTCCGTACAGGGCGGACATTCGCATGAAGATGGCGTTTTCCCTGAAATAACGGCCCTTTTCGATCCCTTCGGTTTTGAACAGGCAACCGGCTGGAAGCAGCAGCTCATGCATCCGCGTGTCCATGTCGGCACCTCGATCGGCACGGCGGGTGAAGCCACGCAGTTCTTCGCCGGTTTTACCTGGACGGTTGACCTCAGCGACAAGATCTTCGCTGAAGCTGGCTTCGGCGGCGTCATCCACACCGGCGAGCTTCGCGATGACGACGATCACCCCGACCTCGGCTGTCGTGTGCTGTTCCACGAATATCTCGGCGCCGGCTATCGCTTCAACAGCAACTGGAATGTCATGGCGCAGCTCGCCCATTCCTCGAATGCCAACCTGTGCGACGCCCCGAACGACGGCATGACCCGCGCCGGGCTGATGGTCGGCTACAAATTCTAGTCTACCGTGGCTTCCTGAATCGTAATTGCGAACCCCATGATGCCTGCCCCTGTTGACGGCAGGCATTTTCCTGTCGCGCACAATTCCTACATAAGCTAAAGACACGGCAAACGCGCTAGAGCATGTCCGTCGTTCTTCGAATCTCGGTCGTGCTCTATCTCTTTGTTTCACGCAATTCCGGACGCAAAACCGCTGCGCACTTTTGCTGGATTGCTCTAAGGCAGGGATTTTCGAGAGCTCATGACCATTCCAAACACTATCAAGATCACGCCGGAACTCATCGCCTCACACGGCCTCAAGCCGGATGAATATCAGCGCATTCTGGATCTGATCGGCCGCGAACCGAGCTTCACGGAGCTCGGCATCTTTTCGGCCATGTGGAACGAGCACTGCTCCTACAAATCCTCCAAGAAGTGGCTGCGCACCTTGCCGACGAAGGGACCGCGCGTCATCCAGGGACCTGGCGAAAATGCCGGGGTGGTCGATATCGATGACGGCGATTGCGTCGTCTTCAAGATGGAGAGCCACAACCACCCCTCCTATATCGAGCCTTATCAGGGTGCGGCGACCGGTGTCGGCGGCATCCTGCGCGATGTCTTCACCATGGGCGCGCGTCCGATCGCTGCCATGAACGCGCTGCGTTTCGGCGAGCCGGATCATCCCAAGACCCGCCATCTCGTCGCTGGCGTCGTGGCCGGTGTGGGCGGCTACGGCAATTCCTTCGGCGTGCCGACGGTCGGCGGCGAAGTGGAATTCGATGCACGCTATAACGGCAACATCCTCGTCAACGCCTTTGCAGCAGGCCTCGCAAAGTCGAACGCGATCTTCCTGTCGGAAGCCAAGGGTGTCGGCCTGCCCGTCGTCTATCTCGGCGCCAAGACCGGCCGCGATGGCGTCGGCGGTGCGACGATGGCATCGGCCGAATTCGATGAATCGATCGAGGAAAAGCGCCCGACGGTTCAGGTCGGCGACCCCTTCACCGAAAAGTGCCTGCTCGAAGCCTGCCTGGAACTGATGAAGACCGGCGCCGTCATCGCCATCCAGGACATGGGTGCAGCTGGCCTCACCTGCTCGGCTGTCGAAATGGGCGCCAAGGGCGACCTCGGCATCCTGCTCGAGCTCGACAAGGTGCCGGTGCGCGAAGAGCGCATGACCGCCTACGAGATGATGCTGTCGGAAAGCCAGGAGCGCATGCTCATGGTGCTGCAGCCTGAAAAGGAAGAGGAAGCCAAGGCGATCTTCGTCAAGTGGGGCCTCGATTTCGCCATCGTCGGCAAGACCACCGATGACCTGCGCTTCCGCGTCATGCATCAGGGCGAGGAAGTCGCAAACCTCCCGATCAAGGATCTCGGCGACCAGGCACCGGAATATGACCGCCCCTGGCTCGAATCCGCCAAGCGCGCCGCCCTGCCCGCCAATCTCGTTGCCGCGCCCAAGGATTACAACGAAGCGCTGCTGAAGCTCGTCGGCTCCGCCAACCAGTCGAGCCGCCGCTGGGTCTATGAACAATATGACACGCTGATCCAGGGCAATTCACTGCAGCTGCCGGGCGGCGACGCCGGCGTCGTGCGCGTCGAGGGCCATCCGCTGAAGGCGCTGGCCTTCTCCTCCGACGTCACCCCACGTTATGTCGAGGCCGATCCTTTCGAAGGCGGCAAGCAGGCCGTTGCAGAATGCTGGCGCAACATCACCGCGACCGGCGCCGAGCCGTTGGCTGCCACCGACAACCTGAACTTCGGCAACCCGGAAAAGCCCGAGATCATGGGCCAGTTCGTCGGCGCCGTGAAGGGCATCGGCGAAGCCTGCCGCGCGCTCGATTTCCCGATCGTTTCCGGCAACGTCTCGCTCTATAACGAAACCAATGGTGTCGCGATCCTGCCGACGCCGACCATTGCCGGCGTCGGGTTGATGCCCGACTGGCGCAAGATGGCCCGCATCGGCAGCGCTGCCGAAGGTGACAAGGTTCTGCTCATCGGCACTGACGGCAGCCATCTCGGCCAGTCGATCTATCTGCGCGATATCCTCGGCAGCACCGAAGGTCCGGCACCTGAAGTCGATCTCTCTGCCGAGCGCCGCAACGGCGATTTCGTCCGCTCGGTCATCCGTAACGGTCAGGCGACCGCCTGCCACGACATTTCCTCCGGCGGCCTCGTGTTGGCGCTTGCTGAAATGGCGATGGCCTCAGGCAAGGGTCTCAACGTCAGCCTCAGCGAAGGCAAGGGTGCGGCCCATGCCCAGCTCTTCGGCGAGGATCAGGCGCGCTACGTGCTGACCGTTCCGAATGATGTTGCCGATTTCATCTGCGCCAATGCAGAAGGTTCAGGCATCCCCTTCCGCCGCCTCGGTACCATCAAGGGCGATGCCCTCGTCGTCGACGATCTGATTGCGCTGCCGATTCAGCAATTGCGCGATGCCCATGAATCGTGGTTCCCTGATTTCATGGATAACAGCGGCGAGCTTGTCGCTGCGGAATGATGCGCAAGGAGTAACGATCATGGCCATGAAACCCGGCGATATCGAAGACATGATCAAGGCCGGGATTCCCGGTGCCAAGGTAACGATCCGCGATCTGGCAGGCGACGGCGACCACTACGCCGCCGAAGTCGTTGCGGAAGCCTTCCGCGGCAAGAGCCGCGTGCAGCAGCACCAGATGGTCTATGAGGCGCTGAAGGGCAATATGGGCGGCATCCTGCACGCCCTCGCCCTGCAGACCTCGGCACCGGATTGAAATGCTGGCTTCGGCCGACTGAAGATCTGAACAGGCCCGGCTGGAAGGCTTCTTCCGCCGGGTTTTTTTGTTTCGAAACGAAAGCGATCGGCTCGAAAGTGATCGACGCCACCTCGCCTCGTCATTGCTGAACTCTCAGGCCGGCAGCTTGTCCTGCTCGGGATCGGCAAAGACCGATGCCGGCATCGGGCCAGCTGTCAGCAGCGTGAAATCGAAGGCGGATTTCATGTCCGGCCCCAGCACATATTGGCGGTGCACACGCAACTGATCCCCACGGATCTTCTTGTAATGTTCAGGCGTCAGCATATGCCGCACGCGGATATGGATCATGCTCGCCTGCGGCGCATCCGGATGGCCGGAAACGCTGACGACGGGCACTTTGTAGAAGTTGATCGAGTCCGTCAGGCACTGCACATCGAGCCAGAAAATATCCGGGCAACGCGCAATCAGGCCGACGCGCGAGCGCAAGAGCGTCGCCGACGACATCAGCGCGCATTGCAGGATGGCGCAGCCGAGCGTGACAAAGACCATACGCTTGCCCTTGAAGACATCCGGCTCCCGCTCCAGCAGAATGCCGACGACATGGGCCGCAACGCTGGAGCCCATGCTGTGCGAGGAAATGACATATTCATCGGCCTCTTCGTTGAGTGCTGCGCGCATCGATGTCGCGCATTGTTCCAGCCAGTCGTTGAAAACAGGCTTGTCCATGCGTGCCAGCGCCACGGCCATTTCCCAGTCGGCAAAAAGATGCAGCGTGTGGAAGCGCTCCGAGAACGGCAGGAAACCGAAGGTGAAGAAGATTGCCGCCAGCGGCGCGCTCCAGCCGACGTGCCAGCCGGGAAGTCCCAGCCAGTAATGCAGCGTCAGGATCTGCAGCGTGATGACGATTGCGAGCGCCGTCAGCAGGAAGGGAAAGAGGAAGAACAGGCCAAAGCGCCAGGCATGGCGGAAATAGCCGGCCATGCCGCCTTCCCGCACCACCCGCCAGAAGCTTAGAAAGCCCGCCGCGATCTGGCTTGCCGTATTGCCGGTGCGCAACCGCCGCACCAGCTCGTTATGGTCGAAGATATGGACGCGCGTCTGCGTCTGCCAGCCGTCGGCGCCGGTGCCGACATCGAAGGAAACATAGTGCCCGTCGGCCGCAACACCTGTCGCGACATTATAGCCCCAGACGGATGCGCTTTGCCGGGCGGTACGCTCATACCGCGCTCGGTGCGCTGCGCCATCAAGCGGTTCGAATCCGGGAAAATGCAGCACAACCCGCTTATCGACGAGTTTCATAGTCTTTTTCTTCTTTCAGGCGGTTGAGTGCGCCGTTGCCAGGATGACGGGTTCGCTTGAAAATATGGCGAAAAACCGGATAAAACCTTCGACCCGTCTTGCTAAGCGAACTCTTCCGGAATTCAATAGGCAAGGTGCGTTTCGATAGGGTTGAGGGGGATTTTGTGGCCAATCTCGTGAATGAACTGGTGTCAGGTGTCGTCAATAGCGTGCTGAAGGAAATCCTGAAGAAGACGACGGGCCGCACCACGACCAAGCGCAAGCGCCGTAAGGCAGCGTCTGCAACGACGAGCCGCACTACCCGCAAGGCAACGCCGACGAGCAGTAAGCCTGCTCGCAAGCAGGTCAGCAAGCGCCGGACGGCGGCAGGCCGCAGCCGGCAGCGCCGCGCTTAGAGGCTTTCTCCATTGCAAGCTGCAAGGCCACTTCACCGATACCGAGATTGAACGGATCAAGGTGTTTCACCGAGGGGCGTAACGCATAAGCAACAACCTGCGCCGCTAAGTGTCGCGGATTGGTCTTTTTTTGGTTTTGGCTGCTGGAATTCCGGCTTCCACATGCTATCTAAAGAAAACGATTGAAACGGCGGGCCTTTAACCCGCCTGTTGAAAGGATTAGGTCCCATGAGCGGTATCAACGAATTCATCGAAAACGAGATCAAGAGCAACGACGTCGTCCTCTTCATGAAGGGCACGCCGCAGTTTCCGCAGTGCGGTTTCTCCGGCCAGGTCGTCCAGATCCTCGATTACATCGGTGTGGACTATAAGGGCATCAACGTGCTCGCCGATTCGGAAATCCGCCAGGGCATCAAGGATTACTCCAACTGGCCGACGATCCCCCAGCTCTACGTCAAGGGCGAATTCATCGGCGGCTGCGACATCGTGCGGGAAATGTTCCAGGCCGGTGAGCTGCAGCAGCACCTCCAGGAAAATGGCGTCACGGTTAAGACAGCCGTCGCCTGATCGGTCACCGGGCGTCGGTCCGGTTTCCAAATCTGTATCTTGAGTTCGAGGCGCTGCGCCAAGCAGCGCCTTGACCTGTTTATGGGAATTTCATTGTGACAGATTCATCACAAGCCATGTCCGCGGGTCGGCTGCCCATGGGCAAGCTCGAATTTATCGCGCTTGCGGCTTTCTTGATGGCCGTCAATTCGCTGGCGATCGACATCATGCTGCCCGCACTGCAGCAGATAGGCTCCAGCCTCGGTGTCGAGAACGAAAATCATCGCCAATATGTCGTTTCCGCCTATCTTTTCGGCTTCGGCCTCGCGCAGCTTTTCTACGGTCCGCTTTCCGATCGCTTTGGTCGCCGCATTCCGCTCCTGATCGGCCTCTGCATTTACGTCGTTGCCGCCTTTGGTATCGCCGTCGTCCCGACCTTTGCCGGTCTTCTGGCGCTGCGCTTCATCCAGGGTCTTGGTTCCGCCGCTACCCGCGTCATTACTATCTCCATCGTCCGCGACGTTTACGGTGGCCGGCAGATGGCGGAAGTCATGTCGCTGATCATGATGGTCTTCATGGTCGTGCCCGTTATCGCGCCCGGCAGCGGCCAGATCATCATGCTCATCAGCACCTGGCACATGATCTTCGTCTTCATCGGCACCATGGCGACGGCCGTCGGCATCTGGATGTATCTGCGCCTGCCGGAAACGCTGGATCCGGCTAATGTCCGCCCGTTCACGGCGCGCTCGATCCTGCAGGGCTTTGCGATCTTCCTGTCGAACCGCGTCGCCCTCTGTTACACCATTGCCAGCACGATCCTGTTCGGCGCGTTGTTCGGCTTCATCAATTCCGCCCAGCAGATCTATGTCGGCATCTATGGGCTCGGCGTCTACATGCCCGTCGCCTTTGCCGGCGTGGCTTTGTTCATGGCCTTCTCGTCCTTCATCAATTCGCAGCTCGTCGGTCGTTTCGGCATGCGAGGACTGTCGCATGCCTCTATCATCGGCTTTTGCGCGTTGAGCTTCATCTGGCTTCTGGTGCAGGTCTTCGGGCCGCAGCCGATGCCCTTCCCGATCTTCATCGTCTTCTTCGCGCTGGTCATGTTCCAGTTCGGCTGGATCGGCTCGAACTTCAACTCGCTCGCCATGGAGCCGCTCGGCCATCTTGCCGGCACGGCTTCCTCGGTGATCGGCTTCATGAGCACGGTCGGCGGTGCGTCGATCGGGGCCTTGATCGGCCAGTCCTTCAACGGCACGGCAACGCCGATGATCGCCGGCTACTTCGGCGTTTCGCTCATCGGCATCGTCTTCGTGCTGATCGCCGAAAAGGGCCGGCTGTTCAGAGCGCAACATGCGCCGCTGTCGAAGGACGCATCGCTTTCCAGCTTCACTGATATCGGACACTGATATCGGGCAACTGAAGCTTTCAGACACGTCAGGCGACGGGGCATCCTGGTAGGAGCCCGTCGCATCCCGCATTCATGCGGCCGCGTTTTCGGCCGCTCTTACGTCATTCAGGGGGATTCGAATGACTCCGACACATAAACCGCACACGGAAAACCAGGGCTCGGCCCGCATCGGCATGGGCTTTGTCGAGTTCGTGGTGACCATCGCCATCATGACCGCCAGCATTGCCATGGCGATCGACAGCATGCTGGCGGCGCTGCCCAGCATCGGTCATTCGCTTGGTGTGACCAACAACAATGACACGCAGCTCGTCATCGGCGTGTTCTTCCTGGGCTTCGGCGCCTCGCAGATCATCTTCGGCAGCCTGTCGGATGCCTTCGGCCGCCGCAACATCCTGCTCGGCGGTCTGGCCTGCTATATCCTCGGCATGTTTGCGGCAGCCGCCACCGGCAGCTTCGAAATGCTGCTGATCATGCGCTTCGTTCAGGGCATCGGCGGCGCGGCCGTGCGCATCACCACGATGGCAATCGTGCGTGACTGCTTCGGCGGCCGCGAGATGGCCCGCGTCATGTCCTATGTCATGATCGTCTTCATGATCGTGCCGATCGTCGCCCCCTCGGTCGGCCAGCTCATCATCACCTATGCAGAATGGCACTGGATCTTCATCCTGCTTGGCATAGTCGCCTCGATGCTCTTCGTCTGGGCGCTCCTGCGCCTCAAGGAATCGCTGCCGCCCGACGAGCGCATTCCGCTGTCCTTCGCAGCCGTCGGCGATGGCTTCAAGACGGTTCTAACCAACCGCATCACCTGCGGCTACATGATCGGCCTGACCATGTTCACCGGCGTCATCAGCGCCTATGTCATCTCGGTGCAGCAGGTCTTCGGCGAGGTCTACGGCCTCGGTGACTGGCTGCCGATCGCCTTTGCGGCAACGGCGGGCGGTATTGCGGTCGCCAACTTCCTGAACGGCATGCTGGTGCGCAGCTTCGGCATGCGCCGTATCTCGCATGCCGCCATGCTGCTTTTCACCATCATCTCGGCAATCGGCTTCGTCGCGGCACTTGGCGGCACGCCGGCCTTCTCCTTCTCCTACGCGCTCTTCTCGATCCTGCTGATGATGTTTGCCGTGATCGCCACCAATTTCACGGCCATCAGCCTGGAGCCGATGGGCAACCTCGCCGGCACGGCAACGGCGGTGACTGGTTTCGTCTCGACCACGTTCGGCGCCCTTCTCGGCGGCGGAGTCGGCCAACTCTTCAACGGCACCGTCCAGCCGCTCTTCGGCGGCTTCGCGGTCTTCGGCGCCATTACTGTCGTCATGGTGCTCTGGGCCGAAAAGGGCAAGCTTTTCACCCATCCCGGCGACAGCCCGCAGATCGACCCCGGCGCCGTTCACATGTAATGCTGCTTAAGAGAGAAGACTGTAAGATCACGATGAGCCGCTTCTGGAGCCCCATTGTTCAATCCCTGACACCTTACGTGGCGGGCGAACAGCCCGTCATCGACGGCCTGGTCAAGCTGAACACCAATGAGAATCCCTACGGCCCATCGCCCCACGCGCTGGCGGCGATTTCAGAAATCGTCAACGATACGCTGCGCCTCTATCCCGAACCGACGGGCCTGAAGCTGCGCAAGGCGATTGCCGCAAGCCACGATCTCGATCCCGGCGAAGTCTTCGTTGGCAATGGTTCGGACGAGGTTCTGGCGCACACGTTCCAGGCGCTGCTGAAACACGAACTGCCCCTGCTCTATCCCGATATCAGCTACAGCTTCTACCCGACCTATTGCGGCCTCTACGGCATCACCTTCCGCGAGATACCGCTGGACGATAAGATGCAGGTTCGCATCGAGGACTACCGCCAGCCTTGCGGCGCGATCATCCTGACCAATCCGAATGCGCCGACCGGCACCGCGCTGCCGCTTGCCGCGATCGAGACGCTGGTTGCCGAACATCCAAATCAGGTCGTGGTCATAGACGAAGCCTATGTGGACTTCGGCGGCGAAAGCGCCATCCCGCTGGTACGGAAATACCCAAACCTGCTGGTCATCCAGACCTTCTCGAAGTCACGCGGCCTCGCTGGTCTGCGCGTCGGCTTCGCCGTTGGCCAGCGTCCGCTCATCGATGCGCTGGAAAGGGTCAAGGACAGTTTCAATTCCTACCCGCTGGACAGGCTGACCCAGGCCGGCGCCGTCGCCGCCTGGGAAGATCGAGACTGGTTCCAGAAGCATTGCGATCTGATCATCGCAAGCCGCGAGCGCTTGACCGCTGCCCTCGGCGAACTCGGCTTCGAGGTCTTGACCTCCTCCGCCAATTTCGTCTTCGCCCGCCACGCAACCCGCGGCGGCGCGGAGCTTGCTGCGGAACTGCGCAAGCGCGCTGTCCTCGTCAGGCACTTCCGCAAGGCCCGCATCGAGGATTTCCTGCGCATCACCATCGGCACGGATGCCGAATGTGACAGGCTTCTGGATGCGCTGAAGCAGATATTGGTCTGAGCTGAAGCTCAGACCGTGAAGACCTCGCGGCGCAGGATTTCCCAGCTGTCCTTGTCCGGCGTGATCAGCAGACCGCCGGTCACATGGTGCGGCAGATAGGCCGAGCCGTCGAAGCGGGCGGCATAGGCGCCGGCTTCCTGGCTGATCAACGTGCCGGCCAGATGATCCCAGGGCATCAGCTTGTTGTACATCAGGTAATGCACATGCCCACCGGCAAAGGTACGGTATTCGTGGGCGGCGCAACGGTAATTGGTCAAGAAGCGCACCTTGGCGAGATTGCCGAGGATCTCTGCGCGCTTCTCCTGCGGCAGGTAACCGGTGGAGGCCATGCCGACCATCTGGTCGAGCGCCACGGGCTCGGCCACCTGCAGCCGCTGCGTTTCACCATCCGGCCGGCGCAGCCAGGCGCCACCGCCCTTCTCGGCCATGACCCAGTCGTCCCCCATCGGATCATAGATGATACCGGCAACCGTCTCACCCTTGGAGACAACAGAGGCCATGACGCCGAAGGCCGGAATGCCTGACGCGAAGTTGAACGTGCCGTCGACGGGATCGACGACGATGGCGAGATCGGCACCTTCGAGCTTGTCGAGAAGTGCTGCATCGGCGGCAACCGATTCTTCGCCAATGAAGAGCGCCTCCGGCCAGAGGCGCGCCGCCTCGACCTTCATCATTCTCTCGGCCTGCTCATCGGCCTCGGTGACAAGGTCGGTCGCTTCCGTCTTGGCGCGCACGTCACTGCTGCCCAGCCGGCGAAAGCGCGGGAGGATCTCGGCTTTCGCTGCCTGCCGCAGGAGATCGGCAAGCTTCATCGTGTCTACGGCAGTCGTCATGGCACTTTCCCCTTGGTTTATCGGTGGCCGATGATTTCCCTGCGGATCATCTCCCAGCTTTCCCTGTCGGGCGCCGAGATGATGCCGCCGGAAATCTCGCCCGATCTGTAAGGCGTTCCGTCGAATTTGGCCGTATGGCCACCGGCTTCCTGATGCGTCAGCACGCCGGCAAGATGATCCCATGGCATCAGCTTGGGATGGCCGATGAAATGCAGCTTGCCTGACGAGACCATCCAATATTCATAGGCCGAGCAGTTGAAGGCGAAGGTCATGCGAATCTTCGCCATGTTGCCGGCAACGCGAGAACGGTCCGGCTCATCCATATGGCTGCAGGCCATGGCGCCGATCATGCGGTTGAGCTCGATCGGCTCCGCCACCTTCAGGCGGACAGGCTCGCAATCACGCTTCTGCTGGAAGGCGCCGGCACCCTTGAGGGAAATGACCGTATCGCCAAGCGCCGGATCGTGGATGATGCCGGCAACCGTTTCGCCCTTCACCGTCACGGCCAGAATGGTGCCGAATACCGGCAGGCCGGCCGCAAAGTTGAAGGTGCCGTCGACAGGGTCGATCACGAAGGCAAGATCGGCATCGGCAAGCGCCGGCACGACGGAACGATCCGCCTCATAGGCTTCTTCGCCGACGATCAGCGCCGACGGAAAGCGCTCGCGGATCGCTGCCGTCAGATAGGCCTCGGAGCGCAGGTCGGCCTGCGTGACGAGATCGACGGAAGACGTCTTTTCGGAAACATTGGCCGCAGCCGCATTGCGGAAGCGCGGCATGATCTCTTCTTCGGCGACATGCCGGAGGCAATCGCCGAGAAACTCTATGTCATTGTCTGAGAAAATCATTTTGGACTCGTTGCATGGATCTGCAGAGGCTCATAGCAAGTCCATTATGACGTTTGGGTGACGGTCAGCGCAGAAAAGTCGAAAAGTTTTGGATCAAGCAGATGCGATGGGTTCACATGCGCCAGAGCGCGCAGCATCGTGTCCTTGCGGCCGGGCATGCGCCGCTCGATATCGGCGAGCATGTCCTTCATCGCATTGCGCTGCAAACCGTCCTGCGAGCCGCAGAGATCGCAGGGAATGATCGGAAACTGCATGGCAGTCGCGAATTTCGCCATGTCGTCCTCGGCGCAATAGGCGAGCGGCCGCAGCACCATCAGGTTGCCTTCGTCATTCAGGAGCTTCGCCGGCATGGCGGCAAGACGACCGCCGTGGAAGAAGTTCATGAAGAAGGTCTCGAGGATGTCCTCGCGGTGATGGCCGAGCACGAGTGCGTCGCAGCCCTCTTCCCTGGCAATGCGGTAGAGATTGCCGCGGCGCAGGCGCGAGCAGAGCGAACAGTAGGTGGTTCCCTCCGGCACCTTCTCCTTCACGATCGAATAGGTATCCCGATATTCGATGCGGTGTTTGACGCCGATCCTGGAAAGGTATTCCGGTAGCACATGCTTCGGGAAATTCGGCTGGCCCTGGTCGAGATTGCAGGCAATCAGCTCCACCGGCAGCAGCCCGCGCCATTGCAGATCGAGCAGCAGTGCCAGCAGTCCGTAGGAATCCTTGCCGCCGGAAATGCCGATTAGCCAGCGCTTCTGGTCCTTCAGCATGTCGAAATCGTCGAAGGCCTGACGCACCTGCCGCAGCAGGCGCTTGCGTAGCTTGTTGAAGGAGACCGTATCAGGCGCGTCGGCAAACAGCGTATGGCCGATACCGGCTTCAGCCGTTTCGAGGTCATCGGCAATATTGGCTGCGATATTCATCTTCTCATCCGTCCGATATGCCTGCTCTCTCTAACAGAAAGCATCAGTGCTACCCAGCCTCAATCGCCGAAAACCGACCAGCCGGTGCGCGCCGCGAGCATCTCCAGTGCCACGGCACCAAGCTGCGAATTGCCGACCTTGTTCAGCCCCGGCGACCACACTGCAATCGAGGCGATGCCCGGCGCCACCGCAAAGATACCGCCGCCCACACCGCTCTTGCCCGGCAGGCCGACATGATAGGCGAAATCTCCTGAGCCATCGTAGTGGCCGCAGGTCAGCATCAGCGCGTTGATGCGCCGCGCCCGCTTAGGCGACACCACCGAATGGCCGGTCAGCGGATTGCTGCCGCGCGCAGCCAGGAACAGGCCGGCGCGGGCCAGCTGCTCGCAGGTCATGGACAGTGCGCACTGGTGGAAATAGACGCCAAGCACGTGATCGACGGGATGGTCGAGATTGCGGTAGGAGCGCATGAAATTGGCAAGCGCGAAATTGCGATAGCCGGTCGCCGTCTCCGAACGCGCCACCTTGTCGTCGATGGTGACGGATTCGTCGTCTGCGAGGTAACGCACGAAGCGCAGCAGTTCACCGATCGCCTCGCGCGGCGCATGGCCGGCCATGACGACATCGCTGACCGCGATCGCGCCGGCATTGATGAAGGGATTGCGCGGAATACCGTGCTCATGCTCAAGCTGGACGATGGAGTTGAAAGCCGAGCCCGAGGGCTCACGGCCAACCCGCTTCCACAGCCCCTCGCCCACCTTGCCGAGTGCCAGCGTCAGCATGAAGACCTTGGAAATGCTCTGGATGGAGAAGGCGACATCGGCATGACCGACGCTGTAGACCTTGCCGTCGACGGTAACGATCGACAGGCCGAATTGGTTCGGATCGACCTTGGCAAGTTCGGGAATATAGTCCGCCACCTTGCCCTCGCCGATGCGGGGCGTCAATTCCCTATAGATGCTGTCGAGGACTGCCTGCAAATCCATCATCGCTCTCTCCAGAAGAACAAAAAAGCCGCCTTGGAGGGCGGCTTTTCTGTATGCGAAAACGCCTCTCGCTGATTAGCGAGAATAGAATTCGACGACCAGATGCGGTTCCATGACGACCGGGTAAGGAACGTCGGACAGCGTCGGAACGCGTGCGAAAGTGGCAACCATCTTGTGGTGATCGACTTCGACATATTCCGGAACGTCACGCTCTGCGAGCGAAACCGATTCCAGAACCGTAACGAGCTGCTTGGACTTTTCACGAACTTCGATGACGTCGCCGGCCTTGCAACGGTAAGAACCGATGTTGACGCGGACGCCGTTGACCGTAACGTGGCCATGGTTGACGAACTGACGGGCAGCAAAGACCGTCGGAACGAACTTGGCGCGGTAGACGATCGCGTCGAGACGGGACTCCAGAAGACCGATCAGGTTTTCCGAGGTGTCGCCCTTGCGGCGGTCAGCTTCAGCGAAGATCGCGCGGAACTGCTTCTCGCGCAGGTCACCGTAGTAACCCTTCAGCTTCTGCTTGGCGCGCAGCTGCACACCGAAGTCGGAAAGCTTGCCCTTGCGGCGCTGGCCGTGCTGGCCCGGGCCGTATTCGCGGCGGTTCACCGGGGACTTCGGACGGCCCCAGATGTTTTCGCCCATACGGCGGTCGATCTTGTACTTGGACGATTCGCGCTTGCTCATCGTATTTCCTTTCAGAGTGTTATGACGGTTTGTTGCCAAACCGCGCGAAGGAAACACGCCCTCCTTTGATCTCGTTTCCGAGACCCGACAGGATCTATCCATTCGCGAACGGGCAGGATCCACGGGACATGTCAAATGAAACACCGGACATTGCTGCCCGGTGCTGGGGCGGTCTTTAGGGATAAGTCACAGGATTGTCAAACAGAATCTGCCGCAGCAGGCCCGTTCTCGCCCGCCCGTTCCAGTGAACCGGCAAGTTTGCGCAAGAGCCCGGCCAGCGCCCGACGCTCGTCCTCGTCCAGCCCGTCGAGATGGCCGAGTTCCCGCTTCATGTCTTCGCGGAAGGCGGCTTCGGCACGGCGCATGCCCTCCTCTGTCAGCGCCACCTCGAAGCTGCGCTTGTCTCCGGCAGACCGCTCGCGCCGGATGAGCCCGGATTTCTCCAGCCTGTCCAGCCGGTGCGTCAGCCCGCCCGAGGAGATCATCAGAAGGCTGTAGAGCTCTGTCGGGATCATTCGGTATGGTGGCCCAGCGCGCCGGATCGTCGCGATCACGTCGAACTCGCCGCGGTCGAGATCGAATTCCGAGAATGTCGCCTCGATGGACGGTCGCACCAGATTGGAGATCCGGTAGATGCGCCCGAGAATGCTCATCGGCGTCGTATCGAGATCGGGCAGCTCTTCCGCCCAGAGCGCGCGCAGCCGGTCGACATGGTCTCGCTTTTCCATGGTCACTCCAAAACTATCTTGACGAGAAGATAAATTGGGAAGATTATCTTCTCGTGAAGATAAATATAGCGAACCTGCAGCGTGATCCAAGGAGGAAATCATGTTCCATGTCATACCGCGTGAAAGCCAGCAGCAGTTCGCCAATCGCACCATCCGTTTCGAGGGCGGCGATTACGGCGCGCCGGTCTCGATCTTCCTGATCGACAACGAGCCTGGCCAGGGGCCGGACCTGCATGTTCACCCCTATACGGAAATGTGGATCGTCCGCTCCGGCAAGGCGCGCTTTACCGTCGGCGAGGAGACGCTGGAGCCCAATGTCGGAGATATCGTCATCGTCAATGCCGAGACGCCGCACTGCTTCAAGAATGTCGGAACGACGCGGTTGGAGCTCACCTGCATCCATGCCAGCCCCGAAATCATCCAGAGTTGGGTCTGACGCAGTTTATTCGGCAGCGCTTTTCAGAAAGTCGCTGTCGGGCGCATCGGCCGAGCCCGGTGCTGTCTCAGCCTGCAGGTCAGGAAAGGCAACGATGCGCTTGCCGCTGAAATCCGTGTGCACGACGATGAGCCCCTGCTCCTCGAAATAACCGAGCAGCCGGCGCGCCCGCCGGGCCGAATGGGTGCCGTAAGCACGGGCGATACGGGCGTCCGAAGGGCAAGCCTCGCCGCCGATCGCAGCCTTCGCCATCATCAGGAACACGCCCTGCAGATCGTCGGTGACGCCGTTCGATAGCGAAAGTGCCGTCGCCCACGCCTCGCCTGCCGCCGTTTCGGGATCGACGCCGGAGCGCGAAACCGCAACGCGCCTGCGGAATTCCGGCAGCGACGTGGGCGGACCCGGAACACGGCGCATGCGCAGCCGCACCAGGAATTCCTGATAGAGAACCGCATCGGTGCGGAAGCCGGAGCCCGGATCGTCGAGGATTTCGGCGAGCACGCCGGCAAGCCGTTCCTCGCGCTCTTCAGCCGAGATTTCCGGCTGTGCCACGCGCAGTTCTGAGGCCTGCAAGGGGGCTGCTGCCGGCGTCGAGCGCGACAGCTCAGCCAGAATATCGGTAGTCGGGCGTGGTGCGGGCGGCGTACGCCGCACCATCGGCCGCTGGAATTCTTCCGGATCGGGCGTGAAGATCAGGTCTTCCACGTCCTGCGGCGCATCCGGCAACGGCATCAGCTTCGGGCTGGACGAGCGCGCCGATGTCTCGACATTGCCGATCTGGATCGGCAGCGGCCGGCGCGACAAGGCCGGGCCGAGCGCCACGAAATGACCGCGCTTCAGGTCGCGGAACATTTCCGCCTGGCGGCGGTCCATGCCGAGCAGGTCTGCGGCGCGCGCCATGTCAATATCGAGGAAGGTGCGGCCCATGAGAAAGTTCGAGGCTTCGGCCGCGACGTTCTTCGCAAGCTTTGCAAGACGCTGCGTGGCGATGACGCCCGCAAGCCCGCGTTTACGTCCGCGGCACATCAAGTTGGTCATGGCGCCGAGCGAGGCCTTGCGTGCATCTTCCGACACGTCGCCGCCGACAGAGGGCGCAAACATCTGCGCTTCGTCGACCACGACGAGAACCGGATACCAATATTCGCGATCGGCATCGAACATGCCGTTGAGAAAAGCGGCAGCGGCCCGCATCTGCTGCTCGATATCGAGCCCTTCCAGCGTCAGAACGCAGGATACGCGATGCTGGCGGATACGGTTGGCAATGCCGGCGAGCTCGGCCTCGGTGCGCTCGCCATCAACGACGACATGGCCGTACCGGTCGGAGAGCGTGACGAAATCACCTTCGGGATCGATGATGACCTGCTGCACCCATTGGGCGGATTGTTCCAGCAGACGGCGGAGAAGATGCGATTTGCCGGAGCCGGAATTGCCCTGCACGAGCAGACGCGTTGCCAGCAGCTCCTCGATATCGAGCGTCGCCGGAGCGCCGGACGCCAGTCCCATATCGATGCCAACCTGCACGTCCAATTCCCCTTACAAATTCCCGGCCCGTCTCTAGCAGATTCGCAGCCACTGTTGTCGTCAAACCGTCAAGAACTCACAGGGAAAGTCAGCACTGGGAAATAGGCTTTCACACCGCCTCGCGCTCCACGAGGTCGCCCACCATGTCCGTCTGCGTCGGGATCAGCAAACGGGTGCAGAGCAGGCTGACGAAAAGCGGTACCAGCAAGACCGCAAGACCCACACGCAAGCCCAGGAGTTCGCCAA
Organism: Hyphomicrobiales bacterium; assembly: GCA_900473185.1. GTDB lineage: Bacteria > Pseudomonadota > Alphaproteobacteria > Rhizobiales > Rhizobiaceae > Rhizobium. The sequence goes on along the minus strand of UCKU01000003.1, from coordinate 266,094 downwards.
GAAAGCCGATGATCGGCGGCCCGATGAGAAAACCGGTCAGGGCTGCGAAGGAGAGCGTCGCAACGCTTGACGCGGGCGGGCGGTCGGTCAGCGAGGCAACTGCCGTTACCGCAAGCGGAAATCCGACCGAAACGCCGACACCGACTGCTGCAAAGCCGATGAGGGCAAGCGGTGTTGCCGGCGCAAAGAGAACGACGAGCATGCCGGCAAGCGAGGCGATGCCGCAGCCGCGGGCAATGGCAACCGCGCCGAAACGGCCTTTCATATAATCACCGCTGAAGCGCCCCGCCGCAACCATGAAGGCGAAAACGGAATAACCAAGGCCGGTTTGTGCGCCCGCGGCATTCATGACATCGCGGAGGTAGACCGCCGACCAATCGGCGATCGCACCTTCGGTCATCGTCACGCCGAAGACGAAGGCGCAGATACCGAGCAGGGCAAGACTGGGCGGCTTGAAGCCGGTCTTTGCCTGCGAATTCTCCTCGTGGTAACTTTCAGGCAATTTCGGCAGGCGCAGGCCGGCAATCAGTGCGACCGGCAGGACGATGATCGCCGTGATCAGGATCGACCAGTGCGGCGAAAGCCCGATAGCGATGGCGCCGACACCGATCAGGCTGCCGACCATGATGCCGAAGCTCCAGAAGCCATGGCAGCGGCTCATGATGATCAGCCCGGTCGCCTTCTCCGTCACATCGGCCTCGACATTCATGCCGAGTTCCACCGTCGAAAGCGCGACCCCGACGATCATTAAGGCAAAGAATAGGAGCACGGTGCTGGGCGCGAAGGCCGGCAGCGAAACCACGGCAAGAAAGAAGATGAAACCATAGATGATCGCCATCCGCCCGCCGATGCGTGAGACGAGGCGGCCGGCAAACGGCAGGGTGATCAGCGTGCCGATCGGCAATCCCAGAAGTGCAACGGCGAGATCGGCGGTGCCGAGTTCAAGCTTCGCCTGGATATCGGGAATGCGCGGCAACCAGGCGCCAAAGGCTATCGGCTGCAGAAAGAAGATCAGCATGACAAGTCTTTGCAGCGGCACGGCGCATCCCTTTACATATTGAGCGCCAAACCCGCTCGCGATTCCCCGCGTAGATCTTGCGCGATGAGACAGGTGAAATAAAGCGCGCAGTGGCTTCTCAGGCGCTCAGCCCGAAACCTTGCATCAGCCGCCGCGTGGCGAAATCCGGATTGCCCGAGGTGAAAACGGCAAAGTCGAAATTATCGGGATGAACGGCGTCGGACACCTGCGGCACCAACGTGCGCGCCCGCCGCGCAATCGCTTCCGCCGGATCCAGCCAGTCGACCGGCCATGGCGCAAGCCTGCGGAATAGATTGGCCATGAAGGGATAATGCGTGCAGGCGAGCACGACGATATCGGTCTTGCGCCCGTCCTTTTCGACGAAACACTGCTCGATTTCGGCCGTCACAGCCTCATCGGAAACGGCTTCACCCCGGATATAGGCTTCCGCCATGCGCGCCAGGTTTTCGGAGCCCACGAGCCGCACATGGCACTGCTGCGCGAAGGACTGGATGAGATCGCGCGTATAGGCGCGCTTGACCGTCCCGGGGGTAGCGAGCACCGAGACGAGGCCGGAGCGCGTGCGCTCGGCAGCGGGCTTGATGGCCGGCACCGTGCCGACGAAAGTCATCTGCGGAAAGGCGGCGCGCAGATCGGCACCCACGAGCGTGAAGGCCGTATTGCAGGCGATGATGCAGACTTCCGGATCGTAGTCTTCGAGCAGCTTGGCGAAGAGGCTGATGATGCGCTCCTTCAGCGCCTGCTCTTCCCAGCCGCCATAGGGAAAGCCGGCATCATCAGCGATATAGATGAAGCCGCGCTCCGGCATCAGCACGCGCGCCTCGCGCAGCACGGTCAGCCCGCCTATGCCTGAATCGAAGACGAGGACGGGTTTCAGCTCATTCGTCGGCGCTGTCATCAGTCGGGGCACCCTTGGCGGATCGAGTGGAACCGCCCTTGCGCGGACTGTCGCGCGAAAAGCGGTCGAGGGAGGAGATGACGCCGCGCAGCACGCTTATTTCCTGTTCCGTGAATGCCCGGCGGGAGAGGACTGCGCGAAGATTGTCGACCATTTTCGGCTTTTTCGAGGGCGGATGGAAATAGTTGCGTGAATCCAACGCCTCTTCCAGCTGGTCGAACAGGCCGAAAAGCTGTTCCTTGGTGGAGGGGCGCTGCTCGAGCGCCTGGAACGGCACCGCCTCCAGATCCTCCATGCCCGATTTCATCCATTCATAGGACATCAGCAGCACGGCCTGGGCGATGTTGAGCGAGGCGAAAGCCGGATTGACCGGGAATGTAACGATCTCGTCGGCAAGAGCCACTTCCTCATTGGTCAGCCCCCAGCGCTCGCGGCCGAAGAGGATGCCGGTCGCCTCGCCTGCCCGGAACCGGCTGCGGAGGTTTCCGGCGGCAAAGACCGGAGAGCGCACCGGCTTGTAATTGTCGCGGCTGCGCGCCGTCGTCGCATAGACGAAGTTGAGATCGGCAATCGCCTCTTCCAGCGTAGCGAAAACCTTCGTGCCCTCGATCACGTGATCGGCCTTGGAGGCTGCGGCCTGCGCCTTCTCGTTCGGCCAGCCGTCCCGCGGATTGACGAGGCGCAGATCGGCAAGGCCGAAATTCGCCATGGCGCGCGCCACCATGCCGATATTCTCGCCCATCTGCGGCTCGACCAGAATGATCACCGGCCCTTCGGCCAGAAGTTGACGCTCGCTGTTCGTACCCGCCATGTGCTTCCTATTCCTGATTTACGGGCGCAATAGCTTTGCCGGCTGCAAACGGCAAGTCCTGCGTCTCCGTTGGGTAGAGCCGCTCCAGCGTCGAGCCGATCATTTCCACCGCCAGCCGAGCGCCCTCCCGCCAGAGCGGCAGGTGCCGGCCGGTCGGCCGCATCTGCTTTCGGGTGATCAGGAAACATTCCGAGCCACGCGGCGCAACCGTGTCCAGCATGCCGATATCGGCAGCGATCCTGCGTTTCAGATCGTCATCGACGGCATCGGCAGTGTGGTTTCGTGCCAGAATGCGCGACCAGTAGGTGATCGACAGGAAGATTGCCAGCGTCTGGCGGATTTGTCCCGGCCTGGTGACAATGGACCAGGTGGAGCCGAGCGGGCGTGCGGCGAGCGTAATGTCGCGGTAGCAGGCATCGACCTTCTGCGAGATCACGATGAGTTCGGGCTGGCTCTTCTTGTCCAATACCGCCGACAGCAGCTCCTTCAGGGTCTCGAACCATTTGGCGAGCGCCGTATCGAGTGCCCCGCGCGTGCGCGCCGGCAGGACGAGGAAGGCCACCAGTGTTCCGGCGATCGCGCCGATCAGCGTTTCCTCCAGTCGCAGCTTCAGGAGATCGAAGGTCAGGACACCCATCATGCCATAGATCAGGCAGAGCACGATCGAGATGAAGAAGGTCATTGTCGCATAGGAAATCTGCAGGAAGTAGAAGGCGAGGAAGACGCAGACGATCGAAACGGCAATGGCAATACCCATCTGGTGGGAAAGCAATGAGGCCAGCACCAGGCCGAAGGCGATGCCGAACAGCGTGCCGATCGAGCGCTGCAGCGCCTTGATGGCCGTGTCGCCGCGCGAATTGGTATTGCTGAAGACGAGGAAGGAAGCGAGCACCGCCCAGAACCAGCGTTCGCGTGAGAGCGCCAGCCCGAGCGTCATGGCAATCGCGGCCGCCAGCGTGATCTGCAAGGCAGAACGCATCACTGGGTTCTTCAGCGAGAAGTCGATTGCTGTGGGCGTGCTGACCTCCTCGACAGAGGCGATCTCAGCAAAATCCGTCCTGCGTCCGGTATCGATCGTTTCGACGAGTTGGCGGCGCGCCGCTCCGAGCCAGAGCAGCGCCCGCGCCGTCTCGCCTTGCGGCTGTCCCTCCATATCGGCGACAGCCTTTTCCTGCGCAGACAGCACTGCCTTGTCATCCTCGATGACGGCATGGACGAGCACAAAGGATGGCGCACTTTGATAGCTCAGCACGATGGCGCTTTCAGTCGCCAGATGCGCATCGAATAGCCGGATCGCCAGTTCCGCCGCCGGGTCCGAAGCTCCGTCGAAGACGCCGCCCGGCGGGCGCGGAATGAAGCTCTCGGCCATCAGCACCACTTCCTTCAGCCGGTCTTCCAGCTGGCGCAGTTCCTGCCGATCGGCCTCATCGACCTTTCCATCCGCCGCAAGGGCAGCGAGCTTGAAGAGGATCTGATTGATGCGGCCCCGCACGCTCTCCAGTGAACGCAGCAGGTCGCGCCGCCAATTGTCGGGCAGAAGCACCGCCCTCACCCAATGACTGACAAGCGCCGAGACAACAGGGCCGATCAGGACGACAGGCAATTCCCCGATTGTCGGGTGGAAGTAGGAGCCCAGGAAATAGGAGGTGAAAGCGAACATACCGATCGCAAAGCCGCGCGGGCCGTAGACGCGCGCGGATGAGGCCAGGAAGATCACCACGAGGAAGATGAAATCCGAGAGTACGCGTTGCGACTCCAGCGCCGCCGCGATGCCGACCACCACGAGGCTTGCAAGACAGCCGAGCAGCCTGGTGATGAGCTGGCGCGCCGAGCCCTTGTCGCGCACCGCGACTCCGCCTTCGATCGACAGCACGATGCCGAGACCATAGGACGCGGTCGGCAGCGGCACGATGAGCATGTGGATCAAAAGCAGGATCGTGAAGGAGAGCAGGATCGACAGCGTAACCCGCGTGCCCATGCGCAGGCGCGAAAGCGCCGGGTCATTGGCAAGCAGCCAGTCTCGGAACTCAAAGCCGGAAATCACCCTTGCCAGTCCTCATGCGCGCCGGATGTGGCGAACCCGAGAGCGAGATACCGCCGCCTCAGCAAAAATCAAATCACACCAACATGATGATTGCCAAGTGTCATTAACCATGGTGTTCGCCGGAGCCACCAATCGGTGACCTCATCAGGATCATTCGCCATTGGCGATTTGCACCATGGCTTCCTTGAGTGAGATCGGCCCCTGCCCCTCCTCGCCCTGGATCATGATATCGTCGATGACGGCCTTGCCGCTCTCCTCGATTACCTCGAAACGCACGGTCGTGAAGGCATCCTTGTTGGGTGCGCCTTCCATGCAGGTCGCCGCCTTGAATTTCACCGTCACCTCGGTCGTCCCGTTGGCCGGCTGGCCGCTTTCGATGGAAAGATCCTGCAGCGGACAGGCATCCTGGCCGTTGACGATGACGTCATAGTCGAAGGGCGAAATGCCATCCTCGTCGGCTGCAGGATTTTGGGCTGCCGCCTTGTATTTGTCGCCGAAATCCTTGCTGTAGAGCCGGCCGAGCGTGCCCTCTTCGAAAATATCGATCCAGTCGCTGTTGTCGCCCGCCCAGTTCTTCTGGGTGTCCTTCATGATTTCCTTGACCGGCACGGTCGCATCGGCCGCAAGCGAAACGCCCGTCAGGACGGACAAGGCGGCAATGAGGCCGGCGAAGAGAACGGCGATCTTTTTCATGGCAAAATGTCCGGGACTCGGGGGGCTTATGTGGCGGAGGTTAGCCATTTTCCTGCTCTTGGCAATGGCGGCAAAAACGTCAGGTCCCTGCCCGTTCTGCTTTGCGTTCCCGGCTCACAATGCTATAGCGCTCCGGACCCACATCACCCACCCGGGGCATTAGTCCCTTCCTAAGCTTACGAGGCAGATACATGAAGAAGATCAAGGTCGCCAATCCCGTCGCCGATCTCGACGGCGATGAAATGACTCGCATCATTTGGCAGCTCATCAAGGATAAGCTGATCCATCCGTATCTCGACCTCGACATCGACTATTTCGACCTCTCGGTCGAAAACCGCGACGCCACCAACGACCAGGTCACGGTCGATGCCGCCAACGCCATCAAGAAGTACGGCGTCGGCATCAAGTGCGCGACCATCACCCCGGATGAAGCCCGCGTGAAGGAATTCAACCTCAAGGAAATGTGGAAGAGCCCGAACGGCACGATCCGCAACATCCTCGGCGGCGTCATCTTCCGCGAGCCGATCATTTGCCGCAACGTTCCCCGCCTTGTTCCGGGCTGGACGCAGCCCATCGTCGTCGGCCGTCACGCGTTCGGTGACCAGTACCGCGCAACCGATTTCAAGTTCCCCGGCAAGGGGAAGCTGACGATCAAGTTCGTCGGCGAAGACGGCACCGTCATCGAGAAGGAAGTCTTCAACGCACCGGGCGCCGGCGTTGCCATGGCCATGTACAACCTCGATGAATCGATCCGCGAATTCGCCCGCGCCTCGATGATGTACGGCCTGATGCGCAAGTGGCCGGTTTACCTGTCGACCAAGAACACTATCCTCAAGGCCTATGACGGCCGCTTCAAGGACATCTTCGAAGAAGTCTACGAGACCGAATTCAAGGACCAGTTCAAGGAAGCCGGCATCACCTACGAACACCGCCTGATCGACGACATGGTCGCTTCGGCGCTGAAGTGGTCCGGCGGCTACGTATGGGCCTGCAAGAACTACGACGGCGACGTCCAGTCCGACACGGTTGCCCAGGGCTTCGGCTCGCTCGGCCTGATGACCTCGGTTCTGCTGACGCCCGATGGCAAGACGGTTGAGGCCGAAGCCGCTCACGGCACGGTTACCCGCCACTACCGCCAGCACCAGAAGGGCCAGGAAACCTCGACGAACTCGATCGCCTCGATCTTCGCCTGGACCCGCGGCCTCGCACACCGCGCCAAGCTCGACGACAATGCCGAACTCGCCAAGTTCGCTTCCACGCTGGAAAAGGTCTGCGTCGACACCGTCGAAGCCGGCTTCATGACCAAGGACCTGGCGCTGCTCATCGGCCCCGATCAGCCGTGGCTCTCCACCACCGCTTTCCTCGACAAGATCGACCAGAACCTGCAGGCCGCAATGGCCTGAGCCTTCCCAGATAAACGATCGGAAAACCCGGCCTTCGCGCCGGGTTTTTTGTTATCCTGCAAAGTTCGATTTTGCTGCTAAATTAGCAGATACTTTAAAATCGCAAGCTTCGCGTAAGTTGCAAGAACTATTCAGATACTCGCTACAACATCGGCCCGAAAATCGGAATCGATTTTCGGAAAGCCTGATGCGTAGATTCAAAAAACTAGAGCGTCCTTAGTGCGTCCAAATGGACGCACGGCGCTCCAAGCATGGAGGTTCTGATGGCCAAGAAGAGTTTTGTCCCCGAATTCCTGCAACTTGTAAGGCTCCTCGCGCGGCGCGAGGGGCAAGATATGATTGTTTTTTATCTTGATCTTGCTTTGCTTGAGACCCAGACCCAGCACTACAATGAGCGCTGGCGGTCCCCTCCCGGCCGGACCGCCACCGGTGACGCGCCGCCATCGACCGAGGTCATCCCTCGGGCGGCCGTGAAGGTGCCGCCTTCTCCGAGGGTTGAAATCTCCCGCGCCAGCGCTACGAAAAGAGCATGGGAAAGAGGAGAGCAGGATGACCGAGGAAATCACCTTCTACACGAACCCGATGTCGCGCGGCCGGATAGCGCGGTGGATGCTGGAAGAAACCGGCGTACCATATCATACCGAAATCCTGACATTCGGCGGGACGATGAAGGGCCAGGACTATCTGTCCGTCAACCCGATGGGCAAGGTGCCGGCGATCCGTCATGGGAAGACGATCGTGACGGAATGCGCGGCAATCTGTGCGTATCTTGCGGACACGTTTCCGCAGGCAAGGCTCGGCCCGCAGCCCGATGAGCGGGCGGATTATTACCGCTGGATGTTCTTCGCCGCCGGGCCGCTGGAAGCTTCCGTCACGCTGAAGGCGCTCGGCTTCGAAATCCCGCAGGAGCGGCTGCGCATGGCCGGTTGCGGCTCCTTCGGCGACGTCATGGGCACGCTGGAAAAGGCGGTTTCCGCCGCCTCCCCCTATATTGCCGGAAGCCGCTTCACCGCAGCTGACGTCTATGTCGGCTCGCATATCGGCTGGGGCCTTGCCTTCGGCAGTATCGAAAAGCGCCAGGCCTTCGTCAACTATTTCGGCCGCCTCGCCGAACGCGATGCCTACAAGCGGGCAACGGCGCTGGATGACGAAGCGGCGAAAGCCATGCAGGCGGCCTGAAAGCAATTCCAGCAAAAGTGCGGAGCGGTTTTGCGTCCGGAATTGCGTAAGAACAAAAAAAGAACAATTCCAGCAAAAGTGTGCAGCGGCTTTGCGTTCGGAGTTGCGTAGGAAAAGCCAAATCAGGCTAGAGGCATATAGATATCCGTCCGCAGCTCGGTCGGCGCCACTTCGCGCGGATTGTTGAGATATTCCTCGAACATCACACGATCCCGGATCTGCCGGCCCGAGGCCGGCAGCCACTGGGCGTAGAGCCATTGATAGGCCTTGTACATATCGGCATAAGGCCCCTTGTGATGCAGCACGGCATAGTCGCCGCCTTCCACCATGCGCCGCTCCAGCGGTGCGTTGGCGACCGTCTCTTCGCCGGCTGCGACACAGGCGATGGAGCGCAGCTTCTCGGACTGCACGAGATCGGGATCGTCGAGATAGACGCCGATCATGCGCATCTCCGGCTTTGCGAGCCCGCGGGCATAGAGCGTGCCGAACAGCATCTCGAAGGCCTTGCCGATCTCCATATAGGAGCCGGTATGGGGAACGCCGACCAATTCGAGCGGCGGGATGGTTTTCAGACTTACGTCAAACATGGCTGTCGCCTTTCCGGAGATTGAGGGTTCGAACTGCGTGTGGCTTCCCTCTTTCCGGTAGCGTGCCGGCGGCATTCCATAGACCGATTTGAATATGCGGTTGAAGGACTGGAGATTGGGATAGCCTGATCGCTTCGCAATCTCGGCGACCGCCAGTTCCGTGCGCACGATATCGCCCGCCGCGCGATGCAGCCGCAGCCGCTTGACGGTTGCCGCCAGCGTCTCGCCGTAAATCGCCCGATAAATCCGGTGCCAGTGATAGCTCGACAGGCAGGCGATTTCGGCCAGCCGCTCCATATCCAGATCTTCGTCGAGATGATCGTGGATATAGGCCGAGACCCGTCTCAGACGGTTCTCGTAGAGCGCCCATGCCGTTTCACCTGTCATGTCAAACCCTTTGCTATTCGATCGGCTGCAGCAAACCATAGCCCGATTTGACAAATCCTGCGCACTTGAACTGGCGGCGAATCCTGCGTAGACCGGAATTCCGGCTCGAACCCAAGGGGAAGACTGATGCCGGACTTTTCTACATTGATACTCTTTGCCGCCGCAGCGCTGGTGCTCACTGCCACGCCCGGTCCCGATATGTTGCTGATTGCCTCGCGCAGTATCAGCCAGGGACGCGCCGCCGGATTTCTGACCTATGCAGGCATTGCGCTCGGCACCTATTGCCACGCGCTTGCCGCAGCTTTCGGGTTCTCGCAGCTCTTCATGACCGTGCCCGTCGCCTTTGAAGCCGTGCGCTGGGCCGGCTGCTGCTATCTGCTTTATCTCGCCTACAAGACGATCCGTTCGGAAGGCACTGCTTTTGCGCTGGCCTCCACGCTGAAGCGCCTGTCGGGCCGGCGCATCTTCTTTGCCGGTCTCGCTACCAATCTGCTCAATCCGAAAATGGCGCTCTTCGTGATGGCGCTCTTTCCGCAATTCGTGAATGCGGAGAGCGGCTCCATGACCGCGCAGATGCTGGTGTTTGCGAGCGTCCTGAACGGCATCGGCCTCGTCGTCAACGGCGCCGTCATTATCCTCGGAAGCCAGATCCGTTCACGCCTTGGCTCGGTGCGACGTTTCCCGAAACTGCCGCAATATATGCTGGCAACTGTCTTTACCGGCCTCGCCTGCCGTCTCGCGCTGCAGACCAGAAACTGACCGCAGCAGGCACACGCGAAAAAAACCGGCTGCGAAATCCACGATCTCGCAGCCGGTTCTCATTTCAAACAGCTCTCAGGTTCGGCACTCAGCCTGCAATCGCCGCTGCAACAGCCTCAAGCGCCTCGTCAGCCTTGGCTCCATCAGGGCCGCCGGCCTGCGCCATATCAGGACGACCGCCGCCGCCCTTGCCGCCGAGCGCTGCAGAGGCAACGCGCACCAGATCGACAGCACTGAAACGATCCACGAGATCGGGCGTTACGGCAACGACAGCACTTGCCTTGCCATCTTCGGACACGCCGATCAGCGTCACCACGCCGGAACCGATGCTGGCTTTGCCATCATCGGCAAGCCCCTTCAGATCCTTCGGATCCACGCCGGCCACGGCCTTGCCGAGGAACTTCACGCCGGCGACGTCACGCACCGCATCGGCAGAACCGCCCTGCCCGCCGCCCATGGCGAGCTTGCGCTTGGCATCGGCCAGTTCCTTTTCGAGCTTGCGGCGCTCGTCCATCAGCGCCTCGACGCGCGACAGAACTTCCGACGGCTGCACCTTAAGAGAGGCGGCAAGCGTCTTCACGCGATCGTCCTGTTCGGCGAGATATTCGCGCGCCGATTCACCGGTGACGGCTTCGATACGGCGAACGCCGGCACCGACGGCGCTTTCGCCGAGGATGCGCACGAGGCCGATCTGGCCGGTCGCCGACACATGCGTGCCGCCACAGAGCTCGACCGAATAGGGCCTGTTGGCCTTGGCGCCATGCAGACCGGTGCCCATCGAGACGACGCGCACTTCATCGCCATATTTTTCTCCGAAAAGCGCCATGGCGCCTTCCGCGATCGCGTCGTCGACGCTCATCAGGCGGGTTGTGACAGGGGCATTCTGCAGCACGATCTCGTTGGCCATCTCCTCGACCACCTTGAGCTCGTCGGCCGTCATCGGCTTCGGGTGTGAAACGTCGAAGCGCAGGCGCTCGGGTGCCACCAGCGAACCCTTCTGGGCAACATGGGTACCGAGCACTTCACGCAGCGCCTCATGCAGCAGATGGGTTGCCGAGTGATTGGCGCGCAGGCGCGAGCGACGCGCATGATCGACCGTCAGCACGACCGCATCACCGGCCTTGATCACACCCTCAATGACCGTACCCAGATGCACGAACAGGCCCTCACCCCTCTTCTGCGTATCTGAAATCTCGATCTTGCCGTGATCGGACGAGATCACACCCGTATCGCCCATCTGGCCGCCGGATTCACCGTAGAACGGCGTCTGGTTGACGATGATCTGCACCTTGTCGCCGGCCCTGGTCTCGTCGGCTACGGCGCTGTCCTTGACGATAGCCTGGACGACGCCTTCGGCCGTTTCGGTGTCGTAGCCGAGGAATTCGGTCGCGCCGTGCTTCTCCTTGAGCTCGAACCAGACGGTTTCCGTGGCCTTTTCACCGGAGCCGGCCCAATGCGAACGTGCCTCGGCCTTCTGGCGCTCCATGGCATCGGTGAAGCCGGAGATATCGACGCCGATTTCGCGGGCGCGCAGCGCATCCTGCGTCAGGTCGAGCGGGAAGCCGTAGGTGTCGTAGAGCTTGAAGGCGGTCTCGCCATCCAGCATGTCGCCCTTGGAAAGGTCGGTGGTCGCGTCTGACAGAAGCGACAGGCCGCGCTCCAGCGTCTTGCGGAAGCGGTTTTCCTCGAGCTTCAGCGTTTCGGAGATCAGCGCCTCGGCGCGCACCAGTTCCGGATAGGCGCGGCCCATCTCCTGCACCAGCGTCGGCAGCAGCTTGTACATCAGCGGTTCCTTGGCGCCGAGAAGCTGTGCGTGGCGCATGGCGCGGCGCATGATACGGCGCAGCACGTAGCCGCGACCTTCATTCGACGGCAACACGCCGTCGGCGATCAGGAAGGCCGAGGAGCGCAGATGGTCGGCGATGACGCGGTGGCTGGCGCTGCCCTCTGCCTTGGCACCCATCGTATCCTCGATGGTGCCGATCAGCGTGCGGAAGAGGTCGGTGTCGAACACGCTCTGCACGCCCTGCAGAACGGCAGCCATGCGCTCCAGGCCCATGCCTGTATCGATCGACGGGCGCGGTAGCGGGTTGCGGACGCCGGGTTCAGTCTGCTCGAACTGCATGAAGACGAGGTTCCAGAATTCCAGGAACCGGTCGCCATCTTCTTCCGGCGAGCCGGGAGGGCCGCCCCAGACATTCTCGCCCTGGTCGATGAAGATTTCCGAGCACGGACCGCAGGGGCCGGTATCGCCCATCTGCCAGAAATTGTCAGAGGTCGGGATGCGGATGATCTTGTCGTCGGAAAAGCCGGCGATCTTCTTCCAGAGCGTCGCTGCTTCCTCGTCCTCGGAATAGACGGTCACCAGCAGGCGGTTCTTCGGAAGGTCGAAACCTTCGGTGACCAGCTTCCAGGCAAGCTCGATCGCATTCTCCTTGAAATAATCGCCAAAGGAGAAGTTGCCGAGCATTTCGAAGAAGGTCAGGTGGCGTGCCGTATAGCCGACATTGTCGAGGTCGTTATGCTTGCCGCCGGCGCGTACGCACTTCTGCGAGGTCGTTGCCGTCGAATAAGGACGCTTTTCCAAGCCGGTAAAAACGTTCTTGAACTGTACCATGCCGGCATTGGTGAACATCAGCGTCGGGTCATTGCGCGGCACGAGCGGGCTCGATGGAACGACCTCATGGCCATTCTTCTTGAAGTAGTCGAGGAAGGTCGACCGGATATCGTTTACACCGCTCATTTCATGCCCTTCGATGCTGCCAGCAGGCAGGTAAAATTAAATCCATCGGCTTTTATCGTTCGACCTTGCCACTGTCCAGCAAACAAACAAAACCGGCCGCATTCTCGTGAGAGAACGCGGCCGGTGCTGAACTACCTCAGCGGTCGGGGCAAATTACATGTCGCCGGCATCACCTGCGTCGTCGCCGGCATCAGGGCCGCCGTTCTGCAGGAAGCGGTCGGCAATCAGACCGGCGTTCTGGCGCAGCCCCGTCTCGATCTCGCGGGCGAGATCCGGATTGTCACGCAGGAAGATCTTGGCGTTTTCGCGACCTTGGCCGAGGCGCTGGCTGTTGTAGGAGAACCAGGCGCCCGACTTCTCGACGATGCCGGCCTTGACGCCGAGGTCGATGAGTTCGCCGGTCTTGGAGACACCTTCGCCATACATGATGTCGAATTCGACCTGCTTGAAGGGAGGCGCCATCTTGTTCTTGACGACCTTGACGCGCGTCTGGTTGCCGATCACCTCTTCGCGTTCCTTGACCTGGCCGATGCGGCGGATGTCGAGGCGGACGGAGGCATAGAACTTGAGCGCGTTGCCACCCGTCGTCGTTTCCGGCGAACCGAACATGACGCCGATCTTCATGCGGATCTGGTTGATGAAGATCACCATGGTGTTCGATTTGGAGATCGAAGCCGTCAGCTTGCGCAGCGCCTGGCTCATCAAGCGGGCCTGAAGGCCCGGCAGGCTGTCACCCATTTCGCCTTCGATTTCGGCGCGCGGCGTCAGCGCGGCGACCGAGTCGACGACGAGAACGTCAATGGCGCCGGAGCGCACCAGCGTATCGGTGATTTCAAGCGCTTGCTCGCCGGTGTCGGGCTGGGAGATCAGGAGGTTCTGCAGATCGACGCCGAGCTTGCGGGCATAGACCGGATCGAGAGCGTGTTCGGCGTCGACGAAGGCGCAGATGCCGCCCTTCTTCTGCGCTTCGGCAATGGTCTGCAGCGCGAGCGTCGTTTTACCAGAACTTTCCGGACCGTAGATTTCGATGATACGGCCCTTCGGCAGGCCGCCGATGCCGAGCGCGATATCGAGGCTGAGCGAACCCGTAGAAACCGTTTCGATCTCGACGATACTCTCGTTCGAGCCGAGTTTCATGATCGAGCCCTTGCCGAACGACCGCTCGATCTGTGAGAGTGCCGCTTCGAGCGCCTTGCTTTTGTCCACCGATTTGTCCTCTACGAGCCGCAATGAATTCTGAGACATTCGATCCACCTTTAGGTTATTGACGCTGCTCTAGCAATGTCGCCGCTGATGCGAAGTTTGTACCTGATTTGTTCTAATTTCGCAATGGGGTTGCAAATAATTGAAAGAAAAAGGTAAAACGGTCTGTGTTCTATTTTTGTTTTATCGATGCAAAGCAACGGCTTAGTGCTTCGCTTGCGCTGAATGCCGACGTTTTAGAGCCTATTCGATTCGCTCGGGGAGAGCAGAAATGAGCGGCAAGATTCTTGTTCTCGGTGGCGCCCATATCGACCGCCGCGGCCGCATTGCCGGCGAGACGGCACCGGGCGCCAGCAACCCTGGAACATGGTTCGAGGAACCGGGCGGCGGCGGCTTCAATGCGGCACGCAATCTCGCCCGGCTCGGCTTCGAGGTGACGATGATTTCGCCGCGCGGCGGCGACCCGATCGGCGAGATGGTAAGCGAGGCGGCCGATTTTGCAGGAATAAATGACCGCCCCTTCGTCTTCCTCGACCGCAAGACGCCAAGCTATACGGCCATCATCGAGAAGGACGGCAATCTGGTCATCGCGCTGGCCGACATGGAGCTCTACCGCTTCTTCGTGCCGCGGCGGCTATCGATCCGCTGGGTGCGTGACGCCTTTGCCGCCACCGATTTCATCCTCTTCGACGCCAACCTGCCCGAGGACACGGCTGCCGCGATCGTCGCAAGGGCCAAGGCACTCGGCAAGCCGGTGGCGGCAATCGCCATTTCGCCGGCCAAGGTGGTGCGCCTCCTGCCCTGCCTCGAAGGCATCGATTATCTATTCCTCAACGAGGCCGAGGCCGCAGCGCTGACCGGCCATCGGCCGGATGAAGCCGCCGCCTGGCCGTCCCTGCTCGGTGACATCGGCATCGGCGGGGCAGTCGTCACCCGCGGCCAGCGCGAACTCGTCGCCTTCAAGGATGGGCGTGCGCTTGTCTTGCAGCCGCCGATTTCGGACAATGTCGCCGATGTCACGGGTGCGGGAGACTCGCTGGCGGCCGGTACGCTCTCGGCCCTCATGCTCGGCCACCCGCTCGAAGAGGCGGTCCGCCATGGTGCTGCGGCAGCGGCTCTCACCGTACAGTCGCCGCATGCCGTCAACGAAAATCTCTCGCGGGAACTGATCCGCGACATGCTTTCGCTTGTCCCGGCGGCGAGAATTCTGCAATGAAGCGGCAACATCGATAAACGGATATGGATCATGACCAAACCCTTCTCGCCCCTGCTGCCGATCTCCTATTCCAAGGAAGTGGCCGCCGCCAAGCAGCGCGGCGCCCCGATCGTCGCACTCGAATCGACCATCATCACGCATGGCATGCCCTATCCCGGCAATATCGAGATGGCGCGCAGCGTCGAATCGATCATTCGTGATCAGGGCGCAGTTCCCGCGACCATCGCCGTCATCCACGGCACGCTGCATATCGGCCTCGAACCTGCTGAGCTGGAGCAGCTCGCCAAGGCAAAGGACGTCATGAAGGTATCGCGCGCCGATATCGCCTTTTCGATCGCCGAGCGCCGCACGGGTGCGACGACGGTTGCGGCGACGATGATTGCGGCGGCGCGTGCCGGCATCAAGGTCTTTGCGACTGGCGGCATCGGCGGCGTGCATCGCGGCGCTGAAGAAACGTTCGATATCTCCGCCGACCTCGAAGAGCTAGCCCGTACTGGGGTCATCGTCGTCTGCGCCGGCGCCAAGGCAATCCTCGATATTCCGAAGACGCTGGAAGTGCTGGAAACCCGCGGCGTACCGGTCGTGACCTATGAAAGCGATGAATTCCCGGCTTTCTGGTCACGCTCATCAGGCATCCGCAGCCCGCTGACGCTGAACAGCCCGGCGGCGATCGCCAATTTCCAGACGACTCGTGAACAGCTCGGCATCGACGGCGGCATGCTGATCGCCAACCCCGTTCCGGAAGCTGACGAAATCGCCCGCGAGGAAATGGAAATCTATATCGAGCGTGCTCTCGACAGCGCCGAGCGTGACGAAATCACCGGCAAAGCTGTAACACCTTACCTTCTGAGCACGATCTTCGACCTGACGGATGGCCAAAGCCTGAAGACGAATATTGCGCTGGTGGAGAACAATGCGCGGCTTGCGGCAGAGATTGCTGTGGCGCTTGGCGAGTAAGCCAACATCTGGCGGGCTGGCCCCGCCAACGATCCATCGTGGAGACACTTGAGGGGCGCAAAAGCGCCCCTTAATCATATCAGCTATCCAGCGTCTCTTTCACCGCCACAGCCAGCTGCTTCAGCGAGAACGGCTTCGGCAGGAACCCAAACTTCGCTTCCGGCGGCAGGTTGCGGGCGAACGCATCCTCCGCGTAACCGGACACGAAGATGAACTTCAGATCCGGATAGTTCTTGCGCAGCTCGCGCAGCAGCGACGGCCCGTCCATCTCGGGCATCACCACGTCGGAGACGACGATGTCCACCTTGCCGTCGAGCTCCTCCATGATCTCGAGGGCTTCGACGCCGGACCCCGCCTCGTGGACCGTATAGCCACGCGTCTCCAGCATGCGCTTGCCGCCGCGCCGCACCGCTTCTTCGTCCTCGACGAGCAGGATGACGGCTGAGCCTGTCAGGTCCTCCGGCTGCTTCGGCTGGACGAGTTCCACAATCTGGGCACCACCGGCCGCAACAGCCTGATCGCCGGCCTCCGCTTCTGCAGCGGTTGTTGGTTCGACGATATGACGCGGCAGGAAGATACGGAAGGTCGTGCCCTTGCCGACTTCCGATTCCGGCTGGATATAGCCGCCGGACTGCTTGACGATGCCATAGACCATGGCAAGGCCGAGACCTGTGCCCTTGCCCACATCCTTGGTCGTGAAGAAGGGCTCGAAAATCTTGTCCATGATCTCGGGCGCAATGCCGGTGCCGGTATCGGTCACCTCGATCAGCACCATGTCCTCATGCGGCATGTAGGAATAGTTGAAGGCGGCAACGTCCGCTGCCGGCAGATTGCGGGTGCGCAGCGTCAGCGTACCGCCTTCCGGCATGGCGTCGCGGGCATTGACGCAGAGATTGATCAGCACCTGCTCGAATTGCGAAAGATCGGTTTTGACAGGCCAGAGATCGCGGCCATATTCGACGTCGAGCTTGACGTTGGTACCCGAAATCAGCCGGTCGACCAGCATGCGCAGGTCGCCGACGACATCGGTCAGGTTCAACACCGTCGGCCGCATCGTCTGCTTGCGCGAGAAGGCGAGAAGCTGGCGCACCAGCACCGCCGCGCGGTTGGCATTGCGCTTGATTTCTATCAGGTCGGCGAAGCTCGCATCGGCAGGTCGCGCCTGTAAGAGCAGATGGTCGGAGGAGAGCAGGATTGCCGTCAGCACATTGTTGAAATCGTGCGCAATGCCGCCGGCGAGCGTGCCGACCGCATTCATCTTCTGCGTCTGCGCCATCTGCGCTTCGAGCGCCTTCTGCTCGGTCACTTCGACCGCGTAGACGATGGCCGCCTCCTCAGGCGCCTCGTCGCTCTGGTCAATCACGGCATTCACATAGAAGCGGAAGAAGCGTGCATCGTCCGTCGGCGTCCTGGAATCTATCGGCGCGATATCGCCCTGGCGGTCCTTGGCGGCGGCAAGCGCCTCGGCGAGTTGCGGTCGGTCGCTGTGCTGCACGATCGTTTCCAGAAGCGCGCCGCGCTCCAGATCGTCACGCGAGACGATATTGGAGAAGAGCTTCAGGAAAGGCGCATTGGTACGCAGGATCTTGCCATCGCCATTGACGGAAGCGATCGCCATCGGCGTGTTGTTGAAGAAGCGCGTGAAGCGCATGGCGGCTGCCGACGCCGACTGGCCGTTCTCACTGTCCTTGTCACGCGTCAGCACGATCGTCCGGCTCTCGCCGGGCGCCCCGTCGCGCATGGAGGTGACGCGGTGGATGATCTGCACCGGCAGGCTCTGGCCGTTCGATTTGCGCAGGTCGAGGTCCAGCGTCACGGTCTTCTTCAGCCCCGGCTCGGCCTGTACGGACTGGATCAGCGCCAGCCCCTCACCCGCGACGAGATCGCCGATGTTCATCGAGCCCGGCATGAATTTGGTGAGGTCGAGACCCAGCCATTCCGCAAGCGTGGCGTTCAGATAGAAGATCTCGCCCTTGCGTCCGGCGGAGAAGAAGCCGGCCGGAGCGTGGTCGAGATAATCGATCGCGTTCTGCAGCTCCTTGAAGAAGCGTTCCTGATCCTCACGCTCGGCGGTGATATCGGTGATCTGCCAGATCTGCAGCGGCTTGCTGTCGCCCTCTTCCGGCTTCAGGAGCCGCGCTTTCAGGCGATACCAATGCGCGCCGGCATTGCTTCCGGGGCCAACGGCCCGCAGCAGGCGGAATTCTTCGCGCCCCTCCCGGCCCTCGCGCAATCCGTTCACCAGCCGGTAGAGCGCCTCGTTCGATTCGCGGTGACGCGACAGCAGCGTCTCCAGCGTCTGCACTTCGGTCGCCTTGCGTGCGCCGGTCAATGCGCCATAGGCGGCATTGGCATAGACGATACGGCCCTTCTCGTCGGTGATCAGCGTCCCGTCGGGATGGCCGTTCAGGAAAGCACGTGCCAGGCTGTCTGACTGGCGCTGCGGCATGACCTCGATAAAGCCGATGACGGAGGAGACGAGAAAGAAGATGCCGACCATGGCGAGAACGCCGAGACAGCCGAGAACCAGCTCGTTGCCGAGCGAATCCTTGAAGAAGACGAAGGCCGCCGCCGCCGCAATCAGCACGATCGCCAGCAGGATGATGCGTATCGCCGTGCCAGAACGCCCCCCACGATCCACAAGCGGCGCGTTATAGTCGTCGACCTGACGCGATTTCGTCATCTATTCCTCGCATAAGCCCTTCCTGCCGCGCTCGTAACAACGCTACGAAGCAGGAATCAGGCAGTCTTTCCTTCTTATCAACTTGCTGCGCCCGCAAAAACAGCAGGTTTCGTTAGACTGCTTGAATTCACAGGCAAACGCGCCAATTTGCCCGTAATCCCGCCGGTGCCGCAGCGAGCGCCAGGCCAAATAGTTGCACAACACGAAATCGCGTTCGCCGGTGACTGGACAGACCCGCCGGCTCTTGCCTAAGGAGCGGAAAAGTCGTCTGTTGTGCCATAATGCGAAATGGAGTGAGTGCCTATGTTCGATGATGTTGTAGGGGCTTACGGTAGCCGCTTCCTGCTTGCCGCCGGTGGCGTCGGCATTGCCCTCATCCTGCTCATCGCCGTTCTGTGGTTCCTGCGTGGCCGCGCGCCGTCGCCTTTCGTTCGCGGCGGTCGCAACCGCCAGCCGCGCCTGCAGGTGCTCGATGCTGCCGCCGTCGATGCCCGCCGTCGCCTGGTGCTTGTGCGCCGCGACAATGTCGAACATCTCGTCATGATCGGCGGCCCGACCGATATCGTCATCGAAAGCCGCATCCTGCCGGAAACCGAAGCCGAAACTGGAAGCGATTTCCGCCCGCAGCCGGTTGAGGAGCGTTCGGTCGTTCAGGAGCGTGCAGCGGTCCAGCCGCGCCGCGAGCCGCCGCCGGCCCCGCAGCCGAGGCCGGTCGCTGCCCCCGTCGCACCACCTGTGGCGGCAAGCGCAGAACCCGATTTCGAACCCTATAGCCCGACACCGGCTCCGGTTATCGTCCCAGTCATCGCCCCGCCGGCCGAGCCACTACGCCAGCGCCCCGAACCTTCGGTCGCTCCGGCAGTCGCGCCGCCCATGTCTGCCCAGCAGATGTCGAGCCAGCAGGCTCCAGCGCCGCAGGTCTCCGCTCCGCCGCTCACGGCCGAGCGTGACGGCCCGCAGCGCATGTCGCAGCTTCAGCCGCGCCAGCCCGAACGCCCCGCTCCGCTACCCTTGCCCGATGCCGCCAGCGCCGCCGATATCCTTGATGCAGCCCGCCAGCGCGTGCTGCCGCAGCAGCGCATCGAACCGGAAGTGTCCACCCCACCGGCCCAGAGCATTCCCGCCGTTTCGCGCGGCGCCCCGGTCGTGACGGAAGATGGCGGTTTGCAATCGGCCGCCATCCGTCGCGATTTCCAACGCATCCTCGATGATGAAATATCGGCCAATCCGGCCGCCGAGCGCGTGGTTCCCGTACCCAATACGCAGCAGGCACGCCCTGCCCCGCAGCCTGGTGTTCCTCAGTCCGGCTCCCCTCAGCCAGGCTCAATGCCGCGCCGCGACCCCGACATGGCGCCGATCACGGGTGCGGATGCAGCACTTCAAAAGGAAGTCGCCCGCATCTTCGGCGAAATGAGCGTCAATCGCGACAAGTAAAAGCCGGAGCCATGTGGCCCCTGAGCAAAGAGCACCAAAACAAAAAGCACCGCAATCGTCTCGCGGTGCTTTTTTATTGCCGGTTCGGAAGTGATTATTCGTCCCGGTAAACCTTTTCGCGGCGCTCGTGGCGTTCCTGCGCTTCGATCGACAGGGTGGCGATCGGGCGGGCGTCGAGGCGTTTCAGGCCGATCGGCTCGCCGGTTTCCTCGCAGTAGCCGTAGGTGCCATCTTCGATGCGCTGCAGGGCTGCGTCGATCTTGGAGATCAGCTTTCTCTGACGGTCGCGGGCACGAAGTTCGATGGCGCGGTCGGTTTCAGAGGATGCACGATCTGCGAGATCAGGGTGGTTTGCGCTTTCCTCAGCCAGGTGGTCGAGTGTTTCGCGTGCTTCCCTAAGGATGTCGTTCCTCCACGCGATCAGCTTGCCTCTGAAATAAGCCCGCTGGTTCGTGTTCATGAACTCCTCGTCTTCCGAGGGAACATAATTGCTAAGATCGATCTTCTCACTCAACGCGATTCTCCTGAAGAACATCTCATCTGGCCGGCTGTATATCCCAAGCGCTAGCAGCGATTCAAGCCTAATAAGACAGGTAAACAGATTTTTAAATCTGTCATAAATTTGAGCTAACAGTTTATTTTCTCATCACTATTCCAAGCGATGATTCTCGAACGCCCTTCAAAATGCCGTGTTGGGACCACCCTTTCGGGTTGTTGGAGGCCTGCAGACTGTTGACGTCGCGGGACCGCAACCGCTACTGAAAAGGCTCCGTTCGAAGCTGGATTTGCCCATGGCCGCCCTCCTGCCTCCACCCCATCGGATCTACCTACTGCGTCATGCCGAAGCCGCCTGGGCCGAGCCCGGGCAGCGCGATTTCGACCGCCCGCTGAGCCAGAAGGGTTTCGGCGATGCCGAGATTGTCGCCGACCGCGCCGCCGACAAGGGCTACCGTCCGGACATCCTGATCAGCTCGACCGCGCTTCGTTGTCGCGACACCGCCGAGGCCGTGCATCGGGCCATGGGCGAAACGCTCGACATGCGCTTCGTCGATACGCTCTATAACGCCTCGGTCGATACCTATCTCGAAATCATCGATGCGCAGGATGTGGGGAGCGTCATGCTCGTCGGCCATAACCCGACCATGGAGCAGGCCCTGTCGGCGCTGATCGGCCAAAAGGCTATGGCAGCCTCTATGCCGAAAGGCTTCCCGACATCCGGTCTCGCTGTCATCCACTATGTCGCGACGACTTCGGCCTGGCGTCTCGTCGATTTCGTCATCGACTGAGCTTTCGCGCCGCTTCTTTTTCAGGCAGCGGCCCCTTCCTATATTGCGGGCAGTGCCATCAGGGATTCCGATTTGCCGCCACGCCTGACATCCTTTGCCGACGATGCGCTGATCGCGCTGGACAATCTTGCAGACCGCGCCAGCGGTCTCGTCAATCCGACCATCCGGCTCGGTGTCACCGGCCTTTCCCGCTCCGGCAAGACCGTCTTCATTTCCTCGCTGGTCCACAATCTTCTGCATGGCGGTCGCCTGCCGCTCTTCGAAGCGGTGCAGTCCGGCCGCGTGTCGGCAGTCCGCCTGGAGCCACAGCCCGATGATGCCGTGCCGCGCTTCCAGTATGAGGATCATATCCGGGCGCTGGTGAAGGAGCGAATCTGGCCGGATTCCACCCGTGCGATTTCCGAGCTGCGCATCACGCTGGATTATCAGAGCGCCAGCTCCTGGACGCGCATGTTCTCGCCCGGCCGCCTGTCGATCGATATCGTCGATTATCCCGGCGAGTGGCTGCTCGACCTGCCGCTGCTCGGCAAGGATTTCCGCACCTTCAGCGAGGAAACTATTGCCCTTGCCGCAACTGGCATCCGCGCCGAGCTGTCGAGCGCCTGGCTGGCGCTGACGAAAGCGACAGATATCACCGCTCCCGCCGATGAAATGGTAGCCCGCGATCTCGCCACCAGCTTTGCCGACTATCTGAAGGCCTGCAAGGCTGACGAACGCTCGCTTTCCACGCTTCCGCCCGGCCGCTTCCTGCTGCCCGGCGATCTCGACGGGTCGCCGGCCCTCACCTTTGCCCCGCTTGCCCTGCCCCCGGACGGAAAGCCAGAGCGCGGCTCGCTCTGGGCGATGATGGAGCGCCGCTACGAGGCCTATAAATCCGTGGTCGTCAAACCCTTCTTCCGCGAGCATTTTGCCAGGCTCGACCGGCAGATCGTGCTGGTTGACGCGCTGCAGGCTATGAACCGCGGTCCGGAAGCCGTGCAGGATCTGGAGCGCGCCCTGACCGATGTGCTCGCCTGCTTCCGTCCCGGCAGCAATTCAATCCTGTCATCGCTGCTCGGCCGGCGCATCGACCGCGTGCTGGTCGCCGCGACCAAGGCGGACCATCTGCACCACGAAAGCCACGACCGGCTGGACCGGCTGACACGCCGCCTCGTCGATCGCGCCATCGATCGCATCGGCATGGCCGGCGCCGGCATCGATGTCATGGCGCTCGGCTCCGTGCGCGCCACGCGGGAGGCAACCGTGCGCCGCGACGGCCACGACCTGCCTGTCATCGTGGGAACACCCATGGCCGGTGAAAAGATCGCCGGTGAAATCTTCGACGGTGAGCGCAAGACGGCAATCTTCCCCGGCGATCTGCCGGAAAATCCCGAATCCCTGTTCGAACGCATCGAAGCCGGCGACGTGTCGGTCGAGTTGCCCGACGTCAATGTCGTGCGCTTCCGCCCGCCGCAGCTCGAGGAAACCGGCGGCGGAATCAAACTCTCCGTGCCGCATATCCGCCTCGACCGCGCCATGCAGTTCCTGTTCGGAGACCGCCTCGCATGAGCAAGCCGCCGATCGACCAGCCCAATCCGCCGCGCCGCGCCCCCGCCGCCTTCACCTATGAGGAGGAGAATGCGGCGCCTGAAACGTCACGCGCCGAGCGCCGCAAGCCTGCAAGTTTTTCCGGTGAGGTGGTGCTGACGCCTGATGAGGAGGATCCCTTCCTCAATCCGGAGCAGGATCTGAGCCCGCTGCCGGTCGCCACCCCGCGCAAGCGCCGCACCTCCTTCGCAAGCATCGCCGCCGGCGCTTTCGGCATTCTGCTGTCGCTCGCCTTCGGCCTCTGGACCGACCGGCTGATCCGCGATCTCTTCGACCGCGCCGACTGGCTGGGTTATGCCGCCCTCGCCGTGCTTGCGATCGGCATCCTCGCCGTCATCGCCATCGTCATCAGAGAAACGGCGGGCATGATGCGGCTTGCTGCGGTGCAGACCATCAAGGCCGAAGCCGATGCCGCGATCCTGGAAACCCGCCCCGCCAAGGCACGCGCGGTCGTCGCCCGCCTGACGGGCCTCATCGCCAACAAGCCGGAAACCGCCAAGGGCCGCGCCACCCTGAAGGAGACCGAAGGCGAGGTCATCGACGCTCCGCATCTGATTGCGCTTGCTGAGCGCGAGCTTCTCGNNCCCGCTGGATCGTCGGGCACGCGCGCTGATCGTCAACTCTTCCAAACGCGTCTCGATCGTCACGGCCGTCAGCCCGCGCGCCATCGTAGATCTGCTTTATGTGCTCTACGAAGCCGCGAGGCTGATCCGCGCCATGGCCGAACTCTATGGTGGCCGCCCCGGCACGCTCGGCATGCTGAGATTGATGCGTGACGTGCTTGCCCACCTTGCCGTGACCGGTTCGATTGCTGTCGGCGACAGCCTTGTTCAGCAGGTGCTGGGCCATGGGCTTGCCTCGAAGCTCTCGGCCCGACTCGGCGAAGGCGTCATCAACGGGCTGATGACGGCGCGGATCGGCATTGCCGCCATGGATCTCTGCCGTCCGCTGACCTTCCGGGCGCTGAAACGGCCGGGAATCGGTGACTTTATCGGCGATTTGACACCATCGATGACGACGCGCAACGGTAACCCTTAAGCAAAAACCGGATTTCGACACATTCAGGCCTTCTTACGAGGGCTGCGGAAAATTCCAGCGGATTCAATGCGCTACATCCGCCGCTTCAGAAACCTTGCCTTGCGAAAGCCCTGTATTTCCACGCATTTCAGCGCTCCAGAAAGAAAGCATTAACCATTCTCCGGCAAAACTTCAGACCAGTTCCCGAGTGGTGTTTGCCAAGGAAAATCCATGTACTCGCGCAAGTTTCTTTTTGTATGCGGCCTGGCCGCCGCGGCATTGTCTCCAGTGGCAGACGTCGCTTCGAACGCTACTGCCGCAACCCGCGACAAGGCCTTCTTCGAATCCGTTGCCGGCACCTGGAAGGGGCCGGGTGAAATCGTCGCCGGCAAGTACAAAGGCACGAAATTCACCTGCAATCTCGTCGGTTCGCCGGCCGATGATTCCTCCGCCGGTATCAAGCTCGACGGTACCTGCCGCGTCGGCGTCTTCAAGCAGCCGATGAGCGCCGTCATCTCCCAGTCCGGCTCCACCTACAAGGGCAAGTTCCTCGATGGCGCCGAAGGCAAGGGCCTCGATATCATCTCCGGCGCCGTCACCGACGATACCGTCGTCGTTGGCATCAATCGCTCCAAGCTGAACGGCGCGATGATTGCCCGCGTTCGCGACGACAAGACCATGAACGTCACCGTTTCGGTCAAGGTCGAAAGCCAGATGGTCCCGGTCATCGGCCTGACGCTGACCCGCCAGGTCGATGAAATGGCTGTCGGCTCGATCCAGTAAGCAAGTCATTCGGAATGTATTTTCCTGAAGCGGCGGTTTTCCGCCGCTTTTAGTTTGGCTGCTAGCGTCCGAAAGCCCGCGAAGACAGGCCTTTCTCTGTTGATCTTGGTTGTTCCTATTGTTTGCAAGAGTGGCGTGACTGCCGCTTCGATAGGAGAACTGCTCATGCGTTCCCTACCTTCATATTTCGTGATGGCATCGGGATCATTTCCCGCCACGCAACGTTCATTGTAGACAGCAGGGTTTGTCCCTGCGAGGACAGGGAGACGAAGGACATGAACGCAACCAACACGGATACGGAAACCAGGAGCCTGAAGCTCGCCAAGGAATATCTGCGCCTCGGCGGACATCGCCGCTGCAAGATCGACGATAACATCACCACTGTGCGCCAGTGGGAGAAGGATACCCCGGAGGCCGAACGCTTCTGGCAGGAGCAGGTGCAGCCGCTTTCTGCCGCTGACCGCAAGCAGGTCGAGGATTTCCTGCCCAGCATCAATTCGCCCTGAATGCTTGAAGCTGCAGGTCTGATGCCCGATAACTGGATCCATCTCTGCATCGATATGCAGAGGATGTTAGCAGCCTGTGCTTGATGGCCCGCTTAACTCTTGCGCCACCAGTCGCGGCTCTCGTCCGCGATCTCGATCCCCGCGATGTCGGCGCCGCTAAGCCAATCGGAAACCGCCCTGCCCCTGACCGTGAGTTCGGGCGCGATATCCGCAAGCGGCATCAGTACGAAGCCCCGCTCCGTCATGCGTGGATGCGGCAGTTCCAGCCGCGGCGCGTCCTGCGCGACGCCCTCATAAGTCAGCACATCGATATCGAGCGTGCGCGGTCCCCAGCGCTCGATGCGCTCGCGCTTCATCTCCCGCTCGATCGACAGGCAGAGATCGAGCAGCGCTTCCGGCGCAAGCCGTGTTTCCACCGCCGCGCAGGAGTTGAAGAAGTGGGACTGATCGGTCTTACCCCAGGGCGGCGTGCGGTAAAGCCGCGAGACGGCGGCCACCCGGCAGTCCGGATGGNNTGGGCGTCCAGTACCGCAAGCGCTGATGCCATGGACTTGACCGGATCGCCGATATTGCCGCCGAGGCCGAGCGTTGCGAGACGGAATGAATTATCGGGTACGATGCTCAACGGTCACCTGCACGAAATCGAGCACGCCAGGGATCGGCGCATTCGGCTTGCGCACCGTGATCTTGGCCCTGATGATCTGCGGGAATTTTTTACAAAGACCCTTGGCGATATCGAATGCCAGCGCCTCGATCAGGTAGCGCCGCTGGCCGACGACAATCTCTTCGATGATAGTGAAGGCGGTGCCGTAGTGGACGGTCTCATCGATGGAATCGTTTTCCAGTGCGCTGCCCGCTTCCACCTCCAGTTCGGCATCCACGAAGAAACGCTGGCCGAGGAATTCCTCTTCGGCATGCACGCCGTGGCGGGCGAAGAAGGCGCAGTTCTGCATCAGGATCGTATAGGTACTCATGACGGCCTCCCCCTAAAGCATGTCGCGCAAANNAACAAAGACTTAAAGCGTGGCACCCGGATCTGATGGATCGTGACACGCTTTAGAAACGTCGTTCCGGGCGGCCAGCATAGCATCGGCCACGGCAAGCGCATCCCTGTTGATTGCGACATTATGTACCCGGAAAACAGCCGCCCCCTGCAGCCTGAGAAGCGCGCTCGTCGCCGCCGTCGCCGCATCGCGCTCCGCCGGCTCCCGACCGGTGACAGCGCCGAGGAAGCGCTTGCGCGACGTGCCCGCCAGAAGCGGCAGGCCGAAGCGGTGCAACTCCTCGAACCGCGCCATCAGTTCCAGATTTTCTTTCGGCGTCTCCTTGGCAAAGCCGAAGCCGGGATCGAGCACGATGCGGTCGCGCAGGACACCGGCAGCGGAAGCGATCTCCAGCGAACGCTCGAGAAAAAAGACCTGGTCATCGATGATGTCGGCAAGCTTCTGCCGGTCGCGGCCCGTATGCATGATGCAGAGCCCCGCCCCGGTCTCAGCCGACAGCGCGGCGATTGCAGGCTCCTTCTGCAGGCCGAAGACGTCGTTGACGATATGGGCGCCGGCACTGATGGCACGCCGCGCCGTTTCCGCGCGATAGGTATCAATGGAAATCAGTGCTTCAGTACGTCCGCTGAGCGCCTCGATGACGGGCAGTACGCGCGCCTGTTCTTCAGCCGGGCTGACGGAGGCCGCATCCGGCCGAGTCGACTCACCGCCGATATCGAGGATCTCGGCGCCGTCTGCGACTGCCTGCAGCGCGTGCTGGACGGCCCTGTCGACCGTGTCGTAGCGCCCGCCGTCGGAGAAGGAATCCGGCGTCACGTTGACGATCGCCATGATCACTGAGCGCTTGTTGAGCTCGATCTCGCGACCATGGGCCACACGCCAGAAACTGCTATCGAGCTGTTTCACCAGTCTAATCCCGTCGCTAGCCAAAAAAGCCGCTATCCGATATTGCTCTTGCGGTGGCTATGCCCCAAGCTCCGCCAAACTTCAACACAGGTTCAGTTCAGAATGCCGCTTGCGTTGCGTTATATGCGCCTTCCCATCGCCTTTTCCATGATTGCCTTTTTCCTCTGCGGCCCCGCGGCAGCCGAAGTCGTTGCTACGAAAAGCTATTCCTATTTCGATATCAAGGGAAAGACGGCCGACGAGCTGGACGATGAGCTGAGTCGCCGTGGCCCTACGGCGAACGGCTCCTCCGCCCGCCATCCCGGCGCCACCAAGATCCGTTTCGGCGGCGAGGCGACCTATATCCAGGAAAATGGCCGCTGCCGCGTCGGCAACGTCAAGGTCACCGTCCACACACAGATCATCATGCCGCGCTGGAGCAACCGCAAGGGCGCGAGCCGTGAGCTGTCGATGATCTGGGATGCGCTGTCGAGCGATATCAGGCGCCACGAGGAGCGCCATGCGGAGATCGCCCGCACTCAGGCGCGTGCCATGGAACGCGAACTCAAGGCGCTGCCTTCGCGGCGCAATTGCGAGGCCATGCAGGAGCTCGTTTCGGATGTGTCGGCTCGCGGGGTAGAGGAGCACGACAAGTTGCAGGCCCGATTCGATCGCGTCGAGGCGGTCAATTTTCAGAATCGCATGCTGCGACTGCTCAACAACAGACTCAAGGGCAACGGCGGCGAAAGATAAGCTCTTTTCGCCCAAAAGGCGAGCAGAGAACGTTAGCTGCCCAATGAAACTTGTGCGAAGCTTGTGGAACTCCCAGCCTTTTACCGGTCATTTTTCATTCTGGTGGACTCAACCGGAACGCGGTAATATGACTATATTCGAAAGTGCAGTAAGGCAGCTGGCTTTCGTGACTGTGTTCTCCTGGCGCGTTCCGAAGCCGCGGGTGTTCCTCCCTCATCCGTAGGTAATGCGCCCGCCTCGCCTCGCCCGCCTCCGGCGTGCGAGGCTCTCTTTTTGGAAAGAGCTGCGATTTTGGGACTTAAGCCTGCCGTTCCGGCACGTGCACCGTGAGCCCGTCAAAGGCAGCCTTCATCCTGATCTGACAGGAAAGACGCGAGGTCGGACGCACGTCGAAGGCGAAGTCCAGCATATCCTCTTCCATCGCTTCCGGCTGGCCGACGATCTCCGTCCACTGCTCGTCGACATAGACGTGACAGGTCGCACAGGCACAGGCGCCGCCGCATTCGGCCTCAATGCCGGGCACGGAATTGCGGACCGCATTCTCCATTACGGTGGAGCCTTGATCGACGTCGAGATCGAAGCGCGTTCCGTCAAAGGCGACGATGGTAAGTTTGGGCATCAGGGTTAGGTTCCGGTCTTTCGTAGTAGTTGGGCGGATTTCTTCCGACAATTCGGCGCGTCAGTCAACATTGCCGGATCGCCCCGAGATTCGCAGATCGGCCAGGGTTGCGCCATTCTCTATGCGTCACGGAGGAAGTCGCAAAAAGNNCCCGCCGTTCCGCTATGGAACAGCGGGCCTAGCTCAGCCCCTAATCGGCCCTGCCTTATCCTCGGCAGAGTTTCAGAATGAAATTCTCGGCGTCGACGACGGCTGCACCCAACGCCGCCATGGCGGTTGCGTCGCCATTGTTCTCTTCGACGGCTTCCGCCGATTGAGAAACCCGGAAGGCGCCGACGGAGCTTGCTGCTCCCTTCAGGCGGTGTGCCGCAGCACCCACCCTGGCAGACTCGCCGCTTGCAATGTCCTGCAGGCAGGCGCGCGCCTGGCGCGCAAACATCTGGAGAACTTCGATTTCCACCGTCTTGTCGCCCATTGTCTGGCGCGCAAGATGAACCAGGTCGATCGGCCGGACCTTGGAGGGCGAAGGCCCTGTGGAATTGTCAGGTGCTTCGAATGCGATACTCACTGCTGCCATTTGCCAATTCTCCCGTCTTATATCGTCCGCGCTTGCTACTGTTGTGCGGTCGGAGAATGGCGATCCCGTTAAATTCCGGCGTATTCGGGGCGAAAATCTAACCATATGGTTAACGTCCCTTAAATATCGCTAAAATATCGGCTTTTGGGCCGCTTCCAAAATTTAAAGGTGTTAACAACGGGTTAAGAGGGATGGAAACGCAAGGGTTCATTAATTGTGTAGGGAGCCCAGATGTGTCACTACGATACTGTTGAGGCGGGCTCATGCCGCGCGCCTTTGCCGACAGAGTGGATAATGGTAGTGTTTTGATACCTTTCGTTTGAAAAATCGGCTATCTACTCTGAAATGACATGCTTATCCGTCCGTCTTGGATGGAAGGCTGGAATGGCAAAGGTTCTTTCCGGGCAAAGGCGGTGGCCCGGATGCGCTGCCGGACTGGCCGGGAATTGCGAGGCATATCGGAATGGCGAATAACAAGTACAATGAATCGATCGAGGACAAGGCGTTCAAGGCATTGGACGAGGCGCTTCAGATCGATTTCGGCCAGGAGAACGTGCCGTCTCGCCGCGGCAACGCGCCCCACGCCCCGGAGGCTAATGTGACTGACCCATCCAATGCCCGTAATCAGTCCCAGGAAGAAGCACAGCGCCGCCGCGGCCGCTCTGGCCGTACAGGCGATCAGCAGGCCCCGCGAGCACCGGCCTTCGCCCCGGCCAACGATGCCAGCCGTAATTCGCCCGCTTCGCTTCTGAAGTCGCTGGAAAACGGCTCCAGCCGCCCCGCCCTGCGCACGGCCGCTCTCGTTTCCATCCTGTGGGTCATCATCGGCCTCGGGCTGATGTTCATGCTCTATGCGCCGCAGATCTCGCAGATCCGCTCGCTGACCGATCTTGCCGCCCTGCCGGGCGTGATAGCCGGCATCGTCGGCATCATCGTGCCGGTCATGATGTTCTATGCCTTCGCCATCATGATCTCGCGCGCCCAGGACATGCGCAACGCCGCCCGCTCCATGGCTGAAGTTGCTCTGCGCCTTTCCGAGCCGGAGACCATCGCGTCCGAACGCATCATGACGGTTGGCCAGGCCGTGCGCCGCGAAGTCTCGGCGATGAATGAAGGCATCGAGCGCACCATCGCTCGCGCCTCCGAACTCGAAACGCTCGTGCATTCCGAAGTGAATGCGCTGGAGCGTTCCTATGCAGATAACGAACTGCGCGTGCGCGGCCTTGTGCACGAGTTGGGCTCCGAGCGCGAAGCGATCGTCAATCATGCCGACCGCATCCGCTCCTCGATCGCCGGCGTTCACGACCAGCTGAAGGAAGAACTGTCGCTTGCGACAGAAGAGATCGCCATCCGCCTTGCGACCTCGGGCGAAGCCTTCGCCTCGCTGATCGATACGCGCGCTGCTGCGATCATGGAAAAGTCGGACAGCGCCATGCAGTCGCTCGGCACGCTGCTTGCCGCCAAGACCGATACGCTGCTCCATACGCTGGCTGCATCCGGCCTTGCGATCGGCAATGAATTCGACAACCGCTTGGACGCGCTGACTAACACGATCAACGAACATGGCGAGCGCCTGCTCACCCAGTTCGAGACGCGCGCTTCGACGATGGATGCGAGCACCGAGCGCCTGAACGCCGCTCTGCAGGAGCGTACACAGCAGCTCAATGAAATCCTGGTTTCCCGCACCCGCGAGATCAATCAGAGCCTGACATCAGGCGAACGCACGATCGGCGGCACGCTCGACGACGTGCTCTCCAGGCTGAATGCCGCACTCGACGAAAAGGGCGCCAGCTTCCGCCAGAGCCTGCAATCGACGGCCGACGATGCGGTCATGGATCTCGACGTGCGCTCCGGCTTCTTCGAGGAACGCCTGCAGACGACCGTCGCCCAGCTTTCGACCGCCTTCGACGAACGTGTTGCCGAATTCACCGATGCCTTCGACAAGCGCTCCGGCTCGCTCGACACCAAGCTCATCGAAAGCCTCACCCGCATCAATGAAACGCTGTCGGGCAACGCGGATTCCATCGAAGGCATCCTCAATACCAATATCGATCGCCTCGGCGCGTCGATGAGCGAGCAGTCGCTGGCGCTGGCGACCGCCTTTGCAACCGGCCAGGAAGTGCTGGAAAGCACGCTTGCCGACCGTGCTGGGGAAATCACCTCGGCGCTGACGACCCGTACCGGCGAACTTGGTTCGGCGCTGAGCAACGCCACGTCGGAAATCTCGTTGGCGCTCGCAGCTGGCACCTCCGAACTGCAGAATAACTTCGCCGCCCGGGCAGCTGAATTCCGCGATACGCTGCAGACGACCACGACGGAACTCGCCGCTGCCGTCGATAGCGGCACTGAAAAGGTCACGGGGGCATTCGGCGGTCGCGCCGAAGAGCTGAGCAGCGTTCTCGCCGCCCGCGCCGCTGAAATCACCGATGCGCTGAAGGCTGCGCATACCGGCATCGACAGCGTGATGACCGAACGCGGCGGAGCGCTGATCGGCGCGCTTGCCGACCACCACACCCGCTTCGACGAGGCGCTCACGAGCCGTTCCGAAGCCATCATCAATACCGTCTCGGGCACGCATGACCGTCTCGCCGAAACCCTTGACGAGAAGGCGATGGCGCTGGCGATCTCGCTGAACGAGACGCAGTCGCGGATCGAAGACACGCTCTCGACCCATTCGGAATCGCTCATCAATGCCGTTTCCGGCACCAATGACCGCCTCTCCGAGACGCTGCAGAAAAACCAGGCCCGCATCGAGGATACGTTCGCGGCCCGGTCCGAATCCTTCCTCAATGCCATCTCCGGTACGCATGACCGCCTCTCCGATGCGCTTGATGAAAAGGCGATGGCGCTTGCGATCTCGCTGAACGAAGGCCAGGCCCGTATCGAGGATACGCTTGCGACCCGCTCGGAGGCCATCATCGATGCCGTCTCCGGCACGCATGACCGCCTCTCCGATACGCTCGATGAAAAGGCGATGGCGCTTGCGATCTCGCTGAATGAAGGCCAGGCCCGCATCGACGACACGCTGGCGACCCGTTCGGAGGCACTGCTCAGCGCCGTTTCCAGCACGCATGACCGTCTCGCCGATACGCTCGATGAAAGGGCGATGGCGCTCGGCATCTCGCTGAACGAAACGCAGTCGCGTATCGAAGACACGCTCTCGACCCATTCGGAAGCGTTGATCAACGCCGTCTCCGGCACGCATGATCGCCTCGCCGAAACCCTCGACGAGAAGGCCATGGCGCTCGGCATTTCGCTGAACGAGACGCAGTCACGCATCGAGGATACGCTGTCGACCCATTCGGAAGCGTTGCTGAACGCCGTGTCAGGCACGCATGACCGCCTCTCCGAAACGCTCGACGAAAAGGCGATGGCCCTTGCCATCTCACTGAACGAAAGCCAGAGCCGCCTGGAAGACACACTGACGGCGGGCACTGATGCTCTCGTCCACGCGGCCACCGGCACGCATAACCGGATCGCCGCATCGCTCGGCGAAAGCCAGCTCCGCATCGAGGAAGCGCTCACGAGCCGCGCCGAATCCATCGTCAATGCGGTCACGAACAGCGCCGACCGCCTGTCCGATACACTTGACGAAAAGACCATGGCGCTCGCCATTTCGCTCGATGACGGCCAGAGCCGCTTCGAATCCGCGCTCGAAAACCGCAGCAACGCCATTATGGACACCGTTGCCAACGCCGAAGAGCGTGTTGCCGGCGCCTTTGCCGACCGCACGGAAGCGATCCGCGCCGCCTATACGGATAATCAGGCACGTCTGGAAACAGCGCTTGCCGAGCACACCTCCACCCTGTCCGAAGCCCTCGATGCCGGCAGCGCCCGCATGGAAGGCATCATCGGCAGCATGACGGGCCGCATCGAGGATGGTCTCACCGACGCCCAGCAGCGTATGGCCGCCCTTGCCAACGATGCCGCAAGCAACGTCGAAGGCGGTCTCGCCGCCGCGCATGACCGCATCCGCACCACGCTTGACGACCGCACCAATGCCATCACGCTGACGCTGACCGAGGCCCATAACCTTATCAACGACACGCTCTCCGAACAGGCGACCTCGATCGGCACGTCGGTTGCGACGAGCATCGGCATGCTCGAAATGTCGCTGGAAGATCGCGAGGCTGCGATCCGCGCTGCGATCGATAAGAGTGCACAGTCGCTTGAGGATCGCATGCGCGAAGGTGCCGGCCAGATTGCCGGCCGCTTCCAGGAAGCCGCCAACACGATCTCGCGTTCGGCCGCCGATTTCTCCGGCCATCTCGACCACTCCGTGGGCAACCTCACGGGCCGCTTCACGGAGACCGGCGCCCGCGTCGAAGCCAGCCTTGCCGCCATCGAGGCCCGTATTGCCGATGGTGTCGGCGGCGTGGCCGATAAGGTCGATGCTGCAGGCAGCCATCTCTCCGGCCTTCTGGATGACAGTATCTCCCGTCTGGGTTCGATCGGCGACGACACAGCCCAGCGCATCGCCGCAACGCTCGGCAACAGCGCCGCAAACCTGACCCAGGCGCTCGACAGCCGCACCGCAAGCCTGACGGAAGCTTTCAATGGCCGCGCCGCCAGCCTGACGGATGCGCTGCATGCCGGCAGCGCCAACCTTACCCAGGCCCTCGACAACAGCAGCGCCAACCTCACGCATGCTCTCGACAGCCACAGCGCCAATCTCACCCAGGCTCTGGACAGCCGCCGGGCACATCTTGCCGAAACGCTCGACAGCGGCAGTGCGAACATGGCCCAGTCGATCGACGGCCGGACCTCGGCCTTGAGCGACATGATGGATCGCGGCACCGCGCGCATCGAAGAGCGTCTCTCCACCATGGACCGCGCTCTGACCGTCGGTCTCGATGCCGTCAACCGCACGATCGAAGGCAAGGCAGCCGGTCTTGCTGCAAGCCTGCGCAACGCCGTTGCCGAAGCCGCCGAAGGCATGGATGGCGAAGCCACCAAGTCCTCGGAACTGCTCAGCCGCACCGGCCAGCAGTTCGCCGAAGCCATGGACGAGCGCTCCTCGCAGATCGTCAACCGCGTCGCCGAGGCACAGAGCCGCCTCGCCGGCCAGGCTGCCGCCGTTGCCCAGACCTTCTCCGAGGCCGGCAACGTCATCGTCAGCAAGGTGGCGGAAGCAGAAAACATCGTCAGCAGCCAGGTCAGCGCCATCAATCATGCGCTCGCCGATGCTGGCCAGACGCTGGAAGCACATGGCAATTCGATCCGCTCGACGCTGACGGATGCCGGCAGCCAGATCACATCCAGCATGGCCGAGGTCGACCGTGCGCTGGAAGCCCGCAGCAGCATCATCCGCTCCAGCCTGGAGCAGCGTGCCCGCGAAATCGACACGACGCTCACTGATATCGACAAGGCGCTGGAAGCACGCGGCAATTCGATCCGCACAACGCTCGACGAGCGCACCCGCGACTTGAACTCCATGCTTGCCGGCCGCTCCACCGAGCTGACGCGCATCCTGGATGAGACGGCGCGGCCGATCATCGACCGCTACACCGACGCCGGCCAGGAAGCTGCAGCCCGCATCACCGCAGCCGCAAGCCTTAGCGCCGAGCGCCTGCGTGCGGAAAATGACGCCCTCACCCAGGCCGTCGCCGCCCGTGCCGAAAATGTCGCCAATGCTGTCGCCGCCATCGAGAACAGCCTGACGAACAACGTCAACGGCCTTGTCCAGCGCCTGTCGGAAAGCAGCGCCGCCATGTCCATGATGATGACGCGCGCTGCCGATCAGCTGAGCGGCGTCGACAGCCGCCTCGGCGACACGACCACGCGCTTCACGGACTCTGCAGCCAAGGCTGCCGAAATGGTCTCCGCTTCGACCCGCCTTCTCGAAGGGAAGGTCGATCGCCTGTCGGATATATCAGGCCAGACGCTCGCCCAGGTTGGCGGCATCATCGGCCGCTTCGACGACCATTCGAAGGTTCTCGGCCAGGCTTCGCAGCTTCTCGCTGCCGCCCAGTCCGGCCTTGTCTCCACGCTGGAAGAGCGTGAGACCGCCCTGCAGACTTTGGCAACCGGCCTCGTGCAGCGTTCGGGTGAGATCGAAAAGACCATGCGCGGCCTCGGCGGCATGATCGAAACGGTCTTCGAGCGCGCCGAACAGCGTTCCAACCAGGTCACCGGCACATTGCGCCAGAGCGTGCAGGCCTCGTTTGCCGATATCGGACGCGTGCTTTCGGATACCGAGAAGCGCGCCGAGGAAGCAGCGTCCAATATGCGCGAAGCGATCAACCGCGCCGGCGAGGAAGCCAATGCGACGATCGACACCAGCTTTGCCAATGTCGAGCGCCGTTCCGGCGACCTCACCAACCGCCTGCGTGGCGGCCTGACGGCCTCGCTCTCGGAAGTCGAACGCATGCTCGGCGAAGCCGGCCGTGCTTCAGACAATGCAGCGCAGAACCTGCGTGAATCGCTCCGCGATGCGATCGACGACGCTGTCGGCCGCTTCTCGGGTGCGACGGAAGATATCCGCCGCTCCGCAACCGATATCCGCAACGAACTCGACGCCACCCGCGCCGAACTGAAGCGTGGCGCCTTCGATCTGCCGGAAGAAGCCAAGGAAAGCGCGTCCGCCATGCGCCGCGCCGTCGCCGAGCAGATCAAGGCCCTGCAGGATATTTCGCAGATCGTCGGCCGCTCCAGCCAGCGTCTCGAAATCTCCGAGCCGGTTGCCCGCACGCTTGCCCAGGCCGAGCCTGCGCAGCGCGTCACCCAGCCGGTGATCCCGACGGCGCCGGCCCCGCAGCCGGCCCCGACGGCACGCCAGTCGATCGAATCCATGGGCCTGCGTGGCACCATTGCCCCGACCCCGGCAGCAGCACCCGCTCCTGCCCCAGCTCAGCAGCGTCCGGTCGCTCAGGCTCCCCAGCCGGCCCCTGCTCCGGTCAGGCAGGAAGCTCCGCGCACGGAAGCCACCAGCGGCGGCTGGATCAGCGATCTCCTGCGCGGCGCCTCGCGTGAAGAGACGGAGGAAGCATCGCGTGCTGCCCCGGCCCGCCCGGCAGCGGAATCCGCTCCGGCTCCGGCCCCCACGCAGCGCGCCAATGACAGCCGCAACCCGCGCCATGTCGTTGAATCGCTGAACTCGCTCTCGGTCGATATCGCCCGCGCCATCGACCATGACGCCTCGGTGGATCTGTGGCGCCGCTACCAGCGCGGTGAGCGCGACGTTTTCACCCGTCGGCTCTACACGCTGAAGGGTCAGCAAACCTTCGACGAGATCAAGCGCAAGTATGACCGCGAGCCGGAATTCCGCACCGCCGTCGACCGCTATATCGGCGATTTCGAAAAGCTGCTCGCCGATGTCGCCCGCACCGATCCGAACCGCACGGTCACGCAGTCTTACCTGACCTCGGATACCGGCAAGGTCTATACGATGCTTGCCCACGCGGCGGGCCGGTTGAACTGAGTTATCGGGTGGAAGCCTGATGTGGTGAGACAAAAGGGGTCATCTGTGGATGGCCCTTTTTTATTGCCCCGGCTCCTTCATTCCGTCACAAACATCCCTGATCCGCATGCGCCAACGGGGCAGCCCCCAATCAGACCATCACCAAGCAATCGCTTGCCACGACAGAGACCGTAGACATTGATGACCAAGACGACCTCCCGGCTGATAGTCGCCGCCTTCTCGTCCGCATTTCTCCTGGGCGCGTTCATTCAGGCCGAAGCCGGCCAAGCAAGCTTCCTCGTGGATGTGCAGTCCGGTCAGGTTCTGGAAGCGTCCAACCAGGACGATCTGAACTATCCGGCATCGCTGACCAAGATGATGACGCTCTATCTCACCTTCCAGGCGTTGCATGACAAACGCCTGACCTGGGATCAGAAGATCACCATGTCGGAAAATGCCGAGAGCAAGGAGCCCTTCAAGCTCGCCATCGGCGCCGGCCGCAAGGTCACGGTCAAGGAGGCTGTCGAAAGCATCGTCGTTCTTTCGGCCAATGATTCCGCTGTGGCGCTTGCCGAACAGCTCGGCGGCTCCGAACAGGCCTTTGGCGCGCTCATGACGGACAAGGCACATCAGCTCGGCATGAAGAACACCGTCTTCAAGAACCCGTCGGGCCTGCCGGATCCGGAACAGGTCACCACGGCGCGCGACATGGCGACGCTCGGCGTTTCGCTGATGCGCGACTTCCCCGAGGAGTTCAAGCTCTTCTCCATGCGCGGCTTCCAGTTCCGCGGCATGAAGCTGCGCGGCCATAACAACCTCATGTACCGCTACAATGGCGTTGACGGCATCAAGACCGGCTTCACCGATGCATCCGGCTACAATGTCGTGACATCAGCCGCCAAGGACGGCCGCCGCGTCGTCGGCGTCGTCATGGGCGAAAAGACCGCCAGTCTGCGCGACGACAAGATGGCGGGACTACTGGACAGCTACCTGCCCTCCGCTTCGACCGCGACTGCATCGGCCACAGGCGGCAACCCGACGATGACGGATGCCCAGCCGACCAAGTAAACCGTCCAGACAAGCCAGGACCGAATAAGGCCCGAAACCGTCTGACGGTTTTGGGCCTTATTTTGGGCCTTATTTTTATAAGCGGAAGGCTTAGATCGATGTCAGCGTCCAACCAACAATCTGGTCGGTGACCGACGTAAAGGCACGGCCCAGCCCCTTGACGAAGCTCACGTTATCACCGCCAGCCGGAGCAGTGGCCCGGAACACCTGCTGGGCCCGCACTGTGCCGTTTCGATCGTTGAGGATCTTGGCGGAAATCTCCACCACGGCCTTGTTGCCGGACGCTGCGTCGATCTCGAAGGAGCGGATATCGGTCACGACCTGATAGTCGATCGCCAGTCCCTGCCCCGGCTTTCCGACGCCGCCGAGCTTGCCGGAATTCTCGAAGGCCTGGACAAGCTTCGATTGCACCATGCGCGGCAGCGTATCGCTCCACTGAGAGCGTGACAGATACTGAATTTCCGAGGGCGAAACGCGGATGACGATCTGGTCGCTGTTCAGCGCCTTCAATGCCGTCGGATCGGCAATCAGGATCTGCTTGCTCTTGGCCGACGGACCGGTGCCATCGACCGTGGCTGCCGAGAGATCATAGGTGTCGTTCTTCGCCGTTGTTCCGCAGCCTGCAAGAAGCGCTGCCGTCAGCGGCAAAATAATCGCCGTTCCACGGATCCAGGAACGGCGCGACATCACATGCGATAGACCCATATTACGCTACCCCTGACCTCTGTTTTCTTTCCCGCAATTCCGGACGTAAAACCGCTACACACTTTTGCTGGAATTGCGCTAGCGCCGCGTGCGCCCGTCATATTGCTTGACCGTCGGCCCGCCGAAAATGATCCGCTGCGGGTTCTGGTCGAAATTGCTGATGGCATTGTTGAGGTTGTTCGCCGTGCCGCGCAGCTCGTTGACCAGCGTCTGCACGTCACTCAGGCCACTGCCCGAGAACCGCTGCAGATTGTCGGCGATCGGCCCGATGCGCGTATTGACGTTGTCGGCGACCTTCTTGAAGGATTCGAGCGTCGCGCGCGCCTCGGTGAAGAGCGAATTCGTGTTGTCTGAGCCGAGCAGCGCATCGACCTTGATGAGGATGCCGTCGACGCGCGTCGAAGCCGAGTTCAGCTTGTTGGCCATCTGCTGGACGTCCTGGATCGTCTGATCGATATCCTTGCGGCGGTCAGCGACCGTGGTGGTCACATCGCGGATCGAGGCGACGGCGGCGCGCGCATCCTTCGTCGCCTGGGCGATATCATCGACCGAACCCTTGACCTTGTTGGCGTCGATGGCGGCGACCAGCGTATCGACGCGATCGAGTGTGACCTGCGCCTTCTTGCCGAATTCGTTGTAGGTCGTCACCGTCTGGTCGACTTTGGCGACCAAGCCCTTCAGATCGCCGGAGGCGTCGGCTATGTCACGGCTCACCTTCTCGGCATTGCTCAGGATCGTGTTGATCTTCTTCGCATCTACCGCCTTTACCAGATCTTCGACAGCCGCAAGCGTCGAGTCCACCCGGCCCGAGACGTTGCGCACCGTATTGGAGAGATCGCCCACGCTCTGCAGGAAGCTGTCGATATTGCCGGAATTCTTGGCAAGCGCATCCGAGAAAGTTTCTGCATTCTGCAGGGTCTTGGTCAGCGGCCCGCGCGCATCGCGCACGAAGCCCTGCACGTCGCCGACGGCGTCATTGGCGCGGTCGAGGATCTTGTCGGCGGTGGCGAGCAGGTTGGTGACGCTCGACTGGTCGGCGACGATCACGGCGCGTTTGCCGCTTTCCAGCGCCTGCTGGAGAATGTTCTTGTCTTCCTTGCGACCACCGGAAAGCTCGATATAGGCAGCACCCGTCAGGCCCTGGATTTCAAGGGCGGCCTTGGTGGACGGATAGATCGGCGCATCCGAGCGCACTTCGGTAAAGGCCAGCGAATATTGTGGATCGTCGGCATCGATGGAGAGCGACTGCACCGAGCCGACCTGGATGCCGTTGAATCGAACAGGCGAACCGACGCTCAAACCGTTGGCAGAGCCTGGAATGCGCACGATCAGCTCAGCCATCGGCCCGCTGCGGCCATATTCGGCCATCCAGTAGACGAAGCCGAATGCGGCTGCGATCACCAGAACGGTGAAAAAACCGACGATCGTGTAATTGGCTTTGGTTTCCATCGTCTCCGGTCACTTCCCGCTGTCATGCTGCGCCCGGGCCGCCGGCGCGTCGTCCTGCGGCACGATCGAACGCGCGCGCTTGCCCTTGAAGTAGGCCTGAACCCACGGATCGTCGTAGGCCAGCATGTCGTCGATCGTTCCTTCCACCATTACCCGCTTCTTTCCAAGCACGGCAATACGGTCGCAGACCGAAAACAGGCTGTCGAGGTCGTGGGTCACCATATAGACGGTTAACCCCAGGCTATCACGCAGATTGGCGATCAGCTCGTCGAATTCCGCAGCACCAATGGGATCGAGGCCCGATGTCGGCTCGTCGAGGAAGACGAGTTCGGGATCGAGCGCCAGTGCGCGGGCGAGTGCTGCACGCTTGATCATGCCGCCGGAGAGTTCGGAAGGATATTTGTCGGCAGCGTCTGCCGCGAGCCCCACCATGCGGATCTTCAGATGCGCCAGCTCATCCATCAGCGTAGCAGGCAGATCGAGATATTCGCGCATCGGCACCTGGATATTCTCCTTCACCGTCAGTGAGGAGAAGAGCGCGCCCTGCTGAAAGAGAACGCCGAGACGCATGTCGAGCGCATTGCGTTCCGGCTCATCCAGCTCGTCGAAATCCTGGCCCAGGATCTTGATGGTGCCGGAGCGGCGCGGCAGCAGGCGCAGAACGGTGCGCATCAGCACCGATTTGCCGGTACCCGAAGCGCCGACGAAGCCGAGGATCTCGCCGCGATAGATATCGAGATTGAGCTTGTCGAGCACCACCTTGGGGCCGAAGGCGACCGTGACGTCGCGCGCCGACAGCACGACATCCCGATTGCCGTTTTTGCTCGTTTCGATCGGTTGCTGATCCACGTCGCCCGCCATGTCAGAAATCGATCGCTGCATAGAACATCGCAAAAAGCCCGTCCATCAGGATGACGACGAAAATCGCCTTCACGACGGAGGCCGTCACATGCTGGCCGAGCGATTCAGCACTGCCGCCGACCTTCAGGCCCTCGACAGCTGCGACGATGCCGATGACGAGCGCCATGAACGGCGCCTTGATCATGCCGGCCAATATGGTCGAAAGCGTTACAGCCTCATGCAGGCGCGACAGGAAGGTTGCGAATGTAATGCCGGAATAAAGATAGGCGACGGCAGCGGCACCCGCCAGCGAAGCAAAGTTGGCAATCACGGTCAGAAGCGGAAGCGCAACGGTCAGCGCCACCAGTCGCGGGAAGATCAGCACGCCGATCGGGTTGAGGCCCATCACCTTCAGCGCGTCGACCTCTTCACGCATTTTCATCGAGCCGATCTCGGCGGTGATCGCGCTGCCCGATCGGCCGGCGATCATGATCGCGGTCAGAAGCACGCCGATTTCACGAAGCTGCAGGATGCCGACGAGGTCGACGACGAAGATTTCCGCACCGAAATATCGAAGCTGGAAGGCGCCCTGCTGCGCGATGATTGCACCGATCAGGAAGGACATCAGCAGGATGATCGGAACGGCGCGCACGCCCATATGGTCAATCTGGTTGACGATCGAGGCCGGCGAAACGCCGCTGCCGCGGCCGAATTTCATTTGCGCGCCGCGCACCGCCGAACCAAGGATATACATGGAGGCGGCGACATTGTCCCAGACATCGAGGGTCATCCGCCCGATCGGTGCGAGGATGCGCTCGACGAGCGAGAGCTTCTGCTTCTGCTCGGGCTCCTGCTTTTCAGGCTCCCTGGAGAAGGTAGCGATCAGCTCGTCGATATGCTGGTTCGTGCCCTCGAAACGGACCGTTCGTCCGGCCTCTTCCTGCTGTTTCTTTAGCCGGCA
Organism: Hyphomicrobiales bacterium; assembly: GCA_900473185.1. Classification (GTDB taxonomy): domain Bacteria; phylum Pseudomonadota; class Alphaproteobacteria; order Rhizobiales; family Rhizobiaceae; genus Rhizobium. The sequence continues at coordinate 224,619 of UCKU01000003.1, read as the reverse complement.
AAGCAACCAGATGCCGGCCGTGTCGATGTCGGTGACATCGGAAAGATCGAGCGTCAGGTCGCCGCTATTGTTGCGCGACAGCTTCTCGAAATCCTGGAGGACGAGATGGATGTTGGCGCTGCGCCAATTGCCTTCAAGATGCACATGCTGGGCCGAGCTCCCGGCTCGGTCGTCCACATGCAGCGAGGCGGCGTTGCGTTTCTCGGACTTCAAAATACTTGTGTCTTTCAATGCTTGCAGCGACAGTCCCGACTCGCGAACGTGATATTCGCCGCCCGGCGCGTTAATATACAGAACGAACGCGCAATTTCCATGCTCGCAGGAGAGCAAATATGCCGCGCAATCTTGATATCCAGATGAATTCATTCCCGATTGCGGGAACTTTCACCATCTCGCGGGGGGCAAAGACCTCGGCGGACGTGATCACCTGCACGTTGACAGAATCAGGTGCCAGGGGTTTGGGCGAATGCGTGCCCTACCGCCGCTACGGCGAGACGATGGAAAGCGTGATGGCGCAGATCGAAGCAGCCCGCCCGCTGATCGAGGACGGCATTTCGCGGGCCGCGTTGCTGCATGCCATGCCGCCGGGAGCGGCCCGCAATGCCGTCGATTGCGCGCTCTGGGATCTCGAATCCAAACTGTCAGGCAGGAGCGTCGCCGACCGGCTCGATCTGCGCAAGCTGAAACCGCTGACGACGGCCTATACGATCTCGCTCGGAGAACCCGATGTCATGGCCGCCCAGGCGCGTGAACATGCGCAGCGCCCGCTCCTGAAGGTCAAGGTCGGTACTGACGATGACGAGAGCCGCATCCGGGCGGTGCGCGCCGCCGCGCCTGATTGCGCCATCATTCTCGATGCCAACGAAGGCTGGCCGGAAGATCGGCTGGAACATCACCTGCGCATCGCTGCCGAAGCCAATATCGCGCTGGTGGAGCAGCCGCTGCCGGCCGGACGCGACGACATGCTGGCCGAGATCGCCCGCCATGTGCTCGTCTGCGCCGATGAAAGCGTCCACCACACTGGCGACCTCGCAAGCCTTGCCGACCGCTACGACGCGATCAACATCAAGCTCGATAAAACCGGCGGCCTGACGGAAGCGCTGGAAATGAAGGAGGAAGCACAGCGGCTCGGCTTCTCGATCATGATCGGCTGCATGGTCGGCACCTCGCTTGCGATGGCGCCTGCCGTGCTTTTGGCGCAGGATGCCGATTTCGTCGATCTCGACGGCCCGTTGCTGCTTGCCCGCGACCGCGAACCCGGCCTGAATTATGCTGGCTCTCTCGTATTTCCGCCGGAAGCCAGCCTCTGGGGCTGAAGATAGTAGGCGATGATGACGAGGGCGAGCCCGAAGGCGGCGACACAGGCCATGACATAATAGCTGTCGAGGCCGAGCGCGGAATAGATATAGCCCGAAGCGATCGTCATCAGGCCCGAGGCCATGCCGATATGGAAGAAATAGGCACCCTGGGCCGAGGCTTCCTGCGTCTCCTGCACCGTCGCGACGATGCGCCGTTGCACGCCAGTATGCACGAAGGCATAGGTGAAGCCGTGCAGGCATTGCAGCATGAAGAAGCCGATAAAGCTTGTCTCCGTCGGGAAGAACACCCACCGGCAGATGCTGACGGCGCAGCCGAAGCGGATCAGTGTCCAGGCATTGAAGCGGCGGTTGAGGCGCCGCGACAAGAAGAACACCGTCACCTCAGAGGCCACACCGGCGCTCCAGAGAATGCCGACTTCGGTGCCCGAAAAGCCGAGCTGGTGCCAGTAGATCGATGAAAAGGCGTTGAGCAGCGCATGGCTTGACTGCTGGATCGACACGCCGAGCAGCAAAAGCAGCAGATGCGGCTCGCGCAGGCCGCTGCCCGTGGTCGCCGGAAGATTGATCGGCTGGCCGCGCCGCCGTGTCGGCCCGATGCGCGGACAGAAGACCGCCATCGTAATCGTCAGCACGAAACCGAAGATCATAACGGGCAGCACCATGCCGCCACCCCAGCGCCCGACCAGCTCGCCGCCGGTGAGCGTCGAAATAATGAAAGCGATCGAGCCCCAGACGCGCATGGAGCCGTAATCGAGCCCCCAGCGGCGCACGCCCGAAATCACGATCGATTCGACGACAGGCACATAAGGGGCAAAGGTCGCGCCCTGGAGCGCAAAGACGATCAGCACCGGCCAGAAATTGCTCGTCCAGTAGAGCGCGATGGCCGTCAGCAGCGAGAGCATGCCCGACCATAGGAGCACATGCGCCCGCTCCTGCATGCGGTCGGCAAAGACCGCCACGATTGGCGCCACGAGAACGCGCACCACCATCGGCACGGCGAGGATCGTGCCGATCTGATGATCGTTGAACTGGTGAGTCGCAAGCCAGACGGGGAAGAAGGGCAGGACGATACCGTTGACCAGCAGCGGCGCGCTGTAACAAAGCGCGCTGAGCAGCCGGAAACGCGGCGGCGCTCCCTCACCCGTCGAGGGATTTTGTGCGGGAATCATGATGGACCTGAAGGAAACTCTGCGTTGCCTAACACATCCAATCCGACACGACTATGGCGAGAAATAGCCCTATCGAAACGATACGGATAGAAATCGAAACGATTTAAAAAATAAATGGGGCCTGTCGCCTGGTGGCAACGGCTAAATTCATGATGCACCGGCTAGGCCGGTGCGGTACGCACACATTATTCAGGCAGCCTGCGGGGCAAGATCGCCCTCTTCAAGCAATTCGAGAGAGGTCAATGCCGGCACATTGCTGGTCAGCGCACGCCAGGTGATGAGTTCGAACCTGCCGTCTTCATGCTCGACGATCGCTGTGCAGCTTTCGACCCAGTCGCCGGTGTTGATGTAACGGATCCCGTCGAGATCCTCGATCACGGCGTGATGGATATGGCCACAGATGACGCCGTCGGCACCGCTTTTGCGGGCTTCCTCGGCAACCACGCGCTGGAACTCGCCGATGAAGTTGACGGCGTGTTTGACCTGCAGCTTGGCCCAGGCCGAGAAGGACCAGTAGGGCATGCCGAGACGCCGGCGGACCGCTGCGAGCACGATGTTGATGCGGATCGCCGTGTCGTAGGCCCAGTCGCCGAGATAGGCGAGTAGACGCGCGTTGCGCACGACGACGTCGAATTCGTCGCCATGCAGGATCAGGTACTTCTTGCCGTCGGCGCCGTCATGGACGATGCGGTCGACGACCTCGATGCCGCCAAAATGCATGCCCGGAAAGGCGCGCAGGAATTCGTCGTGGTTGCCGGGAATATAGACGACGCGCGTACCCTTGCGCGCCTTGCGCAAGAGCTTCTGGACCACGTCGTTACAGACCTGCGGCCAGTACCAGCTGCGCTTCAGGCGCCAGCCATCGACGATATCACCGACGAGGTAGATCGTGTCTGCCTCGTGGTATTTCAGGAAATCCAGCAGGAAATCCGCCTTGGCGGCCTTCGAGCCGAGATGCACATCGGAAATGAAGAGGGTGCGGAAGCGCCGAGGTTCCATCATGTCTGTCACAAGCCTTTCCGCTCGTGTCCCATCGTTCTTCGTCTGGTCTTCCAAAATCAGACTCGTGTATCAGGAAGATGACAAACCGCAGGAAATCCCTGCAAAGCCGTTCAATCCACCGGTTAGAGCCTTCCCCGTTACCATCAGGTCAAAAAGTTCCGCTGCGGCCATTTCCATACTGTTCCGGCCGGTCGATTGATGTATGGAGGAGTCTTCAAAAGACTTCGAACAACGCTGGAGGCGGCGATGGATCACCAGGAAAAATCCAAATCGGAAAAGAATTTGACGGGCGGCAGTCTCGACGAGCAGGCGCTTTTCTTCCACCGCTATCCGCGCCCCGGCAAGCTGGAAATCCAGGCGACCAAGCCGCTCGGCAACCAGCGCGATCTGGCGCTCGCCTATTCTCCGGGTGTCGCCGCTCCCTGCCTCGCCATCCGTGACAATCCGGAGCAGGCCGCCGACTATACGTCCCGCGCCAATCTCGTTGCCGTCATCTCCAACGGCACCGCCGTGCTCGGCCTCGGCAACATCGGCCCGCTCGCCTCCAAGCCGGTCATGGAAGGCAAGGCTGTCCTCTTCAAGAAATTCGCCGGCATCGACGTCTTCGATATCGAAGTGGATGCGCCAGATGTCGACCAGATGGTCGCTACCGTCGCCTCGCTCGAGCCGACCTTTGGCGGCATCAACCTTGAAGACATCAAGGCCCCTGAATGCTTCCGCATCGAGAAGCAGCTGCGCGAAAAGATGAAGATCCCGGTCTTCCACGATGACCAGCACGGTACCGCAATCATCGTCGCCGCCGCCATCCTCAACGGCCTCGAGCTTGCCGGCAAGAAGATCGACGAAGTAAAGATCGTTGCGTCAGGCGCCGGTGCGGCAGCGCTCGCCTGTCTCAACCTGCTTGTGACGCTTGGCGCCAAGCGCGAAAATATCTGGGTCCACGATCTCGAAGGTCTCGTCTATGAAGGCCGTGTCGAGCTGATGGACGAGTGGAAGGCGATCTACGCCCAGAAGAGCGACACGCGCACGCTTGCCGAAAACATCGGCGGCGCCGATGTCTTCCTCGGCCTCTCCGCTGCCGGCGTCCTGAAGCCGGAACTGCTGGCACAGATGGCCGACAAGCCGCTCATCATGGCGCTTGCCAACCCGACGCCGGAGATCATGCCGGATCTCGCCCGCGCTGCCCGCCCGGACGCGATGATCTGCACCGGCCGCTCCGACTTCCCGAACCAGGTCAACAACGTCCTCTGCTTCCCCTATATTTTCAGGGGCGCGCTGGACTGTGGCGCCGAGACGATCAACGAGGAAATGAAGATGGCGGCCGTGCGCGCCATCGCGGCCCTCGCCCGCGAAGAGCCGTCGGACGTTGCTGCCCGCGCCTATTCCGGTGAAACCCCGGTCTTCGGCCCCGACTATCTCATCCCTTCGCCCTTCGATCCGCGCCTCATCCTGCGCATCGCGCCTGCTGTCGCCAAGGCTGCTGCCGAAAGCGGCGTCGCCCGCCGGCCGATCACCGATTTCGATGTCTATCTAGACCAGCTGAACCGCTTCGTCTTCCGCTCCGGCTTCATCATGAAGCCGATCTTCACGGCGGCAAAGACGGCAGAGCGCAAGCGCGTCATCTTCTCCGAAGGCGAAGACGAACGCGTGCTGCGCGCCGCCCAGGTGCTGATCGAAGAAGGCATTGCCGAGCCGATCATCATCGGCCGTCCGCAGGTCATCGAGACGCGCCTGAAGCGTTACGGCCTGCGCATCCGCCCTCTGTCGGATTTCGAGGTTATCAACCCCGAGGACGATCCGCGCTTCCGCGAATATGTCGATCTCTATCTGCAGCTGGTCGGACGCCGCGGCGTCATCCCGGAAGCAGCCCGCACCATCGTGCGTACCAATACGACCGTCATCGGCGCGCTGGCACTGAAGCGCGGTGAAGCAGATGCGCTGATCTGCGGCCTCGAAGGCCGCTATGAGAAGCACCTTCGCGACGTGCGCCAGATCATCGGCAAGCGTCCGAACGTGCGCGACTTCTCCGCACTCAGCCTGTTGATCTCCCAGCGCGGCGCGACCTTCTTCACCGACACCTACGTGACCTTCAATCCGACGGCTGAGGAAATCGCCGAGGCGACTGTGCTGGCCGCTGAGGAAATCAAGCGCTTCGGCATCACCCCGCGCGCCGCCCTGGTCTCGCATTCGAACTTCGGCTCGCGCGAATCCGAAAGCGCCACCAAGATGCGCAATGCCCTGCAGCTGGTGCGTGAGGCAGCTCCCGATCTCGAGGTCGACGGCGAAATGCACGGCGAAAGCGCGATCTCCGAGGAGCTGCGCCGCCGCGTCATGCCACACACGACGCTGCATGACGAAGCCAACCTGCTGGTCTTCCCGAACCTCGATGCGGCCAACATCACGCTCGGCGTCGTCAAGTCGATGACCGACGGCCTGCATGTCGGCCCGATCCTGCTTGGCACCGCGATGCCAGCCCATATCCTGGCGCCGTCGGTCACGTCTCGCGGCGTAGTCAACATGGCAGCGCTTGCTGTTGTCGAGGCATCGCAGCCGGCGTAAGCCGCGCTGCGGCCGTCTGCGAAGCGACGGCCCTTGGCATCTGGCATATCAGGCACGCCGTATTGATCGGCGTCCCTGATCCGAAAGCTCATCGGCGCGTTCGTTACCTTCAATGCCGGAATGGCCCTTGCACCAGGCAATCGCTATCGATGGATTCTGGGATAGCGCGATATCGACGGCTTTCCAGAGTTCCGCATCTGATATCGCCCGGTTTCTGGCCCTGCCACCCGGATTGCTTTTCTTCCAGCCATTGTTCCTCCAGATAGGACGCCAGCTGTTGCAGCCTTCGACGGCGTAGACGGAATCGGACCAGATGACCGCTGCTGCGCCCTCCGCTGTGCGGCTGATCCAGATTGCCGCCTCAAGCACCGCGGTCAGTTCCATCGCATTATTGGCGGAATCCTCTACCCCGCCGAAACCGCACGCGATTTCCAGGCCGTCGCGATAGGCGACGAAGGCCCACCCGCCGTGCCGCGAATGGGGTTCAAAGCAGCCGTCTACGAAAACGTGAAGGCCGTGCCGTGCTTCCGGTATTCCCGCTGTGGTTTCGGCGGAGTGGATTTCGTCGAAAATGCCTGGCATATCAGTCATCTAGCTATCAACGTGTTCCGAGCGTGATTGCAGGAGAGGCAGGGCGAAAGCGTTAGGCTTGCTGGATAAGATCGCAAAAATGCGCTAGGAATTACTTCGAGCTTATTAAGGGAAATACGTTAAGACAAAGCGCGGTCGATTGAAGCCGCAATTGACCGATAGATGCTTTCTCATTCCGGGACGACGTCGTGAAGCGCCGAAACCTGTCTTTTCTCTTCTTTCTGGCATTTGCGGTTCCGGCAGCTGCTGAGACCAGTGCAATCTGCGAGGATTTGCGCGGGCGTCTTGCCGATCTGCCGCAATCGATCGGCACGAATGGTGCCGAGATGCGCCAGTATGCGGGCGCGCTTGCCGAACAGAACCTGGAATTGCGCAAGGTGCGCGGCGATCTGCGCCGCTATGGCTGCACGTCGGGCAGCATGGTCGTCGTTGGCGGCGAAAATGCCGGCTTCTGCGAGGATCTCGAGCAGTCCGAAGCGAAGATGGTGGACAATATCCGCTACCTGCAGGACCGCCGCAACGAACTGCGCCAGGGTGGTTCCGATCCGGCCCGCGAGGGTCTGATGGCCGCACTCGAAGACAATGGCTGCAACAGCGACAGCTTTAGCGAACCTGCGCAGGGCGATGCCTATGCCCCGGCTCCTTCCATCGAGGAACAGGCCATGCGCGGCGACACCTTCATTCCGCTCGGCGGTGGCGAACGTTACGGCCTGCCGCGGGCGGAAATGCTCTCGCCCGTCAGCACCATCTGCGTCCGCACCTGCGACGGCGGCTTCTTCCCGATCAGCAATAACGCAACCTCGGTCGATTTCGGCCGCGATGCCGCGACCTGCGCCAAGATGTGCCCTGGTGTGGAGACGGAGCTCTATTACCGCGACATCTCCAGCGCCGAAGCCTCGAACATGATCTCGGTTGCTACCGGTTCGCCCTATGGCGCGATGAAGAACGCCTTTGCCTACAAGACCCGCGCACCCGGCGAAAAGTCCGCCTGCTCCTGCAATCTGACCGCCTACTACGAGGAAATGCGCAAGAGCCAGGCAGCCTATGCGCCGGCGCCTGAGCCGAAGGGTTCGATCACTACGATCCATACAGAAGCCCCGAAGGCCGCAAGCGCCCCGCCCGCCCCGCAGGCGCAGGTGCCGGATCGTCCCTACGATCCCGCCAGTAACAAGGTGCGCCAGGTCGGCCCGCAATTTCTGGCCGGCGATCAGGGCAAGATCGATCTCACCAATCCGGCGACCTCAGGCCCGCAGCCCCAACAACAGCAATAGCCACGATATCGGCAGTCAAACCGCGTCTTCAGTTTGACGAGCGATGCTCCCTGAAGGCTGCCGCCAGCGTGCGCAGGGCCGCACGCGACTTCGCATCCGTCAGTGTCGAATGCAGCACGACCTCGGAGGATGGCAGCGCCGGCAGGCCGAAGCGCTCGCTGACCTCGACCGTGCCGACAGGTGCCAGACGATAAGAAAAGGTCGAGACGGCAAGCCCGGCCGAAACGGCTGCGGTCACAGCCGAAGAGCCGCCGCCGAGGAAGACTTCCGCCCAGGGAATGCCCGCCGCATCGAGCGCCCGGGTGCAGACATCCCGTACCTTGCAGTTGGGCGACAGTGCCGCAAGACGCAGCGGTTCGCCGCGGCGATATTCGAATTGCGGCGTTGCAAACCAACCGAAATGCTCCGGTGCCAGAACCTCGCCGTCACGCCGGTCCTCGTCCCGACGGACGATCGCCGCATCCAGGTCGCCGCGATCGAAGGCGGCAAGCAACTCGCAGGAATTGTCGAGCCGCACTTCGATCGTTAGCCCCGGATCATGGGCATTGAGGCGCGCAAGCAGCGTCGGCACTTCCGGGCCGGCGACATGGGCCGCAATGCCCAGCCTGAAATGACGGCGCGACGAGGAAAGTGCCGCGACCGCACGGTCATGGGCAGCGAGGAATTCCCGTGCAGCATCAAGAAATACCGCCCCCTGTGCCGAAAGCCGCACCAGCCGCGGCGTGCGTTCTATCAGCCGATGGCCGAGCCGCTCCTCCAGCCGTTTGAGCTTGACGCTGATTGCCCCTTGCGTGCTGCCGAGCTCACTGGCAGCGCGGGTGAAGCTCTTGTTCTCGGCGATCGTCACGAAAACCTGAACGGAATCGACATCGAGCATGGTCATTGGATCTATCCGAAATTGTTGTGTCTGAAATAGCTAATCATCCAATTCTGTAATGATCAAGCTCTGCTTATGCTGACGCAAATGGACGACAACGGATGTCAACCCTGTATGTCTCAACGTCGAAAGGCCAAAGCATGACCCCTGTATCCCCTTCATCCTCCCGTATCAGAGGCATCATCGCCCTGGTGGCCGCCTGCCTCTCCTCACTGATGTTCGGCCTTGAAATATCGAGCGTACCGGCGATCCTGCCGACGCTGGAAAAGGTGCTGCATGCCGATTTCAGCGCGCTGCAATGGATTATGAATGCCTATACGATCGCCGTGACGACAGTGCTGATGGCCGCAGGTACATTGGCCGATCGCTACGGCCGCAAGCGCATCTTCCTGATCGGCATTGTCGCCTTTGGCCTCACCTCGCTGATTGCCGGCCTTGCTCAGGATGTTTCGCTGCTGATCGTTGCCCGCTTTCTGCAGGGCATGAGCGGCGGCGTGATGCTGATCTGCCAGGTGGCCGTTCTCTCCCATCAATTTCCGGAGGGCAGAGCCCGCAGCATGGCCTTCGGCTGGTGGGGCATCATCTTCGGTATCGGCCTCGGCTTTGGCCCGATCATCGGTGTCGTGATCGTAGCAACCGCCGGCTGGCAATGGGTCTTCCTTATCCACGCCGTGCTGGCAGCCGTGACGGTGGCCCTTGCCATAACGGGCGTTGAGGAATCGCGTGACCCTGTTGCAGGACGGCTCGATATGGCTGGCATTGTCACCCTTTCGCTGGCGGTCTTCTGCCTTGCCTTCTTCATCACCCAGGGGCCGGCTCTCGGCTTTGCCAGCCCCGCCGCGCTTGGCATCATCGCTATTGCCGCGGCAAGCCTCGTCGCCTTCGTCATTGCCGAGAGACTGAACCCGCGACCGATGTTCGATGCCTCGGTCTTCGGCATCCGCGCCTTCTCGGGCGCCATCATCGGTTCGGCCGCCATGAACATCAGCTTCTGGCCTTTCATGATCTATCTGCCGATCTGGTATGAGGCCGGTCTCGGTTATGGCAGCGTGGCCGCGGGTCTGGCGCTGCTTGCCTATACGCTGCCGACGCTCGTCGTACCGCCGCTCGCTGAACGGCTCATGCTGCGTTACCGACCGGGCGTCATCATTCCCGGCGGCCTTTTCACCATCGGGCTCGGCTTCCTGCTGATGAAGTCAGGCAGTGCTGCCGCCGCGCCAAGCTGGTTGACGATGCTGCCCGGCGCGCTGCTTTCCGGCATCGGGCTTGGCTTCACCAACACCCCGGTCACCAATACGACGACAGGCGCTGTCTCTAGCGATCGCGCCGGCATGGCCTCCGGCATCGACATGAGCGCCCGGATGATCTCGCTCGCCATCAACATCGCCGTCATGGGCTTCGTCCTGTTCAGCGGCGTGCTCTCCCATCTCAAGAGCACCTTGCCAACCTCGACGGATGCCGGCGATCTGCGCCTGCTCGCCGAACGGATCTCCGCCGGTAACATCGCCTCCCTGCCAGGCATTCCGGCCGAGACGGTGCATGATGCGCTGGTCGCAGGCTTCGGCGGCGTCATGCTCTACGGCGCGATCGGCGTCTGGCTTCTTGCCGCCGCAAGCTTCCTCGTCTTTGCCCATTGGAAGACGCCGGCCTGTGCCAAGGATTGCGGCAGCCAGCCGGCAGAATGATGCACACCCGCGCCGGCTCAGACCGGCGCGGCCTCGCTGTCCACCTGCCCCCAGCCGTCATGGAAGACCAGCTCTTCCAGCGGCATGCGCTGCCGCCAACCTTTGACCGCCAGTTCCGGCTCGTCATAGAGCCGGTCGACGAAGCCAGCGCAGAGCCAGGCCACGACCTCGATATGATCGGGAATACCGAGAATCGCCTTGAGATCTCCCTCGCGAAAAATGCTGACCCAGCCGATCCCGACGCCTTCGGCGCGTGCGGCAAGCCACAGGTTCTGGATGGCGCAGACGGTGGAATAGCTGTCCATGCGCGGATTGTGGGTGCGCCCCAGCACCACGCTGCCGCTGCGGGTGGGATCGCAGGTCACGCAGATGCCGAGCGGCGCCTGGACAATGCCTTCGAGCTTCAGCGAACGGTATTGTTCCTGCCGCTCGCCGTCGAACATGCGGACCGCTTCCTCATTCGCTTTAAGGAAGGCATCGCGCACCCGTGCCCTCACCGCGGCACTCTTCACCAGAATGAAATTCCACGGCTGCATGAAGCCGACCGAGGGCGCGTGATGGGCCGCCGTCAAAAGCCGCGTGACGAGATCATCCGGCAAGGGATCGGGCAGGAACTGGCTGCGTACGTCGCGCCGCGTCATGATGGCGTGATAGACGGCCTCGCGTTCGGCCGCAGAAAAGCTAGATGCCGGGCAAACGGCATCATCAATGGGTCGCATCGTCAAATCCCCAACAACGCAACCGCCCGCCGTCCGCGCGGGTTGGGTCTATCTTGCCAGGCCGGTCTTCTGACTTGGCGTCATCCGCTTGGCCGCAGCCTTCCCGGCCTTGCGGCCAGTGGCATTCTATGCGGCAAGCGTCGGCCTTACAGCGTTGGGCACGTTCCGGTCTTGCACCGGATTCCCGATTCTCCCGCTTATGAAAGCGGGCACCTGACGGGCGATCTATGGCGCGGAAACGGCATGGCGGCAAGCTGCATGCGACATTCATTTCGTGGACAGGCTGAAAATGCTGGCCTAGAACGAGACCCGACGCCGCTGGCGCCGAATCCTCTCTCATTGCCTTCCGGTTGCCCGTGTCCCGTCTAACGCCGATGATCCTTGCGGTCGCCCTGTTCATGGAACAGATGGATTCGACCGTGATCGCCACCAGCCTGCCGGCGATTGCTGCCGATATAGGCACCTCGCCGATCGCGCTGAAACTTGCGGTAACGAGCTACCTCGTGGCGCTGGCAATCTTCATCCCGATCAGCGGCTGGATGTCGGATCGCTTCGGCGCACGCAACATCTTCCGCCTGGCGATCTTCGTCTTCATGGTCGGCTCGGTCGCCTGCGCATTCTCCAATTCCATCGCCGCCTTCGTCATTTCCCGCCTCATCCAGGGTGCCGGCGGCTCGATGATGACGCCGGTCGGGCGATTGCTCCTGGTGCGCGGCACGCCACGTCACCAACTGGTGAATGCCATGGCATGGCTTACCATTCCGGCGCTTATCGGCCCGATCATGGGCCCGCCGATCGGCGGCTTCCTGACGACCTATCTCAGTTGGCACTGGATCTTCTGGATCAACGTCCCGATCGGCATTATCGGCATCGTCCTCGTCACCCGTTTCCTTCCGGCCGTCGAGCCGCGCAGCCCGACGCCGATGGATTTTTCGGGCTTCTTCCTGTCGGGTATCGGCTTTGCCGGTTTCGTCTTCGGCCTCTCGGTCATCAGCCTGCCAGCCGTTCCCGTCATCTACGGCTATATCACTGTCGCCGTCGGCGTCCTCTCCGGCATTCTCTATTTCGTTCATGCCAGGCGCACGCCGCATCCGCTGCTCGATCCCAAGATGTTCCGCTACCCGATGTTCCGGGCGGCGATCCTCGGCGCCTCGAATTTCCGCATGGGGCTCGGCGCGCTGCCCTTCCTGATGCCGCTGATGCTGCAGCTCGGCTTTGGCCTGACGCCGCTGCAGTCGGGCTCGATCACCTTCATCAGCGCGCTCGGTTCCATGGGCTCGAAATTCGCCGCCACACGCACCTACAATGCCTTCGGCTTCCGCAACGTCATTGCGCTGACGACCTTCCTCGCGGCGATCTTCCTCGGCGCGAACGGCTTCTTCACCGCCGAGACGCCGATGTACGTCATCATGGGCTGTCTTCTCGTCGGTGGCCTCCTGCGCTCCATGGCCTTTTCCGGCGTCAACGCCATGGCCTTCGGCGATGTGGACGAGGCCGACAGCAGCCAGGCAACCGCCATCAATGCGGTAGCGCAGCGCATCTCCATGGCCATGGGCGTTGCCGTCGCCGGCACGATCCTGGAAATCTCCTCGAGCTTCCATGGCGGCAAGCTTCTGGTCTCGGATTTCCATATCGCCTTCTTCATCGTGGCGGCGATATCAGCACTTGCCTGCATCACCTTCCTGCGCCTGCCCGCCAATGCCGGCGAGGAGTTGACGACACGCCGCCGCAAGAACAGACATGCCGAAGCAGCAGAGCCGGAAGAGGCCCGGGCAGAGGCAATGGCGGAGAGCCGCTGAAAACTTCACGGATCTGTCGCTTTTCCTCACAGATTCCACGTGACAATTCCGATCGGCGTAGCTACATAAACGCCATGTCGATTTCGTCCGTTTACGCATCGCGATTTTATTCGTACCGCTGCTTCCAGCGGATGCGGGTCTGTGCGTAACCGAAACTAACGCGACGACAACCCGAACAGCCGCTAGTCAACCTGGCGGCTTTTTTGTTCCGCACGGTATGACCAAACAGGAGAGCATACCGTGACTGACACTATTGATGATCTGCGCATCGTCGAGATCACCCCGCTGACCAAACCTGCCGATATCCTCTCGGAAATCCCGCGGACCGCCGCGGTCACCGAGACCGTGACCAGCACCCGCGACACGATCCACAATATCCTGACGGGCAAGGACGACCGCCAGCTCGTCATCATCGGCCCCTGCTCGATCCATGATCCCGCAGCTGCCCGCGAATACGCGTCCCGTCTTGTCGAACAGCGACGACGTCTCTCAGGCGATCTCGAAATCGTCATGCGCGTCTATTTCGAAAAGCCCCGCACGACCGTCGGCTGGAAGGGCCTGATGAACGACCCGCATCTCGACGGCAGCTACCGTATCGAGGAAGGCCTGCGCCTCGCGCGCCGCCTGCTGCTCGATATCAACGCCATGGGCCTGCCGGCTGGCTGCGAATTCCTCGACACGATCACGCCGCAATATATTGCCGATCTCGTCAGCTACGGCGCCATAGGCGCGCGCACGACCGAAAGCCAGATCCATCGCCAGCTCGCCTCGGGTCTCTCCTGCCCGATCGGCTTCAAGAATGGCACGGATGGCAGCGCGCGCATCGCACTCGATGCAATCATGGCGGCCTCCCAGCCGCACCATTTCCCGGCTGTCACCAAGGATGGACAGGCAGCGATTGCCTCCACGCGCGGCAACGAGGACTGCCACATCATCCTGCGCGGTGGCAAGCGCCCGAATTATGAGGCTGCCGACGTCCAGGCCGTCATTGCCGAAGCCGTCAAGCTCGGTGTCGATCCCCGCATGCTGATCGATGCCAGCCACGCCAACAGCGGCAAGGATCCGATGAACCAGCCGAAGGTCGTCCATGACGTCGCCGGCCAGATCGTCGCCGGCAACCACCACATCAAGGGCATGATGATCGAGAGCAATCTCGTCGCCGGCCGCCAGGATCTCGTCCCCGGCAAGCCGCTCGTCTACGGCCAGTCGATCACCGATGGCTGCATTGGTTGGGATATGTCGGTCGACGTGCTCGAGGATCTCGCCAAAGCCGTCCGCGATCGCCGCAAGGCAGCCGTTGCTGCCTGAGTCGCCGAAGGTAAACCCCGCCGCCTATTCACAGGGCGGTGGGTGGTCCTTTGAGGGGTTACCCGTTGTTGACTGCATAGATGAACAGAGCGGTCCACGCTGAGCCAATTACAAATATCACTGACCAGAGCCACATTGCCTCTTTTAAGGCGCGCTCGTTCTTCCTTAGGAGGTGCAATAACAGAGACAATATAATCAGAGGATAAGTTTGCGGGGCTACTAAAAGAATTCCAACTAATGGTCCCCTGAATTGAAGAGCATCGGAAATTACATCATACATGTTTCGATGATGCCATGCTGGCCAAATTAAAATATTGAATGATATGAAGAAAATAATAAATATTATTATCATTGATTTTCTTATTAGGCGTAGCTTATTCACGGCTATATCCCACAGACGCCCCAGTTTTATGTTGAATTTTAATACTTCGTCGAAGCAAAACTATCCTGCGGGCACCGATATGAAAAATGCCCAATAGCGCGATACGGGATTCAGCGAAGCACTATAGGGCAGCGTGGCATCGGTTCCCGTTCAAGGCTCGCGCCGACATATGGATTTCAAATGTTGATGGAGATTCATCGAGGTGATCCGACAATACTCTCAGCCGTGGCAATGGCCGCCACCCCAACATCAATGAGTTACTTGGAACCAAGTTCGTGTGCCTCAGATGATTTTTGGAGCGGACCCTTCCCGACAAGGATACGGTTTACTTCAGCACCGATCTCGAAGTGGGGACATATATCCCGATTGAAGGATTGCCTCTCTTTGTCCTGAACGCTCTTCTCAATCGCCTTTCTCGATTCTGCGGTCGTCAGCCGCGCCTCTTTGTAGAACCTGTTTAAACCTGCCTCGCTAAGTTTGTACCCGCAGGGCTTAGCATAAGCGATGAAGGCGCTGAGCAGCTCGACGCTATTCAGCTGCTCGGTGTCCAGCTCAGCCTGCGCAGCTTGCACAACAGAGGTTGCAATCAAAATCCCGGTAAACGTTGATTTCCAGTGGCTCAATATTGCCCCTTGTGTTCCCGCAATGTGTACAACCTCTCAGAAGCGCCGAATAGGCTAGATACGACCGCCCACCGCCCCATCATCATCTACTTCCGTGTAGAGCGATGCGATGATAATGATCGGCCGATTTGGTCTGAAGGTTTGTTCATGATCGCGGTAATTGTGCGAGCAGCGGGATATTGTTGCGCAGCGCTTTTGGTGCTGGTGTTTGCTTCCATGGTCTTGTTGCTCTTCGCGCCCGATGAAGAGCACAGCTGTAACGGCGATCCCAATAAAAGCTATCTGGACAATGAGGACCGGGTCATCAATTGCAAAGACCTCGTTCATTAGGCCTCCGCACCACCCATCATCAAATGGCGGTGCGCCCTCTCAAGATCTCACCGGGAAATACCGCACATAGGCGAATTCCTCGCCATCGGGTGACCAGTTCGGCACGTTGATCGTGCCCTGCCCGCCGAAAAGCTCGAACAGTTCCGTCAGGTTGCCGCCATCCATATCCATCATCCTGAGCCGCACGTTGAGATCGCGCGGATGGTCGAAGACATCGGGGTCGTAGGAGAGGATCAGCACCTTGTCATTGTTGGGTGACGGGTGGGCGAACCAGTTGCCGTAATTGTCTGATGTCACCTGCTGAAGACCTGTGCCATCGGGATGGATGCGCCAGATCTGCATCAGGCCGGTGCGGCTGGAATTGAAGTAGATCCACTGCCCATCGGCCGACCAGTCCGGCCCGTCATTACGGCCTTCTCCATGCGTCAGCCGCTTCTCCTCGCCGCCTTTGACCGAGATCGTGTAGATATCGAAGAGATCGTTGCGGATCCCGCAATAGGCAAGCTCGCGCCCGTCGGGCGACCAGCCGTGCCAGTAGGACGGCAGGTTCTTGGTGATCAGCCGCGGCTTACCGCCCTCGATCGGCAGAATGTAGATCGCCGACTTGCCGAATTCGGTCTTGTCGGAAATGACGATCTCTTCGCCATCGGGTGAAATGCCGTGGTCATTGTTGCAATGAACAGCAAAGCCGGTATCGACCTTCTCGACGAGATCGCTGCCGTCGAGCCGCAGGCGGTAGAGCAGCCCATCACCATTGATCAGCAAATACGCGCCGTCGCGTGAGAAATTCGGCGCCTCCACCAGCGCCTCCGTCTGCCAGACGACACGGCTTTCGCCTCTCCTGACGTTGTAGATTTCGACAGAGCTGCGCATATTCACGTCCCCGCTTCCTTAGACAAATCAAAGACATCTTTGAGAGCGACCCGAACTAACTGATCGAGAAACAATTGCCTCCCGGACATCACCTGTTCTTCGTCAAAATCGACGCCAACCATATCTTCGTCAGTTGCAAACTCGAAATTTATTATCCACCATCTATCAATATTCCTCGCCAACAGATGCACTTTAAAAAGCAAATCTACGTCGAGAGCGGCTTTGTTGTCATCGAACAAGATTGAATAGAGTTCATGTGCAACTTCACCGCGATAGGCGATAAATCGCTCTATTAACTGATTGTCGTCAGGAGAAATTGCGCCAATCTCAACATGAAATTCGCGGCAGGCCTGAAATGCGCCTCTGCCGCGCACCAACTCCTTATACTTCTGTGAGGGTATGCCTTTGAGCTCTCCTTCCACAATCCGCCATTCGTTCGTAAAAAAAGACTGGACCTTATCGATGACAAGTTCCTTGAGGTTTTCGTAAACGACAAGAAAAAGTGCGGCGACGCGAAGGTTAAGCGAAATTTCTTGGTGATCTTCCTTCAGAAGAAGCTTCAATTTCTCGTAAGGGAGATCATCAATCTCCATTACTCTATCGATCCCGGAATCGGTTGGTGATCGGGTAGCGCCGGTCGCGGCCGAAATTCTTCTTGGTGATCTTCACGCCCGGCGCCGACTGGCGGCGCTTGTATTCGGCGAGATAGAGCAGATGTTCGATGCGATGCACCGTCTCGACATCATGGCCGCGCGCCACGATCTCCTCGACCGCCATCTCCCGCTCGACAAGGCATTCGAGGATGTCGTCCAGAACAGGATAAGGCGGCAGCGAATCCTGGTCCTTCTGGTCGGGGCGAAGCTCGGCCGACGGCGCCTTGTCGATGATATTCTGCGGAATGACCACGCCCGAAGGGCCGAGCGCATCCGGCGGCACATTCTCGTTGCGCCAGCGGGCCAGCGCATAGACCTGCATCTTGTAAAGGTCCTTGATGGGGTTGAAACCGCCGTTCATGTCGCCGTAGAGCGTCGCGTAACCGACTGACATTTCCGACTTGTTGCCCGTGGTGACCACCATCGAGCCGAACTTGTTGGAGATCGCCATCAGGATCGTGCCGCGCGCACGGCTCTGCAGGTTCTCCTCGGTGATGCCGCTGTTCGTGCCCTCGAAAAGGTTCGAGAGCGCCGAGGAAAAGCCCGTCACTGGCCCCTCGATCGGCACGATATCGTAGCGGCAGCCGAGCGCCTTCGCGCAATCGGCCGCATCCTTCAGCGAGTCCTCTGACGTATAGTGATAGGGCAACATGACCGTACGCACCCGCTCTTCGCCGAGCGCATCGACGGCGATGGCGGCACAGATCGCCGAATCGATGCCGCCGGAAAGGCCGAGCACGACATTCTTGAAGCCGTTCTTGTTCACATAGTCGCGGAAACCGAGCAGGCAGGCGCGGTAATCGGCCTCCTCGCTCTCAGGTATGCGCGCCATCGGCCCTTCCGAGCAACGCCAGCCGTTTTCGGTCCGCTTCCAGGTCGTCACCGCCAGTGCGGTTTCGAACTGGCTGAGCTGGAAGGCGAGCGACTTGTCAGCATTGAAGGCAAAGCTTGCGCCGTCGAAGACGAGCTCGTCTTGGCCGCCGAGCTGGGCGGCATAGACCATCGGCAGGCCTGTCTCGATCACCTGCTTCAGCACCACCTGATGGCGGATATCGACCTTGCCGCGATAATAGGGTGAGCCGTTCGGCACGAGCAGGATTTCCGCGCCGCTTTCGGCGAGCGTTTCGCACACACCGAGATCGCCCCAGATATCCTCGCAGATCGGAATGCCGATGCGCACACCGCGAAAATTCACGGGTCCGGGCATGGCGCCCTGGTCGAAGACGCGCTTCTCATCGAACTCGCCGTAATTCGGCAGGTCGATCTTGTCGCGCACGGCAATCACCTTGCCGCCATCGAGCACGGCGATGGAATTGTAGCGCCCCGTCTCGTCCTGGCGCGGAAATCCGATGACGATGCCCGGCCCGCCATCGGCGGTATCGGCCGCAAGGTTTTCGACCGCCGTCCAGCAAGCGCGGATGAAGGCCGGCTTCAGAACCAGATCTTCCGGTGGGTAGCCGGAGATGAAAAGCTCGGTCATCATCAAGAGATGCGCGCCCTGCCGCGCCGCATCGGCGCGCGCCTCACGCACCTTGGCAAGGTTTCCGGCGACATCGCCCACCGTGGGGTTCAGCTGGGCGATGGCGATGTTGAAGGTCTGGGAGAGAGCGTTTTCCTGTGTCATGTCATTCATTTAATCCGC
The DNA here is from genome assembly GCA_900473185.1 of Hyphomicrobiales bacterium. Classification (GTDB taxonomy): domain Bacteria; phylum Pseudomonadota; class Alphaproteobacteria; order Rhizobiales; family Rhizobiaceae; genus Rhizobium. The sequence goes on along the minus strand of UCKU01000003.1, from coordinate 205,817 downwards.
CCCTTCGTGCACCGCAATAAGCCGTATCAAAAGCCGTAGCGATCCGCGGCGAAAATTTGATGAAGGGCGGCCCATCGCTCTGCCTATCCCTGTGTTTGCCTTGCGCGACGCCGATACGCATTGCAATTTGCGTCAACGGCGGAATACTGCGCGCCAATTCGATCCATTTCCGGGACAATGCCATGTATAATCTTCCGAATTTCGTCCACCTGCATTTCGGCAAGCCGGCCGACGAGTTGGGTGACATCGAAAAGCGCGTGCTCGCCAAGGCACATGAGCGCAAGATCATCTCCACCGACGTCAACGCCGCCATTGCCGCCGAATCCTCCTTCGGCCAGCGTCTGGCCGACGGCATCGCCCGCGTCGGCGGCTCCTGGTCTTTCATCCTGGCCTTCCTCGCCTTTCTCGTCGTCTGGACCATCATCAACACGGTCATCCTTTTTTCTCGCGCCTTCGACCCCTATCCCTTCGTCTTCCTGAACCTCATCCTCTCCATGCTCGCCGCCATTCAGGCGCCGATCATCATGATGTCGCAGAACCGGCAGGCCGAACGCGATCGTTTCGAAGCCGCCAAGGATTACGAGGTCAACCTGAAGGCCGAGCTTGAGGTTCTGTCGCTGCATCAGAAAATCGATATGCGGGTGCTGACGGAACTGACTGCGCTGCGAGAGGATGTCTCCCGCCTGAACGCCATCCTTGCAGAGCGCGGGCAAGCTTGAAGGCCGCTAAAATAGCGCCGCCTTAAACATCTGAAATATCGTCGCAATTCCAGCCCTGTCACCGCGTTTCATTTGACAGGGCGCAGGCATTTGGCCAACCTGCCGCCATCACGCAGGGAGCATGCTTGGAAGAAGAGCTTCAGTTCGGTGCATTTTCGATAGTGCCTGCCAGGCGTAGCCTGTTGCGGGAAGGGTCTGCCGTGCCTCTCGGCAGCCGCGCCGTCGATATCCTGCTGTTTCTGCTCAATCATCCGGGTGAGCTGAAGACCAATGCTGAGATCGTCAAGCAGGTCTGGCCGGATACATTTGTCGATGAAGCCAATCTGCGCGTCCATGTCTCGGCGCTGCGCAAGGCGCTCGGCGACATCAAGCGCGAGCCGCAATTCATCGCCAATGTGCCGGGCCGCGGCTATACCTTCATCGCGCCCGTCAACCGCAGCAGTAATGGCGCAGCGCCCGCCGCTCGGCCGACACTCCAGAAATTTCGCCCCGAACGCCTGCCCGCCCGCATCTTCGGCCGCGAACAGACGATCGCAGCCGTGACCGGGCAGCTGACCAAGGGCCGTCTCGTAACCATCGCCGGCCCCGGCGGCATCGGCAAATCCACCGTTGCCCGCGCCGTGATTGCGCGCGGCAGCTTCGAGGGCGAGATCGTCTGGATCGACCTGTCGGAAGTCGCGACTGGAAATCTCGTGCCGACGGTGGTGGCGTCTGCACTCGGCATCCTCTCGCGCAGCGATGATATCGTAGTGGAAATCGCCGCCCATCTGGAGCCGCGTTGTCTCCTGCTCGTGCTCGACAGCTGCGAGCATGTGGTGGCGGATATCGCCAAGCTCGCCGAAGACCTGCTGGCCGAAGCGCCCGATCTGCATATCCTCGCCACCAGCCGCGAGCCGCTGCGCGCCGAAGGCGAACGTGTCCACCGCCTGCTGCCGCTCGACCTGCCCTTGTCTGCGGTGACAGCGGAGGCTGCCCTGGCCTCGCCCGCCGTCCAGCTTTTCGTCGAACGCGCCGATGCCTGCCTCGGCGGCTACGAGCTGACGGACGAGGACGCTGCCGATGTCGTCGATATCTGCACGCGGCTCGATGGCATTGCGCTCGCAATCGAGCTTGCCGCCGGCCGGCTGGAGGCGATGGGCGTCGCCGCCCTCTCCCGCTCGCTGTCCGACTGCTTCCGGGTATTGACCCGCGGCCGGCGCACGGCGCTGCCCCGCCACCAGACACTGCGCGCCACGCTTGACTGGAGCTACCTCATCCTGTCGCCGGAGGAGCAGCAGGCGCTGCGCGAACTCTCCGTCTTCCGCGGCCGCTTCAGCAGCGCGGCCGCAGCCGAGGTCTTCTCCAGCACCGAACCCGGGGATTTGCTGGCCGCGCTTGTCGCCAAATCGCTGGTCGTGGTCGAGACCGCGACCGACGAAACGCTCTACCGCCTGCTCGATACGACACGCCTCTATGCCGGCGAAAAACTCGCTACCTCGGGCGAACTGCCCAACGTCATGGCGCGCTTTTCCGCCTATCTCTGCGCCGCGCTCGAAGAGGCCGAACCGGATCTTTATTCCGCTCCATCAGAAGAATGGCCCGAGGATTTCGCCCAACAGGTGCCCGGCTTGCGCGCAGCGCTCGACTGGGCCTTCGGTGCGTCCGGCGATGCGCTGCTCGGCGTGCGGTTGACGGTTGCCGCCTTGCCACTCTTCTTCCGCCTGTCACTGCTCGACGAATGCGTGGCGGCACTCACCCATGCGATAGCCTTCCTCGACGCCCGCCCTGGCCTCGATGAGCGCAGCCGCATGAAACTCTATGCCGCGCTCGGCTGGCCGCAGCTCCGCGCGACCAGTGCGCCGGAACATGGTGTGGCTGCCTGGACGACGGCCTGGCGGATCGCCGAGGAACTCGGTGATGTCGACCATCAGCTTCGCGCCATCTGGGCGCTTTGGGTCGATGTGCTGAACCGCGCCGAGCCTCGCCAGGGACTGGAACTGGCGGAGCGCTTCGCAGCCCTTGCTCCGTCCTCCTCCGATCCAACTGATGTCATTATCGGAAAGCGCATGAAGGCTGCTACACTGCACTGGCTTGGCCGCCACGGCGCGGCCCGCGAGGAGCTTCTGGCGATGCTGGCCGACTACGAGCATGTGCCGCAGGCGCGCCATTCCGTGCGCTTCCAGTTCGACCAGCGCGTGACGGCGCGCATCGTCATTGCTCGTTGCCTCTGGATATTGGGCGACGAAAAGGCCGCGCTGAACGAGGTCGAAGAGACCATGCGCTACGCCCGCGATATCGGCCATAACCATTCGATCAGCAATCTTCTCGCCGAAGCCGTCTGCCCGCTGGCACTTCTCTCCGGGAACGACGGCGAAGCGGCTGCCGCGATCCGGCTTCTGCGCGACCATACCAAGGCCCTGTCGCTCGATGTCTGGCACACCTATGCCGACGGCTTCGAAGCGGAACTACGTTTGCGGGACGGCGAATACCGGCTCTGCCTCGCAAAGCTGCGCCCGGCGATGGACATCCTCGATCGTGCCGGCTTCAACCTCTTCCGCACCTACTTCCAGTCCATCGAGGCGCAGGCCCTGTCCGGCCTCGGTCAACATGCGGAAGCCCATGCGGTGATCGACAGCGCCTTGGAGCATGGCGACGCCTCGGGCGAACGCTGGTGCTTGCCCGAACTCCTGCGGGTGAAGGCAATGGTCACCGCAAAGGGACAGAGCCCGGAAGGGCTGGACGCCGCTTCAGCCATCCTCAAGGCGGCACGCATCGCCGCAAGGCAGGATGGCGCGGTCGGCTGGGAGCGCCGCATCAATGTCGATCTCGAAGCCCTCGGCCACGAACCGGCGCAGCTTTCGGGCGCGGCCGGCTAAACCCGTTTACACCGATTTACAACGATCAACTCGTCCGTTTCTCTTTGTCCGTGCATCATTGCTCCCCAAGAGGAGCATGCCCATGGACGGCCAAATACCCATCCGTTTTCTGATCATTCTCGCGGCGGATGGAGATAACAGCGAGGTCAGGATCGCGCGCCTCGCACCCGCCTATTACCTTTTCAAGGATGCACCAGCAGAAGTCGTCCTCGCGACACCATCGGGCGGCTTCCCCGATCTGACCGGCGAGTTGCGTCAGAGCGTCCATAAGGAGCCCGCTGCCGCGCGCTTCGTCACCGACCGCGCCGCACGCGACGATCTCGCCGATACGCTGCGTCTCGACCAGATCGTGACAGAGGATTTCGACGCCGCCTTCTGCATCGGCCTTTCCGGTGCACTCTGGTCCGCCAAAGGCGTTGCGGCCACGATCCGCGCCTTCCTGATGTCGGGCAAGCCGGTCGCAGTCATCCCCGGCCGGCATATGGACATAACACCCGAAGGCGCCGCTGCCGGGCTGCTGATCCTCGGCAATAGCGAAGCCTCCCCGCTGCTTTCAGCCCATGCGCTGCTCAAGGTCGTGCTGGAACGCCGCAAGATGCCAGCGCTGCCCGGCTGACAGCTTGCGCCTCTATCTGCAAAGAAATATTTGCAAAGATTCATTTGCGATACTAAGCTACCGCCATGAAAACACCTGTCCCTACGCCAGCGTCATCTACATCCCGCAACGTCAGCCGGGTCGTCCCGGACGTCACGGCGCTGAAGGCGCTCGCCCATCCGGTGCGCCTGCGCATGCTCGGCATGCTCCGCATCGATGGCCCCGCAACGGCAACGCAGCTCGCGACACGGCTCGGCCTCAACAGCGGCGCCACGAGCTATCACCTGCGCCAGCTCGCCCAGTATGGTTTCATCGAGGATGCGCCGGGACCATCCCGCCGTGACCGCTGGTGGAGGGCATGCCACGAAATCACCTCGGTGCCGCCGGCGGAAACCGAAGGGGGGGCTTTTGATATGGATGTTGCCTTCACGCAGGCGATCCTCTCCCTGCAGGTCGATCAGATGCAGAAGGCAGTCGAGGAATATTCCGAGCTGCCGCTCGCATGGCGGAAGGCCAGCACCGCAAGTGACATCATTATTCCGCTGACCTCTGAAAAGGCCGAAGCCCTGACGAAGCGGCTGAACGACCTCCTCATGGAGGCGATGCGCGAGGCCCCGCCCCTCGGTGAGCCACTGCCATCAGGCACGGTGCCTTTCACTGTCATGCTGCACGCCTTTCCCTATCCGGGCCGCCTGCCGCATGGCGAGGAAGAGAGCGAGCCATGAGCCGCCGCAGTCCCTTAATCGCGCTCGCAGTCGCCGAAACGCTTTCCATTTCAGGCACGCGGCTCTCCAGCGTCGCCATCCCCTGGCTGGTGCTGAGCACGACCGGCAGTCCCGTGCTGACCGGCCTTGTCGCCATGATGGAGATGCTGCCCTATGTCGTCGCCAAGGCGCTCGGCGGCCCCCTGATCGACCGCCTCGGCCCGAAGCGCATCGCCATCATCTGCGACAGCGCTTCGGTGATTGCGGTCGGGCTCGTGCCCGCGCTGCATCTTCTCGACCTGCTCACCATGCCGATCCTGCTGCCGATCGTCTTCGCCATGGGTGTGTTGCGCGGTCCCTCGGATGCCGCCAAGCAATCCATGGTCCCCGATATCGCCGAACTCGCCTCCATGCCGCTGGAACGCGTGACCGGCGTCGCTGGCGCAATCGAGCGCCTGGCATCAGCCGCAGGCGCAGCCGGCGCCGGTGCGCTGATCGCCCTTTTCGGACCGAGCCAGGCGCTTGCGGTCAACGCCCTCACCTTCGCCGCCGCCGCCGTGATCGTCGCAGCCGGTATCCCCCAATTGCGGCGCGCTCCGAAGCCCGAAGCAACCGGCATCGCCGCCTATGGCCGTGAACTCGCGGAAGGCTGGCGCTTTCTGCGGCGCGATGCGGTACTGGTCGCAATCGTGCTGATGGTGGCAACCACTAACTTGCTCGACCAGGCCCTCGGCGCCGTCTTGTTGCCTGTCTGGACGCAGACCTCCGGCCATGGCCCGGCCCTGCTCGGAACCATGTTTGCCGTTTTCTCCGGCGCCTCGATTCTCGGTGCCGTGATAGCCGCCATGATCGGCGAGCGCCTGCCGCGCCTTGCCGTCTACACGGTCGCCTTCCTGCTGACCGGCTTTCCGCGCTTTCTGGTCTTTGCGGTGGAAACGCCGCTTGCACTTATTTTTGCGACGCTCGCCATTGGCGGCTTGGCCTCGGGCTTCCTCAATCCCATCCTCTCGGCCGTACTTTTTGAGCGCACACCGAAGCCTTTGATAGGCCGCGTCACATCGCTGAATGCCGCGCTCTGCTGGGTGCTCCTCCCCTTCGGCGGGCTCGTCGGCGGCGCGTTGGTCGATGCGTGGGGCCTTTCAACCGCATTGCTTCTGACAGGTCTCGCCTATCTCGCCGCCACGCTCGCCCCCTTGGCGCACAGCAGCTTCCGTGGCTTCGACAAGCGGCGGATTGCCGACGCCAGCCCTTCCTAAGCAGACTGCCGAACTGTTCGTGGGCAACCCTGTCTATTTCCGCTATCTGGTTGCAAGTGCGATCATGGCTCTGGGGAAGCAAGGATGCCGACATCAGATGACGAAGTGCCGCTGGCAGGCGGTAATATCAATGCCGGCGTCGTCAGGGTCGCCGATACGGTACGCCGTTCAATGAGCCCGAATAGCCGGAACGTGCACAAGCTGCTGAAGCAACTGGAACGGTGGGGTTTTGCCTATGCGCCTCGTTTCCTAGGTATCGATGACAGCGGAAGGGAAATCCTCTCTTACATGGCAGGCACGGCGACGATCCCGGAGACGCTCTGGGAGAATACCGCTGCCCTCACCGAATCCGCCACAATGTTACGGAAGTTGCACGATGCGACCCGAAGCCTGGACTTCGTCCCCGACGGCAATTGGGCCTATACCTACCCTCTTGCCGAACGCAATGACGTGATTTGCCACAATGATTTTGCGCCCTACAACATGATCTTTCGGGATGGTCTCCCGGTCGCGATCATCGATTTCGACCTCGCAGGTCCGGGGCCGCATCTGCGAGACCTCGCTTACCTCGCCTATTGGTTCGCACCGCTTTCTTTTTCCTCCGAAGACCTGGCCGAACCCTCGGCCCGCGACCTTGCCAATGGCAGCAGCCGACTGAAGCTGCTCTGTTCAGCCTATGGCACCAGCGACTATGTCGGCCTGCTCGATATGGTCCTAGAGGTGCTGAACCACATGGGGGACGAGACGGCGGTTGCGAAGATGGTCGGTCGGGACGCGGCAACCAGGCTGCAAGAGGGCGGACACTTCAATCATTGGAAGAAGGAGGCCATATCTTTCAACGAGAACCGGCCGGTCATCTGGCGCAATCTGCAATGATCGCTTCGGGCAATCCAGTTTGCTGATCTTCTGAAGGCGGTAATCCCGCTGGCGCCGGCAGCTTCGAGATAAAAAGCTTGCGGATAACATACTGTCTTCATGAGGTTAGTACGTCTAATGGCGCATTGCCGTCATTTTTGCTTTGCATCAATTTACGACGGTTAACTCGTATCGCTGCCGGAAGTGAGTCAGCTTGTTCTCGTCGAAGAGGCGCGGAGAAGCCCGCAAGGAGGCAAGCATGCCACACGGAGGCGATCATGAGTGAACGCAGCATTGCACTGACGGCGGATGCCACACGGCGGGACGTTCTTCTGGCAGGAGGCGCCGCCATTGCGGCCATCGCCCTGCCGAAAGCCACGCTTGCCGCAACCAGTCCAACATCACCAGAAAATCGGAGCCAGACCATGCCTTTCATCAAGACCAAGGACGGAACTGAAATCTTCTACAAGGATTGGGGTTCGAAGGATGCCCAGCCGATCGTCTTCCATCACGGCTGGCCGCTCAGCGCCGACGATTGGGACGCGCAGATGATGTTCTTCCTCGAAAAGGGTTTCCGCGTCATCGCCCATGACCGCCGTGGCCACGGCCGCTCCACCCAGACTTTCGAAGGCAACGAGATGGATACCTATGCGGCCGACGTTGCCGCGCTGACCGACCACCTCGATCTCAAGAATGCCGTCCATATCGGCCACTCGACCGGCGGCGGCGAAGTCGTCCACTATGTCGCCCGCGCCAAGGAAGGTCGTGTCGCCAAGGCCGTGATCATCGGCGCCGTGCCGCCCATCATGGTCAAGTCGGACAAGAATCCCGGCGGCCTGCCGCTCGAAGTCTTCGATGGCTTCCGCGCAGCCCTCGTCGCCAACCGCGCCCAGTTCTTCCTCGATATCCCGACCGGCCCCTTCTACGGCTTCAACCGTCCGGGCGCCAAGGTCAGCCAGGGCGTGATCGAAAACTGGTGGCGCCAGGGCATGATGGGCGGCGCCAAGGCCCATTACGATTGCATCAAGGCCTTCTCCGAAACCGACTTCACCGACGACCTGCAGAAGATCACCGTGCCCGTTCTCGTCATGCACGGCGATGACGACCAGATCGTACCCTATGCCGATTCCGCGCCGCTCTCCACTAAGCTGCTGAAGAACGGCACGCTGAAGACCTATCCCGGCTTCCCGCACGGCATGTGCACCACGCACCCGGAAGTCATCAACCCGGACCTTCTGGCCTTCATCAAGGGCTGAGTTTTCTCTCGAAGACTTGCGGGCGCGCCCTTGTGGCGCGCCTTTTTCATCCTGATGTGCGGTTGTCGCCGTCGTCAGGGAATGATTGTCCGATATGGTTTCCCAGCATCAGCCGTAAAGAACTGAAAATCAATGTAAATAATTGATAATATTGAATTTTATAGACGAAATCCTATCGCGCGCCTGTTATTGTCTCCTCATGGTGATATCTCAGAGGAGACGAGCAGATGAGCAATCCGAATGGCTTCGACCCGTCGGCCACCCGCCGCGAGCTGCTGGCCGGCGCAATCGCCGGCGCAGCGGCCCTTGCCCTGCCGCGCGGCACCTATGCGGCGGAGTTTCATCGCTTTACGCACGGCGCCTTCGATATCACTGTCGTCAGCGACGGCTTCATCACTCTGCCCGCAGAAGTCCTGCTTCCCGATGCTACGCCGGAAGAACGCCGGTCGATCCTGGAGCGGCTCGGTGGCGATGCGGCCGGCGCGCCGATTCAGGCCAATATTCCGCTCATCCGCCACGGCAGCGACCTGATCCTCATCGATAACGGCTCCGGCACGCATTTCCAGGCAAGTGCCGGCAAGCTCGCCGCAAACCTGAAGGCAGCAGGCATCGAGCCGGAAGCCATCACCAAGGTGATCTTCACGCACGCCCATCCCGATCATTCGGGCGCCACGACCGTGGCCGATGGCAAGCTGCTCTATCCGAATGCGCAATATTTCGTCAGCGAGACCGAATGGAACTTCTGGACCGACAAGGACTATGAGGCCCATATGCCATCAGCCCTGCACGATTTCGCGCGCGGCGCACAGCGCGATCTCTTTGCGGTGAAAGACAAGCTCACCCTCGTCAAGCCGGGACAGGAAATTCTGCCCGGAATGCAAGTGATCGAAACATCAGGCCATACGCCGGGTCACATTTCCTTCGAGCTCGCCGGCGACGGCAATCTCCTCATCACGGGGGACGCCTGCACCAATGACGTGATCTTCTTCGAACATCCCGCCTGGCATTTCGGCTTCGACACCGATCCCGAAACCGCCCTGAAAAACCGCCGCATGCTGCTCGACCGCGCCGCTTCGGAAAAGATCAAGCTGCTGGGCTATCACTGGTCCTATCCCGGCGTCGGTTATGCCGAGCGCAAGGGCGAGGCCTACCGCTTCGCCAAAGCCTAAAACCTGAGACAAAAACCCTAAGCGCGACCTGCATATTGCGGAACGCCATCGGGAATCTCGTAGAAATCAGCCTTGTCGGCACAGAAGATATGATAGCCGAAGCGGAGCCCGTTTGGTTCGTCGAACGCGCCGGCCAGGATGGACATGGCCGGTCCGCCGAGCCTCTGCCAGAACAGCGCCGAGCCGCACTGCGAGCAGAAACCGCGCCTGGCCTCATCGCTCGACTGATACCAGCGCAGGTTTTCTTTGCCGGTGATGGTCAGCGCCGAAACCGGCACGTCGGCCGCAGCATAATAAAGCCCCGTCTGCCGCCGGCATTGCGAGCAATGGCAGCCGACCACGACATCGGGCTGCTCCCGCGTTTCGAACCGCACCGCGCCGCACAGGCACCCGCCCGCATGATGTTCGCTCATTTCCGTTCTCCCTGAAGCAGCTGGGAGAGTGACGTCGGTACAGCCGCCAGTCAAATCCAAAGCGCTGATCAAAGGCTTCAGGAAAACTGATGCCCTGGAAGAGGCAGAGCATTATCGATTGCAGGCCAGATCAAGAAGACCTTTCTCGGCTCATATCAATGCCTTTGGTGCGGCATTATTCCCCACGAATACAGCTAATACGTTTATTAGATAAACCAAAATTAATAAATTCTGATTTACGATCCGGCTACTGATCGAAAACACAACTCGGCGGCAAGCGAGGTGAAATATGAAGCTTTATCGTCGTTTCCACGCCAATATCTCGGGTGCCGCCGCCATCGAATTTGCGATCGTCGCACCGGTCTTCATACTGATCGTGCTGACGATGATCGCTTATGGTATCTATCTCAGCGCAGCCCATGCCGTCCAGCAGTTGACCGCGGATGCCGCGCGTACGGCTGTCGCGGGCCTCACCAGCCAGGAACGCATGCAACTCGTCAACGACTTCATTTCCCGGTCGACGATCGACCATCCGCTGCTCGACCTCTCGAAACTGCAGATCAGCGTCGCCACAGATCCGGCCAATGCCAACCAGTTCACCGTCTCCGCTGCCTATGACACATCCAATCTTCCGCTTTGGAATCTCTACACATTTCCCCTGCCCGACCACGTAATCCGTCGTTTCGCCACGATCCGGATGGGAGGCATCTGACATGCGGACATTTCGTGTTTGGCTGGGCTGCTTCGCGGTCGATGCAGCGGGCAATATTGCCATCACCGCGGCCCTCTGCGCGCCGCTTATACTTTACACGCTCGGTCTCGGCATCGACTACGGCATGATGACGCTGCAGCAGCGCCGCCTGCAGGAATTGAGCGATCTCGGCGCCATCGTCGCCGCCTCCGATATCAACCATGCGGCTGAGAATCTCGTGATTAATTTCAGCCAGAACGGCTTGAACGTCGCTGTCAGAACCGCAAACGGCTATGCAACGAAGCAGGGAACAAGGCAGCTTTCGGAAGCTGACCTCAAGACATTCGATGCGATTGCAAACCTAGTGCCCGGCACCTACCTCGCCGATCCATCCACGGCGTTTGGCAGCCGATTCTCTCCCGGTACACAACCTTACGATGCGGCAAGAGTGGACCTCAGTCAGAAGGCCGAGCTGACATTTGCTGCTGCCTTCGCTGCTGCGCCGACCTTGAGTGCCACAGGCACGGCCTCTGCCGCCAAGCTTGCCGCCTTTTCCGTCGGCTCGCGCCTTGCGAGCCTCAATGACGGCGTACTGAACGGATTGCTTGGAAGCCTGCTCGGCACCACGCTTTCCCTCAAGGTCGCAGACTACACCGCGCTTGCGGCCGCCAATGTCGAGCTGCTCTCCTTCCTGGATACTCTGGCGACTGATCTCAATCTCACCGCCGGCAGTTATGACGACGTGCTGGCGACCGAGATCACCTATCCCCGTCTGCTCACGACACTGAAGAAGACCAACGGCCTGACGCCCACGGTGACGAAGGCGCTCGACGCGGTCCAGAAGGCGCTCGGCACCACGCAGGTCAAGCTGAAGCTGGAAGACCTTTTGAACCTTGGCTCGACAGGTGAAAGGGTTGTCGGCAGCGGCTCGCATCTCTCTGTCGATGCCAGCATGATGGATATCCTCTCGGCCGCCGCAATCGCCGCCAACCAGAAGAAGCAGGTCGCCGTCAATCTGAATGCCACCGTACCCAGCCTTGCCGCCGCGAAACTGACGCTCGCGATCGGCGAGCCACCGAAGGAGATGGCCTCCAACGCCGTCGGCACCACGGGCGCCGTCGTGCGCACCGCCCAGGTGCGTCTCGCAATCGAGGTGAATGTTCTCGGCATCAGCTCGATTGCCGGCATCAAGCTGCGCGTGCCGCTCTATGTCGAAATCGCCTATGCGGAAGCCAAGCTTGCGAGCATTTCCTGCCTCGGCGGCGGAGCACGGAACGCCAATGTCGGCATCGATGTCGTGCCCGGTGTCGCCGAACTCGATCTCGGCGATGTCGATACCAGCGCCTTCGCCAATTTCGGCAGCAAGCCGCGTGTGACCCGCGCCAAGATCATCGATGCGACGCTGCTCGACGTCTCCGCCCTGGCGCAGGTCAACATTACCAACCAGACCAAAACCCGGCTGACGTTCCAGCCGAAGGATATTGCCGCCGGGACCATTAAGAATGTCTCGACCAAGGACACGCTGACCTCGACCGTCGCCAGCCTGCTCGCCAACACCGATATCCAGGTCACCGTCCTCGGCCTCGGCATCGGTCTGCCGAAGGCGGTGATCCAGGGCGCGGTAGCCGACACGCTGACCGGGCTCACCAAGCCGCTCGACGAACTGCTCTTCAACACGCTGACGCTGCTTGGCATCAAGATCGGCGAAGCCGATGTCCGCGTCACCGATGTGCGCTGCCAGCAATCAGTGCTGGTGCAGTAGGAGGAGGTCTGCATCGGCTCAGTTCGCCAGCGTGCCCTGATGGAAGACGATCTTCCAGCCTTCGTCTGTCCAGCGCCAGATGGTCGAATGGCGCGTTACGCGCTGCGGCTCTTCGAGTATGTAGGACAGAAGGAAGAGCCCATCCGCCAGCACCGTGATGGTAAAATCCCGGCAGGGCCAATCATGCGGCTCTGGCCCGTTCTCATAGCGCGCAAGCGATGTTTCGATGGCATAGCTGCGCTGATAAACTTTCCCGCTCGCACCGATTTCCCAGAAATTGCTATCGATCACCCGCTCGAGATCGGCCCGCGACGTGCCGAATTCCCGCCGGTGAAAGATCGGCTCGCGAGCAGCGAGTTCTCTGAGAATTTGGTCCAGATCCAGGTCGCTCATGCCGCTAGAATGCATGGATGAGGCGCTCGCCGCAAGGCAAAAGCCGGTTTGACAAGAGCCTGCCCCGCAGATACGAAGTCTGCCATGAGTTCCAACGGCGCGCCTCTCTCCCGTCTTGACCGCACCTGCCCGCAGGTTGCCGTTTTGCGCGCTTTTGGCGGACGAGGTCTCCGCGTCCAGTCGTGACGTCCGGATGCCTGATGCGTCCGGCGAACTGCTGGACGTAAAGCCCCCATCATTTTGTTAGGGTTGCCAGGGAGACAGGCACCGTGCTCAATCTTTTCAATGTCAATTCGCTCGTCCACTGGGAAGAGCGCGAAATCAACATGCGTGACCACATGGTCCGCTTCTTCTCCGAGGAAGTGCGAACCTTCCTCCGCTCAGTTAACCCGGCCTGGGATATCAGACGGGTCGAGGCGCCGGCGCTGACGCCGCGCGCCCTCGTCTCGGATGCCTATACCAATGCCGATATCTGGGTGCAGCAACAGCTTTCCGAAACCGATCCATCGCTCGTGCTGAGGCCGGAAACGACGCCCTCCAGCTACGTCTACATGCAGCACATTCTTGGCAATCATTCCAGAACGCGCCTGCCTCTCTGCGTCTGGCAGGCCGGTCGATCCTACCGGCGCGAGCAGGAGCAGCCGACCAAGCACATGCGCCTGAAGGAATTCTGGCAGCTGGAATTCCAATGCGCCTACACGGCCGATAGCGGCAACGATTACCACGCCGCTTCGCTGGAGCCCGTGCGCCGCATGATTGCCTCGCTCATTCCGCTGCCGACCCGCATCGTGCCCTCCGACCGCTTGCCTGCCTATTCGCAGACGACAGTCGATGTGGAAGTGGATAACGGCGACAAATGGATGGAAGTCTGCTCGATCTCCCGCCGCACGGATTTTCCCGAGCGCTACAGGGCGCAGCCGAAAAAGGGTCCGGCCGTCGAGCACGACGTTCTCGTCCTCGAAATCGCCATCGGCCTTGATCGCTGCGTCTACAATTGGAACATGGCAACCAGCCTGTAAGGGAATGCGGGCCGGGTTCATTAGGGGACCTGGCCCGTATTTTAAATATAGTTTTATTTATATGTATTGTCGCACCTTAAGCAACGGCTTCAGCTGTCAACACATGTCACCAAGTAAAGACTGTTCCTGAGCCTCGCTGAAGATCGAACACCATTGCGGGTGCCCCATATCGCCAAGGGCCTCGGCCTCACCAGGCGTGACCCATTGCATCGCCGTATGTTCATCGCCAAGCAATACAGGATCTCCGCCCTGCCATTCGCTCACCAGAAAGAGATGGTAGGTGGTACCTTGCTCGAGATGCTCGGCGACCTTTCGGAACCGCAATGGGGTCAGGCCGATCTCCTCTTTTGCCTCACGCACCATTGCCACCTCGGGGCTTTCGCCGATTTCAACATGGCCTCCGACCAGATCCCAGCAATCCGGAAAGCGCTCTTTGTGCCCTGCTCGCCGGACCAGCAAAACCCTGCCTTCCCGCCAAAAGATGGCGCATGCAATATCAATCAAAAACATTTCCCTTCGATGCGTCCGCAATCTGCCTCGACAACAGGCGAAAGTCACGTCCCCTTGCCTTGCCGAAGCTTGCCATCGTCGGCCACAGTGCGAATCCGCGCAGGCGCCCCGCGATGGAGAAACAGTCCTTGGAAATCCCCGAGCAGTTTCATGTATCCGAAACATCAGGCTGGCTGGTGAACCATCGCATCAATTCCGCCCTGCCCGGCTATCTCATGGTCAGCTCGCGAAGCTTCACCAACGACCTGTCGGAACTCTCGCCCGAAGCCCTCGCCGAACTCGGCCCGCTGCTGGCAAGGGCGCAGACGGCTCTCGGCACGGTGCTCGGCGCAAAACGTGTTTACATTGGCCGCTATGGCCACGCGCCGGGCTACCCCATCCATTTCCACATCATCCCGATCTACGACTGGGTGGAGGAACTTTTCTGGCAGGACGAGCGCTATCGCCTGCTCCAGACCTTCGCCGAAGGCCCCGGCGAAACCCCGACCGATGGCGCAGAGCTGACCTTCTTCGTCTGGCGGGAATTCTGCGAGCGGGCCGAGCCGCCGCCGATAAAGGGACTATCCGTTGCCGAGACCATCGAATTGCTGAGAAAGACATTGCGCACATGACATTTGCAGACCAGGTATTCACGATATCAGTCGATCATATCCATTGCCGCCTTGCCGGAAGCTTCCACCTCTCCGATCCGGTCGAGGCGCTGCGCAAAGCCGGCTGGGATCGCTTCCTCGCCAAACAGCCCGCCGCCTTCGACGGACAGCTTCTGCGCATGGCCGCCCATCACATCGAAGATAACAGGCTGACCATCACGGCGCAGAGCACATGCTTTTCCGCCTATGTGGCGACCCGCCATGCCGGCTTTGCCGAGGAGCACCCGCAGGCCGAGCGCGCCGACCCGCTCGGGCTCACCGTCGTTCTTGTCACTGCAGACCAGCAGGTGATCGTCACCAGGCGAAGCCTCACCGCGGAGCAGAATCCCGGCGCTCTCTATCTGATCGGCGGCTACGCGGAGCCAGCGGAAGGCGAAGAGATCGATCTTTTCGACGAGGCGGCCCGCGAGCTTGCCGAGGAAGTTGCCGTCACCGATATCGACCGCGCCACTGCCTTCGCCATCGGCCTCGCCTACGATCCGGTCTACTGCCATCCGGAGCTTTGCCTGCTGGCATCAAGCCGCTCCATCGCCGCCGAAATCCTCGACGGCGCCCGCCATGCGCCCGACCGTAACGAGGCAGCCGAACTCTTCGCATCACCGCTGAGTGACATCCTGAACAACGACGATTTCATGGCCGGCTCTGCCAGGACATGGAGCTTCCTCAAGGCTCAGGCTTTCCTGCAGCAGCATTTCCGCACGCACAATGCCCTGTAACATCAGGGAGCAGTCGCCTACGTGACATAGGCGCCCGCCGCCGATGGCATCACGGTTTCAGCCGCAACAGCACGTGCTTCTTCCGACCGACCGACAAGCGGATGACGCCACCCTCCATATCCGCATAACCGAGCCGCATGGTTTCATCGCTGACGCTGCGGCTGTTGACGCGAACCCCGCCTCCAAGGATCAGCCGCCGCGCTTCGCTTTTCGACTTCGCAAGCCCCGACGTGACAAGCGCATCCGGCAGCGGCAAGCCCTGCCGCAGCAGATCGCCATTCGCCGGAACCGTCGGCAGGCCGGCAGCGACCTCGCCCACTTCAAACATCCGGCGAGATGTTTCGGAGGCCTCTGCCGCCGCTTCCGCGCCGTGGCAGAGCCCGGTCACCGCGTCGGCAAGCACCTTCTTCGCCAAGTTGATTTCGGAGCCGCTAAGCCTTTCCAGCCGGGCGATCTCGTCAAGCGGCAGCTCAGTGAAGAGGCGCAAGAAGCGCCCGACATCAGCATCCTCGGTGTTGCGCCAAAATTGCCAGAATTCGTAGGGCGACAAGCGGTCGGCATTCAGCCAGACCGCACCCGACGCACTCTTGCCCATCTTCGCGCCCGAGGCGGTCGTCAAGAGCGGCGCCGTCAATCCGAACAATGTGCGCCCGCCGGCACGCCGTCCGAATTCCACGCCGCTCAAGATATTGCCCCACTGGTCCGAACCGCCGAGCTGCAGCAAGCAGCCGTGGCTTCCGGCAAGCACATGAAAGTCATAGCCCTGCATCACCATGTAGTTGAATTCGAGCAGTGATAGCGATTGCTCCCGCTCCAGCCGCTGGCGCACACTGTCGGAGGTCAGCATCCGGTTGACGGAGAAATGCGGGCCGACATCGCGCAGGAAATCCAAGTATTTCAGACTGCCCAGCCAATCGGCGTTGTTGACCATGAGCGCATCGGTCGGCCCGTCGCCGAAGGTCAGGAACCGTTCGAAGATGCGCCTGATACCGGCGAGATTGCCGGTGATCTGCTCTTGGCTGAGCAGAGGCCGCGACGTGTCACGAAAGCTCGGATCGCCAAGCAACGTCGTCGCCCCGCCCATCAGCGCGATCGGCCTGTTGCCGGTCTTCTGGAACCAACGCAGCATCATGATGGGGATGAGATGCCCGACATGCAGGCTGTCGGCCGTCAGATCAAATCCGTTATAGGCCGTGCCAGAGCCGGTGCTGAGCCAGCTATCGAGCGCTTCAAGGTCGGTGCATTGCTGGATGAAACCGCGCTCGGAGAGAACACGCAGAAACTCCGATCGAAGCTTGGTGGAAGGCTGGAAATTGATGGTCACAAGGGTCTCCATGGGGGCCAATCAGGCCGGAGACCTTCTGTTGAAACACACGCCGCCGACCGTGCGGCGTTTCGGGTTTCGAATAGATAACCATCGCCGCTCTATGGGAGCAGCGCGTAATACAGGCCGGAAAGGGTCGGTACACGGGTCATGCAGCTTGCATACAGGGCCTGCGACCAGGCCACAAGGGGGCTGATCACCGACGAACGGCACGCGGCAAGGCCAGCTGCGCGGCGGCGACCTCCATCAGATCGAGGATACCATCGGGAAAAATGATCTCGGTACTGCTGACTAGTTCCGCGGCCGACCACCAGTAGTGATCGGCCATGACTTCCCGTTCCAGATCCGTCCAGCCGCTGTCGGAGATCGCGCCGCGTTCGGCGAGCACCGCAAAGAATTGCTCCTCGGCGCGCACCATCTCGCCATCGGGCAGTTGCAAGTCAAAAGACCGGCTGCCGATCGACGGTCCCACGTGCTCCGTATGAAAGCCCGTCTCTTCCGTGAGTTCGCGCAGGGCCGCCTGCTCGAATGTCTCGCCCTCCTCGAGCCCGCCGCCCGGTGTCGCCCAATATTGGCGCCCCGCAAGCGCGCCGGATCTGAAGACGAATTTGAACAGCAGAACGCAGCCAAACTGATCGAGCAGAAGCAGCCGTGCCGACGGACGTATTCGCATCAAACTCACCCTCTTGTGTAATCTCTCATGAGAATGGCAATAGAAGAAAATCGCAACTTCCGGTGAAAAAAACATCAGAGATGCTTCGTTTCGCCTTCCGCTTCGCAATCGTCGTCTTTCTGACCCTGCTCACCCAGATAGGCGGTATCGCTTATCTGGTGGGCCTCGCGGTTGCACGCCTCTGGGCGTGCCCAACGCCTTCAGAACCGAATGCCTCGCCATCCGCCCGCTCCAGCAGGACGGTCTCTACGGCGTCTTCTTTGGTGCAAATCAGGTCGCGAAAATCGACCTCAAAAGCCCCGAATAAGTGTCAGGCATGTCTCCGAACGTCTGTCAGGTATGTATCCGGGCTTTACACTCGTCACAGGGATCCAGGCGTCCGCGCGGTAATAACTCCCGCAATCACATAAGAGTCTCTTCTGCCCAAGGACTTGGGCAGGCTGGATCTCTGTGACGAGCACAGAGATGAGGGGTGTGGGGCGTGCCGCTCCACAAACAAAAAGCCCGGCGCTTGGCCGGGCTTCTCAACCTCTGTCGGCTATTCACCTCAAGCGCGTGCAGCCATCCGCTTCTCGTCGCGGCCACCCTTCATGCGCTCAGCCAGCAAAAACGCCAGCTCCAGTGCCTGGTCGGCGTTAAGGCGCGGGTCGCAGTGCGTGTGATAGCGATCCTGTAGGTCTTCGGCCGTCACGGCGCGGGCGCCGCCGGTGCATTCGGTCACGTCCTTGCCGGTCATTTCGATATGGATGCCGCCCGGATGCGTGCCCTCGGCGCGGTGGATCTGGAAGAAGCTTTCGACTTCCGAGAGGATGCGTTCGAAGGGGCGCGTCTTGTAGCTGTTGAGCGTGATCGTGTTGCCGTGCATCGGGTCGCAGGACCAGACGACCTTCTTGCCCTCGCGCTCGACGGCACGAATGAGCTTCGGCAGGTTGTCGGCCACCTTGTCATGGCCGAAGCGGCAGATCAGCGTCAGGCGGCCGGCTTCGTTGGCAGGGTTCAGCGCGTCGATCAGTTCGATCAGGTTGTCTGGCTGCAGCGACGGGCCGCACTTGAGACCAACAGGGTTCTTGATGCCGCGGAAATATTCCACATGCGCATGGTCGAGCTGGCGCGTGCGGTCGCCGATCCAGATCATATGGCCTGATGTGGCGTACCAGTCACCCGAGGTGGAGTCGACACGGGTCAGCGCTTCTTCATAACCAAGCAGCAGCGCTTCGTGGCTGGTGAAGAAATCCGTCTCGCGCAGGCTCGGATTGTTTTCCGAGGTGATGCCGATCGCCTTCATGAAATCCATGGTTTCGCTGATACGGTCGGCAAGCTTGCGGTAGCGCTCGCCCTGCGGGCTGTCCTTGACGAAGCCGAGCATCCACTTGTGCACGTTGTCGAGATTGGCGTAGCCGCCCATCGCAAATGCGCGCAGCAGGTTCAGCGTTGCGGCCGACTGGCGGTAGGCATCGAGCTGGCGCTCCGGGCTCGGGATACGGGATTCCGGCGTGAATTCGATGCCGTTGACGATATCGCCGCGATAGCTCGGCAGCGACACGCCGTTCTGCGTTTCCATCGGCGCCGAACGCGGCTTGGCGAACTGGCCGGCGATACGGCCGACCTTGACCACCGGCAGCTGGGCGCCAAAAGTCAGCACGACGGCCATCTGCAGGAAGGCGCGGAAGAAGTCGCGGATATTGTCGGCGCCATGCTCCAGGAAGCTCTCGGCACAGTCGCCGCCCTGCAGCAGGAAGGCGTTGCCTTCGGCCACATTGGCAAGCGCGCTCTTCAGGCGGCGGGCTTCACCGGCAAAAACGAGCGGCGGATAGGTGGCAAGCACGGCTTCCGTCGCGGCAAGTGCTGCCGCATCAGGATATTCCGGAACCTGCTGGATTGGCTTGCTCCGCCAGCTGCTCGGGGTCCAATTCTGTGCCATGTCACTCATCTGCTTCCCCATCCGGTTTGCTCCGGATGCCTGCCCGTTAAAGAATGCGGCGGCTTATAAACCTTTCGGCTCCCCTTGCCTAGCGCATTCGGCGCCCTGGGAGAGTTTGCATCGGTGGCTCGCAGCGTCACTCTGGCTGCGCCAATATGACATCGAAACCGGCGTTAAGACGATATATACCATGCTATTTTCCTGCTAATTTAGATTTCAAATGTACAGAATACCCTAATAAAATAGGGGTTCAGCATGGGTATCCTTTCGTCCGCTTTCCTTTCGGACCGGTCTGGCAATTTCGGTATCATGACGGCGCTTTTGATGGTGCCGCTGGTTGGCTCTGCCGGTCTGGCGCTGGACTATGCCCATGCGCTGAGCTTGCGTACCCAGCTCTATGCCGCCGCTGATGCCGCAGCCGTTGGCGCCGTTTCCGAAAAATCGGATGCGGTGGCAGCCGCCATGACCATGAAGGGCAATGGCACCATCTCCGTTGCCAAGACGGATGCCCGCAACATCTTCTTTTCACAGATGTCCGGTGAACTGACCTCGGTGCCGGTTGAGCTCAGCATCGACGTCACCAAGACGGCCAATAAGCTCAATTCGCTCGTCTCCTTCAGCGCCTCCGTGCCCACCACCTTCATGCATGTCCTCGGCCAAGACTCTATCACCATATCGGGCACGGCGACGGCGGAGTATCAAACCGCCTCCTTCATGGATTTCTACATCCTGCTCGACAATACGCCATCCATGGGTGTCGCCGCGACCCCGACCGATGTTTCCAAGCTGGAGGCCAAGACCGGCTGTGCCTTTGCCTGCCACCAGATGGACCAGAGCACCAATAATTACACGATCGCCAAGAGCCTGGGCGTCGCCATGCGCATCGACGTGGTTCGCCAGGCAACCCAGGCGCTGACCGACACGGCCAAGACCGAGCGCGTCAGCGCCGATCAGTTCCGCATGGGCGTCTACACCTTCGGCACCAAGGCTGAGGACGCCAAGCTGACGACGATATCAGGCCTCACCTCGGACCTGACGACGGTGAAGAACTATACCAATGCCGTCGACCTGATGACCATTCCCTATCAGAACTACAATCAGGACCAGCTCACCAGCTTCGACAGCGCCATGACGCAGATGAACACCATCATCGATCCGGCCGGCGACGGAACGTCGAACATCAACCCGGAAAAGATCCTGTTCTTCGTGTCGGATGGCGTCGGCGACAGCAACAAGCCTTCGACCTGCACCAAGAAGACGACGGGTGGCCGCTGTCAGGAGCCCATCGACACGTCCTTCTGCAAGCCGCTCAAGGATCGCGGCGTCAAGATCGCCGTGCTCTACACCACCTACCTGCCGCTGCCGAGCAACGCCTGGTACAATACCTGGATCAAGCCCTTCCAGAACGAGATACCCACGCGCATGGCCGCCTGCGCCTCGCCCGGCCTTTATTTCGAGGTGTCGCCGACCGAAGGCATCGCCGATGCCATGAAGGCACTGTTCCTGAAGGTCATCCGCGCGCCACGGCTAACCAGCTAGCCGCCCTCGCCTGCCGTTTGTGCGGCAGGCGTCACTCCAGGGGAAGAGATCAGACGCCCAGATTAAACGCGTTGGCCGTCACGGATACGGTAGCTCGGCGCATACATGGTCACCAGCTCTTCGGCGGCCGTCGGGTGCAGCGCCATGGTGCGGTCGAAATCATCCTTGGTGCAGCCGGCCTTCAGCGTGATGCCGAGAAGCTGTGCCATCTCGCCGGCGTCGTGACCGAGGATATGGGCGCCGACAACCTTGCGGCTTGCGGCATCGACGATCAGCTTCATGATCATCTTTTCGGCCCGGCCCGAAAGTGTGGCCTTCAGTGGCCGGAACTGGGCGCGGTAAACTTCCAGCTCCTTGTAGCGCTTGCCCGCCTCTTCCTCGGAAAGGCCGACCGTGCCGATCTCCGGCTGTGAGAAGACGGCGGTCGGGATCAGGTCGTAATCCGGCTTGGTCGGATTGTTCTTGTATTCCGTCTCGATGAAGCACATGGCCTCATGGATCGCCACTGGTGTCAGTTGTACCCGGTCGGTGGCATCGCCGAGAGCATAGATGTTCTCGACATTGGTACGCGAATAATCGTCGACGATGATGGCGCCGCGCTCGTTGAAGGCAACACCGGCATTTTCGAGCCCCAGTCCCTTCGTGTTTGGGTCACGGCCAAGCGCCAGCATGACGACATCGGCATTCAGCGTCGCGCCCTTCATCGTCTCGATGACAAGGCCGTTCTCGCCCTTCGTCACCTTCTCCATCACGTCCTGGCACAGGATGCGGATGCCCTTGGCAACCATCGCCTCATGCAGGCCGCGACGCAGGTCTTCATCGAAGCGCGACAGGATTTCGGTGCCACGATAGATCAGCGTCGTGTCGACGCCGAGCCCGTGGAAGATATTGGCGAATTCGACGGCGATATAACCGCCGCCGGCAATCAGGATCGATTTCGGCAGCTCTTCCAGATGGAAGGCCTCGTTGGAGGAGATGCAGAGCTCATGGCCGGGAAGTGCGGCATGCGGGTTCGGTGTGCCGCCGGTCGCAATCACGATGGTCTTGGCCGTCACCGTCTCGCCGGTTTTCAGCAGCCGGATCGTATGCGCATCGACGAGTTCGGCGCGCGTCTCCAGGATCTCGGCATTGGCGCCGGAAAGCCCCTTCTTGTAGAGCCCTTCCAGCCGCGCGATCTCGCCATCCTTGGCGGAGATCAGCTTCTTCCAGTCGAACGAGCTTTCGCCGACCGTCCAGCCGAAGCCGGCAGCATCCTCGAAATGCTCGTGGAACTGCGAGGCGTAGACGAAGAGCTTCTTCGGCACGCAGCCGCGGATCACGCAGGTGCCGCCATAGCGGTATTCCTCGGCGATCGCCACCTTCTTGCCGAGCGAGGCCGCGACGCGCGCGCTGCGCACGCCACCCGAACCGCCGCCGATGACGAAGAGGTCGTAGTCGAAGGATGGCATGATGATCTCCGGAGGGAATCGCTGGATGGGTTGTTCGCATATAAGCAATTCCAGCAAAAGTGCGCAGCCGTTTTGCGTCCGGAATTGCGTCAGAACAAAGAGATAGGGACGGCAATAGAAAAACAAAAGCCCGGACGATGCCGGGCTTTTGCGAAAGGTGAAGGCGGCCTTACGGCTTGGCCGGTGCCGGCGCTGCGGCCGGAGCCGGGGTAGCCGGTGCAACCGGGCTTTCGGTTGCCGCCGGCGGAGCCTTGATGACCTTGGAAAGCTGGACATTGCTCTGCTTTTCGAGGTCGCGGGAAATGCCCTGCGCCCAGATATCGGCAGCCTTGGCGGTTTCGCGCGAGGCAACCGGGCCGTCGCGCAGCAGCTTCTTGCCGACGTCGGAATTGTAGAAATCGGCGATCGCCTTCAGCTCTTCGACCGAGAAGGCCTTGGCATAGGTCAGAGCGGCTTCCTTCTCGAGGTCGGCACGGCGCGGTGCCAGAGCCAGCGCCTGCGCATCGACGGTGGCGGAGATGACATCCTGATAGTTCGGCGAATCCTGGATGAGGCCGGCCTTCAGACGCTCGGCCAGACCTGGCAGGATGTTGTCATACTGGGTGGTTGCGCCGATCGCGTCCATGGCTGCGCGGGCAGCCTTCAGCTGCTCCTCGGAAACTTCCTGCGCTCTTGCGGCAGAGCCGAAGGCAAGCCCGGAAAGAACGATGGTCGCAGCGGCAAGACGGCCAAGACCTGCAATGTTCATCATGAGTTTCTATGCTCCTGTTATCTGTTTGCCTGCAGCGTGCGGGCGCCTGCAGGACCGGCAATGATCGCAAGCGCCGCCATGTTGATGAAAAGCCCGTGCTCCACGACACCGGGTATGGAATTCAGTTCCCTCGAAAGCGCCTCTGCATCAGGAATGCGGCCAAAAGATGCATCGATGATGTAGTGTCCGCCGTCGGTCGTAAACTCTCCGTCACCGGACTGACGTAACGTCAGTTCACCGGAGAGACCAAGGCGTGAGGCGGTCTTTTCGATCGCGATGCGCGTCGAAACGAGGCCGAAGGGATTGACCTCGATCGGCAATGCAAAAGCGCCGAGCGTCTGCACCAGCTTGCTCTCGTCGGCAATGACGATCATCCGGGTCGAGGCTGCAGCGACGATCTTTTCGCGCAACAGCGCACCGCCGCCACCCTTGATGAGCCGCAAGCCTGCATCGACTTCGTCGGCGCCGTCGATGGTGAGATCCAGTTGTGGCAGCTCATCCAGCGATTTCAGGGGAACGCCGAGTTCGACGCAGAGCCGTGCCGTGCGCTCGGACGTTGGAACGCCCTCGACCTTGAAACCGGCTGCAACCTTTTCGGCGAGCACGCGAACGAATTCCTCCGCCGTGCTTCCGGTCCCGATTCCCAGACGCATGCCGTACTCGACATGGACGAGTGCTGCCTCGGCGGCCTTGATCTTCATTTCGCGGGCATCCATGCGCCGCCAGCTCCTGATATTGCGTTGGATGTGCTGTTTACACGGCTCGTATTGCAAACGAAAGCCAAAATCATCGTCCTGCGATTGAAAGCCACGCGTTTCGGCTGCGACTTTTCTATCAGCCGTCCTGGCGTTGCTTTTCGTCTGTTCATCGCCTACTCCCGGATGATCCTACCCTGCAAAGAGGCATCACTTTGACCCCCGCTCCCGAAAATGCCCGCAAGGCCCTTATCGTCTTCGATCTCGACGGCACGCTGCTCGACACCCATGTCGATCTGGTCGAAAGCCTGAACTACACGATCGCAGCGCTTGATCTTGCGCCCGTCAGCTATGACGACCTCACGCATCTGGTCGGCCAGGGCGCCCGTGTGATGATCGAGCGTGCCTGCAAACTGCAGGGGAAGCCGATTTCGCAGGAAGAGCTGCCGGCGCTGGTGGAGCGTTTCGTTGCCCATTACAGTGCAAACATGCCGGGCCATACCGAACCCTACCCCGGCCTCGTCGCCGCGATGGACCGCCTGAAGGCATCAGGCTACACGCTTGCCGTCTGCACCAACAAGCTGGAGGGCCTGGCCACCGGCCTGCTGGAGAAGCTCGGCCTGACGCATTACTTCGATGCGATCACCGGCGGCGATACATTCGAGCATCGCAAGCCGGACGCGCGGCACCTGACCGGCACGATCGAGCGCGCTGGCGGCGATATTTCCCTCGCGATCATGATCGGCGACAGTGTCAATGATATTGCGGTAGCCAAGAATGCCGGTGTCCCCTCGATTGCCGTGCCGTTCGGTTATTCCGATGTGCCGGTGTCGAGCCTGGAGCCGGATGTGATCATAACGCATTATGACGAGCTGACGGTGGAGTTGGTGGAGAGCTTGCTGAAGGGTTCTACAGCGAAGATTGCTGTTTGAGGGCGTAAGGCCCTCACCTATTGCCGACGTGCCGTGTGGCCCCCCCTCTGGCCTGCCGGCCATCTCCCCCACAAGGGTGGAGATCGACAAGCGGCCTGCCCTTCCTGCTCATCCACCGTTGCGCCGAGCTGCGACGCTGATTGTTTGGGGAAACCGGCGCTTCCAGCCAATCTCGCCACCTGTGGGGGAGATGGCCGGCAGGTCAGAGGGGGTATTACACGGCATGCCCTCTCCTCCTAATTCTCGCACTTTAGCTAACCCCAAAACAAAACGGGCGGCCCAAAGACCGCCCGCTCAATACCTATCAAACGCTTGCGTCAGATCTGCGCCTCACGCGACTTGGTCGTCGTATCAAACGCCTTGTCGACATAGGCATCGCGGCCATAGACGTCGTCAAAATACTCGATCACGCCATCCTTGTTCGGCCATGCTGTGAAATAGGACACATAGACCGGGATCTTCTGCGGCACCTTCACGGCATGGTTCTGGCCGGTAGCGATCTGCTTAGCCACATCATCCACCGTCGTGCCGAGAACGGCCGCCGCCATGGCGCGCGGGTCTGCAAGGCGCACGCAGCCGTGGCTCAGCGCACGCATGTCACGCTTGAAGAAGCTCTTCGAGGGCGTGTCGTGCATGTAGATGGCATGGCTGTTCGGGAACAGGATCTTCAACTCGCCCAGCGCATTGTCGCTGCTCGGCGGCTGGCGGACCGAGATGTTCTGCGTCGAGCCGTACCAGTCGACGCTGGAGGACGGAACGGCGCGGCCGCCGACTTCAACTTCGTAGCCCATCTGGTCCAGATAGTTCGGGTCGGAGCGCAGCTTCGGCAGCATCTCGTTGATGATGATCGACTGCGGCACGCCCCAGAATGGGTTGAACTCGACCGTCTCGATTTCATCGTCGAAGAAATAGGTCTGGTTGTTCTTGCCGCCCACGACGGTGCGCATCGCAAGCTGCTGCTTGGAGTCGTTATAGTAATAGGCCATGAAGGCCGGCTGGTTGATCATCACATAGCGCGGGCCGAGATCATCGGGCAGCCAGCGCGCCTGCTCCATGGCAATGACGAGCTTGTCGATCTTGGAGCCGTTGCTATCGCCGCCGGTCATGATGCGTACGGTCGCCTGGCCGATCACGCCATCAGGCTTCAGGCCATGTTCTTTCTGGAAGTCCTCGACCAATGACACGATCTCGGGCGAATAGTCGCTGCTGCCGGTATAGGCCGAGAAGGTGGCCGCATGCGCGGTCTTCAGCTCTTCCGAACCATTCCTCTGGATCGCCTTGACGATGTTGGCGACTTCCGGCGAGCTGTCGCCCGGGCGCAGCAGGGAAGTGAGCGAAATGGTGATCGGTGCTTCATTGCCGCCGTCGGCGGCGCGCAGCTTGGCGAGCTCGGCCTTCAGCGCCAGGAACTGCGTGCTGTCGGGGTTGCGGCTGGAAAGATAGGCAGCGACGTCAGGGCTCATCCGGGAAAGCTTCAGCACCGGATCGAGTTTGACGACCTTGCGCTGGAAATCATGGTAGCCGGAGAGCTTGTTGGGGTCGACGCGGCCGCGCGTCGTGTCCTGCACATAGGCGAGAACCTTCGATGAAAGCGCCAGTTCGAACTGCGTGAGCGCCCGGTCGCGAACGTCAGGATCCGGATTGGCCGGATCGATGGTCGGCTCGGACACGGCATAATCGGCCGGATCGAGGCCGACGCTTGCAGCATCGGCAAGCACGCTGAGGGCCGCTCTGCCGTGATCATTGACGCCCTCGCCGGACACCCAGATGAGCGGGTTCTTGCCGTCACCGTAATAGGCCTGCAGGGCCTTGGCGACGTCGGCATTGGCGCGAACCTTGGCTTCCGTCAGGAAGTGGCGCTGCGGAGCACCGTCGGTCGTGGTCGCGCCCGAGACGTCGGCGACCGCCCCGGTGACAACAGGATCGGCAAACTTCGTCGTATCGACGAACTGCAGCGTTTCAGCCTTGTAGGTGTAGTAGCGCGGGCTGGAAACCTTCGGCATCGCGGCTTCCGGATCGATATCGCCGCCAAGGCCGTTGCGATTGCCGGGATTGCCGCGAACCGGAGCCGAAGGGTCCATGATGATCGTGCTCTGGCCGCTTCTTGCCCGGTCGCCGCGCAGCATGTCCATCAGCGTATAGGCATGCGCAGGAACCGCGCCCATCACGCAGGAAAATGCCAATGCGGAAACCGCGCTTTTCAAAACGAATTTCATCTTGTTTTCCAGTCCCAGTACCATGCTGTTGTCGAGCAAAAAGGCTCTGATCAATTCTTC
Organism: Hyphomicrobiales bacterium; assembly: GCA_900473185.1. Classification (GTDB taxonomy): domain Bacteria; phylum Pseudomonadota; class Alphaproteobacteria; order Rhizobiales; family Rhizobiaceae; genus Rhizobium. The sequence continues at coordinate 178,695 of UCKU01000003.1, read as the reverse complement.
CAGAAATTCCCGGCAGCTGCGGCCCATTCATCAGAAATCGGGCTGCGCCGCCAGCGCTTTCAGGCTCAACTTTGTGTGACGGGGTCGAACGCAAGCGCCGCGCAGCAGTTCACACAAAATTATGAAATTATTAGTTAATTTTTTACCGAATTTTCCGCCGTGAGAAAGGGCGCTTTCTGCCGCTCCTTGCATTAATTTCCCGCCGTGGCCGAAAAAACACGGCCGTACAGTGCCTGAATGGCGATGCAAAACATGAGATCCGTCTTCAATATTTCGCATAACCTCCGGTTTTCTTGGAAAGCTTTCCACCCTATAAGTCCCTCATCTTCAAAGACTGCCCTTAACAGCATGTGACAGGAAGGCACGAAGCCATGAGTTCCACCCGCACCGAAACCGATACATTTGGCCCGATCGAAGTCGCCAGCGACCGTTACTGGGGCGCGCAGGCGCAGCGTTCTCTCGGCAATTTCAAGATCGGCTGGGAAAAGCAGCCGCTCTCGATCGTGCGTGCGCTCGGCATCGTCAAGCAGGCGGCGGCGCGTGCCAACATGGCGCTCGGCCAGCTCGATTCCAGCATCGGCAAATCCATCGTGGATGCTGCCCAGGAAGTGATCGACGGCAAGCTGAACGACCATTTCCCGCTGGTCGTCTGGCAGACCGGTTCCGGCACGCAGTCCAACATGAACGCCAACGAGGTGATCTCCAATCGTGCCATAGAAATGCTCGGCGGGGTCATGGGTTCCAAGAAGCCGGTGCACCCGAACGATCACGTTAATATGAGCCAGTCGTCGAACGACACCTACCCGACGGCCATGCACATCGCCTGCGCCGAACAGATCGCCCATCACCTGCTGCCTTCGCTGAAGCACCTGCATGCCGCCCTCGACATGAAGGTCACGGAATTCAGCCATATCATCAAGATCGGGCGCACGCATACGCAGGACGCGACGCCGCTGACGCTCGGCCAGGAGTTTTCCGGCTACGCCGCGCAGGTGGGCTCGGCCATCAAGCGTATCGAAATGACCCTGCCCGGCCTCTGCGAACTCGCCCAGGGCGGCACCGCCGTCGGCACCGGTCTCAATGCGCCCATCGGTTTTGCCGAAAAGGTCGCCGAAGAGATCGCCGTCATCACCGACATGCCTTTCGTGACCGCGCCGAACAAGTTCGAGGCCCTCGCCTCGCATGACTCGATGGTCTTCGCCCATGGCGCGATCAACGCTGCAGCGGCCGCCCTCTTCAAGATCGCCAACGACATCCGCCTTCTCGGCTCCGGCCCGCGCGCCGGCCTCGGCGAACTGGCGCTGCCGGAAAACGAGCCCGGCTCCTCGATCATGCCCGGCAAGGTGAATCCCACCCAGTGCGAAGCCCTGACACAGGTCTGCATCCACGTCTTCGGCAACCATGCGGCTCTCACTTTCGCCGACAGCCAGGGCCATTTCGAGCTCAACGTCTACAATCCGATGATGGCTTACAACTTCCTGCAGTCGGTGCAGCTGCTCGGCGACGCCGCCCTATCGTTCACGGACAATTGCGTCGTCGGCATCGAGGCCCGCGAAGACAATATCAAGGCCGGCCTCGAACGCTCGCTGATGCTGGTGACCGCCCTTGCGCCGAAGATCGGCTACGATGCGGCCGCCAAAATCGCCAAGACGGCGCACAAGAATGGTACGACGCTGAAGGAAGAGGCGCTGGCAAGCGGGCTCGTGACATCTGAGGAATATGACGCGATCGTGCGCGCGGAGACGATGATCAGCCCGAAGTAAACCCTTCTTCCGTCACGCTCGGGCTTGTCCCGAGCATCTGCTGCCGGTCGATACGTAGCAGATCCTCGGGACGAGCCCGAGGATGGCGTCGAGTAACGGGAAGCGTCTCAACAATCAAAGGCTGGCTCTGCCGGTCTTTTTTTGTTTTTGAGGAAAGTGGAGCCCGTCCGGCCGCGTCATTTTCGCCACCAATCCCGCGCCCTCCCCAATTGCTTTTACCCTGCGCCAGTTTTAGACCGGTTCCAAAATATCCCACCAGAAAGGTCACTTCGATGGCTGACGATCTCTTTCCCCTCGGCGCCGACACCACCCCTTACCGCAAGATCAGCAACGACTATGTCTCGGTCGACAGCTTCAAGGGCCAGGAGATCCTGAGCGTCGACCCTGAGGGCATCCGCCTGCTCGCCGAAACGGCCTTCGCAGACATCAACCATCTCCTGCGCCCCGGCCATCTAAAACAACTTGCCTCGATCCTCGACGATCCCGAAGCGACCGACAATGACCGTTTCGTGGCCTATGACCTCCTGAAGAATGCCAATATCGCCGCCGGCGGCGTGCTGCCCATGTGCCAGGATACCGGCACGGCAATCATCATGGGCAAGAAGGGCCGCCGCGTCTGGACCGAAGGCGGCGATACGGCAGCGCTCTCGAAGGGCGTGCTCGACGCTTATGAGAAGAAGAACCTGCGCTATTCGCAGCTTGCCCCCATCAAGATGTTCGAGGAAAAGAACACCAAGAACAATCTGCCGGCGCAGATAGATATCTATGAGGAAGGTACCGATAGCTACGACTTCCTCTTCGTCGCCAAGGGCGGCGGCTCGGCCAACAAGACCTTCCTCTTCCAGGGCACGCCCTCGCTCCTGTCGCATGACCGCATGCTGGACTTCCTCAAGGAGAAGATCCTCACGTTAGGTACGGCAGCCTGTCCCCCCTACCATCTGGCGATCGTCATCGGCGGCACCTCGGCCGAGATGAACCTGAAGACGGTCAAGCTTGCCTCTACCCGCTACCTCGATGAACTGCCGACCGAAGGCTCCGAAAACGGCCATGCCTTCCGCGATATCGAGATGGAAAAGGAGATCCACAAGCTCACGCAGAACCTCGGCGTCGGCGCCCAGTTCGGCGGCAAATATTTCTGTCATGACGTGCGCGTCATCCGCCTGCCCCGCCACGGCGCTTCGCTGCCGATCGGCCTCGGCGTCTCCTGTTCCGCCGACCGTCAGGCCAAGGGTAAGATCACTCGCGACGGCATCCTCATCGAGCAGCTGGAGACCGATCCGTCCAAGTACATGCCCGAGATCGACGAGGCGAAGCTTTCCGAATCCGTCGTGCGTGTCGATCTGAACCAGCCGATGGCCGATATTCTCGCCGAGCTTTCAAAGCATCCGGTCAAGACGCGCCTGTCGCTATCGGGCACGATCATCGTCGCCCGCGATCTTGCACATGCCAAGATCCGCGAACGGCTGGAAAAGGGCGAAGGCATGCCCGACTATATGAAGAACCACCCGGTCTATTATGCTGGCCCGGCCAAGACCCCTGCCGGCTATGCCTCCGGCTCCTTCGGCCCGACGACCGCTGGCCGCATGGATTCCTATGTCGACCAGTTCCAGTCCTTCGGCGGCTCGATGGTCATGCTCGCTAAGGGCAACCGCTCACGCGCCGTGCGCGAAGCCTGCAAGAAGCATCAGGGCTTCTATCTCGGTTCCATCGGCGGCCCGGCCGCCCGTCTGGCGCAAGACTGTATCCGCAAGGTCGATGTGCTGGAATATCCCGAACTCGGCATGGAAGCCGTCTGGAAGATCGAGGTGGAAGACTTCCCGGCCTTCATCGTCATCGATGACAAGGGCAATGACTTCTTCCAGGAGCTGAACCTCGGCTGAGACTTGAGCCTGCTGGCTATCGCACCGAAGCCGTCTCGGCCGGATCTATACTGGCCGCCGTCATGGGCTGAACTACAGGTCGTTCCATGGCGGCGATATCGGATGCACTGAGAATATCCTCCGCCTTCACGGTGGCGAGGATATCCGTGCTGAAGATGCCGTTGAAGAAGCCGGTCTGCTGTAAAAGAAAAGCACAGCCGGCAACGATGGCGAATGCGAGAACGGCGGGTGAGGTGTGGCGAGACGATTCCATGATCTCATACCTTCAAGGGGAGACCGCGATCCGATCCCCCAAAATCCGGTTTCTTGAGACAGAATCTGTCACTTCGCCCTGCCCGGCAGTAGACCAGACAAAAGATACCGACCGTCAACAAAACGAAAACAATCCCTAAAAAGAGAAAACGATTGAACTTTTTTGGAGCACCTCGCGCATAAGAGGTGTCTCCGTTGCAGTCGAACTTACAAATATTTGAGAAAAATCATAGGGCTGATCGTAGTATTGATGCCCATCAAACTTATCGTATGTAATCTTTGGTATATGTCGCTTTAATCATTTCCCAAGAAATCTAAGATAACAAATAGAAGATTGCTTAAGAATTGGATGAGGAGTTGCCGGAATGAATACGGCCGTTGCGCCCAAGGTGCAGGTTCCCGATGTGGCGGGTCAGATCACCTATGCAATGCGCTCCATGGGCGTTGCACCAATTCCCCGCAATTACGAACTCTTCTACGAAGCCTATATTGGTTCCAACCCCGCACTCACCCGCGACCTTGCCGCTCTCGGCAGCCAGGCGACGCAGGCTGAGCTCGATGCACTCGGCACACAGCATTGTTCCCACACGGCACCTGCCAAGATCTTCGACGACGCCCATAGCCGCATCGCCGGCGAGCTGGAAGGCCTGCTGCGCGTGCTGCGCCAGGAGCAGACCTCGCTCGAAAGCTATAACCGGCTGCTCAACGAGACCTGCAAGCGCATCAGTTCCAAGAGCACGAGCAGCGCCGACCTCATCGAAAACGCCATCGATCTGCTCACTCAGGCAACCGGCGATACGATCACCCACGGCGAAAAGACCGTCGAAGACATGGTCCAGCGCTCGCAGGAGATGGATCAGGTCCGTAAGGAACTCGACGAATACAAGCGCATCGCCAATACCGACTCTCTGACGCGCCTATCCAACCGCCGCGCCTTCGACGACCGGCTGGCCGCCGTCTTCAACAATCCGGCGTTGCGCCCGGTAACTGCCCTGCTCTTAGCCGACATCGACAATTTCAAGAAGATCAACGATACCTACGGCCATCCGGTCGGCGACAAGGTTCTGGCGACGGTCGCCTCCGTCATCCGCACCAATGTCCGCCGCGACGTTTTCGTCGCCCGCACCGGCGGTGAGGAATTCGCGCTCATCATCGACGGCAACACGCTGGAGGAAGTGACGGCGATCGCCGAGCGCATTCGCCGGACGCTGGAATCCACCCCCTTCAAGAATTCCCGCACCCGCGTCAATTACGGCCCGGTCACGGTCTCCATCGGCATCTGCATGGCCTCGCACGCCGACGACGCCGGCGAGCTCTATTCCAAGAGCGATATCGCGCTTTACAGCGCCAAGAACGCCGGCCGCAACTGCACCGTCGTCTATGAGGACGGAATGCAGAAGGAATTCACCAAGAGCTGGCTGATCTACAAGTCCTGATCTCCTGGGTCTTGCTTTCGGTTTTCCGGAAATACTTCCGGAATACAGAGAAAATGAAATAAATCCCTTTAGCGGCCGGAAACGGCCGCTTCCTTATTGGCGGGAATTCCGTGAGTCTGGCGGAAATGGGTTCCGCCTCAAACCACATCGACCTTGAAATCAGCGCCCTCCCAGCGCTGCGCATCCTTCCAGAAGATCGTGAAGTCGATCATGCCGGGGCCGAGCGTCTGTGTCGGCAGGTCGAAGACGTGAGTGCCGAAGCCGGTGTCGCGGCATGGGCTGTCGGCAGCACTTGCCCAGCCGTCGGTAGACCAGCGCACCATAGCGGGCTCAGGCAGTTCGATGCGGAGCCGCCGGCCCGCCGGCATCTGATCGCGTCGGGCTGTCAGCCGCCAGGAGAATGGTGCCGGCGCCGGCTTTGCTGCGACATAGCGGGCAAAGGTCTGGGGCGGCATGTCGAAGATCACGCCGTCGCGCAGCGAGCGCAGGAGCTTGATATGTTCGGCATGCGCCCAGACGAGCGGCATGGCGCTGCCCGAGGGTCGGCCGAGGAAAAGCTCGCGCTGCGGCACGTCCTCGCTGTCCCAGATCTGTTCGGGCAAGAGCCCACCTTCGCTTGCCGAAGCTTCCAGCGCAGCAAGCATCCGCTGCGCTTCGTCTGCTCGCCCGGCGGCGAGTTCATAATGGGCGCGCTCGCCGGTCAGCAGCGGCCAGAGCCTGCCGACACCGCTGCCGGCAAAGGGTGCGCCGCCGATGCGCTCGCCATAGCCGTCGTCATTGTAGCGATACCAGTAGGGACCGGCCGGGAGGTCACGGCGCAGCTCCGCATCGATTGCCGCGACTGTGCCGAGCATGCGCGGGTCGTCGGCGGCCCGGAGACCGAAGCGCACCAGCGCCAGTGCGTCGGGGCTGATCAGCAGGTCCGCTTCAAGCGTCTCGCCGAGATCGTCCCGATTGCGGATCGGAATGAAGTCACGCCGCAGTGACAGGCTGCCGTCTGTCGCCGAGGCGATGCGCACATAATAGCCTTCGACGCCGAGACGGCGCGACAGTTCGGTATCGGTGGCGTAGGTCCATTCCTCGATGCGCTCGTTCCAGCCGTCGGCGACCTCGCGCAGATAGTGCGCCGCATCCAGCCGCCCGGCCGCTTCCACAGCATCGGCCGCCGCAAGCAGGCCGGCAATCTCCACGGCAAGCGTAAACGGCGAGTAGCCGGCATCCTCTTCCCAGCGATCCTCCTGGGTGGCGGGACCGTTTCTGACGATATAGCCCGCAGCCGCCTCGACCATGGGCAGATAACGTCCCCTCTCCGAGGCGTCGATCGCTCCCGCACGCAGCAGCATATCGTAGAGCAGTATGGGAAAGGCCGTCTCATCCATCTGGATGCCGTACCAGTAGGGTCTGCCGTCGAGCCAGGCATTCTGCACCCAATGGCCGTCCGCTTCCTGGATGACAGCGAGATAGTCGAGCACGGAGCGTGCATCCGCGGTGGCCCCGGCCGCGAGCAGACCGCCCGCCGTTTCCACCAGGTCGCGCGTCCACACCAGATGATAACCACCAAGGTCGTCATCGCCTTTGCTGAAGCCCCAGGGGATGGAAAGGCTGGCGATGATGGCGCCGGAGGCATCGTCGCGATGGGTGGCGAGCACGCCGGTGCTGACGCGATAGCGGTTGAGCTGGGTCGGATCATGTGGCTCGTCGAGCGCAAGCAGGCCGGACTGCCACTCCCGCCAGCCGCTGCGATAATGTTTCAGCGTCGGCTCAACGCCCTGCTCAAGGCTGAGAAGCGTGCGCACGGCAGCTTCCTCCGGCTGCGTGCCGAAGCCTATGGCGATCAGCGCCTTTCCTTGGCCAGCTTGCCCCTCGCCTGCCCGCATATCCAGCGTTCCTGACAGCGCGATATTGCCGGATGTGGCGCAGCGGTATTCCTCATTCAGCCCCTCGCCGCGCGACAGCGTCTGCCAGCCGTCGGAAATGCCGACATAGCCCACTGACCGCGCAAGCCAGGGCACCGAAGCGGCAATGGCGAGCGACCGCCCGGAACCCTCGGCAAACAGCATCTGCCGGCCCTTGAAATCATCATACCAGCCGTTGTTGTCGGCGCCGCCATTGACGAGATGTGGGGCAACAAGCGCATGCAGCCGGTAGTCCGAGAGATTGCCTATCAGTGCCTCGAAGCGGATGTCCTGCAGCACCACCTCGCGCTCAGGGTCTGAAAAGATAGTCTTGGTGATGCGATAACGCCCGTCGCGGGCGGTATTGACGAGGCGGAAGGCCGGGACGCCGTCCTCGATCGCCTGCACGCTGTGATCGGCGTCGCGCTTCTCCTCGGAGAAATAGCCCTTAGCCGTGACGATGAAACCGAAATCGCGCACGCAGGCCATATCGAGCCGTGGCGCGTAGATCTCGTTGAGGATGCCGTGGCTTGCCGTGAACCAGACGCAGCTTGCCGAACTGACGGCGGTACCAACAGCGCTCTTGTCGCTGGACGTCCATCGGGGCTCGATGCCCGGCGCACCTGGCGGTTCGACGGAACCGGGTGGTCGTGTCGGAAAGGCCAAGTGCTGTTCCTCCGCTCTATTTGCTCGTGTTCTCTGCCATCCTGAGATGAAATTAAGCGATCTGCAATATACCGGCTTGACAGCCGGCTACGATCTTGCGCCCGATAAAATAGCGCGAGAAGGAATAACGGTACAGCCGGAGAGGAGCAGCAACCATGGCTGACACAATGGAAGAAAAGCGGACACGTGAGCGAGCCCAGCCGAAGGTTGCGGCGCCAGCCGACCGCATCGTGCTCGCCGTCGATATCGGCGGCTCGCATGTGAAGGCGGAACTCAGCAGTGGCAGCGAGCGACGCTCGGTCGTATCGGGGCGCGCGATGACGGCGGCGAAGATGGTCGCGGCCCTCACCGATCTGACCGCCGACTGGCACTATGACGTTGTCGCCATGGGTTACCCCGGCCCCGTCGCTGCCCACCGCCCCGCGGCCGATCCGTTTAACCTCGGCGGCGGATGGAAAGGCTTCGATTTCGAAAAAGCCCTCGGCAAGCCCGTGCGTATGGTCAATGACGCGCTGATGCAGGCGATCGGCAGCTACGAGGACGGCCGTATGCTCTTCCTCGGCCTCGGCACGGGACTCGGTTCGGCGATGATCGCCGAGAACGTCTGCATGCCGCTCGAACTGGCGCATATGCCCTACAAGAAGGCGACGTTCGAGGATTATGTCGGCGAACGCGGCCTGGAAGGTCGCGGTAAGGGCAGATGGCGAAAATCGGTCTTCGACGTCGCCGACCGCCTGGCCGCCGCCCTGCTGCCTGACTATATCGTCATCGGTGGCGGCAACGTCGAAAAGCTGAAGGATCTGCCGCCCAAATGCCGGCGCGGCAACAACGACAACGCCTTCCGCGGCGGCTTCCGGGTCTGGCTGGATGACAGCCTGCGGCTGTGAGCGGCAGTGAAACCGATGTGTTTGACGCCCTATTGGGCGGTGGAAGGTGACGACAATGCTGGAAAAGGACAAGCTGTTCGTCGGCTCGATCCCGGAAAACTACGACCACTACATGGTGCCGCTGATTTTCGAGCCCTTTGCCGTGGATCTTGCCCGGAGAGCGGCATCCCTGTCGCCCGGCGCCGTTTTGGAAACCGCAGCAGGCACCGGGGTCGTCACCCGCGCAATGGCGCCGAAACTGTCGTCGGGCGTACGCTATATCATCACCGATCTCAACCAGCCGATGCTCGACTATGCCGCTTCGCAGCAAGGCTTAGACAGTCGCCTGGAATGGCGCCAGGCGGATGCTCTGGCGCTGCCCTTTGAAAATGCCGCCTTCGATCTTGTCTGCTGTCAGTTTGGCGCGATGTTCTTCCCGAACCGCATATCCGGCTACCGCGAAGCAAGGCGTGTCCTGAAGCCCGGCGGACATTTCCTGTTCAACGTATGGGACCGCATCGAGGAGAATGTCTTTGCCGACGATGTGACGAAGGCCCTTGCGACGATGTTTCCGGATGATCCGCCGCGCTTCCTGGCCCGCACGCCGCATGGCTATTATGACAAGGCGCTGATCCGCGCCGAGCTGGAAGAGGCGGGTTTCTCTGATGTGGTGATCGAAACGAAAGCCGAACAAAGCCGCGCATCCTCGCCGCGGATTCCTGCCCTCGCCTATTGCCACGGGACCGTCCTTCGCAGCGAAATCGAAGCCAGAGCTCCGGGAAAACTGGACGTTGCGACCGACTGTGCCGCATCCGCGATTGCCGACCGGCATGGCGACGGTGAGGTTGCCGCAAAAATTCAGGCTCACGTCATCCTAGCAGCGGCCTAGAAGTTCAACATCTTGACGGGCCGGATTGCGGTTTTGGGCACATGCAGATCATAACCTGATCGAGCCCCAGACCAGTTTCGTCCTGACGATGAAACTCAGTTTTCCCTCGCGAGCATAGGGAGCGAGCATCTCGCCGAGCTCTCCGTCGAACTCGGTCATCCTGCCGGCCAGACGGGATGGCGCGAACGTATCGCGCGAATGCTGGCTACGAATGAAGTCTTCGACGCTTTGCTCGAAAGGAGCGGAGTGGAAATGCTCGGAGCCTTCGATGTCGAGGAACGCCTTATAGGCCGACCAGTCCTCTCGCTTGCCAATGGGATCGAACGCCTCACCCGTTATGGCAGGAACCCACCTGATGAGAAAAGACTGCCAGTCCGCTTCCCAGGCTGGTTGGAAAGGCGCATCTCCTGATATGACGGCCACCCGGTGATCGGCGGCGGCATAGGTTTTCAGCCGTGCGAAAAGGCGTTTGTGATCCATCCAGTGAATGCTCGCGGCAGCAACGATGAGGTCGGGACGATCGGGGATATCTGCATCCTCGGCGAAACCGACGATCCAGTGAAGATTGCGTGCGCGCCCCTCCTCCAGGCCCTGACCGAGTTCGATCATGTGGCGGGATGGATCGACAGCAATGACCTTTTCGAAATGCCGTGAGAGCGGCCGTGAAATCTTGCCGGGGCCGCAGCCTATATCCAGCAGACAGCCGCGTTTCGGCGCGATGGCCAGCAGCTTCTCGTAGATCGCCTCGGGATATGGCGGACGGTAGGGATAGTTGCTGACGACATTGGCATCCTCGAAAGAGGCCCCTGCACGCGCATGCTCGACCATGATAGGCTCCGTCCTCAGTGACAGTCGAGAACCATCCGATAATTCAACATGATGTCAGCATGGTAACAAGCGCGATGGACGGCTGCAAAATCGAACGGCTCGAAGGCCGGGTAAACGGCGCATTCGTCTCGCGGCCCGACTCGAATGAGACCGGTGTCGTCGTGCTCAGCGGTTCCAGCGGCAGGGTCGATATCGATCGTGCCAGATTGTTTGTCGAGGCTGACGCGAAAGCACTGGCGCTGCAATGGTTCGGCGCAACGGGGCAATCGCCCGGCATCTGCGAGATCCCGCTGGAAACCTTCTGTGACGCCACGGACTACCTGATCTCGCGGGGGTGCCGGCGGATCGTCTTCGTCGGGACATCGAAAGGCGCAGAGGCGGCCTTGCTTGTCGCCACCCTCGACCCGCGCGTGAACGCAGTTATAGCGATCAGCCCGAGCTCGGTTGTCTGGGGCAATATCGGTCCCGGCAAGGACGGCAGAGAATGGCCCGAACGTTCATCCTGGTCCTGGAAGGGAGAGCCGTTGGAATTCGTCCGCGCCGATCCCGCCTGGGAGCGGGACTATCGCGATGGGCTCGTGTCCTATCGCTCCTTCTTCGAAAAGTGCCTGGATACGGACGAGCAAACATTGCGGCGAACGCACATTCCCATCGAGAAGGCCACCGCAGATCTCGTCCTCGTGGCTGGCGGCGACGATGCACTCTGGCCATCGGAGAGGTTTGCGCGTGAGCTTGCCAGTCGGCGCGAAAGAAGCGGCAGGCCGGTGTCACTGGTCGTTGACCCCGAGGCGGGCCATCGGGTGCTGTTTCCAGGCGAGACGACACCCCGCTCCAGCCTTCACGCCCATGGCGGCAATGATGCGGCGGATGCAAGGCTTGGCCTGATGGCATGGGCGGCGATAGAAGCCGTTTTGTCGCCAAAGGATTGACTGGCCCGATACGGTTCAGGCGGAAAGCTGCAGCAGGATCGCACTTGCTGCCATCAGCACCACGACGATCCATGGCGGCGCCTTCCAGACCACCAGCAGAAGGAAGCCGGACAGGGCAAGAGCAAAATCGGCCGATGTAAGGACCGCGCTTGTCCATACCGGATTGTAGAGTGCGGCCCCCAGCACGCCGACCACGGCGGCATTTGCACCCCGCATGGCCGCCTGCGCCAGCGGATAGGTGCTGAGCCTGTCCCAGAAAGGCAGGGTGCCGACGAGCAGCAGAAAGCCCGGCAGAAAGATGGCGACCAGAGCGATGGCCGCGCCCATGACACCGTTGGGAGCCGGCCCCATCACCGCCCCGAGATAGGCCGAAAACGTGAAAAGCGGACCCGGCGCAGCCTGTGCGACACCGTAACCGGCGAGAAACGCGTTTTCCGAAACCCAGCCCGGCCTCACGACCTCCGCCTCGAGCAGCGGCAGGACAACATGGCCGCCGCCAAACACCAGCGCGCCTGAGCGATAGAAGGCATCGAAGAGGCGCAGCCCCTGCAAATCCATGATGGAAACGATGAGCGGCAGTCCGAACAGCAGGAGCAGGAATGCCAGCAGACAAGCGACGCCTGATGATCGCGATATACCGAACGAAAAACTTGCCTTGTGCTCGATGGCGGCCTCGCGACAAAGCACGAGCCCTGAAATCGCACCCAGCATGATGGCTGCGAGCTGGCCGAACGCTCCCCCTGATGTCACGATAAAAATCGCGGCCAGCGCGATGCCGGCGCGCGGCTTGTCGGGTGTCAGCGATCGTGCCATGCCCCAGACGGCTTGTGCCACGACAGAAACGGCAACGAGCTTCAATCCGTGCAGCAGGCCCTGTCCGAGAGGATTGTCGAGCGCGGTGGCGGCGGTTGCGAAGATGAACAGGATCAGCGCGGACGGAAGCGTGAATGCGCTCCACGCCGCAAGCGCCCCCAGCGGCCCACCGCGTAAGAGGCCCATGGCAAAGCCGACCTGGCTCGATGCGGGACCGGGAAGAAACTGACAGAGGGCGACGAGATCGGCATAACCCTTCTCGTCGATCCATTTGCGACGCGTCACAAGCTCGTCGCGGAAATAACCGAGATGCGCGATCGGTCCGCCGAACGAGGTGAGGCCAAGCTTCAGGAAGGCGCCGAACACCTCCGCAGGCGTACCTGCCGGTGGAGCCGCCGTCTTCTCCTCGGTCATTTCTTTTGCATCCACGCCAACATCCCCCATTGCGCCGACCCGTATCCTCATCATTAATGACAGCGCGATGACAACAGGCGATTTTCGATCTCAGTCGAATAAGCGATTGCGGATTAGACCGCCTGACGGACCCGCGCTCGGGTGGGCAGCGTCATTGCGATGACGCCGGCCATGACGCAGGCAAGCCCAAGACCTGCCGTGGAGGACAGCGTTTCGCCGAGGAAGACGACACCGATTGCAACGCCGATCGGCACCCGGAGATAGGCCTGGGCCGTGGCGCCGACCGAACCGAGCGTCCGCATGAGACGGAAATAGATCACGAAGGCGAGCGCCGTTGAGAAGACCGAGAGGGCAAGGAGCGCGAAGATGGAATCGAGGCTCGGGCGCAATGTCCAGGGGGCATCGATGGCGATGCTGATGGGGATGAGGATCACCGCCCCTGAGAGCAACGAACCGGCGGCCGGCATCATCGAATCGAGCGCCCTGAAATTCCGCCCGAAGACGGCAGCGCCCGCATAGCAGATCGTGGCGGCGACGATCGCAAGCTGCGCCCAAAGCCCCTGCCCCAGAGTGCCGAGCGCGCCAAGGCCAATGACCAGCGCGGTGCCGGCCAACCCCGCCGACACGCCGAAGAGTTTGCGGCCTGTGAGGGCCTCGTGCCGGGTAACCAGTGCCGTGATCAGAAAGGCGAAGATCGGTGTCGTGGAATTCAGGATTGCCGCCAGGCCGGCATCGGTCGTGCGCTCAGCCCAAGCAATCAGCGTGAAGGGCAAGACGCTGTTGAGGCAGGCCTGAAACAGGAAATAGGCCCAGGTCTTTCGGTCGCGCGGCAGCTTGAGGCCACGCCACCGGATGATGGCGAGAAGCAGCACGCCGGCGATGAGCGTCCGTGCTGCCACCAGTGTCAGCGGCGGGATGGTTTCGACGCCGATCTTGATGAAGGTGTAGGAGGCGCCCCAGAGCGCCGAAAGCGCCAGCAGCAGCGCCAGCTCCGTTGTCATCGTTGCCGTCTTTTCCATCGCAGTCCCGTTCGTCAGCAGTGTAAAACAGACCGTCTGTTTACCGGCTGCGGGCGCGAAATGCTTCGATGCAGGTCGAACTGTCGTTGGAAAAGAAAGGCTTGGCGGGACGCGCTTGGATCATGGCGCGCCCCCAAAGGCTTCCGATCCTTTTAGCCTTCTCACTGAGCCGCGAGCGGAGCTGCTGGCGCCGCACGCGTCACCGGCGGCGGGTTCCACTTGCCGATCAGCGCGCTACCCTTCGGCGCATAGAGCCTCATCGTCAGATTGTAAGGTCCGTTCGGCGCCGGCAGCCAGTTCCATTCCTTGTCCTTGCCGGGGCTTTCCGTCTGGAAATAGAGGTCTAGCGAGCCGTCGGCATTAAACTGGAACGGCATCCAGCTGCTGACGGCGAACCGGTTGAGCGGATTGGCGACCTGGAAGCCGTCGTTGTCATAGAGGGTGACGGACCAGAAAGCGTTGACCGGCGGAATGTTCTCCTTTTCGAAATGGAGCGTGTAATTGCTTTGTCCATTGAGCGCGTTGCCGCTTTCATCCGCAAGGTTCAGCGGATAGATGGCGTCCTCAGGCAGATTGGCGCCAAGTCCCTGTTGCGCCACGATCGCCCGTTTCAGGTAGTAATTGCCGTAGACGCCCATCGTGTCGGTGTTCATCGACCAGCCATTGACCACCCGTGCCAATGTCTTCAGCTTCCAGCCCATGAGCGCCTGCGCATCCTGCGGCGCCGTCTTCAACGCTTTCTGGACGACAGGATCGGCCTTGGAAAGATCGAAGCTCTTGCCGGGCTCGATGCCGATCTGCTTCATGCGGGCAATGATAGGCTGATCGGTGCTATGCGGCGGATGAAGTTTCAGCAGTTCGGCAGCGTAAGCGAAATAGTCTTTCGCCGAAGCCGTATCGGCCTGAGTCTTCGGTGGCGTCTTCATGTCAATGGAAGGGTCTATTTTAACCTCCGCCTGCTTGGCGCCTTTGCCCCATTGCGACAGCGGCGTGATCTTGTAACCGTCCTGGATCTTGTGAACGGCATTGTAGTCATCAGGGCCATCGGTTTTGGTGCGGCCGATGATCCAGACATAGGGCGTCGGAGCATCGATCCGTTCAGTTCCCTCCGGCAGCTTGAATTCGCCGAACGTGTCGCGAAGCTCGGGCCTCCAGCCGGGCGAGGCGATCAGGAAGTTTCCGACTGATGTTCCGGTCGTTCGCCAGCCCGGCGCGGCAAACACATCCGTCCACATGTCCAGCATCGGCAGGAGGTAATAGCGGCCTCCGGTATCCGGCGCGGTAACCACCACCGGTTCCTTGGTGAGATCAAGCCAGCCGCTCGAATAGAGCGTGTCGAAATTCGGCCGGACCACGGCCTTCATGTCCGCCGGTGGAAACTCGCGGATATTGGCGAACCGGTTGGCCGGGCCGCCGATCGACCCCTCCTTCGGTTCCATGTTGGTCAGCTGCTTGCGCGTGATGTCCATCGTTATCAGCGGATAGAAATAGACATAGGCTTCGATGCCGATCTCACGCGCTTCCTCTTCCGTCAGGGAAGCGGCCCTGGCCTCAGGTGCGGTCGGAATGGCCATCGAAGCAATTGACAGGAAGACGAACGACATAGGCGTTCGCAACAGGCGTCTGATCCCAAACTGGATTGTCATGTGCGTTTCCCCCGGAACGAAATAAAGAACTCGGCAGGACCCTCGATTGAGACAGGCGCATCTTTGGCGAGACCAAGATGGCCAAGGTAGTGGGACCTGCTGAGCTACCCAAGCGAAACACAAGGGGCGTATATCCGGAAGTACGTTACAGTAAACTGCGCCGTAAATAGTCAGGATACAGAACTCTGTGCTTCGATCCGGAGCAGGATATTGGCTTTCCTTGAAGACCCTTCCGCAAATGTCAGGTGAATGCCATAACTCGATTCCTGACACGGAGGAGGACGACATGACAGAAATGACGGTTCTTGCATTTGCGCTTGTGGCATTCATCGGTATCGCCACACCCGGCCCGACGGTGCTTCTCGCCCTGACCAACGGCTCGAAATTCGGAGTGCGCCGGGCGATATCCGGCATGATCGGCGCTGTCATGTCCGACTTCGTGCTGATCGGCGCAGTCGCATTGGGTCTTGGTGCCCTGCTCGCCGCCTCGGAATTCTGGTTCACCGTCGTCAAATGGGTCGGTGTCTGTTACCTCGCGTTCCTCGGCGTCATGCTGCTGCGTTCGAAGGGAACGCTTGACGTCTCGCTGCGCTCTGAAAGCGGGAACGCATCCGCTTCGGCGGTGACGATCTTCCTGAAGAGCTTTCTCGTCGCCGTCACCAATCCCAAGGGCTACCTGTTCTTCTCGGCCTTCCTGCCGCAGTTCATCGATCCCGCGAGCCCGCAGGTCGAGCAATATGCCGTGCTCGCCCTTGTCTTCGCTGCCATCGATTTCATGGTCATGTTCGGCTACGCGTTGCTCGGCTCGCAGGCCGTCCGGCTGCTCAGGAAATCGGGCGCGCTCTGGCTCGACCGGATCTGCGGCGGTGCCTTGCTGACGCTAGCCGGCTCGCTCGCTCTCTATCGGCGGGCAAGCACGTAACCGCCCTCACCGATTTACAGCGAGTTTACGGTAACGTACTTATCCGAGCTCTCGCGATCTGCGTTCAATAGCCCCGAGGGGCGCCATTCCGGCGCCGCAGCAGGAGGGCTACGCATGCCGAAAAGATGGAGACTGGTTGGTGCGGCGGCGATCGTCGTCATCGCCTGGACGGGCGCCGCGAAGGCAGACACGATCAGCTATGCCGATGCGATCACCGTGCTCGCGAAGGATTGCGGCGCCGATATCAAGAAGCTCTGCAAGGGGCTGAACCTCGGCAATAACAGGATTGCCGATTGCCTCGCACAGAATGCGGGCAAGGTTTCGCCAACCTGCACATCCACGCTTGCGAGTGTCGCGGCATCGATCCAGAAGCGAGAGCAGGCGCAGACGGCCTACAGCAAGGTCTGCGCCACCGACATGGCGCGGCGCTGCAATGGCGTCGTCGGCGACGGCTACATTCTCGCATGCCTGGCCAAAAAGCAGAAAACGGTCAGTGCCCAGTGCAATCAGACGATATCAGATGCAGGCTGGAGGTAAGGTCATGACGATGCGAAAAATCGCCCTCGCCGGCTTTGCCGCCGCCCTCCTCTTGCCCGCACTTGCGTCCGCGCAACAAGTGTCCGAACAGCGCATCATCAACGGCCTTGCCAAGCTGCAGGGCGCTGCCCCGATCGTCGATGTCGAACTGCTGCGGCAGGAGGCCATGAACGGATCGGGCAAGCAGATGTCCGGCTTGCCGAACTGGAGCAAGGTCGCGCGCCTGCCGCAGATGGTGGTTGAGATCGCCTTCGCGAATGATTCCGTTGCCATCGAACCGGAATCCTACCGCACGCTCGGCATGATCGCCGATGCGCTGCACCACCCGAACCTCTGGGCTTACAAGTTCCTCGTCGTCGGCCATACGAGCTCGACCGGCACCGACCAGCACAATCTCGACCTCAGCCAGCAGCGGGCCGAGGCGATCAAGGAGATCCTGTCGACCACCTTCGCCGTCGATGCCAGCCGTCTCTATGCCGTCGGCGTCGGCGAATATTTCCCGATCGAAGGCTCGAAGTCGGAGGCCGCCAATAACCGGCGCGTCCAGCTCTACAATCTCGGTGTCTTCACGAAGAAGCCGTGAGGAAAGGACCCCACCGTGCTGTCGGCTCCAACAGCCGTCAGCACGGCTATTTCTGAACAGCCCCGCCGGCATCTGTCCGTTCCCCCATTCGCGCCACGAGCAGCGAATAGGCGACGTAATATTTATAGATGTTGCTGACATACTGGACCGTCTCTCGCCCGACGATCTCGGAAGCCGCATTCTCTACATTGCCGAACCAGACATTGGGATCGAGGCCCATCGCTTTGGCCTTGTCGCGGAACTTGTGCAGGTTGCCCGGCCCCGCATTATAGGCGGCGAAGGCAAAGAGCTGCCGGTCCTTGGGCGTCAGGCCCTCGTCATCGATATAGGTATCGATCAGGTGGCGCAGATATTTCGCACCCGCCTCCACATGGCGGTCCGGATCCTTGTCGATGCCGCTGATGCCGATCACCTTGTCCTTGGCCGTCGAAGGCAGCATCTGCATGATGCCGACGGCGCCGCGCGGCGAACGTCTGGACTGGTCGAGCTGCGATTCCTGATAGCCCTGTGCAATCAGCATCAGATAATCGAAGGAATAGCTGCCGCCATATTTGCGGAAGATCTCGACCAGTTTCTGGAAGCGGGCGACATCATCGGGCGCATAGGCGCGTTTGACGATCTTGTCCTGCTTGAAAAACGTGTTGCGAAGGATATTGCCGAAGGTGGTGCCGACCTTGTGGGTAGCGACAAAGGCGTTGAGTTCGGCCTTCAGCTCCGGGCTGTTCTTGCGGATTGCCCAGGCGATCTTACCCTCCGATGACAGCACGATATCGCGGCGCACCTTCATGTCGCCAAAGACATGCGTCCAGATATCCGCCTTGTAGGCATCAACGACCGTGAAGGGCAGAAGCTCGGCATTGACCATCTCCATCAAGTCTTCGTCCTCGAGGCTTTCGTCCATCAGGTCGATGACGATCTCGGGCTTGCCGGCAGCCGCCAGTTCCTTGTTCCGCGCCAGAAGATGTTCGTGATAGCTGCTCGAGGCGCGCACTGCGATGTGCTGGCTCGAGAGGTCATCGAGGCTCGAAACCGTTGGGCTGTTCGGTGCGGTGACAAGAACCTCCTCGGCGTTTTCGTAAAGCGGATCAGTGAAATCCACCTGTTTCAGCCGCTCGTCCGTAATCGTCAGGTTCGCCATGACGATATCGCCGAGCCCCTCGTTTAGCGAGGTCAGCAGCTTATCGCGCGGTGTCGGAACGAAGACGATGTTGATATGATCGATCTGCTTCTTGCGGTCCTTGTTGATGACCTTTTCGAGCTCCAGCCCGAACTGGACCGCCGTGCCGAACTGGCGTCCCTTGTCGACGAAATAAATCGTCTTGCTGTAGGGCACGAGCACGCGAACGATGCGACGCTCCTTCATCGTGTTGAGATCGATGACATGCTTCTGGATGAGGCCGGGAGAGCCCGCCTCCTCGGCCGCTGCGGGCCTTGTCCCCAGCGACGCGGCCGCCAGAAGGAAGACAAAAACGACCTTCAAAAACGAGCCCATAAAGGCCTCCCCAGCATCGGCCATGAACACATTCACTCTGCTTGCGGATGTGGTGTCTACCGCCGCGGGAGTTCCGGCCGCACTCCCGCGACGGCCTCGGGAGGGCTATTGCGGCGTCAGGCGCTCCAGCTCGTTCAGCCGCTTCAGCGCCGCCTGCTGCCGCAGCAGGCTGTAGTTGATGCCGCTCGCATTCAGCGAACTGCCCTCCTGATAGGGATACTGGTCGAAGTCCGAGAAGAAGTCCTTGATCTTGCCCTGGACCGGAACGATCAGCCACATATTGCGGGCGAGGAAGTCGACGGCACCGCCGCCTTCATGCATTCCGCGCTCGTAGGGATCCATGCGCAGGTTGGCGATATTGGCCCAGGCCGGCACTTCGCGGGTCGCCGTGGCAATATTGCCTTCGCTGTTGATCGCAAAGCTTAGCTTCCAGTCGTTCCACCTGATGGCGTTGAGATTGCCGCCCTGATCGAAATAATAGACGGAATCGCGCGGCCCGCTCTGACTGTCGCCATTCAGCAGGGGCATCAGATTGTAGCCGTCGAGATGCACCTTGAAGTTCTTGGTGCCCGACGCAAAGCCGGCCTTCATCTGCTCTTTGAGATCGTCCACGCTGGCTGCCGCCGCAAATGTCGGCATCCAGTCCATCAGCGTGACGATCTCGTTGATCTCCGTTCCCGGTTTGACGACGCCTGGCCAGCGCACCATCATCGGAATGCGGAAGCCACCTTCCCAGGTCGTGCCCTTTTCGCCATGGAAAGGCGTCATGGCGCCATCAGGCCAGAGTGCAATTTCCGCACCATTGTCGGTGGTGTAGAGAACGATGGTGTTCTCCGTGATCCCCAGTTCGTCGAGCTGGTCGAGCAGTTGGCCGACATGGCCATCATGCTCCACCATGCCGTCGGCATGGATGCCCTTGCCGCTCTTGCCCACGGAATCGGGCTTCAGATGGGTGAAGATGTGCATGCGCGTCGAGTTGAACCAGCAGAAGAAAGGCTTGTCGGCCTTGGCCTGCCGTCCGATGAAATCCTTGGCGGCGGCCAGAAATTCCTCGTCCACCGTTTCCATGCGCTTGGTAGTGAGCGCACCGGTATCTTCGATCTTCCCGTCGGCTGTCGACTTGATCACGCCGCGCGGGCCGAATTGCCGGCGGAAGGCCGGGTCCTTCGGATAGAAATAGCCCTCCGGCTCCTCCTCGGCATTGAGGTGGTAGAGATTGCCGAAGAATTCGTCGAAACCGTGCTTGGTCGGCAGGTGCTGGTCCTGGTCGCCGAGATGGTTCTTGCCGAACTGGCCGGTCGCATAACCCCTCGTCTTCATCACGTCGGCATCCAGTCCTGAATGCCATGCGGATCACCGGGCATGCCGATCGTGAGCAGCCCCGTGCGGAACGGTTCCTGCCCGAGAATGAAGGAGGCGCGGCCGGCGGTGCAGCTTTGCTGGCCGTAGGAATCGGTGAAGATCGCCCCTTCCCTGGCGATGCGGTCGATATTCGGAGTACGATAACCCATCAGCCCCATCGTGTAGGCGCTGATCTGCGGGATGCCGATATCGTCGCCGAAGATGACGAGAATGTTCGGCGGTTTGCCGGAACCGCCTCCCTGGGCGGGTGCGGCCTGCTGCGTCTGTGCAGCAGCCTGTCCGCTTGCAGACGACACGGCGAGAGCCGTGAGCGCCAGCGAAGTGCCGCCTAGAAGGAAGATCACGGCGGCTGACGGAAGCAATCGGGTCATCCTGCTTTTGAATTTCGACGTCCTTCATCGAATATCTCCCTTGAGATGAAACCTGCGCGCGAATGTTTTGCCAAATTCCATGATCGCGGAAGTACGTTACGGTAAACACCAGGCGTAAACGGCCCTGTTAACGTCCGGGCCTTCGCCTCAGCTTCTGATATCAGCCTGTCACATATCCGTCGCCGCCGGGCGCTATTGCCCTGCCCGAAGTAATGACTGAGATTGGTCGGGAATGATGCCCATGTGCCCCTTCTGTGCCGCAAACCGTGCGGAAAAAGCCCCGCCGCTCTTTTCCAACAACAGCTGCTATTTCCTCGAAACAACCGACCCGGTCCTGCAGTGCTCCGGTATCATCATACCGTTCCGGCATGTCGTAACACCCTTCGAGCTGACATCAGAGGAATGGTTCGACACTTTCGATCTTCTGGAGAGTGCTCGCACCCATCTCGATCGAGCCGAGCCGCACGGCTACAATATCGGCTGGAATGTCGGCGAGGTCGCGGGACAGACGGTCCAGCACGCCCATCTCCATGTCATCGGCCGTTTTGCCGACGAGCCGCTTGCCGGCCACGGCATTCGCCATCACCTAAAGCAGGCGAATAACCGGCGGGCCTGACTGCGCGATGACCGCCTGCTAGCTCGGCCACGCATCGGACTTGAGTTCGCCACCTGCCTGCAGGCTCTGCAGCATATCGATGAGTTTCGGCGCCATTTCCCTGATTTCGGTCAGATGAATGGCCGTCAGCCGCTTCAGCGCGGCATCCGCCTTTTCTGTCAGCTCCAGCGTCTGTCGTCGTTTGTCGGCCGGGTCCGTCTGGCGCGAGACATAGCCTGCGGCAACCAGCCTGCCGACGAGTTCGGTGGCCGAATGCGGCGCGATCAGCAGGCGCTCGGCAAGCAGGCCAATCGTCATGGCGTCTTCGCCACGGTGGCCGCGGATCGCAAGCAGCGCCTGATGCTGCTGTGCCGGCAGGCCCTCCTCCTGAGCGGCCGAGGCGCTGAAATCCATGAAGCGGCGCAGTGTGTAGCGCAGGTTGGAGAGCGCCTCGTAATCGGCATCCGTCAGATCGTTCTTCGGCGTCTTCACCATGCCTCCCCTGCGATTACTGCATCCATGCGGCCACTTCCATCTGCCGGTGATCTTGCAGCATGCGCAGCGCCTGCATGAGTTCCGGCGCCATCTCGCGGATTTCATAGAGATGAGCTGATGCCAGACGACGCAATAGCTCTTCTGCCTGCGCTGTCAACATGACGGCCGGCCGACGTTTCTGCTTCGCCTCGCTGGTGACGTGGCCGGCCTCCTGCAGCGAGGTGGCAAGCTCTGCGACCTCCGCCCGCGAGAGGAAGAGCTTGTCTGCGAGATCCGGCAGGCTCATGCGCCCGCCGGCGCCAAGCCCTTTGATCGCGAGCAGTGCCTGATGCTCCTGCCGCGTGAGGCCGAGTTTTTCGGCCGCCTTCCCGCTGAACTGGCGAAACTTGCGGATCCTGTATCTGAGATTGGCGAGCGCCTCATATTCGATCTCCGATAGGGCCTGGTGTTTGTTCGGCATGGTGCCAGCTCCTGATTTTGGTTGTTGATTTATATCGTACTACGATATATTTTCCTTGAGAATGAAGCCGTCAACAGGACCTGCGATGCCTCCCCAAAAAAGCTCCCATCGCCCCCATGATTTCATGGGTGGCCTCTCCCGGCGCGAGGCCGGGGATTTCACCACGGATAAGCGTGTCTTGGCCCTCGTCGGCATGGCGCTGATCGTCGGCACCGGCGGCGCTTTTGCCGCCTGGGTTCTGGTCAGCCTCATCTCGCTGGTGACGAACCTCGTCTGGTTTCACCGCTTCAGCATCGCGGCCGTCTCGATGGCTCAAGCGCCACGCTCCGTCTGGATGGTGCTCATTCCCGTCATCGGCGGCCTCGTCATCGGGCTGATGGCGCGCTTCGGCTCCGAAAAGATCCGTGGCCACGGCATTCCCGAGGCGATCGAGGCGATTCTGATCGGCGGCAGCCGCATGTCGCCGAAAGTGGCGATCCTGAAGCCGCTCTCCTCGGCGATCTCGATCGGCACCGGCGGCCCCTTCGGCGCGGAAGGCCCGATCATCATGACGGGCGGCGCGATCGGCTCGCTGTTCGCCCAGTGCTTTCATCTGAGCTCGGCCGAGCGCAAGACGCTGCTGGTCGCGGGTGCCGCCGCCGGCATGACCGCGATCTTCGGCTCGCCGATCGCCGCCATCATGCTCGCCGTCGAACTGCTGCTGTTCGAATGGAAGCCACGCAGCTTCATTCCGGTCGCGGTCGCCGCCTGCATCTCGATCTGCTGGCGCCCCTTCCTGTTTCAGGCTGGCCCGCTCTTTCCGAAACAGTTCCACATGGACCTGCCCTGGTGGGGCATCCTGCTCTGCGCTGCTGTCGGCATCATCGCCGGCCTGCAATCCGGCATCCTGACGACGCTGCTCTACAAGATCGAGGATCTCTTCGAGGCGCTACCGATCCATTGGATGTGGTGCCCGGCGCTCGGCGGCCTCGTCATCGGCCTCGGCGGCCTGATCGAGCCGCGGGTGCTTGGCGTCGGCTACGATGTCATCGACGGCCTGCTGAACAGCAGCATCCTGCCGGCAGCCGTGCTGACGATCCTCTTGGTGAAAGCCGCGATCTGGCTGGTTGCCCTATCATCGGGCACCTCGGGCGGCGTGCTGGCGCCGCTGCTCATCTTCGGCGGCGCTCTCGGCTGGCTGGTCGGCCTCTTCCTTCCCGGCGATCCCGGCTTCTGGGCCCTGCTCGGCATGGCCGCCATGATGGGCGGTACGATGCGCGCGCCGCTGACAGGCACCTTCTTCGCCGTCGAACTCACGGGCGACGTCTCGGCGCTGCTGCCGTTGCTGGCGGCGACCGTCTCCGCCTATGCGGTCACGGTACTGCTACTGCGCCGCTCGATCCTGACGGAGAAGATCGCTCGCCGCGGCCAGCACATCACCCGCGAATACGGCATCGATCCCTTCGAGTTCTCCCGCGCCCGCGACATCATGATCAAGGAGGTCGATACTTTCCCGGCGGATATGACGGTCGGTGACGTGACCCATTTCTTCATGGCGACGCCGAAGACCCATCGCGTCTATCCCGTCCTCGATGGCAAAGGCATCGTGAAAGGCCTGGTCTCGCGCGGCGATGCGTTGCGCTGGCAGCAGGATGGCACGCTTGCCGACCAGACGCTCGGCGATCTCGTCTCCGACAGCTCGCTGCCAACAGCCCATCCCGACGATACGGTCGGCTATGTCGCCGATCTGATGCTGGCGACCGATGCCGGCCGCATCCCGATCGTCGATGCGGAAAACGGAGAGTTGCGCGGCCTCGTCGCCCGCAAGGATCTGCTGCGGCTGCGCCATTCGCTCAGGGCAACCGAGACGGAGCGCCGGCCCTATTTCGGACCGCGAAGGCAGGTGAATGAAGGGCGCACCTGAGCTCAAGCATCTGATGAGACCAGGGGAAGCCGCCGTCAGCCTGTGACGGCGGAGAGCTAGCTCATTGCAGCAGATGCAGGCCGGCGGCAACGAAGGCGAGCCAGAGCGCTTCGCTCCAGTGGTTGAAGCTGCCGGCGTAGTAGCGCTGGCGCGTAAACGACGCGACCATGATCATCAGGGCGGCGTAAAGAAGCAGGCACTTGGATACTGTTTCCAGCGTGTTCGACCGCACAAGGAGGGCGATGGCCAAAGCGATGTAACACTTCCAGATAAAGCGTCCGACCGTCGCCCTCGATATCTCGTCCAGTTCGATTGACTTCATTATCCGCATCAGCTCGCGACCCAGAGGATGCAGGCAAGGCCGGTGAAGAAGACGGCGAGGACCAGAGCGAGCCTCACGAATATCCAAAGATCGTCCGTGTGCTCGAACGTCACCTCGGTTCTGCGCTGCTGCCCGTTCAAGGATGGATGAGACTGAGCCACATGGCGCATGCGCGCCTGCATGTAATAAGCCCACCAACGACCGTACATCGCCTTTTTCCTTCCAATCAAAATACACTTGTCCGAGCAGACGATGGGACGTCCGCCGCCGGTGAAGCTATCGGTTCGGGCATATGTTTTCGATTGGAGGAGACGGGCCGCGGCATAAGCCTCGCATAAAGACGGTTGCGAGCGCTCATCCGACACCCCGCCTTTATGGGCCTTTATAAAATACCGCTTCTTCCCGCATGGAATTCAAATGCGAGGCAATCCAATTTACTTTCAGGAGGATTCGATCATGTCCCCTGACAAGAGTTTCACTGCGCCGCAAGCCGAAGCGGCGATTGCCGACTACAATATCGAAGAGAGCTTGGACTTCTCGGAAGTGCCGCCGGTCGTCCGCTATGTCATCTGCCTCATTATGACGGCGATGGCGACGGCCGTAGCCGCGGGCTTCGACCGCTACGAAGCCATTCCCAACCTATCGCTCATCTATGTCCTGCCTGTCGTCGCCGGCAGCGTCTTTTTCGGTCTCGGGCCGTCGCTGTTTTCCGCCGTGCTCGGCGCGCTCGCCTATAATTTCTTCTTCACTGAACCGCGCTTTTCACTGGCCGTCGCTGATACCGCCAATATCTGGGCGATCGTCCTACTTTTCGTCGTCGCCTGCATCATCAGCGCCATCACTGCCTGGGGACGTCGCAAGGGCATCGATCTGGAGCGCACCCGCCACATGCAGGCCGCGCTGAAGACCTATGCAGGAAAGATGGCGGCAAGCCGATCGATGGAGGAATCCACGAAGCTGACGCTTGCTGCCGTCACCGGCTTCTTCCACTCGCCGGCCGTCGTCGTCTTCCCGGCACAGGCGGATGGTGAGCCGGAGGTGCAAGGCGCAGAAGAGCTTTCGGCAATCGAGATCGAGGCGGCAAAATCGGCATGGGATTCCCGTCTCGCCGTCACCGGCGGCGTCTATCCCTATGACGAATCCCGCTTCGACTTCTGGCCGGTTGCGACCACCTCCGGCCAGCAAGCCATCATCGGCGTCGCCTTCGATCCGGACCGGCGCCCGGCAAATCCCGATGGCATGATGGATATCGTCGCCCTCGTCTTCGGCACCGCGGTCGATCGCTACCGGGCCTAGTTCGAGAATTCAGGCGCAGCTGGCGCCGGCAAGGGCGCGTCGGCGTTAATGCAGTTCTTATATTCCCTGTCCGGCAGCAATATCGATTTCATATGGGCCTTTCGGCAAAATCTCCCTCCAATCCTGTCGATGACCTCAAGGAAGAAACCCATGTTCGGCCGCAGTGGCGTAACTTATCTGGCGCGTGAACGCGAAATCATGGCCGGCCGCACCCGAAGCCGGAAGACCTATCGGCACTTTCTGGTGAGCCTGATGACCGCAGGCGTGCTGCTTGTCCTGCTGGCGGGCGCAATCGCCATCCGGCTGGTCGGGTAAGATGTGGCTGCAGCACCTCGAGCGCGCCGCTATCGCTCGACTGCCTCGTACCGCGCGGCTTCATCGATCTCGTTTTGCCGGGAATTCGCCCAGTCCGTGAAACGATTGTCCGGCCGGGCCCAGCCGAACGGACCATCATGCTTGTGCATGATGGTCATGGGTCTGGTGCCCTGTTACCGGCCGAGCCAGCGATATTCCTCGATCGACGCCTTGCCCGTTTTCTTGTCGTAGAGGCAGATCAGGTTGACGTTCTTGACCTTGCTTTTGCCCTTGCCGATCGAGCCGCGCAGCAGCACGGCGACTTTGCCTGTTGCATCGTCGAAGACAATGGGAGCGGTCGCCTCTGGCGTATCCATACCCGACTGGCCGATGCAGGTGCCGTTCACCTTGGCGAAGAGCGCATTCCACGCAGCATCGCTGGAGGCGCCGGCATAGTGAGCCGAAACCAGCATGGCGGTTGCCGCAATCGTCATTGTCTTGATCATTCTCAAACCCTCGTTGAACGGAAAGGAATCGCGCATCGCGTGGGGCTAGCTTAGTGATGAGCGAGCGGGGCCAAAACAAGGCGGTGGATGGCTTCGCGTGGGGATGGGTGCCGTGGCACAACGCCTTCACCTACCTCCCAAGGCTCCTTGTTCGTAATTGCTTTTTCACGCCCGCCACCCTCTATTTCCAGCGGCACCGGCCGTAAGAGCCAGGGAGATACTCGTGTTCCAGAAAATCGACTGCGTCATCCTTAGGGTCTCCGACTTGGACGAAGGCCTGGCCTTTTATTCCCACACTCTCGGCCACAAATTGCTCTGGCGCACGCCCGATGCCGCAGGCCTTGCCATGGCCGATACGGACGCCGAACTCGTGCTGCACACCAAAACCGGCCCGGAGGTGGATCTTCTCGTGCCCGAGCTCGCCCCTGCTCTCGCGCGTTTCGAGGCGGCCGGCGGAGAGCGGGTCTGCGAGCCGTTCGAACTGCCGATCGGCATGGCGGCCGTCGTGCGTGATCCCTTCGGCAACGTGCTGACCATGCTCGACCAGAGCAAGGGCACGTTCACGACCGACGCCGATGGCAATGTGACGGGTGTGGAGCCCTGATCAGGGCCATCCCCAGGAATTGGCCTGACTGCCGAGAAAAGCGAACAGGACCGCTATCGCCATGAGCGGAAAGATACGCTTGGAATACCACGCCATTTCGGAGGGAGAGGCCTTCAAGAAGTCATCTCGCCTGCCGATCGCAGGCAGCATGATATAGCCGATCAGGCTGAACACGACGAACGCCGCAAGGAGGAAGAGATCGCTGGTCATAGCCGATTGTAGGCCGACAGCCATTCAAACGCAAAGTCAGGCGAACTGGATGGTTATGCGCAGGCTAATTGGAGGCGGCCCCTCGCCGCTCAATGCGGCCCGAGGCACATTTCCGCGCCCAGCAGCAGAAGGCAGATGAGAAACCAGCGTCGGAAGGTTGCCGGCGCGATCCGACCGCGCAGCACCTGCCCCGCCCACATCCCCGCCAGTGCAGGTAAGATCGCAAGCACCGAAAGCGCAAGATTGCCGTCGTCGAAGGCGCCGCGTATGCCGAGGGACGCCGCAAGCGCGATCGTAGAGACGGTGAAGGACAGGCCGAGCGCCTGCACGAGATCATCCTTCGCAAGCTCCAGCGCCTGCAGATAGGGCACGGCCGGAATGACAAAGACGCCTGTGCTGCCCGTCATCAGTCCCGTCGCCGCACCGATGACGGGCGAAAGCCACGGCTCCATCGCCTCCGGCACCCGGAGCTGACGCGCAAACAGCGCATAGGCCGCATAGAGCACCAGCGCTGCGCCGAGCCCCCTTGTCGTGAAGCTGGTATCGCCGCCCGTAAGCCATGCCGAACCAAGCATCGTTCCCGCAATAATGGCTGTCATCATCGGCCAGAATCGCCGCAGAAGCGGACCGAAACCCGGCCCTGCGAACAACTGCCAGATATTGGTGACGAAGGACGGCGCGATGAGAAGGCTTGCAGCCGTCAGCGGCGAGGTCAAAACCCCCAATACGCCCATGGCGACCGTTGGAAGTCCCATGCCGGTGACACCCTTGACCATGCCAGCGGCAAAGAAGGTGGCGGTGACAGCGGATATGAAAATAATGGAAAGATCGGACATGCCGCCTCGCTAGCAGCTTCCGATACCGGCACAATGCGGAAGTCCCCGAGGCTGCCTTCGGCTGGCCCGAAGGCACGAAATGACCTAACGTGGCAAAATGCGTTTCGATCTGACTGACCTTCGCCTGTTCCTGGCCGTCGTCGATGCCGGCAGCATCACCCATGGGGCGGCAGATGTGGGGCTTTCGCTGGCCGCTGCGAGCGAGCGCCTGCGCGACATGGAGGCGCTCGGCGAAGTCACCCTGCTGCACCGCGGCCGGCGTGGCGTCTCCCCGACGGAGGCTGGAGAAGCACTCGCCCACCATGCCCGCATGATCCTCGGCCAGATCAGACAGATGCATGGCGAGCTTGGCGAATATGCGCGCGGCTTGCGCTCGACGATCAGCATTCTCGCCAACACGGCCGCCATATCGGAACACCTGCCTGAAAAGCTGGCGGACTGGATGGCCGCCAACCCGCGGGTGGATCTGCAATTGAAGGAACGGCAGAGCGCCGAGATTGCCCGAAGCGTGGCGGCTGGCCATGCCGAGATCGGCATCCTCTCTGCCTCGGCCTACATGGCCGGGCTGACGGCGAGACCTTTCGCGACCGATCGGCTCGTCGTCGTTGTCAGCAACAGCCATCCTCTGGCCCTGGAGAGCAGCATCCGCTTCGCCGATCTCGTCGATGAGCATTTCATCGGCCTCGCTGGTGGCGCCCTGCAGGATCATATCGACGCGCAGGCAGGTCGCATCGGCATTCGGTTGAAGATCCGCGTGCGGCTGCGCGATTTCGAGGCTATCTGCCGGCTGGTCGGTGTTGGCGTCGGCATCGGCATCGTGCCTGATGCGGCCGCCCGCCGCCAAAAACGATCGTCCGGGATTGCCATCATCCGCCTCTCGGATGATTGGGCGACACGGCAACTGGTGGTCTGCGCGGCGCAAGGGGCGGAACTGCCCGTCCATGCCCGCAGCCTTCTGGACCATCTAGCTGCTGCCCGGCCCGAATTGCGAGTCGAGCCAGTCCAGAACCCGCCTGTTGAGCAGTGACCGGTTCTTCATCTCGCAGTGGCCATCCGCGCCCTCTGCGGCGGTGAACCGCATCAGCGTCTTCGGGCAGCGCAGCGTATCGAAGAAAAAGCCGGCATCGGCGGCGAGCCCGTCATTCTCCGCCTGGGTGATCAATGTGGGGCATTGAATGCGCTCCGCATGTCCCCGCATGGTGAAGAGCTCGGCCGAGGCGAGGAAGCCTCTGAGATTGTCCACCCCATGCACCCAGAAGCCGCGTTGCACCACCTTCCAGTTCAGCACCGGATTGCCGCGCACGAAAGCGTCCATCGTATCGATCAGTTTCTGGTCGAGAGCACCGAGATCGGCCGCCGCTTCCGCAGGCACGCCGAATTTTTGGATGATGACCCTGCGAAAGCCATCGGCAATGCTCCAGGTGCCGGGGTCGGCAATCAGCGCGGCAATGCGCGGCTCGTCCGCCGCCCCGCGCGGCGCCAGAAGCCCGCCGAGGCTCCAGCCGCTGAGCGCGATACGATCAGGGTCGACGAGCGGATAGTCCACCGCAAAATCCATTACCGCCCTGATGACCACGTCCCAGTCCGGCCGCAGCGGAATGCCGTGCTCGTAGAGCATGGCGCCCTGGCCGGGGCCGTCGAAGAGCAGGCTGTGATAGCCGCGCCGCGAGGCTGCGACGGCGCAGGCGAAATAAGTGTCGGTGATGGTGCAGTCATAGCCGTTGTTGAAGATGATGAGCGGCCGCATCTCGTGCTCGAGACCCTGCGCGGGAATGAAATATCCAGGCATCGGCGTCTCACCGAGCGGAATGGAAAGCGGCTCGATCGTCGGTGCCGAGAGTGCAAGCCCCATCTCCAGCGCATCCGTCTGCTTGCGGAAGGCGGCAAGCAGACGTGGGTCGACAGGCGCGCCGTAGAGCGGATGATAGGAGGCGGCGTAGAAGACGCTTGCCCGCAAATAAAGCTCGCGCGCGCTGACCTTATGCCCTGCGGAAAGCGCTGCCTCCGCTTCGCCTTTCAGCCGGTCGCCGGCCGAAACCCACGCCTCGTAGAAAGCACCGTGATCGCCATCGCCGACAGCTTCCGCTACAGCCTGGATCTCGCCGAAATCCGCCCCGCCATAGGGAATATAGGCAATCGGCCAGCTGCCGAAATCCTCATGCAACTCGTTCCTGAACAGCATGCTCATCGCCAATTTCCCCAATGGCTGCCGCCGCCGCGATGATTATAAAGGCGGCTTGAAGCCCCATCACAAAAGCTCGCGCCGACCGGATGCAATATTCAAGGTTGTTCTTATATTCTTCCCGTGCAAGGCTATTGTAAACAGGAGGAAACGGCCATGAATGGTGCAGACAGCCTGTGTGATACGCTGCTGGCAAACGATGTCAGGGTGTGTTTTGCCAATCCCGGCACATCGGAAATGCATTTTGTGGCAGCGCTCGACCGCAAGCCCGAGATGCGCTGCGTTCTCGGCCTCTCCGAGGGCGTCGTCACCGGAGCGGCCGATGGTTATGCGCGCATGACCGACCGACCGGCCGCGACCTTGCTCCACACCGGACCGGGGTTGGCGAACGGCCTTGCCAATCTCCACAATGCCCGCCGGGCAAGGGTTCCCGTCATCAACATCGTCGGCGACCACGCCTCCTATCATCTTGCCCTCGATGCGCCGCTGACATCTGATATCGAAAGCCTTGCCGCGCCGATGTCGAACTGGGTGCGTCGCATCAGCGGCCCCGAGGATGTGGCAGACGCGACGGAGGCTGCCTTCCGTGCCTCACTGTCACCTCCCGGTGTGGCAACGCTTATCCTGCCGGCTGATGCCGCCTGGGGCCATGTCGAAACGGATCAGCCGGTCAGGCTGTCCCGGCCAGTACCATCGGCCGTGAACATGGACGTCGTGCGTGAGGTTGCCGCCGCTATCAGAGATACGCCCGGCGAGGCCGGAATCCTCGTCAGCGGTGCAGCTGCCCGTGCCGACTGCCTGGAGATTGCGGGTGCAATCGCGGCCGCCAAGGATGTGCGTCTCTTCAGCGAGATGCAATTGCCGAGGGTCGAGCGCGGCCGCGGTCGTGTCGCCCTGACCCGCATCCCCTATCCGATCGACGCCGCCCTTGATCTGCTGGCCGATATTGATGTGCTGGTATTGGCAGGCGCGCCCGAGCCCGTCGCTTTCTTTGCCTATCCGGGCAAGCCTGGACGGCTGGTGCGCAAAGGCTGCAAGGTTCTGACCCTTGCAAGGCATGGCGAAGATCTGAAAGGCGCGCTGGAAGCACTCAGGGACGAACTCGGCGTCAGGCAGTCACTACCTCCGTCGCGATCATCAGACCTTTCCGACGATATCGTTCCGTTCGGGCATCTGACCGAAGATGCGATCGCCGTGATGGTGGCGGCAAGACTTCCCGACAATGCCATCATCTGCGACGAGGGCGTCACCTCGGCCCGCCGCTTCTTCGATCTTTCGGCCGGCTCGGCGCCACACGACTACCTGATGAATACCGGCGGCTCGATCGGCTGCGGTATCCCGCTTGCGACGGGTGCGGCGGTCGCCTGTCCCGACCGTAAGGTCATCAATCTGCAGGCGGATGGCAGCGGCATGTATACGGTGCAGGGCCTGTGGACGCAGGCGCGGGAAAATCTCGATGTGATCACGATCATCTTCGCCAACCGCGCCTATGCCGTGCTGCATGCCGAGATGCGCAATGTCGGCGTCGACGGCATCGGCGAGAACGCCCGGCGGATGATGAACCTCGATCACCCGGCCTGGGACTGGGTGTTGGTCGCCAAGGGCATGGGCGTCGATGCTGCGGGCGCACATAGCTGCGAGCAATTTGCCGATCTGTTCGAAAGCGCGCTCAGGCGCCGAGGACCGTTTCTCATCGAGGCGATCATCTGAGCTTTCAGGCATGGCCGGTTGGCAAGGCGGCGATTGAGACGTAGCATCCGGCCAAAGCAGAAAGTCGAGACAGATCATGACAGCTTCATCCCTGCAGACCTCGCCGCTGATCCTGCTGACCAGCGCCGGACGAGCGTGGAGCGGGCTCGCGGCCGACTTCCTGCATATTCCGCGCGGCATCTCCCGTGTCCTGGGTGGTGACATGCATCGTCTGGGCATCCACTTCGGTCCTCCCGTCAATGCCGATTGCCACTGCGGCGGCCGGCGCATGCGCCGCGTGCAGAAGCCGGGCGATATCGACGTCATCCCGGCCGGCCTCGATGGGTCCTGGGAGGATGATGCCGATTGCCGGATCCTGCGCGTAAGTCTCGATCCCTCGCGGCTGGAACAGGTCGCGGAAGATCTCGGACGGGATGCCGGCAAGATCGAGCTGCAGCCGCGATTTCAGCTGCGTGACGCCGGCATCGAGGCGATCTGCCGGGCGATCAAGGCGGACCTGGAAGCCGATACGCCCTCCGACCCGCTCTATATCGATCTTCTCGCCAACGCGCTCGCCATACGCCTGATCGAGACGTCGAGCGACGGCGCGCCCCGGCCCGAGATCAACGGCGAACCGAAACTCTCGGCCCGGCAATTGCGGATGCTGACGGAATTCATCGAGACCCATCTGGACCGGAAGCTGCATCTGGCGGACCTTGCGGTCGTTGCTGGTGTCAGCGTCACACGGTTGAAGAGCCTGTTTCGCAACAGCACCGGCGTTTCCGTGCACCAATATGTCATCCGCCGCCGCGTCGAATATGCCCGCGCCCTGATGACGACGACGGATATGGCCGCAAGCGAGATTGCGCTTGCGGCGGGCTTTGCTCATCAGAGCCATATGGCAATGACCATGCGCCGGCTCACCGGCCAGACACCTGGCGAGATACTGCGCGAAGTCGGCGAATTCCGCCCGAAATTGCAAAGACCGGCCTGAATTTGTGCGACGCCTTCGGGCTCGCCCTCTAGTCCTTGCGCATCATCAGCAAGGAGAAACACATGATTGCAATCCTCGGAGCCGCCGGAAAGATCGGCTATTCAACCGCCAAGGCGCTGCGCGCGGGAGGTGTGCCCGTGCGCGCCATCCTGCGTGATCCGGCAAAGGCTGACCGCCTGACCGCCATCGGCTGCGATGTCGCATTTGCCGATCTGCAGGACGCCAAGGCGCTTGCCGGAGCGATATCAGGTGCGGACAGCGTTCAGGTCATCCTGCCGGTCGACCCGCGGGCCGAAGACGTGAAAGGCGACATGCGCCGCTCGATCGAAAGCATTGCCGAGGCATTGCAAGAGGCGCGCGCCGCCCTCGTGCTCGCCATTTCCGACTATGGCGCCCATCTCGGCGAAGGCTTCGCCATGCCGAGCATGTTCTACATATTCGAACAGCGCCTTCGCCAACTGGATATGCGCCGGATATTCCTGCGGTCGGCCGAGCATATGGAAGGCTGGGGTGGCGTCGCGCCGGCAGCGATCGCAACCGGCATTCTGCCGAGCTTTCATGACCCGGTCGAAAAGCGGATCCCCAACGTCTCGGCACAGGATGTCGGCCAGATTGCCGCAGACCTCCTGCTTCGGCCCGACATCGAAACGCGCGAGCAGATTGTTCACGCAGAAGGCCCGCGCCGCTATAGCGCGAGCGACGTGGCTGCAGCGCTGAGCCAGTTGCTGGGCCGCACGATTATTGCTCAGGCCCTGCCCCGCTCGCAATGGCGGGAAAGCCTGGGTCGGGTGATGAGCGCCAGCGCTGCCGATCTTTTGACCGAGCTTTACGAGGTTCACAGCAGAGGCGGCCTCATCGATGTCGAGCCGAATGCACGCGATATCCGCAGAGGCCCCACCGAGTTGATCGACGCGCTTCGGCCGCTTGTCTCCGTACGGTGACTTTGAGGGAGGTCGTCCTCGTAAGCCGGAACGGGATGAGGTCGAGGGGGATTTACCCCTCAGCATGGGAGGTTCCGATGATCCGCAAATTGAAGTCAGGCGAATATCGTCTCTATTCCCGCTGCTCAGAGTGTGCTGCAGGAAGATCGGCCCCGCCTCAGTGGCCGATCATGCCTTTCGGATTGTCCCGATAAGGATCGCTGCGATTGGGATCGCTGTAATAAGTCCGGTAGCCGCCGCTCGAATAGGTCTCTCGATAGCTGCCATTGAGCTGCTGATGCGTCTGTGAGTAGAGATCTCCGTTTCGATACGTATTGTAACCGCCGCCCAAATTCTGCTCTCTGATATAGGTATTGCCCGAACTGTCGGTGGAGCACGGAGCCGAAACCAGATCGCAGGAAGCAGACGCATTCCCGGCGGTCAGCAAGAAAATCCCAAACAAAACCGCCTTCATGCAAGCTCCCTTTTCGCGAAATCGGCGTCGCGTACGAGTGCAATCTAACCGAATGGCGAAAAAGAACAAACAGAAAACATTTGGGTTCGGCTCCGTTCCCACTCAATAGATCAAATGTTAAACCACGCCTGCGACGATCCGGACCGAATGTTCAAACAGACAGGCAGCGCAACAATGGGCGAATGGTTGACGGCGGCGAAACAATGGGCGCGGCGCGTGAAACGCGATGTGGTCGCGCTCTGGATTGCAGCGCGCGACGGCCGCACGCCTGTGGTGGCCAAGATCGTCGCCGGCGCGGTTGCTGCCTATGCGCTTTCGCCAGTCGATCTCATCCCTGACTTCGTGCCGGTGCTCGGCTATCTCGATGATCTCATCATCGTCCCGCTCGGTATCCTCATCGCCATCCGCCTCATTCCTGCGCCTCTGATGTCGGAATTCAGGGACATGGCCATCGAGCGGGTGCAACGCCCGGTCAGCCGTGCCGGCCTTGTGGCGGTCGTGATCATCTGGCTGCTCGCAGCCGCCCTCTGCATCTGGCTTGCGCGGGATCTGCTTCTTCGCTGAAGCGGAAGCGGGCTTTCGCCGGCCTATTCCCGCACGAAGGCGCCGCGCAGCCAGTCGAGGAAATGATCAGCCGCCGGCGAGAGCGCCCGGCCCGGTTTCATGATCGCCACGAAGCCGTCCTCGTAGGTCAGGAATTCCGACCGCTCCACGAGCCTCCCGCTCTTCAGCTCCTTCAGCGCAAAGCGCCGCTCGACCAGCGCTACCCCAAGCCCCGTGACGGCAGCGCTCACGCAGAGATGCATATGCGGAAAATAAAGCTCTGATCGTGCCGAGATCCTATGCCCGGTCGCCACCTGCCAGCTCGTCCACTGCTCACTCAGGTGGTCAGGCGAGATGCGCGTCGGGAAGCTGAAGTCATCGCCATCAGTGTTGAACGAATAATCCGGCGCCGAGACCAGGCCGAAGGAGACGGAAGCGAGCGGCACGAACTCGTCCTTCACCTGCGGCCGCGACAGGCGGTCCCAGCTCAGTGTGAAATCCACGCCGTCCCTCGCCCGGTTCGTGCCGCCGTCGCGCGCGCTCGATGACAGGGAAAGCTGCACGCGGCAGTTCGGATAGAGACTGTAGAATTCCGCCAGACGCGGCACGAGCCAGACCATGGCGAAGGTGGCGCTGCAGGCGATATGCACGCTCGCCTCGTTCCGGCTCGCCTTCAGTTCCTGATAGCGCTCCTCCAGAAGATCGAAGGCCCGCGACACGGTGGCGAAGAAGGCCGCTCCCTCCTCGTTGAGCCGAAGCCCGGTCCCCGATTTCTCGAACACTGGAATGCCAAGCTGCTCCTGCAGAAGCTGCAACTGCTTGGAAACGGCGCCGTGCGTGCGCCCCAGCTCGTCGGCCGCCCGTGTCACCGAGCCGAGACGCGCCGTGGCCTCGAAGGCCCTGAGATAGGACAGTGGCGGCAAATTGCGGGCCATGGCTTCCCTATATGTGAGTTTTTCTAACGGATGTCGTCAAGATAAGGCGCTTTTCCGAGCTCGAATACTGCCATAAAAGCATGACATAAAAGCAATTTGAGCGGAAAAATCCGCTCAAATTCCCGCTAACAATAGGTGAGTTTTGCCAACAGAGAAAGGAAATTTCATCATGCATATGACAGATACGCTCCGCCTGTGGCGTGAACGCTGGACCGAACGCCGCCTCTTTGCCCGCGAACTGGATACCCTGCCCGACGAAACGCTCCGGGATTTCGGCATGACGCGCGAAATCGCCTACCAGCAGAGCCACCGACCCTTCTGGCGCGCATAAGCCACCGAATAGGTTCAGCCCGGCAATTGCCGGTGCCACAACAGCTCGACCGGATGGAAGCGCACGAGTGAAATCCGGTGCAGGCTTGCGGCTACCGGTTGCCAAAGGCTCATCGCGCCGCTGATTGCCGCCCCGGCCTCGTCGGGGCTCAACTGCTCGCCGAGCGTGACATGCGGCACCCAGTTTCCCGGTAGGTAATGCGGCCAGCACGCCGCCCCTGCAGAGGCGGCCGCGGCATGGAAGTCCCGGTGAAGGATAAGCAGCTCTTCGGAAACGACAGGCGCGGCAAATAGAACTGATGCCGGTCCGGGAAAAAGACCGATACTCGAAAGTTTGACGCTGGGAGCGCTCATGTTCGCGCTGAAGCGGTCGAGCGCCCTTGCGAGAGGCTCGGGGTCGAGCCCGTCATAGACGGCAAGCGATATGTGCGGCTCAACCTTCAAACGACGAGGAGTGACGACATCGGGTGAAATACGCTCCACATGCTCGATGATCGGCTGAAGCTCTGCTGCAGCATAGGGGTCCAGCTCCATGTGAACGGCAAAAGGCAAGACGTCACCTGCAATGTTGGCGGTCTATCGGCTCTTATTGCACAGTCCGGTCCGAGGCGAAGCCTCGTTCCGGCATTTTACCAGGATATTCGCACCCGCGGCCGTCTTCGGCCAGAGGTCGAATGGGCCAGCAATGGAACCTCGAACCGGCGTGCGCAGTTATACATGTGAGCGTCTGCGAGATTCACACATGTATGTCATCCTTGGCGCATCCGGACACATAGGCTCAGTCGTCATCGACGCCTTGCAGGCGTCGGGCGAGAAAGTTATCGCCGTCGTTCACAGCGCGCAAAAAGCTGCCGCCATAAAGCATGACGGCGTTCAACCCGTCATTGCCGATGTGGCCGACACCGGCCAGATTCGTTCCATCCTGCAAAAGGGGCGCCGCGCCTTTCTGCTGAACCCGCCGGCCGATATCAAAGGCGACACGAACGCCGAGGAACTGAAGACCGCCAGGAGCATTGCCGCGGCACTCGAAGGATCCGGGCTCGAGAAGCTGGTCGTGGCCTCGACCTACGGAGCGCTTGATGGCGCCGGCATCGGCGATCTCTCGGTGCTGTACGAATTCGAACGCCTCGTAAAGGCAACCGGTATTCCAGCCGCCATCAACCGCGGCGCATATTATTTCACCAATCTCGACATGCTTCTGCAGCCTGCGAAAGAGACCGGACGTCTGCTCACGCCCTTCCCCGAGGACATGAAGATGCCGATGGTTTCGCCAAGGGATCTCGGAGAAGCTGCTGCCGCGCGCCTCAAGAGCCCGATCGACGACATCGGGATAGACCATATCGAAGGTCCGGAGCGCCATTCCTTCGCCGATGTCGCCAAGGCGTTTTCATCGCGTCTCGGCCGCCCCGTCACGGCCGAGACGATCCCTCGCGAAAAATTCGAGGAATATTATCTCGGACTTGGCTTCTCTTGGGCGGCTGCCCGTTGCTACGCGAAGATGACCGAAGTCACCATCGACACCGGCTTTGAAATGCCCGCCCGTCGCCATTGGGGCAGGATAACGCTCGATGAACATCTTGAAGCAGTGCAGACAAAACCTTGACGGAGCGCCCCGCAGATACACGGCGATACAAAAAGCCCCCTCTGCTGAAACATTTCCAATTCATCCCTCTGCTCAAATAACCCCGTCGCCCGATTGCGGGTTTCAACCAATCTGACGGAAGGATAGACAGATGAGAACCATCATGATCATGGCAGCAGGCGCTCTTGTCATCGTCGGCGCGATGCAGCTGACCAAGGCCAATGCGGAAGAGCCCATCCAGCGCACCGATCTCGTGAAAAACGACATCGATGTACCCGGCCACGAGGCCGTCCAGGTGCGCGTCGATTTCGCACCCGGCGCCTCTGCACCCAAGCATCATCATCCGGGCGAGGAAATCGCCTATGTCATCCAGGGCGCGCTGGAATATCAACTCGATGGCCAGAAACCGGTAACGCTGATGGCCGGCCAGTCGCTGTTCATCCCCACGGGCGTTGCCCATTCGGCGCGGAATGTCGGCGACGGCAAGGCCTCGGAACTGGCAACCTATATCGTCACGAACGGTTCGCCGCTCGTCGTGCCGGTGAAGTAACGGCAGATACAGGCCACCGCGCTCTCTGGCGGGTGGCCGGCCTGCCGGCAGAGGATCAACCCGCACGCGAGTTTCAGCCGGCCTTCTTAGCGCTTTCGGCGCTTCGATATAGCGCCGCAGACAGTCGGCTAGTCGAACGCTTCTTCGCCAGGATCAACTGAAACCGCCGCCTCACCGAGGACTTCGAGACCACTATCGCCACCGCCGAGACTTTCCTCCGCGCCGCCTCCGTCATCTTGCTAGCAAGACGACTGAATCGGTCATAAGTTTTAGATCGGACTCCGCGGCGTTTCCAATGACCCACGGGCAGGCATAATAGTCTTCGATGCGGTCGATAATGCCGCCGGCGACATGGACGCGAACCGGCCATGCGACCTGCCACAGGCCTCCTCGCTGGAAGAGTACGAGCATGACAGGCTCCCCGTCGATCGCCCCCAACTCCATGGTCCACGTTTCCGGGTTTCGCTCGTATTCGAAGAAATAGGGAGAGTTCCTGAGCAGGCCGTCGAAGCAGTCGGCGACCCTCAACCGGGCATCGGCGCTGGTGAGGCCCCGCACGCCATCCCAATCATGGCGGTTGAAGAGGTCAATATAGCGCTGCAGGAGCCGCGCGGTGTCGGGATCAAGTGGACGGCTCGGTTCGCCGGTCGGTTCCGCGGGCAAGCTGGCGAGCTTCGCCCGTCCGCGGGAGAGCGCGGCTTTGACGCCGCCAACCGTCGAATCCACGAGCTCTGCGGTCTCCTCCAGCGAATAGTCGAACACATCCTTCAGGAGGACGCAGGCGCGCTCTTTGGGCGGCAGGCTGCCGACCAGCCGTTCTATGGCGCGACGTGCATCACTCGTCGCCGACTCAGCAGCGACCACGCCGACGTCGTCCGAATAGGCGCTCTCCGCCCGCTCCCGTGCTTCGCGCCGCCTCAGAAAGTCGATGCAGCGATTGTGAGCGATGCGAAACAACCAGGGCTTCAGCCTGCGGGCATCATCGAGGGTCTCGACCTTCATGTAGGCCTCGAATAGCGTTTCCTGCATGAGATCCTCACCGTCGAGCTGTGAGCCGGTCATGCGGGCGCAGTAGCGATGCAACTGGGCGCGGATGTCTGACACCGTCTCAAGGAAGGCTCGATATCGTACGTCGAATAGACCGACCGGTCGCTCCCGCATGTCCTTCACCTGTCACATCCTAGCGTCATTGAGGAAGATACGAGTCATGCGACTTCGTGACTTTCACCGCGTGCTGCCGCGGCTCCGGTCAGGCCGAGCTTGGGGCGAACCCACTGTGCAAACAGCTCTATCGCGTCATCGGCTTCGGGAGCGCGGCCAGCCATCATCTGGAACGAGTGCAGCATCCCAGGATATACCTCTAAGCGCACCTCGACGCCGGCCGCCTTCGCACGCTCTGCGAGCACCCGGCTGTCGTCAAGCAGGGTCTCGTCTTCGCCAGCTTGCAGACAGATCGGCGGCAGGCCCTTGAGATCGGCAAAGATCGGGCTGGCGAATGGATTTCGAGCATCGGCCCCTCCGAGCACTTGTGCTGCCAACATATCCACGGTCGCCTTCTGGAAGAAAGCGTCCTTTTCGCGGTTAGCTTCGTAAGACAGGCCGCTCGCCGACAGATCGTGCCAGCCAGAGATACTGAAGAGCGCGGCCGGCAGCGGACGTCCCGCATCACGGAGTTTCATCGCGGCTGCAATGACCAGGCCTGCGCCGGCGGAATCGCCTGCACCTATAGTATGCTCCGGCCCGATACCCTGCCCGGCCAGCCAGTCGAACGCGGCCACGACCTGTTCGATTTGCCGCGGGAACTTGCTCTGAAACGAGTAGTCGTAAGTGACGATCAAAGCGTAACAGCCAACCGCCTTGGCGAGGTGTCCGACCATCTTGCGATGCGTCCAGATCGATCCGCCAACATAGCCACCGCCGTGCACGTAAAGCATGACCCGATCCCTAGCCGACATTTTTGGCTGCACCCATAGCGCAGTGTTGTCGCCGAGGTTCGTCTCGACGTAATCGACGCCGCCGGGTTCCGCCGTCAGAACGGACCACTCGGAGGCTTCCGGCGGCAATTCTCGACCGCTGCGCCAAGCCTCTGCGTTCGTTTCGTAGTATATCTTGTTTGCCAAGCTCTGCTTGCTATCCATTGTCACGCTCCAATTTGTTAGGGGGCGATGTCGAGGACAATCGCGAACAATAACCAAGACGGACGATCGCGCCGAAAGGATACGTCACCAGCAGATCTGAATTTCAGGACGGACTCCTAGACTCACTGTGTCGGGCGGCCCGAATGTGGAAGATGCGGGCCACCACGCGTCGGCGGGTGGCCGGCAGATCGGCAGAGGCTCAACCCGCGATGCGGGTTCCCAAGGGATTTTGCGCCGCTCTCCGCGCCTCGATATAGGCCCGCAGGGCGGCCGGCTCATCGGTCTGGATGGTGCTGATGCCGGCGTCCATGAGGCGGCCCCAGATGGCGTCGGGCTCGGTGAGCGCCCTCGTGTCGATCCATTCGCCGCTTGCGGCCATATCCAGCGTGTTGAACCAGATCGCCATATTGGCATCCCGGAAGAGCTGCTGGTTGTTTGCAATCGTGTCGAGATGATCGAAGCGTAGCTCGCACATGAAGGGCCTGATTTCCGAGAGTAGCGAAAGCGTCTGATGGATACCGGCAGCGGTGAAATGCGCCATCGCCATGAACGGCACGCCCTCGATGTTCTGGGCTCGTACCCATTCGAGATCTTCGCGGGTCATGACTGTTGTCTTCAGGTCGACGGAGGACGCCACGCCCATCTCGCGGGCGCAGGCCGCCACTTCCGAAAACAGGCCGCGATCCTTCAGGTCGAGATCGGCGAAGATGCGGCCGCGAATGGTTTCAAAAACCTGCTTCAGGGTCGGAATGCGCTGGTCGGTGGTGGTGCGGTGCTCGCCGCCATTGTCTTCGCGCAGCGCGATCGCCTGCAGTTCGGCCATAGTGAAGGTCTCGACGTCGCGGTCGATGCCGGCCATGCGCAGGAGCGTGTCGTCATGCATCAGGAAAAGCTCGCCATCGGCGCTCTTGCGCACGTCGATCTCGACGATGTCGGCGCCGACGGCGATGGCCTTTTCGATGGAGGCCAGGCTGTTTTCCGGCGCGCCGTGCCAGGCGCCGCGATGGGCAACGATGGCGCAGCTGCGATTCGGGTCGGCGATGAAGTCTTTGTAGCTCATGGTCTTTCCTTAAGTGTCAGCCACGACGGCTGGCGAGGTATGATTTCAGGGCGACCGGTTCATCGGTCTGGATGAGGGAGATGCCGGCTTCGATGAGCCGGCCCCAGATGGCGTCGGGATCCTGCATGGCAGCCGTATCGGTGAAGCCGGCAAAGGCCACGGAATCGAGCGTATTTGCCCAGAGCGCCATGCCCGTCCGGCGGGCGTGGAGCGCGGCGATATCCTCGATGCGGTCGAAGCAGACTT
Organism: Hyphomicrobiales bacterium; assembly: GCA_900473185.1. Taxonomy (GTDB): domain Bacteria; phylum Pseudomonadota; class Alphaproteobacteria; order Rhizobiales; family Rhizobiaceae; genus Rhizobium. Next base: position 136,967 of record UCKU01000003.1, on the reverse strand, counting down.
CACAAACGGCAGGCGCAAGCTCGAACAACAGATCGAGCTCCGCTTCGGCATGCGTAGCGCCGATCCGTGACTTGGCCATGAACAGCACGCCGTACGGGCTAACCGTCTCGCGCACCCAGGCAAGATCTTCGGGCGTTCGAAGACTGCCCCAGAAATCCACCTGGGATTCGACATCGAAATCGCGCGCGCAGGCGATGACGTCGGGGATGATGGCCCGGTCCTTGACATCGAGATGCAGGAAGATGCGATCGCGCGTCAGGTCGAAGAGCTGCTGCAGGCTCGGCAACCTCTCGCCGGTCATCTCATTGCTCTCGCCACCGTCGCGGTTTCTGAGAGTGAGACCTGCGAGCCGTGCCGAACTCAGCGCCTCCGGCGCCTCGTCGATGCCGGCCATGCGCTGCAGTGTCCTGTCATGTAGCAGGAAGAGGCCGCCATCCGCACTTCGGCGGACATCGATCTCGACGACATCGCAGCCGGCCTGGATCGCCGCTTCGATGGCAACGAGGCTGTTTTCGGGAGCGTCGCGCCAGATGCCGCGATGCGCCACCACTGCGCAGTCCTTGTCCGGGTCCCGCACATAGTCTGTGTAATTCATGGAGAAGTCTTTCAATGGTCGGCGAATGCGTCCGCAATGGCACGCCCCGTCTCGCCGTCAAACAGGTGCAACCGGGATCGTGGGAAGGTGAAGGAAAGCGCCTCGGCGGAATCGGTATCCGCGCCGAAGGGTGTGGCGATGCGGATGGAGGTGCCAGCGAGATCGGCTGATAGCACCGCATGCGAGCCGAGATCTTCGAAATGCCTGAGCCGGCCCTTGATCGTACCGTCCGCTGCGACGGCGATATCCTCCGGGCGGATGCCGAGCTGGAAATTGCCCGATTTGTGGTATCCCGCAACTGTCTGCCCGTCCGCGAGGCGCAACACAGAGCCGTCGCCCTTCACCGGCAGAATGTTCATGGGCGGTGCGCCGATGAATTTGGCGACGAAGACCGAGGCAGGACGATGATAGATCGCCTTCGGCGTATCGAACTGCTCGACACTGCCCTTGTTGAGGATCAGGATGCGGTCGGCAAGCGTCATCGCCTCGACCTGGTCATGGGTGACGAAGACGGTCGTCGCTCCGATACGCCGGTGCAGATCGGCGAGCTCGACGCGCATGTCGTGGCGCAGCTGCGCATCGAGATTGGAGAGCGGTTCATCGAAGAGCAGCACGCCGGGCTCGCGCACGATCGCCCGGCCGATCGCCACGCGCTGGCGCTGCCCGCCGGAGAGCTGCCCCGGCTTGCGGTCGAGATAGGCGGCAAGCCCGAGCATTTCGGCCACAGCGCCGACCCGCTCCTGACGCTCGGCTTTCGGCAGGCCGGCGACCCTCAGACTATAGGCCATGTTCTGGAACACGGTCATATGCGGGTAGAGCGCATAATTCTGGAAAACCATGGCGCAGCCGCGTTGTTTCGGCTCCAAGCCCTGTACCTCGCGATTGCCGAACAGGATCTTGCCGCCGCTGACGGCCTCGAGCCCGGCGATCATCTGCAGCAGCGTGGATTTCCCGCAGCCCGACGGGCCGAGAACAACGGTGAATTCACCGGCGCGAAGCTCGACATCAAGCGGCGGAATGACGGTCGATTTCGTATCGTATGCCTTGGTGACGCCTGACAGCGTGATGTTGGTGGCCGCGGTGCGGATGGCGGTATCGATGGCGTTCACGTCATTTCTCCGAAAGAACGAGGCCTTGCACGAGGTAGCGCTGCAGGAGCGCAATCATGACAAGGGGAATGATCGAGACGACCACGACGCCTGCCATGATCATCGGAAAGTCGGGGATCTCGCCTTCCATGTCGGGTGCGAGGCGCGCCAGACCGACGACGGCGGTCGTCATTTCGGGCTTGGAGGCGGCAACCAGCGGCCAGAGATACTGCGTCCAGCCGCTGAGGAAGGTCAGCACGAAGAGCGCTGCGAAGCTGCTGAGCGAGATCGGCAGCAGGATATGGAAGAGGAAACGGATCGGCCCTGCCCCATCCATGCGCGCCGCCTTGAAGAGATCAGCCGGCAACGTGCGGAAGAACTGCCGGAACAGGAAGGTGCCGGTTCCATGCGCTACCAGTGGTGCGACGAGACCGAAATGCGTATCGAGCACGCTGAGTTCGAGATGAACATGCGCACCGAACAGGCTTTCGATCAGCGCATTGGCACCGGTGAGATCAAGCAGCGCATTCAGTGGCGAGAAGATGTTCGCCGCCACCTGATAGGTGGTGATGACGCGAATATCGATCGGCAGCATGATCGTAGCCAGGATCACCGCGAAGGCGATACCTGCCCAGCGGATGCGGAAATAGACGAGCGCATAGGCAGCGAGAAAGGAAAGCGCGCAGGTGAAGACGGCATCGTAAAAGGCCACCAGCATGCTGTTCAGCATCTGGATCGGGATGCGGGTCTCGGTGAAGACGCGCATGACATTGGCGATGAACTGGTCGCCCGGATACCAGGCAAGCCCGTTGCGCAGCAGGAACTCGTAGGGTTGCGAGGCATTGGCGAGCGTCAAATAGAGCGGCCCGAGAATGAAGATGATACCGACAGCCAGGATGGCGCTGGCGGCGAAATTGAGCGAGCGAGCATTTTCGATCATGGCTGGCCCTTATCGTTGGTAATTGATGCTACGGCCGAGAAGCAGGAACTGCGCGGCAGTGAGGATGACGACGAAGACCATCAGGATGGCCGTCTGGGTAGAAGCGCCTGACAGGTCGTAGCCGCTGAAGCCATCGGTGTAGATCTTGTAGACGAGCAGATTGGTAGAGCCGCCCGGCCCGCCCTTGGTGATCGTGTCGATCAGTGCGAAGGCGGAGGTGACGCTTTCGGTAAATTCCAGCACCAGCGTCAGGAAGAGCTGCGGCATGATCAGCGGCAGCTGCACATCGAAGATGCGCCGCCACGGCCCTGCGCCATCCATCGCTGCCGCCTGAAACATGGTGCGCGGAATGGATTGCAGCCCGGCGAGCAGGATGACGAAGTTGAAGGGAATGCCGCCCCAGACATGGGCAATGATCAGCGTGATGAAAGCGTCAGTGCCATCGAGGCCCGGCACCCAGGCGCCCGGAAAGAAATGGTTGATCGGCGCCAGAATGCCGACGAAGGGATTGAAGATGAAGGCGAAGACGACGCCGATCGAAGCGCCCGCCACACCCTTCGGCCAGACCAGCACGTTGCGGGCCGTCAGCGACAGGCGGATCTTCCGGTCGGCAGCCACCGCCAGGATCAGCGGCAGAGCGACTGCGAGCGACGAGGCGAAGATCATGAAGATTATCGTGCGCCAGCCGGCATCCCAGAATTCCGGATCGGCAAGTACACGGCGAAAATTATCCCAGCCGACGAACTCCGACCCGCCGCCGAACGGCCTTTCCAGGAAGAAGGACCAGTAGAAGGCCTGGATGATCGGCGCGTAGAAGAAGATGAGGATCAGCAGCAGCAAGGGTGCGGCAAGCAGCAGCGGCAGCCAGCGATGGCTGAAAAGCGAGGATTCCGACGACATCACGCATGTCCATTTCGAGAAAAGCCGGTGCGGCGACGGGGGAGCGCCGCACCGGAGATGGATCAGGGCAGCTTTGCCGTCTTGTAGGTCTGCTCGAAGCGGCGCAGCAGCTCGTCGCCACGCTTCTTGGCACTGTCGAGCGATGCCTGCGCGGTCTGCGTGCCGGCAAACGCCTTCTGCGTTTCTTCGATTAGGATCGAGCGGAACTGCACGTAGAAGCCGAGGCGGATGCCGCGGGTGTCGGGGGTGCCGGGCTCGTTCATGGATTCAATGCCGACGCCTGCCGTCGCATATTTGGTGGAACCGGCATCAGGGCTCTTGGCGATGGCATCGAGCACGTCGTTGGTGACGGGTACGTAGCCGGTGGAAGCCGTCATGAACATCTGCTGTTCGGGCTTGCGCAGGAAATCGAGGAAGGCCTTGGCGCCATCAATCTGCGCCTGGTCATGGCCCTTCATGATGTAGATGGAGGCGCCGCCAACGAAGGTGTTGTGGCGCTCGTAACCCTTGTACATCGGCGTCAGGCTGACGGAGAGTTCATACTTGCCGGCAAAGGCCTTGGACGAGTCCGTGTAGGAGCCGGAGGAATTTTCCATCATGGCGCATTCGCCGGAATTGAAGGCGGCGGTGTAATTGCCGGCCTTGGTATCGCTGGCGATCTTCACCAGGCCTTCCTTGCGCCAGTCGATCAGGTTCTGCAGATGCTTGGCAAAGAAAGTGGTGTTGAAGACATATTCGGCATCGAGACCGTCATAGCCATTGTGTTTGGAAGCGATCGGCAGGCCGTGACGGGCGGAAAACTGCTCGAACATCGACCACGGCTCGGCATTGGTGACATAAGGGCACTGGTTGCCGGCAGCCTTCAGCTTGCGGGCAGCCTCGATAATGTCTTCCCAGGTCTTCGGCATCTCGGTGACGCCGGCTTTTTCGAGTTCGGTCTTGTTGACGTAGAAGAGTAGCGTCGACGAATTGTAGGGCTGCGAATAGAGCTTGCCGCCCGACGTCTCGTAATAGGAGCGCGCACCCTTGATATAATTGTTCCAGTTGACATCGGGCAGCACGTCCTGAACCGGAACGACGGCGTCGGACAGCAGCAGGTCGAGCGTGCCTGCATCGAAGAACTGGATCAGCACCGGATGCTTGTTGGAACGGTAGGCGGCAATCGCCTTCTGCATGGACACTTCATAGCTGCCCTGCCCGACGCAGGTGACGTGATTGGCCGACTGCGACGCATTGAAGGCGTCGCACTGTGCCAGGATCGCCTTTTCGACGCTTCCCGTATTGCCGTACCAGAATTCGAAACTGGCAGCCTGTGCAGAAGAACACGCAGCCGTCATCAGGGCGGCCGCAGCCACCAGAATGGAAATCTTCATTTTGCCCTCGCCTGAATTTGAGACCCGCCGGATCAGCGTCCGGATCGTGAACGGTCGGCTTAATACACTTTGTGTGTAACAATTCGATGACGTGGTCCGACTTGATTGAGAGCGTAAAGCCCGGTATGCAGGCACCTGCGGTTGCCATTCGTGTTTCAGTTACACTTTTGTAGTATATTCGAGGTGCGTCATGCCTTATTTTCCCGAACCGTTGATTGCATCCCGGTTCCGCCGTCCGGGAGAAGAAATCGTCGTCTCCGTGAATGAACGCAGCCTGCTGAAACTCATCTGGCGCAATCCCGGCCTGTCGCGATCCGAGATCACCGGCCATACGGATCTGACGCAGCAATCCGTCCATCGCATCATCGACCAGCTCGTCGAGCGCGGCATCGTTTCGCTGGGGTCCCCCAAGCCCGGTCTCGGCCGCGGCCAGCCGAGCCCCATGCTCAGGCTCAACGGACTCCACGCCTATTCGGTCGGTATTTCCGTCAATTCCGACGTGGTCGACATCTGCCTGGTGGACCTGTCAGGCAATGTGCTCGGCGAAAGCGACATCTCGCTGAGGGAGCTGGGCATGAACCAGGCGCTGGATCGCGTGCAAGAACGCATTGCCGAAATGCAGCAGCTGAACGGCCTCGATGACGAGACCTTCTTCGGCATCGGCTTCGGCATTGCGGGCGCTCTGATATCAGGGACAAAATACAATGCCTCGATGCCGCTGCATGAATGGTCGCTGATCGAGCTAGGACCGCTTCTGAGCGATCTCTTCAAAAAGCCCGTCTGGCTGTTGAACGGCGGCAGCGCCGGCGCTGTAGCCGAGGCGATGTTCGGCGCCGGCCGCTTCATCAAGCACTTCGCCTATCTCAGCTTCAATTACGGTTTCGGTGGCGGCTTGATACACGACAGCGAACTGCTGCTCGGCGGCAATGGCAATGCGGGGGAATTCTCTGGCATGTACGACGACGAGGAGATGGTCCGCCGCCCCGCCTTGCAGCTGCTTCTTGAGAAGCTCAAGCGCCACAATGTCGACGTGCCGTCGATCCCTTATCTGCGCAAGAATTTCGATCCGAAATGGCCGGGCGCGGTGGAATGGGTTGAGGAGATCACGCCGGCCTATAACCGTCTCATCAACGCCATCTGGGCAATCTACGACCCGCAGGCGATCGTCTTCGGCGGCCAGGTGCCACCGGGACTGGCGCAGATGTTGAGCGAACGCACCCAACTTTTCGGCCGCCCGCGCTACGGCGTCGCCCGCCCACACCCCAAGCTCATCGTGTCAGACATATCGGGCGACGCCGCTGCCATGGGCTCGGCGATCCTTCCCTTCAAATCGACGTTTTACTGACGACGCGCGCGCCTACCGATCTGAGGGCGGGTGCTCGTCTTTATCGTAGAGCCGGACACCCGGAACCCGCGGCAGCCAGGGTTCGCGGCGGACGGTCCAGACCTCGACCATGGGCCTGATATCGTTGGGCGCCTGATCCAGGGTGCCGATGAAGACTTCGATGGCATCATCCAGCATGAAGAACAGCCGCGATCCGCAGATCGGGCAGAAGGACCGCTTGTCGTAGCTGCTGATCTCGCCGTCCATCTTGAACTTCGAGCGATGCCAGTTCGCCGTTGCCGAAAAGATGGAACCGGTCAGCTTCCGGCATTTGGTGCAGTGGCAGAGCCCGGATTGATACGGCTCACCTTCGACTTCATACCGGACTGCGCCGCAGGCGCAGCCACCGGTTCTCACGCTTTCCATCGCCATCGCGTCCTCCATGCGCTTCAAGACCGCGCAGGATAGCTTACAATGGCTGGAAAGCAGCCATGCCGGCCTTCAGCTAGAACGGAAGCGACATGGCCGCCGGTCAAAGCCCGACGCGACGCATGTGCTCGTCGGGATAGCGCGCACCCTGGATTTTGATATCGGACGTTTCGATTTCCTTGAGATCGGCAGGCGTCAACTGAACGCTCAGCGATCCGATATTCTCCTCGAAGCGCTCCAGCTTGCGGGTGCCGAACAGGGGAACGATCCAGGGCTTCTGTGCGAGCAGCCAGGCGAGCGCCACTTGCGCAGGCGTTGCATGGTGTTTTTCGCCGATACGCCGGATGAGGTCGACCAGCCCCAGATTGGCTTCGCGGGCCTCCGGCGCAAAGCGCGGAATGTTGTTGCGCATGTCCGATATATCGAGCTCCGTCCCTGTGTCTATTTTCCCGGTCAGGAAGCCCTTGCCCAGCGGGCTGAACGGCACCAGGCCGATACCGAGTTCTTCGAGTGTCGGGATCACCTCGGCTTCGGGCTCGCGGGTCCAGAGCGAATATTCGCTCTGCAGTGCTGCGACCGGCTGCACGGCATGGGCGCGGCGAATGGAGCCGGCCCCGGCTTCCGAAAGGCCGAACCAGCGCACCTTCCCCTCGCCGATCAGATCTTTCACGACGCCCGCGACATCCTCCATCGGTACATCGGGATCGACCCGATGCTGGTAGAGCAGATCGATATGATCCGTGCGAAGACGCTTTAGGCTGCCTTCGACTGCACGGCGGATATGATCCGGCTTGCTGTTGACGCCGCCATGATTGATGCCGGTAACAGGGTCGACATCCCAGCCGAACTTCGTCGCGATCTTGACCTCGTCGCGCAGCGGCTCCAGTGCTTCGCCAACCATCTCCTCATTGGTGAAGGGGCCGTAGACTTCGGCCGTGTCGAAGAAGTCCATCCCGCGCTCGACTGCGCCGCGCATGAGCGAGATCATGTCGGCCCTGTCGGGCAGTTCGCGGGCTTTTCCATATCCCATGGCGCCGAGCGACAGCGCCGAGACTTCAAGGCCTTGTCCAAGTTTGCGCTTCTGCATTTTGATGCTCCCTTTTTGTCGACGCCGTCAGTTTTGGCGGCTGGCGAAAACGTCCTTGACGACGGGCATGGCCGAGAAGACGCAGGGCCAGCCGCAATAGAATGCAAGCTGTGTCAGCGCTTCGGACGCCTGCTCGCGGGTCAGGCCGTTATCCATGGCGCGGCCGAGATGATAGGTGATCTGCGCCACCTGCCCTGTCGCTATGAGCGCGCTAACCGTCACCAGGCTTCTGTCGCGCGGGGCGAGATCCGGACGCAGCCACAGGTTCTTGAACAACAGTTCGCCGGTGTAATGGACGACGCCAGCTGAGATCTCGCCGAAATTGGCCTCAACGGCGGCGGCACGCCTAAACTCGCTTGGCTCATCGAGCGGCAGCAGCTCGGGCACTGCCGCCGGCAACCGTTCAGCGCCGATGCCGCGCTCAGTGAAAATATCCTTGATGATCTCGACTGCAAAATAGGCGTTGGGCCAGCCGCAATAAAAGGCGAGATGCGTGATGATCTCGGATATCTCGGCAGGCAGGACACTGTTGTCGAGAGCGAGCTTGACGTAATGCGGCATCGAAATGGTCTGGTTGCGGGCAATCAGCGCCGAGAGGGTGATGACGCAGCGATCCCTCGCCGTCAGCATGGGCCGTTTCCACAGGTCGCCGACAATGGCCTTCTCGGTATAATCAGCCATTGCGGGCGAGACGCTCCTGATATCGTCGAGGCTGAGCGTCTGGTGCAAGGTATGAGAGTTCGGCATTGCTTCGTCCATTCGGTCTATGAGTTGCGGACCGCTTCCACGCGGATTGTGGCGGCTCGCGCTCGCGCACCGATCATCGGATCGAGGTAGCGGTTTCCGGCATATTTTGCCCTATAGGCATCATCGATCCTGTCGCAGGTCGCCGCATCGACAACGGGTTTAAACGTGACGTCCGCCGTCATTCCTGCTGCACTGATGCGCCCGGCTTTTTGCTTCAGCGCCGCCTGATACCAGCGCGAAGCCTGGCCATTGTAACCGCGCACGAACAGGGCGCCGTCGACGACGACCGACCAGATCCATGTCGGCGTGCCATAGGTGACGCCATCATCACGGAAAGGGGAAATATGCAGATCATCGGACGCGGCGATGCGCGTCAGTTCGTCTTTTGACCATGCCATGATCGAGGCTCCGTCCATTGCCAGCAGGCTTGTGTCACTGCCCAACACCATAGACCCTGCCTTTTGTTTCGATTAGGCGGTAATATGAGATTGGACTTATATCGGAGATCAATAAATGCGGCGCGAAGACCTGGGCGATCTCATGGCGTTTCTGGCGGTTGCCGAGGAGCAGAGCTTTACCAAGGCGGCTGCGCGTCTCGGAACATCGCAGTCATCGCTCAGCCTCATTATTCGCCGGCTGGAGGAACGGTTGGGCGTACGCCTGCTGACCCGCACGACGCGCAGTCTCGCGCCGACGACGGCAGGCGAACAACTGCTGGCAACGCTCAGCCCGGCATTCGGCAGCATCGACGCGCAACTGTCAGCACTGAGCGAATACCGGGAAAAGCCTGCGGGAAGTTTCAGGATCACCGCCGGCCAGCATGCGATCGACACGCTTCTGTGGCCGAAGCTGTCGAAATTCCTGGCCGACTATCCCGACATCAAGGTCGAGCTGATCGCAGATCTGGCGTTGACGGATATTGTCGCGGAGCGCTTCGATGCCGGCGTCCGGCTTGGCGACCAGGTGGAAAAGGACATGATCGCCGTTCGCATCGGGCCGCTGGCGCGAATGATCGTCGTGGGTGCTCCGTCATATCTGGCAGAAAGACCGGCGCCCGCCTCGCCGCAGGAACTGACGGCGCATCGATGCATCAACATACGCCTGCCAACCTATGGCGGCTTCTATCCCTGGGAATTCGAACGTGACGGACATGAGATGCGCGTCAGGGTCGATGGGCAAGTCGCGTTCAATGGCGTGCCGCAGATGATCAGGGCGGCACTCGATGGTTATGGCTTGGCCTTTGTCCACGAAGACGTCGTCAGGCAATATCTGGACAGCGGGCGCCTCGTGCAGGTGCTGGACGAATGGTCCCCACCCTTTCCCGGCTATCATCTCTACTACCCGTCAAGGCGGCATCCCTCGCCCGCCTTCACGATGCTGGTTGAGGCATTGAAATTTCATCCCGCGGAAAATGCCTGAGGCCGCGCTTGTCTGAATTCGCGCCGGGTGATACCACATCCCGCATGGACAGAACCGCAATCAGCACGTCAGTGATGATGATGCCGCGCTCATAGCGTGGCGGGTTTCGTGCGTCCAGAATGCACCAGCGACCGCCCTTGAGGCGGTCTTTTCATTTGGCGATCCGTCTCGCGGGGCAACCAGCCTTCGAAAGGATCAACCGATGAACAAGACCTATATCACCACCTCGATCCCCTACGTGAACGCCGCCCCGCATGTGGGCTTTGCGCTCGAACTCGTGCAGGCCGATGCCTATGCGCGCCACTTCCGCCTGCTTGGCCGCGATGTGCGGTTCCAGTGCGGTACCGATGACAACAGCCTGAAGAACGTTCGCTCGGCGGAAGCCGCCGGCCTGCCTGTGGCGGATTTCGTCAACGCCAATGCCGACCGCTTCGAGCAGTTGGGGACACGGCTCGATATTTCCAACGACGAATTCGTGCGCACCTCGCGCGATCCAAGGCATGTCGCCTGCGTGCACGCCTTGTGGAAGGCTTGTGCTGCGAATGGTGACCTCTATCGCAAGGCCTATGAGGGCCTCTATTGCGTCGGTTGCGAGCAGTTCTACGAGGCGTCGGAACTCACTGACGGGCGCTGCCCGGAACACGGCATCCCTCTCGAACTCGTCCGCGAGGAGAACTGGTTCTTCCGCCTCTCCCGCTATGGCGACCGCATCCTGCAACTGATCGAGACCGGCGAACTCGCCATCGTGCCGGCCCACCGGCGCAATGAGGTGCTGGCCCTGCTGCGGCGCGGACTCGACGATATCAGCGTGTCGCGCAGCGCCGAGCGGGCACGTGGCTGGGGTGTTGCCGTGCCCGAGAGCGACGAGGTCGTCTATGTCTGGTTCGACGCGCTGGCGAACTATCTGACCGGCCTCGGCTATGGCTCTGATCCGACACTATTCAATCGTTACTGGACAGCCAGCGGTGAGCGCATCCATGTCGTCGGCAAGGGCATCTCGAAATTTCATGCCATCTATTGGCCGGCTATCCTCCTCGCGGCTGGTCTGCCGCCGCCGTCGTCGATATCGGTGCATGGCTATGTGACGGTCGACGGCAGAAAGATCGGCAAATCCGCCGGCAATGGCATCGACCCGGAAGCCATCATCGACGCCTACGGTACGCCGGATGCGCTGCGCTATTACCTGCTCCGGCATATCCGCTCCGGTGACGATGGCGACTTCTCGGCCGAGCGTCTGGAAGCGGCATGGACAGGAGAGCTTGGCGGCCAGCTCGGCAATCTCGCCAACCGGGTGCTGGCACTTGTCGCGTCTGCTTTCGGAGGGGTCGTTCCGCCGCTGCAGGAGAGTGATTTCACGCAGGAGGCGACGCGCCTTCCAGCGAAAGTAGCCGAGGCTTTCGATGCTTATGAGCTGCATGTCGGCCTTGCGGATGTCTTCGCCTTTGTCGGCGAGGCGAACCGGCGTTTTGCCAAACGCGCTCCATGGGCGGATGCGAAGGCGCTGCTTGGCGATCTCACGCTGGCAGAACGGCAGGCGACGGTTGATCGTCTTGGCGGCTGCCTTGCTGAGCAGGTCTATGGACTGGCGATCGTTGCTCGCTGCCTCCTGCCCTTCCTGCCGCGATCAGCGGAGGCACTGCATTCAAGGCTTGGGATTGAGGTGCCTGATGTCTATGAGACGCCGCTTGTCGTTGACGGGGTCAGGACGGCGTCGGACGCCGTGCTGTTTCCGAGGAGAGTGGCGGCTTAGGTGCCGAGGAACGCCTGTTGCTTTTTAGAATGTGCGGCCCCCTCACCCCAACCCTCTCCCCGCTGGGTAGAGGGAACGAGGCCTACGATGCCTTTGAGAATGCGGAGACGGTCGCGGCATCCCCTTCTCCCCAGCGGGAAAAGGTGCCGGCAGGCGGATGAGGGGGCCGCTCGTGCTGACAATCAACTAAGGTTGGTGAGGACGTCACTGCCCGGCGCGCCCTCACCTCACCACATCGTCTTGGCAGCCCGCGCCGGCCATTCCCGATCATAAGTCTCATGATCGAAATCCCCTACCGCATCCTTCAGCATCTGGCCGGGCGTCGGCAAATTCGTGGGATCGATGAATCGCTCGGCATTCCACAGTTCGGCGCGCATCACGGCACGCGCGCACTGGAAATAGACCTCGACGATGCTGATGACGATAACCGTGCGCGGATGTTTGCCGTCCATCTCGAAACTCGCAAGCAGCGCCTCGTCATTGGACACTACGCCGCGGCCGTTGATGCGCATCACGGTATTCGAGCCGGGAATGAGGAACATCAGCGACAGGCGTGGATCGCGCACGATGTTGGAAAGCGAATCGACGCGGTTGTTGCCGCGCCAGTCGGGAAGATGCAGTGTCGTGTCATCGACGATGCGCACCACGCCGCCGATATCGCCGCGCGGCGAACAGTCGAGCCCTTCCGGGCCAACGGTCGCAAGCGCGGTAAAGGGCGAGATCTCGATCATATGCCGGTAGAGCGGTGTCAGCCGTTTCGTCACCTTGTCGACGGATGCCTGCGACAGGCCCGCGCCATAGATTTCGTTGAGCTCTTCGATGCTGCTGATGATCTTCATCGCTACCCCGTCCTGTTGGCGACCGGCCGGACGCTACACCGATGCACGGCGCGCCGGAAGCTCAAAAATCGGAATGATCTCAGCAGGTTTTTTGATGTCTTCCTCAGCCAGAAACGCCGCGACTTCGCCAAGAACGGGGCCTGCCGAAATGATGCGCCGGTGGCCAAAACCGTTCGCCCAGGACAGCCGCACCTGCCCGCCAGAGGCCGCATAACGCCGCGCATGGGCGGCACTGACTTCCTTGTCGTCCTCGGCATGGATCACCAGCACCGGCTTGCCGATGCCCGCGGCGGTTTTTCCCGCGTCGAAATCCTCAAGTCTGCGACCGGTGATACGCTGCACGACATCCTCGAGCGCGGCCTGCGCGGCCGGCTTCAGCCGCAGCATCCGGCCGAAATCGGTAAACAGCCATTGCATTTCGCTTGGCGAGCCGATCAGCACCATGCGCTCGGTCGAGACGGGTTTCACGTCAGGCAGAATGGCGGAGGCGGAGACCATCAGCGCAGCACCGCCGAAGGAATGGCCGATGACGGCATCGAAGCGGCCGAAGCGCGCTTCCGCGGCCGCAATCGCCTTGACCGCCAGCCCCATATGCAGGAAGCGTCCGCCGGCACGGCCATGGCCGGGAAAATCGAGCGCGATTACTTCCGCGCCGGAATCCGCCAGCATCGTCACCAGATCGGCCATATAGGCCATACCGGAGCCCCAGCCATGGGTGACGAGGTAACGCTTGCGCCGCCCGATCGCCCCGCCATTCAGCCGGTAGGCATGGGCGCGCTTCCCCTCGACGGGCAGTAGGAAGCGTTCCGCGCCCGCAAGCCTGGCAACACCCGCCGCATGCGCCGCCTTCGCCTTCTCGCCTTTCGGCTTGACGGATGGCGTTCGGCAGAACAGCCGGAAGGCCGCCTCGCCGGCAAGACGCGGAGAAACGGATTGCATGAGCGAAAATCCGAGGCGGGTGACCTCAAGCGCAAATTTTGCCATGATGGGATTCCGATAATGTTCAACACTGAACAATAAAGTACAACGATGAACAAAAATCAATCCCTACCCTGGGATCACCCGCGTTTTCGCAGCTGGATCGCGGTGGCTCGCGCCTGCCAGCTCATGCAGCAATCCCTGGCGCGCTCGTTATCCGATCTCGATATCAAGCCGCCGCATCTCGATATTCTCGTCAATCTCTACCGCTTCGAAGGAATTTCGCAGCAGGAGCTGGCCCGCAAGCTGCTGGTCGGCCGCTCCAATATGAGCATGCTCCTGCCGCAGATGGAAAAGCGCGGCCTGATCCTGCGCCGCGACGACGAGCGCGACAAGCGCGTGCTGCGCCTGCATCTGACGCCCGAGGGTCGCAAGTTGACCGAACAGGCCATGGCGATCCAGACCGGCCTAATAGAGCGCACGCTCTCTGCCGAGCCGATCGAGCAATGCATGGCAACCGCCGATTCGATGGAGCGCATCATCGGCGTGCTGCTGCAGGATTTGAGAGACGAGGATTAAGTCAGTGCAGTACCGGCCCCGCTGGCCCGCGCGTCAGCGACTTGTATTCCCACGCTGCCACGACGATCAGCACCAGCGCTGCCAGAATGCCCATCACATAGACCTGCATGAAGGGCGCCAGGAATGCGCAGAGGATCAGGATCACGATTCCGGCGAGATGCGAGAGCGGCAGGCGGCCGCTGGTGGCGCCCTTGAACCAGAGATTGCCGATAAGGAAGAGGCCGGAGCCGCCGAGCACGGAGGCCGCGATGGCCAGATTGCCCGCCTCATGCGGATGCTCGAACATGAATTCCACCGCCACCGCATGCACGATGATGCCTGCCAGGATCGGGATATGCGCATAGGTGAAGGCCTGCCGCGCTAAGCTCCCCGGCGTATCCTCATGCTCGATGCGATGCGCCGCCCGCTCATGGCCGAAGCGGAAATAGAGCCACCACATGGCAACCGTGCCAATGAAGCCGATCAGGAAGACCACCCCGGTCATGACCGAGAATTCCATTTCGGAGAAGGTACGGCCGGAAACGAGGATCGCTTCGCCGAGGCAGATGATGATGAAGAGCGCGCAACGCTCCGCCATATGCGCGCCGGAAACGTCCCACTCCTCCGTCTTGGATTTGCCGAGGCCGGGCACCGCAAAGCCGAGAGCCGGCCCGGAATATTCGATCAAGAGCGCGATCACCCAGCAGATCAGCCGCGTCTCATGCTCCAGAAGACCGCCGGCGATCCAGAACACGCCGGCAACGGCAAGGTAAGTGGTGATACGCACGAAATTGATCGTGGCCGAACGGCCCGCAGCCTGCATCGCATAGGTGGTGAAGAGCGAGCGACCGACCTGCATCAACACATAAGCTGAGGCGAACAACAGACCCTTTTCGCCGAAGGCTTCGGGAATGGAGGCCGAGAGCACGAGGCCGAGCAGCATCAGCACGATCAGCATGCTGCGCACCGGCATGCGCTCCGGATCAAGCCAGTTCGTCACCCAGGCGGTGAAGATCCACACCCACCAGACGGCAAACATCATCAGTGCGGCTTCGGCGGCACCCAGCAGCGTGTAATGCGCAAAAAGCGCGTGCGACAGCTGTGAAATGGAAAAGACGAAAACGAGATCGAAGAAGAGTTCCAGGAATGTGACCCTGCTGCCGGTATGCCCGTGGGCTCGCAGCCAGCTCTTTTTATGCGTTTCCGTCATGTGCCCCCTCGTCGCCCCTTCGCCTGATATTGAAGATTATCTTGGTTTTTCCGCTACGTCGCGGCTCATTCCCTTTTCCTTCAGCTCTTCCTCATAGGCCGAGAAAAGCTCGAAGCCGCGCTCGCCGAGTTCGCGCAGGTAGGTCCAGGTATATATGCCGGTATCGTGCATGTCGTCGAAGCCGATGCGCACGGCATAATTGCCTGTCGGGATCATTGAGATGATGGCGACATTGCGCTTGCCCGGCACTGTGACCTTCTGCCCCGGCCCATGCCCCTGAACCTCGGCCGAGGGCGACAGCACGCGCAGAAGCTCGGCCGAGAGATCGAAGCTCTGCCCGTCATTGAAACTTACCACCAGCCTCTGGCGGTCTTTCGAAACCCGGAGTTCGCTGGGCCAGATATCGCTCATCACTATGTCCTCTTCTTCTGCGAGGAGTAGGCGCTGATCTTTTTCGGCGCAAGCGCAATTTGCCGTGACGCCGAAAGCTGTTTCCCTTGACGCCACAATAGCATATGCCCACATTAAGGAGAGTACGGAGATTGACGTGAACACCATAGTCGGAACGATAGGCAATGCCTCGCCGCTGGTAGCGGATGCAGCGCCGATGATCGACCCCTTCGGGCGTGCCGTCACCTATCTACGCGTTTCCGTCACCGACCGCTGCGACTTCCGCTGCACCTATTGCATGGCGGAAAACATGACCTTCCTGCCGAAGAAGGATCTCTTGACGCTGGAAGAGCTCGACCGGCTCTGTTCCGCCTTCATCGCCAAGGGCGTGCGCAAGATTCGCCTGACCGGCGGCGAGCCGCTGGTTCGCAAGAACATCATGCATCTGGTGCGCCAGCTTGGTCGCCAGGTCGGCTCCGGTCTCGACGAGTTGACGATCACCACAAATGGTTCCCAGCTCGCCCGCCATGCCGAAGAACTCTATGACTGCGGCGTGCGCCGCATCAATGTTTCCCTCGACACGCTCGATCCGGAGAAATTCCGAAAAATCACCCGCTGGGGCGATTTCGCCAAGGTCATGGAAGGCATCGATGCCGCCCAGAAGGCCGGGCTGAAGATCAAGCTCAATGCCGTGGCGCTGAAGGATTTCAACGAAGCGGAAATGCCCGACATGCTGCGTTTCGCGCATGGCCGCGGCATGGATCTGACCGTCATCGAAACCATGCCGATGGGCGAGATCGAAGAAGACCGCACCGACCAGTACCTGCCGCTCTCGAAGCTGCGTGCCGATCTCGAAGAGCAGTTCACGCTGACCGATATCGATTACCAGACCGGCGGCCCGGCCCGCTATACCAGGGTCGCGGAAACCGGCGGCCGCCTCGGCTTCATCACGCCGCTCACCCATAATTTCTGCGAGAGCTGCAACCGCGTGCGCCTCACCTGCACCGGCACGCTCTATATGTGCCTCGGCCAGAACGACGCCGCCGACCTGCGCGCGGCCCTTCGCGCCACCGAGGACGACGGCCTGCTCCATGCCGCCATCGACGAGGCGATCACCCGCAAGCCCAAGGGCCACGATTTCATCATCGACCGCACGCATAAGCGTCCGGCCGTCGCCCGGCATATGAGTGTCACCGGGGGGTGAGATGCGGTCCCGCGAAGCGGGAGCAATCGATCCAGTGAATCGATTGCAGCGTCGAACGCCCGGAGCCATGCGAAGGGCCGGCAAGGCGCGGCATGGCGCCCTCCCTTCAGCCATCGAGCACCTGATCTTGCAGTGAGACGCAAGGCACGCTCATATGGCATGACTGTGTGAACATGGAATCGCCGAATGCCCACTGACACCAGCCCAAAACGTTACCCCGAAATGCAGGGCAAGATAGCTCTCGTCACCGGCGGATCATCCGGCATCGGCCTTGCGACCGCACAGGCTTTCGCGCGCGAAGGCGCAACGCTCGTCATCGCCAGTCGCAACCAAAAACGCGCAAAACAGGCGCTTGCCAGCCTGCCGGATGGCAGCGTCAGCTGGGTTGAATGTGACGTGGCCGATGGCAAGTCTGTGGAAAGGCTGATCTCCGGCATCGTGAAGCAACATGGGCGGATCGACTACGCCTTCAACAATGGCGGCAGCGGCGGACGCGGCGCACCGGTCGGAACCCTCGGCGAGGATGCCTGGCGCAAGACCATCGACGGCTACCTGACCTCGGTCTTCCTCTGCATGCGCTATCAGATCCCAGCCATGCAAAAGAACGGCCGGGGTGTCATCGTCAACAACTCATCCGTTGATGGCCTGCGTGGCTATCCCTTTCCGGGTGGTGCGGCCTATGCGGCCGCAAAACACGGCGTCATCGGGCTTACGAAGAGTGCCGCACTCGAATATGCCCGCGAGGGTATCCGCATCACCGCGATCTGCCCCGGCTGGGTCGGCACCCCGCCCGTAGAATCCTCTATGAAAAAGAGCGCCGACATCGCGACCGCCATCATCGCTCAAACCCCGATCGGCCGCATCGCCACGCCGCAGGAGATCGCAGAGGGCGTGCTGTGGCTCTGCTCGGATGCCGCTTCCTTCATGCTGGGAAGTCCGCTGGTGCTGGATGGCGGCTATATGAGTTGAGAGACTGTGTTTCGCCGCACGAGAGAACAGGAAGAGGCTATCCGGTGGCGGGACATCGTTATCGATATTCCCTGTCCCCGCGCCTTTCCTTAGCCAAGCGGAACATGAATGACTGACGGCAACGATATTCCAATGAATGAGACGCGCCGCACCGACAGGCTGCTGCTGCGCCCACCGACCATAGAGGATCTTCATTTTCTGACGGAGCTGTTCGCAAGGCCTGAACTGGTCGCGCACCGGCCCGTGCCTCGGCCGGACAGCCCCGAAGAAAGCGCCGCACGGCTGGCGAAGGACATGGCGCATTGGAATCAACACAGTTTCGGCCGCTTTGCAGTCATCGCCAATGGTGAGCTGATCGGCTTTGGCGGGGTTACCGTGTCGAATGAGTTCGAGGGTCTCAACCTCTCCTATCATCTCGATCCCCGAAGCTGGGGACACGGTTACGCAACCGAACTCGTTCGCGGCATACTGACCTTTGCCTTCGAAGAACTGGGTGCCCGCCGGATTATCGGGCTGGTGCGCCCGGCCAATCCCGCATCTCGCCGCGTTCTCGAGAAATGCGGCTTCGGCTTCGAAGGGCAGGTCATGCTCCACGGTGCGCCGACGAACCTTTACAGCCTTCTATCCTGAAATTTTCGAAGAGCCCTCTCCGCCTGGCATTGCCCTACCCGAGGATAGGCACATGCGGCGCCGCCGACTGCGGCAAAACCCCGGTCAGCCGCGGATCGTCCGTGACCTCGATCATGAAAGCATAGGGCCTGAAGCCGGATCGCTGATAGAACGGCAGCGCGTTCGGGTGGTCGAAATGGCAGGTATGGACCCAGAGCCGCTCGATCGGATGCGCCCAGGCGATGGACAAAGCGTGATTCATGAGATAGCGCCCCGCCCCTGTTCCGATGGCGCTCTTGCCGACACCGAAGAAGACCAGTTCACATTGGCCGGGCTGCCGGAAATCAAGCTCCAGCATTCCGGCTTGCCGACCGTCTGAGAGTAGCACGTAGATTTCCACCAAGGGGTCGCCGATGATGGCTTTCAGCGCTTCATCGGCCATGACAAGCCGGGAAACCCAAAGCCAGTCCTCACCGATCGCCCGGAAGAGCTGCCGATAAGTGTGTGGATCAGGCACCCGCATCCTCTCCAGGGAAAGCCCTGCAGTGTTGCCGGCCTCCCTCGGCAGCGGCTTCTCAGTCATTTCCAGGCAGGTGACGGCGTTTGCAAGCTTGCCCCTGGGAACCGGAGAATATCCCATGGGGAGCTCCGGGTTCGACTCATCTGATTTTTCCGCAGTGCTCATGGCTCGTAAATCCGTTGTGCTCCGTTCCAAGATATCTAATGGAGATCAGGATTCGGCTATAGCCTCAACCCGCTTTGCCGCGGTTGATAGCCGGCACGAAAGAAGCCCCGCATAAGCGGGGCCAAGTCTTTCTGAGTGGAATACTCTGATGTCGGATTGTTATCAGTGCCAGGTCTGGCTGTCGTACCAGCTATCGATGTCCCGGCGGGCGCGATCCTTGGCGAGGCCGTAGCGTTCCTGCAGCTTGCCTTCGAGCTGTTCGCGGCGGCCGTTGATCTGGTCAAGGTCGTCGTCGGTAAGCTTGCCCCACTGCTCCTTAACCCGGCCCTTAACTTGCTTCCAGTTGCCTTCAACACGGTTCCAATCCATCACGGTTCTCCTTTGTTGGACATGGTTGGAAAACGGCGCAGGCGGCTAATTGTTCAAAAGAAAAAGCCCGCGGTTGGAAAACCGCGGGCTCTTCCTGATCTCATTTCCGATGCGCTCACTTATGCAGCGCGGCCCGTCCAGCGACCCTCGGCGCGGCCATATCCATGCACCTCGCCTTCGTCGCCGGTGCGGAAGCGGTTGACTTTGTCCGAGAGCATGTCCACACGCTGGCGCAGGCCCTGGATCTCCGCGTTGTTCTCTTCAACCATCGCCGCATTCTGCTGGGTGATCAGCTCCACGTCATGCACCGCCTTGCTGACCTCGTGAATGCCGGTCGACTGTTCGCCGGTGGCCGCCGAAATCTCGGAGACGAGGCGCTGCACGCCGCCGACATGGGCAATGATTTCGGCGAGCGCCTGGCCGGTTTCCTCGACGAGCTCTACGCCGCTCTGCACCTGGCCGGAACTGGCCGAGATCAGTTCCTTGATCTCGCGGGCGGCCTTGGCG
The DNA here is from genome assembly GCA_900473185.1 of Hyphomicrobiales bacterium. Lineage (GTDB taxonomy): Bacteria > Pseudomonadota > Alphaproteobacteria > Rhizobiales > Rhizobiaceae > Rhizobium. The sequence continues at coordinate 117,057 of UCKU01000003.1, read as the reverse complement.
CAGCGCTGGGCAAGTTCGCGCACTTCCTGCGCTACGACCGCAAAGCCGCGTCCCGCCTCGCCTGCCCGCGCTGCTTCGACGCCGGCATTCAGCGCCAGCAGGTTGGTCTGGAAGGCGATTTCGTCGATCACGCCGATGATGGTGGCGATCTTTTCGGACGAGCGATTGATTTCGCCCATCGCATCGACGGCCTTGGCGACGACTTCGCCGGAACGGGTCGCAAAAACCTGCGTCTCGTTGACGGATTGCGCCGTCTGCTTGGCGCGGTCGGCGGTGGAGCGCACGACATCGCTCAAGTGCCGCAGCGCCCGTGAGCTTTCCTCGAGTGCGGCCGCCTGCTGCTCGGTGCGGCGGGCAAGATCGTCGGCCGAGGATGCGAGGTTGCCCGTGCCGCCCTTGATCTCGACAGTGGCGCCGCGCACATCGGCAAGCGTCTGGCGCAGCGCCTCGACGGCATGATTGTAGGTATCGGCCATATCGACGAAATCGCTGGCGAGATCGCGGCGCATGCCGATTTCCAGATTGCCTTGTGCCAGCTGCTGCAGCACGTCGGAGAGCGCATTCAGCGCCTGCTTCTGCTCGGCCTCGATGCGCTCGCGCTCGGCGGCACGGCGGCTCGCCTCGTCGGCTGAGAGCGCCCGTGCACTTTCGGCCTCCTTCTCGAGCCGGACGTTTTCGACCGCCGCATCGCGGAAGACGGCGACCGAGCGAACCATATCGCCGATCTCGTCGCCGCGGTTGCGGCCTTCAATGGCAACTTCGAGATCGCCATTGGCAAGCCGTGTCATCACGTCTGAAACGCGCTTCAGCGGGCCGCGCAGGGTTTCGACCAGCATGAGCCCGCCGATGATCGCCAGCAGGGTGCCGAGGATCATCGCAAAGACGGAGACGTTCGCCGAACGCTCGCTGTCTTCCTTGCCGAGTTCCTGCGCCTGGCCGACGAACTGGCGAAGCGAGGCCATGGCGCCGGAGAGGATTTCGGATGACTGCTGGCGGGCCGCCTTCCAGTCCGCAGCCGCCTTCAGCATGTCGGCAGAAGCAGCGGTCAGCGAAGCAGCAGCCGGGGCAACCTTGTCTGCGAAAGCCTTCATGACGGCATCGTTGGCGCCGAGCGCGGAGATCTTCCTGGCAGTTTCGGTCAGCATCTTGAGATCGGCGAGAACCACGTCCCGCGCGGCGGCATCGCGCGCGCTCAGCATCTGGCTCACATGCACCTGCAACCGGTCGGCACCGTCGCGCACCTGATCGACCGAGGTCAAGAGCTCACGCTGTTCGGCAATGCTCTTGTCGAGGCTGACGAAACGGGCGGATGCCGTGTCGCTGTTCTTGGCCGACTGCAGCGTCATCTGGCCCTCGGTATTGACGAAGCCGGTCAGGAGCGGCGCCATGCCGGAGGCTTTCTCATCCGGTGTCCCGCTGCCCTTCAAGAGCGCATCGAGCTTGCCGGCTGTCTCGGCGACCTGCCCGATCAATGGCTGGCCATCCTTGGAGACCATGGCCTTGGCAATGTCGAGTTGCTTCAGGATCTCGGCAATATGCTGCTGGGCGGCCTCGATCTGCTCCTCGGGCGTAAAGCCCATCTGGATGTCGACGCGCATCGCGCCCATGATATCGGTCAGCGACTTGAAGGCAGCAGAATTGTAGAGCAGCGCCTTGGCGAAGACTTCCTTGTCGGTGAAATCCTTGCGCACGAGATCGGTCTGGCCGCCGGCTTCCTCTGCGGCAGCCGAGATCGCCTGTACCGTCTTGGTAATGGCCGCGACGCTGGCGTCCTCGCTCTGGCGCACGCCCCACAGCGCCTCCTGCTGCTTGCGCATGGCGCTCGCAAGGCCGCTGACTTCGGTTAGCTGGCCGCGCTGATCGTTGGTCTTCAAGAGGCTGTTGAGGCGCACCACGCCGCTTTCCTGCGCATCGATCGCCTTGCCGAAACCGGCCTTGCTCGCATCCGAAGGGTCGGAGACGAACTCCTGGAGCGCCGCCTGAAGGTTCTCGAAATCAGAAATGTTTTCGATCGTCGCGCGCGTCACCGTCATGTGGCCGTTCAGGATATTGGCCGTGTGGTAACCGAGGATGCCGACACCGGCGATCAGCACGACGAGCGGGATGACGAACAGCAGGACCTTGGTGACGATACGACGGCTTTGCAGAAGTCGGTCGATGAAGTGCATGGACGCGGCGCCTTGAAACTGATGGTACCGTCCACTCCGCAATCATTCCGGATGGTTCGGCGGCCTCCTCCATCATGAAGAGTGGTCGCATATTTCGCCGAATCGGTTGATACAACCTTAATCCGCAACCGGAAGATTTGGGAATTATCCTTATATTTCTAATATTTGCCGCAGCTGCACAAGGATTTGCTTTCCCTAACGGCAGGTTGTACCGCAGTGCAGCATCGAATTATCCCGGGTGTGGCATTCCTTCGATTCCCTTGCCGGCCTTTCCCTTCTAAAAGGGCTTGTAAGGTAAGGGAATCTCCAGCATGCCGCGATCACGCAATACCGAAGGCGCCATCTATATGAGCATGGCTATGGCGGGCTTTTCCTCGAGCGACGCACTCTCCAAATCAGTCATCTCCTACATGAATGCCGGTGAGATCATGTTCCTGCGTGGCCTCTTCACTAGCATCCTCGTCTATCTGATCGCCTGGAAGCTGGGCGCGCTGCGACCCTGGCGGGTCATGCTCAAACCCGTCATCGCACTGCGCATCGCCTGCGAGATCATCGCCGCCGTCACTTACATTACTGCCCTTGGCATGATGCCGATCGCCAATGCCTCGGCGATCCTCCAGTCGCTGCCGCTGGTCGTCACCTTTGGTGCGGCGCTTTTCTTCAAGGAGCCGGTCGGATGGCGGCGCTGGATGGCGATCCTCGTCGGCCTCGTCGGCGTGATGATCATCATCCGCCCCGGCCCGGAAGGCTTTACAGCCGCCGCCCTCCTCTGCGTTGGCAGCGTCGCCTCCACCGCCGGGCGCGATCTCGCCACCCGCAGCATCAGCAAGGACATTCCCTCGCTGATGATCACGACGGTCACGGCGGTCTCGGTCGCAATCTTCGGCGCGCTTATGATCCCCTTCCTCGGCGGCTGGGAACCGGTCAGCGTCACCTCGCTCACGCATCTGCTGCTTGCCTCCGTGCTGGTGCTCGTCGGCTACCAGTCGGTCATCCTCGCCATGCGTACCGGCGAGATCTCCTTCGTCGCGCCCTTCCGTTATACGAGCCTGATCTTCTCGGCCCTGCTCGGCTTCTTCTTCTTTGCCGAAGTGCCTGATTTCTGGACGCTGGTGGGTGCCGCCGTCGTTATCGCCTCCGGCCTCTATACGTTCTATCGTGAGGCCAAGCGCCACGTGCCACCGGTCGCGCAGGAATCAGCGCCCCGCTCGCCCGTATGATAAGTCTGAGGTATCGCCATGACTGATTTCGTGCTCGATCAATCGACCATTGCGGGCGTCGTGCTGGCCGGCGGGCGCTCGTCGCGCATGGGCCGCGACAAGGCGGGCGTCACGCTCGGCGGCCGCAGCCTGCTTTCCCATGTTCTGGCTCGCCTCTTGCCGCAGACGGTACTGATCGCCGTCAATGCCGATGCGGCTGACGGACACGACCTGCCCGTCATCTCCGACCGTATTCCCGGCAAGGCGGGGCCGATGGCCGGCATTCATGCGGCCATGGTCTATGGCGCCGGCCTGGCCGCCACCCATGTCGTCACCGTCTCCGTCGATTGCCCCTTCTTCCCGGCCGATCTCGTTAGCCGGCTTGCGGGTGCGGTAAGCCATCCCGAACAGATCGCCATCGCTGCCTCGGAAGGCCGCAGCCATCCGGTCTTTGGTCTTTGGCCGACGGCGCTCGCCGGGAATCTGGAGGAATGGGTCAGGATCGACGAGAAGCGCCGTGTTCGCGACTTCCTCTTGCGTCATGACGTAACGGAAGTCTCCTTCCCGCTGCATCCTACCCGCGCCAGCGTTCTCGATCCCTTCTTTAACATCAACACGCCGGATGATTTAGTGGAGGCCGAACGCTGGCTGGAGGCACTTCGTGCATGAAAAAGATGGGCACATGAAAGAAGATGGGCGGATGACACAGAAAATCTTCGGCATCGCCGGCTGGAAGAATTCCGGCAAAACGGGCCTTGCGGTGCGCCTCGTCGAGGAATTCACCCGCCGTGGCTATCGCATCTCCACCATCAAACACGCCCACCACGATTTCGACATCGACAAGGTCGGCGCCGACAGCTACCGCCACCGCCAGGCCGGAGCCCATGAGGTGACCATCGTCTCCGGCACCCGCTACGCCATCATGCACGAGTTGCGCGGCGCTCCGGAGCCGAGCTTCGAAGAGATACTGGCGCGGCTTGCCCCCTGCGATCTGGTGCTGATCGAGGGCTACAAGCGCGAGCCGATCCCGAAAATCGAGGCGCGGCGGCTGGAGGCTGCAAGGCGGGATCCGCTGGCGCCGGAGGATCCGCATATCGTGGCGATTGCGGCGGATCATGAGGTCGACGACGCTGCGGGGCTTGCGGTGTTTGATCTGGATAATACGATCGCGATTGCGGATTTTGTTGCGCGCGCGGTTGGGCTTGGTGCTCCGGTTGGCGTTTGAGGATAGATGTGAGACGGCCTCCGGAATCGGCTGTGTTGTTTTCTGCTCACGGCGTGCCGTGGGACACCCCCCTCTGGCCTGCCGNNCGGCAGGCCAGAGGGGGGTGCCACACGGCACGCCCTCACCTCTTTCCAGAAAATCCACAAAACAAAAAGGGCGAAGCCTCGCGACCCCGCCCTCCTCATAACACGCCGGTACTCGCTTACCTGTTCTGTGCCACCGGCCGCACTAGCGGCGTCACACGGCGAATGGTCACACGGCGGTTCTCCTGGTTCGGCCCAGCCGTATTCACCTTCAGATAGCGCTCGCCATAACCCTGCGTGGCAAGGTTCTCCGGCGGAATGCCGTAGACATCCGTCAGCACATTGGCGACCGATTCCGCGCGTTGATCAGACAGGATCAGGTTGCTCTGGTCAGAACCCACAGCATCCGTATGGCCTTCGATCAGGAAGGTCTCGCTCTTGTTCTTGTCGAGCACTTCATTGATCGCATCGGCGACCTTGCGCAGCGTACGGGCCTGGCTCATCGGGATTTCCGCACTGCCCGTCGCAAAGGTCACCGTATCCAGGTCGATGCGGCGAACCTTGTCGCGGATACGGGCGGAATATTTTACCTCGTTCAGCGAATAGACGCGTTCGACCGGCTCGACGGGCGGCTCGCTCAGGAACTCGTAATAGTCACGGTCCGGATCGGTGCTGGTGTCGATAATATAGTCGTTCAACGGCACACGCAGGCGCATCGGCGGCAGGTCGGCACCCGGATCCTCGAAGTAATCGCGGTCCGGATCTTCGTACAGCTCAGGCGAATAATAGAGCACCTCTTCCCGGCCGCGAGCATCGACGCGTGAGCGCTGGATGATGTCGCCGTAGCGATTGCGGATCGTCACGATGCGGTAGCCCTCTGGCCGCATGATCGTCTCGCGGTAGCGGTCGCCCGAAAGCTCCTCATAGCTCGGCCGTTCGCCGTCGCGCAGGAAGCGGCGGTCATCATCGCTGCGCACCACTGTGCGGTCGCCAAACTGGATGATGACGCGGCTATCGTCCGTGCGCTCGCCGTAGCGCACGCCATCCGGCTGGGCAAACTGGGGACGGCGGTCGATGCGCCGGCCTTCTTCGCGCGTAATGGCCTCGATCTGTACCGGCGCACGCTGTTGGGTGGCGCTCAGCGACTGAGCCTCGGCATCCGAGGTCGGCAGCTTGAAATCCTGGCTGTCGGCGCGCTGGCGGTCTCGGTCGCGACGACCCTGCCGGCCCTGGCTGCGATCGGCATCCTTGTCGCTGTCGAGAACGGCGGCACCATTCTCAACCGGCAGGATGATGGTCTCATTGCTCTTGGCCGGATCCTGAGCGATCTCCTTGCGGCGCTCCAGCTCCTTCGGCGTGACCTTTTCAGGCGCGGGAATGGCCTGTTCGGCCTGCTGCGGCGCACCGGCTGCCGGCTGTTCGCCGGGCTGGGGTGCGTTGGCGGCGGGCTGTACCGGCTGTTGACCAAGCGCAGGCTGCTCGGCCTGCTGACCACTGGCGGGCTCTCCTGCGGTGGCGGGCTTTTCTGCGGGAACTGGCTTCCCAGCCGTCACTGGCTTTTCGGCAGGAGGAGTCTCGGCCTGGACGGGCTTTTCAGCGGTAGGCTTCTCGACTACGGGCTTTTCCGCTGCGGCCGGCTTTTCAGCGGCAGGTTTCTCGGCTGCCGGCTTTTCGGCTGCGGCTGGTTTTTCAGCCGGCACAGGCGCTTCGCCGGAGGGTGCCGCCTGCTCTTCGGTGGCAGCGGGACGCTTGCCACCAGCCGGACGCTTGCCACCCTGCTGCTCTGCGGGCTGTTCCGTGGTCTGCTGCTCGGCTGGCTGCTCTGATGTTTCGGGCTTCTGGCGCTGCGGGCGCTGGCGCGGCTTTTCGGCGGGCTGATTCGCTTCGCCGGCGGCAGGCGCCTGTTCGGCCGGCTGCTGGGCCTCGGGAGCGGCCTGTTCACTATTCTGCTTGTTGCGATCGCGCTGGCGCTTCGGCTGTTCTGCCTGAGGCTGTTCTGCTTGCGGCTGCACAGCCTGCGGCTCGGCCTGCTGTTCCGGCTGCGCCTGCTTCTGGCGGCGCGGCCGCTGCGGCTCTTCGGCGGCAGGAGCCTGCTGATCGGGTGCTGCCTGTTCGGGCTGGGCTTCGCGCTGGCGGCGCGGACGTGCGGGCTCCTCAGCAGCCGGTGCCTGGGCTTGCGGCTCTGCCTGCGGTTCGGGCTCGCGCTGGCGCTTGGGCTTCTGTTCCGGTTCCGGAGCGCTTTCGGCGGGCGCTTCGCGCTTCTGCGGCTTTTCGGCGGGCGCCTCTTGCTGCTGTTGCTGCTCTTCTGCCTGCTTCTTCTTTTTCAGGAGCTCCTCTTCAGAAGGTGCGTCCTGCGCCACCTCGTAGCTGCCCCCAACGACGGCATTGGCAACAGTGCCGGCTGCGCCACGCTGAACCCCGCCGACTGCGGCGTAAGCGCCCACAGGCGGCATTACGAAGGCAAGGGAAAGCAGCGGAAAGGCCGCGCTCGCAAACAGTCTGGATTTCATGCCCATCAGGGATTTCCTCGTCCTTTGTTTTGACTTCGACCGGGGCTCACTGCCCCGCAATCACGGCTTTTTGTGCACCACACGAAAATCAAAGCGCTAAAATGCCGATTTGTTCCGGAAGCTAGGAAGGCACGCATTAACCTCGCCTGAACGTGGCAGTCGGTCCTTGTTCATATCGGCTCGCACGTTGGCTGCCGGTTGCAGCGCACAATTGCGGCGGGATTCCTGTTGCAATTTTGTGAGAAAAGGTTTGATTATCGCCGCAAGACGGTGGTGGCACCGTCGAAGTGTGCGGCCTCCGGCGAACAACAAAAAGGCCCGGAGCCACCAACAGAGAGGATCCTCATGCGCATTTCCACCAAGCTTCTTGCTGCTGCCTCGATGGCGGCCATGTCTCTCTTTGCCGGCGTGGCGCTTGCCGACGGCGAAAAATATGTGATCGGCACGGACTCGACCTACCCGCCGTTCGAATTCGTCGACGCCAGTGGCACCATTCAGGGCTTCGACATCGATGTCGCCAAGGCACTCTGCGCCCAAATGAAGGCCGAATGCTCCTTCGTGTCCACCGACTGGGACGGCATCATCCCGGCTCTGAACGCCAAGAAGTTCGACATGATCGTCTCGTCCATGTCGATCACGCCTGAGCGCCTCAAGCTCGTCGACTTCTCCAACAAGTATTACAACACCCCGCCGGCAATCGCCGTGCCGAAGGACTCCACGATCACTGATGTTGCCGGCCTCAAGGGCAAGGTCATCGGTGCGCAGACCTCCACGACCCATGCCAACTACGCCGAGAAGCATCTCGCCGACACCGAACTGAAGCTCTACCCGACGGCTGACGAGTACAAGCTCGACGTTTCCAGCGGCCGTGTTGACGCCGTCATCGACGACGTCGTCGTTCTCTCCGAATGGGTCAAGTCCGACGCCGGCTCCTGCTGCAAGATCCTGACGACCCTGCCGGTCGACAAGGAAATCAACGGCAACGGCGCAGGCATCGCCATCCGCAAGGGTGATCCGCTGAAGGAAAAGCTCAACACTGCGATCGCTGCGATCCGCGCCAGCGGTGAGTACAAGAAGATCCAGGAAAAGTACTTCGACTTCGACGTTTACGGCGAATGATAAATTCGCTATCTGGCTGAAGGTAATGGCGGAAGGCTTGCTCTTCCGCCATTTTTGTTTGGCAACACGGCGATGTCAAAACGGTACAAGCCGTGAGGGAATTTTCATGCGCATTTCCATCAAGCTCCTTGCTGCAGCCTCGCTTGCGGCATTGTCTCTCTTTGCCGGCGCGGCGCTTGCCGACGGCGAAAAATATGTGATCGGCACCGATTCGACCTATCCGCCGTTCGAATTCGTCGACGCCAGTGGCACCATTCAGGGCTTCGACATCGATGTCGCCAAGGCACTCTGCGCCCAAATGAAGGCCGAATGCTCCTTCGTGTCCACCGACTGGGACGGCATCATCCCGGCGCTCAACGCCAAGAAGTTCGACATGATCGTCTCGTCGATGGCGATCACCCCGGAGCGCCTGAAGCTTGTCGACTTCTCCGATCATTTTTACAGAACCCCACCGGCCGTTGCCGTGCCGAAGGATTCGACCGTGACTGATGTTGCCGACCTCAAGGGCAAGGTGATCGGTGTGCAAACCTCCACGACGAACGTCAACTATGTCGAGAAGCACTTCGCTGACAGCGAGCTGAAGCTTTACCCGACGGCTGACGAGTACAAACTCGATGCTGCAGCCGGCCGTGTCGATGCCGTCATTGATGATATCGTCGTTCTCTCCGAATGGGTGAAGTCCGGCGACGGCTCCTGCTGCAAGATCCNNGGCATCGCCATCCGCAAGGGCGATCCGCTGAAGGAAAAGCTCAACACCGCGATCGCTGCGATCCGCGCCAGCGGCGAGTACAAGAAGATCCAGGAAAAGTACTTCGACTTCGACGTTTACGGCGAATGATAAATTCGCTATCTGGCCGATGAAGATAGTGGCGGGAGGCTTGCTCTTCCGCCATTTTTGTTTGACAAAGGTGGCAATATCAAAACGGCAAAAGCCGTGAGGGGAATTCTGGCATGGGCGGATTATTTTCCGCGCTTGGCTCCTTATGGAGCCTGATTGTGCACATCGTCGATCCACTGTGCGGGCCCGTTGGCATCTTCACCTGGTTAGCGCCGTCGACGATTCTTGCCTGTGGCGATACCGGCTGGGGCGACGAGATCGCGCTCGGCCTGCAGGTCACCGTTTCGGTGGCGGTTGTCACCCTGCCGATCGGCCTAGTCATCGGTTTTCTGGTCGCGCTCGGCCAGCAATCGGAAGAAAAGTCGCTGCGGCTGGCGGCCGGCGTCTACACCACGATCTTCCGCGGCCTGCCGGAGCTTCTGACGCTCTTCATCATCTATTACGGCATGCAGATCCTCATCCAGTATCTGCTGGATCTCGCTGGCTATAGCGGGCCGCCAGTCGAAATCAACGCCTTCGTAGCCGGCGTAATCGCGCTGTCGGTCGTCTTTTCCGCCTATTGCTCGGAAGTGCTGCTCTCGGCCTTCCGCGCCATTCCCAAGGGGCAGTATGAAGCGGGCGACTCGCTTGGCCTGCATCGCGGTCGCACACTGCGCCTCATCGTTCTGCCCCAGCTCGTGCGCATTGCGCTTCCGGGCCTCACGAACCTCTGGATGGTGCTGCTGAAGGATACGTCCTATGTGTCGATCATCAGCCTTGCCGACATCCTGCGCCAGACGAGTGTCGCCGTGCGAGTGACCAAGGAACCCTTCTTCTTCTATGGTATTGCCTGCTGTCTCTATCTGGCGCTGGCCATCCTTTCCTCCTTCCTGCTCGTCTATGTCGACCGCTGGGCCAAGCGCTCGGAGGTCCGTCGATGAGCTACGCTGAAACATTGATCCCCCCGCAGCCGGCACCCCGCGTGGTGGCAAAGCCGATGACGGCCTCACGCCTCGCCGGCTATATATTCGTGGCCTTCTGGACGCTGCTTGCCGCGCTCCTGATCTACACCGTCATCAATGGTTGGGATCCGGAGAAGTTCACCCGCTACGGGCCGCGTTATCTGCACGGTCTGTGGATGACACTCAGCATTGTGAGCATTTCGGTCGTCTGCGGCGCCGTGCTGTCTCTGCCGCTCGCCATGGCGCGCCTGTCGAAAAACCGCGTGCTGAACTGGCTCGCCTACGGCTACATCTATTTCTTCCGCGGCACGCCGCTGTTGGCCCAGCTCTTCCTGGTCTATTACGGCCTCGGTGCGTTCCGGCCGCAGTTGGAAGCGGTCGGTCTCTGGTGGTTCTTCCGCGATGCCTGGTTTTGCGGCGTCTTCGCCATGACCATCAATACGGCGGCCTATCAGGCGGAAATCCTGCGCGGCGCCATTGAAAGCGTGCCACATGGCCAGCGCGAGGCGGCCGATGCACTCGGCATCCACCGCATCATCGCTTTCCGCAAGATCATCCTGCCGCAGGCCTTCATCGTGGCGCTGCGCCCCTATGGCAACGAGATCATCCTGCTGATCAAGGGCTCGGCGGTCGTTGCCATCATCACCGTGCTCGACCTGATGGGCGAGACGCGTTACGCCTTCTCGCGCACCTTCGACTACCAGACCTATCTGTGGGCGGCGATCTTCTATCTCACGATTGTGGAAGCCCTGCGCCATCTCTGGGGCTGGATCGAGCGCCGACTGACGCGCCACCTGAAGCGCTGAAGAAACTTGGCAGCACTCTCCTGCTGTTGCTGCCAACTTATTGAAATCAAAAACAAATAGCGCTTTTATGCGATATCTGTCAAGCTTCCGTTAACCACGGCATGATTTAATATCATGCAGCGCTAATAAGCGCAGAGTGGGAACAAGAAGAAGTGAGACAACATGCACAAGGACATGGAAAAGCAACTTAAGGGTTACGGGCTGACGACGGCCCAGATCCTCTACCGCATGCCGGATCATCCGGCCTTTCTTCAGACCTATATCTGGCAGGACTACGACCTCGCACCAGACTTTCCGGAAATGCATGGTTTCCTGAAGTTCTGGCAGGAGAAACTGGACGGGCCGCTGCATTCGGTGCGTTACATTCACCGCAGGCTCATTTCGGCAACGGAGTGGCGCTCTCTTAAGGGCGAATTCATATTGCACTGAAATTGCAGTTGCGATGGTAAGCTGCGGGCTCTAAAACGCCCGCATGAACAAAAAGAAGATCGACGAAGAGGCTCTCGCGGAAGCCTATAACCGCGCTCTTGCGCTTGAAAAAGCCGGTGATATCGATGCGGCCGTGGAGGCCTATCAGGAAGTCCTGGCCATCGATCCCGACGATCACGGCGGCGCGGCTGTGCGTATTGCCTCCATGGGCCGTGGCGAAACGCCTGTTCGAGCGCCGGACGCCTATGTCGAAACTCTCTTCGATCAGCATGCCGAAGTCTTCGAGGATGTGCTGGTGGAACAGCTCGGCTACCATGTGCCGATGCTTGTGCGCCAGCGCCTGCAGGACCTGAAGCTCGGCCCTTTCAAGCGTATGCTCGATCTCGGCTGCGGCACGGGCCTGACCGGCAGCGCGCTGAATGACCTATGCGAGGAGATGATCGGCATCGATATCTCCGAAAACATGGTCGTCATCGCCGATGAGAAGGAAGTCTATGAGACGCTCTTCGTCGCCGAGGTCGAGGATTTCCTCGACGACAATGAAGAGGATCCCTTCGACCTGATCACCGCGACCGACGTGCTGCCCTATCTCGGCGCGCTGGAGCCGCTGTTCTTCGGCGCTGCCGAGAACATGAATGCCGGCGGCATCTTCATCTTTTCCTCGGAAACCCTGCCCGAAAGACTGGCGGACGGCCGCGCCTATATGGTCGGTCCGCACCAGCGCTTCATCCACACCGAGACCTATATCCGCGAGCGCCTGGCCGCCACCGGCTTCGAGCTCATCGAGATGATGGAGATCAACGTGCGCATGCAGGAAGGCCAGCCGAGCCCCGGCCACCTGGTGACGGCGCGTTATAACGGCTGAACGTGCATCTGGCATTTTACGGGCGCCTTGCTAATTTCCTGACCTGATCTCTTCAGGAAAAGGTCAACGCATGGCGCTCGTTCTCTACCAGCATCCGCTTGCCTCCTTCTGCCACAAGGTGCTGATCGCGCTCTACGAGAACGGGACGCCCTTCGAGAACCGCTTCGTCGATCTCGCCGACGAACAGTCGAGCGCCGACCTCCTGCGTTTCTGGCCAGTCGGCAAGATCCCCATCCTGCGCGATGAGACGCGCGACAGCACGATTCCCGAAACCAGCATTATCATCGAATATCTGGACCGGCATTATCCCGGCCCGGTTTCGCTCGTACCCGAGGAAACCAATGCCGGCCTGCAGATCCGCCTCTGGGACCGCTTCTTTGATCTCTATGTACAGGTGCCGATGCAGAAGATCGTCATAGACCGGATACGCCCGGAAGGTTCGGCCGATCCGCACGGCGTCAACGAAGCGCGCGCCATGCTGTCTCTCGCCTATGACATGGTGGAAAAGCAGATCGACGGCAAAGCCTGGATCACCGGCGACGCCTTCACCATGGCCGACTGCGCCGCAGCACCCGCCCTCTTCTACGCTAGCACGCTGGCGCCCTTCACCGAGAAGCGCCCGGGCATCGAAGCCTATTACCGCCGCCTCCTCGAGCGCCCCTCCTTCGCCCGCGCACTGAAAGAGGCGCTGCCCTATTTCAAGTTCTACCCCTACAAGGAAAATCTGCCGGACGAGTTCCGGCCGCAAGAATAGCGGGCGCCCGCCTTGCTAGTGAGCGTTCGAGTAGCCGGCCTGCCGGGACGGATGGGCCTGCGCAAATTCCGGCATGTCGAAACAGCGCTTCCCAAGCGCCGCCACGGCCGGAAAGGCAGAGAGGTCAATCTTGTTGAACTCGGCCAAGACGATCTGGCCGGCGATGCAGATATCGGCAATGCCGGGGGCCTCTCCGAGCGCAAAGGGTGTGGGCGGGCGCCGGGTGAGCAGGCGCTCGTAGGTCGCAAGTCCCTCCGTCGTCCAATGCCGGCACCATGTCTCGATCGCGGATGCATCCGCGCCGAATGCCTGGCCGAGATGTTTGCGCACGCGCGGCACGATCAGCGGGTGGGCATCGGCGACGGCGACCAGCGCCAGCGACCGAGCATAGGCTTTCTCCCTGGCATCCTCGGGCATTAGGCGCGGCTGCGGATGGATATCGTCGAGATATTCCATGATCGCCAGCGACTGAAAGACGCGATGGCCATCGTGAACCAGCGTGGGCACGACATGCTCGGCGTTCACTTCGGCATAAGCAGCATCGAACTGACGCCCGGAGAGAATATCGATTTCGATTTCCTCGAAAGGCAGTTTCTTCAGGGCAAGCGCGACGCGGACGCGAAAAGCCGCGTTTGAGCGCCAGAAGCCGTAGAGTTGAATGGTCATGGAAGTGATCCGCTCTGATTGAATGCCAGGTCTCGCGATGATGCGAACCTGCCATTATATCTAGCGGATGATCCGCCCTCGCGCCATTGCAGCGACGCAATGTCACTTGTAGGCATTCAGGTGCCTGCGTTCCGAAAGGCGACGAATGGCGAGCCTAATGCCCGCCATCGCTACCGAGGATCGCCGACAGCAGCCGCCCTTCGAGCTCCGCCAATGCCGGATTGCCATGGCGGCGCGGGTGCGGATACGGAATGGCGAGATCGAGCGCGATGCGGCCCTCTTCCAGTACGATCACCCGGTCGGCGAGATGGACGGCTTCGCTGACATCATGGGTGACGAGCACAGTGGTGCATCCGAGTTCGCGCCAGACGCGGTTCAGCAATTGCTGCATGCTGATGCGAGTGAGCGCATCCAGCGCGCCGAGCGGTTCATCGAGCGCCAGAATGCCCGGCTTGCTGACCAGCGCGCGGGCCAGCGCCACACGCTGGCGCTGGCCGCCCGAAAGACGTGCCGGCCATTCGCCGGCCTTTTCGGCAAGCTGCACTTCGTCGAGCACGGCCCGGGCTTCCTCACGCGCCCGCTTCTTGTCGACGCCTTCGCCGAGACCGACGACGACATTGTCGGCGACGCTGAGCCAAGGCAAAAGCCGCGGTTCCTGGAAGACGATGCGGGCATTCGCCTGCGTCTCGCTGCCATCAGCGCCTTCGAAGTGCAGATCGCCCGACGTAGGTTCATCAAGGCCCATCAGGATGCGCAGTAGCGTGCTCTTGCCACAGCCGCTCTTGCCGATAACGGCGACGAATTGGCCGGCCGGAATATGCAGATTGATGCCGCGCAGCACCCGGTTGGCGCCAAAGCTCTTTTCGAGACCGGAAAGTGTGATGGCAGCAGCGCCTTCACCGGCGGCAATCGGCTGGCTCTCGGAGAATTCTACAGCTTCGGCAGCGTGAAAACGTTCGTGCGTGACAACGGTCATGGCTTCAACTCTCCTTGTTTGCACGCAATTCCGGACGCAAAACCGCTGCACACTTTTGCTGGAATCGCTCTACTTGGCATAAGCCGGGTTCCACTTGAGCGTCTGACGCTCCAGCGCGCGGGCAACGACATCGGCAAGCTTGCCGAGCACGGCGTAGATGACGAGCGCCAGTACCACGACATCGGTCATCATGAATTCCCGGGCATTGTTGGCCATGTGGCCGATGCCTGAGGATGCGGCAATCGATTCCGAGACGATCAACGTCAGCCACATGATGCCGAGTGCATAACGCAGGCCGACGAAGATCGATGGCAGCGCACCGGGGAAGATCACCTTGCGGAACAGCGTCCAGCCGCTCATGCCGTAGACCTTGCCCATCTCGATCAGATCGCGATCGACATTGCGCACGCCGTGATAGGTGTTGAGATAGACGGGAAAGAGCACGCCGAGCGAGGTGAGGAACAGCTTCGATTCCTCGCCAATGCCGAACCAGAGAATGACAAGCGGGATCATCGCCAGATGCGGAATGGTGCGCAGCATCTGCAGCGTCGTATCCGTCAACTGCTCCGAGAGTTTCGACACGCCATTGGCAATGCCGAGCAGGAAGCCGATGGAGCCGCCGACGAGCAGGCCTGCAAAGGCGCGGGCCGCGCTGACCAGAACGTCCTCAGGCAATTGCCCTGAGATCGTCGTCGTCCAGAAGGCAGAGGCGACATCGGCCGGAGACGGCATGATGCGCGAGGAGATCCATCCGACAGAACAGCCGAGCTGCCAGAGTGCGATGATCGCAACCGGCACCAGATAGGGCAAGAGCTTGTCGCGGCCGGGCAGCGGCAGGCGGAAACCCGCCCTGCCCTTGCTCGTCTCGGCGGCAGCCCGCGCAAACGGCGTATCGAAAGTCGACATGGATATCTTCCTCGCGCTTCGGTTCTGAGCAATTCCGGCTAAGCTGTGCGGGGCTTCGTGTCCGGAACTGCGTTGGGAAAAGCGGCCCCTATCAGGAGCCGGAAACGACCTTCAGGTTGCCGCCATGGCTGCCGCCGGCAAAAACCTTCTTGCGGCCGAACTCGTTGTTGAAGCTCAGGCGCTGTTCGTCCCTCTCGATACCGAGTTCCGGGAACAGCAGTTCGGCGACGCGATAGGCCTCTTCCAGATGCGGATAGCCGGAGCCGATGACTGTATCGATGCCGACCTCCTGATATTCGCGCAGACGCGCGGCAACGGTCTTCGGCGAGCCGACGAGCGCAGTGCCGGCACCGGCGCGCACTAGGCCGATACCAGCCCAGAGGTTCGGGGAGACTTCGAGCTTGTCGCGGCGGCCGCCATGGAGTGCTGCCATGCGCTTCTGGCCGACCGAGTCGGATTCTTTGACGAAACGCTCTTGCGCCTCGGCGATCGTCTCGTCATCGAGATGGCGGATCAGGCGGTCGGCTGCTTCCCATGCTTCCTCGTCCGTCTCGCGTACGATGAAGTGCAGGCGGATACCGAAGGAAACTTCGCGGCCCTTGCCAGCGGCGGCAGCGCGCACCTTCTGAACCTTTTCGGCAACCTGTGCCGGCGGTTCGCCCCAGGTCAGGTACTTGTCGACACGACCGACGGCAAAATCGATGCCGGCATCCGAGGAGCCGCCGAAATAAAGCGGCGGGCGCGGCGACTGCACAGAGGGGAAGCCGAGGCGAGCATCGGTCGCTTTGATATATTTGCCGTCGTAGCTGGCGACACCCTTTTCGAGCAGTTCTTCAAAGACATGGAAGAACTCGTCAGCATGGGCGTAACGCTCGTCATGCTCCAGATGGATGCCATCGCCGGCAAGCTCGGCGGGGCTGCCGCCAACGACGATGTTCAGCAGCAGGCGACCGTTGGAGATGCGGTCGAGCGTCGTGGCAAGACGAGCGTAATAGGCCGGAGACGCCGTGCCCGGGCGGATCGCCACCAGGAACTGCAGCTTTTCGGTCCGCGCTGCCAGCGCCGAAGCCATCACGAAGGATTCCTCGCAGGCGACACCCGTCGGCAAGAGCACGCCGGAATACCCAAGACGGTCGACGGCCTGGGCGATCTGCGTCAGGTAGCCGATTTCAGGCGCGCGGTTGAGATCGGTGGAGCCGAGATAGGTGCCGTCACCTGAAGTCGGGATGAACCAGAGGAAATTGATCGGGTCGGATGAAGCGGTCATAAGCGCATTCCTTTCTTATAACTGTCTGAAATCGGCGGTGCGGCTGTTAGCCCGCCCGGCGGCTGTTAGCTTGCCTTCGGGTGCCAGACGATATCGCTGACCTTGAGCTGCTTCGGCACGATCTTGAGCTTGTAGAAATCGTCGGCGAGCGCCTGCTGATAGGTGAGTGCAGCATCCGGCACGAGAGAGATCTTGCCGAGATCGGCCTGGCTGCGGGTGAGCGTGACGCGGGTGATATTGGCCGGTACGCCGGTGATCTGGGCCAGCGCCTTCACCGTGTCGTCGAGATTGGCCTGGGCGGCCGCGCCGACCTTGGCAAGCTCGTCGATCACATCGACGATCACTTCGGGATTAGCGCTGGTAAAGGTACCGTTGCCGAGGAAATAGCCCCAGTTGTCGAGCAGGCCTTCGGAGGTCGTCAGCACCCGCGTCTGCGGATCGGCTTCGGCCACCGCAAAGAACGGGTCCCAGATTGCCCAGGCATCGATGCTGCCGGTCTTGAAGGCGGCTCCCGCATCCGGCGGCGGCAGATCGACTTCGGTAATATCGGAGAGAGAAAGCCCGGCCTTGGCGAGAACCTTGAGCGCGAAATTATGGGCGCTGGAGCCGCGCTTATAGGCGATTTTCTTGCCCTTCAGATCCTCGAGTTTCTGGATCGTCGAATCCTTCTGGACGAGCAGTCCGTGGAATGCGGCAGGGCCGCGATAGGCGCCGACATAGAGAAGATCGCCACCGGCCGCCTGTGCGAAGAGCGGCGGCACATCGCCGGAGACGCCGAAATCCAGTGCTCCGGCACCCACGGCTTCGAGCAGCGGCGGGCCTGACGTGAACTCATTCCACTCGATGCTGACGCCCTTGGCCTCAAGCCGCTTTTCCAGCGCGCCCGAGGCCTTGGCGAGTGGCAGCACGCCGAACTTCTGCCAGCCGATGCGAAGCGTCGTGGCCGCAGCCTTTGCGGAGCGAACCTGCGGCAGGATGGTGGCGGCGGCCGCAGCGCCGAATAGGCCGAGCGTCTGTCTGCGAGTGAACATGAAATCTTTTCTCCGTTCTGGTGGCTTTCGGCCGTTCCCTGCTGCGAACCAATGTCGCGAACCGGTCGCGCCTGATCATGCGGAGATACTGACATAGACGACCAATTAGATCGACAATATCAATTTGCTATTCTAACTCGGTCAGGAGAATAATTTTCCCCGGTTCCGCGGCATGGGTACGCTCCCATGCCGCGGTCGCAGGACCCTGCCCCAGCGTCCACCCCAAGCTGCAGGAGAGATCATCTCGCCCGGCGGCTATCAGCTCGCCTTCGGACGCCAGACGATATCGCCGGTGGTCAGCTTCTTCGGCACGATACCGAGATTGTAGAACTCGTCGGCCAGCGCCTGCTGATAAGAGGCTGCCGCATCACTCACCGTCGTCACGCTGCCGAGATCGGCGCCGGGGCGCTGCAGCGTCACCCGCGTCACTTCGGCGGGAACGCCTGTTATTTCCGAGAGCTCCTTGACCGTCGCATCGAGATTGTCCTGTGCCGAGCGGCCGACCTTGGCGAGCTCGTCCAGCACGTTGACGATGACCGTGCCGTTCTCGTCGGTGAAATCCTTGTTGGCGAGGAAGAAGCTGTAGGAATCGACGATACCTTCCGCCGTCGTCAGGATGCGCGTATCGGGATCGGCTTCGGCGATGGCGAGATAGGGATCCCAGATCGACCAGGCATCGATGCTGCCGTTCTTGAAGGCAGCTGCCGCATCCGGCGGCGCAAGATCGACCTGCTGGACATCCTCGGGCTTCAGCCCCGCCTTACGCAAGGCCTTGACGGTTACGTTATGGGCGCTTGAGCCCCGCTTGAAGGCAACCTTCTTGCCCTTCAGATCTTCCAGGGACTTGATCGGCGAATCCTTGCGAACGAGGATCGCCGAGCCCGCCGGGCTGCCGCGGTAGACGCCGACATAATAGAGCGCACCACCGGCCGCCTGCGCAAAGAGCGGCGGCACGTCGCCCGTCGCACCGAAATCAAGCGCGCCGGCGCCGAGCGCTTCGAGTAGCGGCGGGCCGGAGGTGAATTCCGACCAGCTCACCGTGATCCCCTGATCGGCAAGCCGCTTTTCCAAGGCGCCGCGGCGCTTGGCGAGCGCCAGCACGCTGTTCTTCTGCCAGCCGACGCGAAATTCCGTTGCGGCGGCGCGTGCCGGTTTGACGGACGGCAGAATGGCCGTGGCTGCGGCAGCTCCGAAAAGCCCCAGCGTTTGTCGACGTGTGATCATCTCTTTCCCCTTTTCTGGCAGGCCGGCGCTCCTGCTGCGCTGGCCGGTCCGTTTCGATGAGGTGATGATGATTTAGTCTATAAATTAGATCGACAAAGAAATTTATCATATTCGCGATATCTGAAACTTTACCGACCCCGTTTTGTCAGGCTCGGAGAAATTTTGTTCCAAGGCAGGCCTTCTAACCTGTCCTCGTGGCTTTCCGCCGCTCCTTGTTTCCGCTAATTCTCGAAACCAGTTTGCAAGCGGTTATGGAGGACAGCATATGGCGAAAGTCGCTTTCATCGGTCTCGGTGTCATGGGTTTCCCGATGGCGGGACATCTGAAGACAAAGGGCGGCCACGATGTCACCGTCTATAACCGTACGGCCGAAAAGGCAGCCGCTTGGGCGGAAAAGTTCTCAGGCAAGTCGGCCCCTACCCCTGCCGAAGCTGCCGAGGGCGCCGATTTCGTCTTCGTCTGCGTCGGCAATGACGACGATCTCCGCCAGGTGACCTCAGGTGAAAGCGGCGCGCTCAAGACCATGAAGTTTGGCTCGGTGCTGATCGACAACACGACGGCCAGCGCCGAAGTCGCCCGCGAACTCTATGAAGCCGCCAAGGCAAAGGGCGTCGACTTCATCGACGCTCCCGTCTCCGGCGGTCAGGCGGGTGCTGAAAACGGTATGTTGACCGTCATGTGCGGCGGCGATGGAGCCGTCTTCGAAAAGGCAAAACCCGTCATCGACGCCTATGCCCGTATGGTCGGCCTCATGGGTCCGGCCGGTTCCGGCCAGCTCACCAAGATGATGAACCAGATCTGCATCGCCGGCATCGTCCAGGGCCTCGCCGAAGCCGTGCATTTCGGCAAGCGCGCCGGCCTCGATATCGAAAAGGTGGTCGACGTCATCTCCAAGGGGGCGGCCGGTTCCTGGCAGATGGAAAACCGTCACAAAACCATGAACCAGGGCAAATATGATTTCGGCTTCGCTGTCGACTGGATGCGCAAGGATCTCGGTATTGTGCTGACCGAAGCCCGCAACAACGGCGCCAAGCTGCCGCTGACGGCCCTTGTCGACCAGTTCTACGGCGATGTCCAGGCGCTCGGCGGCAACAGGTGGGATACGTCTTCGCTGCTCGCCCGTCTCGAAAAATGACCAAGCCCTGTCAATGATCTCCCCATCTTCGAGTGCAGCAGAGCTGATCGCGCATCTTCGGACGCTGCGCTCTGAAGACAATATCGCCGGCATGGCGCGTTTCGGCATCGTTACCGCGACCGCCATCGGCATTTCCAATCCTGATCTGCAGAGGATCGCCCGGCTCGCAAAGAAGGATCACATCAGAGCGAAAGCGCTCGGGGTAAGTGGCATCCGCGAAGCGCGGTTGCTGGCGCTCTACACGTTCGATCCGAAAAGTCTGACGGAAGCCGAGGCCTGCACACTTGTCGTAGACTTCAACTCCTGGGAAATCGTCGATTGCGCCGCCGACCTCTTCGTCGAGGCGAAACTCGACGCGCTGATCCCGGACTTTGCCGCCGACGAGCGTGAATTCGTCAGGCGAACCGCCTTCGCCATGATCGCCGGTGCGGCGGTCCACCGGAAGAAGGACCCGGACGAAAGCCTGCTTGCCTACCTGCCGCTGATCGAAGCACATTCCACCGATAACAGAAACTTTGTTCGCAAAGCCGTTAACTGGGCGCTCCGCAACATCGGCAAGCGCAACCGCGCCTGCCATGGTCAGGCGCTCCCCCTCGCCGAACGCCTCGCCGCAAGCACGGACAAGACGGCTCGCTGGATCGGCAAGGATGCGGTCAGGGAACTGACGAGCGAAAAGCTGCTGGCCCGGTTCGTCTAACGCGCACGGAGCAATTCCAGCAAAACTGTGCCGCGGTTTTGCGGTAACACTTGCATGGAACAAAGCCTTATTGTGCTGCGATCGCAGCCCCTGTCGTAACGATCTGATGCTGCTTGGACTTCTCGACGAGGAAATCGATCAGCGCCCGCACCGCCGGCGGCATGCCCTTGGTAGTCGTGAAGACCAGATAGAACTGGCTCTCCACCGTCTGCCACTCCGGCAGCACGCGAACCAGCCGGCCGGACTGAATATCCGACGCGCAGGCATTTTCCAGGATGAGGCCGTAGCCCACACCTGCCCGAGCAGCATCGAGGATTGCCGTCATGCTGCGGCAGGTGAGCCGTGGCTGATGGCGCACGACCTTCTTCTCGCCATCA
Organism: Hyphomicrobiales bacterium; assembly: GCA_900473185.1. Classification (GTDB taxonomy): domain Bacteria; phylum Pseudomonadota; class Alphaproteobacteria; order Rhizobiales; family Rhizobiaceae; genus Rhizobium. The sequence continues at coordinate 95,901 of UCKU01000003.1, read as the reverse complement.
GGCCCGACTAGCTCCCAGGTATGGAAGGACATCCAAGTGGTCATGGCGAGCGTCGGCGCATTGCCGAGATCGTCGACGCAGCCGAGTTCGCCCATGCGCTCGATGAGCGAGGGGCTGGCGACGAGGATGCGCCGCGCCCGGTCGAGCTTGCGCATCATCAGGCTCGTCTGTGTTTCCGGCTCGCTCGCCGCGCGGACTTCGACATCGATGCGCTCGTTGATGAGGTCCGTGCGCCGGTCAGAACCGATGATCTGCAGCTTGATCTTGGGGTAGCGCTCCAAGAATTCCGGCAGCACGGCTCCGAGCGAAATATCGATCAGGCCGAGCGGGCAGCCCATACGCACGATCCCCTGCGGATCGGACTGGGCCTCCGTGACGATCGACTTGGCTCGATCGGCCTCTCTCAGAATCGTCTGACACTGCTCATAGAAGGCCTGGCCGATCTCCGTCACCCGGAAATGACGCGTGGAACGCTCGATCAGCCTCGCGCCGAGGCAATCCTCCAGACGGCTGACGCGCCTGCTCAGCTTGGAGCGGGGTATTTTTAATGTTCGACTTGCGGCTGCAAAACCACCGCTGGAAACGACGGCAGCAAAATAGAAGTAGTCGTTAAGATCGTCCATTATCGAAACCTACCCGAGAGTAGTAGTGAATGCCAGCCTCTGAAATGCTTATAGCGCCTCACCTGTCACGTTACAGTCACATTATTGGCATCGATTCCCGAGGAATAGAACCTATCCAGACGCGTAGTTCATTGGATGAATATATGCAACCAAAGATTGCCTGTCGCGCAATAAAATAGGGCGCTATGGATCAGAGGCAGAAAATACACTGATAATTTCTAAATGTGCTCGACGTCGGGAAAAATCAGGATGGAAGCCTGCCGACAAGGTGAAACCGGCAAGCGTGGCGGCGCCCCAGGTTTCATAACGACTTTCAACTGCAAAGGACTGGCCCAGCAGGGAAAACCGGACCAGTCCCTCGTTACTGATCGGAGGTCATTCTGATCAGAAACTCGTGGGTTAGGAGACCCCCGGCATAAAGCCGGGGGGCCGTCGTTCAAATTAGAACGAGCGCTGCAGACGGAAGTAACCCGTCCAGGAGTCGTCCTCATGTTCCGGCTTCAGGTACTGAACGGAAGCCTTGGCGTAGAAGTTGTCGACGATCTGGTAGTCAACCGTCAGACCGGCCTTCCAGGCATCGTCGAGACCGTCGAAGTCATCAGGAGCGCCAAGCTTGGCCGGGGTGCCCCAGTACTTGCCGTAGTACTGAACACCGGGGGTGATCTTCAGCTTGTCCGTTGCCTTGATGGCGTATTCGGCAGCAACTGCCCATTCAGCCTGCGAGTAGTAGGAGTTCGGGCCGCTGGAGTAGACAGCAGCAAGGCCGAGCGTGCCCGGGCCGAGTTCAGCCGTACCCATAGCACGGATTGCGCCGTCTTCGTTGTCGAAGTCCCAGCCGCCGGTGACCTGGTAGCTGAAGGCGCCAGCCGTGCCGCCGATGCCGAAGGCAACGCCGACGTTGTTCGGAGCTTCGCCAGTCTTGAAGACGCCGTCTTCCAGTTCGTCGACGCTGAGGCCGGCGTAGAAGGTGCCGGTTTCGTACTGATAACGGATGGAGTTATGCAGCGTTTCGACAGAACCGATATCGTCCGTTTCGCCGGAGAGACCATCGTCCCACCAGGAGTAGAAGAGACCAGCGCGGAAGCCCGCAACGTCGAGGTAAGCGGAGTCGAGCTTCGTTTCCTGGGTCGATGCGTTGTCGGCATTGGCCTGGAGAACGATCACGCCGGTGAGCGGGCCGTATTCGGTGTCGCTCTTGGCCGTGAACTGAACCTGACCACGGGTTACAGCATCCCAATCCGAGTCGCCGCCAACGTTTTCGCCGACGTTAACCTGGAAACGGATGTAACCTTCGATCTTCAGGCAGGTTTCCGTGCCCGGGATGTAGAAGTAGCCGGTGCCGTAAGCGTCGCAGACGCGAACGTACTCAACCGGCTCCGGCTCGGCAGCAACGATTGCGTCTGCTGCGAGTACCGGGGTCGATGCAGCAAATGCTGCTGCCGACGCGAGCAATACCATCTTGATGTTCATTGTAGAATTCCACTCCTTTGTCGATCGGGGCTTTACCCTGTCTCCGAAGATCCAAAGCCGACCCGTTTGAACAGCCTCACGGCGTGCGGATCGATCGAACCGCCGAACGTTCATCCCACAGACATCTGACTGTAGCAATTCGTGAAGGGTGCCAACCCACAGCTCGAGCATGCTTTCTGCGTGAGGCGTGGTTTTTATACAACAATTTCAAGGGGATAAATGGTTAACGCACAAATGCCGCTGCGGTAACCATTGGCTATCGCAAGCGGCCGAAATGCTCCTCCCAAGGCACCGCAAAAATGGAGCAGAGCTCGAACGTTTTCACGAAGCAACCGAACTTTAGCGCCGGCTAAGGACTATATAAAGATGGGAGATTAGGACATGGTGTCCTGAAATCGAACCTAATGGTGCAGATAGCGACCATTAAACGATTTGAGGCCTACTTTTTGTTGCAGAAACAACCATAGGCATGCATTTTGGCGTCGCTTAAACGTTTCGCCAACATCAAAAAAAATCGTGTGCAGCGCAATATTACGCTGCACGAAGATTATAAAAGTGTTCCAGACACCCCCGGACCACCCTTCTGAATCGGCACCCGTGCCTCCCAACGCTTGGGCCAATTCATCGCTTGCGTGGCTTCGCATAGTTCCATGACAGGAAGATTACAATTTGGAAAGGTTTCACGCCGCCGTCAAGTGGCTGGTGCTTCACGAGCACCCTCAGAAGTCACAGATGAACTTCTGAGTCTCCCTGCCCAGCTTACCTGAGCAGTCTCCAGAGGAGCTTCTGCTTCCTCACCAGCGGGCGCGATTCGTTCGCGCCTGCCTTAAATCATATGCGCTGTCTTGAAAGCGCCTGCCCGACTCAGTCCTCGTTGGACTTGGCGTTTTCGAGAAGCATGTAGTCTAGCGGCAGCTGGGTCGAATACTTGATCTGTTCCATCGCGAAGGCAGACGAGACGTCGCGAATCTCGATCTTGGCGATCATCCGCTTATAGAAGGCGTCATAGGCGGCGATATCGGGCACGACGACGCGCAGCAGATAGTCCACATCGCCGCTCATCCGGTAGAATTCGACCACTTCGGGGAATTCCGCCACGACTTCGGAGAAGCGGCGGAGCCACTCGATGGAATGGGTCGCGGTGCGGATCGACACGAAGACCGTGACCTTGGTATTGACCTTTTCCGGATCGAGGATCGCCACCCGGCGCTTGATGACGCCGTCTTCCTCCATTTTCTGGATGCGCCGCCAGCAGGGCGTCGTCGAAAGCCCGACCTTCTTGGCGAGGTCGGCAACGGCGAGCGTCGAATCTTCCTGAAGCAGGCGCAGTATCTTTCGGTCGAGGCGATCCATGCGAAAATAAGTCCCTTTCGAATTATTTTCCTTGTATAGCGCGATTCCGGCCGACGAAAAGAATTTTGTTTCAGGAGGCAAGCATTTTGATTCGCCGGCGCAACTCAGGAAGCAGCTCTTCTTCGAACCACTGGTGTCGCTTGATCCAGCCGGTATTGCGCCAGCTCGGATGCGGCAGCGGAAGAATCAGAGGCTTGCCCGGCACGGCGAGGCTGTCACGCCATGCCCGCACTGTCTCGGTCATGTTCTCGCGCCTCATGGCCCCCATATGCCAGGCTTGCGCATAACCGCCGACGGCCAGCACCAGTTCGATCTGCGGCATGGCCGAGAGCGTCCTCTCCCGCCAGACCGGCGCGCATTCGCGCCGTGGCGGCAAGTCGCTGCCCTTGGCATCGTATCCGGGAAAACAGAAGCCCATCGGCACAATCGCGAATCGATCCCGGTCGTAAAAGGCCGGCCGGTCTACCTGCAACCACTGCCGTAACCTGTCGCCGGAGGCATCATCGAACGGTAGGCCGCTTTCATGCACGCGCAGTCCCGGCGCTTGGCCCGCGATCAGCACACGGGCGCGCGACGAGAGCACGGCAACTGGCCGCGGCTCGTGCGGCAGCCGATCCTCGACGCCGCGCAATGGCGCGTCGCGACAGATCCGGCAGGCGGCAATCTCGGCCCGCAGCCCATCCAGTCGATCCCCGCTCGACGCACTATTCATTACCATCCTGTCCATCCGCCGATCAGCCGCTGCAGGCCGGAGCTTTCATGCCGGGCCTGATCCCTGACATCGCGCGGCATTTCGAAATGGCCAGCCCAGAGCCCGAGCTTTTGCGCCCTCGCCTGCCCCTCCTCCTCCTGATAGCCGCCGTAGGAAACCGCCATCCCGGAAGCCACCATGCGCGCATTAATATTGCCGCCATTATTTCGGCAAGTGACCAACAGTCGGTCGTAGCGATCGCGCTCATTTCCGCCGCATTGCGTAGCTTTGTCAGAAACCAGTTGCTGCAGCGCCCGTTGCGCCTGCCTGCCGCAGGCCCAGTCCTGCTCCTGCCGCTCGCAAGTCTGCGACAGTTCCGGTGCATCGATACCCTTCAGCCGCAAGCGCTCGCCATCGAGAACGAGGCTATCGCCATCGGCGGCGTGAAAGGCGCCATGGTGCTGGATGTCGGGCCTGTCATTGAGCCTGGCCGCAATTAATGCAACGAGAACAAGAAAAGCGAGGGTGGTTGCACCGTCTCGGGTCAACGCAAGAAGCCGTGCCACGCTTTTGCCTCCTTGCAAAACAAACCCTTGGCAAAGATGGCAAACATCTTCTTAAGACTTTCCGGTTAAGCTCTTATTCATCTGCAAGGCAAATTTCAACGTGCACATGAGTACCGGCGTCAGCACATCAACCGACAAGATCATTGTCGACAAATCGCGCGGCCACCGCAACAAGGCGGTCTCCAAGGCCGTACGGCAGACGCGTGAACGCCTGCAGTCCGGTCATGCCTCCAGCTCCGCCTTCGATCGTGATGTGCTGCAGATGTATATCACTGCGGTTCTGCAGGGTGCGGCAATCATGCCGCTTTTCGTCATCATCGTTGCAGCGCTCGGCACCTATTTCACCGAGGATGCGAGCCTGTTCTTCTGGGCGTTGCTGACGCTGACCTGCCATGCCGCCAATATTCTTCTGGCCCGCCGCGCCAGGAAGCAGGAAATTACCGCAGAGACCGTACGCCGCTGGCGCAACCTGTTGCTGGCAGGCCAGTTCCTGATCGGCTGCTGCTGGGCGGTCTTTGCCCTGCAGGGCTGTTCGGCCTGCGAACCCTCGAGCTTCACGCTTTATAAGGGTGCCACGCTGCTGATCGCGCTGTCGGTCACGACCATGTCGAATTTCATGCTGACGCGCGCCGTGCTCGTCGGCTTTGCGCCTGCGGTCGTAGCGCTTGCCGCAAAAAGCGGCCTGTCGCGCGATATTCTGGAACTCTCCTTGACCGGCGTCTTCACCATGACGGTGGTCTTCTTCAATTACATCAGCGACCGGCTCTTCCAGTTCAGCCTGAGGATCCTTTCCTTCCAGTCGGAAAAGGATGATCTGATCGCCGAGCTGGAGGTCGCCAAATCCATGTCGGACGAGGCTCGCCGCCGTGCCGAGGAGGCAAACCTCGCCAAGTCGCGCTTCCTCGCCTCCATGTCGCATGAGCTGCGCACGCCGCTGAATGCCATCCTCGGCTTCTCCGAGGTCATGTCGGCAGAGGTCATGGGGCCGCTCGCAAATCCGACCTATAAGGAATATGCTGGCGATATCCATCGCTCCGGCCAGCATCTGCTTGATCTCATCAACGAAATCCTCGATCTCTCGCGCATCGAAGCCGGCAAGTATGAGTTGAGCGAAGAGGCGATTTCTCTGCTCGATATAACAGAGGACTGCATCGGCATGGTGCAACTTCGCGCCCGCGCCAAGAACATCGCCATCCACGATCAGGTCGAGCGCCAGCTCCCGGCGATCTGGGCGGATGAAAAATCCATGCGTCAGGTCGTGCTTAATCTTCTTTCCAATGCCGTGAAATTCACGCCTAAGGGTGGAGAAATCAACGTCAAGGTCGGCTGGACGGCCGGCGGCGGCCAGTACATCTCCATCAAGGATAATGGTCCCGGCATTCCCGAAGACGAAATCCCGATCGTGCTGTCGGCCTTCGGCCAGGGTTCGATCGCCATCAAGAGCGCCGAACAGGGCACCGGCCTCGGCCTGCCGATCGTCCAGGCGATCCTTGCCAAGCATGACGGCCAGTTCATCCTGAAATCCAGGCTGCGCGAAGGCACCGAAGTCATCGCCATCCTGCCGGCGAAGCGCGTGCTGCAGAGCATCCCGGCCGTGGAAGAAGCTCAGCCGGTCACCAAGAAGCGCCGTAGCTTCGCTTAATCATCCCATAATTTAAAAGAACAGATGCCTGACCATGACGAAACCGAGATAAAGGCAGCAGGCGGCGATCATGCAGGTGACGGCGAAGGAGCCGAGATCCTTGGCATGTTTGCCGACGATGGAGATCTCGGGTGAAATCCGGTCGATCACTTCCTCGACCGCCGTATTCATCGCCTCGATGGAAAAGAGCCCGAGGAACAGCACCGTCGTGACGACGAACTCCGTGGCATCAGCACCGACGAGAAAAAGCGCAATCAGCGCCACGCCGAAGAAGCCAATCTCCTGTCGGAAAGCCGATTCCCTGAAGACCCGCAGGAAGCCTGCCCACGAATAGCTGGCCGCTGCCACGAAATGGCGAAATCCCGTTTCCTTGGTCACGGCAGGTTTCGTCAAAATGCCCTCGTTTCCTCCGCACCGGTCTTTTCGCCGACGCTTTCATTTATGAGCGGATAGGCAGATACCGTTTCCCCGATCTCAGCGCAAGCAATGCGCTGGCCGGGTTGCGGTTCCGGCCGCATCAATGTTTGCCGGAAACGCCGGCCTGGCTGAAGGTCGCCATGCCGGAATGGCAGGCGGCAGCCGCCTTGACGATGCCGGCGGCAAGCGCCGCCCCCGTGCCTTCGCCAAGCCGCATGCCGAGCGCCAGAAGCGGCGTCTTGCCGAGCTGTTCGATGGCACGCAAATGCCCCGGTTCGGCCGAGACATGGCCGATCAGGCAATGGTCGAGCGCAGACGGATTGGCCGCCCTCAGGATCGCGCCTGCAGCCGTCGCCGTATAACCGTCGATCAGCACCGGAATGCGCTCCATGCGCGCAGCAAGGATCGCGCCCGCCATCGCCGCGATCTCGCGTCCGCCGAGCCGGCGCATGATTTCCAAGGGATCGTCGAGATGATCGCTGTGCAGTTCCACGGCGCGCTCGACGGCATCGATCTTGCGCTCCAGCATCTCGCCTTCCGAACCCGTGCCGGGGCCGACCCAGTCGCGTGCTGTGCCGCCGTAAAGCGCATAGTTGATGGCAGCCGCGATCGTCGTATTGCCGATGCCCATTTCGCCGATGCAGAGCAGATCCGTACCGCCGGCAATGGCTTCCATGCCGAAGGCCATGGTGGCGGCGCAGTCGCGCTCGGTCAGCGCTGCTTCCTGGGTGATGTCGCCGGTCGGATAATCGAGCGCCAGGTCGAACACCTTGAGGCCGAGATCATAGGCAACGCAGATCTGGTTGATCGCAGCCCCGCCGGCGGCGAAATTCTCCACCATTTGCTGGGTCACTTCAGGCGGGAAAGGCGTAATTCCCTGCCGCACGACGCCATGATTGCCGGCGAAGATCGCGACCAGCGGCCGGTTGACGGCGGGCGGCTTGCCCGTCCAGGCGGCGAGCCAGAAAGCAATCTCTTCCAGTCGTCCAAGCGCACCCGGCGGCTTCGTCAGTTGCGCGTCGCGTTCGCGGGCGGCGACCAGCGCGCGACCATCCGGTCCCGGCAGGTCACGAAGAAGGGCGCGAAAATCGTCGAACGGCAGGCCTGAAACGCTCATCTGAATGGCTTTCCTTGTATTCTTGTCTTTTCCCGGCAAATCGGGTTCTTTGCGTGGCGACTCTCTTAAAGCGAGCGGCCCAGGCGAACAATGTGAAAAAGCACACGGCGCCAAAAGCCGCAGGGAGACCAAAACGCTGCGGAGAGACGGGGGCAGCAGAGAATGATCCCAGGAATGACAAAGGACATCGTGGTCGATGCCGCGCGCGCCGTGGCTTTCTTAAGCCGTATTCCCATGCCGGCATGGCTCTTTGCCGGCTATGACGGCAAGCTTGGCCGGCTGGTCCGTGTCTTCCCCTTGGCCGGGCTCGTCATCGGCGCCCTGCCCGCTCTCGTCTTCTTGCTGATGCTGGCATTTCGCGCCGACCGCCTGATGGCCGCACTGGTAGCGCTCTCCGTGCAGACGATCCTGACCGGCGCGCTGCACGAGGACGGGCTTGCAGATACGGCTGACGGTATCGGCGGCGGCAAATCCCGCGAGCAGAGCCTGCTCATCATGAAGGATAGCCGCATCGGGAGTTACGGCGCGATCGCCCTCATCCTCTCTTTCGCTCTGCGGGCCTCGGCTCTTGCCGCCATTGCGCGTGAAGCATCGCCTTTTGCCGCAGCACTTGCCATTCCCGCCGTCGCCGCACTCAGCCGCGGGGCCGTTGCCTGGCACTGGCAACGCCTTCCCGCCGCAAAGCCGGATGGGCTCGCTGCTTCCGCCGGAAGCCCGGCGGAAGTGACCATGCAGATCGCCCTCGTCACGGCGGGCTTTATCACTGCCATCCTCGTCTGGCCGGCGCTCGGTCTGTTACCGTTCGTTTCGGCCCTTCTCGCCGCCGGTCTCGCGACGCTCGCCTTCACCTGGTTCATCCGCCGCAGGCTTGGCGGGCACACCGGCGACACGCTCGGCGCCACCCAGCAGATTTGCGAGGTCGCAGCCTTCTGCGCCCTTGCCATGGCCCTCTGAAATCACGATATATCGCCCATGCGAACACCCTGCATCCGCGTATGCTCCTTGGATCCTCTCACCGGTCTTTGCACCGGATGCGGTCGCACAACGGATGAAATTGCCGGCTGGGTGCGCTTTTCCGACGAGGAGCGCGAGGCCATCATGGAAAACCTGCCCACCCGCCTCACGGAACTCGCTCCCGAATCGACGAAAACCCTGGAGGCCATCGGCTGATGCGCCTCATCCTCCTGCTTGCCGTCATTGTCATCGGCCTTGCCGTCCTGCTTCTCAACAATGACCAGAGCCGCATCATGGGCCTTGAAAGCGACGATTTCGGCCGCTTCGTCTACCTGCTACCAATTGCTCTCATGCTGGCGGCCGGCATCTGGGGCAGCCGCCAGAATATCGGCCAGACCCTGCGCCAACTGATGATCTGGCTCGTTATCATCCTGGCGCTCGCCACCGCCTACCTTTACCGCCAGGATGCGACGGCCGTCGGCAATCGCCTGCTCGCCGGCCTCGTGCCCGGCCGCGCCGTGGTGGTTACGACCAGCGAGGGCGGGCAGGAAGTCATCGTCCACAAGATGCTGAACGGCCATTTCGAAGCCGAGGTCTCGGTCAACGGCCAATCGGTACCGATGCTGGTCGATACCGGCGCCAGCATGGTGGCGCTCTCGCATGCAGATGCACTGCGCATCGGCATCGATCCGAAGCAGCTCACCTATTCCATGACAGTGATGACCGCCAATGGCCGCGCCCGCGCAGCCCCCGTCACCCTCGACCAGGTCGCGATCGGCCCAATCGTGCGCAGCAATGTCGCCGCGTCGGTCGCCGAAGATGGAAGGCTCGACCAGAGCCTGCTCGGCATGAGCTTCCTTGAGACACTCGGCTCCCTGCAGATGCAGACGGATGAGCTCAGGATGCGGGACTAACAGCCGCATCCGCCTTGCAGCACGGCCCCTCAGGCCCTAGTGTTCCGGCATCCCCGCCAAAGAGGTCTCATCCGTCAATGTCCACCACCATTGCATTGTTCGGCGCCGGTGCCATGGGCAGCGCTGTCGGCCGCCGCCTCGCCGAGTCCGGCGCCAAGGTCATCACCTTTCTCGATGGACGCAGTGAAGCGACGATCGAACGCGCCCGCGCAATGGGCCTCGCCGCCACTTCGCTTTCGGCATTCGCCGAGGCCGATATCATCCTCTCCATCGTTCCGCCGGCCGAAGCGCAGAAGGTTGCGGATCTCATTGCACCGGTGCTGCGCGACAGCAGCAAGAAACCGCCCTTCGTGGATCTTAACGCCATCAGCCCGAAGACCATGGAAAAGCTGGCCGCAGGCCTCGCTTCCACAGGCGCCAAGGTAATCGACGGCTCGATCATCGGCGGGCCGCCGGTTCCCGGCAAGGCCGGCCCGGTCGTCTGCCTCAGCGGCGATCTCGCCGGCGAACCTGATCTCCTCTCCCGCTTCGGCCTGAAGATCCGCACCGTGAAAGGCCCTGTTGGAGCCGCCTCTGCACTGAAGATGTGCTACGCCGGCATCAACAAGGGCATCACCGGCCTCTCCGCCGCCATGCTGCTGGCTGCTTCCCGCAACGGCGCCAGTGAGGCGCTGAAGGTGGAACTGGCCGAAAGCCAGGCCGAGCATCTGATGCGCTTGCGCCAATCCATCCCGGACATGTTTCCGAAAGCCTATCGCTGGGTTGCGGAAATGGACGAGATCTCCGAATTCCTGGGGCCTGACGATCCCGCCGCCCTGATCTTCAAGGGCATGGCCGGCGTCTTCCAGACCATCGCCGACGACCGTAATGGCAGCCAGGAACTGATCGCCGTTCTCGACCGGATGCTGGAAGACGGGCGCTAAGCATCGGCCCGAAAATTGAAATTGATTTTCGGAAAGCCTGATGCGTAGATTCAAAAGATAGAGCCCGTCACAAGCCCCGCACGAAATCAATAATTGCGCGGCTGACGATCTCCGGCTGCTCCTGCGGCAGCCAATGGCCCGCAGCGGGTACGAACTGTGTCGTTCTCAGGCCAGGCGCCAGCGCCGGCATGGCATCGATAATCTGCCGCATTCCGGGGATCGCAAGGCCTGTATCGCGTTCGCCGGCCATGAACAGCGCGGGAACTTCGACCTTCAGTCCTGTGAGAGCCTTCTGCAATTCCCAGTTTCGATCGAGGTTGCGATAATAGTTCAGCCCGCCGCGAAAGCCTGATGCCTCGAATGCAGCGGCAAAGGCTTCGAGATCGGCCTGCGGCAGCCATGCGGGTAATGTTTCGACGTAGGGCAGATCGGCAAGCAGACCCGATGCGCGCGACACCATGCCGAACGGATTGGGCGTTCCGTCGCCCGGCAGTCGCGCACCCGCCTCGCCGCTGGCGGCACTATAGATCTTACGCAGTGTGAGTTTCACATTTCGCCCGAATTCGGCTTCCGCCACTCCCGGCTGCTGGAAATAGAGCACGTAGAGCAGATGATCCGGTGTCGCGGGAAAGATCTTCGTCGGCGGCACGGGCGGCTGGCCCATCATTGGCACGCTCATGGCGACAATGCCGCGAAACCGGTCCGGACGCATCAGCGCCGCCTGCCAGGCGACCGTCGCACCCCAGTCGTTGCCGACGATGACCGCCTTCTCATTCCCAAGGGCATCGATAAGCGCCACCATGTCGGCCACGAGATCGAACATCGTATAGGCGCCTGTCTCTTCCGGGCTTTGCGTTCCGCCATAACCGCGCATATCGGGCGCCACGGCATGGAAGCCCGCCTCGGCCAATGCCGCTATCTGATGGCGCCAGGCATGCGACGTCTCCGGAAATCCGTGGCAGAAGAGCACCAGCGGCCCCTCGCCGGCCTCAAGGATGCGCATCTTGATTGTTCCGGTTTCGATCATGCGCTGCTGCATCTCTGCCTCCTCGAAAATAACCACACGGCCGAAAAGACCGCGCCTAGACGATTTGAATCTTTAATTCCGTATCTTTTTACGTTACAGAAACATACTTGGCAGGGACCGGAAGTCAATAGACTGTAACACTATCTGTTACGCTATAGAGAGGCGCAGATGCGACAAGACGGAAGACTGGCGCGGATGATCCACGTTCTCGTTCACATGGGATTGCTGGGCGGCAGGGAAACTTCTGAGCGCATCGCGCAAATGCTGAACACCAACCCTGTCGTCGTTCGCCGCACCATGGCGTCTCTGCGTCAGTACGGCATCGTCGAATCCGAGGGCGGCCGCGGCGGCGGCTGGTCGCTGACAAGGCCGCTCACGGAGATTACCATCCTGGATGTACAACGCGCCCTGCAAGGCGAAACGATTCTCGACGCTCCGCTCTCCAACGATCACCCTTCCTGCCCGGTCGAGCGCGCCGCTAATGCCAAGCTGCAGCGCGCCTTTCAAAGCGCCGAGCAGACGCTGGAGCGGGAATTCCAGAAGGTGGCGCTGGCCGAGATCGGCGAGATCGCCATGGCTTCCGCCAAGGCCGGCAAGACAGGCTGACGCCAATCAGCCGCTTGATGGCGGCGAGTGAATCTGCAAACTTTCAGCAAAACAACAAGACCACAAAGAACAAGAAGAAACTCCTAGTCTGGTGGCACCACATCCCGATCGCCTTCTCTGAAGGCCTCAGCGTGTCCGGTGCGGCAGGAGTTTTATCATGACGGCATTCTGGCCCTTGTTCGTCGGCGGCGTGGCCCCCGCCATTCTCTGGGGCATTACCGCTATTTTCCAGAAGCAGAGCGCCGTATCGGGCGCCGGCTCCTCCGCCTATCTCATCGCCTTTGGCCTGACGCTCGCGGTAGCCGGCGGGATCTCCGCCCTGATCTGGCGCACCGCGCCCTGGACGGCGGAAGGCATCGGCTTTGCCGCCATTGCAGGCCTCTGTTTCGCCCTCGGCACTGGCCTCATCAGTTTTGCGCTCTTTGCCTACGGCGTGCCGGTCTCCAAACTCGCGCCGATCTGGAGCTGCAACGTGCTGGTGACGCTGGCCGTCGGCGCGGTGTTTCTGGGAGAGGCTGCTGAGGTGAATCTCATGAAACTCTCTGCCGGCACCCTGCTTATCATCGGCGGCGCGATCCTTGTCAGCAATGCCTGACGCCTATTGCGCCCGGCAATTGTAGCGGCGGAAGATGACGGTCATCAGCAGCTCGTCGCCCTCGCCCCCGCGGACGTCGGGATTGTCCTGCAGGAAGCGGCAGAGCATGTCGCCTATGACGATGGCCGTCGCGCCCGGCGGCAGGCAGATATTCATGCCGATCCCATTGCCCAAACGAGCGAAGTTGACCATAGCCTCCGGACGGTGGATTGCATCGGCGAGCGCGCGGCGCGCAAGAAACTCATCACGGTTCCATTTGTCGAGCCAGCCGGAAACATAGCCGGTGACGAACTGCCGCGAACCGCCACAATCCGAAAAGAGAAGAGCGCCGCTGGCATATTCCATCGGCGCCTTGGCCGAAACAGTCGCCAACAGGGTTGCAATGAGAATGCCCGGCATCTGATCCCTCGCCCGCGTCTCGATGCCGGAAACTTCAGCCCGAACATGTCCGAATTAAGCTGGAACTATTGCCGATCTGTGACGTCGGCAAAGATGGTAAATGCCCGAACCGGAGCGGAAATTTCTCCTTAACCGAGGTAAATAGGCTTCAATGCGCCTTGCCATGCAGTAGCGTGTCGAAGACCATCTGCTTGAATATCTCGAGCGGCGCTCCGCTGCGCTCGGCGCGCATGCGCAGAAGCGCGCCCTCCCAGCTGTTCAGGATGAAATCAGCAAGCGCCCCGACCGGCAGCTCGCCGGCTAGTGTGCCGTCTCTCTGCGCTTCGGCCAGGCAGGCCGCAATCACCTCGCTCCAGCGGCTGAAATGCGCTGCCACATGCTGACGGATCAACTCGCTATGGTCGACCGTCTCGGCACTGAAATTGCCGAGCACGCAGCCCTGCGTATGACCTCTCAAGGCAAATGATGCGGCGCGATCGTCGAAATAGGCCTTGAGGCGGCGAAGGGGCGGTTTGCCGGCATCGGCAAGAAAGCTGACGAGCCGGGCAAGAGCCTGCTCGGAATAGCGATCGGAAACCTCCGCTCCGAAAGCCTCCTTGCTGTCGAAATAATTGTAGAAGGAGCCCTTCGGCACCTTGATGTCATCGACGATCTTCTGGATGCCGGTCGCGGCAAACCCATTGGCATGGATCTCCTTCAGACCCGCCTCGATGAGTTTCTCCCTCATTTGCATATTCGGCTTGGGGCCGCGGCGGGCCGGCTTTTCCATGTTCGTTTCACTCTTGAATAATTAAAGACGACTGGTCATATATTATTGTCTAACCACAAAAATCAAGGGTTTTCCCGCCCACTCAGCCGCCTTAACTTCAAATTTTCCAAGGAATTGCCGCAATGACCTCAAGCCCCACTTCCAGCCTGCGCTATGATGTCCTGACAATCCGCCGCCCCGGCCTTAGTCGTGATGTGCCGGCTGGCGATCCATCCCTTCAGTGGGTCGCCAATTCTGCCACGCTGATCTCGGGCGAACGCGATGCCGTGCTCGTCGATACCTTCCTGACCGAACCGCAGACAAAGACGCTCGCCGACTGGGTGGAAGCGAGCGGCAAGCGGCTTAAGACGATCTACATCACCCATGGTCACGGTGACCACTTCTTCGGTATCGGCTCTCTGCTGAAACGCTTCCCCGATGCGAAGGCCTATGCCGTATCGGATGTGGTGGAGGCGATGCGCCGCCAGAGCGCACCCGACATGCTCGACGGCTTCTGGCGCAAACTCTTCCCTGGCGAGATCGCCGAGAACATGGCTGTCGCCGATGTCCTTGAAGCAGCGGACCTGGATCTCGAAGGCCACAAGCTGATCCCGATCGATGCCGGCCATACCGACATGTCGCACTCGACCGCGCTCCACGTTCCCTCGATTGGGCTGATCGTCGGCGGCGACGTCGTCTATAACGGCATCCACTGCTACCTCGGCGAAACCACGCGCGAGAGCCGGCTGCACTGGATCGAAACGCTGGACAGGCTGAAAGAGCTGAGGCCGAAGGCCGTCGTCGCCGGCCACAAGATCCCCGAAAATGACGACGATCCTGATATCATCAGCGAGACGCAGCAATATCTGCGCGATTTCAACAGGCTTGAGCTGGAGACGGTAACAGCGCGAGAACTGTTCGACGCCATGCTGGCGCTCCATCCCAACCGTGCCAATCCCGGCTCGCTCTGGGGCGCTGCCAAGGTCGCCAAGGGCGCCTGACCTTCACGCCGTCAACAGCAGGTTGCCGCGCCTCTGCGCCGCACGCCGCATCAGAGCGTGACGAGATCGGCGTGCCCGAACCCCTTGGAATAATCGAGCACCGAAATCACCTTCGGCACGACGCGGAAGATGCAGATCTGATCCCGCGTCGGCATGGCAATCGCCAGACCCTGCTGAACCGGATATTTCGCCGGCATCAGCTGGAGCACCTTGTCGGCCTCGTCAGGGTCTTCCACCTTCTCGGCATGCGCGGCCATCGACAGGCCGGTGATCTGCATCAACTGGCCGGCATCCGGGTTGATCGTCAGCGACATCCTGTTGTCCCGCGCCAGATTGGCGGCCTTCTGGCTGTCCCGGCCGCAGAGGAAATAGAGCGTCAGCCCGTTATTGACGTAGCCAACCGTCGTCGCCTGCGGCCAGCCGTCTGGCCGGAGCGTTGCAACGCTCATGATCCGTTGCCCATCCAGTATCGCCTGGATCGTCTTCCTGATCGCTTCATCCATGGCTCGCTCCGTTCGGTTTGATGGCTGAAGCATGTGCGGCTATCGGGCATTCCGCATTGATCCTCATCAAGGCGAATATTGATCTATATTATTCCAAAATATTCCTTATTATTCGAAATGAAAATCATGATAGAGAATGATACGGATCATGTCGGAAGAGTTCTACACTGCTGAACAGGCGGCCGAGCGCCTGAAACTGCACCCGAAGACCGTGCTGCGGCTGATCCGCGAAGAGCGTTTGCGCGCCACGCGCATCGGCAAATCCTACCGCATCCTGCGCTCCGACCTCGAAGCCTTTGCCGGTGTCAGCAACAGCGCCCCGGCCCCGCAGGCCGAGGTCTATGTCACCAGCGTCGTCGAGGTGCCCGATCTCTCCGCCGAAATGTCGAACCGCCTGACGGTGCTGATGCAGGCCATGCTGATCTCGCGGCATCGCCGGCCGCACGCCATGCAGTTCAACGCCGCCTATGATGCGGAACGGCAACTCCAGAAATTCATCCTGATCGGTACGCCGTCGGATACGGCGGAACTGTTGAACAGCCTGGACGCTTATCTGAAGGCGCTCCGCTGACCGGAAAGGACATTCCGTGAGCAATGATATCAGGCTCTCGCACGGCTTTCGCGTGCTCCTCCGCAATCCCGATGGCAAGCCGTTATCGGCTGAAAGCGGCATCAACGATTTGATCGGCCACGCGCTCAGTGAAGCCGTCGATTGGGTAGTGCTGCCGGTCGCCCGCCTGCCCGAGGGTTTCCTGACGCTCCGCTCAGGCATTGCAGGTGCTGCAATCCAGAAATTCGTCAACTACAAGGTTCGTATCGCCATCATCGGCAGGATCGATGCAGAGCTCGCCGGCAGCAACGCGCTGCAAAGCTTCGTCCTTGAAGCCAATCGCGGCACGACCTGCTGGTTTCTCGATACGATGGAAGAGTTCGATGCCAAGCTTTCGGCCTTCAGCACACCGGCCTAAACCACGGATTGCCCAAGACAATGCCGGATGTCACAATGGCTTCACGCAACGGCATGTTCAACCTGCCGGCCATCCCACCACTTCAGCACTCTGAGCGCCCTGAGCGTCACCCAGCGTGAGGGCTCTCCCTCGCCGTCATCCATCACGAACCAGGCCCTGCCGGACACGCGCCAGTCGAGCGGCCAGCGACCATCCTCCAGTCGCCGGAGGCGGAGGTATTCGATTGCCTCTTTCAGCCGCATGTCGGGCGCAGCTCCCGTCAGCAGGCTTGAGGCGCGAAAGTAATCGAGCGCCCGCAGCACATCGAAGCGCCAGCGGTTCGGATGCAGGAACTGCATGAATTTTTCGTCGACCGGCTCACCGGTACTGAGCCGCCGCATCAGGTGCCGCGCCAGCAGATAGTCCTCGCCCGACCGTCTTGCCTCGCGCGATTGCTCCGTGCCGCCGGTTGCCCGCTCATATTCCAACAGCCCTTCCAGCACATTGATCGTCGTGTGGAAGGAGGAGCGCATCGAGCCATTCGCCCGCTCGCAGTTCCAGCCGCCATCCGACTGCCGCTCGCCGAGCAGCCTTTCCACGATCGGCGAGACATCGACACCGAAATAGGCGCCGTCGCCAACCGTGCGGCCATTGATGCATTCCTCCACCTCGCCCTCCCAGAAGGGCTGCCCGCCTTCGTCCCAGCGGCAATTGGCGCCGATGAGCGCGACAGTTCTCTTCGCGCTCTCGGAGCGCGGATCGAGCCCGAATTCGCGAAGCTGCGTCAGGGAAAAATTCGTCGCCGTCCAGGGCTGGCCGGTCGCCTGCCATTCCTCACGCGTAAAATCGCTGGGCAGGAACGAGCCGCCCGCCCATTGCCCATCGACATCCTGAAAGGACAACAGTCTGGCACCCCACCCCTCCCGCTCGACCTTCTGCCGTTCGGCGGACCAGACGGGTTCAGGCGCATCCAGAAGATCGCGCAGCACCTGCCAGCGGATGGCGGGGTCGGAGGCGAGCAGCCAATCGATCACGGATGTCTCAGATGGCATCGGCAAGGCTCCTATCGCTTGCGAAGACCGCCTGAACTTTGGCCAAGCATGCGTCCGTCGTCAATATTGCGAGGCTCGACGCAAGGATTCCAGCCATCCGGAGACTCCCTCGGCGCATGGCCGCCTGATATAGGAGTGGCCATCCTCGTCATGGAGGGCGCAGAGCTCGAGATGAACCCACGCCAACTGAAGACCTTTCTTGCCGTCGCAAGACACGGCAATTTCACCCGCGCCGCAAGCGAGGCCAATCTCGCCCAGTCGAGCCTCAGCGACCAGATGCAGGCGCTCGAAGAGGAATTGGGCGCTAAGCTTTTCAAGCGCTCCCGGCAGGGCGTGACCCTGACACCGGCCGGTGACGCGTTAAAATCCTATGCCGAAGAAATCCTTGCCCTGAGCGACGAGGCAAGGACTGCGATCCGCGTAGCAGCCGGTCTCGAGAAACAGGCTCTGACGATCGGTACGCTCGAAACCATCGCAACGGAAAAGCTCGCCGCCTTCCTGTCGCGTTTTCGCGAGACGCATCCCGTCGGCCTGACGTTGAAGATTGCCGGCAGCGGTGAATTACAGCGGCGGCTGGAAGAGGGCTCGATCGACATCGCCTTCACCTTCGACCGCGGAGAGCAGGATGGACGGTTCCAGACGCGTCTCGTCTCGCGCGAGCCGCTGGCCCTGATAGCAGGCCGCAATACCCGGGCGATGCCGCCCGGAAACCTCGCTGACCTAAGCCGCCTGCCCTTCATCGCCACCGAAACCGGCTGCGTCTATCGCCGCCTCTTCGATACTGCCTTTGCCGAGGCAGATATTGCCGCACCTGCGATCGTCGCCCAGGCCGACAGCATCCAGACGATCATCCGCCTCGTCGCATCCGGCGCCGGTTACGGTCTTGTCCCGCGTCTGGCCGTCACTCCGGCCGCCGAGCGCGACAATGTCGTGGAACTGCCCTGGCCAGGTGATACACCCGCCGCTTCGCTGATCATGCTGTGGCGGCGCCGGCGTGTGCAGCAGCCGGCGCTTTCTTCATTGATTGCCATGGCAAGCGAGGACCTGCGGCCGGTCAGATCAGCCGGTGCCCACCTTCGACATGCAGGATAGTGCCTGTGGCAAAGCCATTGCCGATGAGGAAGCGAATCGCATCGGCAATATCATCAGGTCGACCGACGCGGCCCACCGGCAGGCGTTTCGCCATCGCTTCCAGCGTCGCCTGCTTTGCATCGCCGGCAACGAAATTCCAGATCGGCGTATCCACCCAGCCCGGTGACACAGCGTTGACGCGCTGAGGCGCAAGTTCGACCGCGAGCGCCCGCACCAGCCCCTCCAGCGCCGCATTGACGGCCGCAACGACGGAACCGCGCGCCGCCGGCCGATAGGCGGCAACCCCCGATGTAAAGGTGATCGAGCCTGATGGTGGCAGACGAGGCGCTCCATATTTGGCGAGCAGCAGTGGCCCGTAAAACTTGCTCTCGACGACCCGCCGCGCCGCCGAAAGCCGCAGATCCGGCAGCAACTGATAGGCTCCCTCAATATCAGCCGCCGTGCTGACGATATGGTCGACCGGCCCGCAATCACGGAAGAAGGCCGCAATCTCCTCTTCCTGCGTGAGGTCTAGCATGGCGGTCTTCAGATCAGCAGGATCGCCGAGCGTCAGCCGCGCCGCTTCAAGCCTCTCCGCACTGCGCCCGGCAATCGTCACCCGCGCCCCTTCGGCAAGCATCCCTCGCGCCAGCGCCAGCCCCATGCCGGAACTACCGCCCACGATGATAATCCCGGCGCCTTCCATTGTGATATCCGTCATCTGCGTCTCCTTCTTGGCTGGAAGAGCAGATGCCGCGTACCGCGCGGCAAGAAAAACGGAAGAAACCGATGGCGCCATCGGTTTTTCCGATGAAGCGGCTTCCCGCAAGCCGGCGATGCCTCAGGCCGGCCAGAGCATTCCGGCCACGGCACAGCCCAACAGGACCGGAATGACCGCCAGTTTGAACCGGAAGATCGCGATTGCTGCCGCAAGGCTCAGCAAGAGCGATGGCAGCGACAGCGACGCCCAGACGGGCAGCTCGATCGAGAAGGGTCCAATGCTGTGAACCGCGGCGTTCCGGAACAGGAAATGCAGGCCGAACCAGATCGCGAGATTAAGGATGACGCCGACGACGGCCGCCGTGATGGCCGACATCGCACCGGCCAGGGCTGCATTGCCGCGCAGCTTCTCGATGAAGGGAGCGCCGAGGAAGATCCAGAGGAAACAGGGAACGAAGGTCACCCATGTCGTCAGGACGGCGGCGAGCGTGGCGGCCGTCATCGGACTAAGACTGCCGGGATCGCGATAGGCGCCCATGAAGCCGACGAACTGAAGAACCATGATCAGTGGCCCGGGCGTCGTTTCCGCCATGCCCAGCCCATCCAGCATCTCGGTGGGCTTCAGCCATCCGTAGTGCTGGACAGCTTCCTGTGCGACATAGGCAAGCACGGCGTAGGCGCCGCCGAAAGTCACCATCGCCATCTTGCTGAAGAAGACGCCGATCTGCGTGAAGATATCGTCGGGTCCGAGGAAGAGATAGAGCAGCAGCAGCGGCAGCAGCCAGAGCACCAGCAGCACCGACGAGATCCTCAGCGACCAGCGGAGGTTCGGTCGCGCGTGATCAGGTATCTCCTCTCCGAGCAGCGCGTCGGCGTCGGACAGCACCGCGCCGCCGGCCGACCTGTGCCCGCCACCGCCCTGGAACAGCCGGGAACCCGACTTCGATCCCAGGAAGCCGATGATAGCGGCGGAGAGGATGATAACCGGAAAAGGCACATGGAAGAGGAAGATCGCCAGAAAAGCGGCTGCCGCTATCCCGATCATCGCCCTGTTCTTCAACGCGCGGCCGCCGACCCTGACAACTGCCTGAATGACGACGGCAAGCACTGCCGCCTTCAGGCCGAAGAACAGGCCCTCAACGGCATCGACGCTGCCGAGGGTCACGTAGAGGTAGCTGAGCGCCAGGATGGACAGGAAGCCGGGAAGCACGAACAGGATACCCGCAACCAGACCGCCGGCGGTCCGGTGCATCAACCAGCCGATATAGATGGCAAGCTGCTGCGCCTCCGGTCCAGGAAGCAGCATGCAATAATTCAGCGCATGCAGAAAACGCTGCTCGCCGATCCACCTCTTTTCATCGACGACGATGCGGTGCATGACGGCGATTTGCCCGGCAGGCCCACCGAAACTGAGGGCTGCAACGCGCAGCCAGACGCGAAAGGCCTCGCCGAAGGTGACGCCATGCGGGTTTGGCGACGCCCCGGTATCGGGCGTCGCATGGGTAATGGCGCTGGTCACGTCAGGCCCCCTTTTTCGCGGAGGGCCAGTTGTGCGTTTCGTCCGTGGCGTCGCGGCACCAGCGGTAGAAGGCATCATAGAGCAGCATGCCGGCATCCAGCTGCTTGAGATCGTCGACGAACATGCGCGACAGGCCGAGCGATGCGGCAAGCAGGCCGGCCACTTCAGGGGCAAGGTCCGGCCGGGCGGTATCGGCGCCGCGGACGATCGTTGCGAGCCTCGACAGCGGCCCCGAAGCAAGGCCGAATTCCTCGATCATCACATCGAAGGTGCAGAACTCGCCGCGATGGCTCCAAAAAACCTCCTCGATATCGAACGGCGTGGCGCCGAAGCGGTCGGCGACCATGGAAACGTCGGAAGACGGCACGAAGAGGAATACCGCCGAAGGATCGACGAAGCGCCGGATGAGCCATGGACAGGCAATACGGTCGATCTTCGGGCGCGCACGTGTAACCCAGACAGTCCGTCCCTGCCGGTCGCGCGGCGGCAGCTTGTCGACGGGCACGGCCACGCCGCCGGAACCTATCCAGGCTTCGAAGCCGCCTTCCAGCACCTCCGCAGCGCCCCCGGCATACCTGATATGGGCGGCCACCCCATGGCTGAGCTTGCCGCCTGCCTGGCAGACGACGATGACCGGGCCGGTGAAGCCAGCAGCCCATTCCGTGACATCGGTGTGAGATTTCCGGACCGAGCCCGGCACGAGCCGCGGATCGCGGGCAAAGTCCTCCTCGATGCGCACATCGACGATGACAGGCGCATTGGGTATGCCGACGATACGGGCGAGTTTATCTGAAGATATTTCAAGAAATGAAGGCATGACGCGTCCCTCCGTTGTTCGGTTTCGATGGACGCGATTCTTCGGCATGTCGCCTCGTGGGGTGATCGCAACCCCATATGGTTTTTATGCGCGCCGTCGTTTTTCGTGTCAAGCTGCGGGAGGATACTGTCTTTTAGGCGGCAATCCGCCGACGTTGAAGCGTCTGTCCGGCAGGCGGCAAAATCCTCACACCGCGGTGGAAGAAACCATGCCGTCATCGGATACTCGGATAGCGCCATGCTCAGCACACGAGCCATTCCTCCCTTCATGGATTGCGGCTAGTCTTGTTGGATGAGCACGAAAGAAACGCCGTTGACCGGCGGTCGCATTACTGCCGGCGTGGTCCGGGTCGGGGATACCGTCAGGCGCCCGGTCACGAGGGACAGGACGCATGTGCATGGTCTTCTCCTTCACCTCGAAGAGTGTGGCTTTGATGCTGTGCCACGCTTCCTGGGCGTGGACGATCAGCAGCGCGAAGTGCTTAGCTTCATTTCCGGCCATGTGCCTGACGATCTCGGCCACTTCGATGATGCCCAGCTTGCAGCTGCCGCTCGCCTCATCAGACGCTTCCACGACGCGACTGCGGATTTTCCGCTTGTTCGGGACATGGGCGCGGAAGTCATGTGCCACAACGACTGGGGTCCGACGAACGCGGTGTTCCGTGATCGCCTGCCGTGCGGCATGATCGATTTCGACACGCTCGCTCCCGGCCTTCGCCTCTGGGATCTCGGCTATTTCGCCTTTGCCTGGCTCGACCTCGGGGACGACGACTATACCGGCGACGAGCAGATCCGGCGACTGGAGGTGGTGGCGCAAGCCTATGGAATGGCGCGCTGCGCGGCCACGCAGATCGCCATCCATGCGCTCGCGCGACAGACGGCGCTGGCGGTCGCGGGGCGTGTGCAGGGCAAGCCGGACATGGCGGATTGGGCGGCGGCTGCTGCCGACTGGACGGTTCTCAACGTGCTCGAGAAACTGAGCCCGACCGGCTATGCCCTGCCCGCAGGATGAAGCCCCGCCCTCCCATCAGTTCCGCCCGCCATTCGCACGGATCACCTGCCCATTGACCCAGCCGCTCTCAGCGCTCGCCAGAAATGACACGATCCGGGCAATATCCTCCGGCTGCCCGAGCCGGCCGAGCGGGATTTCGTTGGTCAGGCGCTGGATCAGCTCCGGGGAGCGGCCGGCGAGAAGCAGTTCGGTCGCGACCGGCCCCGGCGCCACGGCGTTGACGGTGATGCTGCGGGGCCCGAGTTCCTTCGCAAGGATATGCGTCATCGCTTCCACCGCCGCCTTAGTCGCCGCGTAGACGGCATTGCCCGGCGAATAATGCCCGATGATGCTGGTGGAGAGATTGATGATACGACCGCCGTCGCGTAGCCGCCTTGCGCCCCCGCGCATGCCGTTGAAGGTGCCGGTGAGGTTCACGGCGACCAGGCGATGGTAGTCTTCGTCGCTCACGTCGGAGAGCGGGCCGAAAGTGGTCACGCCGGCATTGTTGACGAGAACGTCGACGGTTCCGAATTCCGCTTCGGTGCGCTCGAAGAGGTCGGCGACTGCCTGCGGGTCGGAGACATCGGCGCGGAGCGCCAGCGCCCGGCCGCCGGCCGCCGCGATGGCCGCAACCATCTCTTCGGCCTGTATGGAACTTGCCGTATAATTGACGACGGTCTGGAAGCCGTCGGCTGCGAGCTGCCTGGCAATCGCCGCACCGATGCCCCTGGATGCGCCGGTGACGATGGCGGTCTTGATCTCGTTTAACATGTGTAACTCTCCTGTTCCTGCCGCGCGGGTGATCGCAGGCACAGCAAGTCGTATGCGCGTCACCGGTCCCGGTAAGGCGCTCGAAGATCTCAGATCCTGCTGTGTTGCCCGATCGCTTGTGCGTTTGATCTGACGCCGGTAATGTGAGCGATAACTCGCTTTCCCGCTACTCGCATTTCAGGCCCCGTCCCCCGCAATGTCAGACAGCCCTTACAAGAGCCGTTCCACTGCCAGAAAAGCGCCCAAACAGGCCCGCTCGCTCGCCATGGTGAGCGCGATCGTCGAGGCTGCAGCTCGCATTTTGGAGGAGCGCGGCCACGAGGGTTTTTCCACCAATGCGGTTGCGGAAAAGGCAGGTGTCAGCGTCGGCTCGCTCTACCAGTATTTCCCGCGCAAGGATGCGCTGATCGGTGCGCTGATCCTGCGGCAGACGATGTCACTGGTTGGAGATGCGGAAAGTGCTGCCGCTCAACCGACCGGCGAAGAGGCGCTCTCTGCCCTCATCAACCCATGCGTCCACCAGCAGCTTGAACGCCCTGCCCTTGCACGCCTGCTGGACTATGAAGAGGCGCGCCTGCCGCTCGATGCGGAGACCGAGCATGTCAAGCAGCGCTTCTTCGAGCTCACGCGCAATACGCTGCTGCGGCCGGACATGCCGCCGCAGCCCGATATCGATGTCGCGGCGCGCGATGTGGTGGCGATCATCAAGGGCATGATTGATGCCGCGGGCGAGCATGGCGAGGAGGACAGGAATGCGCTGGCGCTGCGCGTCAAACGCGCCGTCATAGGCTATCTAAAGGCCGCATTGGACAGCGCGTGATCGCGATCGTCGGTCACTCCCGCAGCTGGCTCAGCAGAAAATCCGCCCTCGCCACGACATCGACCTTCGGCAAAAGGACGACTTCATAGCCGATCTCAGGATAGGCCGCGGTCAGCCGATCATATTCGGCAACCGCCTCTTCAAAACCGTGCCGTCGCTCCGGGTCATTGATATAGATCTCCGGCCAGGGTGGCGTCAGGAACACCGTCTGGTGATAACGATTCCGGTTCCGCAGCGTCTCCAGCACCGCTTCTCCGGTCGTGACCTGCAGCGCGGCGGCGGCATCGATCAGGCCGCGATCGAAAAACGTCCAGCCCGTCTGTGCTTCTGCCAGCTTCTGATCCTCGAGCGCCATCGCGATCGCCCGCCGGGCAAAAGCCACCGGATCGACCCAGGGCAAGGCCGCGCCCTGCCCGGCCAGTTCCTCTTTCACGATCCGGCGTCCGGGCTCTTCGACGGTGGCATAACCGCGCTGGGAAAGCTCTTCGAGCAATGTTGATTTCCCGCCACCCGAACAGCCGGAAATAACGACGGATTTGATCATGAAAACTCCGATGACCGATGATGTAGAATGAAGCGAGGTGCAGACGCGGCTATGTGCCGACTTCCAGATCGAAGATGTGGCCCTGCCTGCCGGCAGAGCGACGAAGCGAACCCCGGTGGATCGCGGCAATGCGCTCCACGATCTTCAGGCCGATCCCAAGGCCGTCCGTATGAGCAGTGACATCGCATGCTTGCCGGATGCCGGCCGGGTGCCGGTCCTCGACGCGGATCAGATTGCGGCTGACCCGCACGACGATATCGGTACGCGCGGGCGTGTGGCGAACGGCATTGTCGATCAGGTTGCGCAGGGCATCCTTCAGCAGGGCCGGCACACCCTGAACGATGGCGGCATCCACCTGCGCGGAGAATTCCAGCGAGTGATCGTTTTCATAGACCCAGGGCGCCAGCTGCTCCACCACGCCGGATGAAAGCGCGACGAGATCAACCTCCTCGAACATCCCATGATCGAACGTATCGAGCCTTGCGAGCGCGGTGATCTGGCCGACGAAGCGCACGAGGTCGTCGAGGTCCGCCTCCGCTTTTCGCGCCCGCGGATGGTCGATATGGCCAAGCTCCAGCTTGATTGCCGCAAGCGGCGTGCGCACCTCATGGGCGATGCCGGATGTGAGGATCTTCTGGGATTTCATCAGCTCGCCGACACGCTCGAAGGCCCGGTTGACGGCCTCGGCAAGATGGGCGATTTCCCGCGGCATATCCTGAAATTGCAGATGCGAACGGGAATCCATCGGGTCGATTCGTTCCGCCGCCTCGGCCGCAATCCGCACCGGCTTCAGCGCCTGGCGCACGGAAAGCAGGGTGGCGCCGAGCACGAGGACCAGCAGGATACTCATCGGCACGATCATGTGTTCGATCACCTCATTCCAGAAGACGTCCGACAGCACATCCTGCGGATCGCCCGTCGTCGCGACATCGACGACGAAGCGCCGCTCGCCGACCGTAAAGGCCCGCCCGCCCACCAGCGTTAACGGCTTGCCGGGTTGGAGCGACCGCAGCCAGAAATCCGGAGGGTTGATATCAGGCGGCAGGAAGCGGCTCTCGCAGGCGGCATCGCAGGACTGGAAAACCAGCCCGCCATCGGCCTCGCGGACGCGGGCCACATAGCCGGTCTGCGCCTGGCTGTAGCGCCCCTCGACACTTTCCGGAAGCCGGTAATGGATGGCGCCGTTCTCGTCCATCGCAATGCCGGAGGCGAGCCGCTCGGTTTCCTGCTCCACGAAGAGCCGCGAAAGCTCCCCGACATTCCAGTAATAGTCGGAAAAGATCACGGCGAGCTGCAGCACCATGGCCAGCACCGCAAAGAAGGCGATCCGCCGGGCCAGGATCGCGCCCAGTGTGGGCGATATCTGCTTCACGCGCGCGCCTCCCGCATCATATAGCCGACACCCCTGACGGTCTCGATCAGCGCCTTCGTCGGGTGCCCCTCCAGCTTCTTGCGCAGTCTCGAAACGGCAAGCTCGACGGCATTGCTGCTGCGCTCGTCTCCGAATTCCGAGAAGGCGTGCTCGATCTTCGGCTTGGGCACCACCCTGCCGCCATTGCGCATCAGCAGTTCGAGCAGCCCCTTTTCCGAGGGCGCGAGCGCAATCTCGGCGCCGGCACAGATCACCCGGCGTGAGGCGACATCATATTGAAGTGCAGCGTATTCCAGGACCGGCATAATGGTTGCCGGCGCGCGCCGCGTCAGCGCGCGGATGCGGGCGATCAGCTCGCCATTGTGAAACGGTTTTACGAGATAGTCATCAGCGCCGGCATCGAGCCCGGCAATGCGTTCGTCGATCGCCCCGCGCGCAGTCAGCACCAGAACCGGCATCTGCACCCTTGTCGCCCGGAGCGATCTCAGGAAGGCGATCCCGTCCTCATCAGGCAGGCCGAGATCGAGAAGCAGCAGGTCGTATTCCGCTTCCTGCAATGCAAGCCGCCCCTCCTGCGCGAGCGCGAAGGCATCGATCTTCCAGCCGGCATCGCGGATGGCCTCGCAAAGCAGTTCGCGAAGCCTGGGACTATCCTCGATCAGCAGTATCCTCATGCCTTCTTTCGACCCGTGACCATCGACCAGACGAGATTTTCCCTATGCCTCCAGCTTTCGACGATGGCCGCACCCGCATGGACGAAGGCAAGCACCATGATGCCGTTTGCGATGGTGCCGTGCAGTTTCTCTAACCACTTTTCGCCCCAGAAGGCGTCGAGCGTCGTCATCCAGCCGGTCAGCGCCGTTGCCGCCAGCAATGCCATCAGGAGCAGCATCATAATCGATGCCAGCGGATTGTGACCAAGGTAACGTCTATCATTGCCATCGATCATATCGAGGATCTGCTCCATGACCCTGCGCGGCGTCGGCAGGAAATCGGAAAAGCGAGCGTGTTTTGTACCGACGAAACCCCAGAGAATACGAATGACGATTGCCGCAGCAACGACATAACCCGTGAAGCGGTGCCAGTATTTGCCCTCTTCGAGAATGAAGAGGTTGAGCGTGCAGGCGGTAACGATGGTCCAGTGAAACAGCCTGACGACCGGGTCCCAGACCCTGATCGTCTGCCGGGCGGCGTCGGAGGGCTCGTGGCCCTCCTTCTTCGATAAGACGGCCGTCATGGCTCAATCGCCCTTCTGGACGATATCGCCGGAGACCGGGTTGAAATAGACCTCGGCGCGTTCGCCGTTCTTGTCGCGGCCGTAGATCTCGTAGCAATTGCCTGTGATCTCGAAGGTCTTGACCTTGTAGCCCATGGCTTCGATCTTCGCCTTCATGGCCGCCTCGGGCATCCATTTCGATTTCGGCTCGCTAGTACAGCTTGGACTTGCAAGCGCCAAAGCCGGCGAAAGCGACAGGATTGCGAGAGCGGCGATCAGTTTCAGCTTCATGATTTTACCCTTTTGCTGCTGCCCCTTGCGGGCGACGAACAATCGGGTAGCGCGGCGAAGCTGTCTGTTTGCTGTCGGCGCAGGCAGCTGACTTTCGCCTAATCGCAGCGCGGCAGCGGTCGAAGAAACAGGCGCTCGTAACTCTTGAACGGCGGATCGGCCCCGAAGCGCGCATTGGCCGCGATACTGTCCGGATCGGCCGCAACGCTGGCTCGGTAGCCGAGATAGGTCTCCTCATCCGGGAAGGTGAAAAGAGCGATTGCAGTATCGCCCGCCCCATCCGCCCCGGCACCGGGAAAACTCAGACCCGCACCATTAGGTTTTTGGCGCGGCATGAAATATCCATGATGCATTCCGCCATAGCGCTCGATCAGCCGGATCCAGACCTCGGCATAGGCTTCGAATTCCGTGCGTTTCTTGGGATCGAGGCGGTAGCGCACCTCGCAGGTGACGGGCATAGTCGGCATCAAGAAAATTCCTCCCATGTCAGCATATAGCCTATTGGGAGATGCCGGCCATGCACACACCATCAGATTTACGCGCGTTGCAGGAAACGCGGCTGCGAATGGAGGCGAAATACCTCCCCGCATCGCCGTTCCGGGAGAGCTGCCAGCGGCTCTGCCGGCGCTTCGAGGATAATCTTGCCGATGAACGGGACAGGCTGCTCAGCCAATGCGCCAGCCTGATGCTCATCAAGGCTCGGAGATCGAGGCTGCGGCGCGCATCTGAGCACCCACCATTTCCCGCTTGTCGCGAATCGCAACGCCCGCTACCTCTTGCATAAGGCCCGACCCAGGCCTCCTCCCTCCAATCGGGAAAGCATCGTCCATGCGGGGTTCATCGACCATCGAACCATCTGTTCGAGCACCGCATAAGGAGGGGTTGCGTTTCCGGCTCGCAATGGAGGTTTGAATGAAACTGTCTGCACCCATCTATCAGCTGAAGCGCCGTGCGAAATTGCTGGCGCGTACGGATACGATCCCGCTTCACCAGGCATTGGACCGTATCGCGCAGGAAGAAGGTTTTACCGCCTGGAGCCTGCTTGCTTCCCAGCATGAAACGCTGTTACCGGCCACCCCCATGCTGTCGCAGCTTGCGGAAGGCGATCTGCTTTTGATCGCCGCCCGTCCGGGTCACGGCAAGACCCTGCTTGGTCTGCAGCTGCTGCTCGATGCCGTCAGAGAAAGCCGTAAGGCCACCTTCTTCACGCTCGAATATACCGAACAGCAGACCATGAAGCGTATTCATGCCCTGCCGGAAGGCGAAGCGCTCGGCGAGAAGATCGAGATCGTCACCTCGGACGAGATCAGCGCCGATTATGTCATGCGGCATCTCGCGGGCGCTCCGCGGGGATCGGTGGCTGTCATCGACTATCTGCAGATCCTCGACCAGCAACGCAGCAAGCCCGGCCTGTCGGAACAAGTGTCTGCACTCCGGACCTTCGCCCGTGAAACCGGCATCGTGCTGGCCTTCATCTCGCAGATCGACCGATCCTTCGAGGCTGATGGCAAGGGTTTGCCGGATCTGGCAGATGTCCGCCTGCCGAACCGGCTTGACCTTACGCTGTTCAGCAAGGCCTGCTTTCTGCACAATCGCGAAGTTCAGCTTCAGCACGTGGCCTAAATCGTAAAGCGAGGGCCGGCGTCGCGTCGGCCCTCAGCTTTCTGGTGACCGCTGCGGCTGCACCGAGAATGCATCGGATGCTATTCCCTGCCGCATGCGCTTCGTCGCGAAGTCGACGAAGGCCCTGAGCTTGGGCAGCGACTGGCTACGGCTCGGATAATAGAGGCAGAGCCCCGGCACATCACGGGCGTGATCCTCCAGCACCGGAATGAGACTTCCCTGCTCGATATAGTGCCTGACAACAGAGCCGACCGTGTAGAGGAAGCCGACGCCGCGAAGGGCAGCCCGGATCGAGGCTTCGTAGTCATTGAGAATGAGCGGACCATCGACGGCAACCTTCAGGCTCTCGCCACCATCGACGAATTCCCAGGTCCGCGACACCTGCCCGCCTCGCCGGGTCAAGAGAGCGGGCAACCCCTGCAACTCTCGTGGATGGCCGGGCCGTGGATATTTCCTGAGCAGGCTCGGCGTCCCGACGACAACGAACTTGTCCGGCGGCGTCAGCCAGGTCGAGACCATATCGAGCTCGATCGTATGCCCAAGCCGGATGCCGGCATCAAACCCTTGCTCGACGATGTTGGTGAACTCGTCATCGCCGACAAGTTCCAGACTGATGCCAGGATAGGCCTCGTGGAAATCAGGCAGCAGGCTGTTGATCAGCAGCGAAACCGCCGGGCGCGGCGCATTGATGCGCAGGTTACCACTCGGCTGTTCGCCGAGATCGCGGGCGGCGTTCACGCCGGCCTGAAACATTGCCGCTGCCGGCTTGGCATGCGCAAGCAGCTTCTGGCCCGCTTCCGTCAGCCGCACGCTGCGGGTCGTTCGCGCAAATAGCGCGGCGCCCACGCGCCGTTCCAGCGTCTGTATTCCCTGGCTGATTGCCGATGGGGTCAGCCCCAGCTGGCGTGCAGCTGCGCGAAATCCATTCTGCTCGGCCACTGCCAGAAATATGGCAAGACCATCCAGTTCCGCTCGGTCCATTGTGCAGCCTTGCTTTACAGCGTGATCAGATAGGGGCTAATTATCAAACAATAGGCCGCATGCCATATCTTGGCAAGAAGCGCGGCCAATAGCTTTCCGCCCTTCCAAACCTTGATCAGCAATCCCTCGGGCTCGGTGTCCTCTCGATCGAGAGGCGCGCCTTCACGCCTGCCCAAACGAAAGAGAATTCCATGAAAATCTATGACAGACCGGGCTTCCCAAACCCCATGCGCATCCGCATCGTGCTGGCGCAAAAGGGCCTGGATTCCGAAATCGAGTTCGTGCCGGTCGACCTGATCGCCGCCGAGCACAAGCAGCCCGCCTTCCTGGCGAAGAACCCATCGGGCGTACTGCCGGTGCTGGAGCTGGGTGACGGCACGCTGATCTCCGAAAGCACTGCGATCACTGAATATCTCGACAATCTCGATGGCAAGCCGGACCTGACAGGCCGCACCCCTAAGGAAAAGGCGCTCATCCATATGATGCAGCGGCGCGCCGAGGCCTACGTGCTCGATCCCGTCGGCATCTATTTTCATCACGCCACACCCGGCCTCGGAGCAGCACTTCAAGCCTTCAAGAGCCCGCAATGGCCGGGCCGCACTGAAATGGGCGAGCGCGAGGGCGAGAAGGCAAAGGAGGGTCTGCGCTATTTCAACGAGATCCTCGGCAAACAAGCCTTCCTGACAGGCGAGACCTATTCGATGGCCGACATCACCTTGCTCGCCGGCCTCGCCTTCGCCGAAGTCGCCGGCATCGTCCCGTCAGGCCTCGACGCGCTGACGCAGTGGCAGGCGCGCATGGCTGATCTGCCCGCCGTCAAGAACCGCAGCGGCCAGAACTTTCTGCCCGAAGATCTCAAGCGCTTGGGCTTTTGAACTCAGCCGCGATAGCGCAGCGCATCCACCACAACAGCGAAGGCCGGCGTCGGTTGGCGCCGGCTGGGATAATAGAGATGGAAACCTGAAAAAGGCGGGCACCAGTCGGCGAGCACCCGGGTCAGCTGGCCCGCCTCAACATCGTCGCGGATGCGGTCTTCCAGCACGAAGGCGAGACCCGCGCCGGCAAGCGCTGCCTTGACGGCCAGCGCGCCGGTATTGACCGCAAGCTGGCCCTCTACCCGCACGCGCAGCTCCCGCCCGCCCTGCTCGAATTCCCAGGCATAGAAGCCGCCCGCCGTGGGCAGCCGCAGATTGATGCAATTGTGTTCCGTCAGGTCATGCGGTGTGCGCGGGCGGTCTCGCCCCTCGAAATAACCGGGAGAACCGACCACGGCCATCCTGACATCCGGGCCGATGCGTACCGCCACCATGTCCTTCGCAACCTGTTCGCCAAGCCGCACGCCGGCATCCAGCCGTTCGGCGACGATATCGGTCAAGCCGTTATCGACGAGGATTTCGATCGCGATATCAGGATATTGCGACAGCAGCCTCTCCACAGTCGGCAGGAGGATCAGTTCAGCCGCCTGTTCGCCGGCAGAAATGCGCACTGTGCCCGAGGGCTTTTCGCGCAGCGCCGATAGTTGCGCGAGTTCCGCATCGATCTCCTCAAGCCGCGGCCCGACCGATTGGATCAGCCGCTCGCCGGCAACGGTCGGCGAAACCTTGCGCGTCGTGCGGGTGAGCAGCCGCAGGCCCATCCGCTCTTCGAGGCCGCGCACCGTCTGGCTGAGTGCGGATTGCGAAACCCCAAGCATGGCAGCAGCCCGCGTAAAACTGCCCTCGCGCGCGACGGTCAGGAAAGCGGAGATGTCGTCAAGGTTAGTCCGGCTCATTCATAAGGTGCCCTAATAGGTTCATGCGGAATTTAGCGCCTAATCGCAGAACTGCGTAGACGCTAAATGAAGATCAACAGAAATTATCCGCAGGCAAGGACATCAGACATGCAGATCAAACGAAGCGGCTTCGCACCCTCCGCTCCGGGCCTGGAAGCCTATTTCACCGGAACCGTGCGTCTCGACTCCCGTTTCGACAGCGATGATCCCGACCGCGTCGGCGGCGCCACGGTGACTTTCGAGCCGGGCGCGCGCACCGCCTGGCACACCCATCCGCTCGGCCAGACGCTGATCGTCACCTCCGGCCTCGGCTGGGCGCAGCGCGAAGGCGGCCCGATCGAGGAAATCCGGCCGGGCGACATCGTCTGGTTCGCACCCGGCGAAAAGCACTGGCACGGCGCCACGGCAAGCACGGCCATGAGCCACATCGCCATCGCTGAAAAGCTGAACGGCAGTCCCGTCGACTGGATGGAGAAGGTCACGGACGAACAATATCACCTTATGGAGACACGATAATGCAGAAGCGCAAACTCGGAACGCATGGCCCCGAAGTCTCGGCCCTCGGCCTCGGCTGCATGGGGCTGAGCTATGGCTATGGCCCGGCAACGGAAAAGCAGGCCGCCATCACCCTCATCCGCACCGCTTTCGACCACGGCGTGACCTTCTTCGATACGGCCGAAGCCTATGCCCAGGGCGCCAATGAGGAACTGCTCGGCGAAGCGCTCGAACCCTTCCGCGACCAGGTGGTGATCGCCACCAAATTCGGCTTTCGCGACGGCGATGTCAGCAAGGGCCAAGACAGCCGCCCCGAGCGCATCCGTGCGGTCGCCGATGCTGCCCTCAAGCGGCTGCGCACGGATTGCATCGATCTCTTCTACCAACACCGCGTCGATACTGAAGTGCCGATGGAGGATGTCGCGGGCGCGGTGAAGGACCTGATCGCCGCGGGCAAGGTCAAGCATTTCGGCATGTCCGAGGCTGGCGCCGGCTCGATCCGCCGGGCGCATGCTGTACAGCCGGTCGCCGCCCTGCAGAGCGAATATTCGCTCTGGTGGCGAGAACCCGAGAAGGAAATCCTACCGCTGCTCGAAGAACTCGGCATCGGCTTCGTACCCTTCAGCCCGCTCGGCAAGGGGTTCCTGACGGGCGCGATCACCGAGAGCACCAGTTTCGACAAGACGGATTTCCGTAACGT
This sequence comes from Hyphomicrobiales bacterium, assembly GCA_900473185.1. Taxonomy (GTDB): domain Bacteria; phylum Pseudomonadota; class Alphaproteobacteria; order Rhizobiales; family Rhizobiaceae; genus Rhizobium. Next base: position 62,649 of record UCKU01000003.1, on the reverse strand, counting down.
CGTGCCGCGCTTTTCGGAAGAAAACCGCAAGGCCAATCAGGGCCTCGTCGCTGTGCTTGGTGGCATCGCCGCAGCCAAACAGGCCACCCCGGCGCAGATCGCCCTCGCCTGGCTGCTCGCCCAGAAACCGTGGATCGCACCGATCCCCGGAACCACCAAGCTGCACCGGCTGGAGGAGAATATCGGAGGCGCGGCAATCGAACTCACCGCCGGGGACCTGCAAGAGATCGAGACCGCCCTATCTGATGTCACCGTGCAGGGAGATCGCTATCCGGCGCACCTGCAGGCCCGCGTCGGCCGGTAAGTTGCTGGCCCTGAAAGGAGTTGTCATGACCGACAATATCAAGGGAAAGACGGTTGTCATCACAGGCGCAAGCAGCGGCCTCGGCGAAGCGACAGCCCGCCATCTTGCAGAGGCCGGCGCCAAGGTCGTGCTCGGCGCCCGCCGGATCGACCGGCTCAAGGCGCTGGCGGCTGAGATCGGCCTGCCCGAAGGTTCCGCCATCGAGACCGACGTGACGCAGGCCGATCAGGTCAAGCACCTCGTGGATCAGGCTGTCCGCCTGCATGGTCGCATCGACGTCATCGTCAACAATGCCGGCCTCATGCCGCACTCGCCCTTGGAGCGCGGCAAGATCGACGATTGGGACCGGATGATCGATGTAAACCTCAGGGGCGTGCTCTACGGCATTGCCGCCGCCCTTCCCCATATGAAAGAGCAGAAGAGCGGCCATATCATCAACGTCTCCTCCGTCGCCGGTCACAAGGTCCGGCCCGGCAGCGCCGTTTACGCGGCGACCAAGACTGCCGTTCGCGTCATTTCGGAGGGCCTGCGCCAGGAGGTGAAGCCCTATAATATCCGCACGACGATCGTCTCGCCCGGCGCGGTGGAGTCCGAGCTGCCGCAGAGCATTACCGAGGCCGATGTCGCGGCCGGCATTGCCGATTTCTACGAACGCTACGCTCTGCCGGCCGAAAGCTTCGCACGGGTCGTCGCCTTCGCGATCGCCCAGCCTGAAGATGTCGATATCAACGAGATCCTGTTCCGGCCGACGGCGCAGGAGCTCTGATGAGAACAAGCTGGCAGACGAAGCAACCTTCAGCACAAAGTTGCATAAATGCCGCAATGCCGCAGCCGATATCTTCGGGCTGCGGCGTTGCTCTCCCCTTTGCGCCGATCATTTGCTATCCGTACCCGCGAAGAGCATAGGCGTATCGAGGTAGACTTTGCCTAAGTAAGTACCGGTCTCAATCCAGTTTCACCCCTATCGCCGGATAGCCGCGGGCTATCGGCGGTTGAATACGTTCATCGGGTGGCGGCAAGAGACCGGTTTGGCATTGTTCCGATCGCCAGTGCAGCTCCGCTGTCTCTGCTCTTCACCCACCCGAAAGCATCGCCACGCCGCGCCCTCATGGGTTTTCTCACACGCCATCTTGGTGGACTTCCGAACGGAAGACCAAGATACTATGTGCTGTGCACTTCGGGTCCGATGGACCATTACCCCGAAAACCGCCCCCCAGCCCTGGATTGCCTGTGGCGGATGCGGCGGATTGAGAGCCTTTCAATCGAGCGACAAGATCCGGCTGAACGCCAATGGCCGCAAGCTCGATGCCTGGCTGATCTATAAATGCCTGGCCTGCGACAAGACCTGGAACCGGCCGCTCTTCGAGCGCAAGAATGTCCGCGACATCGATCCGGCAACGCTCGAAGCACTCCAGTCCAACGATATCAAATGGATACGGATGGAAAGCTTCAACCTCGACGCACTGAAACGCAAGTCGCAGCGCGTCGACGAATTCCCTGAATTCGAGATCGCCAAGGAGGTGCTGCGCGAGGCCGCTGGCTGGACGCGGCTGGAGATCGAACTGGCGGTGCCCTTGCCTGCTGGCACACGCCTCGACCGTCTGCTGGCGTCCGAGCTCAAGCTTTCGCGCACGTGGCTTCAGACGCTGCACGAGAAAGGCCTGCTCCGGACGAATTCCGATCGCACCGACATCCTGCGTCGGCGTATCAGGACCGGCATCGAAGTGGTGATCGATCTTGCGACCATCGCGGATCGCGAGCTCTCCTGGGGCCCCCTGGCGACCGGCAGTCCCCGATAGCCTGTAGCGCGAAGGCCTGTATGCCGGGCCTTCGTCACCGAGCCTGTCCGCGCCGGCGGTGGCGATCAGCTCAATCCCGGCGATGTGGCGAGCGAGACGACTGCATCAGCCTGTGGGCGCCGTCCATGAATGCGATGGGGTTTCAGCCGGTCTTGCGATGTCAGCGGATTATCTGCTTCGATTGCCCGGAAGATATCCTGCAGTTCGGGCTCCTCGACGAGAAGCGCCGCTTCGCCCGCGGAAATCCAGATCTTCTGCCTCTCCGCATATTCGCGAAAATGGGCGGCCTCGCTCTCCAGTCGCAGCAGATGGATCGAGACCGTCAGCGGCGTGTTGTGATCCTTCAGATAGCTGTAATAGCCGAGCGGCTTCTTCCGGACCTTGCCGATGATTCCAGCTTCTTCGAAGGCCTCGCGCTGAGCACGGCGATAAGGCTTTTCCTTCCTCTCCAGATAACCCTTCGGGATCACCCATCGTCCGGTATCGCGGCTGGTGATGAGCAGAACGCTCAGCCTTCCGCCTCTCTCGACACGGCAGCAGATGGCACCACACTGATCGACCTCGGGGCGACCTGCCCTTGACGGGGTTTCCTCTTTCAATTCAATTAAATGCCTGGATAGCTGCATGGTCCGCTCGTTATCTCCTTCTCCTTGCATGGAAAATAGAGCGCAACATCAGATCGAAAATGCTAACCCCTAAAATTAGGGTATCCGATGCATCGTGCGGCCCCCTGCCTCAGGGAAACAGGCTTGCAATCCCATAGAAGGCTGCGGCGATAGCAGCAGCGGCCGGCATGGTGACGACCCAGGCGATGACGATATTGCCCGCAACACCCCAGCGCACGGCCGACAGGCGCCGCGCGGCGCCGACACCGATGATCGCTCCGGTGATCGTGTGTGTCGTCGACACGGGAATGCCGAGCCAGGTCGCCGCAAACAGCGTCAGCGCCCCGCCGGTTTCGGCGCAGAACCCCTGCATCGGGTTGAGCCTGGTGATTTTCGAGCCCATCGTATGGACGATCCGCCAGCCGCCGAAGAGCGTGCCGAGCGCCATGGCCGACTGACATGAGATGACCACCCAGAGCGGTACATGGAAACTGGGGCCGAGCTGCCCCTGGCTGAAGAGAAGAACGGCGATGATGCCCATGGTCTTCTGCGCATCGTTGCCGCCATGGCCGAGCGAATAGAGCGAGGCCGAGATGAACTGCATGAAGCGGAAGGTGCGGTCGACGGCAAAGGGCGTCTGGCGCACGAAGAGCCAGGAGACGACGAGAACGAAAAACAGCGCGAGCAGGAAGCCGATTGCCGGCGACATAAAGATCGCACCGACCGTCTTCAGCAAGCCGCCCCAGACGATGGAGCTGAAGCCGACCTTCGCCCAGCCCGCCCCGACAAGCCCACCGACCAGTGCATGCGACGACGAAGAGGGAATGCCGAACAGCCAGGTGACGATGTTCCAGACGATCGCCCCCATCAGTGCCGCAAAGATCACCTGCGGCGAGACGATGGCCGGATCGATGATGCCGGTGCCAAGCGTTTCGGCGACATGCAGGCCGAAAAACAGGAAGGCGATGAAATTGAAGAAAGCCGCCCAGCCGACGGCATATTGCGGCCTCAGCACCCGGGTGGAAACGATGGTCGCAATCGAGTTTGCCGCATCATGCAGCCCGTTCAGGAAGTCGAAGAACAGCGCCACACCGATGAGCCCGATCAGCAGCGGAAGGGAGAGAGAGGCTTCCATCAGACGTTCTCGATGACGACGCCGCTGATTTCATTGGCCACGTCCTCGAACCGGTCGACGATCTTTTCCAGGCTGGAGTAGATCTCGCTGCCGATCATATAGGCCATGGCGTTGCCGCTGGCGCCATGCCGGCGATAGAGGTCCTTCAGCCCCTCGTCATGCAGTTCGTCGGAGCGGCCCTCGACCCGGGTGATCTCTTCGGCGATGGCAGCCAGCCGCTGCGCATTCGCGCCCATCTTGTTGAGAAGCGGGATTGCTTCCTCCATCAGGGCTGCCGCCTTGACGATCTCCCCGCCCATTTCCTTCATCAGCGGGTCGAAACTTGTCTGCTCGAACAGGCGGATGATCTTCACCGTCTTGTGCATCATGTCGATCGCATCATCCATGGACTGGATCAGATCCTTGATGTCGCCGCGATCAAAGGGCGTGATGAAGCTGCGCCGAACGGCAACCAGCACTTCGCGGGTGATGTCGTCAGCCTGGTCTTCCAGTGCGATGATCCTGTCGCAATTCTCTTCGACCGCCTCGCCCTTCAACAGCTTTTCCATAGCATGGGCGGCTGCGACGACCGTTTCCGAATGCCTGCAGAACATCTCGAAGAAGCGGTCCTCCCGCGGCATCATCTTGCGAAACACGCTCATCATCTTGGGCGATCCTTCCTGAACCGGGGACTGTCGTAGAAGACTGTCACAAATCTGTAATAAAGCGTCGCAGGCAATTGATCGAAAAAGTAAAATTTGACAATGCTAGATGTCATGAAATCCCGCAAAAAAGGCGCAAAATCCCACGCCGGACCATCAAAGCCCCTGCTGAAGCAGCTTGCAGAAAGACCCGAGAAGCTTTTCTCCGGCGCCTTTCGCCAGCAATATGGTGCGCTCTGCTTCCGTTACCGAAACGGCGGTCCCGAGACTGATCACCGCGAAATCGAAATCCTCGTCGTCACCACGCGCGACAGTGGCCGCTGGATCATTCCCAAGGGCTGGCCGATGAAAAAGAAGAAGCCGCATGAAGCAGCCGCCATCGAGGCCTGGGAGGAAGCCGGCGTGCGCGGAACGGTGAGCAAACAGCCGGTTGGCCGCTACACCTATCTGAAGGAGTTGGATGACGGTGACGTCGCGCCCTGCATCGTCGATATCTTCCAGATCGAGGTGGAGCACACGCAAGGGCAGTTCCGCGAAACCGGTCAGCGCATGGTGGATTGGGTGAGCCCCGACGAAGCGGCACGGCGCGTGCGCGAACTCGAATTGAAATCCCTGCTCGTCGATTTTCACCCGCGGCACGGCAGGCGGCAGCGCAAGAAGAAGGCCTGAGCCGCAGGTGTTGCTGCCTGTCATTTACGGCGAGGTTTACTGTAACGTACTTCTCCCGAAATCGGGCCTGTGAAAGGCTTCTTCCTCGGAAAGCTGACCGAAACGGGAGAGAGCCATGCGATGGTCCAAGCCTGAACCTGCGATAATTCCTGTCCGCATTGCACGTCATGCCGCCATCGCCACGCTGGTACTCGCGCTCGCATCACAGGCCGGGGCGCAGACAGCCAAGCCGGTCACCGTAGACAATTTCGCCCGCGCCGAATCCGATCTCTATTTCGGCAATGCGGTGAAGGACGGTGGCGGCAAGACCGGCATCTTCAACCATCATCGCGAGCCGATGGACATCGATCACCAGGCGGTGATCCGGACGAACCGCGATACGCTCTATTCCTCTGCCGTCATTGACCTCGATGCCGGGCCGGTCACCGTCACGCTGCCGGACGCCGGCAAACGCTTCCGCTCGATGCAGATTATCAATGAAGACCACTACGTGGTCGGCGACGTCAAATATGAGGCGGGCAGCTACACATACGACCGGGCAGCGGCCGGCACGCGCTACATCCTCGTTGCGATCAGAACACTCGTCGACCCCAGTGACCCCGAGGACGTCAAGCAGGTCCACAGCCTCCAGGATGCCATGACGATCAGCCCGGCAGGCGCCGGAAAATTCGAAGTGCCAGACTGGGACAAGGCGAGCCAGAAGAAGATCCGTGACGCGCTTATCGTGCTGGGTGCGACCATTCCGGACTTCAAGGGCGCCTTCGGGGCAAAAGATCAGGTCGACCCGATCCGCCACCTGATCGGCAGCGCCGTCGCCTGGGGCGGAAATCCCGAGAAGGACGCGACCTACCTGAACGAGACGCCGCCGAAGAACGACGGCAAGACGGTCTACCGGCTCTCGGTCAAGGATGTTCCCGTCGCCGACTTCTGGTCGGTCAGCGTCTACAATGGCAAAGGCTATTACGAGAAGAACAAGCTCAATGCCTATACGCTGAACAATATCACCGCTGACAAGGATGCCGACGGCACGGTCAAGGTGCAGTTCGGCGGCTGCGATGGCAAGATCGCCAATTGCATTCCGATCGTGAAGGACTGGAATTACACCGTCCGCCTCTACCGCCCGCGCCAGGCGATCCTCGATGGAAGCTGGACATTTCCGGAGCCGCAGCCGGTGGGGAAGTGAGGAGCGGCTTACCGGCAAGGCGACGGTATTCCGACTGGTCCTACTGCCGGTCGCCCCGTTTCTCCTGCGACATGAGCTGGCTGAGCGTGGCTGCCGGGATCGCATCGCCGGCGTAGGTGAAGGTGCCTGATAATTTCACCTCCTCGGCCGCCCGCAGCAATGCACCAAGCGACGCGCGCGCAAAGGACCCGCCCACACTCACCCGGCGCACGCCTGCCGCCGAGAGTTCGGCAACGCTATAGCGTGGCCCCTTCAGGCCCATCACCACATTGACGGGCTTGTCGACGGTGGCACAGACGGTTCGGATGGCGTCGATATCAGGCAGGCCGGGCGCATAGAGGACATCAGCGCCGGCTGCGGAGAAAGCCTGCAGCCGCTTGATCGTGTCATCGAGATCGGGCCGCTCCCAGAGAAAATTCTCCGCCCTCGCCGTCAGCAGGAAAGGCAGCTTCCGCGCCGCCTCCGCCGCGGCCTGCACGCGCTCGACGGCCTGCGAGAGATCATAGATCGGCCTTGCCGGATCGCCGGTGGCATCCTCGATCGATCCGCCGACCAACCCGACCTCGGATGCCAGCCGGATCGTTTCGGCGCAGATCTCGGGTGCTGCGCCGAACCCGTCTTCGAGATCGGCCGATACGGGAAGATCGGTCGCTCCGACGATCTCGGCAGCATTGTCGAGGATCTCGCCGCGCTTGAGGCTCGCAAAGGAATCCCGCTTGCCCTTGGAAAAGGCATAGCCGGCGCTGGTCGTCGCCAAAGCCTCGAAACCAAGGCTCGCCAGAATCCGAGCCGAGCCGGCATCCCACGGGTTCGGAATGACGAATGCCTCATCCCGCTGATGCAATACCTTCAGCCGCTCGAACTTCGCCTGTTGCTCCGCCACGACTCTCCTCCTCCGCAAATGACAGCGAGGTTAGACTAGCACCTGAGAACAAATTGTGAACACCCCTAGGGCTGACGCGGATTTTTTTGCCGACGTCTGATCCGGATCTCACCATTCCGTCGCCGGTAACAGCAGATCCCGCATTGGCGAATGCTTTCGCGCTAGTGATCACTCAGAGAAAATCAACCACAGCGCGATTTTCATCTTGCGGATCTCGTGGCGTCAGGATCAAGTGAAGTCATGCCATTACGCCCTGACCGCCAGTCGCGCCGTGATCTCCTTGCAGCGTTGCTTCTGTGGGCAATCGTCATCGGAACCGCAGGCGTCCTGCTTGTGCCGACATGGTTCAAGCAACCAAAGGCGCCGCCACCGGTACTGCCGCAGAACGAAACGAGAGAGCAGATCTACAACCTGCCCTGCAATCTCAAGGGGCCAGGTGATTCCGAAGCCGAATGGAATGTGGTACGGCGGCGCCAGTCTCTCGTGGAACTGACCCATCCGGTCAGGTACGTGATCGCGTCGCAGGCCTACGACATTCCCTGGGGCTATATCAGCGGCCGCCCCTTCGCAGACAGGTTCCATTGTCCGCCGCGAAAGAGCACAAGCCTTCAATACTGGATACCGAGCCTCGATATTCCCGTACGCGACATGATCTATGTCGGAACGACCAATCGGCCCATGGAAGAAGGCAAACCCGATCGGAGACCGGAAGAGTCTGTCATCCATGTTTTCTGGATCGTCGGATATGAGGAGGACCCGGAAAACCGGCGCCACATGCTGGAATATCTGGTCGAAACCCGTCATCTCGACGGAAGCGCACCCGGTAGTGCCGCCCAATACGGGCTGTGGTATACGACGGTTCCCGAAGGCAGTCTGCAGACAACTTACTGGTACAAGCTGGGCGATCGGGAAGACGCCGTGTTCGAATGCTATGGTGCCGTTCAAAGGTGCGACGGCCATCTCAACCTGAAAGACTTGCGGATCTATGCGAGGCTGATCTTCGACAAGAACGCAGTGCCGCAGCATAAGGTCATCGTCGAAGGCCTACGCACCCTGCTGTCGCGTTGGCGGGTTCAGACGTGAGCGCCGCCTGGCCGGTCCCTCAGTTACGCAACCGATACCCCGTCTTGAAGATCCACCCAAGCGTGCTGAGACAAATCACCAGAAACAGCGAGATCATGCCGAGGCTGACCAGCGGGTTGACGTCGGCGATGCCGTAGAAACTCCAGCGGAAGCCGCTGACCAGATAAAGCACCGGGTTAAAATGGCTGACGGCCTGCCAGAAGGGCGGCAGCATGTTGATCGAGTAGAAGCTGCCGCCAAGAAAAGTCAGCGGCGGCACGACGAGCATGGGGATGAGGTTCAGCTGCTCGAAATTCGTCGCCCAGATGCCGATCATGAAGCCGAACAGGCTGAAGCTGATCGCCGTCAAAAGGAAGAACAGCACCATCATGAAGGGATGCTCGATCCGGACATCGACGAAGATATTGGCTGTCACCAGGATGATGACGCCGATGAGCAGCCCCTTGGTGGCCGCCGCTCCGACATAGCCGATCAGGATCTCCGTCATGGCGACGGGGGCCGAGAGGATCTCGTAGATCGTGCCGGTGAATTTCGGAAAATAGATGCCGAAGGAACCGTTGCCGATGCACTGGCCGAGCAGCGTCAGCATGATGAGGCCAGGCGTGATGAAGGCGCCGTAGGAAACACCCTCCACCTCCTGGATGCGCGAGCCGACGGCTGCGCCGAAGACGATGAAATAGAGCGAGGTGGAAATGACGGGCGAAATGACGCTCTGCAAGAGCGTGCGCCGGGTGCGCGCCATCTCAAAGTAATAGATGGATTTAATCGCCTCGAAGTTCATTTTGCGGCTCCCACCAGCGATACGAATATGTCTTCGAGCGAGCTCTGCCGCGTCGAGAGATCCCGGAAATGGATGTTGTTCTGGCCAAGCCGCGTCAGAAGCGACGCCACGCTCTCGTGTTCGTTGCGGGTGTCGAACTCATAGACAAGGCGATTTCCCTCGGCTTCGATCGACAGGCCGTTGCCGGCAAAACAGTCGGGGAGTTTTTCCAGGGGGTCGTTGAGTTCGAGGATCAGCTGCTTGCGGCCGAGCTTGGCCATCAGCGCCTGCTTGTCTTCGACGAGCAGTAGCTCGCCGCCATTGATGACGCCGACGCGATCGGCGATCTCCTCGGCCTCTTCGATGTAATGCGTCGTCAGAATGATGGTGACGCCAGAGGCGCGCAGCTGCTCGACGACATGCCACATGTCCTTGCGCAGCGTCACGTCCACGCCCGCCGTTGGCTCGTCGAGGAAGAGGATGGAGGGCTCATGCGACAGCGCCTTGGCGATCAGCACGCGCCGCTTCATGCCGCCGGAGAGCTGGCGCAGCGTATTATCCTTCTTGTCCCAGAGAGACAGGTCGCGCAGCACCTTTTCGATATGGGCAGGATTGGCCTTCTTGCCGTGCAGCCCGCGCGAAAAGCTCACCGTATTCCATACCGTCTCGAACTGGTCGGTCGTCAGCTCCTGCGGCACGAGGCCGATCAGCGTGCGCGTGGCGCGGAAATCCTTCACCACATCATGCCCGTCGACCACGACCGCGCCGCCGCTCGGATTGGCGATGCCGCAGATGATCGAGATCAGCGTCGTCTTGCCCGCCCCGTTCGGCCCGAGCAGCGCCAGGATTTCGCCGCGTTCGATTTCGAGGTTGATGCCCTTCAGCGCCTGGAAGCCATTTGCATAGGTCTTGGTGAGATTCTGGACGGAAATGATCGGTGCCATGGGGCTCTTTGCGGATATCAGGTCGAATTCGCCCGCCATATAGCCCCTTTGTGAAGCTTTGACATCCACAGGCGCCTGAACACAGCATTCACACGATCCGGCTATCCGCCAAAAAAGTCAGGCTCGGACATCCATCCACAGGACAGATCGGGCCTATGAAAAGAAAATCACTGCCCGGTTTGCGATGTCATCAATCGGTGATGTTCGTCCCTCATAAACACACTCGAGGACAGCACCGGCCTCCGCCCGCCGCCCACCCCTTTGCGGAGCCGCCCTCATGGCGATCTCGTTACGCCTTCTCTGCTGTCCTCGGCATTGTAGTGAAATTTATTGTCAGTCACGAAATGCAAGGAGCCGGCCCAGTATCCCCTGTTCAGCCGCGTTCGTCTAAGCCGGCCTTGTGCCGGCTTTCTTTTTGTCCGGCAGACGAGAACCGATACAACGAAACAAGGGCTCCAGCGTGCAGTACCCTGCCTGCAGCAGCCTCATTTCAATCGCTAGTACACTTCAACCCGCCACCAAAAGCCTCTACCCTGACCCCAGCACAACCTGGATTGGCCGAACCGTCATGAACGAGCAGCCCCCCATTTCGCCGTCAGGACAAAAGCTCGTCTCCATCGAGGAGATCGTCGATATCAAGCCGCGACGGCCGCTTGCGACGACGCGGGATCGGGGATGGAGCGGAGTGACGGTCGATCTCTATCGGCCGCGGCTCGATTGTTCACAGACCTATCCGGCCCTCGATCACCATCTGATTTCCTATTGCCCCTCCGGCCGCGCCCGGCTGATCCAGCGGCGCGACGGGGTCGTCCATGAGGGCACGATTTCGGCCGGCATGTCGCTTCTGATGCCCGCGGGCTGCGTATCGACCTGGGAGGGCCGCACGCCGACATCGGCGCGGCTGCGCGTTCCGGCCCGGCTGGTGGCGGCGGCCGGCGAAGAGCTTGGGTCGCACGCGGCGGCAAGCATCGAAATCAGGAATATATTCGAAACCCGCGACAGGCTGATCGAGCATATGGCGCTCGTGCTGCTCGCCGAACTGGAGCAGCAGGCCCATCCCGCCCAGGCGCTGATCGTCGACCAAGTCTCCGCCGCCCTCGCCGCGCATCTCCTGAGGGCCTATAACACCTTTGGCATTGCGGAGCGCAGCACGTTGCCCGGCCTCGGCAAGGCCGAGATCGAGCGCATCACCAACTATATCGAGGACAATCTCGACCGGATGATCGGGCTTGCGGAACTAGCGGCCCTCGTCGATGTCAGCCGCTTTCATTTCACCCGGCTTTTCAAGCAGAGCACCGGCGTGAGCCCGATCAGTTTCGTCGAGCAGCGCCGGATCGAGCGCGCCCGGACGCTGATTGCCGAAACCGATACGTCGCTGGCGGAAGTGGCCCTTGCGACCGGCTATTCCGACCAGAGCCATTTCACCCGGCGTTTCCATCGCCTGACAGGCGGCACGCCCGCCGCTTTTGCGCGCGAACACGGACGTCGGCTGCGCCGCCGCCCGCCGAATTAGAGCCAGGTTTTGCTCGAAGCAAGCGGCCGCCTGCGCGGAGCGATCAGCTGTTTCGCTCCGGTACGCAAAAGGTTACTTTAAGGCGAAAAAATAAACGGCTCGCCTGCCTGCTGCCACCGCCCTATTTTGTTCCTCTCGGCCCTGTTTTTGACCCCTATCTGATGGGATGAGCGATGCCCGATATAACCAACCGCGTCATGGCCGTGCGCCAGCATGTCGACGAAACCGTTGCTACCGCGATGGCGCATCTGATCGAAGACGCACCAGATTTTCGCCTGAACCGCGTCAATCCGCTGGCCTTTGCGCAGACGAACGGGCTCGGCGAACAGGAGAGCATCGCCGCCTTCCTGCATGCAACCCAGCTCGGCCTTTTCGAACTCTCCTGGAACGTCGTCTGTCAAAGCTGCGGCGGCGTGCTCTATCAGGCGGAGTCGCTGCAGGGCATCGACCAGCACCACTATAATTGTTCCTTCTGTGCGCTCGATTGCGAACCGACGCTCGATGAAACCGTGGAAATCACCTTCACGGTCGACCCGCGCATCCGCCACATCGCCGCCCACGATCCCGACAGCCTGCCGCTCTGGGACTATACGCGCCAGATCTTCTGGAGTTCCGGCAGCGACCTGCCCGAGCATCTTGCGCCCATCGTCGGCGAGGTCGTTCTCGACGCGTTCGAGATTGCGCCGGGTGCGCGCATGGGCCGCCAGGTTCAGATGAGCGAGGGTGTGGCGATCCTCTTCGATCCTGTGACGCACAGCTCGCGCTTCCTGGAGGTGACCGGCGAACCGGCCGAAGGCCAGCGCCTGTCGATCGATATCGATGACGCACATCAGGCCGGCGAAACGCTGCGGGTGGCGCCCGGCCTTCTGACGCTCGATCTGGAAAACCGGACGAACCGTAGGATCATACCGATCCTCTGGATCGCCGGCGAGGCGCTGGAAGCGATCCTTACGCGGCGTGTGCCTGTCCTGACTGCCAAGCGGCTGCTCACCCACCAGACCTTCCGGGATATCTACCGCACCAATGTTCTCGATCTCAACCAGCGCTTCAGGATCACCAGCCTGACCTTCCTGTTTACCGACCTGAAGGGATCGACCGAACTCTACGAGCGGATCGGCGACCTTGCCGCTTTCGATCTGGTGCGCTCGCATTTCCAGCTCATGCATCAGGTCGTTTCCGCCCATGGCGGCGCGGTGGTCAAGACGATCGGCGATGCGATCATGGCAACCTTTCCGAGCCCGGCGCAGGGCGTGGCCGCCGCGCTCGACATCCGCAAGGTGATCGATGAACTCAACCGGCGCGACAGTCGCGACGACCTGTTCCTGAAGGTCGGCCTCCATAGCGGCCCCTGCCTTGCCGTGCTGATGAACGAACGGCAGGATTATTTCGGCCAGACGGTCAATGTCGCCTCGCGCCTTCAGACGATCGCCACCCCGGACATGATCTTTGCAACGACACCAGTGGTCGAGGACGAGGAAGCGCGTGCGCTGCTTGCCGCGCGCGGCCGCAGCCTGCACGGCACTACGGCCTTCCTGCGAGGGCTCAGCGGCGAAATACCGGTCTACGGCATTCCCGCCTGAAGTGAACGTCAGGCGGTAGCAAGGCGGTACCAAGAGCCGCAACACCCTTCAATACTGGCCCGGATTTTTCACCCTTAATGGCTCGGACAGGCCATTGAGGGGAATTTGCGATGAACGAACTTGCCGCCGTCATTCCGTTTCGCGCCAAGGCCGGAAGCGGAGAGGAGGTCGCACGTCTGATTGCAAGCGTGCTGCCGCATGTCGAGGATGAGGTCGGCACGACGACCTGGCTCGTGCTGCGCTCCGAAGCCGATCCCGATCTGATCTTCCTCGTCGATCTCTTCGCCGATCCCGAAAGCCGCAATGCTCATATGAGCGGGCAAGCGGCAAAGCTGATCCTTGCAAGCGTGCCGCCGCTGCTTGCTGAGTCGCCCTCCATTCATCCGGCAACGATCGTTGCACGCAAACCCGCGTCCGGCAGAGGCGACAGGTGAGTATCCCAGCGCGGATCAAGAGAGCCGGCAGGAGCAGGTAACCTTTCGGCTGCTGCAGCGAACTTCAAGACAGGTGGATCACACCGCCCCAGACGACTGAACGGTCCTCTGGCCATCCTTAAAAACCGGAGAATAGCAATGTCCAATCGCATCTTGTCCACGCTCGTCGTCGGCGCCTTCGCCAGCGCCATCGGTGCCCTCTCGGCCCTGCCGGCTGGTGCCGAAGAATTCACCGACGCGCAGAAGAAGATCCAGGCGGAACACACCGCCCTGGTGAAATCCGGCAAGGTCGAGCCCTGCTTCGGCACGGCGTTGAAGGGCCAGAACGATTGCTATGCCGGCGCCGGCACGACCTGCGCAGGCACGAGCATGGTCGACTACCAGGGCAACGCCTTCAAGCTCGTTCCGAAGGGCACCTGCACCACCATGTCCACGCCGAAGGGCGCCGGCAGCCTCACTCCCAAGGCCTGATCCGACGCCGATCCGGGAGGCCTGCTCGGGCAGAACCGGATGACCGCCCGCCGGAAGATTGCCCCGAGGACCGACATCCTCCGAAGACTAGCCTCCCGAAAAGACCGGCCCGCTTCTGCGCGGGCCGGTCCCATCCCGACCGCGACCAGGTGCGCCATGCAAGATCCAGACATTGCCTTCCCTGACACAGACATGCCGGCCCGCGCCGGTGTCGGCCTCAAGGCGGAGCATTACAGCCACATCATCGAGACCCTGCCCGATATCGGCTTCTTCGAGGTGCACGCGGAAAATTACATGGGCGAAGGCGGCCCGCCGCATCGTTATCTCGCCGCCGTGCGCGAACATTATCCGTTGTCCCTGCATGGCGTCGGCCTGTCGATCGGTGCCGACCGGCCGCTGGACAGGGAGCACCTTTCGCGGCTGAAGGCGCTGAACAAGCGCTACCGGCCCTCGCTCTTTTCCGAACACCTAGCATGGTCGTCGCATGATGCAGGCTTCTTCAACGATCTCCTGCCGCTGCCATACACGGATGAGACGCTGTCTCGCGTCGCCGGCCACATAGACGAGGTACAACAGGCGCTCGGGCGGCAGATGCTGCTCGAAAACCCCTCGACCTATTTGGCCTTTGCCGAAAGCAGCTGGTCGGAGATCGATTTCATCGCCGAGATCGTGCAACGCACCGGCTGCGGCCTGCTGCTCGATGTCAACAATGTCTATGTTGCCTCCACCAACCAGCTTTGGGACCCCGTCGCCTATATTGATGCCTACCCGCTGCATCATGTCCGAGAAATCCATCTGGCCGGCCATGCGCGCGAAGCGGACGAGGAAAACCGGCTGCTGCTGATCGACACGCATGACCGCCCGGTCGACGCCATCGTCTGGGACCTCTACGCCCATGCCATCGCCCGCATCGGGCCGGTGGCGACGCTGATCGAATGGGATGCCGATCTTCCGGAATGGCCGGTTCTGGCCGGCGAAGCGGCGCGCGCCGAAAGACTGATGCGCGAGGCGGCCTTGCACCATCCACGCGCAGCCGCCGAATGAGGAGCCCCCGATGACCGGCCACAGAATTGCTATCCACTATGCCTGGCATCGATCGCGGGAAATTGCCGTCCCGACGGGCAGCGACGCCACGCTCTGGAGCTCGACCGCCGGCAGTCTCGATAGTCTGTGCCGGTTCTGGCGCAATGTCGTCACACGGAGGACCGGCTGATGCCGACGGCACCTTCGACCGCCAAACGCCAGCATGATTTCGCCTCCGCCCTTCTGGACCCCGCGCAGCCCCTGCCCGAAGGTCTGGTCGGGCCGGACGGCCGGCCCAGCCTGAAGCGCTTCAACGTCTATCGCAACAATGTCATTGCCGGCCTGACGGCGACGTTGAAGGATGCGTTTCCGGCCGTGGCGCGCATCGTCGGCGAGGAATTCTTCGTTGCCATGGGGCGCATCTATGTCGCGCTCGATCCGCCCACTTCCCCGATCATGCTCGATTATGGCCGGGGCTTTCCCGATTTCATCGAGACTTTCGAACCGGCGGCAAGCCTTCCTTATCTCGCCGACGTGGCACGCATCGAGCGGGCCTGGGTGGAGGCCTATCATGCCGCCGAGGCAGAGCCGGTTGAGGCCAGGGCCTTTGCTGCGATCAAGGCGGACGACCTGCCGCATCTCAGCGTCGCGCTGCATCCATCGCTGCGCATCGTGCGCTCGCCCTTCCCGGCGCTGACGATCTGGCAGATGAACGTTGCGGACGGGCAGCCGGCCGAAGTGGATATATCCGCCGGCGGCGAAGACATATTGCTGCTGCGCCCTGGCGCGGATGTCGAAGCACGCGCGCTGCCGCCGGGTGCGGCGGCCTTCATCATCGCACTCGGCAAGGGACGGACGATGATCGACGCCACGAAACAGGCGCTGGAAGACAGTCTCCGTTTCGACCTGCCTGCCTGCCTCTCCGGCCTGATGACGGCGGGCGCCGTCATCGCCTTCGCCATCACATCCGGGAGCGGCAGCAAATGACGGACAAGAGCTTTACGCCTGCCGCACTTTATCTGCGGCTTCTAGACATCGTCAGCCTGATCGGCCTCGCCGTCGCCCCGCCGGTCGTGCGCATTGCGCTTGCCCTGCCCTTCCTGCGCTCGGGGCTGACCCGCTGGGACGGCTTCCTGCAGCTTTCGGTCGGTACGCAATTCCTGTTCGAAGAGCAGTTCAAGCTGCACATCTTCGGCAATCTCTACGGTTTCCCCGCTCCCGATACGATCGCCCTTCTCGTTGGCTGTGCGGAGATCGTGCTTCCGGTCCTGCTGCTGGCGGGCTTTGCCACGCGCCTTGTCGGCCTTGCGCTGCTAATCATGACCGGTGTCATCCAGCTGGTCTTTCCCGACGGCTGGGTGAATTTTCACCTCTATTGGACTGCTCTTGCGCTCGCCGTCATGGCGCTCGGGCCTGGCCCGCTGTCGCTCGACTATCTCATGCCACGCCTGATTGCCCGCCCGCGCAAAAGGAACGCGCCCGCATGAGCGAGGAGCGCGGCGACCGATTGAAACTCGTCTCCTCCCGGCCGGTGGGCTCTGTCATCAGGAGCGCACGCCATCGCGAACTCGACTGGACGATCCTGATGGCCCGCGCCCAGGATGGCGATGCTGCCGCCTATCTGCGCCTATTGCAGGAGATCACGCCCTATCTGCGCTCGCTGGCGGTGCGCTATCATCGCGACCCGAGAGACGTGGAGGATACGGTTCAGGATATCCTGCTGACCATTCATTCGATCCGCGAAACCTACGACCCGACCCGGCCCTTCGGCCCCTGGCTCGTCGGCATTGCAAACCGGCGCGCCTTCGACCGGCTGCGCCGGCAGGGACGCCAGCGCGCCCATGAATTTCCGCTGTCGAGCGAACATGACGCGGTTGCAACCGGTAACGATATCGAGGAAGTTGCCAACCGGATCCATCTTGAGGGCGCAATCAGCGACCTGCCGCCGGCGCAACAGCAGGCGATCAACATGCTGAAACTGAAGGAAATGTCGCTGAAGGAGGCTGCCAGAGAGAGCGGGATGTCCGTCACGTCGCTGAAGGTAGCCACTCATAGGGCGCTGAAAAGCCTTCGCAAGATCCTTCTCGATCATGGTGAGCCGTGATGGAGACCTCCGATCTCATCCGGTCTCTCGCGGACAATGTCACACCCGTCAGGCGGCTGCGGCCGCCGCTGCTGCGCGCCGCCCTCTGGCTTGCGCTCGCCTTCGCGCTGATGGGCATCCTGACGATGATCCACGGCCTGC
Organism: Hyphomicrobiales bacterium; assembly: GCA_900473185.1. Classification (GTDB taxonomy): domain Bacteria; phylum Pseudomonadota; class Alphaproteobacteria; order Rhizobiales; family Rhizobiaceae; genus Rhizobium. The sequence goes on along the minus strand of UCKU01000003.1, from coordinate 45,377 downwards.
GTCCGCAATTTGCCGAGCGCATGGCCGATCCCGTCTTCCTGACGGGCATGCTGTCTTCGCTCGCAACCGGCATTCTAGCGGCAATCGCCACATTCATGATGAGCCTGCCCGACAAATCCCGTCTGTGGATGCTGCTTCCGCTTCCCACGCTCATCATCTGGATGGCCAATATCGGCTATCAGTGCTTTGCCGGCTGGGTGGCGCTACCGCCGGCCGCCGTCACCGTCGAGGCCGCCACGAGCTGCCTGCTGACGCTCATCGTCACCAGCATTCCGCTCTCGCTGCTGATGCTGGTCATGCTGCGCTACGTCGCCTTCCTGCGGCCGGTCTCCGTTGCCCTTATCGGCAGCCTCGCCGTCTCGGGCATAACCTCCTCGGCGCTCTCGATGTTTCATCCGCTGGACGCGACCGTGATGGTGCTCGGCTGGAACCTCGGCACCGCAGTGCTCTTTGTGGTCATCGCCGCGATCATTGGGCGCAATGCGTCGCGGCGCGGCGGGCAGACGCTTCCATGATCAATGTCGTCGCTGTGAAAAGGGGCTCCCGCCCTCAAAGATCCCTGTACATGACAAGCGCATCGACAAACCCAAGTGCGGGATGGCGAAACGCACCCGGAAGCCGGCCGACCACCAGAAAATCGAGCGACTGCCACAGCCGCACTGCCCGATCGTTGGAACTGACGACGAAATTGAACTGCATGGCCCGGAAGCCGCGCTGGCGCGCATGGGCAAGCGAGTGCTGGTGCATGATGCGCGCCACACCCTGGCCCGCAGCTTGCGGAGCGGTCATATAGCCGCAATTGCAGACGTGATTGCCGCCGCCGGCCTGATTGGCCTTGATATAATAGGTGCCGATGATGCTGCCGCCGTCATCGGCGACGAATGTTTCCCTGTCGGAACCGAGCCAGTAGCCGAGCGCGTCGGCCTCGCTCATGTCGCGGTCGAGCGTATAGGTTTCACCCGCCCGGATGACAGGCTCCAGGATCGTCCAGATAGCGCTGCGGTCTTCCGCTCTGACAGGTCGGATCAGCATGATCGAATGTTGGCATGAGCAGATGGCGCTCTGCAACTGCGGCATGGTGCCTGGAAGGGTGTGACGGAACAAGAAGACGTGAAGGCAGCAGCTTCAGTCGTTGACGCTTTCGAGGATATCGTCGAGAAGCCGCTCGGCGTAGCGCATCGTTTCGAACTGTTCTTCCGGCGACAGCTTGTGCGCAACGCATTCCGCCCGCATGGCGGTCCTCAGCTTTGCCAGCAGGGCAGCCTGTTCATAAGGCGTGAAGGCGCTGTCGCGAACGGTGATCTTCGCGATCGTCTCCAGAATGGCGATCCTCCCCTCCACCTGCCTTGCCGAGCCGACATAGGATGGCCGATGCGGTCGGAGGTTCCGGCGCGGGAATGTTACGACATTGCTCATAGGCCCCTCACAGGGCCGGTGTCTTGAAATCGGAGCCTGACAGCATGGTGTGCAGCTTGTATTCGCTGTCAGCACCCTGCCGATAAAGGTCGATTGTTATACGAGCCAGTTCGCGTGCCTCTGCGCAGTCGCGTGACCAGCCGCGCTCCGCGCAAAGCTTGTCGAAAGCCTTCTGCACGATCGCAAGCTCCACAGCGCCAATCCAGCGGTCCGCAGGCGCATCCGCCCCGATCTTCGGTTGCATGATCTCCTCCTGATCGCTCCATAAAGATGCTGCCAAACGCACAAAGAGGCAGAGAGTTCCACACAAAATACAGGACGCAAAAATTTTCCTGGGAGCCTGTCTTTATGCCCCGTTTCAGGGCCTGCATGCGACCCTGCAGTCGCCTTTAAGGGAAAACAAATGCATTTCGCCATTGCTGTCAGGACAGCAGTTCGGACCCGCGTCTTCTACGGCCCGGCGCCAAAAAAGGCGAGCCGGGTGAAGATCGTATAGTCCGCTTCCGATACCATGAGTGCCACGAAAACCAGCACCAGCAACGGCGGCAGCAGGATGGCGTAGACCAGCGCCAGCCGCTCCCAGGCCATGTGCATGAAGACGGCGACGATCAGACCGGCCTTGAGCATCATGAACAACAGGATCAGCGTCCACCTCAGATAGCCCTGGATGCCGAGATAATCGACCATGTAGGAACCGGCGCTGAGCACGAAGAGCAGGCCCCAGACAAGGAGATAGAGCCGGATCGGGTGCTGCTGTCCGGTATGTGCTTGTGCATGCATCGTTTGGGTTTGCGCATGCGCCGTTGTCTCGCTCATGACGACCTCACCACAGGTAAAAGAACGCGAAGATGAAGACCCAGACCAGGTCGACGAAGTGCCAGTAGAGGCCCATGATCTCGACGGCCTCGTAGCGGCCTTTGCGGCTGGTGAAAAAGCCGCGCCGTTCCACGTCGAAATCGCCCCGCCAGACTTTGCGGGCGATGATCAGCAGGAAGATGACGCCGATGGTGACATGCGTGCCGTGAAAGCCTGTTATCATGAAGAAGGTCGATCCGAACTGTGCCGCTCCCCATGGGTTTTCCCAGGGGCGCACGCCTTCGGTGATCAGCTTCGTCCATTCGAAGGCCTGCATGCCGACGAAACATGCGCCCAGAAGCGCCGTCAGCAGCATCAGGACAGCCGTCTTGTGGCGGTCGCGGCGATAGCCGAAATTGACCGCCATCGCCATGGTGCCGCTGCTCGAGATCAGCACGAAGGTCATGATCGCGATCAGGATCAGCGGAACGTCCTGGCCGCCGATATGCAGCGCGAAGACCTCGCTCGGATTGGGCCAGGGCACCGGCGTCGACATGCGGGCCGTCATATAGGCGATCAGGAAACAGCCGAAGACGAAAGTGTCGCTGAGCAGAAAGATCCACATCATCGCCTTGCCCCAGGAGGCGGTCTTGAAGGCGCGCTGATCCGAGCTGAAATCGGCCGCGACACCGCGAAGACCTGCCGGCCTGAGGCCGGGCTCGCCGTGTGTTTGGACAGGATGTGCCATCTGCAAATCTCCTAGTTCAGTAATGTGCGGCAGAGATCGACGAAATCATTCGCCCAGCCGGCAAAAAGCGCGAAGAGCAGAAGCCAGACGGCGAGCATGAAATGCGAATAGATGGCCGAGAGATCGACGCTGAGCCGCAGCCTCTCCGGCTGCACGTCGGCGGAAAATGCCCTGACCGTCGTGTGCGCGAGCACGGCAAGCCCGCCCAGAATATGCAGGCCATGCAGGCCGGTCAGCATATAGAAGAAGCTGTTGGCGGGATTGTCGGCAAGCACATAGCCGGCTGCCGTAAGCTCCCGCCATGCCTGGACCTGCCCGACGAGAAAGAAGACGGCAAGCGCAAGCCCTGTCACAAGCGCCGGCCGCAGGCTTTCCATGCGGCCGTGCTGCGCTTCACGTCTGGCCCATTGCAGCGCGGCACTGCTCAACGCGAGTGCTGCGGTGTTCACCCAGAGCAGGCGCGGAACCGGCATCCCCCACCAGTCGGCAGAGGCCATGCGCATGAAATAGGCGCTGACTGCAAGGCTGAAGATCGCTCCGACGACGCCGAGAAATACGAAGAGGCCGATCTTCACCGCCGGCACCGGCGGCCGGTCGATACCATGACGATCCGGCAGTTGCACCGAGCCGGTTTCGAGCCACGGCTTCGAGGTTAGCCGCTGCCCGGCCAGCCACCAGATGATGATGGCGGCGATGGCGGCGAGAAAAAGCAGGATGACGTTCACGCCGGAATCTCCCGTGTGATGCCATCGCTTGCCGGTACATTCTGGGGGATGAAATCCTCGGCCGCGCCCGGCACGCTATAGTCATAGGCCCAGCGGTAGACGACAGGCAGATCTTTGCCCCAGTTGCCATGTGCGGGTGGCGTCTGCGGCGTCTGCCATTCGAGCGTTGTTGCCCGCCAGGGATTGCCGCCTGCCTCCCTGCCGCGGAAAAGGCTCCAGGCCAGATTGAACAGGAAGACGATCTGCCCGGCCCCGACGACGAGCGCCATGACGGTGATGAAGATATTCAGCGTATGGGCCGAAGGCGGAACGAAGGCCGTCTCTCCGAGCTCGTAATAGCGGCGCGGCACGCCGAGCAGGCCGAGATAATGCATTGGAAAGAAGATGGCATAGGTGCCGAGGAAGGTGATCCAGAAGTGGATCTGGCCGAGCGTCTCGTTCAGCATGCGCCCCGTCACCTTCGGATACCAGTGATAGATCGCCCCGAAGATGACGAGGATCGGCGCGACCCCCATGACCATGTGGAAGTGGGCCACGACGAACATCGTATCCGACAGCGGCACGTCGACGACAACGTTGCCAAGGAAGAGACCGGTGAGCCCGCCATTGACGAAGGTGACGATGAAGGCAAGCGCAAAGAGCATCGGCAGCGTCAGGTGAATGTCGCCGCGCCACAGCGTCAGCACCCAGTTGTAGACCTTGATCGCCGTGGGCACAGCGATGATCAGCGTCGTGGTGGCGAAGAAGAAGCCGAAGGCCGGGTTCATGCCGCTGACATACATGTGGTGCGCCCAGACGACAAAACTCAGCGCGCCGATGATGACGATCGCCCACACCATCATGCGGTAGCCGAAGATGTTCTTTCGCGCATGCGTGCTGATCAGGTCCGAAACGATGCCGAAGGCCGGAAGTGCGACGATATAAACCTCCGGATGACCGAAGAACCAGAACAGGTGCTGGAAGAGGATCGGACTGCCGCCGCCATGCTGGAGCTGCGTTCCCATCTCAACGATGGCGGGCATGAAGAAGCTGGTGCCGAGCACGCGGTCGAACAGCATCATGACGCAGGCGACGAAGAGCGCGGGAAAGGCGAGCAGCGCCATCACGGTCGCGGTGAAGATGCCCCAGACGGTGAGCGGCATCCGCATCAGCGTCATGCCGCGCGCCCGCCCCTGCAGCACTGTCACCACATAGTTCAGCCCGCCCATGGTGAAACCGATGATGAAGACGATCAACGAGGTGAGCATCAAGAGGATGCCCCAGTCCTTGCCGCCGGGTGTACCTGACAGAACCGACTGCGGCGGATAAAGCGTCCAGCCAGCGCCTGTCGGGCCACCGGGGGCGAAAAAGCCCGCGACCAGGATCAGCACCGCAAGCAGATAGATCCAGTAGCTCAGCATGTTCGCGTAGGGGAAGACCATGTCGCGCGCGCCGACCATCAGCGGAATGAGATAATTGCCGAAGCCGCCGAGGAAGAGCGCGGTCAGCAGATAGATCACCATGATCATGCCGTGCATGGTGATGAACTGATAATAGTGATCGGCATCGATGAAGGAGAGCGCGCCGGGAAAGGCCAGCTGAATTCGCATCAGCCAGGAGAGCACCAACGCCACCAGGCCGATCGAGATGGCGGTGATCGAATATTGCACGGCGATGATCTTCGCATCCTGGCTGAACACATATTTGGTCCACCAGCTGTGCGGATGATAAAGCTCGACATCCTCGACTTCGGCGGAGGGGATGTTGCCGGATGGAATCTCGACCATGATCTCTCTTCCCTTTCCTTCCCGCCGGTAAACCGGCCGGCGGCCTCCGACCCTCTTCGCCGGTTTAGTTTGCCGGCGGTGGCTCTCCCGATGATGCCGTAAGCTGGGTGAATGTCTGCTGCTGATCGAGCCAGGTCTGATAGTCTGCGGCGTTGTCGACCACGACCGTCCCTCGCATCTGCGGATGGCCGACGCCGCAAAGTTCGGCACAGAGAATCTCGAAGGTTCCCGTCCGTGTCGGCGTGAGCCAGAAATAGGTGACCATGCCGGGGATCATGTCCATCTTGGCGCGGAATTCCGGCACGTAGAAATCGTGGAGCACATCGACGGAGCGCAGCAATATGTGCACCGGTTTGCCGACCGGCAGGTGTAGCTCGCCGCCCTCGATGATGACGTCGTCGAGGCCGCTTGCGTCGTTCTTGTCGAGGCCGAGCGGATTTTCGGCGGTGACGTCGCGCGTCTCGGCGCGGCCGAGCTTTCCGTCAGCGCCCGGCAGGCGGAAGCTCCATAGCCATTGCTGGCTGACGACCTCCACCGATGCGGCATCTGGGGGCACCGTGATGAACTGTTTCCACACGATGAGGCCGGGCGCCAGCATGGCTGCGACACCGACCGCCGTTCCCGAGGCGAGCAAAACTTCCAGCCTGCGGTTCTCGGGCTCGTAATGCGCCCGGTTGCCTGGCTTGTGCCGGAAGCGGAACACGCAATAGGCCATAAAGGAAATCACCGCCACGAAGACGATGCCGGTGATCCAGAAGGTGATGACGAGCGTGCTGTCGATATAGCTCCAGTTGGACGCGATCGGCGTCCACCACCACGGGCTCAGCACATGAAACAGCACGGAGCCGACGACGATCAGGACGAGGATCAGCACGACAGCCATTTCCGCTCCTCCCTGAGCAGTCGACCGTGAAACCGTATTCCGCAAAAGTCCGTATTTATTATCGCACAGATAGAAAATATCGGCAATTACGGCGATTTAGGCAGGGGCCACATAGTCCGCGACCCTCCATCAGGAGTATTGCCGTCATCTGGAATCTTGCCGGTCATTTGGAATATTGCTTGAGATAGGCGATGAGATCGGTGATTTCCTGATCATCCTTGAGGCCGACGAAGGCCATTTTCGTGCCCTTCACCTTCACTCTCGGATTGTGCAGGTAATCGCGCAGCGTCGCCTCGTCCCAGACGAGCCCACCATCGCCGGCCGCCTTCATCGAAGCCGAATAGGCGAAATCGGGATGCGTTCCGGCCTTCCTGCCAAGCACCCCGTTCAGCGACGGACCAACCTTGTTCGTATCAGAATCGACGATATGACAGGTCGCGCATTTCTTGAAAACAACGGCACCCGCATTGGCGTCACCCTCCTGCGCCCCTGACTTACCAGGGGAAAGGGCAAACACGGATGCAGCGATCAGCAGAACAACACGGTAATCCACGGCAAACCTCATCCTCCTAAAGGTCGCCCAGCCACTCGCACCCTCCGCTCACATTCGCGCGCCGATGGTGGTTGCTACGTTTCAAAGCTTAATCTTTCGCGGGAGCAAGTCAATTGCTCACAATTCGGGCTGGGCGACGGATGGGAAGGTCGAAACCATCAGGCTGAGTGACCCTGCCTGCACACCGCGGCAATGGTTTCCGGCGCAAATATCTGGCCGGCCTACGTCAGAGCAGGCAAAAGCAGTCTGTTCCGGCAGGACGGCCCATGGCAAACTCCGGCGCGAGTGCCGGTGCAGGCGCATCGAACATGACGTCACTGGAGGCTGTCTTGCCACTGAACCGATTGGTGATTTACGCCGGCGATGTCGAGGAAACCGCCGCATTCTACGAGACACATTTCGGCTTCAAGCCCATGCGGCTACCCGGCGACCGCATCGTCGAGCTGGTCGCGCAGGATGGCGGCGCAAATATCATGCTGCATCAGGCCGCCAAGGGGCAGCGCCGCGGCCAATCCATCGTCAAGCTGGTCTTCGATGTCGAGAACGTCGAATCCTTCTGTGCCGAATGCGCCGGTAACGGCTTGACATTCGGGCCGATCCACAAGGCCGACGGCTATGTCTACGCCAATGCAAAGGACCCGTGTCAGAACTCGATCCAGGTTTCCAGCCGGGCCTTCCGGTGAGCACTTGCCGAAGCCTCGGGCTCCGCGCTTTCAGCCGCGCAGGAGGCTCAGGAGATCCTGCACGTGCCGATGAACGACATCCGCACTCTCCTCTGCTGAGAGCGAGGTAACATCAAGATCGAGCGTATTCGCATGCTCGGGATCGAGCACCTGCAGCGTCCGGCTGCGCTCCCGCGAGGCCTCGACATTGACCGATTTCAGCCGCTCGCGCCGCTCCGGTATCGCAACCCGCCGCGCCAACTCCTCCTCCTCGCAAAGCAATCGCACCGGCACCAGCAACGATCCCCGCTCATCGGCAGCATCGGCAATCTGCCGGAAGGTTCGGTGGCTGCGCTCATCACCCTGAATGCCGGCATGGGTGAAGATGAAATTGGCTGACGGAGCGCTGAAAGCGACGATCGTGTCCAGAACCGCCTGTCGCACCCTGCCCGTCTGCTCCCAGATCGCCTCCGGCAACGGCTGCGTCAGATCATGATCGAGAACCCCGAGCACCGGATTGTTGACCCAGTGATTATCGATGATCTTTGCGGAAAGAAGAGGACTGAGCTTCCGGGCGATGGTGAGCTTGCCGGTACCGGGAAAGCCGATGAGCAGGAGGAAAATGCCGGTCATGTCGCGCAATCATCAAAGGTTCAAAACACCAGGAGCAGTGTGACGTCCACCGCGCCAACCACAATAGACGTCTAAACAAGATTCGGTTTCCGATCTTCGAACGAAGAGCATTGAATGACCTTGAGATTTGGGAGAGCCTTTTACAGCGGAAACCGAATGGAGGGAAACCAACAAACAACTCAGGTGAAAACGCACCGGTATTTGAGGCTACTCGCTAATCCACATGCTATTGTGCGTCGGAAGTAGTTTTGAAGGTTGCTATCAAATGGATTTGGGATTCGATCCGGATACGCGCATGAGCTTGGGCAGCATCGATGAAACCATTTTCCACTTCTCGCAGTGTTTTCCTGATACATGTTTCTGCAAACTCGCGTGATATGTTGTCGTCGTCTTCCGCCAAAAGCTCAAGAAGTCCTTGTACTTCAAGAGAGCGAGACATCTTGCTCTGTTGTGGAGCCATCCGCACATTGTAAAAGATGCTGTCCACACACCGCAGAAATCGGTAGAGATCGCGGTCGTGGCTCAAACTCATTGTCTCTGCCGTTAATGCACGTATCTCGGCTCTCGTTGAAAATAGTTTGGCACGGGCAAATCTAAGATTATCCAGTGCGATATTAAATTCGGATGTCGTTCTTGCAGCACTCACATCCCGCAAAGTTGTTGCGAAAAGAGTAATGTAATCCTCAACTACTGGCTGCAGCGCGCGGAAAATCGGATCGACGACATCCTCAAAAAGACGTAATTTTTTACTTTTTCTTTGACCAATCAGCTCTTTTGTCTTTGACAAGACATCCAGGAAGTCTTTCAAAGTGGATAAAGAGATAAATTCTAGCAATTAACTCTCCGAGAGCACCTTGCACAGGACAGTTTCTCCATATGACCCTAACATACTTGTTCTCGCTCCGGAATAATGAATTGGATTATACTCCGGCGTGATTTGGATGAAATACTGTGTTCTGAACCTCTATTTTAGAAAATCCGCTTCGAATGAATAGACTGGATGTTGGCCTGATCAAAGAGACGCAGACCTTCCGGTAATCTCCACCTATTTGCAGACGGCTCTTCCGCCCCTGCGCGACATGAGATCGAAGTGGAAATGGTTCCAGTGTTCGGGATTGTAGCCCGGGCCAAGCACCGTTGTGAAATAATTGCAGCTGTCGGTGCGCACGGCCTTCAGCAGGCGCCCTTCGCGGAAGGAGAACAGGCCCTTTTTGCGCACGTCGATCTCATGGCCGTCCTTCAGCACGAACTTGCCGACATCGATGGCGTTGCCCTTCGCATGTTCCGAAATCGGATTGTATCTCTGGCGGCTGTTGTTCATGCGCCGGCAGGAGTAGCCGCCGAGCGGCTCGATGGTTCTGATGCCGGTCCAGTAACGGAAGCGGGCCGATGGCGCGAGTTCGTTCTTCACCCATTTGGCGAAGGCGAGCGTGACCTGGCAGTTCAGGATCACCGCCGGCTTGACGCCGATATTGCCGGAAAGGCCTTGGAGCGAAACCGGGTATGGCACCTGGCAGGCCGGCCCGTTGGAGATTGGCGGGCGATCCTCGAAGATCACGCCCATGCGCTTCAGCTCGCGCCGGCATGACAGTTCAGAAGACGGCATGACGCCGGGATCGACGGGCGCTGCCGGCTCGCTCATCATGGGATTGTTCGGCCGCAGCATGGCGACTTGCTCGGGCTCGTCCTCCTCGGGCACGCGCGTCGGCGCCAGAACCGGGCTGCCGTCGTTCCAGGTCCGGGCGCCACCGCCGGCAGCGCGCATCGGCTGACGGCTCATCTGGCTGGCCGCGACCGGCTGCGGCATGTTCCGCCGGTTCAGCTGCGTGGGATTATCCGTGCCAATGCCGTCGACAACGGGTTCGGTGGCATTGCCCTCGGCGATCTGCTGCTGTTGCTCTTGTGCCAGGCCGACGACCGGCTGATTGCCCGGCCCGGCGCCGAGCTCCTCATCCATGTTGACGCCGCCCTGGGGAATGGCGAGCGGCTTCACGCCACCCCAGTTGCCGTTGGATGCTTCTCGCTGCTGGCTCTGCTGGGCGAGCGCCTCGTCACTGTCGATCATGGGCAGGCGTCGCTGCCCCTGCTGCGGCGTGGCCATGGGCATCGGTTGCTGCACCGGCGCGCGCATCTGATGGCCTGATCCGGCAAGGTTCGGCGTATCGAGATAGTCGATCTGTCCCTGTGTGTTGCCAACAGGCGCGCTGGCGGCGGGATAGGGTTGCTGGCTCTGGACCGGCGCCATGCGCACGGCCCCGCCCCGCGCGGGCGAAATGGAGCTGACGCGCGTGCTGCTATCGACATTCTCAGGCGGCACCAGCCCATCGCTGATCGAACAGGTCGTCAACGCCGTGGAAAGCAGAATTGGCAGGGCGGTACGCCGGAGAAGGGAAAGAAACGCCATACTTATCGCTTCCGCATGCGGCCTGTGATCGGAAAACCTCGATTCAAATTTAATTAAAAACGGTGAATGAAAGCTTTACGTGTGGAGATTGGCTGATCGCGAGCGTTCGCACTCGTTAGAGAGGTATCTCCACACCGCGGTATTAAAACGTGTCCCAGCACATAAGAGCTGTTGCCATGAGCCGGCCTGCTCTAGCTTTCCGGCAAACTTCGAGAGGCACAGACCCTATGACCCCACCCGAAATCCGCATAGAAGACCTCCGCGCGCTTGAAGAAGCCCTTCATCGGCCGGAGATACGTCGCTCCCGCGAAGCTCTGGAAGACCTGCTGGCGGATGGATTTGGCGAATTCGGTGCATCGGGAACAGTCTATCGCCGCGACGTTATGATCGGGCTTCTGCTGCAGGAAGACGACAGCACCGACAACAGCGAACTGCATTCCGGCGACTATGCCTTGACGCCGATTTCAGCCGACGCTGCCCTGCTGACCTATCGCACCTGGCGCCGACAAGCGGATGGATCGGAGCGGCATGTGCTGCGCAGCTCCATCTGGAAACACGATGGACGGCGATGGCAGATGCTCTTCCACCAGGGCACTCCGACCCGTCTATAGTGTCGCAACTGATTGCCGATTGAGTTCTGGCGATCCGGCAAATGCTGGTCGTTGTTTTCGGACCTGTTGGCATCCTCGGCTAGAACCATAACTATCGTACCATGAGCCCGGTCCATAGTCAGGAAAGCCGCCGATGGAAGCAGCGGTAAGCAAACTATTCGAACGCTATGAACGCTTTTTCCGGCAGGCTCTCGCAGCCAAAGCCGATATGGATGAGGTCGCATCCCTCTATGCCTCTAATGTCATCGCCACTTCGCTCGCCGGGATCATGTCCGGCAAGAATGACGAAGAGCTCGAGCGGATGACGACACCGGGCTTTGAGCAAGCCTGATCTGCTGTCGGAGGAAAAACAAAGGGCCGCGGCAGCAATGCCACGGCCCTTCTCGTCAGATCGTCACCAGCCTGTCAAGCAGCCCGGCCGTATCGCGCACCCTGCCCCGTCTGGTCGCGCAGGCGGAATTTCGACAACAACGTCCGCAGCTGCTGGCTTTCCTCCGCCAGCGTCTGGCTCGCCGCCGTGGTCTCTTCGACCATAGCGGCATTCTGCTGGGTCATCTGGTCCATGTGGTTGACGGAGGTATTGATCTCATGCAGCCCGGTTGCCTGTTCGCGGGCGGCCGTCGCAATCGAGTCGACATGGGCATTGACGCGGTTGACCAGCGCCTCGATCTCGACCAGCGCATCGCCGGTGGAGCGCACCAGCGCCACGCCGCCTTCGACTTCGGCTGCCGAGCTCGAAATCAGCGTCTTGATCTCCTTCGCCGCATTGGCCGAGCGTTGGGCGAGCTCGCGTACTTCCTGCGCAACGACCGCGAAACCGCGGCCGGCTTCGCCCGCACGCGCCGCTTCCACGCCGGCGTTGAGCGCCAGAAGGTTCGTCTGGAAGGCAATCTCGTCGATGACGCCGATGATCTGGTTGATGCGGCTGGAGCTATCCTCGATGCGGCTCATGGCCGAGACCGCATTGCGGACGATCTCGCCGGATTTCCCTGCACTTGTCTTCGTCTCCGCCACCATGGTTCGCGCCTCGTTGGCGCGTTCGGAGGCGGTGCGAACTGTGGCGGTGATCTCGTCGAGAGCGGCTGCGGTCTCTTCGAGCGCTGCGGCCTGCTGCTCGGTGCGCTTGGAAAGATTGCCGGTCGCATCGCTGATGTCCCGGGCGCTGTCATTGACGATGTGGCTGGATTCCGCGATCGCATGGATGACGCCGTTAAGCGCATCGACCGCCGCGTTGAAGTCGGAGCGGAGCTTCGCATAATCCTGGCCGAGATCGTCGATCGCAACCGTCAGGTCGCCGGCAGCAAGCCGCTCCAGCCCAGCGCCGAGCGCGTGCATCGCCGCCGTCTGACGTTCGGAGGAAGAGCGCAGGCTCGCCTCGTTGCCGCGCCTTTCGCCTTCGATCTCCCGCTGGCGCTCGTCTTCGCGAACGCGCAACTCGGCGCGCTCGGCAACGGAGTCACGCAGTACGATCAGCGATTTCGCCATCTGGCCGATCTCGTCGCGCCTGTCGGCATCCGTGATATCGACGCTCGCATTCTCATCGGCAATCGCATTCATCGCCGCCTTCAGGCGCGCAACCGGCGCCGTCACGCTGCGCACGATCGCATAGGCGATGGCAAGGGTAATGAGCGCGCCGATGAGACCGACCACAGCCGTCCAGATCGCGTTCTGGCGATAGAGCGCTGCAAGGTCATCCGAATAGACGCCGGTGCCGACGATCCAGCCCCAGGGCTGAAAGCCCGCCACATGCGAGTATTTCAGCACCGGCTGGTCGGCGCCTGGCTTCGGCCAGTAATAGTCCACGAAACCCTGCCCGCTCGCCTTCACCGTATTGACGAATTCGACGAACAGGAACTTGCCGTTCGGATCCTTGTTCTGCGTCAGGTCCGTGCCGTTGAGCTCAGGCTTGACCGGATGCATCACCATGACAGGATGCATATCGTTGATCCAGAAATAGCCGGTGCCGCCGCCATAGCGCATGGAAGCGATCACTTCCTTGGCTGCCGTCTGCGCCTGCTCGCGGGTCATCGTGCCCGCCTGCTCCAGCTTGTAATATTTGTCGAAGATGGCGAGCGCGGTCGCATCCATCTGCGCCAGCCCGGCTTTGCGCTCGGCTTCCAGCTCCCGATAGGAATAGTTGAGGAAGAAGATCATCGTTGCGGCAAGCACGGCAAGCGCGAAGGCGACGAGGCTGTAGAGGCGGGTTGAAATCCTGATGTTGCGCATGGGGTTCCGGCGGCTCTCATGTGTGACAATCATCAGATACTGATGTGAGCCGCTTACCGGACGGTAAAGCTTGATTAGAATGTGGTTAAATAACGCTACGTGAGGCAATCGGGCGCAGCCCCGCTGCAAGATCAAGCATTTGAATTCGAACCGAATTTTAACGGTTGAGATTCTTCTACAGCCGCCTGATATTTTTTGCAGGCGCCGCGCAAACCAGTGTTTTTGCGCTCTTTCCCACCGGCTGGCCTTTGCATTAGGGTGATTCCAGATGAATCACCGGCCAAACGGAGAGCCCCTGATGACCGATGCCGCCAAGCCAACAGGCGAACTGACGCTACGTACGCTCGCCATGCCCGGAGACGCCAATCCGGCCGGCGATATCTTCGGCGGCTGGGTCATGGCGCAGATGGACCTGGCAAGCGGCATCCGCGCCGCGGAGCGCGCCAGGGGTCGTGTGGTGACGGCGGCGGTCAAGGAAATGGCCTTCGAACTGCCGGTCAAGATCGGCGATACGCTGTCCATCTATACCCATGTGGAGCGCGTCGGGCGCACCTCGATCACGCTGCGCGTGGAAGCCTGGGCGCACCGCTCGCGCTACAATCAGCAGGAAAAAGTCACCGCCGGCACCTTCATCATGGTCGCACTCGACGAGGACGGCAAACCCAAGGTCGTCCCGCAGGAGTGAGATGATGCAAGCGGCCGCGACACCGGAAGTCTACGTCTACATCCGCACCGTGATGTCGATGGTGATCGGCCTCTCGCTCGCCCGCCTGCTGACCGGCCTCGGCGGCATCGTGCAGTCGCCCGGCAAATTCAGGGTCTACTGGGTGCATCTAGGCTGGGTCGCCTCAATGTTCCTGTTCATCATCCATTTCTGGTGGTGGGAATATCGCCTGCAATCGCTCGCCGTCATCTCCTTCGGCGTCTACCTTTTCTTGATCAGTTTCTGCTGCCTCTTCTTCTTCCTCTGCGTGCTGATCTTCCCGACGACGATCGAGGATTACGGCGGCTACGAGGAATATTTCATCTCGAGGCGCAGATGGTTTTTCGGCATGCTGGCCGTGACTTATGTGGTGGATTTTTTGGATACGCTGTTGAAGGGCAAGGCGTATCTGGTGGCACTCGGGTGGGAATATCCGGCGCGCAATGCCGTCTATATCGTGCTGTGTATTATTGCGGCCTGGACCGCGAACCGACGGTTTCATGCGGTGTTTGTGAGCGCCGGGCTCATCTACCAGATCACGTGGATCTTCCGGCTGTATGATTTCATTTGAGGAATGTGAGGCCTCTGCTTGAGCGAGCGGCCTCCCCATCCTCCCTCATCAAGTCAGTTGCCAACTGGCTTGATGAGGGAGGATGAGAGCACCTCACCCCCGCAAAAACTGCGAGCCCTTGTCGAAGCTCAGCCCCGGAAAAATCTTCCCCGTCAGATCCTCCGCCGACACATCGAATTGCCGGTAGAGCATCGCCGCCGCCAGCTCCCGCACATCCGCCGTCGGCATCAGGTCGCGGTCATCGAGCAGCGTACCATCGGCAAGCCCCGGCCATCTGCCAAGAATACGCCCGCCGTCAATTGCCCCGCCCGCAAGCACCGCGCAGCCGCCCGTGCCGTGATCCGTGCCACCGGAGCCGTTTTCACGCACGGTGCGGCCGAATTCCGTCATGGCGAGCACCACCGTTTTCGACCAGAGATCGGCGCCCATCGTGGCTTTCAGCGTCGTGATCGCCTGCGCCAGATCCTGCACCGGCCGCTTGAACTGGCCGAACTGGCCGACATGCGTATCCCAGCCGGTAATCGAGAAGCTGGCGATGCGGTAATCGCCCTTCAGCATATTGCCGGCAAGGGCCGCCACATCGGTGATCTTCTCGCCGCGCTGGCCGGAGGGTTCGGCCATCATGGAGGCGCTGTTTGCCCGCATCGCCTCGTCCATTGCTTTCGCGAAAGCCGGATCGCCGGCATAGAGCCGCATCAGGAACTGCATCTCGTCCTTGGCCGGCTCGAGATTGGAGTCTGAGGCCCAGACATCGACATTGTTCGGCCCGGTCAGGATCAGCTCGGTGGATGTGTTGACGTCGATCGCCTTCCTCGCATCCGAGCGCGGGATGACGGCAAGCGCCCGGTTCAACCAGCCGGTCTTCTCCTCGGCCACATGCTCACCACCGGATTCCAGCATGTCTTGCCCATCGAAATGGCTGCGCTGGTCGCGATAAGGTGTGGAGACGGCATGCACGAAGGCAAGCTCTTTCGCCTTCCACAGCGGCATGAGATCGACGGCCGCCGGATTGAGGCCGAAATGCCCGTCGAGATCGAGAAGCCCCTTGTCCGGCGTCAGTGACAGCGTGGGGCGCAAGGCCGCAAAACCGGCGTCGCCATAGGGCTGCACCAGATCGAGCCCGTCCATCGCGCCGCGCAGCACGATCGTCACGAAGCGCTTATCGCCGGGCATGGCCGCAAAGGTGACTGGTGTGAAAATGGGGGCTGCGGCAAGGCAGCAAGCCGATGTCAGAAAATCACGGCGTGAAAGCATAAACTCTGTCATGACGGGCTCCTATCGGCGGTTAAATTCGGGCGAAGCGAGCACCAGCGTCAGCCCGCTCAGCCTGTTCGGCGCCTGGGAAACGATACGGATCGTCTCGTCGCGGGCAGCGTCCGCAAGCGTCGCCTTCAGAAATTCACGCGGATCGACATCCTTGCCGAACTGGGCACTGGCGCGGCGCGCCCAGGACAGCCGCTCCGAAAGCTCGCTTGCTGTAATCCAGGCAGAAAAACTCTCCTCGAAACCGGCCGGGCTCGGCGGCAGCCATGTCGGCTGGCCCATGCGGCGAAGAGCGCCCTGCCCGAGCGCGCGCGCCATCTGGAAAGCTTTGCGCCGCTTGATGCGCGCCTCGTCCTCGGGGCTCGGCGGCGCCTGCATCATCGCCTGCCCGTCGGCGGCGGGCGCTGCATCCTTCTTCGGCATCGCCATCATCTCGTCGTTATCGGCATCGTCCTGCTGATAGGCCTGCATGAAGGCCGCGACATCGCCCACTCCCGAACCGCTGTTCAGCGCCCGCAAACCGGTGACGATGTAATCGAAAGGCTGGCGCGCCTTGGCGCCCTCGTCCGCCCAAGCGGCAGGATGGTCGAGCATCGCGCGGTAGACGGCGGACAGTTCCCCATCCGTCTTCTTCCACGCCTCGCTCATGGCCTGGATGATCTCCTGCGGCGGCTGGTCGGAGATGAAATGCACCGCAAGCTTGCGGCTGATATGCTCGGCCGTCTTTGGATTGACCGCGAGATCGTCGAGCATCGCGAGATAATCCTTGCGCGTGCGCTTGGCCCCGCCATAGCTGACGCCGAGCACCTCATGTGCACCGGGCTCCGAGATCTGCGCACGAAAAGCCGTCTCCATGGCCTGCTGGTCGACGGTCAGCCCGGTCAGCACCATGGCGGCCGAGCGCACATCGGCCTGCGTATAACCACTGCCCGCGCCGAGCGTGTGCAGCTCCAGAAGCTCGCGGCCGAGGTTCTCGTTCAGCCCCTTGTTGCGCTGCATGCCGCCCTTGGAATCCGGCCCCAGCGACTGTGCCTGATCGAGATAGATCAGCATGGAGGGATGCTCGGTGGCGCTGCGCAGCAGCGTCGCAAACTTGGCTCCCATATAGGGCCGGATCGCCTCGGCCTCGTAGAGCGGCACGATCAGCCGCATCGGCAGGCTTTTAGCAGCACTCGTGGAGAAATGATTAGTCCAGAAAGTGGCCAGCCGCTCGTTGAATCCATCGGGCGAAAGCACCGCCTGCATCAGCCGCGCATTGGCATCCATCTGGAAGAGCAGCTGCGCCCGGCGCTGGAGAAGCCGACGCTGCTGCCGGCGATCGAGATCGTCGCCGTCGGCCTGCCGGATCTGCTTCAGCCTGTCCTGCAGGTCGAGGATCGCAGTGTGCCGCGCCTCGATACCGCCGACGGGAAAGCCCGGCACGCCATCCGCGCCGCGCGTCACCTGCCCGATCAGATCATCCTTCGTCTGCGGCGGGGCCTCGCCCGGCCGCAGCCCGTAGCCGAAACGGATTGCCGCCATCGTCGGAAAAGACAGGCTCATGACCGTTCACCTCCTCATCACCTGACAGTGACAAGGTCTCAGCCAATTGCGACGGCAAGGTGTAGGAAATGCGGCGATTTTCCGACATGGACAATTTGTAATCTATTGAAATCGTTGGATTCGGCGTGTCGGTGGCGTTAGGCCCGTCACTTGTGGCGGATCTGTCAATCGCGTCGAGGAGCGGCACCATTGACCGCATTTGTGAGTTGGCTCAGCAGCCCCGCGCGACCGAGACCACCCGCGGGCTGGACATGTCGCGCGGCGGCTCGCCCTCGACCATCACCTTGTTTCGCCCCGCCTCCTTGGCGGCATAGAGCGCCTTGTCGGCCCGCGCGATCTGCTCATAGAGGGAATGATCGGCCGGGTTGGCGCCGGCAACGCCGAAGCTTGCGGTGATCTTGCCGTCGAAGCCGATCGCTTTGCGGTCGACAGCCGCAAAGGCAAGCCGCACCCGGTTGGCGAAATCGGCACCCGAGGCCAGCGGCGTTGCCGGCAGGAAGATCACGAATTCCTCGCCGCCGAACCGCGCGGCAAAGCCGCCCTCCGGCAACCGCGCCTGCAGCATCTCGGCAAAGGCGCGGATCACCTCGTCGCCGGGTCCGTGGCCAAACGTGTCGTTCACCCATTTGAAATTGTCGATATCGCAGATGACGACGGCGCCTTCCGCCCGGCCGCGCTCCCCGACCATGCGGTCAAAGCCGCGCCGGTTCAGCATGCCGGTCATCGGATCGCGCTCTGCGGTATCGCGATGCGCTGCGATCGTATCGAGCGTCGTTGCCGCAAGCGCCGACAGCGCAAACATCAGCGCCAGGATGGAAGCCGCCGCCTGCATGGTGAAGGCATATTGCGACGAGATGAAATCCTCGTGGCCGCCATAGGACGGCAGGATGAAGACGAAGACCACATTGCGGATGATGATATCGGCAATGACGAGACCGGAGACGGCAAGCAGCAGCTTGTCGGCCGCATGGCGCATGTGCGGCACACTGACGGCGACGGCAAAGCCGAGCAGCGCCACGCAGGCAAGATCATTCAGCAGGAACTCTGCCGGAATGCTGACGGCCACCAGCGCCGCATAGAGCATGCCCGCATACATCACCCCGGCAAAGGCAAGACGCAGCCGGAAATAGGAAGGCCGTTTGAAACGGGCGAGTATGGCGCCGGAATAGAAAACGAACCCGAGAAGGAACAACGCATCGGCAATGGCAGAGGCGGTGCGTTCTTCGAGCAGGCTGTCGAAAAGCGGAACGGAGAAGGCTGCCGCAGCAAAAAGATAGCCCGGCCCCCAAAGCTTCGCTTCCCGCGACCCGAACCGGGCGACGATCAGGAAAGTGCAGCCGAAAATCAACATCATGACCGGCAGCAGGAAGGCGAAATTACTATCCATGAACCCTCGCGGCGGGACGCAATACAGAACCGGCGCTCGGACACGCTAGGACAATGGTCTTAAAAAAGGAAAAACCGGCCGCCATCAGAAATTCGTACCAGAACTAGGCATACGCGGCGGCCGGAGAGCCTGCAAAGTGGTGACCCACTAGGAAAGGCCGGCAGCTTTCGCCGCCGGCCTTCATGGCCGCAGGCAGCGCTATATTCGCATCGCGCCACGCGGCTCCTCGGCCTCCTCCGTGCCGAAGCGCACATCCTTCTTCTCGTAACCAAGGCCCGTAAGCACTGCCACGACGACAGCGACGATCATGGCCACTATGACCAACGCATAGGCATAGTCGCCGTTCCAATGGGCGGCGAGGTCGGCCTGCATCGTCGCATTGCCTGAGGCCAGCAGATTGCCGAGCTGGTAGGCGAAACCGGGGAATGTGCCGCGCACTTCGTCAGGCGAAAGCTCGTTGAGATGAACGGGCACGATGCCCCAGGCGCCCTGAACGAAAAACTGCATCAGGAAGGCGCCGACCGCGAGCAGCACTGGTCCGGGGGCGTAGGCCCAGAGCGGCGCCACAGGCACGGCGATCAGCGCGGCGATGACGATCGCCCGCTTGCGGCCAATTCTCTGTGACAAGGCACCGAAGAACAGCCCGCCGACGATCGCACCGATATTATAGACGATGGCGATCGCGCCGACCGTATAGCTCGAATAGTTGCGCTGGCTTTCGAGGAAGGTCGGGTAGATATCCTGCGTGCCGTGGCTGAAGAAGTTGAAAGCGGTCATCAAGAGCACCGCCCAGATGAAGAGCGGAATGTTTTCGCGCAGCACGGTGAGGAACGGCCGGCCACGACCCCGCTGCTGGCGTTTCAGGAAGGCAGGGCTCTCCTGAACATTGCGGCGGATAAAGAGCACGAGCAGCGCCGGAGCCACGCCGACGAAGAACATGCCGCGCCAGCCGATAACAGGAAAGAGCAGGAAGAACAGCAGCGAGGCGATCAGATAGCCGGAGGGATAACCCGCCTGCAGGATACCCGAGACGATGCCGCGGCTTTCCTCCGGCACTGTCTCCATGACGAGCGAGGCGCCGACACCCCACTCCCCGCCCATGGCGATGCCGTAGAGCGCGCGCAGCACCAGGAACATGGTGAGCCCGGTCGAAAAACCGGTGAGGAAATCGAAGAGCGAATAGAGCAGCACATCCACCATCAGCGTGATGCGCCGCCCGTAACGGTCTGCCGCAAGCCCGAAGATCAGGGCGCCGAGCGCTCGCATGGCAAGTGTCAGGAAGATCGCCACGGACACCGCGGGAACGTTGGTATGAAACTCCTCGGCGATATATCTGAGAACGAAAACGAGAATGAAGAAATCGAAAGCGTCAAGCGTCCAGCCGAGATAGCTGGCGATGACAGTGTTGCGCTGCTGCGGCGTGAGCGCGCGCAGACTTGCCAATGCGGACATAAGCATTCCTCCGTCCGAAAGCGGCGGCGAGGCGGGGCAATTCCGGATGCCGTCGGAAGGGGTGTTTGGGTGGGCATGCGCTGCCGGGAGACAGCGGTGCGGAAACGTCAGGGTTGCTGACCGGGTTCCATCACATCGGCGCGATTGGGGGTTTGGTGGTCGGGCAATAACTGATCGCCGCGCCAGATCATTCGAGCTCGAACGGCCCCTTCGGCGCTACCGCCGCCTTTGGATTATAGTCGAAGACTTCCAGAATTGCTCCTTCGGTCGTTCCATAGGTCTTGTTTGGATATTCCGGATCCTTGAAGCGCCGCTCCGCTCGGACAAAACGTTTGCCTTTCGACGAAAACCAGACGTCGATGTCGGCCACGATACCATCACGTTGCCATGTGGCGCGATACTGGCGGATCTTATCGCCGAGCTCCTTGCGCACGGCGACGAACTGGCATGACTGGAACCGTGGACCATAGTCATCCCTCGGCGACCAATTGGCCCGTTGGGAGCGAGACCAGGCCGGCTTGCCGACCGTTCTGTAATATGCGGTCTCCTTGTCGAAGCGCTGCTCACCAAACTGTTTTCCGGCGCCATCTTTGCGAAGGTCGTAGAACATTTCGCTGTAAAACCAGCTGGATCGTGTCGCCGCGTAGGCATAATTCACCTCAGCACAAGACGGATCTTCCTTGATCTTCTGAGCAAAAGCCGGAGCGGCGATCAATGCCATCAACATCCCGCAAGCAATCGCAAATATCCGCAAATCCTCGCCCCAAAAACATTGCCGACACTGATTTCAGGTTCATACAACCTGATCGCGCAGGCAGGCAATATGCAGCGAGTGGTCAAAATTATCGCAAGGCAATGATATGTTGAGCCTCCGCCGCCCTACGAGCGCCGAAAGCCCGCCTCACCGCCCATCCACCGCAGCCACGGCCCGACATGGAACAGGCTCATCAGCCCATACATGGCCGCCATGCCGCTGAAGACCGACGCCTCATGCATCGGCATCCCACCCATCGAGCAGATCATGTCCGCCGCCGGATCGCTTGCCGAGAGCGCAGCCATAACGACAAAGGTGGGTGCCGCGGCAAGCGATAGCCCGCGCGCGATACCAGGCAGAAGCGGGCCGGCGCTATTGCCGGCCCCCATCTTCCAAGGCGTGCTCATTGCCCTGCCCCGTAGCGGTCGTGGTGGCGCCACCAGACACCTTCCTCGTTACGCCCCAGCGGTGCGCGGTCGAGCCACTGGTACATGCCCCATACGCCATCGAGCCCACGGGAATAGGAGGAATAGGTGTGGTAGATATCGCCGTCCTTCATCACGAAGGCGCTGAGCCCCGGGCGGTCGCGCACGAAGGTGATGAAATCGGTACCGGTCATGGAGGCGATCAGGTCCGCCGGGCTTTCGCCGCTGCTCGGCGTCTGCTGCAGCACTGCCGGGACCGGCGGTTCGCGGCGATAGTTGTAATCGATGCCGCCGCTCTGCTGTTCCTCCGGCGTGAACCAGACATTGAAGTCACGGTTGAAATCGCTGCCATCAGACGAGGCCCAGTCGAAGGTCCAGCCCATGCGGCGCT
This sequence comes from Hyphomicrobiales bacterium, assembly GCA_900473185.1. Lineage (GTDB taxonomy): Bacteria > Pseudomonadota > Alphaproteobacteria > Rhizobiales > Rhizobiaceae > Rhizobium. Next base: position 23,467 of record UCKU01000003.1, on the reverse strand, counting down.
TGAACTCCAGGAGTTTGGCAAGCGGTGCGCGGGATACGGCGCTGAAGGCAACGTCGTGGTTTTCGAGATGCACGGTGACACCATTGAAACCATCGGCGATCGACGAGCAGGAGGGGCAGCCCGCCGTATAATCAGGGCCGAACATGAAATGGTAGACGAGAAGCTGCGAACGGCCCTTGAAGAGTGCGGAGAGCGGCACGATGCCCGCTTCCGTCTCGAGTTTGTATTCCTTCTCGATCTTCACCCAGGGCAAATCCTGACGCTTGGCCGCGATCTCGTCGCTGCGGCGCGTCAGCGCCTTTTCCTTTTCGAGCAGCGCCAGCCGCGCCTGCAGCCATTCCGCGCGGGTTCCAGTCTTGTGCATCATCATGGGTCTTCTCCTCTCATTGCGTTGAAACGTCTAAGCCGGCGGGCCGTTGCCTGCCGATGGGGAATAAACTAGGTCTGAATGTCCGAGGGGTGGGAGTTACAAGTGTGACGGGATTCCGATGGACTCGCTGATAACTGCTGCCGCGCAGGCGCTGGCCGTGGGCGATGCGCTGGGCGCGATGAAGCGGGTGGCGCTGCGCGACGACCCGCCGGCGCTTGCGCTGCGCGGCATTGCCATGGCCCAGCTCGGCGATCTCACCCGCGCCAAGGCACTGTTGAAGAGCGCTGCTCATGCCTTCGGCCCGCGGGAGGCCGTGGCCCGCGCCCGCTGCATTGTGGCGGAAGCCGAAATTGCCCTCGTCTCGCGCGATCTCACCTGGCCGGAAAAGGCGCTGGAAGGCGCGCGCCTGACGCTCGAAAGGCGCGGCGACCGGGTCAACGCCGCCCATGCCCGCAACCTGCAGATCCGCCGCCTGCTCCTGATCGGCCATCTCGATGCCGCCGAAAAGCTGCTCGCCGATCTCGACCCCTCGCCGCTGCCGCCGGCAGCCCGCGCCGGCCATGAACTTGCCGTCGCCGGTGTCGCAATCCGCCGGCTGCGCACGGAGCCGGCGCGCCAGGCACTGGCCCATGCGGCCGAAGCGGCGCTGAAAGCCGACATACCGGCACTTGCCGTCGAGGTGCGCGATGCCGCGAAGGTTCTGGAAGCGCCCGCCGCCCGGCTGATCGATGGCGGCACGGAACGCCTGCTGCAGCTTCAGGAGGTCGAGGCGCTGCTTGCTTCTGACACGCTCGTCATCGATGCCTGCCGCAACGTGGTACGCGTGGGCAGCGAGATCGTGCCGCTCGCAAGCCGCCCGGTGCTTTTTGCGCTCGCCCGCACGCTCGCCGAGGCAGCACCCTCGGATGTCATCCGTTCGATCCTGCTTGCCCGCGCCTTTCGCGCTCGTCACGCCGATGAATCCCACCGGGCACGGCTGCGCGTCGAAATCGGCCGGCTGCGCGCCGCACTTGCCAATCTTGCGGAAGTCAAGGCGACGACCCACGGCTTTGCGCTGATGCCCCATGACGGGCGCACCGTCGTGGTGCTCGCTCCGCCGGTCGAGGAGGAGCATGCCTTCCTGCTGGCACTTCTCGCCGATGGCGAATCCTGGTCCAGCACGGCGCTGGCGATTGCGCTCGGCTCGAGCCCGCGTACGGTGCAGCGGGCGCTCGATACGCTTAATGAGGCCGGCAAGGTGCAGTTTTTCGGCAATGGACGGGCGCGCCGCTGGATGATGCCGCCGGTCGTCGGCTTCCCGACAACATTGTTACTCCCGGGTCCGCTGCCGAGCGAATAAAAGCAATTCCAGCAAAAGTGTGCAGCGGTTTTGCGTCCGGAATTGCGCAAAAAGCAAGATCCGGTGTCAAGAAGAGGATGGAACACCATGAAGACATCACAGGCAGAAATCGTCAGGGAATACGGCCCCTTCGAGGGCACGCGCAATATCGGCGGCGTCACCTATGATGGCCGCCGGGTCTGGTTTGCCGCCGGCGAGAACCTGCGGGCTTTGGACCCCGAAACCGGGGCCGAGCTCAAGACCATCGATGTCGCTGCCCATGCCGGCACTGCTTTCGACGGGCGTTACATCTTCCAGATCGCCGAGGACAAAATCCGCAAGATCGATCCCGAAACCGGCACCGTGGTCGCCACCATACCTGCCCCCGGCAAGGGTGCCGATTCCGGCATGGCCTGGTGCGAAGGCAGCCTCTGGGTCGGCCAGTACCGCGAAAATTGCATTCACCAGATCGACCCTGAGACCGGAGAGATTCTGCGCACGATCGAATCCAAACGCCATGTGACAGGCGTGACCTGGGTGGATGGAGAACTCTGGCACGCCACCTGGCAGGACGACAAGAGCGACATCAGGCGCATCGACCCTGACTCCGGCGAGGTGCTGGAACGGCTCGATATGCCCGAGGGTACCGGCGTTTCCGGGCTCGAAGCCGATGGCGCCGACCTGTTCTATGCCGGTGGCGGCGGCAGCGGCAAGGTACGCGCGGTCCGCCGGCCGCGATAGGGGTGAGCCGGCTGGGATGTGCGTCGTGCAGTACAATTTCGGGGCTGCCCATCCGCTCGTCTCCCCTCGTCAAATCAAACGAGGTTGAGCCCGGAGCCCCCTCATCCGGCCCTTCGGGCCACCTTCTCCCCGCTGGGTAGAAGGGGTGTCGCTGCAATGCCTCGCTCCCCATCGAAGCGTTTCATCTCGTTGCGGAGCGTGCCGCAGGCTCCCCCTTCGCCCCACTGGGGGAGAAGGTGCCCGAAGGGCGGATGAGGGGGCCACACGCGAAAACGTATCTTCGCTCACCCCTCTGACAGCAACGGAAACACGCCCTTCCTGCCAATTTTGCCTTACTTACCCTTCTTGCGCAGCGCCTCGATGAGCGCATGCGCTGCCGGACCTGACGATGCCGGGTTCTGCCCGGTGATCAACTGCCCGTCGGTGACGGTGTAGACACCCCAATCCTTGACCTTGGAAAAGATCGCCCCGAGGCTCAGCAACTCGTCTTCCACCAGGAAAGGCACCACCTTAGTCAGCCCGACGCCCTCCTCCTCGCCATTGGTGAAGCCGGTCACCTGCCTGCCGGCGACGAAGGGCGTGCCGTCGGCGTTCTTGACCCGATGCAGCACGCCCGGTGCATGGCAGACGAGCGCGATGGTCTTGCCGGCCGCGATGAAAGACTCGATCAGCTTGATGGAGTTGGGGTCTTCAGCCAGATCCCACATCGGGCCATGCCCGCCCGGATAGAAGACCGTGTCGTAATCTGCCTGGTTGACGCTATCGAGCCGCACCGTATTCGCAAGCCGCGCCTTGGCGGCCTCATCGGCGTTGAAGCGCCGCGTGAGATCGGTCTGGAACATTGGCTCGTCGCTCTTGGGATCGAGCGGCGGCTGGCCGCCCTTCGGCGAAGCGAGCACCATCTCCGCACCCGCATCCTGGAACGCGTAGTAAGGGGCGGCGAGCTCTTCGAGCCAGAAGCCCGTCTTCTTGCCGGTATTGCCGAGCTGGTCATGCGAGGTCAGTACGAGCAGAACTTTCATGGTACCTATCCTTCCTGTGATTGGCCTGAGGGGTGCATTGATCAGGACTGAAACCTGGGAACCGCCGTCATGCAGGTGACGGCATCAGGGATTGGCAATTGCTCGAGGCTTTTGGGTCTGGGACGGAAGTAGCGGACAACAATGACAAGGGAATACCGCTTACGAACGCCTGACCGTTGGTGGGTATCAGATCTGGTCGCGCAGCGGCCCGAAAGAGGTACGCAGCTCTGATGTGAAGATCTCCGGCTGTTCCCAGGCGGCAAAATGCCCGCCCTTTGCCGGCCGCGCATAATGGATGAGCTTCGGATAGGCTTTTTCGGCCCAGCTCTGCGGCGCCTGATAGATCTCGTCCGGGAAGGCGCTGACGGCGACCGGAATCTTGATGCCGCGTGGGTCGAAGAAACCGCCCGAAGGGAAATGCGCATTGTCCCAATAAAGCCGCGCAGATGAGATCGCCGTGTTCGTCAGCCAGTAGAGCGTGACATTGTCGAGCACATCGTCGGGCGTCAGCCCCTCTTTCTCGCCATTGAAGGACCGGGCAATCATCCGGTAGCTGCGGATGTCATGGTCGAGCATCCAGGAGGCCAGCCCGATCGGGGAATCGACGATGCCGTAGAGCGTCTGCGGCCGGTTGTTCATCTCGATCGCGTAGCCGAGACCGTTCTTGTAGAAATCGGCGAGCTGCTCATAGGCGCGCTTTTCATCGGCCGAAAGGTCAGCCGGTGCCGGGCTGCCGGCTGCAAGCAGCTTGGCGATATCGGCAGGCACGGTGGCCGCCATATTGGTGTGGATGCCGAGAAGGCCGGCAGGCTCCTGCACCGCCATCAACTCGGTCACGGCATTGCCCCAGTCGCCGCCCTGGGCGACATATTTCGTATAGCCGAGACGCTGCATTAGCACGGCCCAGGCCTTGGCGATGCGCGGCGGGTTCCAGCCCGCTTCCTTCGGCTTGCCCGAGAAGCCGTAGCCCGGCAGCGAGGGAATGACGACATGGAAGGCATCGGCCTCGGTGCCGCCATAAGCAGTCGGGTCGGTCAGCGGCTTGATGATCTTCAGCTGCTCGATGATCGAGCCTGGCCAGCCATGGGTGATGATGATGGGAAGTGCGTCGTCGTGCTTGGACTTCACATGGATGAAATGGATGTCGAGGCCGTCGATCTCGGTGATGAACTGCGGGAAGGAATTGAGCCGGGCCTCGACGCTGCGCCAGTCATGGGCGCGCCAGTATTTGGCGACCTTCTGGATGGTGTCGAGCCGCACACCTTGCGTATCGTCGGACACCGTCTCGCGGTCGGGCCAGCGGGTGGCGACGACGCGCCGGTGCAGGTCCTTCAGCTGCTCGTCCTTGAACTTGACGTGGAACGGGCGGACCGCATCGGGATCAGCGGCTGCCGCGAGCGCCGACGGCATCAGCGCCATCGTTCCGGTCGCTGCAAGTCCAAGCGTTGCTGCCTCCAGAAGCGTGCGACGGTCCTGATCGATTTCTTCCCTGTCGGTAGGCATGGCGATCTCCTCAGTTCGCAATGTTTCAACTGCACCGCAGCGCCGGCAGGAACTTGCGAGAGAAGGCCGCGCATGGCCCCTCAGGGCCTGTGAGGCGCTGTCAGCTCTTGCAAGCCACAATCGGTCTCATCCACTGAATGGGCTCCGATGATTGCAGGCATATCAGGGGTCGCAAAAGCCTGTTTCCTCCCAAATCCTCATCCTGGCACCCTGCCCCGGCACGCCCAGGCGACCGAGGCAAACGACCGCGGCCCGTCCGGCTCCCCGGCCTCATAGGCATCCCTCACCGCGATATCGACCCTCGTACGCGTATACGCATCCAGTCCCGCTACATACTTGCCGAGAGGGCCTTCGCCTGATGCAATCGGGTCCCAGTAGTCGGCAAACGAGCCGTAATCCATGCGGATCGTGAGCGAGGTCTCCTCCACATCGGCAAGGCCGCTGCTGATAAAGCTCGCCTCCATCTCCCCGGGCTGCGTCATCGGCTGGAAAGAATAGCGATGGCGCATCGCCCGCGAATTCGCGTCGATCATGGCAACCGTATCCCACATCATGCGCATGCCCGACATGCCGCCATAATGATCCCAGACGGCGGCGGCAACGACACCGCCCGGGCGCACGACGCGCCGCATCTCGGCCACCGCCCTGCCGGCCTCCGGCACGAAATGCAGCATGAGCATCGAGATCGCCCGATCGAAGCTGCTATCCTCGAACGGCAGCGCGCAGGCATCCGCTTCTCGAATGCTGATGCGGGGATCGGTATTGCGCCGGTTTGCGGCTTCCACGAAGACGGGCGAAAAATCGATGGCTGAGATCGCCTTCAAACCGGGATTTTCCGCCAGCGTGAAGGTCAGGCTTCCCGTGCCGCAGCCGACATCGAGAATGCTCTCCCCATCCGCAAACCCGGCAAAATCGATGAGCCCAGGCGCGAGCCTTCTGCTCCAGCGCCCCATCAGTTGCTCGTAACCATCGGCACTTTCGACATTGAAACTCGACGGCATCGCAGTCTCCCTCAAAACGGGATAATGTCCACTTCGACATTAGGACTGCGCGAGCCAGGCCGCAAGTAAATCGGCTCTCTTTGTTTCATGCAATCGCGCATACAAAATCGCGGTACAGGTTTGCCGAAGTCGCTACTCAGTTTTGGGCGCTCGCTTTGCCAGGAAACTCAATATTTTCCCGGAAATTCTTCCAGTTGCCACCCGTAACGGAAGTCCATTTACCCAGATGACATCAGGAACGTCAGTTTACGCCCTATAATCGAGAGCGATATTCTAACTCACACTGGCGAGAAGGCGTCCAAGTGCGGCGTCGAAATCCTCCAGGCTGAAATTCTGCGGGTCATCATGCCCGTCGCTCAGACCTTGATCGATTGCCGCATGAAATGCTGGAACGAGGCCGGTTTGGGCGCGCATGCTCGCCATGAGGTAAAGGAGCGCGAGCCGGTCATACTGGGCCAGCGACAAACCGGGCGTTGGCGCGTTGCCATCAGGCTGGCTCGGGTGCTTCCGGCGCGGCTGCACATTCTCGATATGCAGGAACATGCCGCGCGACAAAGTGCCGATCTGCTGTTCCAGCTTGGTTGCGCGCCAAGGCACGCCAAAATCATGGCCGACATAGATCTCGCCCCGGCGGTTGAGGAATATGTGCGCCTTGGCGTTCGACGGGCTCTTGAAGCCGTCGAGCCGATTGACCTGGTTGCTTGTATCGATGTCGGCGGGAAACTGCGCCACGTTCCCGAAATTCGGCGAACTCGTATCGTGAATGACGAAGTAGCGCGCCATCGGTGCCTGCGGATTGTTCGTGTTGCCGCGGGACAAGGGCGCGTCGAGACTGCCTCCGAGCCCGGCCTCGGTCAGTTCCTGGCCGGAAATTACCTGCCGCAGCTTCGGCTTGGAGATGGTCACCGGCTGGCCGATGAAGCCGGCGAGATTGGAGGGCAACTGCGCGGGTGTGGCGTCGACATTTCCCAGTATTTTCACCTTGCGCAGCAGACAGGATGCCTGTTCGCCAGGGGTTCCCGCAAAGGCCATGGTCTCTGTGTTGAACTTGCATTTTCCAAAGGTCGCCGCGCTGAGCTGGCCGGTCGCGCCGGCAAGTATCAGAATGCTCATTGGCAAAAGGTAACGCATCGCAAACTCCTCTCCTGCTTGCGTGGAAACATCACGGGCACATTGCGCCGCCCGTCAGGTTGAGCTTCTCCTTGGCAAAGGCACACAATTTCGAGATGGCGTTCTCCGGCTTGAGACCGGCGTCCCGGCTGCCTGGGTAGACGATGAAGATGACATCATGGCCGAGCCCGAAATTCTTATAGGGATAAACGTGTCCCGGCCCGACGCAGGCCGTTCCATCGCTGTTCCACTTCTTGCAACGGCTTTCGCCGATTGCCTCGAAGACCCTGCTCGATCCCTCGCCGAGCCGCATGAAGGGACCGCCATCCGCGATCAGAACCGGCGTCCACCGGTCCTTGTAGACCACGACGCCCATATCGCCGAGCCGTAGCCCGGTCTTCTCAGCGAACATCCGGCCCATTTCACCGCTCTTGGCACCGGTTATCTTGGAAAGGCCGGCCGTCGGCATCACGATGAAGGGAATGCGGTCCGGATCGATTTGTGCGGACTGCGCGGAAGGGTTGGAAGAACCGGGCCACTTGTACGACGTCTCCTTCAGATCGGTAGCACCGGGCAGACCGTTCCATGCCGCCCAGGATCCGTCGACGTCAAGCGCCATCTTGCTGCGCCAGTAGATCGCTCCGTCCTTGAGGCGCAGCAACGCCTTCACATTGCTGGGGTCGCGACTGCACAGATAGTACTGCTTCGATTCCGCGACACCAGGAAGCCTCAGGTTGAAACCGAGAAACTTGTCCTTCCTGCTCTGTCCGGCCGCGCCGTCGCAACCGACGAACTCTCCCCGGTAAGACTCGTCGAGCGGCGTTGCCGCGGAGAATTCGACGGCTTTGAGGATGTCGGCCGAACTCGCCGGCGGTTCGGCGGCACGAACGTGATTGGCGAGCAACGCGACGCCAAGCGTCACTAAAACGCGGGATAGTTGAAGCATGTAGAGAGACATGGTCTGCGGCTCCTCTGCTCGGCTTCGGTGCAACGTGAGCGACCCAAGTGACTATTTCATTTAATCTTGGATTGTGCAATATTAACGACAATAAAAAACACATTGTCTCCTCAGGTTGAAAGTATTTCCTCCAAAGATTTCGCAAGGACGGTGAAAATGCAGCGGCTGCTTCTTATGACCTTGAGAAACGTCGGACTTGCCATTCTGCTCGCTGCGTGCGCCACGCGCGTCACGCAGGCGGCGGAAACCGACCTGGCATCGCTGACGGCCGAAATGGAACACCGCTTCGAGACGCGCATCAGCGGCGGCCAGTATATGAGGTCATCTTGCTCGCCGACGACGGCGGACGACTGGCCGGGCGTCGAACTCCTGCGCTGCACCTACAGGGAACTGAACACAGAGGCGACGGTGACGCTCGCCTTGCCGAGCGCCGCACAGCTGGCACGCTGGACAGTCTCCGCCTGCCTCGACGCCGCAGCGACCGACATGAGGGCCTGCGCGCGCCACATCGAGAAGCGTATCTGGTCGGCTTCGAATGCCCAGTTTCCGGTGCGCGGCTATGTGATCGAGCCGCAGTCCGTCATCGGTGGACCGGCAGACAGGGCCTACTGTTTTCTGTTCCGCGACGGCGTGACGGTAAGGACGGCCACGGTGACGTCACGCCCGCCGCAAGGCGGCAAATGCGCTCCGCAAACTGCGGAAAATGATCCGATCACCCGCGCCTTCACCTATGCGCGGATCGCGTCGACCACCCGGGCCGAGCTGGCACTTGCACCCGGCGCCCCGAGCGAGTCTGCTCTGGCCGGCACAGCTTTTCCCGATGCGGTGCGCAAGGAATTCGTTGCCGCCTGGACCTCCGACCGCAACCGCCTGATCTCAGGTGCTGCTATCGCTGACAAGGCGAACGGGAGATTCCACTGACCGCGCTTCCCGGTTTTCAATTTAGTTCATCGAGGCGATGGCGGCATTGAGCGCCGTCGCATAAGCCACCCAGACCGCGTAGGGCATGAACAGAACCGACGATATCCGGTCGCGTTTCCACGACAGGCCGATGAAAGCCAGAATGAGCAGGAGCAGCGGGATGATGATCATCAGTCCCAAGCTCGGTGATCTGAGGCCGAAAAAGGCCGGGGACCAGGCGAAATTCAACACGAGCTGGGCGATCCAGGTGGTCATGACGGGTGAACGCCTGCTGCGCGCATATGTCCGCGCGCCTGCAATGCCGATGAGGATGTAGAGGATCGTCCAGGCGGGGCCGAACAGCCAGTTCGGCGGCGTGAACCAGGGCTTGGCGAGCGACTGGTACCATTCATCCGGCAGATTGATGAGACCGATGAGAAGCCCGCCGCCGAGCGTGAGCAGAATGAAAACGAGATAATGATCAAACCGGTGCAACGGAACCCCCGCGTAAGTGACGATTGAAGTGGCGTCCGCCGGTGCGCCGTCAAGAGCGGCCTCTTCCCAGCTCGATCAGGCGTCCCGCCAGTAGCGTTTGGGCGCGCGGCCGAAGACGCGCTTGAAAGCATTACCGAAGGCACTTTCGGAGGAATAGCCGAGGCTGGCGGCAAGGCCCGCCACCGTCGCTTGCCCGCGCCGAAGCGCTTCCCGGGCGCGGTGCATGCGCCAGCGGGTGACGTAATCGAGGGGCGCAACGCCGACCAGATCGCGGAACCGCTGCGCAAAGGCGGAGCGCGACATGCCGGTGCGGCTTGCGAGCTCACCCACCGTCCAGCGATAGCCAGGCTCGTTGTGGATCAGGCTGATCGCCTTGCCGATGCCGGGATTGCCGAGCGCGCCGATCCAGCCGGCATTGTCCGGCCCAGCGCGGGCGACATGGGCGCGCAGAGCCTGCACCAGCAGGATATCGCCCATCCGCCGTGTCATGAGCGTCGAGCCCATTTCGCTGGCTCCGAGCTCGTCGTCGAGGGTCGCAAGTGTAGCGCGCAGAACAGCAGCGGCGCGATCGCTCGCCGGTATATGGATGAAGGGCGGCAGCGCATCCAGCAGCAGTTGCGCATTGCCGCCGGATATGACGAAACTGCCGCCGATCAGCACCGTCTCGTCGCCGCCATGCCGGGCAATATTGGAATGCTGCCAATCGAAGAAGGCGATGCCGTCCTCCGGCTCGCTCGCCAGATCATTGGCGATCACATAATCAGGCGCATTGGCAAGCAGGAACGTATCGCCCGCTTCAAGCGCAAAGGGCTGCTCGCCCGGCAGGGTGATCCAGCACCCGCCCCTGACGACCGCGACGAATTTCAGCGCCGGCTTCGGCGGAAAACGGAAGGCCCATTGCCCGCCCACTTCGAAACGCGTGCAGCGGGCGCTCTCGATATCAATGAGCGAAAACACATCGGACAAAGGATCGATCATGATTTCTGGACGCTCTAGACGAAATGATGGAGCTTACAGCATAGATTCTCCAGACCGTCGCTGCAATCCTTGAGAAACTGACCAAGGAGAGCAGAGATGTCACCAATCAAGGACAAGGTTATCGCCATTACTGGCGCCAGCAGTGGCATCGGCGAAGCGACCGCCCTCATACTGGCCGAACGCGGCGCCAGAATCGTGCTCGGCGCGAGACGCAGCGAGAAGCTGGAGGCATTGGCTCAGCGCATAACCAAGGCCGGCGGCGAGGCCATCTATCGCGTCACCGATGTCAAGAAGCGCGCGGATCTGAAAGCGCTCGTGACGCTTGCATGTGACACCTACGGAAAACTCGACGTGCTCATCAACAATGCCGGCATCGGGCCGATCTCGCCGATGGACGAATTGCGCGTCGAGGACTGGGAGGAGATGATCGACGTCAATATCAAGGGGCCGCTCTATGGCATTGCCGCCGCCCTGCCCGTCTTCCGCCGCCAGGGTTTCGGCCATGTCGTCAACACGCTCTCAACGGCGGGCATCAGCATCAAGCCGACCATGGCGGTCTATGCCGGCACGAAGAATGCCATGCGCACCATTGCCGAGGGCCTGCGGCAGGAAGCCGGCCCCAATCTGCGCGTCACCAGCATTTCGCCGGGTTTCATCAGGACCAATTTCGCAGACTCCCTGACCAGCCCGGCCGTGAAAGCCGGCATCACCAAAAGCATGGAGGAAATGGCAATCACGCCGGATGCGATCAGCCGCGCCATCGTCTTTGCGATCGAACAGCCTGAGGATGTCGATGTCGGCGATATCGTCATCCGGCCGACAGCGCAGGCGTGAACACAGCATGAAGCGGACCAGCCGTTCGCCGGTCCGCCTTGCCGGATGCAGCCGCTCATCAGGCCTTGTTGAGAACGCTCCAGTCAAAACCCTTCGCCCAGTCGGCATAGCTGTGCCAGCCGACATCGGGGAAATCCCGACGCAGTGCGGCGATATCGGCGGAATAACCGGTACGGTCGAACCATTCGAACATCAGCGCCGCGTCCTCACTCTGCTGACGCATGACCGCAATCGGCAGCTCCTGGAAACGGATCGGCCGGCCGAGCGCCTCGGTGAGAATCTTCGCCTGCTCCTCGCCCGAGAGCTCGTCGCCGGCAATATCGAAACGCTTGCCGAAGACCTGCTCGCGCCGTTCCGCAAGGGCGGCGACGAAATGGCCGATATCGTCGATGGCGATCTGCTGCAGCTTGCGAGCCGGCGGCAAGGCGGCGGCATAGACGCCCTGTTTTAGGCCGCCGATCGACCACGGTGCCACGGTATTTTCCATGAAGGCGACGGGCGCGCTGATCGTATAGGGGATGCCGAGCCCGGCAATATGCTGCTCGACCAGATACTTGCTGTCGAAATGCGGAATGCCGGTCTTCCTGTCGGCATCGCCGACCGACCCGTAGATGAGATGGCCGATACCGGCCTCCTTGGCCGCATCGGCAGCGGCAATGCCCTGCCGTGTCTCCGCCTCGATGCCGGCCTCGTAGCTGTTGCCCATCAGGTACATGGTCTCGACGCCCCTGGCCGCCTTGATGACCGAGGCCTTGTCGTCGAGATCGCCGACGACAACCTCGATACCATCCGCAGCTAGCCGCTTGGCGCTATCGCTGTCCGGCCGGCGCGTCAGCCCCTTGACGTGATGGCCGCGTGCGGCAAGCGCCCGGGCGACGGCGCCGCCCTGCTGGCCGGTTGCGCCCGATACGAGAATGCTTCTGCTGTTGCTCATGTCTCTGCTCCTTCTTTTGCCGATGGCAGTTGCTGATGGAGCAGATTTAGGATTGCTGCATTGGTTCATAATGGCCTAAAAATGCCAAACATCGTCCCATTGAGAGCAACAATGATCGATCTCAACGATATCGTGATCTTCTCCCGCGTCATCGAAACCGGCAGCTTCACCGCAGCTGCCCGGCTGCTCGCCATGCCCAAGACGACGGTCAGCCGCCGGGTTGCGGCCCTCGAGCGTGATCTCGGCGTGCGCCTCCTGCAGCGCACGACCCGCAGCCTCGGCATGACCGAGGCCGGGCGGCTCTATTATGAGGAGGCAAGCGAAGCACTGAGGAAGATCGAGGGCGCCAACAACAGGCTTGCCGAAGCGCAGGCCGAGCCCTCCGGCACCATCCGCATATCGGCTCCCGTCGGCTTCAGCGGCCATTTCCTGCAAGAGGCGACTTTCGAATTCATGGCGACCTATCCGAAAGCCAAGGTCGAGCTGCGGCTGACCGACGAGCGGCTGAACCTCGTCGACAATGGCATAGACCTCGCCTTCCGCACCGGATCGCTGGAGGACTCCACCCTCATTGCCCGCAAGCTCGGCCCGACCTATCGCCTGCTCTGCGCCAGTCCCGCCTATCTCGCCCGCGCAGGCCGACCCTTCACGCCTGATGATCTCGTAAACCATGATTGCGTCATCGCCGGGCCATCAGCCGCCCACGCGCAATGGGTGCTGGAAGGCTCGGCCGGGCCGGAAACGGTCTCCGTATCAGGACGCTTCGCCGCCAATGAAATGCAGGCGGTGATGGAGGCCGCCATTGCAGGCTACGGCATCGCGCAGCTGCCTTACGGCGTCGCCTTCGCCTGCATCGCAGACGGGCGGCTGCAGCGCGTTCTCGACGACTACACGACCGCATCGGGAGGCCTGTACGTCGTTTATCCCAGCAGCAAGCACCTCTCGCCGCTGGTGCGCGCCTTTATCGCGCTCGCCGAAAAGCGGCTGCATGCGGCCGATGCGCAAAACATCCTGCCGAATAGTCCTTAGACCAGCGCGCACTTCAGCCTGGCGGTTGCCAAAGCCGCCCGATAGGCAGAAGCTCCTTTTCTGTGATCGGGGGAATGCGTCATATGACGATATCAGCCATATCCGGGCATCCGGCAAAATCCGGCAGCGCAAGCATCTGCCGCGGCTGCTGGGACCAGATGCATATGCCGATCCCGATCCGTGGCCCGCTTTCGCTGCCTTTCCGCGCTTTCGGGATAACCCGCAGCAAGATGAACCCCGATATCTGCACGATCTGCGAGCGCTCCTTCCAGTATGTGAAGAAGCAGCGCTACATCACCGCAGGCGCTACCATCCTCTTTGCCGATATCAGAGGTTATACCGGCCTGTCGGAACGCATCGAGGCAATCGAGCTCAGCCGCATCGTCAGCCTGTTTCATGATCGCGCCGCACAGGCGATCTGGGAAAATGACGGCATCGTCAACAAGCAGATGGGCGACGGGCTGATGGCGATCTTCAACTTCCCGATCACCCGCAAGGACCATGCCGCAGCCGCCATCAGGGCCGCGCTGGAGATCCAGCGCTCCTGCACGGAAGCGCTCGCCGAGCTCGACACCGGCTACACCCTCGGCATCGGCGTCGGCATTCACACGGGCGATGTGCAGATAGGCGAATTCTCCAGCTTCCGCAGCGATTTCACGGCCATCGGCGGCGTGGTCAATCAGGCCGCGAGACTGGAATCACAGGCCGCACCTGGCGAGATTCTCGTTTCACTGGAGACGACGCTGCAAGCGCCCGAACTGATGGGCGGCACCGAAGCACGATCACTGTCGCTGAAGGGCATCGAGCAGCCGGTGGAGGCGCGGGTATTGCTGGTGAATTGAGCGCGAATACCTCCTGGCATGCCCTGCCCGCCTCCCTGGGAAAGCGGAACAATGCCGGCCCCGCATCAGGACTGCCCGGCCGACGGCGGGTCGCCGCCGGCCCGGATTATTACTGGATCTGCGGTCTTGCGGATTTCGCCAGCGCCGCGCTCAGAACCGTCGCGACGACGATGTTCGCCGCAAGGGCCAGAAGCCCGGTATAGACGGTGAAACTCGCGCCGCCGATGGTCACCGCGTGCAGCGGCTTCCAGCCCGCGTCCCATACGAGGTATGTGCCGCCGAAGAAACCGACGAACCAACCGGCAAGCAGGCCGGGTGCCCGGAACCAGCCGGTGTAAAGGCCGAAGACGAGCGCGGGCAGCGTCTGCAGGATCCAGATGCCGCCGAGCAGCTGCAGGTCGAGGGCAAACTGCGTCGGCAGGAAGAGGATGACGAGCAGAGCGCCGATTTTGACCACCAGCGAGGAGATTTTGGCGACCTTCGCCTCACCTGCCGGCGAGACCGCAGGATCGACATAGGCCTTCCAGAAATTGCGGGTGAAGAGATTGGCAGCGCCGATGCTCATGACCGCAGCCGGCACCAGCGCACCGATGGCGATGGCGGCGAAGGCGAAGCCCGCAAACCAGCTGGAGAACAGGGTCTTGAACAGCGCCGGAACGACGTCGTTGGCACTGTCCAGCTGCAGATGCGCGGCATGACCCATGTAGCCGAGCAGCGCAAGAAGCCCAAGCAGCAGCGTATAGGCCGGCAGCAGCACGGCATTCTTGCGGATCGTATTGCCGCTGTTGGAGGCGAAGATGCCGGTCAGCGTATGCGGATACATGAAGGCGGCGAGAGCCGAGCCCAGCGCCAGCGTCGCATAGGCGACATACTGGTGGGGGCCGAGAAGCAGACTTCCCGAGCCCTTGGCCTGGAAGGCGGCATCGGCGGCATTGAAGACATTGGCGTAACCGCCGAGCTTCGAGGGGATCAGTGCCACGGCGGCAATCACCACGATATAGATCATGATGTCCTTGACGAAGGCGATCAGCGCCGGTGCGCGCAGGCCGGCGGAATAGGTGTAGAGCGCCAGCACGATGAAGGCGATGGCAAGCGGCAATTCGCCATGGAGGCCGAGCGCCTTCAAGACCGCCGTCATGCCGACGAGCTGCAGGGCGATATAGGGCATGGTGGCGATGACGCCGGTGGCCGCTACGGCAAGCTCCAGCCCGCGTGAACCGTACTGGCCGTGGACGACGTCAGCCGCCGTGACATAGCCAAACTCCTTCGCCCGCTTCCAGAGCACCGGCATGACCATGAAGACGAAAGGATAGACGATGATCGTATAGGGCAGCGCGAAGAAGCCGTAGGCGCCGACCGTATAGACGAGAGCCGGCACGGCGATGACCGTGTAGGCGGTGTAGAAATCGCCGCCGACCAGGAACCAGGTGATCCAGGTGCCGAACGAGCGGCCGCCGAGACCCCATTCGTCGATATGGGCAAGCGTCTCGGGCTTGCGCCAGCGGGCGGCGATGAAGCCCATGATCGTGACCAGAACGAAGAAGAAGATGAAGACGGAAAGCGCCGCCACGTTGATGTCACTCCCCATCGCGCACGCTCCTGTAGGCGATCCAGATCAGCACTGCGGTGATCGGCACCCAGAGCAGCTGATACCAGTAGAAGAAGGGAAAGCCGAAAATGACCGGCTCGTGGAAGTTATAGAACGGCACCCAAAGGAGGCCGATATAGGGAATGAGCAGCAGCCAAAGCGCCGCCTTCCCGGTCGATTTCTGATTCACGATGATATCCTCTCGTCCTGAGCGCCCGGGCGCCTGCCCGGCCAGACGGAGAAAGATCTTGGGCCGATCCGGCGGCAAAGGCCGCGGCGGGTCGTATGGCTGGCGGATTTTTCTCCCCTGGGCACAGATCCTCCGCTGCGCGCAAACCTTGCTAGAACAGGCAGCGCGCGCGCCTCAAGACGCGCGGCGGGGATGTTGGCGCTGGACTACCCACTGGTGGGTAGCTCCGCCAGCGCATCGGGATGCTCCAGCACGAAGCGCACGAGATCAGCGGTCGTGGAGACGCCGAGCTTGCGCTTGAGATGCTTGCGGTGCGTTTCGACGGTCGCCTCGCTGATTCCGAGTTCGTCGCCGATCTCGCGATTGCTCTTGCCCGCAGCCACCAGCCGTGCCACCTCGTGTTCGCGCCGGGTCAGGCGTTCGCCTGTCGGCAGCGGGCCGGCGTTCAGCAGCAGATCCCTCACGCCGCTGGAAAAATAGGTCTGCCCGCCCGCCACCGTTACGATCGCCTCGACGACCTCGGACGTCGGCACCTCCTTGAGCACGTAGCCCGCAGCACCCCGCATGATCGAGGACGAGATATACTCGCGGCTGTCGTGCATCGACAGCATGACGATGCGGCTTTCCGGGCTCTCGGCCCTGATCAGCGCTATGGCGTCGATGCCGCTGGTCTTCGGCATGTTGATATCGAGAAGCACGACGCGGGGGCGCAGCGCCCGCACGAGCGGCAGCGCCTCGGCCACGTCGTTTGCTCCGCCAACAACGCTGACGCTGTCGTAGGTGTCGAGAACCTTCCTCAGCCCGTCGACCACGACAGGATGGTTGTCGACCAGGAATACGGTGATCGGCGTCATCTTCGTCCGCCCCTTTCACACGGCCGTTTCAAGCGGCCATCTCATGCGGCTCTTGTCGCGGCGTCCGCTAGTGCTGCCGATCGCGGCAGCATCACCTGCAGCTTCGTGCCTTCTTCCGTTCCGCCGATAATCACGATCCCGCCGAAATGCGCAACACGCTCGCGGATGTTCTGCAGGCCGAGACCTTCGTTCTGCTTGACGAAGCCGGACGGCAGGCCGAGGCCGTTATCGGCGATCTGCATCCTGGCGCGCCCGTTCTCGCTCCATAGCCTGATTTCCAGCGCCGTGGCCTTCGAATGCCGCTCTACGTTGTTCAGCGCCTCCTGGGTGACGCGAAAAAGGGCCGTGCGCGCGCCGGGCGAAAGATCGTCCACGAAGGTCTCCATGTCCATCGTCAGCGCCAGCCCGGTGCGCAGCGAAAATTTCTCCGCAAGGTTCTTGATGGCGGCAGCCAGCCCCATATCGTCAAGGACGCGCGGCCGAAGGTCATGCGAGATTTCGCGGATCTCGCGGATCGTGGCATTGAGCCCCCTGACGCTTTCACCAATGGCCTCCTTCAGCTCCTCCGTTTCCGCATGTCGCCCCGCAAGCTCCATCGCGAAGCGCACGCCGAGCATGTCCTGCGAGATGCCGTCGTGCAGCTCCCGCGCCAGCCTGGCCCGCTCGGATTCCTGCGTGTCGATGACGCGCTGCGTCAGCTGCTTCAGCGCCCCGTCGGCCATCCGGCGCTCGTCGAGCGTGAGATAGAGGCAGGTCGAAAAGACGATCACCACCGCCGGTACGGCAAACAGCGCGACGATGATGAAGCTCTGCCGCGTGCGGTCGCGCAGCGCCGCGTTGGCCGCCGAGGTCTGGACCGCGACATCGTCCAGATAGGCGCCCGTGCCCAGCACCCAGCCCCATTTGGGAAGCGCCACCACATAGGAGATCTTGTCGGCGACGGCGTCGGTGGAGGGTTTCTGCCACTTGTAGCGGTGGTAGCCGCCACCGTTTCTGGCGGCGGCGATAAGCTCGCGAATGACCCGGTCACCATCAGGGTCCACCAGCGTCATCCAGTTCCTGCCATTGCGGAACGCCTGCCGGGGATGGACGACGTTATTGCCCGCATAGTCGTAGACGAAGAAATATCCGTCTTTGCCGTAGTCGAGCGAATTCAGGATCGCGGCGACGCGCTCCTTGGCGGCGTCGTCATCTACCCCCGCGCCCTCATAGGCAGACTGGATGGATGACATTGCCACACTGACGAGATTGGCGATCTCCCCTTCCTTCGAGCGCAGCATCGCTTCCTCGAACGCGGCCGAATTGCTGCGCGCAAGCTTGGCCGACTGCCAGGTGAGCAGCATGGTGACCGCCAATGTGACCACGATCAGGGGGCCGACAGCGAGGACCAGGATTTTCGATCTGAACGTCATTGACACCCTTCCCGTCATTCGACCGGCGGCACAGCAGCCCTTGGTTCTTGTGACGGAGTTTTACCTCCGCCACAAGATCGCCGGCCAGCCGCTCGACGTCGGCGCCGGCGTCCTTACCGGGCGCAGGCGTGGCCGGGCAAAAACAAAACCGCTTGCATTTAAATCCGAACGTTCGTATTTTTATCGGAGAAAATCGGGAATCCTATTCGTGACGCGAACGCGCAAGATCACCACTGACGATATTCTGGACGCTGCCGAGCGCGTGGTCGTGCGCGCCGGTGCGACGGGGCTTTCGATCGATGCGGTGGCGAAGGAGGCCGGCGTCAGCAAGTCACGGGTTGTCTATGACCACAAGACCAAGAGCGCGCTTCTGGAAGCGCTGGTCGATCGCCGCGTCGGCGCCGATGTTGCTCATATGGAAGAATGCGTGAAGGCGAGTAGCGACACCCCTCACCCGGAGCTTTACGGCCGCATCGCGGCTGCCGACAAGACGCTTGATGATACCGACCGCGCCGTGGCGATGGCGATCAGCGCCTCCATGTCGAGCGAGGAAAATCTGCAGCAGATCATCCGCAAATGGGTGGTGACCGATCTGGCGGCCATGGCCGCCGGGCCGAAGCCGCGGGCAGCACTGATGGCCTATCTGGCGCTGACCGGCTTCTATTGTACCGAACTCTTCGATTTCCACCGCTGGAGCGGTGCGGAACGGCAGGAGCTGCTCGAGGATATCCGTAACGTCTACACAACGTTTCGCGAGCTTCCTGAAACGAAGAGCTGACCCTAGTTAAACCCCAAACCAGTTCCGGGAATGCCGCAAAGCGGTCTTCCCGATGGGAATTGCTTGGGAAAAATGACCTGAACAAGCCGCCCGGGGGCGGTCAAAAAGGGAAAAGACTGATGTTGCGCAAGACCAGACTGCCGCGCCTGAAGGCGATCATGGCAGCCACAACCCTTCTCGTACTGACAGCCGGGCAGACGTTCGCCCAGGAAGGTGGCATGCAGATGCCGCCGGCGGCCGTCGGCGTGGTCGAGATGAAGAGCCATGCCGTGCCTGTGGTCAACGAATTGCCGGGCCGCATTGCCGCCACCCGTGTTTCGGAAGTGCGCGCCCGCGTCTCCGGCATCCTGCAGGAGCGCGTCTTCGAACAGGGCACCTTCGTCAAGAAGGACGACGTGCTCTACCGCATCGATCCCCGCATTTTCCGCGTCCGCGTCGCCTCTGCTGAAGCCACGCTGCAGCGCGCCAAGGCGACACAGCAGAATGCCCGCCTGCAGCTTCAGCGCCAGCAGAACTTGAAGGAACGCAATATCGCGACCGGCATCGATTACGATACGGCCGCTGTCGCCGTTGCCCAGGCCGATGCCGATGTGGCGAGTGCGGAAGCCGGCCTCGACGAAGCCAAGATCAATCTCGATTACACCGACGTCCGCGCGCCGATTTCAGGCATCATCGGCGGCGCGCTGGTGACCGAGGGCGCGCTCGTGACCGCCGACGGCACCTCCAATCTGGCGCTGATCCAGCAGGTCGACCCTGTTTATGCCGATTTCACCCAGTCGGCCCAGGATCTCCTGAACCTCAAGCGGGCGGTGGCCGACGGCAAGCTTGCGAGCACCGCACCGGGCGAAGCCCGCGTCGAACTCGTCTTCGACGATGGCAGCCTCTATGCCGAGCCCGGCCGGCTGCTCTTTGCCAGCGCCAATGTCGACCCCAATACCGGACAGGTGACACTGCGCGCCGAATTCCCCAACCAGCATGGCGATCTCCTGCCCGGCATGTATGTGCGCGTGCGCATCGAGCAGGCCGTGCGCCAGGATGCGCTGACCGTGCCGCAGCGCGCGGTGACCAGAAACGAAGCCGGCCAGGCGCAAGTCTATGTGCTCGCCGAAGGCAACAAGGCGGAGCTTCGCCCCGTCACGCTCGGCCAGGTTCTCGGCTCAGAATGGGTCGTGGAATCGGGCCTGAAGGCGGGCGAAACCGTCATCGCCGATGGCGTGCAGAAAGTGCAGCCCGGCGCGACGGTGGCGCCCGAACCCTGGAAGCCGGATGCCCAGGCGGACACCTCCGCCCCAGCGGATGCTTCGGCGCCCGCCCCTGCAAAGGCGGAGTAAGAACTCATGGCACAATTCTTCATTCGCAGGCCGATCCTGGCCTGGGTCTTCGCGCTGTTCATTTCGATTGCCGGCATCATCGCCATCCCCTTCCTGCCGGTCTCGCAATATCCGAAGGTCGCCCCGCCGCAGCTTTCGATCTCCACGTCCTATCCCGGCGCTTCCCCGCAGGAGATCTATCAGGGTGTGACGCGCCAGATCGAGGATGAGCTGAACGGCGTCGAAGGGCTGATGTATTTCGAATCGACCTCGGACAATTCCGGCTCGGTCAGCATCAACGCCACCTTCCGCGCCGGCACGGATATCGACCAGGCCTCCGTCGACGTGCAGAACGCCATCCGCCGCGTCGAAGCCCGCCTGCCCGCCACCGTGCGGTCCCAGGGCATCAACGTGGAAGAAGCAAGCTCCGGCTTCCTGATGTTCATCGCGCTCACCTCCACCGATGGCACGCGCGATGAAGTGGCGCTCGGCGATTACATCACCCGCAACATCATCGGCGAGCTGCGCCGCATCGATGGTGTCGGCCGCGCCCAGCTCTTTGCCGCCCAGCGCGCGCTGCGCGTCTGGATCGACCCGGACAAGATGGTCGGCCTGAACCTCACGACCGACGACATCAATGCCGCGATCACCGCCCAGAACGCCCAGGTGGCAGCCGGCCAGATCGGCGCCGCGCCGAACCCGGTCACCCAGGACCTGACGGCAACAGTGCTCATGCAGGGGCAATTGCAGACGCCGCAGCAATTCGGCGAGATCATCCTGCGCGCCAATCCCGATGGCTCCACCGTGCGGCTGAAGGATGTCGCCCGCGTCGAGCAGGGTGCGGAATCCTATAACTTTACGAGCCGCCTGAACGGCCAGCCGAGTGCGGCAATCGCCATCCAGCTCTCGTCGACGGGCAATGCCGTTGCCGTCTCCAATGCGGTCAACGCGAAGATGAAGGAGCTTTCGCGCTTCTTCCCTTCAGGCATCGAATATTCCGTTCCCTACGATACCAGCCCCTTCGTCTCGGCCTCGATCGAAAAGGTCATTCACACGCTGATCGAGGCTGTCGCCCTCGTCTTCGTGGTGATGTTCATCTTCCTGCAGAATTTCCGCTACACGGTGATCCCCACACTCGTCGTGCCGGTGGCGCTGCTCGGCACCTGCGCGGTCATGTATGCGACCGGCTTTTCCATCAACGTGCTCACCATGTTCGCCATGGTGCTGGCGATCGGCATTCTCGTCGACGACGCGATCGTCGTCGTCGAAAATGTCGAGCGCATCATGGCCGAGGAAGGGCTCTCGCCCAAGGCCGCCGCTCAGAAGGCGATGAGCCAGATCACCGGCGCCATCATGGGCATCACGCTGGTTCTCTCCTGCGTCTTCATTCCGATGGCCTTCTTCCCCGGCTCCACCGGTATCATCTACCGCCAGTTCTCGCTGACCATGGTCGTCTCGATCCTGTTCTCGGCCTTCCTGGCGCTGTCGTTGACACCGGCGCTCTGCGCTACGTTCCTGAAGCCGATCAAGCAGGGCCACCACCACAAGCGCGGCATCGGCGGCTGGTTCAACCGCAATTTCGAGCGCATTACCGCGGGCTACTCGAAGACGGTCACCGGCATGGCGCGCCGCGCCGGCCGCATGATGATCGTCTATCTCGCTCTCGTCATCGGCCTCGGCTACCTCTTCATCAACCTGCCGACGGCCTTCGTGCCGGATGAAGACCAGGGCTTCATGATCGTCGATATCCAGGGCCCGCCGGAAGCGAGCGCCAACCGCACGATCGAATCCATCAAGCAGGTGGAAAAGATCTTCCGCACCGAATCCGCCGTCGAAAATATCGTGGCGATCCAGGGCTTCTCCTTCTCGGGCAACGGCGCCAATGCCGCACTCGCCTTCGTCACCCTGAAGGACTGGGCAGACCGCGGCCCCGGCAACACCGTGCAGGAAATCGCCAACCGCGTGAACGGCCAGCTCTTCGCCCTGAAGGATGCCACGACCTTCGCGCTCTCGCCGCCGCCGATCGAAGGCTTCGGCGCCACCGGCGGCTTCTCCTTCCGCCTGCAGGACCGCGGCGGCAAGGGCCAGGTGGCCCTGTCGGAAGCGGCCGGCCAGCTGATGGGCATGGCTGCCAAGAGCCCTGTCCTGACGGGCATGCGCGTGGAAGGCATGCCGGATGCCGCCCAGGTGCTGATGGTGATCGACCGCGAAAAGGCCAACACTTTCGGCATCTCATTCGCGGACATCAACAATGCGATCACCGCCAATCTCGGCTCGTCCTATATCAACGACTATCCGAATACCGGCCGCATGCAGCGCGTCATCGTCCAGGCGGATGACCGCGCCCGCCTGCAGATCGACGACGTGATGAAGATCAACGTGCGCAATGCCAGCGGCGGCATGGTGCCGCTCTCCTCCTTCGCCATTGCCCAATGGCAGAAGGGCGCACCGCAGATCGTCGGCTATAACGGCTATCCGACCGTGCGTATCTCCGGCGCACCGGCACCGGGCCAATCGTCAGGTGCAGCAATTGCCGAAATGGAGCGCCTCGCCTCGCAACTGCCGGAAGGCTTCGGCTTCGAATGGTCCGGCCAGTCGGCGGAAGAAATCACCTCCGGCAGCCAGGCGCCGATCCTCTTCAGCCTGTCGATCCTCTTCGTCTTCCTGCTTCTGGCAGGTCTCTACGAAAGCTGGTCGATCCCGCTCGCGGTCATGCTGGTCGTGCCGCTCGGCGTCATCGGCTCGGTCGCGGCGGTGATGCTGCGCGATATGCCCAACGACATTTACTTCAAGGTGGGCCTCATCGCCATCATCGGCCTCTCGGCCAAGAACGCCATCCTGATCGTCGAATTCGCCAAGGATTACTACGCCGAAGGCAAATCCCTGCTGGATTCAGCAATAGAAGCCGCCCGCGTCCGCTTCCGCCCGATCATCATGACCTCGCTCGCCTTCACCCTCGGCGTCGTGCCGCTGGCAATCGCCACCGGCCCGAGTGCCGCCAGCCAGAACGCCATCGGCACCGGCGTCCTCGGCGGCATGATATCAGCCACCGTGCTCGCCATCTTCTTCGTCCCGGCCTTCTTCGTCTTCGTGCTGAAGCTGATGCGCACGAGGCGCCCGGTCACTGAGGAGCAAACGCCAACCGCACCCGAGACACCAACCGCCCCGGCCATCCACTCCTGACCTACGACCGGTGCGTCATGCCTCCCGGGCTCCCTTGAGGGCCCGGGAGGTTTTTTGTTTTGGGGATTATGCGAAGCCAATCGAAGCGTTCTGCCGTGGACACCCCCCTTGTAACTT